>CAWJEW010000009.1:0-311328 GCA_963842065.1 uncultured Thermoleophilia bacterium | reverse complement strand
GAGCCGGCCGACTCGTAGGTCGCCGCCTGGGGCGTCCGCGCGGATCGGGCGCACCGCCACGGGGCAAGTGTCACCTTCCGTGATCCGGCGCCCACCCCGCCGACGCGCGAGCGCCTGAGAGCGCCGCCGCAGCAGGCGAACTTCGCCCCGTCCTCCGGCGCGGACCCGCCGTAGGCATGGTCCGGATCTTCCGCGCCGCGCCCGGGTGGCAAGGGGACATCCGCCCCCGATGTTTCTCGAAATACGAGAAAATTGGGGCAAAACGGTTGACCGTCGTCCATGTCCGTGCGTAGGGTAGCCCTCAGTGCCGTGCGCGTGGCGCGGCGCCGCCTGTTGCCGCAGCACCGACGCGGCGACTCCCGAACACCCGGCGCGGAAGGGCTGCGCAGGGCGACCAAGGAGCCAGGACTATTCGACGCGCCCGATGCACTCGTTTGCCGTCGATTGTTGGACCCCGGCGGGTCGGGGCGGCCCTCGTCGTGTCCGCGCTGGCCGGCCTCGCGCCCGCTGTTGCCGCGGCGTCCGTGGCCGCGCCAGCACCGACAAAGCCGGCGACCAGTCCCTCGGCGTGGGTCATTGTCCTGCCGCAAGCGCGAGAGTACCTGCGGCGCGGCGACTTCGGGACCGCGGTGCGCAAGCTGCAGCTCAAGCTCCGCGTGCACCATCAGACCGCCGTAGTCGCCGACGGCGATTTCGGCGCGGTGACCCAGCACGCCGTGACGGTGCTCGAGCGCAGCTACCATGAAGCCGTCAACGGCATCGCCGGGGTCACGTTCCTGCGCAAGGTCGGCCTGACAGTGAAGGTCTCCACGGCATCCGCAGCCACGACCGTCGGGTCGGTCTCGGTGCCGCGCACCAAGTACCTGCGCACGTTCCCGATCGTCGGCACCACGGCGACCCCATACTCGACGGCGCTGTATCCCTACTCGGACGTGTTCGGCAAGCCGGGCGCCGAGGGCCCGATCCAAGGCGCGGATCTGCCGGCGGGGCTCGGCACGCCCGTCGTGGCGGTGTGCAACGCCGAGGTCATCAGCATGACCCGCACCGCGACCGGCCTTGGCGGGATCTGGATCTGGCTTCAGGATGTGACCGGGACCCAGTACTACTACGCGCACCTGAACGGCATCGCGGCCGGCATCGTTCCCGGGACGCAACTCAGCACAGGTCAGGTGCTCGGCACGGTCGGGAACTCCGGCGACGCCGCCAGCGGCGCGCCGTACCTCTACCTTGAGGTGCACCCGGGTGGCGGGGCGGCGATCGACCCCTTCCCGGACCTGAACCTGCTCGAGCAGACGGTGACCAAGGCCTAGTTGGCGCCCGCAC
Source organism: uncultured Thermoleophilia bacterium (assembly GCA_963842065.1). Classification (GTDB taxonomy): domain Bacteria; phylum Actinomycetota; class Thermoleophilia; order Miltoncostaeales; family Miltoncostaeaceae; genus CAITWD01. Next base: position 310,005 of record CAWJEW010000009.1, on the reverse strand, counting down.
GCGCAATCGCGAGTGCGAGCACTTCGTCGAGCATCGCCGGGGTCAGGCGCCCCGTGAACGTGTTCTGCTGGGAGGGGTGATACGCGCCGATCATCCAGCGCGCGCCGATGCGCGATTCGGCCCCGTGGCCGAAGCGCGGCTTCGGGCGGGGCACCGGACCGATGGCGCGCAACGCCGCGATGGCACCGTCCCACGCCACGGCGCCGAGGGCCACGATAACCCTCGGGTCGAGCAGGGCGATCTCGCGCTCGAGATACGGGCGGCAGCGCTGGCGCTCCTGGGGCGTCGGTCGGTTGTCTGGCGGGGCGCAGTGCACGATGGCTGTCATGCGGCAGCCGAGGAGGGCGAGCCCGTCATCGCGGGCGCTGGATTCCGGTTGGGTGGCCAGACCGGCGCGGTAGAGCGCCGCGACGAGCACATCGGCGCTGCGGTCGCCGGTGAACATGCGCCCCGTGCGATTGGCGCCGTGTGCGGCAGGGGCGAGACCGACGATCAGGATCGGGGAAGGCTCGCTGCCAAAGCTCGGTACGGCGCGTCCCCAGTAGTCCTCGTCGGCGAACGCCCGCCGCGGCGCGCGGGCGACCCGCTCGCGCCAGTCCACCAGGCGCGGGCACAGCCGGCACGCGGCGACCTCCGCGTTGAGGGCGGCGAGCGGCTGGGTCATGTCAGGTGCTGCAACAGGAAATCCCTGGTCTCGGACTGGATCACGGCGTCGTGCTGCAGGCTGGAGTGGGTGCCGCCCAGGACGATGCGAAGGTGCCGCGGCTGTGGCGTGGCCTGGGCCAGCGCGAACGTCGCGCCCCAGGGCACGCGCTCGTCGCCGGTCGCATGCCAGTACCCGCGTGCGATCCCGTCGTCGTGAGCGACCGCCTCGGTCAGCGGGAAGTCCATCGGCCATTCCGCGCCGAGCCGGTGCGCGAGCGCCTCCGGGCGCGCGGGACAGATCGCGACAACGCAGCCGACGCGCGGGCTGCGGGCCCCCGCGGCGAGCACCAGGAATCCGCCGAAGGACGACCCGCGCAGCCCGATGCGTGCGTGGCCATGTTCGCGCAGGACCTCGATCGCCGTGAGCACATCGTCGACGGCGCCGGGCCCGAGTTCGCCGCCCGATGCGCCGTGACCGCGGACGTCGAGCGCGAGCGCGGCCATGCCGGACTCGTGGCACACGGCCGCGAAGTCGGCGTGGTTTTCCTTGCGGCTGCCCAGGCCGTGGACGATCACGATGCCTGGCGAGGGGGGCGCTGCGGGCCAGTACCGGGCGGTGAGCCGGGTGCCGTCGGCGCTTGGGAAATCGATCAGAGTGTGCATGCGGCTATCACGAGCATAGCCGGGCATCTGGTACCTTCCGATGCGTTCTGATGATGGCCGCAAACCAGGTCCTGCCTTCCACGGCGTCAGTCACCGCCGACGGCCATCTGTCCATCGGCGGATGCGATCTTGTCGCGCTCGCGGACGAGTTCGGGACCCCGCTGGTCGTCTACGACGAGCAGCACCTTCGCCAGACTGCCCGGGAGTTCGTGCGCGCCTACGCCGCGACGGGGCTTGATGCCGAGGTCATCTACGCCAGCAAGGCCTATTTCGGGCTCGCCGTCCTGCGTCTGTTGCGCGAGGAGGGTCTGTCGGTCGACGTCGCCTCGGGCGGCGAACTGCACGCCGCGCTGGTGGCGGGGTTTGCGCCAGAGCGCATCTACCTGCACGGCAACAACAAGACCCCGCATGAAGTCGAGGATGCCCTCGACGCGGGCGTCGGGACCGTCATTATCGACGGCTTCGACGAGATTGCCCAGATCGAGCGGGCTGCAGCGGCTCGTGGGGTTGTGCAGCGGGTCATGGTGCGCGTCACGCCGGGCATCGACCCGGCAACCCACGCGGCGATCGCTACCGGCCAAGTCGATTCGAAATTCGGGTTTTCGCTCGCCGGCGATGCGCAGCGCGGTGTGGCGGCGATTCGCGCCTCGGCGCACCTGCAGCTCGTCGGCCTGCACGCGCATCTGGGCTCGCAGCTGTTCGATCTGTCGGTGTTCGGACCGACCGCGCAGGTGCTCGCCGACTTTGCCGCTGAGGTCGGCGCCGAGGACGTCGTGGCGGTGGATCTCGGTGGCGGGCTGGGGGTCGCCTACGTGCAGGAACACGATCCGCCGGCGATCGTTGATTTCGCCGCCGCCCAGGCCGCGGCCGTACGCGCGGCGTTCGGCGCGCGCGGCCTCACGATCCCGCGGCTGCTGTGCGAGCCCGGGCGGGCGGTGGTGGGCAGGGCGGGGGTCACGCTCTACCGTGTCGGCGGCATCAAGCCGATCCCTGGAGTCCGGACGTACGTGTCGGTCGACGGGGGGATGAGCGATCTGTTGCGGCCGATGCTCTACGGGGCCGTCTACGAGCCGGTCGTGGCCGACCGCGCCGCGGTCGCGGCCGATCGGTCCTATCGCATCGTGGGCAAGCACTGCGAGAGCGGCGACGTCCTGGTCGCCGAAGCACGGCTGCCCGCGTTGGCGGTCGGCGACGTCATCTGCCTGCCGGCAACGGGTGCGTACGGGGTCTCGATGGCGTCCAACTACAACGGCCAGCCGCGACCGGCAGTGGTGTTCGCGTTCGACGGTCGCGCGCGCCTTGTCACACGGCGCGAGACATACGCCGATATCCTCAGACGTGACCTTGCCTAACGTCTCCGCCATTGACGAGTTCATCGGATCGGCCGGTGCGCATCGGCCTGCTCGGGTGCGGCACCGTGGGACAGGCGTTTGTGCGGATGATCGCCGGTCAGGGGGAGACCATCGCCCGGGCCTCGGGACGTCGCCTTGAGATCGGTCCGATCCTGATTCGCGACGCGATGCGCGCTCGACCGGGCATCGCGTCGGCGCAGCTCGACGACCGACCCCCAGGACGTGCTCTCGGATCCCGGGGTCGACGTGATCGTCGAGGTGATGGGCGGCATCGAGCCGACCGCGACCTACCTTCGCCAGGCCCTGCAGGCCGGGCACGCCCGTCGTCACGGCCAACAAGCAATTGCTCTCGCGCCAGGGCGCCGAGCTGCTGACGCTCGCCGAGAGTTCCGGCACCGAGCTGCGGTTCGAGGCGTCGGCTTGCGCCGCCATCCCGGTGATCAAGGTGCTGCGCGAGTCGATGCTCGCGGCGGAGATCTCCGCGGTGACCGGCATCGTCAACGGGACGACCAACTACATCCTCACCGAAATGGCGCGTCGGGGCCTCAGCTATGCCCAGGCGCTCGCACAGGCCCAGGATCTCGGCTACGCGGAGGAGGACCCGACCGAGGACGTCGGTGGCGCTGACGCGGCCGCCAAGATGGCGATTCTGGCCTCAATCGCCTTCCACACCAACGTGCAGTTCGACGACGTGCCCTACGAGGGCATCGACGGCGTGCATGCCGAAGACCTCGAGCTCGCCCGAGACCTCGGCTTCGTGGTCAAGCTGCTCGGCGTCGCTCGGCTCGCCGACGGCGGGATCAGCGTGCGCGTGCACCCGGCGCTGGTGCCGGAGCGGCACCGGCTCGCGGCGGTCATGGGCTCCGGACAACGCGGTGCTGCTGGAATCCGGCACCGTACGCCAGATCATGCTCGTCGGGCCCGGTGCCGGCGGCACGGAGACCGCGTCCGCGATCCTTGCCGACGTGCTCTCGATCCTTGGCACGGCCAAGGGCAGCTTCCTGCAGAATGCGCTGGTCGATGCGGGCCGGCCCCTGCTGGGTCCGGACCAGACCGAGTCGGCGTTCTACGTGCGACTCAAGGTGGCCGATCGCCCGGGCGTGCTCGCCCAGATCGCCACGGTCTTCGCGAACGCGGGGCTGTCGATCAGCAGCGTTATCCAGCGCGGCGAGGGAGACGGAGCGCGGCTGGTGCTCGTGACCCACGTGGGATCGGAAGCGCGGATGAATGCCGCCGTGCGCGCGATGCGCGACATGGCCGAGGTGCGCGGCGAACCGGTGCTGCTGCGCCTCTTGGCCGAGGATGCCGCGTGAGCCTGCCTCCCGCGCTCATCACGCGCTACCGGGCGCTCCTGCCGGTCTCCGACACCACCCCGATCGTGAGCCTCGGCGAAGGCGGCACGCCGCTGGTGCCGCTCGCGCGCATCGGCGGGCGCTACGGCGTGCAGGTTTTCGCGAAGTTCGAGGGCATGAACCCGACCGGTAGCTTCAAGGATCGCGGCATGACCATGGCCGTCAGCAAGGCGGTCGAGCGCGGCGCCCAAGCGGTCATCTGCGCGAGCACGGGCAACACGTCGGCCTCGGCGGCCGCCTATGCCGCCCGCGCCGGCATCCGGGCGGCGGTCGTCATTCCCGAGGGCAAGATTGCCTCGGGGAAGCTTGCGCAGGCGATCGCCCACGGCGCGCGGGTCATCTCGATCACCGGAAACTTCGACCAAGCCCTCACCGTGGTTCGCGAACTCGCCGAGACGACCGAGATCGAGCTGGTCAATTCCGTGAACCCCTTCCGGATCGCGGGCCAGATGACCGGGGCCTTCGAGATCTGCGATGACCTCGGCCAGGCACCGGACGTGCTGTGCATCCCGGTGGGCAACGCGGGCAACATCACCGCTTATTGGGCCGGCTTCCAGGCCTACCATGGCGCGGGCTACGTCGCCGGGCTTCCCCGGATGATGGGTTTTCAGGCCGCCGGCGCCGCGCCCCTCGTGCTCGGGCATTCCGTCGAGCACCCGGAGACCATCGCGACCGCCATTCGCATCGGCAACCCGGCGAGCGGCCCGCAGGCCCTCGCGGCCATCGCCGCGTCGTCCGGGGCGATCGCTGCGGTGACCGATGCGCAGATCCTCGAGGCGTACCGCCGTGTCGCCCGGACCGAGGGCATCTTCTGCGAGCCCGCCTCGGCGGCGTCGCTGGCCGGCTTCCTGATGCGCGCCGAGGCCGGGGAATTCCATGCCGGTCAAACCGTCGTGTGTATCCTGACCGGGCACGGGCTGAAGGACCCGACACGGCGGTCGCCGATGCCCCGCCGGTGCTGCGTATCCCGTCGACCCGTGACGACCTGGAGCGGGCGGTGTTCGATGGCTGAGTCGCTGATCGTCACCGCTCCGGCGACGTCGGCGAATCTCGGACCGGGCTTCGATGTGCTGGCTGCTGCGCTGGACTTCACCAACGCCGTCGTGATCACCCGCCGTCCCGGGCCGCTTGTCGGTGCGCGTGATCGGCGAGGGCGCGGGTGAACTCCCCGAGGACGAGTCCAACCTGATCTGCCGGTCACTCGCCGAGGGGCTCGACTCGCTCGACGGGCTCGAGATCGAGTGCCGCAACCGGATCCCGCTGGGCCGGGGGCTCGGGTCGTCGGCCGCCTCGGTATGTGCGGGCCTGATCGCCGCCAACGCCATCGGGGGCCTGCGTTGGAGTCCGTCCGAGATCCTGGAACGTGCGACGCGCCTGGAGGGGCATGCCGACAATGCCGCGGCCTGCCTGACCGGTGGCATCATCGCCGTCGGAGTCGAGCATTCCACCATCCGGCTCGAGGTCCCGCGCGCGCTTGCGTTCCTGGCGGCGATCCCGCTGGAGACGGTCTCGACCCATGAGGCGCGGGCGGCCCTGCCCGGCGCGATCCCGATCCGTGATGCCGTCACGACGCTCGCGAACGGGATCCGGCTCGTGCTCGCGCTGAACCTGGGGCATCTCGAAGACCTTCCGGCGATTCTCGACGACCGCCTGCACGAGCCGTACCGCGGCACCATGGTGCCCGGTCTCGACCAGATGCGCGCGCTCGTTGGGACCCACGGCTGCCTCGGCGTCACGATCTCGGGGTCGGGGCCCACGACGCTGCTGTGGTGCCGCGAGGAGAGCTTCGACGACCTCGAGGCCGCCGCGACCGACGCCCTGGCGGCCGCGGGGTCCGCGACCCAGCTTGTCCCGATGCGCATCGCACAGACCGGCGTCCGGGCCCGCTGGGCCACCCCGGGCGATGCGCCGCGCCTGGAGCGATCGATCGGTTGAGCACTCCGGCGCTTGTGCTGGTTGACCCCTTGGCGCGATCTCGCACCGGGCGCCCGCATCTGGCGCCACGGCTCAGGTGCGTTGGACTGCGCGCGCGGCCACCTGATCGGGATCGTCAACGCGACCCCGGACTCATTCAGCGACGAGGGCCGGCATTTCGGCACCGCGGCGTCGGTGGCGCACGGCGTCGCCCTCGCCGAGCAGGGGGCGAGCGTCATCGAGGTCGGCGGCGAGTCCCTGCGCTTCTCGGCCCGCACCGAGGTCGGCGAAGAGATCGCACGCGTCGTTCCGGTGATCCGCGAACTGGTCGGCACGATAGAGGTGCCGGTTGCCATCGATACGTTCAAGCCCGCAGTCGCCGAGGCAGCGATCGCCGTCGGGGCGTCGATCCTCAACGACCCGACCGGCCTGCGCGACCCGGCGATGTTGCGGGTGGCAGCGGCCGGCGAGGTCGGCGTGGTGATGACCCACTTCTTCGGGACGCCCAAGATCCGGCCGCGCAGCTTTCCCGACGTCGACGTCGTCGAGGCAGTGATCGGCTGGGCAGCGATGCGCGTGCCACGGCGGAGCTGGCGGGCATCCGGTCGGATCGGATCGTCATCGACCCTGGCGTCGGGCTCGGCAAGTCCCCACAGCAGGACCTCGAGCTGCTTCACCGCCTACACGAGCTGCGGGTGCTTGGCCGCCCGATGTTCGTGCCGATCTCGAACAAGAAGGTGCTCGGCGCCGTGACCGGCCGTGACGCGGCGGACCGGCTGGCGCCGACCGCCGCCGGGGTCGCCTGGTGCCGGCTGCGCGGGGCGAGCATCTTCCGGGTCCACGACGTCGGGTTCCTGCGCGACGTGCTCACCACGACCGAGGCCCTGATCGCCGGCACGCCGGAGCGCTGGCACGAGGTGATCAAGTAGCATCACGGGCGCGGACACCGGACCTGCGGGGTGCATGTTGTCGGCCCGTCCCGGCCGGCGTGGCACCCGGCGATCGCATGACCTTGGGCATGACGGCGAGAGCCCGTGCACCCGTGGGTCGCATGGGCTCCAGACCGTGACCTCCCGCAACCGCCAACGACAAGCGAAGGACGTGCCGTGAAACTCTTTGTCGACACCGCGGACCTGACCGAGATCGAGACCCTGGCGTCCTGGGGCGTCCTGAAGGGGGTCACGACGAACCCGAGCCTGCTCAACCAGGTCGAGGGTGACGAGGTCGGTATCTACCGCAAGATCTCCGATCTCGTCGACGGTCCGATCTCTGCCGAGGTCGTCGTCGACGATCGCGACGAGATGATCGCCGAGGGCCAGCGCCTCGCCGCGATCCACCCGAACATCGTGGTCAAGATCCCGACCAGCGCGGAAGGATTCCGGGCGACCTCGGTGCTGGCGGCCGACGGCATCTCGGTCAACATGACCCTGTGCTTCACGGCCCCCCAGGCGCTGCTGGCCGCGTCGGCCGGAGCGCGGTACGTCTCGCCGTTTGTCGGCCGGTATGACGATATCGGCAACAACGGGATCGAGGCCCTGCGCGAGGTGGTGGAGGCGCTGTGGGGGTTCGATTCCGAAGTCGAAGTCCTCGCCGCGTCGATCCGGTCACCCATTCACGTCGTTGAGGCTGCGAAGATGGGTGCCGATATCGCGACCATTCCACCGAAGGTGTTTCGCCAGATGCTGGAGCACCCGCTGACGAACATCGGACTAGACAAATTCAACGCGGACGCCGCGGCCCGTCGCGCCCGGCTGGGAGGCTGAGCACACGATGACGACGACACCCGCCGACGAACGCGTGGTCCCGGCAGTCGATTTCCTCAAGGTCACCGAGCAGGCCGCGCTCGCGTCGGCACGCTGGCTGGGACGCGGCGACAACCACGCCGCCGACGCCGCTGCCGTCGACGCCATGCGCGAGGAGTTCGGGAAGCTCGCCATCAGCGGGACCGTGGTCATCGGGGAAGGTCAGAAGGACGAGGCCCCGGAGCTGTACGTCGGTGAGGCGCTCGGGCACGGGCGGAATGGCGTGCGAGATTGCGGTGGACCCCCTCGAGGGCACCGACCTGGTCGCCCGGGGCGACGCCGGCGCGATTTCGATCTGCGTCGTCGGGGCGCCCGGCGGCATCATGTCCGCGCCGGACATGTACATGCGCAAGATCTGCGTCGGCCCGAGCGCCAAGGGTCGCATCGACATCGACGCGCCAATGGCCGAGACCCTTGACGTGATCGCCCGGTGCTACCAGCGCCGCATCCGTGACCTGACGGTCGTCGTGCTCGACCGGCCGCGGCACGAGAAGCTCATCGACGAGATCCGCGGCGGCCGGGCGCACGGATCCGCCTGATCCCCGATGGCGACATCACCGCCAGCATGTCGGTGGGCGTGCGCGGGACCGGTGACCATCTGTACGTCGGTATCGGCGGCTCGACCGAAGGCGTGATCACCGCCGCCGCGCTCGAGTGTCTTGGCGGTGAGATCCAGGCCAAGATGTGGCCGCGAACCGACGAGGAGTCGGCCAAGCTGGCCGACTTTGGTATCACCGACCTCGACACGACCTTCGGGATCCCGCAACTGGCACCCAAGCCGTACTACGTCATCGCAACCGGAGTTACCGATGGCAACCTGTTGCAGGGCGTACGCTATTTCACAGACGGTGCGCGAACGCACTCCATCGTGATGGACCTCATCAGCAACACCGTGCAGTTCATCGACACCGTCCACCTGTTCAGCCGGACGATCATCCGGGAGATTCGCCTCTAGGGGGCGTCATGAACGACGACGACGATTTCGGACCGTTTAACTTCGCGTTTGGCGAGGGTGCGGCCGAGGAATTCAAAGAGCGGCTCAAGGAGCTCATGCGAGCCCAGAAGGAGGCCTTCGACGAGCTCCAGGCCGAAGGCGGGGGGCAGGTCGCGCCCGTCGACCGCTGGCAGATCGTAAGCCGCGCGGTCGACCTGGCGGCGGCCGGGATGCGCACCCTCGAGCCGCGCGCCACGCCGGACGACGCGGCCGACGCGATGGGCCTGATGTTCGCGCGCGCCCTGGCGGCGCTGCAGGGAGCCATCACCCCGAGTCCCTGACGGGGCCGGGTGTGGCCGGCGGTCGGGGCCCGCTGCCGCGCGTCGACCGGGTGTGCCCGGCGGCTGTCGCGCTCGTCGACGGCGATGGCACGCGCCTGGCGGCGCGGACCTACGTCGCCGAGCGGTGGTGGGCACGCGCGCTGGGGCTCTTGGGCACCCGCGCGCTCGCGTCCGATGAGGCACTGTGGATCCCGCGGTGCGGGCGTGTGCATACCTGGGGGATGGGGGGCCCAATCGCGGTGGTGTTCCTGGATGCCGATGGCGTCGTGGTCCGCGTCGCCGATCACGTCCCTCCGTGGCGCATCGTCGGCGCCCGCGGGGCGCGCACGGTTGTCGAAGGGCCGGTCGGGTTGGCGCACAGGGTGCGGGTCGGGGACCGCCTGCGGCGGTCGGGCTAGTCCTCGGGAGGGTCGTCGTCGTCGCGCTGCGGCGCGAGCGGCGTGTGCACCACTTCCAGGTGCGGGACAATGCCATCCGGTGTGGCCTCGAGCCACCCCCAATGCGGCTGCCAATCCGAATTGCGGCTCTCGCCGACGGCACCAGGATTGATGACGATACCGTTGCGGACCGTGCGCACCATCGCGACGTGCGTGTGCCCCAACACGAGCACGTCCGCCTCGAGCGTGCGCAGTTGGCGCTCGACCGCGCGGCTTGGCGTCTCCGCGGTGATCACAGTCGGCAGCGAATCCGCATCGCCGTGGATCATCACCACGCGGGCGCCGCCGAAGCTCATGCGCACCTGTCGGGGCAGGTCGCCGAGCCATGACAGGTCGTCCGCCTCGAGCTTGCGGTAGGTCCAAGACCGCGATCCGATCCGGCGCGAGGCAGGGTGGGATGGCGGCCGTGGGTCGCCGGCGGCCACCTTGCGATCGGTGTTGCCGATCACCGTCGGCCATCCGAGCTCGCGCACGCGGGCGATGCAGCCCGCGGGTTCCGGCCCTCGCATGACCAGATCCCCCGTGCAGAGTCCCGTCGGGATGCCCGCAGCGCTGATTGCCTCCAGGACTGCGGTCAGCGCGTCCAGGCGTGCGTGGATGTCCCCGATGAGTGCCAGGGACTGGGGGCTCACGGTCATCCGGGTGGCTTACCCGATGCCCAGTGCGCGCTCGAGGTGTTGGCGGAACCGTTCGCGCTTGAGGCGCCGCCACTCGTCGGTGAACCGCATGTAGAGCGCGATGCGCTGGGCGCGGCGCAATGCGATGAGCGTGTGGATGCCGGGCCGCTCGTCGGTGCGTCGGGCGGCCTCGAGGCGGCTGCGGAAGCGCTCGAGCGCGACCGCCTCGTCCTCGGGTGTACGGGCGCGCCGTGTGCTGGTGAGCATGTGCTCCACGCTGGCGGCCTCCTGGCGCTCCAGCCAGGCGAGGTGAGCTTCGAGCATCGGCACCTGTACGTCGCAGTCGTGGATGTCCCCGAGCAGGTCCTGCATCGACTTGACCTGATCCAGGAATGGATCCAGGTCGGCCTTGAAGGCACTCCCGAAGATCTCTAGCAGATACCGCAACCGCTTGAACGCGATCCTCATGTTGTGCAGGTCGGTGATGTTGGCGGGGTTCGCGACCAGCCCGTCGTACTGATACACCTCGTCGATGCGCGTGGCGAGAATCCGTCGCGCGTTCGGGCGCACACGCCGCGACGGATCGATTCCGGAGACCCGGCGTGGCCTGGCCATCAGTGGTCTCCAGGCGGGGTGGGCTGTAGTTCGTCCACGTCGATGCCGGTGTGTTTGGTGACCCACGCCTCGAAGCGCGGACCGAACGATTCCTGCTCGAGCCGTGTGAACAGGGCGTGGATGTGCGCGTCTTCGGCGCGCCGGCGCTGTTCGTACCTGTCGATGAGCCCTTCGAGTCCGGGGCGGTCGATCGGCTCGAGGCCGGGCAGCAGCACGGTCAGGTGATCGATGGCCACATCGAGATCGCGCGCATCGCCGAGCGTGTCGGTGATCCGCTTGACCTCACGCAGGTACGTACCGAAGCTGCGCTTCGGAAAGACGTCGGCGAACGCGTCCATCGCGGCCCGCAGCCGTCGGGACGAGACGCGCATCGCGTGCAGCTCCTCGATGTCGTCGCCGGCGAGCGTGCCCGTGCGGTAGCTCATCATCTCGCGCCACCGCGTCAGCACGATGCGCCCCGCCGCGTCGCGAAATCCCGCGTTGGGCGCGAGGCCGTTGACCTCCCAGGCCCGCGCCATCAGGTCCTGGCGGTCGACTGCCGCAGGCGGACGGCCTCGGCGATCGCGGCGCGCACGGAGGGTGCGCCTGCCAGCATCGCCCAGTCGACGTCCAGCTCTTGGCCAAGGTCGAGAAGTGCCCGCACGATCGCGTCGGCATCGATGCCCTTGCCCGTGATGCCCTCGACGTGGTCAAGCCATCGGGCCTGCTGTTTTGAGATCCGCACGGTCAACTTCCGGTCGGCGTCCTTACGCCGCGTCGACAGCGCGTCCGGCGGGAGCGCCACAAAACGCTCGCCGCCCGCCCGGCCGATGTCGCTCAAGAAGGTCTGGTAGCTGACTTCGCTCATTGGATCCCCCGGTCCGCGAGGTGTTCGGAGCGGCGCCGGTCTTCGGCGAGATCCCGAATCGTGTCCGCGCCGATCTGGTCTTCGCCGCGTGCAGCACCGACGAAGAGGGCATTGGCGCACAGCAGGTTGACCAGTCGCGGCGTCCCGCCGGTCTCCTCGTGCACGGCAGCCGCGGCCCGCCGCGTGAACAGGCGCTGCGGCGAGCCGGCGATCCGTGTCCGGTGGCTGATGTAGCCCTCGATCTCGTCGGCGCGCATGGGCTGCAGGTGGTACCGCACGACAATGCGCTGCGCGAGCTGCGGGTACCGGCCGATCCGCGTGCTCAGCTCTGGCTGGCCCAGCAGTACGGCAGGCGCCGAACCGCCCCGTCCAGGGTTGGTGAGCAGTCGCAGCTCATCGAGGGCGCGGGCGTCGAGCCGCTGCGCCTCGTCGACGGCCAGCACGACGCGCTGGCCCTGTTCGATCGCCAGTCGCAGTTGGTCGCGTACCAGCCCGGAGAGGCGTGCCGCCGACCCGCCGGCGGTCGGACCGCCGGCGGCCTCAAGCAGCGCGCCCAGCAGCGCAGCGCTCGTGCGCGGAGGATTCGGGACCGACACCACCCGGTAGCCGCCACCCGAGAGCATGCCGCGTAGTGTCTCGGCGAGCATCGTCTTGCCGCAGCCGATCTCGCCGGTGATCAGCACCAGGCCGCCCAGCTGGGTCAGCCCGAACAGCATGCGTGCGAGTGCCTCGCGATGGTCGGCGCGCTCGTAGGCGAAGCGGGGGTCGGGCTCGATCAAGAATGGCGATTCGGCGAGGCCCCAGTGCCTGAGGTAGTCGCCGCCATTGGTGCTCATCGAATCGCCCCCAGCACGAGTCCTTCGCGCAAGCCCGCTGTCGACACCTCAAGCGCGTCGAGCGCGACCGCGCGGCGAATGCCCTCCAGCGCGCCGGTTCCGGCGAAGCGCAGGCGCAGCCGTGCGGCCTCGACCCCCGTGGCACGGGCGAGTTCGTCGGCCGGACGGGTCGCCAGGAGATCCGCGACACCCGCGAGGGCAGCGCCGTCGAGCCGCTCGGAGCCGGCCAGGCGCGCGACGGCTGCGGCTGACCCACCGGTGATGACGATCGCGTTGGCGGGATGGACCTCGGCGATCGGCCGGACCCTGGCGTCCATGTCCTTGACGATCGCGTCCCACCCCGATCGTTCTGGGGGATCCGCGACGCAGAAGCGCTCGGTCAGCTTGCGGACTCCGACGGCGAGGGAGGTGGCCCATCCGAGCCGACCCGAATGCCCGCCCATCAACTCGAGCGAACCGCCCCCGAGGTCGGCGGCGACCAGGTCGTCCGCTGCGCCGGCGGCCACGAGGCCGGCGTAGGTCAGGGCAGCCTCATGCTCGTCGGAGAGCACGGTCGGCGGTGACGCCCGTCGCCGTGGCGATACGCGTCAGCAGGTTCGGCGCATTTGCGGCCTCCCGGGCCACGGCCATGCAGGCGATTGCAAGCCGCTCCGAACCAACCGCGCGGGCGCGCTCCGCCATCTCGCCGACGCGTCCGCTCGACAAGCTCGAGTCCCGCCTCGCTGACGTGACCGGTTGCATCCGGACCGGTCCCGAGCGCGGTCACGATTCCGTCGGTCGCCAGCGGCGTGAGGCGATCCGCGTCGACCCGCGCGACCAGCGAGCGCCTCGTGTTGGTGCCGACGTCGATCGCGGCTGCAATCACGCGCAGGATGTTGCAATTCGGTGAACGGGCACTGCCCGGACCGTAGCGCATCACGCGGCCGCGATTGGTGCTTCGCGGCCATGTGTTGCACCGCGCCGGGCCCGGGTGCCGACCTAGGCGGCGCGGCGCGTCGCGATCGATGTCGCTGGCGCCGATCGCAGGCGCGCACGCTGTCGCAGCCGCTGTTCGCGCCGACGGGCGATCTGGCGCGCGCGCATGGCGGCCGCAACCGTCACGGCGGCACAGATGCCGGCCAGGATCAACGCGGTCCGGACCATTGTGGGACCGCCCTGTGCCGACGCCGCGGCGGCCAGCAGGAAGCCGGGAGTCATGCCAGCGGCGAACAGGGTCAGCGTCGCCGAAAGCGGCCGGCGGCGGGAGGAGGGGGCGGCAACGAGCCTCAGGCCGCGGCGCTGCGGGGTGCCGGTGGGCGTGGATGTGATGCACGGTTCCAGTCATGTATCGAACATTAGTTCGCCCGTCGGACGGAACACGTGTTCGGCGCCCGGATCGTGTGCGCTCTCGCCTTCGGACGGCTCAGGGGGAACAAGTTGCGGCTTTTGGGGTCTATCGCGTTGTGATGTGGGGAGATGTGGGGTACGGTGGGGCACATGCAGCGCCGGTTGCTGACAGGGACCCACGAGTGCAGCCTCGACAACCGCTTCCGGTTGGCGATTCCGGCACGGCTCCGCGAGCCCTTCATCGGCGGTGCCGTCGTGGGCTGGTGGATCGATGAATGCCTCATCATCGTCCCGCGCGGCGACTGGGCGGGTCTGATCGAACGGACCTTCGGTGCGATGAGCGTGCTCGACGACGAGGGGCGCGAGCTCAGCCGGTTCCTTTCCGCCGGGGCATTCGAGCAAGACTTGGACCGCCAGGGACGGATCCTGCTGCCGGCCGAACTGCGCGAGCACGCGGGGCTGGAGTCGCGCGTGAAGGTCGTTGGTGCAGGCGAGTACTTGGAGGTCTGGGATGGCGACCGTCTCGCGGATCGATTTGCAGCGCTTCGTCGAGAGGGGGTATCGGCCCGTGCCAAGCGTCTTGCCGATCGCGTTGGGTGAAGCCATGACAGCCCACGAGCCCGTCCTGGCCGACGAGGTGCTCGAGCTGCTGCGGCCGCGGCCTGGGCAGACCGTCGTCGACTGCACCTTCGGCGCCGGCGGTCATGCGCAGCGCATCGCCGAGGACCTCGGCACCGATGGCCTGTACATCGCCATCGACCAGGATCCGGACGTGCGGCCGTTCTTCGACGCGTTCGCGGCGAACGCGCCGTGCGAGACGCGTTTCGAGCGTGCCAATTTCGCCGTTGCGCTGGACACACTGGTCCAGGAGGGGATCCGCGCGGACGCGATCCTGATGGACCTCGGGGTCTCATCGATGCAGGTGGACCGGCCGGAGCGCGGCTTCTCCTACGCTCGCCAAGCGCCGCTGGACATGCGCATGGACCCGAACCAGCGGATCTCTGCGGCGACGCTGGTCGCCGATGCGTCTGAGGCCGACCTCACGCGGTGGTTCCGCGAGTACGGCGAGGAGCGCTACGCGCGGCAGATCGCCCGTGCGATCGTCCGTCGCCGCGCGACTGCGCCGATCACGACGACCGCGGATCTGGTCGAGGTCGTGCGGTCCGCGGTGCCCTCTGGTGCACTGTTTGCCGGCGGACATCCGGCCAAGCGCGTGTTCCAGGCGCTGCGGATCGTCGTGAACGCGGAGCTGGAGCTGCTCCCGCACGCTCTCGAGTCGGCGTTTGCGCTGCTGGCGCCAACGGTGTGCTGGCGGTGATCAGCTTCCACTCGCTCGAGGACCGGATCGTCAAGCGCTTCCTGCGCGCGCGCGCCCAGGGCTGCATTTGCCCGCCGGACATGCCGGTCTGCGGATGCGGACGAGCGCCTGAAGGTGAGTTGCTCAACAGCCGCGCAATCATGCCGAGCGCCGCCGAATCACACCGGAACCCACGGTCCCGTTCGGCCCGGCTGCGGGCGATCCGCAAGCTGGGGTCCGCATGAGTGTCCGCGCCCGGGCAGCGGCGCCCGCCCCGCGCGGCGCCGGAGCGCGCCGGCCAGGACGCGGCCGGTCGAGCACCCTCGACCGTCGCGTCGGCCGTCCTCGCGCACGCAGTCGCGGTCGCGCACGCGCACGCGGACGCGGACGCAATTGCTCGTGCGGTGGATATGGGTGCCCGGCCTTGCCGTGTTGCTTGGCGGCATCGTCTTCCTCAATGTCGCCACGCTGCGCCTGTCGACGCGCTCAAGCTTGACGCTCCAGCGCACCAGCGAGGCACAGTCGGAGATCGTCAACCTCAATCAGGCCCTTCAGCAGACGGACGCACAGGTGCGTAACGCGGCCTCGCGTCAGCTGGGGATGAGGCAAGAGGTTGCATCCCAGGTGACGATTCTGAGCGCTCCGAGCCCGACGCCGTAGGTAGATGGACCGACGCCCGACTTCGCGTTCGCGTCGCTCCGGGACAGGTGCCTCCCGGCAGCGGCAGCGCCCGCAGACGCGCCGGCGTCGGTCCGCCAAACCGCCGCTGCTGACGCGCCGAGAGGGCGCGCGCCGGATCCGCTTGCTCGGAGCGCTCGCGATCATGGGCGTCGCGATGATGATCCTGCGCGCCGGCTGGCTAGGCACCGTCGACTCCGGCTGGCTCTCGGCGGTCGCCGCCGAGCAGCAGCATCAAACGATTATCAGCCCAGGCCAGCGCGGTGCGATCGTGGATCGCAACGGCTACGAGCTGGCCTTCGACCGGCTCAGCGACACGGTCGTCGCCACGCCGTACCTGGTCACCAACGCCCAACAGGCCGCGATGCAGCTGGCACCGCTGCTCAAGATGCCCGAAAGCGCCATCCTGGCGAAGCTGATCGTCTCAGGCGGCTATTCGGTCGTCGCGCAAGGGCTCAATCAGTCAGTCGGCAATGCGGTGCGCAACCTGGGCATCAGCGGCATCAGCGTCCAGGACTCATTTGCCCGCGATCTCCCAAACAACGACCTCGCCGCGCAGGTGATCGGGCTGGTCGGTGAAAATGGCGGCATCTCAGGGCTCGAGGAGCAATACAACAGGGTGCTGACAGGCACGCCGGGCGTCGTTGTCGAGAATCAGGATCCGCAGGGCCAGGCGCTCTCAACGGTGAAGAACACGCCCGCCACCCCTGGCAGGACGGTGCAGCTGACCCTGGACGCCGACATCCAGTCAAACCTGGAGTCGATCCTGGCCGCGACCCAGGCCCAGTTCCGGGCGCAGTCCGTGAGCGGCATCGTGATGCAGCCGCAGACCGGCGCCATCCTCGCGATGGCGACCGCGCCGGGCTACAACCCCAACGACCGGGCCCAATTCGATCCGTCCACCGCCCGCCTGCGTTCGGTCACCGACGAATTCGAGCCGGGCTCGATCTTCAAGATCGTCACGATGGCCGGCGCGATTCAGGCGGGCCTGGTCACGCCGAGCACGCCGATCGTGGTACCCGACGTCCTGTCGCTCTATACCACCAAGCTCCACGACGCCGAGTCGCATGGAACGGCGGTGTGGTCAGTCTCCCAGATCCTCGAGCGCTCGAGCAACATCGGTACCGTCAAGGTTGCGGAGCGTCTCGGCTATCCGGCGCTCGCCAGCTGGATCTCGAAGTTCGGCTTCGGTCATCCGACGGGAGTCGATTATCCGGGCGAGAGCTCAGGGTCGTTCCCGGAGTACGAGGGCCCGGGCTGGTCCGGGGTGTCGATCTTGAATGTGCCGATCGGGCAAGGGGTGTCGGCGACACAAGTCCAAATCGCGCGCGCCTACTCGGTCATCGCCAACCGCGGGCTCCTGGTGACGCCGCACCTGGTCGCGAAGGTCGGGGGCAAGCCGGTCCCGTACCCTGCCGGTGTGCGGATCATCTCCACCCGTACGGCGCTCGAGGTCGACGGGATGCTGCGCAAGGTAGTGTCGGCGCAGGGAACCGGCGACGCGGCCACCGTCAAGGGCTACTCGGTTGCCGGCAAGACCGGCACTGCGCAGGTGGTCGGCGGCAACGGCCAGTACAGCAACTCGCTGTTTATGTCCTCGTTCGCCGGCTACGTGCCTGCCAACCACCCGCAGTTGGTCATCGTCGTCACTGTGGACGAGCCCGCCGTCGGGACGTATGGCGGAACCGTGGCCGCACCGGCGTTCAGCGCGATCGCGTCCATGGCGCTGATTCGGCTGGGCATTCCCCCCGGGTGAATCGAGGAGCCCCACGGGGTCATCGACCATGCGGATGACGCTCGAGCAACTGGTGCAAGTCGTCCCAGGGGCGCGGCTCGCTATGGAGCCGCCCCCCGGCGCCGACGTCCGCGTCGACCGCGTGGCCGCGCGGTCCGCTGACAGCACACCGGGCGCCGTCTTTGTCTGTGTTCCGGGCGTCAGCGCCGACGGCCACGATTTTGCGCAAGATGCGGCCGACCGGGGCGCATCCGTCCTGGTCGTTGAGCGGGCCGTGCCGATCGCCCTGCCGCAGATCATCGTGCACGACGCCCGCCTGGCGATCGCCCTGATCGCCGGTGCGCTCGAGGGCAATCCCGGGGCGGTTGTGCGGACCGTCGGGGTGACGGGCACCAACGGCAAGACGACGTCGGCGTATCTGGTGCAGGCGATCCTCGGGTCCGGTCCCGCCACCGCAGGGCTGATCAGCACGGTCGAGGTAATCATCGGCGGCCGGTCAGAGCCTCCCACCCATACGACCCCGGATCCGGTCATGCTCCAGCGGTTGCTGGCGCGAATGCGCGATGCCGGCGACCGGGCGTGTGCGATGGAGGTGTCCTCGCACGCGCTGGTGCAGCGCAGGGTGGCCGGCATTCCGTTTGCCGCCGCGCTGTTTACGAATCTCTCGCAGGACCACCTGGACTATCACCCGGACATGGAGGCGTACTTCCAGGCCAAGCGTAGCCTGTTCGACCGCCCCGACGGGGACGGCCCAAACCCGCCGGGAGCCGCCAACGTGGACGACCCCTACGGTGCGCGGCTCGTGGCTGAACTGGGTGCGCTCGGATACGGCCTTGCGGCGCGGGCGCAGATCCGTCCGCTCGAGTACGAGCAGACCGCGTCGGGGACGTGGGCAAAGATCGCAACACCGCGCGGCGCGCTCGAGCTCACGAGCCATCTGCGCGGCGACTTCAACCTGCTCAACATCCTCGGCGTCGTGGCCGTGGGCGAGCTGCTGTCGGTGCCCCACGCGCAGGTCGCCACCGGAATCGCGGGCCTTGCGGGCGTGCCGGGTCGGCTCGAGCCGATCGTCGCCGGCCAGGCGTTTCAGGTGCTGGTCGATTATGCCCACACCCCGGACGCCCTGGCGAACGTCCTGCGCGCGGTCCGCGGGCTCGCCGGGACGCACCGCGTCATCGTTGTCTTCGGGTGTGGCGGCGACCGTGATCGTGGCAAGCGGCCGCTCATGGGATATATCGCGGCGCACCTGGCGGACCTGGCCATCGTGACCTCGGACAACCCGCGCTCCGAGGATCCCGATACCATCATCGATGAAATCGTTGTCGATGCGGGTGACGCACGCGGGCATCTGCGGATCGAGCCCGACCGCCGGGCCGCGATCGCGCAAGCGATCGCCACGGCGCAAGCGGGTGACGTGGTGCTGATCGCCGGCAAGGGGCACGAACGCGGTCAGGAGATCGCCGGCCGCACTTTGCCGTTCGACGATCGTGATGTCGCACGTGACGTTCTGCGGGAGCATGCTGGGTGAAGTGGGTTCTTGAGGAGTTGATCGCCGGGCTGGATGCGCGCGTCGCGTCGGGTGATCCGCGCGTCGTCGTCGACGGCGCGTCGGTGGATTCCCGGCAGGATCTCGCCGGGCGCCTGTTTGTCGGCCTGCCGGGCGAGACCCACGACGGCGGCCTGCATGCACCGGACGCCCTTGCCGACGGCGCGGTTGCCGCGCTGGTGGGGGAGTCTGCGTGGCCCCAGATCGCGGATGCCGTCCGGACGCGGGCGGGGACGGTCGTCGTCGCCTCCGATCCGCTGGCGGTGCTGCAGGAGGCGGGGCGCCGGGCGCTGGCCCGGTCCGGGGCGACGGTCGTGGCGATCACTGGATCGGTGGGCAAGACGACCACGAAAGACATCCTGGTGGCGATGCTCCATGCGGCCGGCGTGCGTGTGCACGGCACAGCGGGCAACCGCAACACGGAAGTCGGTGTGCCGCTGTCGATGCTCGATTTGCCCGATGTCACCGAGGTTGCCGTCGTCGAGATGGGCATGCGCGGCACGGGCCAGATCACCGAGCTCGTGGATCTCGCACCGCCCCATGTTGCGTGCATCACGTCGATCGCCCCCGTGCATCTCGAGCTGCTCGAGTCCCTGGAAGCGATCGCAGCGGCCAAGGCAGAGCTCTTTTCCCGACTGCAGGCCGGCGATGTCGCGGTCGTGCCGGCGCACGAGCCGCTGCTCGCACCGTTTCTGGCCGCCCTGCCTGAGGGCGTAGAGGTCCGCACGTTCGAAACGTTGCCCGAGGACGTCGGGATCACCCTCCACAAGGCGTGGCAGCAGCGCAATGCCGCCGCAGCGTGGGAGTGCTGCGACGCGCTCGGGCACCGTCCGCCGCCGGGAACGGTGATCGAGGTCGCCCTCTCGGCGATGCGCGGACAAGAGCGGCCGCTTGCGGGCGGAGGGGTTCTGATCGAAGACTGCTACAACGCCAATCCGGTCGCCATGGGAGCCGCGCTGCGCGATCTTGCCGCACGCTCGGGGCGCCGCGTCGCCGTGCTCGGGGACATGATGGAGCTGGGTGCCGACGAGGTACGCTTCCACCGCGAAGTCGGCGAGCTCGTCGCCAAGCTGGGAATCGACTTGCTGATCGCCGTCGGACCGCGTTCCGCCAACTACGTCGCCGGTGCGGCCGGCGTGCCGTCGATGAAGTTTCCCGATAGCGTCGCCGCGGCTGAGGGTGTCCCCAACGCGCTGCGTGACGGGGACACGGTGCTGGTCAAAGCGTCGCGGTCGGTCGCGCTCGAGCGCGTGTGCGAGGTGCTTGCGTAGTGTCGCGGATTCTGATCGCCGCCATCTGCGCGGCCGCGCTGATGCTCTTCCTCGGCCCGAAGTTCATCACCTGGCTCCGCAAGAACGAGGTCGGTCAGTTCGTCCGTCCGCAGGGGCTGATCCCCTCCGGTCACGACGCCAAGCGCGGGACGCCGACGATGGGCGGGCTGCTGATTATCGTCGCGACGACCGTGCCATTTCTGATCCTGTCCGGGCGGAGCACGAGCGCGATGCTGGTGTTGTTCGTGACCCTGGGGTGCGGTGCGATCGGCTTCGTCGACGACTACCGCAAGATCATCAGCAAGCGCTCGCTGGGTCTGGCCGCGCGCTGGCGGCTGCTCGGTCTGGCCGTGATTTCACTCGTGCTGGCGTTTGTCGCGGTCCACGTGGTCGGGATTCCCACCACGTTGGGGCTTCAGCTCACCGACACGACCGTGGCCGTCGGCCCGATCGTGTTCTTCTTCGTTGTCCTGCTGGTCGTGTCGGGTGCGGCCAACGCGGTCAACCTCACCGACGGACTCGATGGCCTGGCCGCCGGCACCTGCGCGGTGGCGTTGCTGGTCTACACGGGGATCGCGTTCGTCAGTGGACAGCGGGATCTGGCGATGTTCGCCGCGACGCTGATGGGCTCGTGTATCGGCTTCCTGTGGTTCAATTCGTTTCCTGCCGCGGTATTCATGGGCGACACCGGGTCGTACGCGCTGGGCGGCGCCATCGCCGCGCTGGCCGTCATGACCAAGACCGAGGTCCTGCTGATCATCATAGGCGCGGTGTTCGTCGCCGAGGCGCTCTCGGTGATCGTCCAGGTGGTCGTATTCCGCCGCTACCGCCGCCGCGTGTTCCTGATGGCCCCGCTGCATCACCATTTCGAGATGGCCGGCTGGAGCGAGACCAAGATCATCGTGCGCCTGTGGCTGATCGCGCTCATCGTGGGGTCGATCGGCTTCACGCTGTATTTCCGGTCGGTGCACGGATGAGCTCGGCCCTCGTCGTCGGCCTCGGCCGGTCCGGGGCGGCAGCCGCGGCCCTGCTGGCGCGCCGTGGCTGGCGCGTGATCGCCGTCGACGCGGACCCGGTCGATGCCCCGGGACTGACCGCCATGGGCGTGGACGTGCGCGGGTCCTGCGTCGATCCGGTCCCGGACGTCGCGCTCGTCGTCAAGAGCCCCGGGGTCCCGGGCGACGCCGCCCAAGTTGCCGCCGCCCGCGCGGCGGGCGCGGAGATCATCAGCGAGATCGAACTGGCCGCTCGCGAGCTGCAGAACCCGATCATCGCCGTGACCGGGACCAACGGGAAGACGACGACCACCGAGTTGGCCGCGCACCTGCTGCGGGCCGCGGGGCGTCCCGCCATCGCGTGCGGAAACCAGGGCCTCCCGCTGGCGTCGCTGGTCGACGCGGTCGATCCAGCGACATGGCTTGTGGTCGAGTGCTCGAGCTTTCAGCTTGAGGACATCAAGCGATTCCATCCACGCGCCGCCGTCGTACTGAACCTCACGCCCGATCATCTGGACCGGCACGGCGCGATGGACGCCTACCGGGCCGCCAAGCTGCGCATCTTCTCGGCGATGACGGCCGACGACCTGGCGATCGCACCCGACGGCTGGGCGATTCCCGGCGGTGCGCGCCCGCGCGTCATCAGGCAGGGCGCCCGTCTCGGCGACGTCGACATCGCGTGGTCGCAGGGGGGTCTGCACGTAGCCGGGCTGGGCATGATCGCCGCATGGGATGCGATCGCGCTGCGGGGCCGGCACAACCGGGAGAACGTCATGGCGGCCGTGGCGCTCGTCGCGCACGCGGCGCATCTGACCCGTGATGAGATCGCGGCGGGGTTGGCGAGCTTCAGCGGCGTTGCGCACCGGCTCGAGATCGTCGGAGAGATCGACGGCGTCACGTACGTCAACGACTCGAAGGCGACGAACCCTGATGCCGCCTGTGCCGCGCTCGACGCCTATTCGCAGGGTGTCCATCTGATCGCCGGCGGGAAGCCCAAGGGGACCACGTTTGCGCCGCTGGCCGAGGCCGCACGGGAGGCCGATGTCCGCTGCGTCTACCTGATCGGGAGCGCCGGCGCCGAGATCGGCGCCGCGATGCGGGCGGTCGGCGTGCCGACGCTCGATGCGGGCACGCTCGGCGATGCCGTTGCCGCCGCGAGCGCTGCGGCGAGGCCGGGCGATGTCGTGCTGCTCGCCCCCGGATGCGCGAGCTTCGACCAATTCACGAGCTTCGAAGCCCGCGGCGATCGCTTCCGCGAGCTGGTCGCGGCGCGTGCCGCCGCCCGGGCCCCGGCGCGCCGGGGCCGCTGAGCGCCGCGCGGCAGCCCGTCGAGGCCGGCCCCGGCGCGGATATCGAGCTCGCGGCGAACGCGTGCAAGGGGGTCTGCCGGCGTCGCCGCGTCCGCAGGATCCACCAGGACCGGCGCGCCAGCTGCGTCGATGTGCGGGATCTCCAGAAGCGGCCGGCCGTCGCCGGTCGTGATGCAGACCGACGGGGTCACGCGCGCCGGCGCCGCGGCATCGTTGCCGGCCAGTAGCCGGATTCCGATCCCGTGTGGAACTCCCGCCGGGGAGAGGGTCGACATGGTCCAGGCGTCCTCGCGTACGCGCCGCTCGCGCGGATCGACCTCGATGACATGGCCCCGCGCCGCCACGGCCCCGTCGACGTCGCTCGGGGCGATCAGGATCTCGGGCGGCGCGGCGTCAGGCGCGGGTGTCACGGGCGGCGCGTGCGCGGATCGGCGGGCCCCGGGGCTGATCGCCTCGGGCGCGGTCCTGGCCCGGCTAGTGCGCGGGATCGACCAGCGGGTGGAACGCGACCCCGGTCCAGAGCTTCGGGTAGAAGTACGTCGATTTTTGGGGCATCGTCTGGCCCGCATCGGACACCGCGGCCACGGCGTCCTTGGCCAGGGGCCGGATGATCACTGCCGCCGCGGCCGTGCCGGAAGTGACTTCCTGGACGGCTTCCGCAGCATCCTTGGTGTACCAAAGCGCGTCCCGGTGGGCGAGGGCCGCCTGGTCGTCTCCCAAATCGGGAACCAGAATCTCACGCTCAAGCACGGCGACGTCGAGGCGCTCCCCCGGAGTTGCGTCGGCCGGCAGCGTCCCGGTCAACAGGGAGAACCCGTCCGCGGTGACCAGGCCCATCGCTGGCTGCTCGGGCGGCGCGGCGTACAGCGCCGACAGCAGCGCATCAAGGTCGGCGGCCGGCGTTGCGGTCAGGCGCGACCCCGCTCCATCGGGCCATTCGGCCAAGATCCGGTGGGTTGGCAACACGACCAGTCCCGGGTCGTCGAGGGCGGTGAGTCCCATCAGCACGAAGTCATAGGGGTGCTCGGTGGCGTCGGGCGCCGCGGCCCGCTGCTCGGCCTGATAGGCGAGTGCCGTCTCGTAACGGTGGTGGCCGTCGGCGATCAGGACCCACTTCTCAGCGAGTGCGGCGGCGATCCCCGCAAGCGCCTCAGGGTCGTCGATCCACCAGATGCGGTTCTCGACTGCGCCGCCGTCGGAGTCGAACGTCGCCTCAGGCGCGCGGTCACCGATCGCGGCCGCCGCCCAGCCGGCGCCGGCGGGGTCCGGGTAGAGCCCGAACACCGGGGAGATGTGCGTGCGTACCGCGCGGTACAGGCGCAGGCGGTCTTCCTTTGGGCCGCTGTGGGTTCGCTCGTGTGGACGCACGACCCGCGCCGAGTAGGGCTCGAGCTTGACGGTCGCCAACAGCGTCCTGCGCTCCAGGCGCGCGCCGTCGAGGGTGAAGGCCTGCGTCCAGGCGACGAGCCCCGGACGTTCGGAGCGGCCGAGTACCCCGGCGGCCTGCCAGTCGGCGACGACCTGGGCGACGGCCTCGTATGGCGGATCGGGAAGCTCAAGGCGAACCGCGTTGTACGGGCTGCGAGCCAGCAGGGCCTCGCGCTCGGCGGGGGAGATCACGTCGTACGGCGGGGCGACAAGGTCGCCGAGTGCGCCGGCGGCATCCCGGTAGCGCAGTGCGGAGAACGGTCTCACGTCGGCCACGGGTGGCGATGCTACCAAGGCGCCTGCCCGTCCGCCGCGCGGTCTAGGATCAACTGTCCGGTGCTGGACGATCTCACACCCGAGCAGCGCACAGCGGTGACCCACCCGTCGGGGCCGCTGATGGTCCTGGCCGGGGCGGGTGCCGGCAAGACGCGGGTGCTGTGCCGCCGGCTGGCGTGGCTTGTCGGGCAGGGCAGCGAACCGGGCCGCGTGCTGGGAGTCACGTTCACCCGTCAGGCCGCCGAAGAGCTGCGGCTGCGCGCGGAGGATCTGCTCGGCCGGTCGCACGAGACGTTGCGCGTGTCGACGCTGCATTCCTGGGCGCAGGACGTCGTGCGCCGTCACGGGGTCGACTACGGGCTCGCGCCGGCACTCGCGCCGGCCGATCAGGAGTTGCGCAAGATGATCGTACTCGACCGGATCGCGGAGTTGGATTTGCGCGCCCACGGTGTGCGCGGGGACCTTGCCCGGCTGGTCGACCAGATGATCACCCGCATCGATCGCTGCAGGGATGAGCTTGTCGGCTCGGGTGACTACGTGTCATGGGCCGAGGAGGCGGTCAAGGCCGCCAGCGGTCGCGACCAGGAGGTGCGCGCCCGGCGCGAGTGGGAGTTCGCACGGGCGTTCGCCGCCCACGACGCATGGCTGGCCGCGGAGGGCCTCGAAGATTTCGGCATGTCGATCGTTCGGGCGCTTGATCTCGTGCGCACACATCGCGACCGCCTGGAAGCGATCCGCCACGAAGTCCAGCACCTGCTCGTCGACGAATTCCAGGACACCAACCACGCACAGGCGGAGTTGATCTTCGCGGTGGCGGATCCGGATGGGAGCGTGGTGGTCGTCGGGGACGATGACCAGGGCATCTACCGCTTTCGCGGGGCCTCGGGCAAGAACATGGCCGATTTCCGGCGCCGGTTCCCGGACGCCGGTGAGGTCCGGCTCGAGCGCAATTACCGGTCGACACAGGCGATTCTCGACGCGGCCGGCGCGGTCGTCGCACCGATTCCGGACCGGACGCCAAAGACCCTGCTCGCTCGCGACGGCGCTCGGGGCCCGCTCCCGCGTTTCCTCGAGGCCCGCGACCCGGACACGCAGGCACAGGCCGTCGTCAACGAAGTCCAGGCGCGAGCGGCGACGGGTATCCCGTACCACGAGCAGGCGGTGCTGATGCGCGCCGTGCGGCTGGAGGCAGGTCCGCTGGTCACCGCGTTCGAGCGAGCGGGCATCCCGCACCAGGTGCGCGGCGGCGTGGGCCTGATGGAGCGGGCAGAGGTGCGGACGGCGCTGGCCTGGCTTCGCGCCGCGGTCGATCCAACCGACGCGCCCGCGCATCTGCGGATCGTGGGTGATCCGGCGTGGGGCGTTCCGTGGACGCTGGCGGCCGACGTCGTTGCGTCACGACGCTCGCAGCCCGTCGCGCGCCCCCTCTGCGCCGCCATTGCCGAGGCCGGCGGCAGCCCCGCGTTCGCCGAGACGCTCGAGGACGTCGGTCGGGCGGTCGCCGACGGGGGCGCGTCGGACGCCATTCGCGCCGTCATCGATCGCACGGGCCTGCGCCACCGGGCCATCGCGGCAGGCGGTGCCGAGGGCGCCTCCCGGATCGCGGCGCTCGGGGCGCTCGAACGGCTGGTCGACGAGCTTGCCGCCGCACGCCCCAACCTTGCGCCGCGCGAGGTGGCTGAGCTCCTGGTGCGGCTGGCGGACCTCGGCTACCGCGGCGACGCCGGCGCGCCGCTCGAGCGCGACGGGGTGCAGATCATGACCGTCCACCAGGCCAAGGGGCTGGAGTTCGATGCGGTCACGGTGGTCGGGATGACCCATTTCACCTGGCCGGGCCGCCATCGCCCGGGGCCCGACATCCCGGACGCGCTGCTGCCGGAGGCACTGCCCCGCGACGCCGAGGCGCATGTTGCGGAAGCGCGTCGGCTGGCGTATGTGGCGATGACCCGTGCCCGGACGCATCTCACCTTGAGCTGGGTGCGCTCGTCGGCAACGGGCGTGCCCCAGGCGCCGTCGCGCTTCGTGAACGAGGCACTGGCGCGCACGCCGGGAGCGCTCGTCGAGGTAGCCGAGGACGGGCCGAACCGTCGCCAGTTGATGGCGATCGGGGACGCGCGCGCCCGGCTCGAAGCGGCCACGATGCGCGCGGCCGAACAGCGGGCGGCGGGCCGTGAACCGGCGGACGAGCGGGAACTCGCCGACGCACTGGCGGGACTCATCGACGCTCGCGCGGCGGCCCTGGCTGCGGATGCCGCGGCGGAGGCACCGGCTGCGCCCGCGCCGCGCGTCCCACGCCCCGGGGTGACCGCGTCGATCACGGGCATCGCACGGCATCGCAGCTGCCCGCTGCAGTACCGGTTTGCGCACATCGATCGCATTCCGCCCCAGGCCAGACCCCGCCCGGCAGGTGGGCACCGCGGCCCATGCCGCCCTCGAGGCGTTCTTCCGTCCCGGTACGGCTCCGGCCGAGCCCGGTGAGCTCGTGCGCCGATTCGCCGCCGAGCTCACCAAGGCGCGCATTGCGGACACCGCGCAGGCCCGCAACGCCCTCGCACTCGCCGACGCGCGGTTCCCCGAACTCGTGGAGCGCACCCGGCGCAGCGGGGTCACACCGGTGGCGGTCGAACGGCCCTTCACGCTCCACCTCGGGCCGCACCGCGTCCATGGCCGCATCGACCGTGTCGACCGGCTCGCGCAGGGCGGCTTCGGGCTCGTCGACTACAAGACCGGTGCGCCACCGAGCGGTGGTGCCGACGAGGACGGACGCTTGGTCATGCGGCTCTACCTGGCCGGTGCACGCGACGCGTGGCAGGTGGAGCCGCGCGTGGCCACCCTCGAATACGTTCTCGAGGGGGAGAACCGCCGCGAGAACCCGGACGGCACCGAGATCGCCGCAGCGGTCGAGCTTGCGCACAGCACGCTCGACGAGATCGCCGCGGGGCGATTCGAGCCGCGGCCGTCATGGGCCTGCCGGACCTGCGACTATCGTCTCCTATGCCCGGCCATGGATCGATGAACGGACTCGCACAGCTGACACCCGGCGCACCGTTCGAAGGTGTCTTTGCAGTCCGCGATGTGGAACGCCGGCTCTCGCGGGCCGGCAAGCCGTTCTTGTCGGTCGTCCTCGCCGATGCCACCGGCTCGGCGCGCGGGGTGATCTTCGACCAGCCCGACTGGTTCGCCGAGCGGCTGACGCCCGGTGCGCCGGTGCGCGTCGCTGGGCGCGCCGAACAGCGAGGGGGGCGCTTGGAGCTGCTGATTAGCCACGTCCGGCCCGCTGACGACGAGTCGGCCGACACGCAATTGGTGCCCCGCAGCCACCGCGACCCCGAGGAGCTGTTCGGGTTCGTGCTCCACTTGGCGGACGAGGTGGGTGACCCGGGTCTCCGGCGCACGCTCGACGTGCTCACCAGCGACGAGCCGCTGGCGGCCACGTGGCGGCAGGTCCCGTGCACTCGGTCGGGTCACCACGCCTACATCGGTGGACTGATCGAGCACACCGTCGGCGTCGCCGCCCTGTGCCAGACGCTGTGTACGTGGCATCCGCGCATCGACGCGGACCTGTTGGTGACCGCGGCCCTGGTGCACGATCTCGGCTACACCCGGACCTGGCGGGTTGCGGCAACGTTCGAATCCACCGAGGAGGGCCGCCTGTTGGGGCATGTCGCGCTGGGGCTCGAGATCGTCGGTGACGCGGCGCGGCGGGCGGAGCTCGACGAAGCGCGCCGCCTGGCGCTGCTGCACTGCGTGGCCTGGCACCACGGGCCCCCGCCGCCTGCTGGGCCGCAGCAGGCGAGCCCGGAAGCGCTCGCGCTCATGCGCCTCAACGCCGCTGAGGTGCAGGTCAAGTCGCGCCTTGAGGGGCCGGGCTCCGACGCGGCGCTGCTCTAGCACGGGCTCACCGGCGACGGCGGGCCACGGGCGCCAATGGGCGTTGCGACAACCATTCCTGACCCGCCCGATCAATTAAAAACCCATAAAGTCTGGTGTCTTTATGGTATAACGGCTGCGACCCGACGGCGCGCCGGCGTCGTTCCCCGTTCCGGACCGAAAAGAGACGAGGTCGATGGCTTTCGATCGGAGATCCGCCCGCAGCGCCGACGTCGACGCCCCGTCCGGCCGGACGGGTACCCTCGAGAACCCGGAAGTCCACGAAAACGTCCCGGGACACGTGATCCCGATCCTCGAGCGGGAGTTCGACGACTTCGACACCGAAGCCACCAGGTTCTTGAGGGGCGAGGTCCCGGAGGACCAGTTCATCGG
Source organism: uncultured Thermoleophilia bacterium (assembly GCA_963842065.1). Lineage (GTDB taxonomy): Bacteria > Actinomycetota > Thermoleophilia > Miltoncostaeales > Miltoncostaeaceae > CAITWD01. Next base: position 281,525 of record CAWJEW010000009.1, on the reverse strand, counting down.
GTTCCGCCTGCGTCAGGGCGTCTACGGCCAACGCCAGCCCGACGTGCAGATGGTGCGGATCAAGGTCCCGTTCGGCGGGGTCAATCCAGAGCAGCTCGAGATGCTCGCCGACGCCGTGGAGCGCTGGGTGCCACTGCGCAAGGGACACATCACCACCCGCCAATGCGTGCAGCTGCACCACGTGCCGTTGCTCGATGCCACCGAGCTGATCCGTGAGATCTCCGACGCCGGACTTTCGTCGCGTGAGGGCTGCGGCAACACGGTGCGCAACGTGACCGGCGACCCGTGGGCGGGGGTATGCGAGGGCGAACTCTTCGATCCGACGCCGTACGCCGGGGCCTACGTGCGGTACTTCGTGCGCCACGAGGTCTGCCAGCTCATGCCGCGCAAGTTCAAGACCGCATTCACGGCCACCGACGACGATCGTGCGATCACCGGGATCCATGACGGCGGGTTCATCCCGCGCGTGCGCGAAATCGACGGGGAATTGGTGCGCGGGTTCGAGATCCGCATCGGCGGCGGGACCTCGATCATGCCGCGCGTCGCGCCGACGCTGTACGAGTTCGTCCGGGCCGACGACGGCGAGTACATCAAGGTCACCGAAGCCGTCCTGCGCATCTTCAACCGCCAGGACGATCTGCGCAAGAACCGGGCGCGCGCGCGGATCAAGGTCCTGGTCGACCGCATCGGGATGGACGCATTCCGCGACATGGTGGATGAGGAACTGCAGGGCGACTGGGTCGACGAGCGCGACTTCGACCTGAGCCGGCTGCTGTTCCTGCATGACGAACAGGCCAACGCGCCGGGCATTCCCGCCGAGGTGGACCAGCCTCAGGTCGACGATCCGGCATTCGCGCGGTTTTGCGAATCCAACGTGGTCTCGCAGCGGCAGGCCGGGTTCTCCACGGTCGAGGTCCGCGTCCCGCGCGGCGACGTGACCCCGGAACAGTTCCGCGGGCTGGCCGACATCATGCGCGAGTTCTCCGGCGGGTATGCCCGTACGACCGTGCAGCAGAACCTGGTGCTGCGCTGGGTGCGCGACGAGGCCGTCTACGCGGTATGGCGGCGCCTGCTCGCGCTTGAGCTCGGCTCCGCCGGGGCGCGCGAGATCAACGACGTGGTCTCCTGCCCAGGTACCGACAGCTGCAAGCTTGGCATCACCAACTCGATGGGCCTGAACCGGGCGATCCAGGAATACGTCGAGGCGATGGACATTACCGATCCGCTCACGCGCCAAATCCACATCAAGATGAGCGGCTGCCCGAATGGGTGCAGCCAGCATCACATCGCCAACATTGGGTTCTACGGCGCCTCCATGAAGGTCGGTGACCGGACCATCCCGGCCTACATCCCGCACGTCGGCGGCCAGTACGAGGGCGGCGAGGTGCGCATGGGCCAGCGGCTCAAGCTGCGCCTGCCGGCAAAGCGCATTCCCGAGGTCGTCGGTCGCTGGATCCGTTTCTACGAGTCGGATCGCCACGACGGTGAGGTCTTCAACGCCTTCGTCGACCGCGTTGGCCACGCTGCGTTCGAGGCACTGGCCGGAGAGCTCGCGCTCCCGGCCGAGTACGACGCAGCGACGGTCGGCGATTTCGTCGACTGGAACCGCACCGACCTGTTCAAGGTGCAGCGAGGGGAAGGCGAGTGCGCCGCGTGACTACCGCGCACCTCGCCTACGTGCCCGACGCCGAAACGCAGCGCGCGGAGGAGTTGCTCACGTACATGCTGGAGCGATTCCATCCGCGCCTGGCGCTGGCCTGCTCGTTCCAGAAAGAGGAGTCGGTCCTGCTGGACATGCTGCTGCGGCTGGACCCGACCGCGCGGGTGTTCACGATCGACACCGGCGTGCTGTTCGAGGAAACCCGGGCGACGTGGCGGCAGGTCGAGGAGCGGTACGGCATCACCGTCGAGGTCTTCGACGCCATGCGTCCCGGCGGCGCATCGTGGACGGCCGAGGACTGCTGCGGCGAGCGTAAGGTCGCCGCGTTGGAGCAGGCGCTCGCCGGGCTCGACGGCTGGGTGACGGGCCTGCGCCGCGACCAGGCTTCGACGCGCGGTGAGACCCGCAAGCTCGCGTGGGACGAGCGCCGCAGGGTCTGGAAGGCCAGCCCGCTCGCCGACTGGACCGACGCGGACGTTTGGGCATATATCGCGCGTCATGATCTTCCGTACAATGCCCTGCACGACAAGGGCTATGCCTCAATCGGATGCGCGCCGTGCACCATCCCCGGCGACGGCCGCGAAGGCCGCTGGGCCGGCTCCGGGAAGACCGAGTGCGGCCTGCACCTGCCGCCGGACGGTGCCGCGGGTTGATGCCGGGCCCCGTTGCCAGGCGTGCGCCGTACGGATCCGGTGCTAAGACCATACATCGCCGGGCTGCCGCCCCCGTCGTCACGCCGTCAGGCAAGGACCGATGAGTCCCGCCGTGGACCACGCACCGCTGACGCATCTGCAAGCACTGGAATCCGAGGCGATCCACATCATGCGGGAGGTCGCCGCCGAGTTCGAACGCCCGGTGCTGCTGTTCAGCGGCGGCAAGGATTCGATCGTGCTCTTGCGCCTCGCCGAGAAGGCGTTCCGCCCGGCGCGCTTCCCGTTTCCCCTGATGCACATCGATACGGGAGACAACTTTCCCGAGGTGATCGAGTTCCGCGACCGCCGGGTGGCCGAACTGGGCGAGCGCCTGATGGTCGCATCAGTACAGGAGTCGATCGACCGCGGTCGGGTCGTCGAGGAGCGGGGACCGCGCGCGTCGCGCAACCGTCTGCAGATCACGACACTGCTCGATGCGATCGGCGAGCACCAGCTTGACGCCGCCTTCGGGGGGGCACGTCGCGACGAGGAGCGGGCCCGCGCCAAGGAGCGGGTGTTCTCGTTTCGTGACGACTTCGGCCAGTGGGACCCGAAATCCCAACGGCCGGAGCTGTGGAACCTCTACAACGGGCGCATTCGGCAAGGCGAGCACGTGCGCGTGTTCCCGCTGTCGAACTGGACCGAGCTCGACGTCTGGGAGTACATCGCCCGCGAGCAGCTGGAGGTTCCGTCGATCTACTTCGCCCACGAGCGACCGGTCTTCGCGCGCGACGGGATGCTCTACGCCTGGCGCGAGGGCACGGAGCTGCTCGATGGTGAGCGGGTCGAGACCGCGACCGTGCGGTACCGGACCGTGGGGGACATGCGCTGCACGGGTGGCGTCCGCTCCGAGGCGACGACGCTGGAGGAGGTTGTGACCGAGATCGCCGCGACGCGGGTGACCGAACGTGGCCAGACGCGCGCGGACGACCGGGTCTCCGAGGCGGCGATGGAGGACCGGAAGAAGGCGGGATACTTTTGAGCGCGCTCGGCCTGTTGCGCTTCACGACCGCAGGATCGGTCGACGACGGCAAGAGCACGCTGATCGGGCGGCTGCTGTACGACACCAAGCAGGTGCTCGAGGATCAACTGGCCCAGGTCGCCGAGGCGAGTCGGCGGCGCAGCAGCGACGGCGGCCTCGACCTTGCGCTGATTACCGACGGGCTGCGCGCCGAGCGGGAGCAGGGCATCACGATCGACGTCGCCTATCGGTATTTCGCAACGGACCGCCGCCGCTTCATCATCGCGGACGTGCCCGGGCACAAGCAGTACACGCGCAACATGGTGACCGGCGCGTCGACCGCCGATTTGTCGATCGTACTCATCGACGCCCGCAAGGGCGTCCTCGAGCAGTCCAGGCGCCACGCCTACATCAGCGCGCTCCTCGGGATCCCACACCTGGTCGTGTGCGTCAACAAGATGGATCTGGTGGACTTCCGGGAGGAGGAGTTCACGCGCATCGTTGCCGAGGTCCGCAGCTTCCTGGCGCCGTTGCTGGTCGGCGAGGTCACCGCGATCCCGATTTCCGCGCTGAACGGCGACAACGTGGTGGAGCGGTCCGACCACATGCCCTGGTACGCCGGTCCGACGCTGCTGGAGCACCTCGAGACCGTCGAGCTCGAGGCCGACCACCCTGCGGACACCCCGGTGCGCTTCCCGGTCCAGTGGGTCATCCGGCCCGGCGCGGCCATCTCGTGGGGCGACGGGACGTCCGCGCCTGATGCGACGGATGTCCGCCCGGTGGATGCCGACTACCGTGGGTACGCGGGGCGGCTTGCCAGCGGCGTGTTGCGCACGGGCGACGAGGTCATCGTGCTGCCGGGCGGCCAGGAGACGCGCGTCGCGGCGATCGACACCTACGACGGCGAGCACGACGAGGCCTGCGCGCCGCTGTCGGTCACGGTTCGGTTGGAGGACGAGCTGGACGTCTCGCGCGGTGATCTGATCTGTGCGTCGCACGACCAGCCGAGCGTGGCGCGCGAACTCGATGCGACGATCTGCTGGATGTCCGAGCGGCCGCTGCGCGCGGGGGATCGGCTGTCGATCAAGCACACGACCCGCAACGCGCAGGCGATTGTGGTCGCGCTCGAGGAGCGCGTGAACGTCGAGACCCTCGAACCCGAGCACGACGTCGAGGCGTTCGGGCTCAACGACATCGGCAGGGTCCGCCTGCGGACGTCCGCGCCGCTGCTGTGCGATCCGTACCGCCGCAACCGTGCCACCGGCGGGTTCGTGCTGATCGACGACGCCGACAACGGGACCGTCGCGGCCGGCATGATCGAGCGCGCCCGCTAGGCGCGCGCGGCCCCGTCCGGGCCGCCGGCGGCGCGTTAGACCGCGAAGCGGATCTGCATGACGTCGCCCTCTTGGACGATGTAGTCCTTCCCCTCCATCCGCACCTGGGCGGCCTCGCGTGCCTTGGCGAACGAGCCCGCCCGCACGAGGTCCTCCCACGGCACGACCTCGGCGCGGATGAACCCGCGCTCCATGTCTGAATGGATCTTGCCCGCGGCCCGGTCCGCGGTCAGCCCGCGCCGGATCGGCCACGCGCGGGCCTCGGGTGGCCCGGAACCGGTAAAGAACGTGACCAGGTCGAGCAGCTCATAGGCCGCCCGCACCATCGCATCGGCGCCACGGACCTCGCCCAGCTCCATCTCGACCGCGAGCTCCGCGGCCTCCTCGTCGCCGAGCTGGGCCAGCTCAAGCTCGGTTCCGACGGCCAGCGCGACGGCCTGCGACCCGCGAGCGGCCGCGTAGGTGGCCAGGTCCGCGGGCGGATCGCCCGGATCGTCGGTGTTGAGCACGTAGAGAACCGGCTTGGCGGTCAACAGACCCATCTCCGCTGCCAGCACCCGGGCGTCCTGATCGGCGGCCATCCGCAGCGGCGTCCCGGCGTCGAGCGCAGCCGCCAGCTGCTCGAGCAGCCCAAGCTCGGTTCGTGCCGCCGCGTCACCCGATTTGGCGCCCTTGCGCACCTTTTCCAGGCGGCGCTCGACCTGCTCGCGATCGGCGAGCATCAACTCGAGGTCAATGGCCTCGGCGTCTGCCACGGGGTCGATCGCGTCTTCGGGATGCGGCACCTCGCGGTTGGCGAAGCCCCGGATGACGTGGATCAGCGCGTCTGTCTGCCGCAGCTCGCCCAGCGCCTTCCCGCCAAGCCCCTCGCCCTGTCCGGCGCCCGCCGCGAGCCCAGGGATGTCGACCACCTGGACCTGGGCGCGAACACGGCGCGGGATGTCCTGCGCGTCGGCGATCGCATCGATGCGGGGATCGGGGACCTCCGCCACGCCCCGCAGGGCCTCACGGGTCGTGAACGGATATGGGGCGACCTCGGCGGAGGACCCGGTGATCAGGTTGAACAGCGCGGTCTTACCGGCGTTGGTACGCCCGACCAGTCCCAGGTCCACGCGCCCCGCCTATGTGAGCGAGAAACCGACGCCGTGCTGGCCGTCGTCGGGGATCCGCACGAACTGCAGGTCGCTGACCTTGATCCAGTACTTGCCCTCTTCGGCGTCGATCTGGAGCCACGCGGACCCGTCGCCAAGCGCCTCGGTCAGGGCTCTGACCTGGGCCTCCCCGAGGGTCGCGCGCAGGATGTTGCCGCCATGAAAGCCAATCTCCAGCCGACGTCCGGCCATGCACACTCCTTGGTATCGATCGCCGTGAGCGAGTCTAGCGTGGCCGCGGGGATTCCTCGGCAGGTGCGGCCGGCGCGGTCAGTGCGCGCCGTCGTGGATCTCGACTAGCTCGGTGAGGGCGCCCGCGCCGGAGCGCGGGTGGATGAACGCGACGCGGTGGCCCCCAAGGCCGCGGCACGGCACGGCATCGATCAGCTCGGCGCCGGCGTCGGCCAGCTCGGCGAGCGCGGCGTCGATGTCGCGGACCGCCGAAGGCCACGTGGTGCAGGCCCTCGCCGCGCTTGTCGAGGAACCGGGCGATCGCCCCCTCGGGATCCAGCGGTGTGATCAGCTCGACGCCTGCGCCGCCGGCAGCGAGCATGACCGCCTCGACGCCCTGCTCGGGCATCAGCTCGCGGACCTCCTCGACGAGGCCAAAGCGGGCTACAAACAGCGGCAGTGCGGCGTCGAGATCGACGACGACATAGGCGACGTGGTGCAGTTGGGCGGGGCCGATCATGCGGGGTCTCCCGACGGCTCGGTGTCCCAGGTGACCGGCGCCAGACGCGGCGCGGGGCGCTCCTCTCGGCCGACCTTGGCGCAGGGGCGGCCGTCGACGCGCACGACGTCGGCCGTGAAGTCATTGGCGCCCCGCAGCAGCCAGCTGCCGACACCGTAGGCGTCGACGGGGACCGATGCCCGCTCGAACGCGCGGATGCGCGCGGGATCGAAACCGCCGGAGGCAACGATCCGCACGCGCCCGTGCCCGGCGTTGTCCAGTGCGCGCCGGACCTTGGCGACCAGCTCGGGGACGACTCCGGTCGGCCGGAACCTGCCCATCTCGTGCCAGAGCGACCGGTCGACCATAGTGTCCGAGGTGTCGACCCGCACCGCCCAAAGGCGGTCCCCGAGCGCGTCGGCGACCTCCATTGCCGTACGCACCGAGTCGTTTTCGAAGTCCACCAGGACCGTGACATACAGCTCGTCCGCGAATCGATCGGCGAACTTGACGGCGGCGCGGACGGTGTCGCCGCCGTACGCGGCGATCAGGCCGTGCGGCACCGTCCCGATGCCCTTGCCGCCCCACCAGGAGGCCTGGGCGTCGGTGGAGACACCGATGGCGCCGGCGATGTGGGCGGCCCAGCCGTCACCGGTCTGCACGTGCCAGTGGTCGAACCGCGCCGGGAAGTACATGATCGGCTTGCCGCCAGCGGCCTCCACGACGTCGCGTACGTTGCGGCTGATCAGCGTCCGGCGCGCGAGCACCCCGAGGTACAGCGTCTCGAGGTGGCAGAACAGGGCGTAATCGCCCTCGATCTCGAGCACCGGTTCCCAGGGCTCGATCAGATCGCCATCGAACAACGCACGCACGCGGAGTTCGTCCCAGCCGATGACCCAGCGCCCGTCGACCTCACGGCCCGAGCACAGCCGCAAGATCGCCAGGGCCTCGTCGATGCCGCCGAGCACCGAGTCGTCGCGCTGGAAGACCTGCATCAGTACGCGGGGCCGGTGCCCGTCATGGTCGAGCACCTCGCGGGAGAACGTGAAGTAGGCGTCGGAGTAGTAGCCGCTACGCATCTTGTCGACCGGCAGCGCGAACGTGTCGGGCGCGAGTCGACGCCGCACGGCGTTGGGGACGTTGCTCATGTCGGATCACCTGCCATCTTGCGGTCCGTGTGCATGACGCCAACCGTACGCGATCGCCGGCGGGCCGCGGCGCTGTGTCCTATCCTGCGGTCGCGGGGGCGATCGCCTCCACGCGGCAGATTTCCCGCAGCGCAGCCGCACCGACAAGCATTTCTGCGGGCTCCGGCTCCTTCGTGGCGACCGACGCCTGGATCGCGTGGCCGATCGCGTGGACCCCGCGGGCGAGCGGGTGCTCGGGGTGGCGCGAGGCGAAGGCGAAGACCTCGACCGCCGTGCCGATCGCGATCGCGCCCGCGACGGTCCGCATCCCCGTGCGCCGATTGGTGGGCAGCGCCCGCAGCAGGAGATTCGTGCCGATGGTCGCCGCCATCATGGGGACGATGAGGTTGCTGCCGCAGCGCGGGTGCTCCTTGGGGTACTCGCTCGCACGCGCCACCTCATCGAGGCCGCCCGCCTCGTAGGCGGCGATGTTCTTGTGTTCGACCGCGTGCCAGGCGGCTGCGCGCGAGGTCCGCAGGGACACGATGGCGGGCGCCAGGCCGACGACCGCGGAGAAGGTCTCCTGGGCGAGCGCTGAGCGCAGCCTGCGGCGCGCGACGACGGCCGCCAGGAATGCGCCGACCACCGTGTAGGTGGCCTCGCGCTCCTCGATCGCGAAGCGCGCTTCGGGCAGGTTGCGCCGCATCGCCGGCAGCACCGCGACCGACTCTCCGAGCCGCAGCACGCCCCGCACGACCGGCAGGTCCCCGATGGCCCCGATATTGAACTGCGGCTTGCGCCCGGAGGCGACGGCGATAGAGCCGTCGGCGCGCTGGACGGCGGCGGCCCAATGCGTCGGCCCGTGCACCAGCAACCCGTTGGCGAGTGCCATGCCGCCCAGGCGCGGCGGGGGCGGTGAGGCGGATGTCGGCGTGTCAGGCATTGGCGGCTCCGGTGCGTCGCTGTTCTAAGCGCCGCTCGGCGGCCATGCGGCCGGCCGTCGGCGTCGAGTGGTCGACGAACTGCATCATGTCGGCGATCGCAGTATGGCCGACTTCGCGGATGCGCTGGTGCATCTGCTGGGCGACCTGCCGGTAGGCGATGTGTCCCTGCGGCTGGCTGCGCAGCTCGATCAGATGCATCGCCTCGCGGGCGTTGATGACCATCACGAACCGGATGCGGTGCGCCAAGCTGACCGCATAAGGGCCCGCGAGGGGGGCCGTGTCGCACAGCAGCCGGTACAGCGCACTGCTCTCGGACATGACCTGCGCGAAGCGCTCGGCGCATCCCGCTTCGGCCACCTCCTCGGGCAGCGTCCATCCGAGCGCCACGCCCAGCGGCTGGGCTTGGAGGCTGAGCATTCTGTGCCGCTGCAGGTCCCGGTAAGCACCGTAGTCGCAGACGACCTCGAACGTGTACGTGGTCGCCTCGAGCGCGCGGCCGGGCTTGTAGCGACGGTCGCTGCGCGCGCCGGTGTAGGCGCTGAGCACGCGCGCCCGGTCGGCAGGGCTCATCGTCTCCACTGCGGCGCGGACCTCGTCGTAGCCGCGGCCCGAGACGCTCCAGAGCGCGTGGGCGATCACCCGCGCCTCGCCGTCGGCATCCCACTCCAACAGGCGCACCTCGGGCGTGCGCGGACCGTCGCCGGCCGGTGGCAACAACTCGCGTGCGATGGCGGCGGTCGCGTCCGCGCTGTCACGCAGGTACTGCGCGTGGCGCAGGCCGCGATCGGGCCGGTCGACGCGCGTCAGGAATGCCGGGATCACCGCACGCAGCTGGGTGAGGATGCGCTGCCCCGCCTCCCGCGCCTCGGGCAACGGATGGTCGATCAGCCGCACCAGCAGCGCCTCGTACGCCTGGCCCGAGGCAAAGATGCCGACGTTCGAGCGTGTGGCGGCGGGCAGCAGGCCGCGCAGGCTGTCGAGCGCTCGCGCGCGCACCGCCCGCTGACGTGCCGCGGTTGGGGCGTCGTCCCCCGGGACCTGTGCGTCCCAGAACGCGATCAGCGCCGGCAGCAGTTCCGCGTAGGACGTAAACGCCCCGTCAAGGGTCCGGCGGTATGCGGGTCCGGCCTCCGGATGGGTCGCGACATCGGGCGGGGTGTAGTAGCGCCAGCGCCCGCCGGGCCGGTCGGTGTAGGCGATATAGCGGGTCGACTGCTCCAGATAACTGGCGAGCCGTCCCCACTGCAGGATCTTGGTGAGCACGTTGGACGCGCCTTCGACGGCGACGTGTGCGCCCCCGAGCTGGGCCACCGAATCGTCCCCGTAGTCGGCGAGCACCCGCTGGTAGAGCGCATCCGCCTGGGCCTGGCCCGGTCCCGCGCCGGCGGCAGCCTCCCCGGAGTCCGTCAGGAACTCGTCGACCAGGAGCCGGCGCAGCGATTTCGGGCTACGCGAATAGCGGGCGAACAGGGCGCCCTTGACGGTCTCGGGCAGGTTGGTCAGGGCAAAGACCGGGCCGGTCGTGTCGGTCACGTACGGGGCCAGCAGGGCGCGCTCGGCATCGGAAAGGTCGGTGGCGGTGGCATTGGCCACGGCGGGATCTCGGGTGCTCACGGCGTTACCAGCCCCATGAGCCGGGCGCGCCCTTGAAGGGCCCGACGACATCTGGGGTGATCCATCCGCCGTAAAAGCCGCCCTCTTGTGCCGTCACGGCGACCCCGTCGACCTCACACCGGTCCGTCACGGCAGGGTACACCGACACGCAGTCTGCGATCGCGGCAAATGCCGGCGTCGGTTCGGGATACCCCCAGGCGGCGCGTTGCGCGACCGTGCCGCCGCCGCGGACATCGAAATAGCGAGCCACACCCTTCCACTCGCACACGCTCGTACCCGCGGCGGGTACGAGCGCCCCGGGGCGCCAGTCGCCGGCCGGGATGTAGTACCCGGGCGGGTGGCTCGTCTCGAGCACGCGAAACGCGCGGCCGGAGTCGGCCACGATTTCGCCGCCGACCACCACCACCACGTGCCGGGACGTCGGCTCGCAGCGCGGCGGCCGGGGATAGTCCCAGACCGACTCCTGGCCGGGTTGAGGCATCACGGGAGTGGCCCCGCGCGGCCGCCGGCGGGTGCTCACCCGCCGAGCACCCGCTGGGCGACGTCACGCACGCGGCCACCGTCGGTGCCGGCGCCGAGCCGCTCGAGGGCCGGCCGCATCACCTTGCCCACCTGCGTGGGGTCGCTGATGCCGGCCTCGGCAATGACCTCGCGGACGATCGCCTCGATCTCGGCGTCGGACGCCGGGGTGGGCAGGTACTCCTCGAGGATGGCCAACTCGGCTGTCTCCTGATCGACGAGGTCCTGGCGGCCGCCGGCGGTGAATTGCTCGATCGACTCCCGGTGGCGCTTAGCCAGTCCTTGGAGCACACGCACCGTGTCAGGGGTGGTGCCAGTACCCCGGGCGTTGATTTCAGCGTTCTTGAGCGCGGCGCGCGCGCCTCGCAGCACCGACAGGCGCAGCTTGTCCCCGTCGCGCAGCGCCTGCTTGGCGTCGGCGTCGAGGCGCTCGGCAAGATCATCGGATGGGCTCATGCACTCACGCTACCCGACACGTGCGCCGCTGTGGGGACCGCCTCAAAACGGGGTCGGTTCGTCGCCCGGGACGCGCAGGTCCGCGAGCCGCTGAGAGCGGTCGGCCTCGGCGCCGCGCGGAGCCGGGGTGAAGAATCGCGTCCCGGCGAGTTCGTCGGGCAGCAGCGACTCGTCCAGGACGCCATCCGGCGCACGGTGCGGGTTCTGGTAGCCCTCGCCGTGACCAAAGTGCCGTGCGTTGGGGCGGCTGGCGTCGCGCAGTGCCACCGGCGGTCGCTGTGGGCCGTGACGATCGATGTGCGCCAGGGCCGCGTCGACGGCACGGTAGCTTGCATCGGACTTTGGCGCGAGCGCGACATAGATCGCCGCCTGGGCGAGGCTGATGCGGCATTCGGGCAGGCCCACGAACTCGACCGCGCGCGCCGCGGCGGTCGCGACCACGATCGCCTGCGGGTCGGCGTTGCCGACGTCCTCGCTGGCGGCGATCACAATCCGACGCGCGATGAACTTGGGGTCCTCGCCGCCGGCGATCATGACGGCCAGGTAGTAGATCGCCGCGTCGGGATCGCTGCCGCGCATGGACTTGATGAACGCCGAGATCGTGTCGTAGTGCGCGTCGCCGGCCCGGTCATAGGGGATGGCACGGCCCCCGGCGGCGCCCTCGACGGCGCCGATGTCGATGGCGTGGCCCTCGGGCGTGGCCAGAGCCGCTGCCTCGAGGAGGTTCAGGGCGGCACGGGCATCGCCATTGGCTCGCGCAACGATCGCCGCGCGCGCGCCGTCGTCCAGCCGCACCCGTCCACCGAGCCCCCGCGGGTCGGTGAGCGCGCGCTCCACCAGCACGTCGAGGTCGGTGCCGTCGAGCCGCTCGAGCACCATGACTTGCATCCGTGAAATGAGGGCGGAATTGACCTCGTAGTACGGATTTTCCGTGGTCGCGCCGATCAGCGTGACGATCCCGTCTTCCACCGCCGGGAGCAGCGCGTCCTGCTGGCCCTTGTTGAAGCGATGGATTTCGTCGATAAACAGCACCGTCCGCCCGCTTCCGGCCAGCCGGTCGCGCGCCTGCGCAAGCGCGGCGCGGACGTCGGCAATGCTCGCCTGGGTCGCCGAGAGCTCGACGAACTGTGCGCGGGTGGAGTTGGCGATGATCCGCGCGATGGTCGTCTTGCCCGAGCCGGGCGGTCCGTAGAGGATCAGCGACGGCACGCGATCCTCGGCGATCGCCCGCCCGAGAAAGCCGTCGGGGCCGAACAAGGCATGCTGGCCGACGAACTCGGCGGCGTCGCGCGGGCGCATCCGTGCGGCCAGCGGGCCGCTGGAGGAAAGCCGCTGCCCGACCAGGTCGCCGAACAGGTCCTCACCGGGCGGTGGGCCCGGGGTCTTGGCCATCTAAACCCCCCCGCCGGGCGAAGGCCAGCCGCCCGCGGCTGCGCGCACGTCGCTCAACTGCATGGCACACACGATTGCACGCGCCGCGGGCGGCATCCACGACGTCGTACCATCAGACTATGGACATCAGCTACGAGCGCCCGCTGACGGGCGCGGACGTCATCGCACGGGCATCCGCCGCCGGAATCGATGCCGCTACAGCCGCGCTGATTGCCGAGCTGATCGACGCCGACCGCGTGATTGCGGGGCAGGCGGAGCTCGTGCGCGTCATCGGGCCGGTGCGTCTGGGCATGACGCCGGGCCGCTGGATCCACGTGTTCGCCCCCCTGTTCGGGGAATTCGAGTAGTCCGCAGTCCGGGTCGCGTCGCGGCCGACCGGCTACGATATCTCGGACGCCGGTGCGTCCGGGTCGTCTTCCCACGGGTTGGCACGCAGCCACGCCACCCGGAGAAACAGATCCCGGTCGTCCATGTCCTGTTCGATGTCAAATACGCTTCCGCACAGCGGACACGCGGTGTATGGCTGGAAGGCGGGCACCCCCTCGAGATCCCGCTCACCCGTCGGAAACAGCAGGAGATCGCCCCAACAGTCGGGGGTGGGGCAGCGAACGCGGCCATCGGTGTTCGCAAACGCACTCTTGGCGATGGATGCCCGTCTCATGGCCTGCACAGCGTAGGCGCAATGCCGGGAACGAGAAAAGGCTATAATACCCGCGGTATTTTCTGTCTCTGCCGCGACGCTACTGGAGACGCAGATGGCTCAGACCTATCAGGACCTTCTCGCCACCGCCCGGGCCGAGATCCCCGAGGTGCAGGTTGCCGACCTGGCCCAGCGACTCGCCGCCGCCGCCGCGCCCGTGCTCATCGATGTCCGTGAACAGTCCGAGTGGGACGAAGGACACGTCCCGGGGGCCGTCCACGTTCCGAGGGGGCACCTTGAGAGCCGGATCGCCGGGGTCGCCACCCCGGATCAGCCGGTCGTACTCGTGTGCGCCGGTGGGATGCGGTCCCTGCTGGCGGCGCGGAACCTGCGCGAGATGGGCTACGAGCACGTCGAGAGCCTGGCGGGCGGCTTCACGCGCTGGAAGCAGTCGGGCCAGCAGTACGTCGTCCCGCAGGCGCTAACCCCGCAGCAGCGCTCGCGGTACAGCCGCCACACCCTGATCCCGGAGGTCGGGGAGGAGGGGCAGCTCAAGCTACTCGGCGCGAAAGTGCTGCTCATCGGCGCAGGCGGCCTCGGCTCACCGGCCGCCTACTACCTGGCCGCGGCCGGCGTCGGCACGATCGGCCTCGTCGACGACGACGTGGTCGACGCGAGCAACCTGCAGCGCCAGATCATCCACACGACCGACCGAGTCGGCATGCTCAAGGCCGAATCGGCCAAGATCGCGATCGAGGCGCTCAATCCGGACGTGAAGGTCAACGTCCATGCCACGCGCATCAATCGCGCGAATGTGCTGGACATCATCGTCGACTATGACGTGATCGTTGACGGCGCCGACAACTTCCCGACGCGCTACCTGCTGGCCGACGCGTCACTCATGGCACGCAAGCCGCTGGTGCACGCCAGCATTCTGCGCTTCGAAGGTCACGCGTCGGTGTTCATCGCGTACGAGGGGCCGTGCTACCGGTGCCTGTTCCCCGAGCCCCCGCCGCCGGACCTTGCGCCCTCGTGCGGCGAGGCGGGCGTCCTGGGCGTGCTGTGCGGCGTCATGGGCAACATCCAGGCCAACGAGGCGATCAAGGTCATCCTCGGGATCGGCGACACCCTATCCGGGCGCCTGTTGGTGTACGACGCCCTCGGGATGTCGTTCACCGAGCTGAAGGTCCGGCGCGACCCGAACTGCCCGGGCTGCGGACCCGACGCGCAGCTTGAGTTCCGCGACTACGACGCGTGGTGCGCCGGGATCGGGCGCCACACCGAGGCGGTGCACGCGTGAGTACCGTTCGCGTCCCTCCGGTCCTGCGCGCGGCCGTCGGCGGCGCGAGGGAGCTCTCGGTGCCTGGCTCGACGGTCTCCGAGGTCCTCGAGGGGCTCTACTCGGCGCACCCCGAGGTACGCGCCCAGCTGGTGTCCGAGGACGGCGAGCTGCACCGCTTCGTGAACATCTACGTCAACGACGAAGACGTCCGGCTGCAGGAGTGGCTGGACACGCCCGTCGGCGACGCTGACACCCTGTTGATCCTCCCGGCGATGGCCGGGGGCGCAGTGGAGCGGTAACGCATCACGATGGTCCCTGAACTCGGCATCTCCAGCGCGGTGCCGATCGCTCCCGACGTGCTCTCCACGATCGGCAACACGCCGATGGTCGAGCTGTCGCACATCTCGCCCAACCCCAAGGTGAGGATTCTCGTCAAGCTCGAGAGCCACAACCCGACCGGGTCGATCAAGGACCGCACCGCGCAGTCGCTGATCGATGACGCCGAGCGCCGCGACCTCATCGCGCCCGGTGACACGATCATGGAGCCGACGTCCGGCAACACCGGCATCGCGCTGGCGATGATCTGCCGGATCAAGGGCTACCGGCTCGTGGCGGTCATGCCCGAGAACGTCACCGAGGAACGCAAGGCGCTGCTGCGGCTCTACGGCGCCGAGATCGTCCCGACCGACGGCGAGTACGGGTCCAACGGGGCCGTCGAGGTCGCTCAGCGGCTCGCCGCCGAGAACGGCGTGTTCATGCCGTTCCAGTACGGGAACCCCGCCAACCCGCGGGCACACTACGAAGGGACCGCAGCGGAAATCATCCGCGACTGCCCCGAGCTCGATGTCTTTGTCGCGGGCCTGGGCACCGGGGGCACGCTGATGGGCTGCTCGGCGCGCCTCAAGGAGCACCGCCCGGAGATCCAGGTCGTCGCCTGCGAGCCGCTGCAGGGCGATCCGGTCAGCGGCCTGCGCAGTCTGGATGACGGCTTCGTGCCGCCGATTCTCGACATCACGCGCCTGGACCGGAAGCTGCTCGTCGCCAACCGCGACGCGCTGGTCATGACGCGCCGCTTGGCTGCCGAGGAAGGGATCTTCGCAGGCATCTCCTCCGGTGCCGTCGTGCATACCTGCGCCCGGATTGCCGCGGGCATGGACCACGGCACGATCGTCGGCATCGTCTGCGACGGCGGCTGGAAGTACCTGTCGGCGGGCATCTGGACCAAGGACCTCGACGAGGTCGAGGACGCACTCGAGCGCGGGTTGTTCTGGTAGCCGTGCAGCTGCCGCGCGTCCTCGCCGATGAGCTCATCACCCATGCGATGGCCGACCTGCCGAACGAGTGCTGCGGCATGATCGGTGGGCGTGAAGGCGTGGCGACCTCGGTGCACCCTGCGACCAACACCGAGGCCAGCCCGTTCATGTACGTGATGGATCCGCGCGAGCAGTTGCAGCTGATGGATGCCATCGACGACGCCGGCGAGGATCTGCTGGCGATCTACCACTCACACACCCGGTCGGCGGCGTTTCCGTCGCGGACCGACGTCGAGCTCGCGTTCTTCGGGCAAACGCTCTACGTGATCGTGTCGCTGGCAAACCCGGACGCGCCCGAGATCCGTGCGTTTCACCTGCGGCGCGATCAGCCGGACGGATCGGCGATTACCGAACAGCCGATCGAGATCCTCGAGCCCTGACACAACGCACGCCGCCCGCCGCGCGTTCGTCTGCGTGCGGGGCCGACGCGCCGTCGTCGTCGCGGACGCGCGCTGAGCATCGCGGTTGTCGCGCAGCAGGTGCCGATCCGTCTGGACGCATTCCGGTCCGCACGCTAGCGTCGGGGAATGGGACTCTTCCGAGATAAGACCAAGATGCCGGCTCCCGACGCCGCGTTGCCGGGGCGCGAGCGGCCGATGCCGGTTCCGCCATTCCACGACGTGCTCGGGACGCCGCTAGTCGGACCGTTTCCCGCCGGGACCGAGACCGCGATGTTCGGGATGGGCTGCTTCTGGGGCGCCGAGCGGGTGTTCTGGCAGCTCGATGGCGTCATCACGACGGCCGTCGGTTATGCCGGCGGCTATACGCCAAACCCGACCTACGAAGAGGTCTGCTCCGGCGCGACCGGTCACAACGAGGTCGTGTTCGTCGTGTTCGATCCGGCCCGGATCAGCTACGAGGCCGTATTGCAGGCCTTCTGGGAGCACCACGACCCGACGCAGGGCATGCGCCAGGGCAACGACGTCGGCACGCAGTACCGCTCCGGCATCTACACGTTCTCCGATGCGCAGCAGCAGCTGGCCGAACGTTCGCGTGATGCCTACCAGGCACGGCTGGCTGGGGCCGGGTACGGCCCGATCACCACCGAGATCGTGCCGGCGGGGCCGTTCTACTACGCCGAGCAGTACCACCAGCAGTACCTGGCGAAGGTGCCCAACGGCTACTGTGGGCTCGGCGGCACCGGGGTCGCCTGCCCGATCGGGCTGGGCGTCGGGACGACGGCCGCCGACACCGCGACGTCGTAAGCGTCACGTGCCCCGCCGGGTCGGGCCGACCCGGCGGGGCACGTGTGCGTGCTACTCGGCTGCGACCTTCGGAGCGGCCTTGCGGGTGCGTCGCTTGGGCGCGGGCGTGGCCTGCTCGACCGGCGCCTCGGCGACCGGTGCCTGCTCGGCGTCTGCGACCTTCGGAGCGGCCTTGCGGGTGCGTCGCTTGGGCGCGGGCGTGGCCTTGGCCTGCTCGACCGGCGCCTCGGCGACCGGTGCCTGCTCGGCGTCTGCGACCTTCGGAGCGGCCTTGCGGGTGCGTCGCTTGGGCGCGGGCGTGGCCTGCTCGACCGGCGCCTCGGCGACCGGTGCCTGCTCGGCGTCTGCGACCTTCGGAGCGGCCTTGCGGGTGCGTCGCTTGGGCGCGGGCGTGGCCTGCTCGACCGGCGCCTCGGCGACCGGTGCCTGCTCGCCCAGCAGCGCGGGGCTGCGCTGGCCACGGCGCACGCGGCGGGAGCTCGCCGACGCGGCCGCCTCGTCCGCGCTGGCAATGGCACCTTCGGCGGTGACCACGACCTCGATCACTTCCTCGGGCGCCTGCGCGGACCGCTCGGGGACCTCGACCGGGGTCGGTTCGGCGGGGGCCGTCCGTCGACGACGACGACGCGAGCCGCCTTCGGCATCGAGCGCGGGCTCCTCCGGGGGTGCGGCGTCTGCCGCGGCGGCGGCCTCCTCGACCGGCGCCGCGGCGACCGGTGACTCCTCGGCGGGCGGTGCTTGTGCGCTGTCGTCGCCCTGCGCCGCGGCACCGCTGCGCCGGCGCCGGCGCCGGCGGGGTGTCGTGGCCTCGGCCTCGGCGGCCTCGACGTCGGCCTCGCCGCGGTCGGTTGCTTCGACCAGTTCGGGAACGTCATCACCGAGCTCGGGTCCGAGCAGGATCATGTCCTCGTAGGAGATGGGCTGGTCCAGTGGCGGCAGCTCGGTCGCGTCGATATGTGCCGTCGTGTCGACGACGAACTCGAAGACATCCGCTGACTCGCCAACGGGTGCTGCGGCATCGCCGGACTCGCCGCGCCGCCGCCGCCGCCGGCGGCGCGGCGAGGTGGCCTCGGCGTCGGTGCCCGCCTCTGCTCCGGCCGACGGCGCCGGAGCGGCGGCGACGGAGTTCGCCAGCTCGACCCGGTAGGTGCCCGATCGCGGGTCAGACTGCAGCCGGATGATGCCCTGCTCGCCCTGGGCCTCCAGGAACTTCGAGAAGGTCGAGTAGCCGATGTCGGACTCGTCGAAGGCGGGATTCTTGCGGCGCATCGAGTCCTTGACGACGCTCGCCAGCGGCCATTCGGTGCCCTCACGCTGCAGTGCCGTCAGTGTCTGGCGCAGCATCTCGGTGGGGTCAAAGCTGGCGCCCGTCGAGCGCTTGGCGGCGGCCGCGAGGCTGTCGTAGAAGATGAACTCGTCGCAGTTGGCGATCAGCAGTTCGCTGGCGGAGTCGCGATTGCCCATGCCGGTCACGCGCTTGTTGAGCTCGCGCAGCTTTCCGACCAGGGGCGTGAAGTCACTGTCGCCCGACACGATGACGAAGGTGTCGAGGTGCTCGCGGCTGAAGGCGAGCTCCATGGCGTCGACCGCCATCTTGATGTCGGCGCGGTTCTTGGCGCCCTCGCGGGCGGACGGCATCTCGATCAGTTCGAGCCCGGCATTCTGGAGCTCGTGCCGCGCATCGCGGTAGCGGCTCCAGTCGGCGTAGGCGCGCTTGACGAGCACACGTCCCTTGTCTGCGAGACGGTTGAGTACTAGGTGGATGTCGAAGTCGCCACGCCCCTTGATGCCGGGGCGGGCCATGTTCTCGAAATCGACCAGCACGGCAAGCGAGCTTTCATGCTCGGCCATGGGTCCTCCGTAAATGAATGGTGTTGTGATGCCGGGGAACACCGCGGGGCGCTCCGGCCGGCTCGGTCATGCGGCATAAGCCAGGCGGGTGCCCGCCCGTAGGCAGACCAGGCGATCGTACCAGTGTTCGTTGTCGGCGTTCCAATCCCCCCGTGGTGGGCATCGCATGGGTGCCTCACGGGCCCGGTTCGTCGGTGATGCACACGTCATCCTGCGACATCGCCATGGCCGTGACGCTCGGTTCATGCCGCCGCACGAAGCACCCTGCGTCATCGGATGCGATCAGCGCGCCGTGGGTGGCCACCCGCCGCTCCTGCGCGAGCAGGGCGGTGATCAGTGCGGAGATGGTGTGTCGCAGACCGGGATGCGCCATGTCCGCGGGATGGAGGTCGAGCCGCACCGCCGCCGCCGGTCGTGCGAGTCGGAGCACGGATCGGGCGAGCGCAGGACTGGCTGCGCGTCGCCACGCGGTCGAGGCACCGAGGCTGACACTCCACAGGCGTCGGCCCTGTCGGTCGGTGTGTAGGCGCGTCCGGGTCGCCCACCAGCCCAGTCGCCGCTCGCGCAGCGCACTGGTCAGGGTAGTCGGGTGTGCGTAGGCGGGGGCGATGAACCCGCCAGCCGCGAGCCCGAGTTCAGCGAGCCGGTGCATCGCCGCGTCGAGCCGTGCGCACGCCGCCGCGTGTGTCATGCAGCGCCCGAACTCCGCCCCGTCGACGCCATCGAGGGACTGATGTTCGTAGCCATGCAGGACGATCTCGTCGCCGTGGCGTGCGGCCACCTGCAGCCACTGACGCGACGCCTGACACCAGTCGTCGGCGCCGTGGTAGCGCGGGACAACAAGGAGGCTGACCGGCACTGGTCCCGCAGCGACCCTGATCATGGTCCGGAGTTCCACGACGTGCGGCAGCGTTTGCGGGGCCACGTCGTGAATCGAGAAGATTGCCGTTCGCGAAGCGCCGCTCACCGACGGAGTTTCTCGTAGAGGTGCCACTCCCTCTCGAAGATCGGCCCCCAGCTGAGTTCGGTCGCGCGAATCCGCGGGCGAGGCGTACGCATGGCCGACTCGATCCCGCGGGCGAGCGTATCTGGCGCATCGTCGTCGACGAGCACAGCACCGTGATCAGCCAGCGCAGCCGCCGCCCCGGCCCGGACGGGGATGACGACGCGGCATCCTGCGGCGGCCGCCTCGAGCGGGGCGAGGCCAAACGGCTCGCTGGCGTTCGGGTGCACGAAGCAATCCGCCGTCGCCAGGAGCGATGCGAGCGCGCCCCGATCGCTGATATGCCCCAACATGTGAACTCGGCCGGCGACTCCGGCGGCACGCGTGCGACGCTCGATCGCGGCACCGGAGATCCCGGCCCCGGCGATCACGAGCGAATAGGAGTCGGGTAACGCCGCCAGCACGTCCGGGAGCGATGTGACGCGCTTCTCCGGGGACAGGCGCCCGGCGTAGACGAGCAGGCGGCCTGACCCCGCCAGGCGCGCACGCAGCTCCGGGTCGGCATTCGCCCGCATGAACGCATCGGTGTCGACGCCGAGCGCCGAGACGCTGATCGGCGCACGCACGCGACCGGCGACCTGGCGCCGGGTCGCCTCCGACGCGACAATAACGTGATCACCCACGCGCAGTGCCCGCCCTTGGATGCGATCCAGAACCGGCGTCGCCAGCGCGCTGATCGGTCGCGGCAGGCCGACGGTCAGGTCAGCCAGATGCGAATGGCACATCACGACGATCGCGATGGCGCGGCGGGACGCCCAGCGGGCGATGGCCTGCGGGAATGCGATCGCATCATGGACGATGATGACCGATGGCGCGAACTCCTCCAACGCTGCGATCATGGCGCGGCTACGCAGCGTGACGTGATAGCCCCAAGGGCCGGGCGGCGACCATCCGCGGGCGCTGAGTACGCGGCTCGCGGCGACGCCCGGAAGGGCTTCCGCGCCGCGCGTCACGATGAGCCCATGGGGCGTGCCTGCGTGCGCTGCGTACTCGGCTTTCGCGTGGAGATACGTGCGGATGCCGCCGGACGTCGGCGAGTACCACTGGGTGACGTCGGCGATTCGCAGGTCGCCGGTCACTGTGGCGGCGCGGGCGCGAGCGCCGCCGTCTCATGCGGCGCGCGCGTCCGGGAGGGCCGGTCCACGACCTCTTCGTAACTTGCGGCGAGTTGGCCGAACAGCTCTGCCCATCCGCTGCGCTCGGTTGCCCGCAGGCGCCCGCGGCTGCCGAGTCGCCGGCGCAGATCCGGATCCGTGGCCAGGAGGTTGATCGCTTCCGCGAGTGCGCGCGGGTTGTCCGCGGGCACGATCAGGCCGGTCTCGTCCGCGATCACCGATTCGTGCGCGCCGCCGCGGTCGGTCACGATCACGGGTAGGCCGCTCGCGGCTGCCTCAAGGACGACCTGCCCGAAGGTTTCCGTCCGCGATGGCAGACAGAAGGCATCGGCCGACGCATATGCGGACGAAAGGGCAGGACCCGTGAGCGGACCGAGAAACCGATGTTTGGTTCCGTCTAACAGTTCGGCGAGTGCGGCGCCGTACGGACCCTCGCCGACCAACGCGAGCTCGATCTCGGGATTGGATTGGGCAGCCAGCCGGTGGGCAGCCGCGAGGACGTCAAGGCCCTTCTCCCGTGACAGGCGCCCGACGTAGAGAATGATCGTTGCCGACCGGCTGCCCATGCGGTGGCGCATGGAGCGTGATCGGCGATCGGGGCGAAACAGTTCGGTGTCGACTCCCCGCCCGAAGATGAACAGCCGCGATGGGTCGACACCCTGGTCCATCAGGCCGCGCCCGGTGGTGCGCGTCGGGATGTAGACCCGCGCGGCCTGCGAATAGAACCACCCGACCGCGCGTCCGGCGAGGTCCGCGACGAGTCGGTCGCCAGTGAGCGTCTGCGCGTAATCGGCGAACTCGGTGTGATAGGAGGCGACGAACGGAATGTCGAGGGCGCGGGCGGCGAGCAGTCCCGCGACACCCATTGGACCGGGTGTCGCAGCATGGATGACGTTTGCACCTGTTCGCCGGATGACATCGAGCACGTCGAGTGCTGATGGGACGCCCAGACGCCAGGACGCGACCTCGTAGGCGGGCACGGCAAAGTCCGCAACGGCGCGCAGACGGATCAGGCCGGGGGCCTCGGCGGCCCTCGATCCACACGTGACGATCGTTGCGGGCGGTATCGCCTGGGCGGCAGACCACGCGGCGTACCGACGCATGGTGCCCGCGGCGCCGTTGAGTTCGTCGAACGTATCGGTCATGACCAGCGCACGGGCCACGCGGGCCTCCCGCGGGATCACGGGTGCGCCGAAGAACGCCTCGCCGAACTCTGCCGCGTGACGGACTTCGCCGCGAAAGTAGCGGTCGGCAGTGAAATACGGAGCCGCCACCGCGGCGGCAGCGCCAAGGGCGTCGATGCGCGCGCCGACCTTCCACAGCGAGAAATCGTCGGCCGACAGCGCCGTCGCCAGCGCCTCGCGATGCAGCCACGCCGACGTGAGCTCCAGTCGCGCATGCGACCGGGTGGCGCTATCGGGCTCGCGTCGCAGGCGACGGAACTGGCGGATGAATGTGCGATCGCGCTGGATCCGCGTCAGCACCGCATCGCCCGCGGTTGCCGGCGCGCCGCGCTCAGCGATCGTCGCCGGTGCGTCGCGCGGAGGATCGGGGGTCGGGTGCTGCACGAGGTCCGCGAGCAGGTGTCGCAGCGGATCGGGAAGTCCCCGAGCCCCATCGATCAGGTAGCGCTTGAGTGGCAGCGTGCCCACCGACTGGGCGAGGTGCGTGGCAGAGCCATGGGCCCCGTGCGCCGAGGTCATCCCCGCCCACAGGCGGTCGAGCAGTGCCGCCGGCGTCGCGGCTGCGGGCGTCTCGGTCCAGGTACTCGCCGCCGAGAGCAGCGCGTGATCGTCGCTTCCGCCGGTGAGCGCCGGCGGACCGGTGGTCCGAGGTGCAAGACCGTGCTTGTCGGCAAGCCGTAAGAGCAACGCGGGGCTCGCGGCACAGGCGATGCGAACGGCAACGTCGTTGCACTCGCGCGGGCGCGCGCCGTTGCGGCCCTCCCACAACCGAAACAGGAGCAGACACCGCTCGAGGTGGTCCACCGAGAGGGTCTCGCCGACGCGATGCAGCGGGTGCGCCAACGCGCACGGCACTTGGCGCTCGTCGAGCAGATCGACGAGATCGACGATGTTCTCGCGGGCGCGATCCAGGTCGCTCCACAGGGGCTCGTCGATGCCCCAGGCGAGGACATGCATCGGAACACGGTCATCGGGAAAGAAAGCGGTGATTTCGACGCCGATGATGACGTCGGCATGATGCGCGATCTCCAGCGCGCCCGAAATCGTGTTGTGATCGGTGAGGGTGACGAGATCCATGCCGCGTCGCTTGCATGCGGCGTACGCATCTTGTGGGTCGACGAACGACTCCGGCATCAGGGTTCGCGACAGGAACCAACTGCCGGTGTCGGTCGATGCGCGGGAGTGAAGATGAAGGTCGATGCGTGTCGCCCGTGCATCGGTGCCGGGCTCGGCACGGCGGATCGGCGGGAATGACATTCACGCTCCTCGCGGGGCTTGGTCCGCTCGGGGCGCCCGAGCGAAGCGTCGGGGGTCCGTCATGGTCCACAGCGTCACCGGTGTGCGCGCAGTCCGGGTTACAGACCCGTGGTCCCGATGTAACAGCGTGAGGCAGCGGCGTGATCCACGGCCTCGTGGCCCTTTGGGCCCCCTCAGGCGTCGCGCATAGATAAACTTGCTCGCGAACACTTGGGACGCCTGGACCGCCCCTGCGCAAACGCATCGAAGGGACAAACTGGATGACGACGCAGCCGACGAACGCGGACACGATCACGATTACCGACAACCGGACCGGTCAGTCGTACGAGCTTCCGATCACCGACGGCACGATCCGCGCCACGGACCTGCGCCAGATCAAGACCGACGCCGCCGATTTTGGGCTCATGACGTATGACCCGGCGTTCATGAACACGGCCTCCTGCCGCAGTGCGATCACGTTTCTCGACGGTGATGCCGGCGTCCTGCGATACCGGGGGTATCCGATCGAGCAGCTGGCTGCAGACAGCACCTTCCTCGAGGTTGCCTATCTCCTGGTCAACGGCGAGCTTCCAAGCCCCGCCCAGCTTGATGGATGGGTAGGCGAGATCGCCGACCACATGTTCGTCCACGAGAACGTGCGGACGTTCATGGAGGGCTTCCGGTACGACGCCCACCCCATGGGCATGTTGCTGTCCGCGATCGGTGCGCTGGGGACGTTCTACCCGAACGCGGCTGAGATCGACAATCCCGAGGTCCGTCATCTGCAGATCGTTCGCCTGATCGCCAAGATGCGGACCCTCGGCGCATGGGCGTTCCGGCACAGCCTCGGCCAGCCGTTCGTCTACCCGGACAAGGAAAAGTCCTATACCGAGAACTTCCTCGCGATGATGTTCCAGATCGGGAACAGGTACGAAGCGGATCCTCGACTGGTGCGCGCGCTTGACGTCCTGTTCATTCTCCACGCCGATCACGAGCAGAACTGTTCGACCAGCGCCGTCCGCAGCGTCGGCTCCTCCCAGGTCGACCCGTACTCCGCGGTGGCCGCCGGCATCGCCGCGCTCTACGGACCCCTGCACGGCGGTGCCAACGAGGCCGTGCTGCGCATGTTGCGCCGGATCGGCACCAAGGACAACATCCCGGCCTTCATGGAGGGCGTCAAGGCGGGCAACGAGCGCCTGATGGGCTTCGGGCACCGCGTCTACAAGAACTTCGACCCGCGCGCGACGATCATCAAGCAGGCCTGCGACGACGTGTTCGAGGTCACCGGCGTCAACCCGCTGCTCTCGATCGCCCAGGAGCTCGAGAAGATCGCGCTGGCCGACGAGTACTTTGTCAATCGCAAGCTGTACCCGAACGTCGACTTCTACTCGGGCCTCATCTACGAGGCGCTCGGCATCCCGGCCGAGATGTTCACGGTGTTGTTCGCCATTGGCCGTACCCCGGGGTGGGTCGCCCAGTGGAGCGAGATGATCCAGGACAAGGAGCAGAAGATCTCCCGTCCGCGCCAGATCTACGTCGGTTCGGACACGCGCGACTACGTCCCGCTCGGCAGCCGCTAGGTGTAACCACTCACAGGGTTGGTAACAGCCCTTGACCGGGTGAGGACCCCGCGGGTGTTGTGGAGGTGCCTAATGCCATCCACACCCCGGAGGTCCTCATGTCGCACCCTAATGCGCGCCTGACCCCACGCGGACGCTTGCTGTTGGTCGAGCGCATCCTCGCCGGGTATCGCGTGGCCGATGTCGCAGCCCAGCTGGGCTGTTCGCGCACCTGTGCCTACAAGTGGCTTGACCGCTATCGCACCGAGGGCCCGGCCGGGCTTTTCGACCGCACAAGCCGGCCGCATCACATCCCGCATCGCATCGATGCGGAGCTCGAGCAGGCGATCTGTGCGCTGCGGGCACACGCACGCCGCGGTGCGGAATGGATCGCCCAGGAACTCGGGCTGTGTGCCGCAACGGTCGGACGCGTGCTTGTGCGCAACCGGATGCCGGCCTTACGTGACCTGGATGCGCTGACGGGGATCCCGGTACGCCGCGGGCCGGCGACCCGCACACGCTACGAACGTGCCACCCCGGGCGAGCTGATCCACATCGACGTCAAAAAGCTCGGGCGCATCCCCGACGGGGGCGGCTGGCGCATGCACGGACGCACCACCGAAGCCCGCAGACATCGGCTCATGGGCTTTGACTACGTCCATGCGGCCATCGACGACCACTCACGTGTGGCCTACGCCGAGATTCACCCGGATGAGACCGGTGCGACATGTGCCGGGTTTCTCGAGCGCGCGGCCGGCGTCTTTGCCGAATGCGGCATCACCCGCATCGAGCGGGTGATGACCGACAACGCATTTGCGTATCGACTCTCCGACGCATTCCAGAACGCCCTTGGGCGCCTGGGGGCACGACACGTGCTCATCCGGCCCCATTGCCCCTGGCAAAACGGCAAGGTGGAACGCTTCAATCGCACCCTCCAGGCCGAATGGGCATATCAACGCCCATTTACGAGCAATGACCAGCGCGCCCAGGCGCTGCCTGAGTGGCTCGCGTACTACAACACCCGGCGCCGACATTCGGCGCTCGGGGGCCGAGCGCCGATTACGAGGCTGTCACCAATGTGGTGAGTGGGTACAGCTAGGCCGCCACCCATCTCAAGCCGCGGCGGGGTGCGCTCGCCTTGGGGCAGTCCTCACCCGAGCGCGATCCGCGTAGTGGAGTCGCGCTTCCGTGCGCACCGGGCGGACAAGCCCGGCGCGCCGCCGCCAGCGGACCTGGTGCACGACGCGCTGACCGGCCGTGCGGCAGCGCGCGCCGTCATCCGGCGAACCCGGCGCTCAGGCGGGGGTGTCGGCCGGGCGACGCTTGGCTTGCGGGCGTGCGTCGACGAGTTCGGCGGCCGCCCGACGCAGCATCCAGACCAGGTGCTCGAGCTCGTCGTCGTCGAGCGACGCCCAGGCCCGCTCCATCAGGGCGACCCGTCCCGGCAAGGCCTGCGCGGCGACTGCGGCCCCCTCGGCGGTCAGCTGGGCCTGCACCATCCGACGGTCGACCGGGTGCGGGATCCGTGTGACGAGCCCCTGGCGCTCGAGGCCGTCCACGAGCTTGGTGACGTTGGGCCGTGTGACGCCCAGCCGGTCACCGAGCGAGAACAGGCATGCGCGGCGCCCGGAGCAGCACGAGAGCACCTCCAGGACCTCGAGTTTGGCGTCGGAGATACCGAACTCGGCCGCATGACGATCCAGGTCGCGCTCGGCACACGCCGCCACGGCGATCACGGCGTCGACGGCCAGGCGCGCCAAGGCCGTGCGATGCTCTTCGCGGATCTCGGTCGCCTCTGTGGTCATGTGCCGAACCTAGCAGTGCGACGATGGGGCGCGCCCCGCAATCGAGCTGAGGGATTTCTCGCGGCCCGTCGCCGTCCGATGCACATTGGCTCAGGCGGATGCCGTCGCGCGCCGGTCCACCGCGACGACTGCATTGGCGCCATGGTCGTCCGGCAGCCCGAGCTTGCGGTTGATCGCCGTCAGCGGGCTGATGCCCTGCATGGGCGTGCGCTCGGGGGACTCCGTGGCGACGCGGCGGTGTTCGAGTTCCCGGGCCCAATGTTCGGCGAGCACCGGCCACCGGTCGAGGATCTCGGTGTGCCGAGCTTGGCGCGTCCGACCAGCGGGCTGCTTGGGCTGGCCTGCAGCAATCATTGCAACGACTCCTGAGTTCGTGCCGTTCGGCACACTCTACCGTGTCGAACGTCGGTGTGACCGGGGTTCCCCGGGGCGTCGTTCAGGCGCTAACCTGCAGACATGGACCCGCAAGAACAAATGCGCCGCGCGATCCGCGACCTGTTCGACGAGCTCGTACGGGTGGCCGATCAGGCCGGCAAGATGATCCGACAGGCTGCCGACGATGCCCAGCGGTGGGGCGCACCGGTCGAAGCCGAGCAGGCCGATGCGCGCGCGGAGCCGTCGCCGCTGGCGACGATCCGTGAACTGGGCAAGCTCCGCGACGACGGGCTGATCACCGAAGAGGAATTCCAGTCCAAGAAGGCCAAACTGCTGGAGAGCGTCTAGTGTCCGGCGCCCCCGATCCGTGGCTGCAACTGGTCGACGACGTGGAGCGGTGGGTTGTGCCGACGTGGGTCACCAACGCCCGCGAGTACGGCGGCCAGCCGTGGATCCGCCTGGTGCTGATCGTCGACGCGCACGCGATGCTGTGTGCCCCGCAGCCGACGGAGAAGATCGCAATGACCATGGCCGACCTTGCCGAAGGGCCCGAGCGGGCCGGTGAGCGTGCGGGCTGGGAGGCGCTGGCGGCCCATACCAAGGATGCGCGCCTTGAGGTCGCCGCGAAGATCGTCGATGCTGCCGAGCACGTGTTGCCGGCGGATTTGTTGATGTATTTCGAGCGTTCGGTCGAGCCGACCGCCCACTACCAGCCCTAACCCGCCCGCACGCCAACGGTGACCTGACCCCATCCGCTCGAACGGCGGACTCGGGGTCGCGGTGCAGGCAAAGGGGGGGACGCTATGCGATTGGAATGCGCGATGGTCTGTGACGCGGTCACGGTCCGGGACGGGTTGCTGCACATCCTGGGCGGGGGCATCGGACGGGTCTCGCGACTCGGCTTCCCGGCGTCGCTCGACAATGAAGTTGCGGTCCGGCTCGTCCTGACGCCCGAAGAGGTCAAGGCCCAGCACAAAATCGAGATCCGGGTGCTGACCAGCCAGGGCGCGCTGGCCTCGACGGTGACCGGTGAGTTCGCGACGGCGATCCCCGATGGACGGCCCGTCGGTACCGACATCTCATTGAGCATTCCCGTCTCGCTGCGGCAGGTGGTCCTGCCGGGCCCCGACCGCTACGAGATCGAGATCGTCGTCGACGCGGAGTCGCTGACGCGGATCCCCTTGGAGGTCGCGCTGGTGAGCCCGCCGGCCTAGGAACGTCGTGGTCCGCGGCAGTCTACGGCGCGCCGGCGATCCGGCGGAGGGCCTTGGCCGGATACAGCCCGACCAGCGTGCCGTGGCCGGGTCGTAGGGCGCTCAGGTCGATGACACCGAGCGTGCCGCGCCGGTAATCCGCCAGACCGCCGGTCAGTTCCTGCGTGATATAGGACAAATCGGGCTGGTGCCCGCACACCAGCACGCACTCCGCGTCGGGATACTCGGCCAGCACGTCCAACAGCGCGGCGGCTCGGGCGCCTGGTCGCATCACCTCGAGCGGGCGCACCCGTACCCCGGCCGGCGCCGCGACGAGTTGGGCAGTTTGCAGGCAGCGGGTCAGCGGGCTGCTCAGGACCGCGTCGGGGTGAATTCCCAGACGGGCGATACCCGCGGCGACTTCGCGGATCCGGCTTGTCCCCTCGGCGGTCAGACGCCGCGGTTCGTCGCGGTACCCGGAGGCGGGTTCCGCATTCTCGGCGATTCCGTGCCGGATCAGCGCGAGCAGCATGGGATCGGTGGCGACCCCGGGCGTGTGCCCGGGGTCGCGGACCGTACTAGTCGATCAGGTTGTAGGCCGGCAGCGTCAGGAAGTCCGTGAACTCCTTCGGCGCGACGAGCCCTGCGAACAGCTCGGCGGCGCGGGCGTAGTTGCCGGTGGGGTCGTTGTCGTGCTCGGCGCGGATCTTCTCGAGCTCCTCGGCGATGATCGCGTTGACCAGCGGGAGGTCGACCTTGCGGCCGTCGTCGAGCACGCCCAGGGGGCTTTGCACCCACTGCCAGACCTGGCTCCGGGAGATCTCGGCCGTGGCCGCGTCCTCCATGAGGTTGAAGATCGGCACGCAGCCGACGCCGCCGAGCCACGAGCCCAGGTACTGGATGGCGACGTTGACGTTCGTGCGCAGGCCGGCCTCGGTGATCGGGCCGGCCGGCTCGAACTTGAGCAGGTCTGCGGCTGTGATGTGCACGTCCTCGCGCTTGCGGTCGATCTGGTTCGGGCCGGGCATGTGCCTGTCGAACGCCTCGAGCGCGATCGGCACGAGCCCTGGGTGGGCGACCCAGGTGCCGTCATGGCCGTCGGTCGCCTCGCGCTCCTTGTCTGCCCGGACCTTGGCGAGCGCCTGCTCGTTGGCTTCCGGGTCGTTCTTGATGGGGATCTGCGCGGCCATGCCGCCCATCGCGTGGACCTCGCGCCGGTGGCAGGTCTTGATCGCCAGCAGGGAGTAGGAATGCATGAAGTGGGTGGTCATCGTGACCAGTGCGCGGTCGGCCAGCACGAAGTTCGGGTCGGAGCCGAACTTCTTGATGCACGAAAAGATGTAGTCCCAGCGGCCGCAGTTGAGGCCGATCGAGTGCTCACGAAGCTCGTAGAGGATCTCGTCCATCTCGAAGGCGGCCATGATCGTTTCGATCAGGACGGTGCCCTTGATCGTGCCCTGCGGCACGCCGAGCGCGTCTTCGGCCTGGATGAACACGTCGTTCCACAGACGCGCCTCCAGGTGGCTCTCCAGCTTGGGCAGGTAGAAGTAGGGACCGGTGCCCTGCCGCTTGAGCTCGGCGTGGTTGTGGAAGAAGTACAGGCCGAAGTCAAACAGCGAGGCCGAGATCGGCTCGCCGTCGACCAGCACGTGCTTTTCGACCATGTGCCATCCGCGCGGCCGCACAAGCAGCGTCGCGATCGTGTCGTTGAGCGTGTAGTGCTTGCCGTCGGCCTGGCTGAACTCGATGGTCCGGGCGACCGCGTCGCACAGGTTGGCCTGCCCCTCGATCGTGTTGCTCCACGTCGGGGTGTTGGCGTCCTCGAAGTCGGCCATGAACACCTTGGCGCCCGAGTTGAGCGCGTTGATGACCATCTTACGGTCGACCGGACCGGTGATCTCGGTCCGACGGTCCTGCAGATCCGCCGGAATGGGGGCTACCGTCCAATCGCCTTCGCGGATATGCGCGGTTTCCGGGAGAAAGTCCGGCAGCACGCCGTTTGCGAGCGCGTCGGCGCGCGCGACGCGCTTGGCCAGCAGTTCCTTACGACGCGAGTTGTGTGCGCGGTGCAGCGCTGCGACGAACGCGAGAGCCTCAGGGGTGAGAATCTCGGCGGTGGCGTCGCTCGCCGCGCCGATGACCTCAACACCCTGTGGAGCAGAGATCGTGCTCATGGTCGTGTGAGTCCCCTCATTGTTCCGGTGGATCCGGCATCGAAGACAAAGGGCGCCCCGGTCACGGGACGCCCCCTGCCAACGAAGGCCGTGCGCTCGCGGCCGTGCCGCGAGCGCCCAAAGCTTATTAGAACTGCGACTCTGGCGTTGGGGCTGGTGCGGATGGGTGCGCCGACCGGGTCTCATCGCGGCCGGGTCGGTGCTAGCGTCTCGCGGCCGAGGGCAACATCGGAGGACGCATGAGCGGTTTGGTCGAAGGTCAGCGCGCCCTGGTCGTGGGCGTCGCGAACAAGCGCAGCATCGCCTGGTCGATTGCGCGCGCGCTCGACGCGCACGGTGCGCGCGTCGGGCTTACCTACCAGAACGAGCGCACCCAGCGTGATGTGCGCCGCTTGGCCGAGGAGTTGACGGGCGACACGCTGGTCGTGCCCCTGGACGTCCAGGACGACGCCCAGATGGATGCGGCGTTCGACGCCGTCGCGGCCGAACTCGGGGGCCTGGACGTCCTCGTGCACGCCGTTGCGTTCGCGCGTCCCGAAGACCTGACGGGGCGCTTCACCGACATCTCGCGCGATGGCTTTGCGCTTGCCATGGATGTCTCGGCGTATTCGCTGATCGCGCTCGCCAAGCGGGCCGAGCCGCACATGCGGGCGGCCGGCGGCGGATCGATCATGGCGCTGTCGTATATCGCCGCCGACCGCGCGGTGCCCGGATACAACGTAATGGCCGTCGCCAAGTCGGCGCTCGAGTGCATCGTGCGCTACTTGGCCTGGGATCTCGGCGACGGGGGCATTCGTGTGAACGCGATCTCGGCAGGTCCGGTCCGCACGCTCGCGGCCCGCGGCATCCCGGGGTTCTCTGAGATGGCGGACCAGATCGCCGCGCGCACCCCGCTACGACGCGAGATCATCGTCGACGAGGTGGGCGACACCGGTCTGTACCTCGCCTCGCCGCTTGCGCGCGCGGTCACCGGAGAGACGCTGTTCGTCGACGCCGGCTACCACGCGATGGGCCTCTAGCGGCGGCGCCGGCGTCCCGGCGATGACTGGCGCTGCGCAACGGATCTATCGGGTCGGCGTTGTCTGCGACACGCACGTCGGGGACGCGCTGCCCAGGCTGCCGGAGGCGGTTCTGGCGGCCCTCGGCGGCGTCGACGTGATCGTCCATGCCGGCGACGTGACGACCGGCGCCGCGCTTGACCGGTTGCGCGAGATCGCACCGGTCGTGGCGGTGCAGGGCAACCACGACCGCGAGGCGGGGCTCGCGCTGCCGCCGGCCGCCGTCGTGACGATCGGCGGCGTGCGGATCGGCGTCACCCACGGGCTTCGCGGGCGGCTATCCGAGACGATGGCGATCGTGGCGGGGATCGCCTGCGGCCGGCCGGTGATGGCGGGGCTGCCCCGCACCTTGGTGGCCCGCTTTGCCGGCGTCGACTGTGTCGTGTTCGGCCACTTCCACGTGCCCTATCTCGGGTACGTCGGGACGACGATGGTCTTCTCCCCTGGCGCGGTCTACGTCGCCGAGGCGGACCCCTTCCTGCAGTACCGCGGGATCAAAGGACGCGCATTCCACCGCTTCCGGGCAGGGCTGCCGGCGGCCGCGCGCACGCCGCACATCGGGATCCTCGAGATCATCGACGGGGTGCTCGCCCCGCGGTTCGTGCCGCTGGGCGGAGCCCTGCACCGCGCACCGCGGGGGTAGGGGCTTTGGTGGTGCCGGTCGCGGTGGTGTGGGCCGCGCTGGGCACCGGCGACCGCTGCGGCAGCTGCGGCAGCTGGCCTTCCAGGTCCATGATTGCAAGACCGGCGCGCGGCGCCGACAGCCAGCCGTCGACCATGGCGTAGCGGGGGACCCAGCGCGGGAAGAACTTGGCGTTGAACTGCTGCAGGCGCGTGATCTGGAACCAACGATCGAAGTGGACCAGCACCCGCCGCAGCGTCCGCTGGGCAGTCGTTCGAGGTGTGCGCAGGATGCGGCCGAAGGCGACGAAGTTGAGTGAAACCTCCTCGATGCCCTGGGCGCGCAGCTCGACGATTCCGCGGGCGATCATGAACTCGACCAGGCCGTTGGGGGTCTCGGGATCGCGACGCATCAGCGACAGCGACATCGCCGGCCGGCCGGCGCATGGCACCAGATGCAGAAATCCCCGTGGCTGTCCATCGGCGTCGCGGGCGACGACGACGCGGCTGTCGTCCTGCCCGTATCCGCCGAGCTCATCGACGGTCATCGAGAAGCCGCGCTCGGGAGCGCCGGCGCGCCAGAGTTCCGACACGCGCTCGAGCGCGACCAGCTCTGCGCCGGAGATGTCGCTCACGCGCATGACGCTCAGCTGGTAGCCGGCCCGGTCGATGCGGGCCACCGACTGGCGCACCTTGCGGATCGGGCGCCCGTCCAGCGAGAAGCTCCTGGTGTCCACGATGGCCTCGTCGCCGATGTAGATCGCGCGCATTCCGGCCTCGCGGTAGATGTCGGCCATCGCCGCGCTGGCGCCGACCGCGGCGACCCGCAGCCCATGGTCCTCGGCGAAGGCAAACAGCTCACGCAGCAGGTCCGGGATCGTGTTGGCCGGACCGACCGGGTCCCCGCTGACGACCAGCACCCCGCCACGGACCCGGTATCCCAAGAAGGCGCTCCGGTCGGCGCTGAAGAGGTAATGCAGGTCCTTGCGCAGCTTGAAGAAGCTCAGCGAATCATCCCCGTAGCGGGTCACGAGACGGTGTGCGCGGGCCCGCGCGGAATCCGGCGCGGGCTGACGCGGGTGGGCCAGCGGGCGCAGCAGCGGCGCGGCCGCAGCGATCAGTGCGGCGGCCGTGACGAGACCGACGCCCAGCGGCACCCAATGGGCGTGCGTGCCGAATGCCAGCGGCCCGTTTTGGAAGGTCATCAGGTCCGCGGTCTCGCGCACGAGCCGGGAGGCCGTCAGGCCGGGGGTGACGTGCCGGTAGGCCGCCAGAATCGTGCCCAGCGCGATCAGGACGGCAAGGCCGCCGATGACCGGTATGCGGGTCAGCGCAGCGCGTACGGCGTGCGGGTCGCGGCGCACGGTGAACGCATTGCCGGTCACGGCCAGAGTCAGCGCGAGCGACCAGGCGACGACCGCCCCATCCAGGTCGCGGTGCGCGAGCGCAACGGGACCCGTGATGACCAGCAACACCAACGCCAACAGCCAGGCGCCGCGTCGGCGCCGGGCCAGGTAGGTGCCCGTCACGACCAGCAGCAGGCCGAGCGGCAGCGCTGCCGCGTGGATCGAACCGCGCACGCTCTCGGTCATGAGACTGTTGACCGTCGCGGATCGCGACTGCAGCTCTGGCCGGACGGCCGCGACGATGTTGGCCAGCCCTGCGAGCATGACCAGCGCGCCGATGACCGCTGGGGCCCACGACGCGCGCGGTGTCGATCGCAATGCGAACTCGCGCCGGTGGATGCCCATGCTCCATGACGCGGTGTCGCGCCAGCGTGGGACGAAATCCCGAGCATCCTTGATCGTCATGTAGGCGCCCAGCAGGGCGACGGCGGCCACGGCCCCGGTCGGGGCGCGGTCGGGGCCGAAGTGGACCAGACGCACGACGAGCGCGAGCGCGAGCAGCACCAAGCCGGCGTGGCATTCGTGCACCCGCCGCCCGGCGACGTACAGGCGCGGTCCCTTCGCGTGTCGTTCGATGCGGATCACTCACCCCTCGAAGCCGGTTGCGGCGGTCGTTCGGGCGCGGCGCGGAACATCGGCGTCACGTTGTACGCGGACGCGCAGAGTCCTCCGCGGACGATAGCGGGTTTTCCGCCGATCACTGCGGGGCCTGGCGTTTTGCCTCGCGCATAGACATCACGTGGACGGCACCGGCGAGCAGCAGCACGGCGATCGCGCCGGCACCATGCAGCGCACCGACCCAGGCGGTGCCGCTGGCGAACGCGATCTGGATCGCACCGACAACGGGCAGCGCAAGCGACAGGCCGAGCGCGCGCCGGTTCCCGCGCCATGCGGGGATGCCGACGAGCAACGTCAGCACCTCGAGCGCGAAGACGACGTACCCGACGGCCTTATGGGCCGACAACGCGCCGGAGCCGGCGTGAAAGATGTATGCGGCGATGAGGTAGACCTGGACCACAACGCCGACGCCAATCGCGGCGGCGAGGCCCGACTGCAGCCACAGTGCACGTGTACGCATCCAGGCGCCAACGTAGGGTGGCCGGCGGACGTCGTCAAGCGACCCCGGTCGGCGGGCGGCAGGTCCCCGTCCGGCACGGATGTGTCGACCGTGGGCCGGCCGCGCCGCCCCGGTGGCGCGTAGTGCCGGCCCACGGCGGGTTTGCCGTTAGGTGGCGAGCGGCGCCGGGTCCTCCGGTGACGACCGGGGATCCCGGCGCGCGGCCTCGCCCAGCACCTGGTGAAGGAGATATGCGCCGGGATGTGCGGGCATGGCCGGCACGCCGTGTGCGCGTTCGTGGGATACCGCCGTTGAGTGGCCTGTGGGCATGACGCTGGTCACCCGTCGTGATTCGTCAAGTTATTGACCTCTCGGAAGGCGAACACGAAGAGCGTCGCCATCAACACCGCACCGGCCAGAAGGTATGCGACAAGCTGTTCGTTGACGCCCGGGACGGCGAACAAGAGCGCCCACATGGAGACGGCGGCCACGATGAACACCGGCATGACCGTCGCGATGCGACCCCATCCGAGCAGCAGGACGGATGCGAACAGCGCCGCCCCGAGCAAGAAGTACGCGCCCAACAGAATGGCCGTCGGAGCCGTGAGCGTTCCGACCAAGGCGATCGCGGCCGCGGTGATCGCGGTGAGCCCCAGCAGAGCGGCGATGTGGACACCGGAGGACACGATTAGCCCCTGGCGGGCGGTGTCGGCAAAGCTCCCCATGTCATATGCGGACAACTTGGCGCGGAAGCGGATCTCCGAGTAACGCACTTGTTGCCACTCGGCGACGCCCATGCTCAGCACCAGGGGCAGCGCGGTCACCGCGATCAGGGAGGTACCCGAGCCGTGCCCCAGGGCCTCGCGCATCATCGGTGCTGCGAGGCAGACGGCAACAAGCATTCCGTAGACCCCGTATTGCGCGGCCGTGTACGCATCCAAACGTCCCAGTTGTGCGTCGGCGCGCGACCCGTTCAGATACTCGATGTCCGCGGCGTAGAGCGCGGCGGCGAACGTAGCCGCCATCGCCACCACGACTCCCCCGATCGCGACTTCGCGGGGCAGGTAGAATGGGTTTCCCAGTAGATACGCGGCGCTGAGTGCGGCGCCTGGCAGCAGACATAACCACAGCCAACCGTCGCGCCGGAACAGCAGCAGCACGGTTGCGGCCATGACGTAGAGAATCTGTGTGCAGCACACAGACGCGACGTTGCTGCTCCAGCCGGTGACGAAGATGGTGATCGCGGCGGCCGACATCGCGGCGAGTCCCGCAATCAGCGCGAGACCGAGCACCTTGCCGGCGGCAGAGCGGTCGCCGCGGCCCATTAGCGTGTAGCCGATGATGGCCAAGACCTGACTCAGCCCCCATCCGACAGTGATCGCAGTCAACACTGCCACGGCGGCCATGGGCGACCGGAACAGTGGTGCGACGAGGAGGAAGAACAGGCCCGGAAGCGCAAACAGCGCGCCGCGCGCGATGCTGGTGCTCGTGCGCTGCAATGACCGCTGACGCGCGACGGTCGCGGAGATCCTCAGCGGCACCCGCGTATACAGCTCGCCCGCGAGCGCGAAAACATCGTCGCAGCCATACCTCTCGCGGCTGATCGCGTCATTGATCCCGTGCGCCTCCAGCGCCGCGGCCAGCTCCAGCGGACTCACCGCGTGTGTGCAGACGCCGTTCAGGCGTCTGGAGAGCACGTCAATCGGTTCGTCGGAGCGCCGGTTCGGAAGCCGGAGCTCTCGGTGCGTCGTCTCGCTCGCGGAATCGGTCGCGGGTTCGCGCTCGGACGCGGGTACGACGACCAGTCGGGACACGGTGGGCGTGGTGTCCGGGGTATCCGGCGACGCCGCGTGCGTGCTCATGTCGCGATCGCTGACCCGAGTTGGCCGAATCCGGGCGCCCGTGCTGACTGTATCGGCGCGAGCTCGTGGGCGACGACGGTCCGTGGTTCGGCGCACAGCTCGGCATACGTCTCGCGATATAGGGCCAGGAACCGAGCAATGGTGAAGCACGCGAGGGCGCGCTCACGCGCACGGCGGGCGAGACGTTCGCGTTCGGACGGATCCTCAAGCAGCCGCACGCACGCGGCCGCAAAGGCGGCGGGATCACGGGGCGGAACGACAAGCCCGGCGTCGCCAACGGCCTCCGCGACGCCGCCGACGTCGGTCGAGACCGTGGCCCGCCCCGCCATCATTGCCTCGACGACGGTGTACGGGAAGCCCTCGGAGATGCTCGAGAGCACGACGACGTCGCCCGCTCGGTAGGCATCGACGATGCGTTCGCGGGGGATGATCCCCTCGAAGACGATGGTGCTGCCGAGTCGCCGTTTGCGGATCAGCTCGCCGAGCCGGTCGGCGTAGGCCTCGTTGCCCTTCGGGATGTTCCCGAACAGACGCAGCGTCACGTCCGGGACGGATTCGCGGACGATGGCCACAGCCTTGACGAGCGTCTCGAGATCTTTGAGCGGGTCGATCCGGCCGACGAACGTCAGCGTCGGCAACGCTGGATGGACGTCAGACTCCGGGAACGCCGCGGGATCGACGGCGTTGTGGATCGGGCGCACCCGGGACATGTCCGCGCCGTTGCGCTCGGCCCAGCGACCATTGAACGTGCTGACCGGCGTCATCAAATCGGCTTCCCGGTACGCGACGGCCGACAGCAGTCTGAAGAACCGCAGCAGCACCATCCGAACCGGGTGGCTGAACTCGTTCTTGTTGAGCGAGAGGTATCGCTCGCGCAGGTACACGCCGTGCTCGGTCAAGAGGAACGGCGAGCCGTACTGCCACTTGCCGGCCATTGCCACGAGGCTTGCAAGGCCGTTGGACGACGAATGGTAGAGGTCCGCAGGGGCAATCGGCACCGACAGCGGACGAAGGAAGTGCTCGATCATGTTGGCCGTCTCGAATACGTCCGCCACAGTGGGCGCCAGCGGTATCCCGGATTCGTCAGCACGCAATGGCGCGGGGACCCAAAAATCGTGTAGCTGCCGCACTGCGGTCTCAGACACGAGCGCGGAACCGAGATCTGCGCTGCGTGCGAACGCGTGCAGTCCCTTCAAGGCCGGTAGGAACGCGCTGGGATCGTCGGCAAAAAGCGCGAACAGCAGCGGTGCGTACACGGAGCGAAAGGCCTCGGGGGCCTCGCGGAAGCGTCGGCGTGGACCCGGTCTGGTCGCCCAAAGAGGAATCTTGATCAGCCTCGCAACGTTGGCGGGCAGCCCCCAGGCGGGGCGCTCGGTTCCCGTTGCGGTCAGCGCGTAGATGTCGAAACCGTAGTCCGGTAGTCCCGTCACGAGTTCGTCACACCACGTCCCGACCCCGCCCGGCACGGTCGGATAGGTCCCCTCGGTGATGAGGGCGACAAGTCGGCGAGGAGGCGGCTCGCCAGATGGGCGCCGATTACCGCTCGAAGGGACGGTGGTTGACATTCGCTGGTCCGGGACTAGGGCTGATGGAGTGCGGTGTCGCTGGCTGGGGGCTATCGGATCGCCAGCGAGATGGGGGAGCGTTCTTCGGCGATCGGTGGACCCGTCGCCGCGTCATGGGCGTTGAACAGGATGTTGCGGGGGCAAGCGTCGGCGCGGCGGCCTGATCGGACGTGGTTGGGTGGCAATGGCCACGAGCGACAAATGGAGGGCACTGCGGTGGGGCCTCTGTCCAACGCCGCGAGCGACCATCCTGCCGTCCGCGATCGGGACGTCGGAGCGACCATCCTCGTCGGAAGTGCCG
Organism: uncultured Thermoleophilia bacterium; assembly: GCA_963842065.1. Lineage (GTDB taxonomy): Bacteria > Actinomycetota > Thermoleophilia > Miltoncostaeales > Miltoncostaeaceae > CAITWD01. The sequence continues at coordinate 243,200 of CAWJEW010000009.1, read as the reverse complement.
TACCCGAACGTCCCATTCCCGTGTCCTCTTTTTTGCAGTTTCGGGGCCCGACAGCGACCCTGCTAACCGCGCCAAATTGCAGACGTAGGTGTATTCGCTGAGTTTCAGTCTCGAATGAGTCACAACTCTGCGTTAACTGAGTGATTACTTGATATAGAATCAGTGCATGGTCAATTACGGCGGCGAGCGACCGTGCGTTCAGCGGACGGGGGGAGGAACTGCTCGACCGCACGGCTGCTCCTCTGGCTGGCCGCGGGCGGGTACGCGACTCACGTTATGGCTGCAAGAGAGCACTATACGAGGCGAGTTGCGAGTTCACCGATCTGCATCTGAGGGGCGGTGCGCGCGGGCCCCGGCTGCGCCCGCACGTCGGGGCGTCGGGGTGCCCGCACGACTGGACGATCGTTACGGATCTGAGACCAGGTCTACCCGTAAGGGGGGGCGTCCCATCCTCCCGTACTGCGCCCTAATCCCCATCAATCGCGGGGTGAACTCCTACCCCAGAGGGTCCAAACTCAGGATGCGCTCGACTGTCCCCTTTTTTGATGCCCGCGTGCGAGCGCGGCGCCGACGTTCCCAGCGGGGAACGGCGCACGGGTCCGAACACCGATTGCTCAACGCCCCAGAGCCCTGCCACGTGCCCCATTTCTTCATGCCGAGATCGACTTTGTCCGATGATTGGGACGTGACCGTGACTCGCCGCAGGTCGACCATCGCGGGAACGTACCCCGCGACCGCCACAACCACCTCGTTGTCGGGCCGGGCGTCTGCCCGCAGTCGCATCGGCGCTCTCGGGTGTTTCCGCTGGTCGGGGGCGGCAGTCAGGTGACAACGGTGCCGTGGCGCAACCCCACGTGGGCCCAGGCGCCCACGGGCTCCATCCCCGGACGATCGACTGGGCCGCTGCGGATCACTACCCTCGGCGACTTCGCGGTGATGCGCGGCGACTTGCCTGTCGAGTTGGGGCAGCACCAGGCCCGCGACCTGCTGGCGATCTTGATCTGCGCACATGGGCCGGTGCATCGCGACAAGCTGATCGAATGGCTCTGGCCACATCTGCCCGAGGAGCGTGCGCTGTCAACGCTGTACTCGACCGTCTACACACTGCGCCAGCGCCTGGAGCCCGGGCGAACCCATTCGGCGGCGCTCTCGTTTGTCCGCTCGGACGGCGAGGCGTACCGGCTCGATTGGCAGCGGGACGACTTTCTGGACGTGAGCGAGTTCATGCGACTGGCGCAGCTGGCGCTGCGGCCGGTGCCCGTCGACACCCGTCTGGAACGCCTCCAAGTCGCGGAGACCGCCTATACGGGCCCATTCCTGCCGCAGTGGCCCTACGCCGACTGGGCCGCGGCCTGCCGGGCGGAGGTCGAGGAGGCCTATCAGGCCGTGGCGTCCGATCTGGCTGCGGCATACGCCGAGGTCGGACAAACCACCTCTGCGGTCGCGCTCTACCGACGCCTTCTCGTCCTCGATCCGGAGCGCGAGACGTGGCATCGCGCGCTGATGGAGATCTTCATCGCCGAGGGTGACCGATCCCTTGCGGCCCACCAGTACCGGCTGTGCCAGCGGATCCTGCAGGAACGCCTCGGGATCGAACCGAGCCCGAAGACGCAAAAGCTCTTCGCTACCCTGGCGGACTCCTAGTCGGGGCGCCGTCCGACGGCGATCAGTCCGGCGCCGCGATCGGGGAATGCGCGCGCCATGAGCACGGCGGGGTAGGAGGCAAGGCGGGTCATGCGGGCCGAGGCGGCACTGCGCGGCTGCAGCAGCTGCCCACTCATCGCCGTCGCGGCGTGTCGGTCGCTCGGCGCACGCCGGGCGTCGAGCTTCGCCAGGCGCTGGCGCGTGGCGTCGAGTGCGAACGACACTGGTCCGCCGTAGTGGCGGACATCGATCTGGTCGAGCCCGACCCCGCGCAGCAAGCCCGCGAGCGTGAGCGCGTCGTAGCGGCGCCAGTGGCCGACGCGGGCGTCGACGGGGCCGAAGCGCTCCGGGTAGGCGGGCGTCGTGATGATCATGAGTCCGCCGGGCGTGAGGTGGGAGGCCCAACTGCGCAGTGCGCCACGGTCGTCTTCGATGTGCTCGATGACCTCGAATGCGCACACGACGTCGGCGTGGAAACCCGGTTCGAGCGCGGAGGTATCCCCGCACAGGACGGTACCCCCGTAGGGTCGCACGCGCTCGTGCGCCGCCGCTGCGGCTGTCGCGTCGGTCTCGACGGCCGCGTACGGAAATCGCTCGGCGAGCAGCTGCGAGAGGCCGCCGAGTCCGCAGCCGACCTCCAGGACACTCGAGCGCGGATCGAGGGGTAACCGTCGCGCGACGGCATCCCAGCGCAACCAGGCGCTGACGGTCAGGGCGTACGGTTGGACGGACACCATCGAAACGATACCCGCCGCCGCCCGGACAGGCGCGAGGCGGTGCCTGCGACCGCCCCCCGGCCGGGTCGACGAACCGGTCCGAGAATGGCGGGGCCTGTGCGAGACAATGCGTCCCGCCGGGGCTGTCGAATCTGGGTCAGTTCCCCCCCCTGGCGGCCAGAAGAACGAGCACGAGTGCCACGGCGCCGGCGACGAACGCCGCCGACAGCGTCGACGTGAAGATCGCAACACCCCGCGCGCCCCCGCGGCACACTCTCCCTCGGGTTGTTCGCGGGCTGCGTTCACGAACGCTCGAAGCTCTCCGTGTGTACCCGACCGCCCGACGCTTACGGCGCCGTCAGGGGCCGCCCTCCCTGCGCGACGCGACGTCGCTCGTGTCGAGCTGAGCGTTCTGAGGCCATCGACGATTGCCGCGTCGACGTGCGGAGACACCCGTTGCGCGCGCTGTGTCGCGGGCCGCACCTCGCATCTGCGCTGTGCGCCTCACGCGTCGTCTTGGTGAGGGTGGTCGTAGTTGCCGGAAATTACGACCAACGCGGTCGTTTCGTCGGTGACTGCCGCATTCGTGACGCCCTGCCGGCTTACGGTAATGGCATCAAGGCGAGTCCCGCGCCGTTATCAGTGCTCGAGCCGCTTGCCTTGAGTGGTCGGTACTTATACCGGAGGAGGGAGACATGCCGACGTACGTGACGTACTTCTCGTACACGAAGGCCGCATGGCACGAAATGGTGCAGAAGCCTGAGGATCGCGAGGCCGCAGCGCGGAAAGTGGTGGAGTCCAATGGTGGCAGGCTGCTCTCGTTCTACTGGATGTTCGGGGACCACGACGGGCTCGCCATCTACGAAGCGCCCGATGCCGTCGCGGCCGCCACGGTGCTCGCGGGGATTCGCTCAACGGGCCGCCTCGAGGAAATGAAGACTCGATCGCTGCTGACGGGGGCAGAAGCACAGCGCGTCCTGGATATGGCCAAGTTCGCGGCGACCGACTACGCGCCGCCGGGCGGCGCGACCCAGTGGCATGCGGATTACGAATCGCACGGATAGTCCCGACATGGCGGGCTCCGTCGGCCTCCGCGACGAAGCCCGGTGCGTCTACGGTCAGATCGCCCATGCGCAGCAAGAAAGCCCCGCATAAGCGTGGCGTTTCCCGACCGGAGCGACGGGTCCGAACCCGCGACCTCGGGACCGACCGAGCGGCGGATCCGTTCGAAAACCGTCGGTAACGACCCAGGTCGTGTGAGGCCGCGTTCCTGTCCCGGTCGAGTCGGTTCGGTCGGCGATGGCTCGACCACGGGTGATCCGGCCGTGACAGGCACGGCCGATGTTGCAACGCCGTTACGGGCGACCGGCATCCGTCCACGAGCCGTCAGCGGCGAAGTCTCGCACCCGGCCCCACGCGCGCGGCACCCTGCTCCCGGTGTTCGCCGGATGGTGTGCGCGACGACCATTTGGGACGCTGGCAGCGGGAGTGGAGACCAACGAACTAAGGGGACGAATCATGCCCGCGGACGTCAATGACCGAACCGACTTCGAGAACGCTGACCGGGGCTTTATCGCGAGCATCGATCCGATGGTGATCACGAACGACGATGGGCGCGTCGTCTTCGAGGGAGACGGATGGAGTTTTCTCGACGCTGGTTGCCCGAGCACGGTACACGCCAGCTTGTGGCGGCAGGCGCAACTCACCGCCAAGCACGGCCTGTACGAGGTGGCCGACGGCATCTACCAGGTCCGTGGCTTCGACATCCCGAACATGACGCTCGTCGAGAGCGATCATGGGGTGATCGTCATCGACCCGCTCGTGTCGCGTGAGACCGCGACCGCGGCCCTCGCCCTCTACCGCCAGCACCGCGGTGATCGTGCTGTGACCGCGGTCATCCATACCCACCCCCACGTCGACCACTTCGGGGGGGTGCTGGGTGTGGTCGATGCCGACACCCAGGTCCCGATCGTCGCCCCGGAGCACTTCTTGGATCATGCGGTCTCAGAGAACGTGTACGCGGGCACCGCGATGTTGCGCCGTGGCTATTACTACGCCGCGGCCAACCTCCCCAAGGGCCCAACCAGCATGCTCGGCATGGGGCTCGGACCCGGTGCTTCATCAGGCCTCGTCGAGCTCATCGCGCCGACCCTCACGATCACCCACACCGGCCAGGAAGAGGTCCTCGACGGCGTCCGGATCGTCTTCCAGAACACGCCGGGCACCGAGTGTCCGGCCGAGTTCAACTTCTATTTTCCCACCAAGCGCGCCCTGTGCATGGCCGAGAACGCGACGCACAACATGCACAACCTGCTCACGCTGCGCGGCGCCGAGGTTCGCGACCCGAGGATCTGGTCGCGGTACCTCTCCGAGGCAATCGAGCTGTTTGCGACCAACTCCGACGTGGCGTTCGCCTCGCACCACTGGCCGACATGGGGCACCGAGGCCATTGTCGCCTTCCTCACCGAGCAGCGAGACCTCTATGGGTATCTGCACGACCAGACCGTGCGGCTGATGAACCAGGGCTATGTCGGTAGCGAGATCGCCGAGATCCTCGAGATCCCCCCCGGCCTGGAGAACGCTTGGCACACGCATGGGTACTACGGCTCTGCGAACCACAACATCAAGGGCATCTACCAGCGCTACCTCGGCTGGTACGACGGGAACCCGGCGCACCTGTGGCAGCACCCGCCCGAAGCAGCTGCGACCCGCTACGTCGAGGTGATCGGGGGCGTCGATGCCACGGTCGCCACGGCGAAGCAGTACTTCGACGCAGGTGACCTGCGATTCGCTGCGGAGCTCGCCAGCCATGCCGTCTTCGCGGCCCCGGACGACCCGGCCGCGCGTGACCTGCTCGCATCGGTCCTCGAGCGGCTGGGGTTCGGGGCGGAGTGCGCGACATGGCGGAACTGCTTCCTGACCGGGGCGTCGGAGCTGCGGTCGGGCGCGGTCGCGCACACCGACCTCAGTCCGGCGGGTCTGGCGCCGGCGCTCACGACGACCCAGCTGTTCGACACGGTCGCGATCAGGATCAACGGGCCGAAGGCGTGGAACGAGTCGTTCTCGATCAACTGGCACCTCACCGATGAGGACCAGCACTACCGCATGGAGCTCAGCAACGGAGCCCTGATCCACTGGCCCACGAACGCGGAGGCCAAGGCTGACGTCTCGATCACCCTGACCCGTCCTGGACTGCTCGCGCTCCTCGTGGCCGGCACGACGCACGGCGCGACGATCGAGGGGGACGCCAGCCTGCTCGGCAAGCTCGGCAGCCTGACCGAGAACCCCAATCCCGACTTTGCGGTTGTGACGCCGTAGCGATCGCTGGTCGTCACTTGTGGCACGAGTCCCGTGGGGGGCACCCCCAGGGACTCGTGCCGGCCCATAACACCGGATTGGTCTGCTCCGTCATCGCCGACGTGTCGTTGCGTGAGATGAGCTCCGCCGGTGACGACGTACTCAGGAGTCGCCAGTGGGGTCACGAAATCGACCATCGCCAGCGTGGGAACGCGGGGCATCGTACCGTCGACGACGATGGGTCGGTGGCAGCGTCCTCAATCGGTCACCACGGGCTGCGCTGTCCCCGCACCGCGTGCGACGGTTCCGGACCGAGTTTGCCGGTCCGCAGGTCGTCCAGGACACCGAATCAGACCCGCATGAGCATGGCGCGGACAGGCGGGAGCGACGGGGTCGAACCCGCGGACTCGGGATTCACGGTCCGTGCCGTCGGCGGGCCGAGCCCACGTACAACAGCGGATTGGTGCGGACGGTACGCCGGCCTGCAACGTGTCGGACGTTCCGCGCGCATCGAGCACGGATGCTGCCGCGCTCTGGCGGTCCTCGCCGACTCGGTGGTCACAACCGGTGCCACGCGCTTAGGGTCGGCCACGCGGGTCCGTGTGGACGCTACGGAGACGTGCCGCGGAATTTGCCGCCAATCAATGTCACACACCGCGGAGACGGCGTCCGAACCGCAGGTCGGTCGACTTAGGGTGACTGCGTAGGGTGACTGCGGGGCGACGACGCTGGCGCTCGTCACCGCGGACCAACTCTTCGTCGGCTTCGAGGGCCGGCCCCCATCGAGGAGGACTACCGAATGCCCGTCTACGTGACGTTCTTTGTCTACACCGAGGCCGCGTGGCACGAGATGGTGCAGCGCCCCGAAGATCGGGAGGCGGCGACGCGAGCGGTGACGGAAGCAAACGGCGGGAAGCTCATCTCGTACTACTGGATGTTCGGAGACCACGACGGGTTTGCCATCTATGAAGCGGCGGATTCCGTCATCGCCGCGACGGTCCTCGCCGGGATTCGGGCGACCGGGCGATTTGAGAGGATGGAGACACACTCGCTGCTGACCGGAGCCGAGGCCGAGCATGTGCTGGATATGGCCAAGTTTGCCAGCACCGAGTACGCGCCCCCCGGCGGAGCGAGGCAGTGGCACTGCGACTACGAATCGCTCGAATAACCCACAGCTCAGGACGTCTGGTGGCGTCGTGGGCGGAGCCCCGGTTGGTGGGCACGCCCCCGCCCAAGTGCGCCAGTCGCGACGGACCGCTGGTCGCGGGCCAAAGCGCCGTCCCGCGACGGGGCACATCACATTGACCCGAGCACGTGCGGTGCGCACCGTGCCTTGAACACTCGCCGCATCCCTCGCCACGTGCGGCGCATTCGACCGCGCCATCGCGGCGGCGGCGTTCGGCTATGCGGACCAGAACCAGCGCGACAATGCGGCCCTGCGGGCGCTGTCGAAAGCGGGCGGATGGTCGCTCGAGGTCGGGCTGTCGACGCCGCCCCTGCAGCCCCGGAGGTTCCCATGGGGTCGCCAAGGCGAAGGAACCACCGCGGCGAACGTCGTCCGCACCGGGGCAGGAGGACGCCACCGCGGGTCTATTGCGACTCCCCCCGCCGCGGCAGCCCCGCGGTGGCGCTCACCGGATCTCAAGAGGCTGCGGCCGTCTCGTCGGGTTCCTCGCCAACCTCGGCCACGATCGCGGCCGCGATCGTGGCCGAGACCGCATGCTTGGCAATCTTTTGGTACCCCGCGAGTCCGCGCTCCAATTGCTCGACCATCCGATCCTCGGCGACCGCGATGATGGCTGATGACCCGGGTGGCAGGCTCTCGCCGATCTCGCGCAGATCTTCATCCTTGTAGCCCTTGTCACGGATCCTGCCCCACAGCCCGCCGGCGACCCCGCCGACGATCGCCGACACGATGATGCTGGGCGGGAAGATCAGGCCGACGATGCCGCCTGCGATCGCGCCCCGTGCGGCCCATGTCTTTCCGCCGGGATCCGCCGTCTCAACGAACTTGACCCTCCCTTCCGCGGTGTGCACGATCACGGCGGCGTCGATCAGTTTGATTGCGCCCGCGTGCCGGGCCGCCCTGAAATCCTTCAGTGCCGCGGCGGCCTCCAGGGCGGTGCGGCACAATGTATCGTTGACGGCGCGCGCTCTGGGCGGCTGTTCGGGGCCCCGCGCCGGAACGCGACAGGCGAGACACCCAGGGCGTCCCGCATCGTTCGCGAGAGGAGCGCTGACCAACGTGATGTCGGCATTGCGGGCCCATCGGGCAAACGTCACAAACCTTCTGCGAGATCGGGCTGCAGCCGCGGGCCTGATCAAGTACAAGCAGGGCGTGTGGGCAGGCGTCAACGGGGCATACGCGGACCAGTACGAGCGCGGCTACTGGGACTACCTGAAAGGGATCGACCAGGTTGGCGGGTACAGCATGATCGTCGGCTACGTCGACTTTTTCAGCTGCCGGTCAATCCTCGACGTGGGCTGCGGGAATGGTGTAATGCGCTCACGTTTAGAGAGAGTCGCGTTTGAGCGCTATGTCGGGATCGATCCGGTAGCGGCCGGCATTGCAATCGCGCAGCAATATGCCGATGTGCGGACCGAATTCATGGTCGGTGATGTGTTCCTGCCGCAACTCGGCTCGTTCGACGCCGTCGTCTGCTGCGAGGTGCTGTATCACATACCCGAGTTGGAGGCTGCGCTCGACCGGATCCGCGTGTTGGTCAACCCCGGGGGGTACCTCCTGACGTCCCATCTCAGCCACCCACGGGACGCCGGGCTCTACCGGATGCTTAACGAGCGGTTTGAACTCGTTTCGGCGTACGATTTGCGCAACGACACGGCTCGGGGGATCCGCCAGCGAAAAGTCGCGGCCTACCGAAAAACGACGTGAGTCTCTGCGGCCGGACGTCGGCGGCCCAGGGGCAGGTACCCCATACCCCTCCAAGAATCGTCAAATAGGGAACCCAAGTGTCCCGCGAATCTCGTGAGGATTTCTGGAGGGCTCGTCAGTCCGGCGCGTGCGCCCCAGACCGCTTGAGACAGCCGGCGCCTGTCCGCGCCCGTGGCCGTTGCGCATTTCGGGCAGCCCATCCCGCGGGCGAATCTGGGCTCGGACACCTAGATGGTGAGCGATTCGCCGGGCTCGAACCCGCGACGTTCAGCTTGGAAGTGAACATCAGGAGGGTAAGGGTGGACACGACCGCGACAGCAGAACCGCACGAAATGGCGCGCTCTCAGCAGCGGCCAATTCGCGCCGATCGTCTTGGCGCCTCGCTCCGCGTTATCCGATCAGCTTTTTCACTGCCGCGACGATCGGCTTGGGCGAGTTGTCAGGGTTCAGCCAGTTGTAGTCGAACGTGGAGTTCGTCTCGTAGAGGAATGAGTACGCCTCGGCGACCTCTCCAGAATTCTTGAAGATGTTGAGAGCCTGTACGGTGTAGTCGGCTTGGTTCTGCGCGCCGACGACGCCGGACTCCCAGCCGAATTCGGTCACCCAGACCGTCGGGTTCGGGTTTCCGTGCGCCTTGTAGTCGTTGTACGCACACTGGTAGCGCTCGAGATCCCACGTGCACGGCTCCGCCGTCACCTGGGTTGGCGTCCGCCCTTGGACGTAGTTGTGGGTGACGGGGTGGATGCGTGGGTCTTTGAGCAAACCGCTGGTATCCGCGGCGAGGAGACGTGCGCGCCATTTGATCGTGCCCGACGGATCAGTGCTGTCGGACGAGACGAGGATCTGGACGTTGGGCCACGTCTTCCAGGCCTCGGTTGCGAACGCCTTTACGAGATTGTAGTAGGCGACCGGATCGGGCGCGGGCTTCCAAAAGGTGCTCAGCCAGGGCTCGTTCCACACCTCGATTGCCGCGGGCGGAGTGGGCAGCGACGTCCACTGCGCGATCATCCGGTCCGCCCATGTTCGGTCGTATTGTGGCAGCGGTGGGTACTTGTCACCCTTGCCGCCGTTGAGATCTGGCCACGGCTCGAAGTCTGCCTCCGGCAGCACCGTGATCCCGAAGCGTGCGGCAGTCGTGATGGTGTTCGCGCTCGGATCGTCCATCCGGACCCGCTTGACGCCGATGGCCGAGATCTGAGCGAAGTCGGAGGTTTGGTATGCCTGGACCCCGATGAAGCTGCTCCAGGTCGATGAAGCTGGTGTGGGCGCCGCGGTTGCTCTAGGCGTTGGTGTCGTGGTTGGCACCGCGGGCACCGTCGTGTCGCGCTTCGCCGATTTCGATGACCCGCCCGAGCCTCCGGTGATGCCGACGATGATCAAGATGATCAAGATGACATCGAGGACAGCGACCACGCCGACGAGGATCTTGACCCACCTCCGGGCTGGCGTCCTCGGCCTCTTTGCCGGTGGGGTGCTGTCAGCCTCGGGCATGGCCTCTCACAGTCTGGCGGCCGGTCGTACGGCGTCATCGTCGCGTTCCTAGTTCGGGTATACGCCTAAGAACGCCCAATCGCTCAGCGCGCGCCGATCCTTCCAGTCGCACCGGAGAGCTCAAGCACCGGTGCTTGTAACGCGCCAGACAGGATTCGAACCTGTGGCCTTCGGTTTCGTCGACCGAAGCAAAGGGGGGAAGAGGGGGTACGTGAGGGCACGAGAAGCCCACTGTTATGGGGTTTCGTGCTCGATCTGATGCCATCTCGTACCCGGGAACGTCCGTTCGGGTGTGCACCAGGCGTGTACCCGAGCCCTAGCAGCCGCCGCTCCACCGATCGAGTCGGCGGGTTTGGTGGGGGGACGGTGGGGGATCTCGGGACGGCGTGGGAGAATCGCGCCGAGTGCACGAGCGGGCACCTGCGGCCCTCGGAGCGCGCGCGGGACTCTGGCGTACGGCTGGCACAAGTCCGGCGAGCTTTGCTGGGCGGTTTCCAGACTTACGCAGCGGTCCGCAAAACCGCCATGAGCCGGTTCGATTCCGGCCGTCGCCTTCGTCGAGACATGCGGGATCTCTTATGGTTGCGGCGCTCTCGCGCGGTCAGCCGTACGAGCGTCTCTCCGTTCAAGACCGCCCAAGTCCGCCCGCAATCGGTGCGGACTGCGACAACTATGCGACAAGCGCGCGCGGCCGCGGTGCCGGCCGGGCCGGCTTATTGCCGTCGGGAACCTCGCGACCAGACACGAAGGATGGCTGGGGTGGGTGACCGACGCGCCCGCTCACGAGATCAGCCCGGGCGATTGAAAGCAAGGCGCCGCCGAGGTACTCGCGGGCGCCGGCGGGGTCGAAGCTCGATCCGTTCAAGGAGTGGATCTGCGAGCAGTTGCAGGCCGATCCAACGGTCCCGTCGTTGCGGCTGCGCGAGATGGCAGCCGAGCTGGGGTATGCGGGCGGCAAGTCGATCTTCGATGACTACGTCCGCGAAGTCCGACCGCGGTTCCAGGTCAGGCGGACGTTCCAGCGGACGCTCTATCGCCCGGGGGAGTTGGTGCAGTGCGATCTGTGGGAGCCACGTCAGCTGATCCCGGTCGGTCACGGGCAGCTGCGCCGCGGGTACGTCGTGACGGCGGAGCTGTGCTGGTCGCGGGTGATCGCAGGCAGCCTGGTGTTCTCCAAGCAGGCCCCAGACATCCTCTGGGGCCTCGGCCGATGTCTGGATCGGATCGGGGCGTTGCCGGAGAAGCTGGTGTGGGACCGCGAGGGCGCGATCGCCGGCGGTGGGCGTCCCACGAGCGAGTTCGCCGCGTTCTGCGGGCAGCTTGGTGTTGGCTGGGTGATCTTGGAGGCGGCGGATCCGCAGGCTAAGGGGATCCTCGAGCGATCGCACCGGTTTCTTCGCTCCAACTTCGAACCGGGCAGGCGGTTCGCGAACCACCTCGACTTCCAGGCCCAGTTCGACGCGTGGTGCGAGAAGGCCAACCAGCGGGTGCACCGCACGATTCGCGCGGTCCCCGTCGAGCGGCTCGCCGAGGAGCGCATACGGATGCGCTCGCTGCCTGACCGGTTGCCGGACACCGACCGGCGGACCGTGGTCAGGGTTTCGCAGCAGCCATATCTGCGCGTCGATCGCAACGACTACTCCGTCGACCCTGCGTTCGCCGGCCGGCGAGTCGAGCTGCGCGTCTGCCAGGAGTACGTCATTGCGGTCGTGCTCGACACCGGGCAGCTCGCCGCCCGGCATCGCCGGGCGTTCGCGGGCGGGTTGACGTTCACCGACCCGCAGCATCAGGCCCAGCTTGAGCGCCTCCGGGCCCGGCGCCGGCAGCGGCACGAGGTCGACGTCGAGATCCGCCCACTCTCGCGCTATGACGCGCTGATCCCCGCCTGATGGCCAAGACTGCGTCCGAGCTCGCGCACCTGTTCCGCGTGCTGAAGGCGCCGGCCGCCGCCAGGGCGCTCCCGGTGCTGGCCGACCGCGCCCGCGAGGAGACCTTGGAGCTATGAGCGGTTCGCCGAGGTCCTGTTGGGCACCGAGGTCTCCGCCCGCGAGAGCCACGGCGGCGAGGGGCGGATCAAAGCCGCCCGGTTCCCGGCGCGCAAGACCTTGGAGGAATTCGACTTTACCTTCCAACGCTCGGCGAAGAAGACGGTCGTCGAGCACCTCGGGCAGCTCGACTTCCTCCACGCCCGCCAGAACGTGATCCTGCTCGGCCCGCCCGGGACCGGCAAGACGCATCTGGCGATCGCGATCTCGATCCGCGCCTGCCTCGCCGGACAACGGGTCCAGTTCGCAACCGCCACCGAATGGGTCGCCCGGCTCTCGGAACGGCATCACATAGACGAAAATGGCAGTCGCACAGGCCCAACTGGCCGGTGCACGCAGGTGGGACGATCTCGCTGTGGCAGGGCGCCAATGTGATGTGCCGCGCGAGCGAGCTCAGAAGCGATCTCAGCAGTTTCGCCGCCTGCCCCCAGGTCCCATTGGCCCAAAACGCGAGAAGCCGGGGCGGCGCCGCACGTGTGGCGGCCGGAGGCCATTGCATCATCCGGACGCAATCCCTGGAGATGAATGTCGCCGGTGCGGCTCTCGCTCACCCGATCGCGTGCATCCGCATGCACGCGCAATCACGACCGCGCCTTCTCCCAATGCCGTTGTACCGCACCGGGTGATGCTCACGTCGCATGGATGGCGGTTGTCGGGAGAGAACTTCCCCGACGTACTCGTTTCGGTCCCTCCGCTGGATTGCCGGCGGCATCGTCTAAGGTCGGTTTACATCTAGAGACGACGCGCCGATAGCTGCACTCTAAGGACAGATGACGATGGCGAGAATGTGGTCCCCAGGAACTCGGTCCAAGGCCCCGGACAGGCGCGGGTACGTCGTCCGTCCACTGCCCGAATGCGCCCCCTACCGACGGTGCTCCGGTCGAAACATCGGCCTGAGCGCGCGCGGCACAACGACAAACCAGCAATGCGCCCGCAGGGCCCGCTTTCTGCGTGTGTACGACGGGGTGGCCTTTGCGGTCTGTGACCGCCACGTCTGCGGGTCGTCGTAAGCGCCACCGGACCCGTTGGGACACCCCGCCGATGCGACCGATCGACTTCGAGCATCCGATCCAGCCAGAAAAGTTCATGCCGCTCACGGGCGGCTCTTATCTCTGGCGGTACGCGCTGGTGTGTGATGACGGGATGACGGTCGCGGCGGAGATCCGAATCTTCAGGACGGCCGTCGATCTCGCGCAGACTGATCCCGGTCGCTGCCGTCTGGACGTCGCTGAGGCGGTCGCCACCAACGGTCGGTCGGTGATCGAGCACAACGTCCTTCTGAAGCACGACCCGCCGCTAGGTTGGGTGGTCGACGTCAACGCGATCCTCCCGGCAACATCGCCGCCGCCCGTCCAGGGGACCTGACACCGCCCGCAAATACTCGGGTCGGCGCAGCGGCGTGACAGTATCGGGCGTGCCTCACCCTTGCCCGGCTGGTCGAAACGCTCGTGAGTCGCAAGACGTTCGAAGTCCCACCGCACCCCTGCCACGAGGCGAGCGCTATCGCGTAGCCGAAACCGGGCGTTGTGCAGGGACATGAACGCGCGGCGCCCAAGACCGGCTGAGTTCCCGCCGTCTCACAGGCTGGTGCGTCCACGGAGGACCGTGGCGGACGTGGCCATCACCGAGACGAAGGGCTTAACCCCGTGCCATTGAGCTTGGAAGGCCGATTCTGGCGGGAATGTGCGGGAAGTGCAGGGAGCGAAACTGCCTCCAGTATGGTGTTTTGGTCGGACGGCGACCCCCACACTTCGCCAGGGTCCACAACCTCGTGTGCCCATGGTGCGCCCACGGCGGACGCACATGGCGAGCCGGGCGAGCGGGGGTGCCACGGGGCGATTCGTCTCCCCGATCGGCGAGTATCCGTCGACGCGTGGGAGCGGTACGTCCATCGCCCGCACCGCAGTGAAGGCGGCGTCAGCCACCGAGGCGGCGAGCCCCGCCTCGTTCGCGTATCGACGCTGCGGCGCTGCCCACCCCTCCGGAGACGCACTCGCGGCTACCGGAGGGGTGCGGGCAACACCAAGTTTCCGTCAAGAAATTCGCCCGACGTGCCGACAACAGCTTTGGAGATGACACGCAGACGGCATCGGGGACGGTGCTGCGTCTGTGGTGTGGCACCCCTCGATCGGCACTTTGGGGGAAGTGCCCCGGAGGGGTGCCACACGGGGTTTGCCCAACCTCCCGATCGTCCCCGGGGGAGCCGTTGGGTGCGCTGAGGTCGACCCGATTGACTGCACCCAGGAGTGGGCCGATCACTAGAGCACCGAGGAGAGTGACCCCTTGAACATCACCACGCGAAGCCAGGAGCCTTCTATGGCCGCAGGTTTGGCCGTGGCGGGTGCGGTCGCCGCGGCCGCGCTGGCTGTCTTTGGACATCGCGTGCTCGCAGGATTTGTTGCGGCCGTGGGGTCAGGCAGCGTTATCGCGTTTGTGGCCACGACAAACCGCAAGCGGCTACACCGACCCGGCCGGTAGGCGAGCCTCCACCACCGCGCCGCGGGCGCACCGCAATTCGGCTGCGCGACGCCGACTGCAGCCATCTGAACGCCCGCCGGTCACGCGACAGAGGCACCCCGCTCGAACGAGCGCTGTGAGGGGTCAGGGGACGCCCCGATTGCGTGACCCGCACACAGTTTCGATACTTGAGCCCATGGGCGAGAGACCGTCGTCAGGCGAGGTCGACGGCCGACACGGTGTCCGTTCGACGCCTGCCGGTCCGGTAGTCCAGGTGCGCGGGCTGCGGATGTCCTACGGGGCCGTCGACGCGGTCGCAGGAATCGACCTCGACGTTCACCCGGGTGAAGTGTTCGCGTTCCTTGGGCCGAACGGAGCCGGCAAGACGACGACGGTTGAGATATTGGAGGGCTTTCGGCGCCGCACCGCAGGCGAGGTCACCGTCCTCGGTGTCGACCCGGCTCGCGCAGGCGGCGATTGGCGCGCCCGTATCGGTGTCGTGTTGCAGGAGTCCCAGCCTGAGCCGGAACTGACCGTCGAGGAATGCGTGTCGCTGTACGCGAGCTACTACCCCAGCCCGCGCCCGATTCGCGAAACCCTCGATTTGGTCGGCCTCGCAGATCGGTCCTCGGCCAGGTGTGCCCGGCTCTCGGGTGGCCAGCGCAGGCGCCTCGACGTTGCCCTGGCGCTCATCGGCGATCCAGAACTGCTGTTCCTGGACGAACCGACCACCGGCTTCGATCCATCGGCGCGCCACGCAGCCTGGGACGTCATCGCCGGACTCCGCGATCTCGGAAAGACGATCTTCTTGACGACGCACTACATGGAAGAGGCAGAGCACCTCGCTGACCGGATCTCGGTGATCGCCAAGGGGCGTATCGTCGCCGAGGGGACCGCCGAGAGCCTCGGCGATCGTGCGAGCCAGCCCTCCACCATCCGGTTCACGCTGCCGGCGTCGGTGACGGTATCGGACCTTCCGCCGATCGTCCGTGCCGCGGTTGTCGAGACCTCCGGCGACACCGTCGAGGCGAAGACACAGCGCCCCTTGCGATTGGTCGGCGCGTTGGACAGTTGGGCAGAAGCGCGCGGCGTCGACCTCCCTGACCTGCAGGTGTCCCGACCGACACTCGAGGACATCTACCTACAATTGACCGAGGAGCCCCGGTGACAGTCCCCGGCACGACCGCGGAGCGATCCCTCGCGCGGCTCCCTGGTCGCGTCGCGACGCAGTTTCACTACGACTTGCGCTGCTTTTGGCGCAACACCCAGAGCCGGTTCTTCACACTCGCCCTGCCGGTCCTGTTTCTCGTCATCTTCTCGTCGGTGTTCCACAACACCAAGGCGACCGTGCCCGGCGGAACCATGGCTGAGTCCGTCTACTACGTTCCCGGCATCATCGCATTCGGTGTGATCGCGGCCACGTTCTCGAACCTGAGCATCACCGTCGTGAATTACCGCGAGGCCGGCATCTACAAGCGTCGACGTGCCACACCGGTGCCCGCCACTGCTGTCATCGCCGGACGCGCCCTCGTGGCCGTGGTCACCGGACTCGCGATCACGGCAGTGCTGCTTGTCATCGGCTGGGCAGCTTATGGCGCGCATGTCCCGGGCCGGACGGCGCCTGCGTTTC
Source organism: uncultured Thermoleophilia bacterium (assembly GCA_963842065.1). GTDB lineage: Bacteria > Actinomycetota > Thermoleophilia > Miltoncostaeales > Miltoncostaeaceae > CAITWD01. The sequence continues at coordinate 227,027 of CAWJEW010000009.1, read as the reverse complement.
TCCTCGACATCATCGTCGGCGCGGTGGTGTTCTGCTGCCTGGGTTTCGCGCTGGCGACGTTCATCAGCAACGCGGACGCAGCCCAGCCGGTCGTGCAGGCCATCGTGCTTCCGTTGTGCTTTATCTCAGGGGTCTTCATCCCGGTCGCAGTCCTCCCCAGCTGGCTTGCAGACATCGGGGACGTGTTTCCGGTGCATCCCCTCGTTGCCGCCCTCCTTGCGGCCTACAACCCCCACACGTTGGGAAGCGGACTCTCGTGGAGTGACCTCGCAGAGCTGGCGGCGTGGGGCATCGTCGGAGCCGCCGTCGCGATACGCCGGTTCAGCTGGGTCCCGAGTGGCGGGTGAATTGCCAGCATCCCCGACGAAAGGAGGTCCCAAATGCCACGCGTCACGATCGACCGATCGGTGAGCCTCGAGGATGCAGCGGCGGCGCTTCAAGAGCAGTTCGGCGGCGACTACACGGTGACGCCGAGTCGGAGTGGCTCCAAGGAAAAGATCGTGGTCAGGCGCTCGCTCGCAATTGCGAATGTCCACCTCGCCCGAACGGGAGAGACCACGACGTTTCGCGTGCACGGAGGCGGCGTGATCATCAGTCGGATCATCAATCAGTTCGGTATCGCCCGGAGAGTGACCACTGCCATCGGGGATGCGTTCGGATCGGCGACCCGCGCCTGAGGATCAATCGCGGGACCTCGAAACGCGAGCGGTGAGTGCGACGCACCGGGGCACACACCGCTCGTGCAGCTCGCGTTCGGCCGCTTCTGGGTCGTTGAATGTGAACTTCACGACGGCTGCGTGCACGCTGCTCGCTCTCGCGTGCGCCACACGATGTCGCGCGGCGGCGCCGATGCAACGACCTCGGTATCCATGACACCTGCAGACCTGACGGACTACTTCACGACCTGCGCCGCGATCGCGGGGAGCCTTATCGGGCTTCTCTTTGTCGCGATCGCGCTGCGCTACGAGGTGATCCTCGGACCGTCCGCCCCCCCGACCAACGCGGCGGTTGCGCGATCGGCCTTCGTCGCACTCATCGATGCCATGTCCATCTCACTCTGGGCGCTCCTGCCGGGTAAGAATCTGGGTTACGCCGGAGCGATTGTGGGGGCGTTGTGCCTGTGGTCGACGGTGCGCACGCACATGACCATCACCGGGCGGCGCGCCACCTCGACGCGACTGTTCGTGGTCTCGCTCGCGCTCTACGCCATTCAGGTAGTCGCCTCCATCCTGCTGATCGCATACCCCCGCTCCTCGGAAGCCGCCAACGTCCTGGCGTACGTCGTGTTCGGTGCGTTCATCGCCGCCTTGAGGCGCAGCTGGCAGCTGATCCAGCATGAGGGCGACCCTCCCGAGACTGGGCGGGTGCCCGAGGAACGTTGAGCCGCGGGCGGTGCGGTCCCGGTCGCCACTAGGGCTCTCCACAACGCCCGCAGGAATCGGATGGCCTGAGTTGAGCGGTTCGGGCACCACCGGGCCGCCGTACGCACCGGCCCGCCAAGAGCGAACCGTGGCGGCGGTGCCCAGTTCTGTCGACTGGCACGACGTCCGCCACAACTGCGGATCGCTGCCGGCTGCGCGGGGAGTTGATCTGGCGACGATCCAAGCGGTCATGGGTCACAGTGTCCATGCCACCACCGGGCGCTACCTGCTCGCGCGACCCGCGTCGGATCAGGCGGCAGCGTTCACGCGGGCCTTCGAGCCCTCGTTGGTGGGACCTGACTCGTCGGCGACCACCGAGACGCTGGGGTCGGCCTGAATCGACCGTCGACACGCGCGTGGGGTCTCCACTCCGGAGACCAGCGGGCCGGTCGACCTGCGGCCTACCCGTGCGATTCGAAGTCGCTAAACCACGCTCTCGGTCCGCCGGGGGGCGCGTAGTCGGTGCTCGACAGACTTGGCCAGTTCCAGGACGCGCTGCGCCTCTTGCCCGGTCAGGAGTGAATATGTCGCCATCTTTTCGATGCGCCCTGTCGCCGTGATACCGGCAAGCACCGTCGCGGCGGCGACCGAATCCGTCGCTTCATAGATGGCGAACCCGTCGTGGTCTCCGAACATCCAATAGAAGGCGATGAGCCGTCCGCCGTTTGCCTCCATCACCGCTCGCGTTGCGGCCTCCCGATCTTCGGGGCGCTCCACCATCTCGTGCCATGCGGCGTTGGTGTAGTCGAACAGCGTCATATACGTCGGCATGTGGCATTCCTTCGCTGTGGGCACCGACCATTCAAGGCGCAAAGGGGTGGCCCATGGCAACAGGCGCACGCCTTGCCTTGATACCACGACGATATCCCGGTGGACTCCCGCTCGGCGGCTTCCCACACCGCCTGTTGGGATGCACACCGCGGCAGGATTCGGACCTGTGACCTTTGGCCCCGGAGGCCGATGTTTGTGGGAACCGCAGGGCATGGCCGGGAGCGAAACGGCCTCCGTTACGGTGTTCTGGGCGGACGGCGGCCCCGGCGTTTCCCCAGGGTTCACAACCTGGTGTGCCGGTGGTGTGCCCACGGCGGAGGGGTGGCTGGAGGAATACACGGCCAGATCTGAGCAGCTCGCAGAGCGCGCCGGTCGTCCTGGCAGGGGTTCGACCTCTAAGAACGTCTGAGGGCCGCTGGCGGATCACCAATTCCATCCGGCGGGAACACGATCAACGGCTGCTCATCGCGGGGCGGCGGTCGTTCGGGGAGGGCACGTCGAAGAGGTGCGGAAGCGCCGCCGGCAGTTCTCGCCGAAGTTCAAAGCTGACACGCTCGCGCTCGTGCGATCGTCCGGCCGATCCACCGCCGCGATTGCACGTGGGCTGGGCATCGGCGAAGCCAGCCTCGCCCGCTGGGTGACAAACAACGGAGTCGATCGCGCGGCAACCGACCCCGCCCGGTTCGCGATCGAGTCCGCCGAGTCGAACGAGCACCGGGCGCTCAGGCGCCGAGTGGCCGAACTGGAGGTCGACCGCGAGATCCTTAAACGAGCCCCGGCCTGCTGGGGTTCTCGCACTCCAGCGCAAGCCGGATGCCCCATGAATCCAGGCGTGCCCCTACTGAGGACTCGGGCCCAAGTTCGGTCGCTTCGGCCCGAAGGAGCGCCGCGACCCGGCGAAGACACGCCTCTTCCTCCAACGTCAACGGACAGCGGTCCGAGCGCACGCGCACCCAGGACTGGGCCGAGCCTTGCCTGCGGTCAACGGCCATGAGCAAGGCCAGCTCGGGGAGCACTCGCTCGCCCCAGTCATCGACTTCGAGGCGCAGGCGGCCCGCGACCCACGTTGTGGGCGACAGCTCGGCCGCCTCGGCGATCATCTGAGCGGCCACCCGGCGCAATGCCGCCCGCTCGTGCGCGTCCACGATCATCGGAGCGGTCACCCGACGCAACGAGGCCCGCTCGTGCGCGTCCGCGATCATCGGAGCGGTCACCCGGCGCATTGCCGCCCGCTTGCGCGCGTCCACGATCATCTGAGCGGCCACCCGGCGCAATGCCGCCTGCTTGCGCGCGTCCAGTCCCTGTGACCCCTTGCGCCCGCGGGTCGGGACAGCCTGGGTGCTCATCGTGATGACCTCCGGTGTTGAGACCCATGCGCCCCCAGTAAGCCGGAAAGCCACCGCGAGGCACCCCTGCACGCGTCATCGCGTTCGGCTTTGCGCAGTCCCGGAGGAAACGAATTGTCGTGCACGCCGGCCTCCGTGCCTCGCTCGCCTGACATGTCCTTGAGACGGGAGGCGACGAGCGAACGGTCTCCGTAGCGGGAAGGCTCGAGCGTCGGCACACCCTCGACCGACGCGCGCCTATCATTCGCAGCGCCCATGCAAGTAAACCCCCCCCAGGGAACCTTTGGGGGCATCACCCGATAGGAAAAGGCGCGGCGCCCGCAAGGCCCGGCGTTCGATCGGTCCAGGCAGCATCCCAGGGACGCCACCGCGCCGCCATCGGGGAACCCCGCATCTCGGCCGCTCGAATGCGCACCGTGCGAGTTATGTCGCACGGAGGTCCGTCGGAGCGTGGGTATGCCATGGCGGGGCCCTAAACGTGCTCCTGTCCGAGATGCCATGCGGCCGCACGAAGCGGCTCCAATCCGTTGCCTTTCAACGGATTGGAGCCGGGGTGACCTGCCCCCGATCCCGATGCCAGATCAGCCATTTGACCAACAAATGGGGTCGGGCCATCTCCTCCATCCCCCGATCCAGGGAGGGCTCCCCACGCGATTTCAGGCGGAGCCGGCTGCTCCGCCGGCGCGGAAGCGAGAGGGGCGCCGCTCGGCCAGCGAGACGAACGGCTCCAGTGCCCGCGGATCCGCGAGGGCCCCCTCGCTCACGACCGAGGCAGGTGCCTCGCCGGTCAGAATCCTCTTGACGGGCACCTCTAGCTTTTTCCCTGACAGGGTGCGAGGCACCGCCGCGACGGCCCGGATGTCGTCAGGCACGTGACGCGGTGAAAGCGCTGCTCTCAGCTCTGTGGCGATGCGTGCGCGCAGCCCGTCATCAAGCTCTGCACCGCCCCGAAGAACCACGAACAGCAGCAACTCGCCGGGTCCACCACTGGGGTCGTCCAGATGGATGACGAGGCTGTCCGCCACCTCGGGGAACCCCTCGACCACCGCGTAGAACTCGCTGGTCCCCAGGCGCACGCCGCCCCGGTTGAGGGTCGCGTCCGAGCGGCCAGTGATCTGGCAGCTCCCGTCCGGAGCGATCCGTATCCAGTCCCCGTGGCGCCAGACGCCGGGATAGGTGGCGAAGTACGCGTCGCGCAGGCGGTGACCATCGGGGTCGTTCCAGAACGCGACCGGCATCGAAGGCATCGGTCGAGTGATGACCAACTCGCCCAGCTCGTCGCACACCGGGCGCCCGGTGGCATCGAACGCCTCCACTTTCGCTCCCAAGCACCGACAGGCGATCCAGCCCGCTCGCACCGGATGGAGCGGGGAGGCCCCCACAAACGCAGTACAGAGATCTGTTCCGCCGCTGATTGAAGCGAGCTGGAGGTCCAATCCCACCGCCTCGTAGACCCAGCGAAAGCCCTCGGCGGAAAGGGGCGCGCCGGTGGACCCAACGGCGCGCAGGGAGCCAAGATCGAGGTCACGCCCGGGCCGGAGCCCGGCCTTGCGAGCGGCGAGGATGAACGAAGCGCTTGTCCCAAAATAGGTGATCCCCGCCCGTTCGACGAGCCTCCAGAGGGTCAGGGGATCCGGGTAGGTCGGGTGTCCATCGAAGAGGACCGTCTCCGCACCCACCAAGAGACCGGAGACGAGGTAGTTCCACATCATCCAGCCGGTCGTCGTGTACCAGAAAAAGCGATCCTCGAGGCCCCAGATCGTGGTGAAGGGCGAGCGCCTTGAGGTGCTCGATCAGAATCCCCCCGTGCCCGTGCACGATCGCCTTTGGGAGGCCAGTGGTGCCCGACGAGAACAGGATGTAGAGCGGGTGGGCAAAGGGCAGCGCCGCAAAGGTGAGGGGGGCCGGATAGGCCACGAGTTCCCTCCAGGGCACGGCGTCCTCGACCTTGGCGGCCTCGTCCAGGTACGGGATGAGCACCACCGCGCGGAGCGACGGCAGCTCCCGACGGATTGCGACGAGTTCGTTGAGCCGGCTAAAGGCTTGCGCGCCGTAGCAATAACCGTCGACGGCGAGCAACACGGTGGGGGCGACCTGGCTGAGGCGATCGATCACGGCGCGCGGGCCAAAGTCCGGTGGGCACGATGTCCAGATCGCGCCGAGGCTGGCCGCCGCCAGGAACGCCACGAGGGCCTCGGGGATGTTGGGGACGTACCCGGCCACGCGGTCCCCCGGCGTGATGCCGAGCTGGCGGAGTCCTTCGGCCGCGCGCGCCACAAGATCCCGCAGCGCCGGTTCCGTGAGCGCCGAGGGCCCCCGAGTCTGCGACTCGGCCCGCAACACCACGCCCTCCGCACCTCTTCGGAGAGCATGCTCCGCGTAGTTCAGCCGTGCCTCGGGGAACCACTCGGCACCGGGCATCTTCGCATGGGCCAGGACACCTCCCGGTCGGCCGTGGTCGATGACCCCAAAGTGATCCCGGATCGAGGTCCAGAACCCCTCGAGGTCATCGACCGACCACCGCCAGAGCTCGTCGTAAGTAGCCAATCGGAGCCCGCGGTTCTCATCCAGCCACCGCTGATACCGACCGATACGCGTGCGCTCTCGTGCGTCAGGCGCGGGCGACCACAGGATCTCAGTCGTTGCCATGAGGCGGTCCCACCCGGGTCTCAGCGGCTCGTGGTCGTGTGCCGAGCAATGGCTGGCCGCGTCTCAGTGGTCATCTTAAACGCCAGCCGTGACCTGTCGACGTTCAGCGGAGCGAGGATCGTTGTTACGGCCGCGGGCCATCGCACTACGGAGGAGTCGTCAGGGACCGAGGACCACATGCGCAGTTGGGCCCAGGCTTCACCCGTCGCCCACCAGGTCCGATCGTGTGTATCGACCGCGAACGCCCGGATCGGGAAATCGAGATGGGCGCCTTGTGCCAGGTCCGGAAGATCCTGAACCATCCGGCGCACTTCGTGAGGAGGGATGGTGATCGCCTCCGGCTCCCAGATCAGCATCGCCGCGGTGTGCCCCCGCTCCAGTCCGGACCACGACCCGGTAAACATCTTGTCGAACAGATGCCGAGTGGCGTCGAATCTGAAGCCTGCCATTCGGACAGTCGCCGCTTCCGACCCGAGATTCGTGATCTCGATGTCGAGGGAGGGTCTCCCGCCCTCGATGGGTGCGGGAGGCGGTACCCAACCATTCACCCTGAGACGTGGGCGGCGCGACCACGGACCGTGGGATGGAACCCGGTGCGCCCGGAAGCTGGTCGGTCGCCCGCGACCGACCACGCGACGCACAAGGCAAGGTCGGAAACTCGTCGTGCCCCCAGTTCGAGTCTGGGTCTCGCCATAGCCTCGAGCGCCCACGCCTCTCGATCCCGAAACTGCGCTTGGGAAGAGAGATCAGGGCCCTACGAGGATCGTGCGTTCACGCTCTTCTGAAGTGCCGTACTTTCGGTGTCTCGGGCCGCAGCCCAAATCCCTTATCACCGCAGCGATCCGGGGCGTCCGGAGTGCCTGGCCACCCACGGAATGCCCCTCGAATAAGCCCTGCGCAAGCGGGGCTTATTGTCGGAGATCACTAGTGCCAGTCGTCGGGGAGCGCGAAGGCGGCGGATTGGCGACCGCACGCGAACCCCCAGACCATGGGGACGACCATGATCGGATATTCGACACCATGCGACTGCGCCCTAAGGACTTATCAGCGTCACCAGAGATCCGGGGACCTCAAGTTGACCGGGACAACGCCTGGCGTCCGACACGAGGGCACCCTGCATCGCCCCGTTGCGCTTACCGTTGGCGCCGGAGCACCCCGTGCATGTAGATGTCCACAAGCCGACGCCCGGTGATGTCAACGTCGAATCCTCTGGTGTAGGTAGCTCCCCAGCTCGCCATCTGTCGCCGCAGCGTCGTATCGGTCAGATGGAGCCGCAGTCTTCTGCTGAGATCCGCGGGGTCGCGGGGGTCGAACAGCAGCTCCTCCCGCGGTGCCAGAACGGAGCGGTAGCCGGGGTTATCACCCGCCAATACGGCTGCTCGGCCGCTCGCCATGGCTTCCAGCAGCACGATCCCGAAGCTCTCCCCTGCCACGCTGGGAAACACCGCGATGTCTGCCGAGGCGAAATAGCGCGGCTTTTCCCGCTCCGGCACGAAGCCGACCAGCGTGACCGTGCCGGTCAGGTCGTGGTTCCGGATGTACCGCTCCAGCCTCGTGTGCAAGGGCCCCGCGCCGCATACCAGGAGCCGGAACCGCGGCACGCCGGGCTCGTTGATGAGACGTGCGATTGCGGCGAGCAACACCTCACAGCCCTTGCGGGCAACCAGCTGCCCCAGGAACAGCATCGTCAGTCGATCGTCGGTGCCTGCGGGGAACGGCGCGGCATCGTGAAACCGCGCATAGTCGATGACGTTCGGCAGCACCCGCGTCTCAATGCCAAACATGTTGCGGGCAAAGTCTGCGGCCGTGGCCGATACGCTGACGACCTCGTCAAAACGCCCCACGGAACGTCGCAGCCAAAGACCCAGCGCCCTACCCCCCGCGGCGACGAAGCGATTGTACGGCGCAATATGGAATGTCCCAACGACACAGGTCCGATCATCGGCCTCAAGAATCAAGGGCTGCGCCAAGAACGGGCTATACGGCATCTGCACATGCAGCACATCGAGCTGCATGGTGCCAAGGAAGTCGCGCAGCTTGCGACGCGACGTTGGCAACGGGATGCTTGGCCGGCTGCCGTTGAAGCGCACGGCGACGTTACGCGCCAGGCCGTGCACGCCGCCCAGGTCGCACTGGTCAGCGTCGCCGACAAGATAGTGCACCTCATGACCCTGCCCGCATAGCCATTTGCCGACCGTCATCACGTACTGCTGCACGCCGCCCTGTGGGTACAGCGACGCATCCAGCACCAAACCGACCCGAAGATATCTCCCGTCAGTCGCCATACCGCTGCAGCGCGGACTCGTAGAGAGCCTCGTACCGCTCGACAATGTTCGCGTAATCGAACTGTTCTACGTAGGTCTGAGCCCACTTCTTCCACACCGCGCGCAACTTGGCGTCGTTCAATAGCAGGTTCAAGCGATTGGCGAACTCGACCGAGTCCTCCGCGTTGGTGATCGATATGGCGCCAGTGCCCTGCATCAGCGCGGCATAGCCTGCATTGTTCCCAACGACAGCCACCGCGCCGACAGCCATCGATTCCAGCAGCACGATGCCAAAGCTTTCACCGAAGAGCGCGGGCGAACAGAACACGCTGGCGGCAGCCAGTAGGTCCAACTTCACCTGCTCGGTGACATACCCCAGGAAGGTGGCATTCCGCAGCCCAAGCTCCTTGGCTAACGACTCGAGCTTTTCCCGGTCAGGGCCGTCCCCGGCAATGACCAGCCGCACGTCCGGATTCGTCTGCGTGAGAATCTGAAAGGCTTTCAGTAGATACTTGACGCCCTTGCGACCTTCCAGGCGCCCGATAAACAATATGGACTGCCCGTCGACAGCCGTGCGCTGCCGTCTGGTCGCCCGATAACTTTCGAGGTCAATTCCATTCGGTATGATTTCAATACGTTTTGTGGTCAGCCCCGCTGCGTACTCAGCTCCGGCGTGCGACACAGCAGTCAACACGTGGAGGTGTTTTATAACGGACTTCATATACGGGTTCACGAGCCGGATCAATGTTCGCGTGAGCAGCGCGTCGGACATTTTCGCATGGAATGTAGCGATGTTTACCGCGTTACTGCGTAGCAGAATTTGGCGGCTCAGCAGTGGAACCCAGGGTTCATGGAAGTGCAATATGTCGAAGTTCTCGGACGCCATGATCGCGTCGATTCTTTTCGTGGCGTCGAGACTCGAAAACTGAGTAGTCGTATTGACTGGCAAGCGCACGTCGGTCGAGGTGCCGAGATAGATGACGTCTGGTTGGTCTGGCAAGTCTTGATCGCGGAGCCGGGGCGTAATTATCCGAACGGTGTGGCCGCGATCCGCCAGCCCCCGCTGCAGCGCCAGGACGACCTGTAGCACGCCGCCATAACGATTGATGTTATACGGGCAAACTAAACCGATGTTCATACTGGATGAAATAGGCTGCCGACTTATCGTGCGTCAACTTCCCGACGAGACATTCGGCGGGGTTCACATGTTGCACTGTCCTGTGTGTCGCTCCGGGCCGCTGCATCTTCAGGGGTCTGTAGTCCATACTGGACCCGTTTCACGTGACAGACCGCGGTCTGCACGGGGAGCAGTCTAGTCGACTGCGCTGTGTCATCCGGAGATGCTCGGGTGTTCTGTCGCAGTGTCCGGCGAGGCGGGCACGGCCGCGACGCGGTCAAGGCGACCATTTCCGCGGGCGTGGCTGCGTCGACGCCCAGGCCCCCGCGATGGTGCCGGCGGCACAGGTCTCCAGTGGCACGGCGCGGCGGCGGATCGCGCTCCGGTCCTTCCGTCTGGCCGCAGGGTGCCTTGCCCCGCTGGCGCAGACGGGCGGCGGTGTCTCCTGCGCCGCCCTCGTGCACGCCTCTTGCCGGCGTTGGCGCTCGCCGTCGCACCCCGCGTGTCGCTGCCGTCGCCACGCCATCGCCTCACTGGCGCGAGCTCAGCTCGGAAAGGCGGATCGCGGGCGTCGGCTGGCCGAAAGCGCGGAATGGTTGACGCCCGTCTGCGGCGACCCGCTGCCGAACGTCAGCGCACAGCTCGGACGGCGTCTTGGAGCGACCCAACGTCCGCTCATACAGATAGCACCCGGGCGGGACTTGCACGAGCGTATTGATGACGCGATACATCACCGTCACCGGCAGGCTCAGCACGGCTGAGACGCCCGTGGTCGCCAATACCGCAGTCATTAGCGCCTCGTAGATGCCGACACCACCCGGAAGAACGGACACCAGACCGGCAAAATTCGCCACCGCATAGGCCAAGATGATGGCCCCCACGTTGACCCATCGGCCAAACGCGATGTACACGACATAGATCGCTGCGACCTCGGTGATATTGGCGAGGAGCGCGTACCAGAACGGTGCCTTCAAACGTCGTATGTCCTGCTCGATCTCGTGATAACTGGCGTAAAGCTCGTCCACGATACGGTGTGCCCGAGCAATGCGGACCGTTTCCGGATGGTTGCGCCGCACGAGGTGGACCAGGTGGTTGACTGCTGGGGCAAGCCCGCTAATCGAATCATTCACTCGGCGCTTGTTGCGAGCAATCGAGGCAACGGCGATCGTCGCTATCATCAGCAGGGTCGTGAGTACGGCGGAAATCACTATCGCGACGGTGCTCAGCCGCCCAGTTACGGCGAGGCACAGGAACCCAACGACCAGCACTAGCTCAAACGAGAGCAACGTCAGTCCGAGCTTCATGAATTGCACCAGAGTCGCCTTCGCCCCCGTCATATCTTGGCCCTGGCGCATCCGCACGCCAAAATATGAAATCCCGGTGACACCACCGCTCGGGAAGACGTGGTTAACGAAATTCAGCTCCAGTGACGCGCAATAGAGAAACGTATACGAGAGGTGATGACCAAGAATCCCAAATAGGCGCTGATACAAGCGTGCCTGGGCGTGATAGTTGAGGGCCTCGATCGGTACGATCAGCAGCAGAACCCAGGCGTTGACATGCCCCAGGGCCTGAAACGTTGCGACCAACTGCCGGCGGATCGCAACGATGAAGATCGCGAGCGCTGCGAGCGTCACCAGGTTGAGGAGCAACTTCCAGTGGCGGCGCGGCCAATGTCGTCCACTCATTTTTCCGAGGATAGTGGCCGTTGAGCCATTGTTGGTGGCATCGGTGTGACGGTCCGGCCGCAGATGTTCGCTCGGTGGTCGACGCACGCGGTCCGGTTGTGCGACACACAGCCATCGCGCGGGTGTTACGCCCGCGAACACGACGGCGGCGGCCAGGACGATGACCAGGCCCGGGTCCCACTCGGAGACCCGCAACCGCCGGATCGTCATCCCCGTCGCGCGGCGCGATACGGTCACGGGCCCATCGACGTCAACGACCGTCTCAGCCTCGTGACGGGGATTCGGCGTGTTTTAGGCAGCGTCGAGCGCGGTCAACGCGGTCGCGACGACAGTCGCGCTCTCTGAACGGACCTCGGCGCTCGTAGACCTTCATGACACGGGTGCCGGACCCTCGATCCGAGCGCGGCCAGGATCGACGGTGGCCGTGGCAGACTCTCGGACGCCGGGCCGGGCTTTGGTAGCCAGCTGCGGCAACTGGCGTCTACGGCTCACCGCTTGGGAGCCCTTACGGTGTCGTGACGACTGCGGGCGTTGTGCCGAGCTTGAGCGTGATCACGCCAGACGCGTTGAGTGATTGCCCGGTAGCACCCTCGGCGGTACCCTGCGCAGCCCTCGGTGCTTCGCGAAGGGGGATATCGGTCTGGACGCCGGTAAAAGGTGTGGCGGCGAGCGTTTTCAGGTTCGAGCGAGTCGAGTGCGACTCCAGATACCGAACTCACGCCGCAGCCGGTGGCAAGCCACGCGAGCAGCGTGGTCGAGCCGCCCATGCCGAAGGCTGCGGCCGTGCGTTTCGACCAATGGAGACGGACCGGACGATCGGCGGTGGGGCGGCGCAGGACGGCTTCTTATCAGCAATTGCAGGAAAGTCGCTCGCAAGCGTACGTGCTTGTGGCGTGGCCGCTGGTTATGAACCTGTAAATCTGTGCGCAGACCGCTCGGCCCCGGGACGGGGCGTGATCTGCACGATGGCGCGACGCGCGCGGCCCGGTTCTGGGCCGTCATGCAGCATGTCGGCCAGTGCGGTGCCGCGGGCCGAGGCCGACCCGGGGCGGGCAGTGCCACGGTCCCTAGAGATTGACATGGTGGCCGACGGCCCATACTCGTTCTGACCATGACGACCGGCGAGAGTGGGAACAACATGCGTCGGAAGATCCGGGCGATCCCGCTCTGGGTTTGGCCGCTTTGGGCGCTTGCCGCGGTGCTCTGCGTCAGCATGGTTGATCTGTTGTTCTTCACTTCCGACGCCGGATCGCGCGTCGTCGTGGTCAACGACACCAGCATCCGACTGCACGTCTTTGAGTGCTACAACGCTGCCTGCACGCAGGGCGTCAGCGGCGACGACTCGATCCTCAAACCCGGAAAGAGTTCGCCGGTCTTGGGGACTTCGGACGAAGGAACTGGACAAGTCGGCGAGGCCACCAGCCCCGGCAACCGGCTCATCGGTTGCCTCTCCGCCGGGCGTGCTGACCAGGACGTGCCGGTGTCGCACGCCGTCCTCGCGTCATCGGTCAGGCAGTGCGCTGGTCAGAGGCCGGGCACCACGCCGGCGGTCACCATGGTGAATCCCTAGACACGCACGGCCACGACTGCGACGAATCGCGACGGCGCTCCTCCAATCTGGGCGGGGCCGAAGCCGCTGGCTCAGCTTCAGGGACAACTCCCCGGGCAACCCGCCGACGAACCGTGACCGTGAGTGCTGAGCCCGCCGCGAAGGCAAGGTTGCTTGGCGAGATGTACTAGCCGCCGACCGGACCGGGAACGATCGTGGCGACGTTGGCGATTCGCCCGATTGTCCCAGCGGCAACGATGCTCGGGGACCCGGCATGAGTATCCCAGTACGAGAACGTCGCCGTGCGCTCGGTTGCGGGGATCGTGACCATCACCGTCGCCGCCGAGCTCGCGCCCGCTGGGCCGGTCAACGAAAACCGACCCGCGGGCGAGCTCGAGCTGAGTGTCAGACGCACGCCGCCCACGGGCGCGGGATGCGTCAGGTTCACCGTCAAGTCCGCGGTCGCCACGCCCGCGACCGTGTTGAGTTGGCCCGAGATATATCCGACACACGGGGCGTCGGCGTCAAGTGCCGGGGTCTTCGGCAAGTACTGCACGAGCGCCACCCCATTATGCGTAAACCCTGGGTAGCTGCAATGGCTCAGGGCAGCCACGAGCGTCGTTTCGCCGGTGGAGAGCCAACTCAATGTGCCCGGGGGAAAGGCCGAGGAAGCGGTAAAGATCGTGTGTGAATCCTTCGGGTTTGCGTAGATCCCGACGCTCGCGACGCGCTGGGCGTTCAGGTAGGCGATCATGCCGTCGATCGACGCGGTGTTCAGCGTCGTCGATGACAGCCACGTATTCGCGGATTCCACATCCAGCCACCACTCCAGAGATTGTGGATGCTTCGATCGGCCCGTCAGCGCGCTCGTGAGCGTCGTGTAGGCGCTAACTGCCGCGTTCCACCCGTAGTCGTATGCGCACGACGGTGTTGCAGTTGTGCCCTTGGACTTGGTGAGCACGCATTTCTCAGGTCCAGCTTGGGTGGTCGTCGGCCACTTTGCGGACCCAGGCCCTGGATTGTTGGTGTTGAGATAGACCTGCGCCGCGTTCCCCGCCCAGTCGAGTTCGCTTTTCAGGCAGGGGTTCGTCGTATACGGGCGTCCATCGTTGACCCCGACGATCCCGATCGTCGGACTGCCCGGCAACGCCTCAGTGCTTGCCGAACTGGTGCACTGCAACCAGGAAACGTCCCATCCTCCGCCGGACGCCGTCGATCTCGTGAACACCACGACAATCGCGGCACCGGCGACAACGAGGGCAAGCGCCAGTGCCGCGCGCCAAGGGTTCCGGAGGCGTGCGAACGAGCGTCGCAGCTTCTGGCGCGACCCGCTCATCACTCCGCACACGATAACGGCAGCACCAAGCAGGGCGGTTTCGTCCCTTGTGTCTCACGACTGTCACCACCAGGGTCAGGGTTCGCGCTCCAACTCGGCCTCCTTGCGGGCGATGCCGGCCTCCAGGTCGGCCACCGCGTCCATGAAGACGTCGCGGGTGATGACGTCCACGGCGCGACGCGTCGGCGCGTCGAGACCCATCAGCCGCGCCGTGCGCTCCTGGACCCGCAGCAGTTGGGCGATCGCCTGGAGCCCAGGGCCGTCACCGATGACCATCTGGCCCTTTTGCATGACGACGTTTCCGTGATCGACGCAGACCTGCTGGCGCTCGACGACGCCCCACAGATAGCGACATGCGGTCCATCTCGTCCAGCATGTCCAGCTTCATCTCTGCCGCGCACTCCGTGGGTATCATGCGCGCGCCCTCGTGGATGAAATCGGGCCAGTGGTAGAGCGGCTTGCCCCTTCCCTCCGCGCCGTGGTACCCACGTGGCCGTCGCCGAGTCCCGCTCGGCGGCATGCTGGGGTGGATCTCGTTCGCAAGGCGTGTCATTCGACATAGCTCCTCAGGTACGCTCGTCACCATGGCGGTCGCCGTCGCTCGTTCCGGCGACCCTGCTGCGGACCTCGAACTTGCGGACCTTCATCTCCGCGCCTTGTCCGAACACGGTCGGTCCTTCGACGAAGCTCGTCGAGAATAGGGCTCTTCGGGCATTCCCGTGGGTGGCCAGGCACTCCGGACGCCCCGGAATCGCTGCGGTGATAAGGGATTTGGGCTGCGGCCCGAGACACCGAAAGTACGGCACTTCAGAAGAGCGTGAACGCACGATCCTCGTAGGGCCCTGATCTCTCTTCCCAAGCGCAGTTTCGGGATCGAGTAAGGCGTGGAAGACCCACGACTACCCCCGAAGAGCCAAGAATAGACACGTACCGCCGAGGTTCGCCAGACCTTCGCCGGTGGGGGGCTGGCCGCCGCGTACACGCACCCGTGGGAGCGCATTC
Organism: uncultured Thermoleophilia bacterium; assembly: GCA_963842065.1. Classification (GTDB taxonomy): domain Bacteria; phylum Actinomycetota; class Thermoleophilia; order Miltoncostaeales; family Miltoncostaeaceae; genus CAITWD01. Next base: position 211,884 of record CAWJEW010000009.1, on the reverse strand, counting down.
CGGCGTGAGCGCCGTGTATGGATTCAGCGACTCGTCGTTCTTCTCGTCGCTGTAGACGCTGGAGCACTGATACGCGCCGATTGCCCCGACGACGGCGGTGACGAGCGTGCCGATGGCCAGATCGATCCTGGTGTTCGCCATCGCTACCCCGATTCGCGTTTGGCGCGAGCCTAGGACCATCGGCGGACGGAGGCCGATGGTCCCCTATGCGCGGCCGACCTCCCGCGGTCGCCCTGAGCGCGCGGTGTGTCGCTTATGTCAGTCGGCGAGTTGCTGTTGGTACCCCTCCACCAACAAGGCAGTCGCGTCCTTGCTGCCATCGACGGCGCCGCTGTTCTGGACACCGACGACGATCTCGGTGGTGACGGCGCGCACGAACACGCTGTCGTTGACGGCGAACTGCTGGGTCCACTTCCCCTCAAGCCAACTCATTGACGTTGCCCCCATGTTTGGTCGCGCTGACTACTGAGGGGAGGCTAGGCCCTGGGGCGGATGGACCGGGATCTCACAACCTGGTGGACGCACGGTGGGGCTGGCCGCGCGCATACCGTGCGCATGCCGGATCGGAAACTGACGGCAATCCACATAGCCCGGCCGGAGCAAAAACCGCATAGCGAGGCCGTTGTGTTGTCCGGTCGTGTCCCTATGGTCCCGGCCGATGAACGCTTCGGAGCCAAAGGTCGAAGGTTCGCTCGTGTACTACCGCATCGAGGAGGTCGAGGCGCTGGCGCGGGCGATGGCCGAGGGACGGCACCGCACCGCCAGGGAACAGGTCGTGAGCGTCGCCGAGCGCGAGGCCCAACGCGCCGAGGACCTCCAGGACGCCGAGATGGTGCGCGTGTCCGCCTACGCGGGTCTAAGGCTCGGGGAGCTGCTGTCGCTGCGCTGGCGCGACGTCGACTTCGCCGGGCAGATCATCACGGTCGGCCGCGCCATGAGCGCCGGGATCGAGACGTCGACCAAGTCAGGCCGCGTGCGCCTGGTTCCACTCGTCGATCCGGCCGCCGCCGCGCTCGATCGCGTCAGCCACCGTTTGGACTTCACCGACCCTGATGAGCTGGTGTTCTGCAACGCCCTCGGCAGGACGCTCGACCACTCGGCGCTCCGGCGTCGCTTCCGCCGCGCCCAGGCTGCCGCCGGGCTGCGACCCCTGCGCTGGCACGACCTGCGCCACACCTACGGGTCGCTCTTGGCCGCCCACGGGATCGACCTGGTCTCGATCAAGGACGCGATGGGCCACTCAGCCCTCGCGACCACCGGCGCGCTACCTGCGCGCACGTCCGGCCTCCGCGCAGGCGGCCCGGTTCACGCGGGCGTTCCAGCCAGCGGTGGCGGCACCCGACTCGGCGACGACCACCGGGGCGCTGGGGTCGGCCTGATCTTGTCGCGGACGGTGAGGCGTGGGGAAGGAGCAGACAGGGCTCGAACCTGCGACCTTTGGCTCCGGAGGCCAAATCCGGTGCGTAACGGTGCATATCCATGCGCGCAGAAACCGCGTGTTCATGCGGTTTTCGGGGATGCGCCCTACGCACCGGTATGCACCGGTTGGCAACCTGGTGCGACCACGGTGCGACCACGGGCTCAGGGGTCCCTAGTCAGCCACCGCTCGATCCCGTCCAGCGCCTTGGCGTCGAACGGCCCGGCGACGGGCTCGCGACTGCGGGCGTCGATCCGCAGGATCTGTCCGTAGTCGATCGCGTGCGGGTCCATGCGGCGGGTCTTGGTCGGCTCCAGCCCCTGGGGCTTGGCCATGTGGCGCAGCCGGTTCTCCCAGACATTGTTCCACTCACCTTCGGTCATCAGGCGGCCTCCTCCACGGTGGCTCGCGCCACGATCCATTCCGCCACGACGGCGTCGAGCGCGGCTCCGATCTGGCGCGCCTCGTCGGCGCTTATCGGCCCCAGCGCGATCAGCTCGGTCAACTGCTCGTGCGCGCCCTTCATCTCGCTCATGAGCCCGTGGCATCCCGAGTCAGCGTGCGAACGACGCCACGATGGGGCAGACTGCGGCGTATGGCGTTCTTCATGGACCGACATGACCTCACCGGCGCGAGCGCTGAGGACATCGCCGCCGCGCACCTCCAGGATCTCGGGCTTCAGGAGCGCTACGGGGTGCGGTACATGTCGTTCTGGTTCGACTACCAGCGCCAGGCGGCGTTCTGTCTGAGCGAGGCGCCGAACGCCGAGGCAGCCCAGGCGGTCCATCGCGACGGCCACGGGCTCATCGCCAACGAAATCATCCCGGTCGATGCCGAGGCGGCCCAGGGGTTTCTCGGCCGCCTCGACGACCCAACCGCGACCGGGCGCGCTCCCGAGAGCGCCTTTCGAAGCATCCTGTTCACCGATCTCGAAGGCTCGACCAACATGACCCAGCGCCTCGGCGATGAAGGCGCGATGCGATTGCTGCGGATGCACGACGCGGTCATCCGCGAAGCTCTCTCGGGCCAACGCGGGCGCGAGGTGAAACACACCGGCGACGGCATCATGGCGTCGTTCGCATCGGTCCAGAACGCGCTCGGCGCGGCGGTCGAGATCCAGCGCGGTTTCGCCCGCCACAACGCCGACAGCGAGCCCGGCGGGCGGATGGCGGTGAGGATCGGGCTGAGCGCGGGCGAGCCGGTCGCCGAGGGGAGCGATCTGTTCGGCGCCGCGGTCCAGCTCGCCGCGCGACTCTGCGCCTACGCTCAGGCGACCCAGATCATGATCGCGGGCGCGGTGGCCGACCTGGCGATCGGCAAGAACTTCACCTTCGGCCCGCGCACCGCGATTGAGCTGCGCGGCTTCCCTGAGCCGATCGTGGCCTGCGAGCTGGGATGGGCCACTGAGGGGTGACTGCACCCGGCCCCTAGGGTCGCTCGATGATCCTGGTCGTGGCTCAAGGATTCGCGGCGGTTCGGTCGGCGCTGGTAGAGGTTCGGGTGGACGCACCGGGGGCGGTGGCCGACATCGAGCGCCTGCGGGCCGACTCCAGGCGCGTACCGGGGCCTAGAGGTGGCTTCACCGATCATGGCGTGCAACGCCGATGAACCGTGGCGGCTTGCGCACCTGATCGCGATCGGCGCCCAGGACGGTAGCCCAGGAAGGCCCGCCAGGGGGCGGACCTTCCTGATGCACAGTGCGGCTAGGGGTTGATATTGCCGCCCGTGTTCTTGAACACGTCGGAAGTGTGGCCGGTAACCGTGCCGCTGCTGATGTAGATGCCACCGCCCGCCGTGGCGCTGGCCGTCGCGGTGTTCTTGGTGACGCTCGTCGAGGTGTCGCTGAGCGTGACCGTCGCGGCTCCGCCGTCATTGGTGTTGTAGATGCCGCCGCCGTAGGTGGCCTTGTTCTTTGTGACGCTCGTACCCTTGTGTGGGGCGTTGGCGAACGTGACCGTGGCGGTGTCACCGTTGCCGTAGATGTCGGTGCCGCCGTCGTTGTAGATGCCGCCGCCGTTGCCCGTTGCGGTGTTGCTCGTGACGTCAGAGTTGCTGAGCGTGACCTTGACGGTGTCACCAGCAACAAGCGAAGGGGTACCCCAGTACTGGGTGAACCCGCCAGTGCCGCCGTCGTTGTAGATGCCGCCGCCGTTGGCGGCCTTGTTGCCCTTAACGCTCGTGCCGCTGAGCGCGACCGTGGCGACGTTGGGGCCGGAATTCAGACCGCTGCCGCCGTCGTTGTAGATGCCGCCGCCGTTGGCGGTTGCGGTGTTGGCATTGACGCTCGCGTTGGTCAGCGTGACCCTGGCGAGGTTCTGGTTCGGCGCATACCACCCAGCATCGACGCCACTTGCGCCGTCGTTGAAGATGCCGCCGCCGTTGGTGGCCTTGTTGTTGTTGACGCTCGTGTTGGTCAGCGAGACCGTGGCAGTGTCGGTCTTGGCGCCCGTGCTGCTGCCGCCGTCGTTGTAGATGCCACCGCCCTTGCCGGTGGCGGTGTTGCCGTTGACGCTCCCGTTGGTCAGCGTGACCGTGGCGGTGCTGTCGTTGGTGGTGTCGTTGTAGATGCCGCCGCCGTTGGCGGCCGTGTTGTTGTCGATGCTCACGCCGCTGGGATCAGCGGGCTGCGTGAGCGTGCCGGTGTTGAAGATGCCGCCACCGTCGCCCTTGGCGGTGTTGCGGGAGATGCTGTCGCGCCGGAGCTTGAGGGAACCGGCGTTGTTGATGCCGCCGCCGTTGCCCGTCGCGTAGCCACCCGTGATGTCGAGCTTCGCGATCGTGACGGTGTACCCGCTGGAGACCGTGACGACCGTGCCGGGCTTCGAGGACGAGTTGCCGCCGTGGAGCGTCCAGCCAGAGCCGGAGCCGGTAATTGTCAGGCTCTTGCTGATTGTGGTGTCGCCCGTACAGTTGCTCTTGACCGTCAGCGGAAGGCTTGCCGTGTCGGCGTTGACTGCGTTCTGCAGGTTCCCGTAGTTGTGGGGCGCGGCCGCGCCAATCGCAACGACACACGACGGGGTCGGTGTTGCTGCTGCCATCGGCGCAAATGCGACGACCGGCACCGCGGCAAGCCCGAGTGCGCCTGCCAATACGAATCCCTTGCGGGACCCGACGGAACGGGCTGCGTTGGCAACGATCCTACGGTGATGATTCATAGACGAGTCCTTCTCCGGGGCGTGAGTGTTGTCGGAGTGACCCAGTCCTTCGTATCCGACGCTTGGAGCGATTGACGCGCTCAACCTGGCGTGTCGGGTAGTTCCAAACTAGTCCTTGGGTCGGTGTTGGAGACTCGGCGTCCTCTGGCGTTGCGGGCGGTTGACAGCGCTCTTTGCGAGGTTTGCTCGGAGCGTATTGGGGGTAATTGTCGGTGGGTCAAGGCCCGCCATAGTCGCCGCCAGGCTCCAACGCGAGTCCCACCGCCGCCGGTGGGACACCTCCATGTAGTGCACTGACGACAGCGGAAACGAAACATCGCCGCCGTGGACCATGGCGCGACTTGTCAGCCATGCGTCCTGAAACCGTTTCCCGTCGTCACGGCCCATGCGCGCGCGAGGTCTATCCACTTGTTCTGGTCGAGGTAGACCCGCTTCACTCGGGCCACACCGGTCCTTTGGGGCGCAGCCCTGAGTGTCGCCCAGCGGTTTTCCTATCCGAAGCCTGGTGCGTCAACAACGTTCCGGGGATACGTCGTCCAGTTCGCCCTCCATACGGGCGAAATCGGCCGCCATCTCGGCGAGCGCCTCCATGAACACGTCGTGCGTGATGACGTCAACGGCCCGCTGGGTCGGGGCGTCGAGACCCACGAGGCGCGCCTTACGTTCCTGGACCCGCAGCAGTTGGGCGATCGCCTGGAGCCCCGGACCGTCGTCGGACTGCTGGCGCTCGATGACGCCCCACAGATGCCGCGACATCCGGTCCATCTCGTCCAACATCGCCTGCTTCATCTCCGCCGCGCCCTCGGTCGGGATCATCTGCTCTGCGCGCTGCACCGCGTCGTACGCCGTGGACGGATCGATTCCGAGTTCCGCACCGATCTCCCGGTAGGTGAGGTGCTGACGACGCAGCTCCCATGCCCGCCAGTCTTGCGCGACGGTGTCGGCGGCGCGGACGGCGCGCCCGTTACTGCCGCGCTGCTTGATGGACATATTGGGATGGTAGGGCGTGGGATCGACCGCCGGGTATACGTCGATCAGGGTGGGTCATCGCCAGGTTTGTGTGGCGGCGTGTGGGCCTGATCGTGGCGAACGTGCTTGGCGGAAGGCCGCAGACTTTCTGCTGCGAGTAGGCGTCCTGCCTGATGTCGCGCATCCAGCGCTTGACGAGCGTAACCGCTGGTGCGTACCGGCCGAGATGGCCGTCAGCATCCTGAAGATCCTCGCTCAGACGCGATCTGAGCGTTTCCGGAGTATTCCGACACGTCCTGGAGCCTGGACACCAGCCAGTCGGGTTCTCGTGCGCGGTGGGGATGTCTTCACGACATCGGATTGGCGATCGCCGACGCGGCCTGGGGCGCATTCGAAGGCGAGTTGAAGGGATGGTCGTGGGCGTGCGAGGTTGCCCGATTTGGCCCCGGTGCGGACGTGCTCGATCTGGTGGTGGCGGCGCTCCTCGCGGAGCTGGCACTGGGCGTTAGTGCCATCGCCCCAGAGCCGACGGCCTCCCCTGCGACCCGCCTCGCAGTGTGATGTGTCCCTTTGCCCGTGCCGATATACCGATAGCGGATCGAAGACGTCTCCTGCGTGTCGCGTTTGGGCGTATCGCGATTTCTCACAATGGCCCACTCGTCGGCCGGGGCGGCCCATCCATCACAACACCGGAGGTACGGACGCCATGAACACACAGAGGACTCTGATCGACCGGCGTGAATGGCCGCAGGACCCCGACGCGCGAGAACGAGCAGCACTGCGCCGTGTGGCCGCGCAGATCAGCGCGGAGGCGGCCGAACTGCCGCCGAACACGTGGCTTGCCGAGCGGTTGGACCTTGAGATCGAGGAGTGGGAGCATTGGTTGCTCCCGCAGCTCGGCTCGGCCATGGCCAGCGAGCGAGGGTCAGAACCCCCCAATTCTTGGGTGCGCGTGCGGTCCGAACGATGCCCATTGACGTTGGCCGAGGAGGCATCCCTTCGTCGGATCGCGACGGTCCTGCGCTCAGAGGCGGCTGAGCTCGGGACTGAGTCCTCGGTCGCGGCACACCTGGATGGGCTGGGAATCAGGCTCGCGTTGGAGTGCGAGAGCCCCGGCGGCATGCTGCGCGTTTAGGTGAGGCCGCCCTCGGGCCTTGGAGCGTGTCGCCTTGCGCGAAGCCAATTCGTCGTGAGCTGCCCATATACCGGCGATAAGATGATCATCCGTCGCTCCATTGCTCCCCGCGGCAGTCGGGTGAGCATGGCTTGCGAGGAGGTGGCGGGGTCGGCTGACCAAGTCCCGGCCCCGCCGCTTCGCGTGGGTCACCGCGGGCGCCGCTGACGCCGCCAGGCGATCTCCTCAACCTCGTCCCGGTGCTCGCGGTCCGGCAAGCGGTGGACCTTTTGGGGCGACATCGATACGGTCGGCGGCCCGTTCGGAGCGCGTCCGGGAGAGCACGCGTCTGGGATTCAGGGCGTCCGCGCGGGCGTGCCCGGAAGGGGCAGGATGTCCTCGACGCTCGACGGGCTCAGCAGGATGACCCGCTACGAGTCATGGCGGGCTAGTTCGGCCTCCATGCGGGCGACGTCCGACTCCAGGTCGCCGATCATCTCCATGAAGGCGTCGTGCGTGATGACGTCGACAGCCCGCCGCGTCGGCGCATCGAGGCCCATCAGCCGCGCCTTGCGCTCCTGGCCCTCAGCAGCTGCGCGATTGGCCGGAGCCTGCTCGATGCCCCCGTACGACAATCCGCCGGTGATCGTGAGGCCCTTGATCGTGGCGATCACACCGCTGTCGATCGTGACGATTCTGCCGGAGCTGCCGCCGTTGAGCGTGCCGGAGCCCGTGAGATGCAGGCTCTTTGTGATCGTCGTGTCGCCCACGCAGGTTCCCTGCGCCTTGAGCGTGTCTCCCGGCTGAACGGCGAGCGCGCCGACGGCGGCCATCTCAGCCACCTCGCACACCACGTGCTGGGACGCTAACTGCGCCGGACTGAACGGGTGCGGTTGCACGTCGACCTCACGATCCTGGCGCAACTTGTCACAGCATCGGAAGCGGCGAGATCGGTTCCGCTGGCTGCCTGATAGCAGTTGCTTACGGGGCAGTCGGATTGACGAGTGTTAGCATCGCCAGATGCTGTCGAACTGGCGATTGGTGAGCTGGAAAACGGCGATTGCCCTGGTCATCGTCGGTGCCGTGTTTTTCTTCGGCATCGGAAACCTTGGCGGCAATAACGGGAACCCCTCGTGGCTTATCGGCCCACTTTGTATCTTGCTACTGATTGCGCTGGGAATCACTGCTCTCGTTAAGTCGCGGCGAAACAAGCGCGTCGCCTAAACCCGCTTCCGCCTGGTCCCGCTGGGGTCCGAGTTTCGCCGATCGTTTCGCCGACCCCTACTAGCCAACTCAACCCCCCGCCAGTCACCCTCGCTAGTGGCATAGGGGATCCACCACCCCGTGTGGCTTATGAGTACGCCGTGGGCGAAGCATCGGGACCCCGACCGCTCGTGAGATCCTGGGCCGTGATCCTGATCGTGGGGTCGTGCGTGGCCGCGCTGATCGCCGGATACGCGATCGACTACGACACCGGGTCGCACGCCCGCGCCCTCGATTGCATCCCCGCGGGCAGCGCGCAACACCCGGTTGGCTCCGGACTCTACGGCCGCAGGGTGCAAACCCCAAAAGACGCGAAGCCCTGGTGGCTCGCGGTGGGACTGGTCGAGGCCGTGACGATCGCGGTGGCATTCGTGGTCAGCGCGTCGGCACGACGTAAGAGCTAATCGCCGTGCCCGCTCCTGCGCCCGCGTCCTGAAACGGATCGTCGCCGTTCAGGGGACACGACCTCCGGATGGCGTGGCGCGCTTTATGGAGCCAGTTCTATGGGCGGCGACGGATGAGCGCTCCGTGACGTCAACGGCAACAAATCGGTGACGTCAACGACAACGGATCGGGGATCTCACCGCTGGTGGTTGTTGGTTGCATATGTAACGGTCTCCATGCCGGCCGGGCCGCTGGCCGAGTAGACGTTGCGCCAGCACGACCCGGAAGGGCCGCCATCGCGGCAGTCTCCGACCACTCCCGAGGAAGGAATCATGAGATTCATTCGTGCAACCATCGACACCGAAGCAAGCATCACGCACCGACCGTTGCACATGACGGCGCTGCCCGGCGGGGGTGTCCGGATCAGCGTCCAGATCAACCGCTACCCCGACGGCCGCCACGTCCTGGTCGACGAGACCGGCGAGCGGTACGTCATCGGGCACCAGGACGAGCTGGTCGGCAACATCGTCAGGATCGACGACGACGCCGCCGCGTTTCAGGCCTCCCTCACGTAGCGCAGCGCGCCCCCCGGTCCGCAGCACGCGGACGACCCCCCACGCGGTCTCTGAGCCCGGTCCGGCGGTCCGGGCTCAGGGTGAGGAGGCCTCGGGGCGAACGCTTCTACTCGAGCGAGTTCTTGGGCGCGACCCAAATGCTGTTCAAGTGCTTCGGGTACTTCTCGCCAGACAACTATGGGGGTGACACGATGGCCGTCCTACTCGCCGAGTACGAGGTGCTCGACCTGAAGACGTTCCTGAGGGTGTTCGCCGAGGTCGCTGATCTCCGGACGGAACTGGGCGCGACGGGGCACCGTTTGATGGCTCCGCCGGACAACCCGTCGTTCGTAGCGGTGATGATCGAGTTCGTCTCCGCCGACGACGCCAAAGCGTTCTCCCGCGAGCCCCGCCGACTGGAGGCGCTGAAGCGGGCCGGCGTGGTACAGCGCACCGACGTCGTGCTGGAGGAGGTAGAGACGCAGGTGTACTGAGGTGCGACCGCCCGGTTGGTTCGATTACCCCCACGGCCCGGATCTCCCCCGGGTCCATTTCGGCGCAGCCTGCGCGGGCTACAGGCGTAACAGCGCAGGCGCACGCCGCCGATGACCAAGTTGCCCGCTGCATCTTGGCCAATCGTGACCAGGTAGACGTTGCCAGCAGGAAACGCAGGCGTGAAAGCGCTAAGTACGCCGTTTCGCGTTGCGGGCGAGGTATCGGGCCAGGACCTGACCTCCTACCCGAGGCGATCACCCCAGGCCTCGGCTCTCCGGATCAGGTCCTCTACGACATTCGTGACCGCATACACATTGTCCGGCGGGGACTGGTTTCTCGAACACGGTGTGCGCATAGATAAACTTGCTCGCGAACACTTGGGACGCCTGGACCGCCCCTGCGCAAACGCATCGAAGGGACAAACTGGATGACGACGCAGCCGACGAACGCGGACACGATCACGATTACCGACAACCGGACCGGTCAGTCGTACGAGCTTCCGATCACCGACGGCACGATCCGCGCCACGGACCTGCGCCAGATCAAGACCGACGCCGCCGATTTTGGGCTCATGACGTATGACCCGGCTTTCATGAACACGGCCTCCTGCCGCAGTGCGATCACGTTTCTCGACGGTGATGCCGGCGTCCTGAGGTACCGCGGCTACCCGATTGAGCAGCTCGCCGAGCAGAGCACATTTCTTGAGGTCGCCTATCTGGTGCTCAACGGCGAGCTTCCGAACACCGCCCAGCTCGACCAGTGGGTAGATGACATCACCCACCACACGTTCGTGCACGAGAACGTACGCGTGTTCATGGAGGGCTTCCGGTACGACGCGCACCCGATGGGCATGCTGTTGTCGGCCATCGGTGCGCTGGGAACCTACTATCCCAACGCCAAGGAGATCGAGGATCCGGAGGTCCGGCACCTCCAGATCGTCCGTTTGATTGCGAAGATGCCGACTCTCGGTGCGTTCGCATTCCGCCACAGCCTCGGCCAGCCGTGTATCTACCCGGACAACGGGCTGTCCTATACCGAGAACTTCCTCGCGATGATGTTCCAGATCGGGAACAGGTACGAAGCGGATCCTCGACTGGTGCGCGCGCTTGACGTCCTGTTCATTCTCCACGCCGATCACGAGCAGAACTGTTCGACCAGCGCCGTCCGCAGCGTCGGCTCCTCCCAGGTCGACCCGTACTCCGCGGTGGCCGCCGGCATCGCCGCGCTCTACGGACCCCTGCACGGCGGTGCCAACGAGGCCGTGCTGCGCATGTTGCGCCGGATCGGCACCAAGGACAACATCCCGGCCTTCATGGAGGGCGTCAAGGCGTGCAACGAGCGCCTGATGGGCTTCGGGCACCGCGTCTACAAGAACTTCGACCCGCGCGCGACGATCATCAAGCAGGCCTGCGACGACGTGTTCGAGGTCACCGGCGTCAACCCGCTGTTCTCGATCGCCCAGGAGCTCGAGAAGATCGCGCTGGCCGACGAGTACTTTGTCAATCGCAAGCTGTACCCGAACGTCGACTTCTACTCGGGCCTCATCTACGAGGCGCTCGGCATCCCGGCCGAGATGTTCACGGTGTTGTTCGCCATTGGTCGTACCCCGGGGTGGGTGGCCCAGTGGAGCGAAATGATCCAGGACAAGGAGCAGAAGATCTCCCGTCCGCGTCAGGTCTACACCGGTTCTCCGGTCCGCGACTTCGTCCCGACCGAGAGCCGCTAGGAACCGGATCTGGTGCAATTCGGGGCCGTGGGTCCCGCGATTGCCAGCTACATAACAGGCGCGACCCAACGGGCGGGTTCTTGCCGCCCTTGCCCTACACAACCCGGATCATCCCTCGGCGGTGGTTAGGTCCTCGCCCGGTAGCGGTGGCACGGGCAAGGGCCGTGGCGGTTTGGCAGGCCCCTGCAGCGCGTCGATGATGAACTCGGCCTCGCCAGTCAAGCCCGACACGTTCCCCTGCGCCTTGGCGATCCGCAGGTCGTGGGCGGTGGTGGCTTGGCGGTCCAGCAGCACTGGCACGGGCACGCCAAGCGTGAACGAGACCGCCCCAACTGCTGCCGCCTCGTCGGCGTCGGGGTTGGAGGTGGCCAGGGCCTGCAGCGCCCTGGTGCCCCGAACGATGTCGTGCTTTAAGGGCTGGGACACGAGTTGGCTCCTGATCTTTAGATGGCGCCGCGTTGGGTAGCAGCGCGTGTGCACCGCCCCGCGCAGCCCATACCTGGCGACGTCGCCGGTATCTAGCGGTGCACCGCACGCAGCGCGCAGTGTGCGATCTTTGTGCATACCGGAGTCCCTTCCTGGTGTGCCAAGTCGCACTCCCCCAAGCGATACGCGCCCTTGGCTGGCGACGCCATAGGGGAAACCACGCGACCTGCTGCGCGGCGGCCGTTTGAGGCGCCCCGCCGGCCCGCTCCGGCACACGTCTTGACTGCTAGTTGCGGACATCCACCGCTGCTCAGGCGGCGCGTCCACGTGCCTCCGACGCCCGGAATTCTATTGTGGCGGCCCGACCGAGCTAGGCGCGCGCTGCCTCAAGGTCCCGTCGTGCCTCCTCCCGCTCCTTGACAGAGTCCTCGGCCATGAGCAAATCGATGATGTGTTGCGCCGGAACGATTACGGCTATGCCGCTGTTCGCCGTCGTTGGGTCGTCCGCCTCAAGGTCAACGTCGTAGTGCGCCGCAACCACCCCGAGCACCGCCATCACACCGCGAGTCCGTGCCGCGGTGAGGCCGGTCAACTGACCGGGTTTGCGGCTGAGTGGGAAATAAAGAAATGCAGGGGATCCGCTATGGCCCCCACGCGAGTACGCCTCGGCTAGGTAGGCCGGAAATGTGCGCGTGAAGACCTCACAGTCCGCGTCGTCCTTGAAGGCGACCGTGATGGGGTCGTCCTGCTGCGGCATGAGTGCAACGTGGCCGAATCGAGCGATGGGAAGGTCTCGGTGTTTCCCCGGAACCGTGGCGAACAGGGTGGCGGAGTAGAACATCTCGTCGCCCTCGCCCACGTCAAGCTCTGCCGCCCGCGCGTCAGACAGCAATCTGTCGAAAGGAATCGGAACGACGTCGAGTTCACGACTCTTCTCGCGGTCGTGGCCAACACGGACGACCGCAGCATCGACAGACGGCGACACGATCCAGCGATCATGGTCAACTGGGAAGGGCTCATGGCCGCCGCCAACCTTATTGACGCGCAAAATCAGATCGCCATCTGGTCGTGTGCCATCGATGACGTGTCCGGCTGTCACCGCATAGATCATCGCGCCGTCTCGGGGGTCTTTTGTGACGGGCACGGAAACCAAGAAGGCGGTGCCTACGTGCTTTGCGCCCGCCATCAGGAACCCGACTGACTTCCGGAAGTCCCGCGGAATCTCAACACCTCCTTCGGCTCGTCCTCGATCGCAGGCCGTCGCCTGTCTCGTGACCCTAACGCAGGCTGCCCCCTCGCGCGCGCGTAGGGCGTGGCGAAATGGCTCGGGGCGGTGCGTGGCGTGGGCAGACAGCGTCCGACCAAGCCCGCATGTCGCCGGGTAGTGGCAGGGATCCCAAAGGAAGATGCCTGCGGGGTCATCATCAGCGGCGCCGGTGGGGCGAGGACCCGGACGTACCGGCCGCCCTGGACGACCGCGCGGCCGACGGCTGGGAGCCGCTCCTGGCCATCGCCGACGCGGCGGGAGGACATTGGCCACGCAGCGCACGCCTGGCGGCCGTAGCCTTGTCGGCGGACCGGAATAGCCCAGATGACGGCACGCCCGGCGTACGCCTTCTGGCCGACGTGCGCATCGTATTCCGGGGCGAGCGCATGACCTCGCCCGAGCTCACCGCAGCGCTTGTCGAGCTGGAGCCGAGCTCATGGGGCGACCTGCGCGGCAAGCCGCTGAGCCAGCACGTGCTGAGCCGGATGCTCGGCGACTACGGGGTGCCGTCAAAGTCGATCCGCCTACCCGACGGCTCAACGCCGAAGGGCTACGAGCGCCGCCAGTTCGAGGACGCCTCGTAGCGGTACTGCCCGCCCGAACCTGACCCCGTGCCCCTCGAACTCGGTTTGAGCTCGCAACATCTCCGCAACGCGACCACGAAGCCGACCCCGGCCGATTTCAACTCGCCACAAGACCGCACGTGTGGCGACACTGAAACCGCCGAGATCCCGGATGGTGAGCCAGATGTGGCGATGTCGCGAGTTGAATCGGCGGATAAGGGGCACGGCGACGATCTGGACCCCGACGACGGGGCGTCCGACGACGAGTCAGAGCGGTGGGAGCGGATCGCTGCGGAAGACCCTGACCAGGGTCCGGAGGTGGCGCGGTGACCCGCCCGCTAACCGCCGCCGACGTGATGACCGCCGCCGAGGTCGCCGAGCTGCTGCGCGTCCCGAAGTCCACCATTGAGGACTGGGCCAGGCGCGGCGTCATCCCGTCGCGGAAAATCGGCAGGCGGCGGCTCTACGTGCGATCCAAGATCGAGGCGCTGCTGCTTCGCGACGACGCGGAGCGATGACCCGGCACCGACGCGAGCGGGCTACGCGCCTGCGGGGGGAAGCTCCTCGGCGGCGCGGACCCCATCAAGCGCCGTCAGCACCTGGGGCATCGTGACGATGGCGAACGTGTCCGCCTCGCGGCAAGTGTCCCGCCACAGATCATCGTCGGCCCAGCCCATGAGCAGGAACCGAGCCTCGGCAGCGGCCCTCAGCCCACGGAGCACGTAGGGCGCCCAGAGCTGCACCCGGAACGATTGCGTCGATGCGTCAACGAGGGTCGGGCCGGTCGACGCCGCGCCGCCCGGCGTATGAGACAGTGTGCTCCGCACGCCATACCACGTCACGTGCGACACGGCCGACAGGTAGGACCAGGTGGTCTGGCCGGAAGACGACTCCTCCACGCCCAGGAGGTCATTGATCCCCTTGGGGACCGGCGGGCGGCGCGACTCATCGACAGACGGCTTGCGACCGGGCTCGACTTTGACCTCCCAGCCCAGCGCGGCCCGCAGCTCCTCGACGCGCGCGATCGTGGTCGGGATGTCAACGACGCCGATACTGACGCACTCGGTGAAGCCGTCGCCAGCCGGGACCTCATCTCGGGTCGCGAACGTCGCGCCCTGATCGCGCCACCAGGCGACGACGGCAGCCTCAAGGCCCTTGGCGGCCTCACCAGTCGGCGTAGGCCAAATCTTGACGACCTGCCAGCCGCGACGCCGAGATTTGTGGCAGTCGTACGAGGCTGTCGCGTAAACCTCCGGTGTTGCGGGCTGCCGACCCGTTGACGTGATGGTGCGGGTCTTGCTCGCGATCGCCGGCACGGATTCGGGTGACAGGTCACCGGCCGGGCGGCTACCCGGTCGCCGGTAGGTGTCGGTAGAGCTTGAGGAGGTTGTGGGTGGCGGCGATCAGCCGCCATTCGGACCGGCATGCCGCGAGGCCGCGGCGCTGGAAGCGGTCGGCACGGCGGGTGACTTTGGTTTGAGCGAAGATCGGCTCGATCATCTGCTGTCGTCGGCGGTAGAGGGCAGCGCCGTCGTCGCTGGTAATCACGCGCTGCATCTGCGCATACAGACCATGCACGCGCTTGTCGCGCAGACGTCGACCGTCTGCCGTGCGTGCGGGACGGGCGCTGCTATCGGGATTGACGATCACCTGGCTGCCGTCGCCCACGAGTCGGGAGATCTGCGGGACGTTCCAGTAGCCGGCATCGGCGAGCACGGTCGTTGGGGTCTGGTCGATGCCGAGCGCCGCGAGTTCGCCGCGCGCGGCGTTGACCATCGGCTCCAGCAGCCGCCCGTCCGGGGAGTCGGTGGAGAGCTCGGCGGCGATGATGACCTGCGTTTCGGTGCAGACGGCCTGGGCGTTGTAGCCCTGCACGAACCCTCTAGGCGCACGAACCAGGCGGCTGTCTGGATCGGTCACGTTCGCGCGCGCGGACGGGTCGACCACACCCGGCGGTGGGACGGGACGGCGCCCACGGAGTTTTTTGCCACGCTCGGCCTCAAGCTCGGCGCGTGCGTCAAGGCGCGCAGCGTGGGCGGCCTGGGCCTCTCGGACCTCGGCCTCCAGACGCTCCTTGGCGGCCCGCAACCGCGCACGACGCGAGCTGCGATCAGCCAACTCTGAAGGCAGCTCGTCACCGCGGCGCTCGCCCAGACGGGCATCCTCGGCAGCGTCTGCGGCGGCAGCCTGCTCGAGGAGTTCGCGGGCGATCTGCGCGTAAGTGCGGTTCGCCTCACGCGCCGCGTTACCGGCGATCTTGGTGCCATCGACGGCAATCAGCCCAATGCGCACAAGACCGGCGTTGGCGCATAACCCGAGAACTTGGGTGAACACCTCACCCAGTGCCAGTTCATGGCGCACGCGGAACCGGGCGATCGTGGCGTGGTCGGGCACCTGGTTGGCGGAGATCACCCTGAACGCCACGTCCTCGCGGCAGCGCCGCTCGATCGCGCGCGACGAGCGCTCCCCGACCGCGTAGGCGTAGAGCAACAACGCAACCATCATCTCCGGATCGAACGCGGCCCGGCCCCACCCATCCTGGCGGTACTGGAGCAACGAACGCCGAGAGATCCAGCTCCTCGACCGCGTCCAAGACAAACCACGCCAGATGATCCTCCGCGAGCCAGTCCCGCAAGCTCGGCGGCAACAACCACTCCTGCTCCCGATCGCACCTCACGAAGTTCTGCGTCATTTCAGAATCATCGCTACCGCACCGGACATTCCGACCGGCCAAACGCCGGGTTTACGCGACAGCCTCGTACGCGCGTGCGTTTAGGGATTCACCATGGTGACCGCCGGCGTGGTGCCCGGCCTCTGACCAGCGCACTGCCTGACCGATGACGCGAGGACGGCGTGCGACAGCGACACGTCCTCGCCGGTATGCCGGGCGGAGAGACACCCGATGAGCCGGTCGCCGGGGCTCGTTGCTTCGCCCACTACTCCCGTCCCGTCGGACGAGGTCCCCAAGACTCTCGATGTCGCCCCGGGGTCAACGATCCACTCGTCTCCGCTGACGCCCTGCGTGCAGGCAGCGTTGTAGCACTCAAACACGTGCAGTCGGATGCTGGTGTCGTTGACAACGACGACGCGCGATCCGGCGTCGGAAGTGAAGAACAACAGATCAACCATGCTGACGCAGAGCACCGCGGCAAGCGCCCAAAGCGGCCAAACCCAGAGCGGGATCGCCCGGAGCTTCCGGCGCATGTTCTTCCCACTCTGGCCGGTCGTCATGGTCGGAACTAGTAGGGGCGATCGGCCACCGTGTCAATTTCTGCTGACCGCGGGACTGCCCGCTCCAGGACGGCGTCGGCGAGCGCCGCCGCGCACTGCCCGACGATCAGTATGACGGCCCAGGATCGGGCGAGGCGCGTTGCGCCATCGTCAAGGCCAATGCCCCGTCCCGGGGCGGCCCAGTCTGCAGACAGATTTACATCGTCATAAGAAACGGCTACGCCACGAGCGGATACGCTTGCGAGCGACTTGCCTGCAATTCCCGGTAAGAAGCCGTCCTGCGCTGCCCCACTGCCGATCGTCCGGTCCGTATCCATTCGTCGAAGCGCACGGCCGCAGCCGTCGGCACGGGCGGCTCGACCACGCTGCTCGCGTGGCTTGCCACCGGCTGCGGCGTGAGTTCGGTATCCGGGGTCGCATTCGACCCGACTGCCTCGTGCGCAAGCGTCTATCCAAGTCCCGGCACCCACACGGCATCGACGACGACCCAGGTCAGCATCCGGGGCGTCGAGTCCTCGTCGATGACGAGCGCGCAGGTCGGGGTCGTCGGTTCGAAGAGCGGCCACCACTCGGGGCGGTGGGTCGAAGATTCCGACGGGCACGGTGCGACTTTCGACCCGGCCAAGCCCTTCACCGCAGGTGAGACGGTGACGGTGATCCGAGGCGTCCCGATCTGCGGCGCCAAGCACGGGAAGATGACGTTCGCGATCGCCGTCCCGCCGGGTCCGCTGGCACAAGCTTGAACACCGACCACGGCACCGAGGTTTGTGCAGGTCGTCCCCAAGGATGCTGCGGGGCAATCCCTCGCGGCGTCTGGCGTGATAACGCCCAAGGGCGGCACAGAGGCCGCAGTCATCATGGCGCCGTAGGCGCTCTCCAACGGTGACCCGTACACGCCAGCTGCCGCAGCTGTGCACGAACGCCAGGCCCGCGTCCGAGAGCCTGCCACGGCCACAGTTGATCTTGGCCGGGCTCGGATCGAGGGCATGGCACCTGCACCAGGAAGGTCAGCGAGCGCCGACGTCCGTTCAGGGAGTGCGACTCGTCGCGACTGGCTGGCGGCGGTCGGCGCTGGTCAACACACAACAGACCTCGGCATGAGGCTGAGACGCTCTCGGATTTCGGAAAGCCAGTGACCGTCTCGAGCCGCGCGACGGCGATGTCGATCAGGCGGCGGTTGCGCGTCTCCGAGTGGGACCCGGGCCTGGTCATCGTCCTGGCCGCCGCCGTGGCGTTCGCGGCCGTCTTTATCTTCCTGGCTTTGCGGCGCTACGACGCGTTTGCCACCGCGCGCTTCGACTTGGGCGACATGGTCCAGGCCATTTGGAGCACCGCGCACGGTCACTTCCTCGAGGTCACCGACACCTCCGGCCAGCAGATCGACCGCATGGGCAGCCATGTCGATCCGATCTTGGTCGGCTTCGTCCCGCTGTGGTGGATCTTCCCGACACCCAAGCTCCTGCTGATCGCTCAGCCGCTGATCGTGGCGACCGGCGCGCTGCCGACCTACTGGATCGCCCGGCGCTGGGTCTGGGACTGGCGCACCTCGGCGGCGTGCGCGGTGGCGTATCTGCTCTACACGCCGATGCAGTGGTCGGTGGTGTTCGATTTTCATCCGGTCACCTTGGCGACTCCGCTGTTGCTGTGGTGCGTGTGGGCAATCGAGGACGAACGCCCGGTGCTGTTGGCGGTGTTTGCCACCCTGAGCGTCCTGACAAAGGAAGAAGTCGGTCTCGCCGTGGCGGGCCTGGGCCTGTGGGTGCTGATTCGTCACCGCAGAACGACAACGGCGCTGGCGTTGATCATCGGCGGCCTGGTCTGGACCGCCATCGCCGTCGGCATCATCATCCCGCACTTTTCGCCGGGCGGCGCCAGCCCGTTCATCAGCAGGTACGCGGAGCTCGGCGCGAGCCCGAGTTCGATCACCAAATCGCTGCTGACCCACCCCGGGCATGCGCTCAGGCTGCTGGTGTCCAGAGGGCGTCTTGCCTATGTGTGGCACTTGCTGTCGCCGCTGGTGTTCCTGCCGCTGCTCGCACCTCTGATTCTGATTGCCGCCGTGCCCGAGCTGGTGCTCAACATGCTCTCGAGCGACCCAACCCAGTACTCGATCTACTACCAATACACGGCTGTAATAACACCATTCTTGATCGTTGCGATGATTGGTGGGATCGCCCGCGCACGGCGGTTCTCGGGCCGATGGGGACGGATCGCCAACCGTCCGGCGCTCGTCATCGGCGCGCTACTGGTGGCGACCCTCGTGACCGGCTTCCGACATGGTCCGGTCCCGATCGGCAGGTGGATTCCCGGTGGATCGACCCGCGCGTCGGATCAGTACACCGTGACTGCCCACGACGTGGCGCTGGCGCATGCGGTCTCCATGGTCCCGGCCGGTGTCCCGGTGTCGGCGACCAACCCCGCGGGCGGGCGCCTGTCCGATCGCTTGCACGTCTACACCTGGCCGGTGATCGGCGACGCCCAATGGGTGATCGTTGACACCGCCATCCCATGGCTGCTCGCCGAGCGCGTCACGCGACAGGTCAACACGCCGTACGTGGAGCGGCTTGAGGCCACGGGCGCCTTCGAGCTCGTCTACGACGGGGACGGGATCGACGTGTTCCGCCGCAAGTCGGCGAACTAGTACGGGCGATGCTTCCGGGATCGACGGGGTCCCCTCGCGGTGTGAGCGCCTGCAGGGCCGCTCTCTGACCTGGCACGCCGCCTAAGGCCAAGTCAGACGGACATCGATACGCCCCTGGCCGTCAGAGCCGGGTCCTGATGGCGAGATCTGGAACGCCCGCGTGAACCGGGCCGCCTGCTCGGCGGCCGGTCGCGCGTGCAGGTGGCGCCCGGTGGTCGCCAGGGCACTTTGGCCCATCGCGTCCTTGATCGGGACCAGGTCGATCCCGTGGGCGGCCAGCAGTGACCCGTAGGTGTGGCGTAGGTCGTGCCAAGGCAGCGGGCGCAGTCTCGGGCATCCTGCGCGGCCAGAACGGTTCCGGCGGAGCCGGATCGTAAGCTGATCCGGACCAACGGCGCGGGGAGGACGGATGAGCGTGCTGTATCGACGTGGATCGAGTCGGCCGCTGGCACCGTCTTGGGCAACGTTTTGGGCAACGTCCCAGACGTGCGGGCAACGTATGGGCAACGTATCCGCGTGTATATCGCGCACCGGGACGCTCGGGCACCGGACACAAAAAAGCCCCGCATTAGCGAGGCTTTTAACAACGGGAGCGACGGGGCTCGAACCCGCGACCTCCGGATTGACAGTCCGGTGCTCTAACCAAGCTGAGCTACGCCCCCGGGGCCGGAGTCACCGGGTCAGTCAGTGGGCGGTGACAGATTTGAACTGCCGGCCCCCTGCTTGTAAGGCAGGTGCTCTACCGCTGAGCTAACCGCCCGTGTTCGGCGCTGCGGGAACATAGCACCTTCACGTGAGGTTCTGTTCCGGGTTTCGGGGCGATTCCCGGCAATCGGCAGCGCGCGTTTCATGGCCTCACGGAAAATCCGTGCAGTTTGCGAAAAGGGGCGCCCCGTCGAGACGAGGACATCGCGATCTGCAGGTGAACTCCTTCACAACGTGTCGACCCGTGTCCGAAGCCTGCGCCCCGTAACCGCACGTCCGGAGAACGCGCGCAACCGTGACGCGGCCGCGACGCGCAGGTCGGGGCCCGAGAGCACCTTGATGGCGATTGTTTTCGGCCTCGTCTGCTTCAGCGTGGTCGTCATCTACTCGGCCACGTCAGCACAGGCGGTGCTGGCCGGGACGAGCCCGTTCGCCTACGCCGAGAAGCAGTTGGTCTACGCGCTGTTCGGAGGGGTGGCATTCCTGTTTTGCCGGCGGTGGGATCCGACGTCGCTGCGGCGGGTCGCGGGCATCGGCCTGGTGGCATCGATCATCGCGCTGGTGGCCGTGCTCATGCCGGGCATCGGGGTCGACGTGAACGGTGCGCGCCGCTGGATCTCGGTGCCGATCTTTGGCCAGGTCCAGCCGGCCGAGTTCGCCAAGCTCGCCCTCGTGATGTGGATCGCGGCGGCGATTGCGCGGAACCCGCGTGCGATCTGCACGCTGCGCGGCATCATGCCGTACCTGGCGGTGACGTTCACGATGGCGGGCCTGGTCCTGCTCGAACCGGACCTCGGGACCGCGACGACGCTGGCCTTCGTCGGGCTGGCGATGCTGCTGGTCGCCGGCGCCAAGTTCCGGCACATCGGGTTGGCTCTCGGTGTCGGCGGCGCTCTCGCCGCGGTCGCCATCGCCGCCGCGCCCTACCGGCGTGCGCGCCTGTTGGCGTTTCTCGACCCGTGGCATCAGGCGACGACGAATGGGTTCCAGACCGTCCAGGCGCAGATCGCCGTTGGGTCGGGCGGCATCCATGGCGTCGGGCTCGGGGACGGGCTGCAGAAGGCGTTCTATCTGCCCGAGGCCTACAGCGACATGGTCCTTGCCTCGATCGGCGAGGAACTCGGGTTCATCGGGATCTGTGCGGTCCTGATCGCGCTGACCGCGGTGGTGCTGCTCGCGTTCCGCATCGCCATCAGAGCACCGGATCTGCACCAGCGCCTGATCGCGACCGGCCTGGCGTCGCTGATGGCGGTGCAGTCGCTCGACAACGCGGGGGCGGCCCTCGGGGTCATGCCCGTGACCGGAGTGCCGCTGCCGTTCGTCTCATATGGTGGCAGTAGCCTCATCGTGCTCCTCGCGAGCACCGGCCTGCTGTTTAGCATTAGCCGCCGAAGCGAACGTGCCACACGAAAACAGCGAACATCCGACGCGAATTCTGATCGCAGCCAGCGGGACGGGTGGGCACGTGATGCCCGCCCTCGCCGTCGCGGAAGCGCTGCGTGATCGCTCGGCACAGGTCGCGTTCGTCACCGCTCAAGGGCGCGCCGGCACGGGCTTTGCCGACGCACAGGGATTTCCCGAGGAGAGCGTCCCTCTGCAGGGATTTCGCCGCAGTCTCGACCTGAGCAACCTTCGCACCGTCTGGATGGCGCTGCTGGCCGTGCCACGTGCGATCCGGATCGTGCGTCGCCTCCACGCCGATGCCGTCGTGACCGGCGGGGGCTACATGGCCGGCCCAGTCGCGCTCGCCGCCTTTTTCACCCGCCGACCGGTTGTCGCACTCGAGGCCGACGCACACCTCGGGCTCGCGAATCGTCTGATCGCACCGATCAGTCGGCGCGTCGTGCTGGCCTTCCCCGTGCGTGGCCGCTCCGGGCGCCGCTACATCGTGACCGGCCGTCCCGTGCGCCGATCGGTCCGTACGGCGAGCCGGACCATTGGGCGTCGCCGTTTCGGGATCTCACCGGACGCGACAGTGGTGCTCGTCGTCGGCGGCTCACAGGGCGCGCGCTCGCTCAATCGGGCTGCCGCGGATGCCTTCGGGCCGGAGCCGCCGTTCGAGGTCATCCACGTCGCCGGTCCTCGGCAGCTCGAGGAGACCAAGGCGTTGTTCGGCGATGCGGGTCCTGGGCCCAACTACCGGCTTGAGGGCTTTCTCGACGATTTGCCCGACGCGCTTGCGGCGGCGGATCTCGTCGTCTCGCGCGCCGGCGGATCGGTGTTCGAGCTGGCGGCGCTCGGCCGTCCGAGCATCCTCATTCCATATCCGCATGCGACGGCCGACCACCAGACGACCAACGCACAGTGGCTGGTGACCGCGGGCGCGGCGATCATACTGCCCGACGCAGATTGCACAGGACCGCGGTTGCGCGAGCTCGTGGGCGCCTTGCTGTCGGACCGGCCGCGGCTCGAGGCGATGGGGGACGCAGCGCGCAGCGTCGGCCGCCCCGAGGCCGCCGACCGCATCGCCGACATCGTGCTCGGAGTCGCGTCGCGGTGACTGGCGCGCCGCCGGACGCCGTGCGCGCGATCCACATGGTGGGCATCGGCGGGGCGGGGATGAGCGGCCTGGCTCGGCTGGCCATCCAGGCCGGCTACCGGGTCAGCGGCACCGACCGAACCCGCTCGGCGGTACTTGAGGACCTGCAGGGGCTGGGCGCCCGCGTGAGCGTCGGTCACGCCGCGTCGGCCATCGGACCCGACGTTGATGCGCTCGTCGTGTCGACCGCGATCGCCGCCGACAACCCGGAGCGCCGCGAGGCCGAGCGCCGGGGCATTCCCATCCTGCATCGCTCCGAGCTGCTGGCCGAGCTCATGCGTGGTCATCGCGGGCTCGCCGTGGCGGGCGCCCACGGTAAGTCGACCACGAGCGCGATGC
Organism: uncultured Thermoleophilia bacterium; assembly: GCA_963842065.1. GTDB lineage: Bacteria > Actinomycetota > Thermoleophilia > Miltoncostaeales > Miltoncostaeaceae > CAITWD01. The sequence goes on along the minus strand of CAWJEW010000009.1, from coordinate 189,096 downwards.
TATTGGCCGCGCTGGGCGACGCATCGGCCTGCGTCGGGGCGACGATCGCCGGCGGCGGCGGGACGGGTGCGGTGTGGGGGACCAGTGAATGGTTCGTGGCAGAGGCAGACGAGAGCGATCGGTCGCTCCTGCGGCTCGAGCCGGAGGGCGTCATCCTGCTCAATGTCGACCACGATCACCACACCACGTATGCATCGATCGAGGAGGTCGAGGGCGTCTTCGCCGAATTTCTCGCCCGCGTCCCAGCCAACGGGATGATCGTCGCCGGGCCGGAACCGGATGCTGCCCCGCGGGCGTGGCGGCTCGCCAGCGCCTCGGGCCGGCCGTACCGGCTGATCGGTGACGGCCCGGACGCCTGGGCGCGGATCGGTGCGCGCGACGTGGACCGCGTCCGGATTGAGGTGGCCGACGGACGACGGGTCACGCTGGGGCTCCAGGTCCCCGGGGCGCACAACGCGGCCAACGCGGCCTGTGCGCTCGCCCTGGCGGAGTGGTGCGGTGTGCCGCTCGAGGTCGCGGCCGAACGCCTGGCGGGCTTCGCTGGGGTCGGGCGCCGGTTCGAGTACCGCGGCGCGGCGGCGGGCATCGTCGTTGTCGACGACTACGCCCACCACCCGGCCGAGATCCGCGCGACCCTGCGTGGAGCGCGCGAGCGCCACCCCGGACGGATCGTGGCGATCTTCCAGCCTCACCTGTATTCCCGCACCCGGGCGCTCGCCGACGATCTCGCCGACGCCCTCGGGGGCGCCGACGTGGCGATCGTGACTGAGATCTACGCGGCACGGGAGGCACAGGATCCCGGCATCAGCGGCAAGCGGGTCGCAGACGCGATCATGCCACCCACCCACGCGGAGTTTGCCCCGACAATCGCCGACGCGACCGAAGCCGCACTGCGGCTGGTCGAGCCCGGGGACATGGTGCTCACCCTGGGGGCCGGGGACATCACCGAGCTCGGGCAGGAGTTGTTGCGGCGGCTGGAGTACGAGTATCCAATCCATCCTGCAGGCGGAGGCGCGGGCCATCGCGATTGAGCTCGAGCACAACGTCCCGCTGGCTCCCTTCACGACGATTCGCGTTGGCGGTTCGGCGCGCGCGCTCGCGACCGCGCGATCGTTCCGCGAGGTCACCGAGGCGCTCGCCTGGGCCGAGCGCGCCGATCTGCCGGTCGCCGTGATCGGCAAGGGCTCGAATCTGTTGATCGCCGACGACGGGTTTACCGGCCTTGTGTTGCGCCTGTCCGGACGGCTGAGCTCGATTGTGGTGCGGGAGGCGCAGCTGTGGTGTGGGGGCGGGGCCTCGCTGCCGCGTGCCGTGCAGCGGGCCGCCAAACACGGTCTCGGGGGGCTCGAGTTCGGAGCGAGCATTCCTGGATCGGTCGGCGGTGCCGTCGCGATGAACGCCGGCGCCTACCGTTCCGAACTCAAAGATGTGCTGCGCTGGGCGGTCATCTGCACCTCTGCCGGGCGGCGGCGGGTGGGCCTTGAGGACCTGCAGCTCGGGTACCGGCACAGCAGTCTGCGGCGCAACGAGGTCGTCGCCGCTGCGGCGTTCGATCTCCACCGTGACGACCCCGAGGCAATTTTGGCGCGCCTGGGCGAGTTTCGTGGCCAGCGACGGGCCACCCAACCCCAGGGGGTCCGCACGTTCGGCAGCGTGTTCGCGAACCCTGCCGGGGACTCGTCGGGGCGTCTGCTGGAGTCGGTGGGCTGCAAGGGTCTGGCGATCGGCGGCGCCCGGTTCTCACCCGTCCACGCCAATTTCATCGAGGCGGGGCCCGGCTGTCGCGCCGCTGACGTCCTCGCGCTGATGCGCGAGGGGCGACGACGGGTCGTCGCATCAGGAGGCCCGGTGCTCGAGCCGGAGGTTCGCTACCTGGATCCGATCGCTGGGATCGTGCGTCCCCCGCTGGGCGAGGGGGGATAACGATGTCCACCGACGAGACGCCGCCACCCGAGCGTCCGCACCCCGAGATCGACCGGCGCCGTCGTGAGGTCGCGCGCGACCGTGGTCGACGCCGTCGGCGCGTTGTGCTTGGCGCACTCGGCGCGGTGGTCTGCGTGCTGGCGGGCTATTGGCTGGCCACGGGCCCCGTGCTGACGATCAACAACGTCACCGTCAAGGGCTACCAGGGTCCGGACGCGAGCCAGCTGCAGCGCGAGCTCGCGGCGGCGGCGTCGCACGGCGGTTCGCTGCTGTCACCGCCGGTCGGCACCATGACCCAGGTGGCCCAGCGCTTCCCCGGGGTCCAAACGATCAGCGTCGCTCGCGCGTGGCCGCTCGGACTGACCGTGACCGTGATTCCGGCGGATCCGTTCGCGATCGTCGAGGCTCCGGGGGAGCGCGCGGTCGTGGCCTCGACGCGCGGGCTGGTCATGGGGCCAGTCCCGAAGCGCACGGTTCGCCCGAGCATCGTGCTCTCAGAGCCGATTCCGGCATTCGGGCATCAGCTCCCGGAGTGGGCGATGCAGGTGCTCGGCTTTCTCGAGGTCATTCATCCGCACACCCGACCACGAATTCAGGGGTTGAGCTATGCCCAAGGCCTGCTGTCCGGGCGCCTGGTCAAAGGCCCGCTGCTGCTTCTGGGGACCCTTGACGCCCTGCCGGAGAAGGCAGCCGCGGTAAATGCCGTGCTCGGCGCGGTTTCTGCCAAGACCCTCGCCACCGCAACGTACCTCGACGTCACCGTCCCGGATCGGCCTGCCTTGGGGACTGGCGCGCCGCCGGCAGCGACACCCTCAGTGTCAACTTCAGGGTGAGGCTGTGCACAATCGGTCTCAACCGCTGTTGCATGGGCGTGCACCGCTCTTGACATGCGGTGGGGGGGTGCCTAGCGTCCGAGCCGACGCAATTGCGTCAAAGCAGCGTATTCACGGGATGTTCCCGACTGGGAGCTATCTCGAGTAGACGTTGAGGTTTGAGCAAGGACGCTCGGAGAAACCTTCAAGTCCGAGTAGAGATTTGGCCAGCACCGGGCCCGCGGGCTCCGGCGGAGGAGGACGGGCGACGTGGAAGCAAACAACTACCTCGCGGTGATCAAGGTCTGTGGGGTCGGGGGTGGCGGCACAAACGCGGTGAATCGCATGGTGGACGCGGGCGTCCGCGGTGTGGAGTTCATCGCCATCAATACCGATGCGCAGGCGTTGGGGATGTGCGATGCCGACGTGAAACTGCACATCGGGGGCAGCCTGACCAAGGGCCTCGGCGCGGGGGCGGATCCGCGCATCGGCCGTGAGGCCGCCGAGGAAACCCGGGACGAGATCAAGGAAGCGGTACGCGGCGCGGACATGGTGTTCGTGACCGCGGGCGAGGGTGGTGGGACCGGCACGGGCGCCGCCCCGGTGCTTGCGCAGATCGCCCGGGAGCAGGGTGCGCTGACGGTCGGCGTGGTCACGCGTCCGTTCCACTTCGAGGGCAGGCAGCGCCAGCAGCGCGCCGACGAGGGCATCGAGGCCCTGAAGACGCACGTGGACGCGTTGATCGTGATCCCGAACGAGCGGCTCCTGCAGGTCGTCGAGCGCCGGACGTCGATCATCGAGGCGTTCCGGATGGCCGACGACGTGCTCCGGCAAGGTGTCCAGGGCATCACCGACCTGATCACGGTCCCCGGCCTGATTAACCTGGACTTCGCCGACGTGCGGGCGATCATGGAGAACGCGGGCGCCTCGCTGATGGGCATCGGCGCCGCGTCCGGCGAGAATCGGGCCACCGAAGCCGCCCGGGCGGCCATCTCCAGCCCGTTGCTGGAGACGAGCATGTCCGGGGCGACCGGCGTGCTGCTCAACGTCACCGGCGGCCCGGATCTCGGCCTGTTCGAGATCGATGAGGCGGCCACCATCATCCGCGCCGCCGCCGACGAGGACTGCAACGTGATCTTCGGCGCCGTCATCGACGACAACGCCGGTGACACGCTGCGCGTCACGGTGATCGCCACGGGGTTCGATGCTCCGGCGGAGCCCGATGGTGCGGGCGCCGGGGCGACGACCGTGATGCGGACGCGTCAGACGACCGGCTCGAGCGCTCCGGCCAAGTCGGCCGCCGAGCGGCGTCAGGCGGTCTTGGACGCCGGCGAGAAAGCCGATCTCGAGATCGACGACGACGAGTTGCAGATCCCGGACTTCCTCAAGTAGCTCCGCGCGGTTCTGCCGCCCCGGGCCGCATCACCCGGGGGGGCAGAACCGCGCCCCGGCGTGCCAATGTGACCGCAAATACCGCCGGGCGAGCCGGGTCCCCGGCCACGCGGTCCGGCGGCCCTGGTACCGTCGAGAGCGTCGATGTCGGCGATCTCTTCTCGGACAACGTCCCTGCACGCGCGGCATCTCGCCGCCGGCGCCAAGCTCGGCGACTTCGCCGGCTGGCAAATGCCGCTCGACTACGGCTCCCCGCGGGCCGAGCACTTGGCCGTGCGGAGTGGGGTCGGCCTGTTCGACGTCTCGCACATGGGCCAGCTCGAGGTTGCCGGCCCGGACGCCCGGGCCCTTCTGGTGCGGGCGCTCACCAATGATCTGAGCGCGATCGGCCCCGGCCAAGCGCAATACACCCTGATGCTTGCCGACGACGGCGGGGTCATCGACGACCTGATCGTCTACGCGTTGATCGATCGCTATCTGCTGGTCGTCAACGCCGCCAATCGGGATGCCTGCTGGGAACGCATTCGCGCCGGCGCTGAGGGCCGCGAGGTCTCGGTCGCCGATCGTTCGGACGAGATCGCGATGCTTGCGCTGCAAGGGCCCGCGTGGGAGAAGACGGTCGCGCCCCTGGTCGGCTCGCCGGCGCCGCTGGGGCTCGAATACTTCCAGATCACCGAAGACATGGTCGCCGATGTGCCGGCATTCATCGCCCGGACCGGCTATACCGGCGAGCCGGGCGTCGAGATCATGTGCCCGTGGGACCTGGCGCCCCGCGTCTGGGACGCCCTCATCGGCGGGGCGACCCCTGCGACCCCGGCGGGCCTCGTCGCTCGCGACACGCTGCGCACCGAGATGGGATACCCGCTCTACGGCAACGAGCTCAGCCGCGCGCGCAGCCCGATTCCCGCGGGGCTCACGTGGGCCTGCGATCTCGAGGGGCTGGGGTTTGCCGGTGCCGACCGGGTCCGGCGCGATCTGGAGCACCCGCCCGCCGAGCGCCTGGTGGGTTTCGTGTTCGACGATCCTGGGATTCCGCGTCACGGGCAGGGCGTACTCGTCGGGGACCGGCCTGTCGGCACCGTGACCAGCGGGACCCTGTCGCCAAGCCTCGAGTGCGGCATCGGGATGGCCTACGTGGAGGCCGACGCCGCGATGCCGGATACTGCGATTGAGGTCGACGTGCGCGGTCGACCGCGGCGGGCGCATGTCGCTCGCCGGCCCCTCGTGGCGCGTTCGCCGCGCACCGACTGAAAGGAACCCGATGGCCGACGAGCTCTACCCGGAAGACCTGCGCTACCACCGCGAGCATGACTGGGTGCGCGTGGAGGGCGATAACGCGGTCTTCGGCATTACCTGGTTCGCCCAGGATGCGCTGGGCGAAGTCGTTTTCTATGAGCCGCCGGCCGTCGGGGCGTTGCTGAGTGCCGACGCGACCTACGGCGAACTCGAGTCGGTCAAGGCGGTGTCCGACATCTACGCACCGGCCGACGGCGAAGTGGTCGCGATCAACGACAACGTGGTCGCATCGCCCGAGTTGGTCAACGCGGATCCGTACGGCGCGGGCTGGCTGGTGCGCGTGCGGCTGACCAACCCGGCCGGCCTCGACGCGCTCATGGACCGGGCTGCCTACGTCGCGTACCTGGCGGGTCTGGAACAGGGATGACGGGGGCGGGCGGCAGGCGAACACCGAACCGAGGCGATCGTTGAGCGACTACACAGCCCTGACCCCCGAGGACCTCGCCACCATGCTGGCGACGATCGGTGTCGAGTCCGTCGAGGAACTGCTCGGAGCCATTCCGGCCGACGTGCGCATGAGCGAGCCGCTCGACTTGCCCGCCGGGCGCCCTGAGCAGGAGGTGTTCGCGCATCTGCGCGCGCTCGCCGAGCGCAATACATCCGCCGATGACGAGATCACATTCCTCGGGGCGGGAATGTACGACCACTATGCGCCCGCCCTGATCGAGTCGATCATCCTGCGCTCGGAGTTCCTGACCCCGTACACGCCCTACCAGCCGGAGATCTCCCAGGGTGGACTGCAGGCGATGTTCGAGTACCAGACCGCGATCTGTGAGCTGACGGCTCTGCCCGTCTCGAATGCCTCGCTCTACGAAGGTCCCTCGGCGGTCGCGTCGGCCGCGTACATGGCCAAGCTCGCCAACGGGCGTCCTGAGTTCATCGTCTCGCGCGGCGTGCATCCTCACGCCCGGCAGGCACTCGCGACGGTCGCGCACGGCTGGGGCGGCCGCGTGGTCGAGGTCGCGCTCACCGACGGCGTCACCGATCCGTCCGAGCTAGCCGCACACATTGGAACGGACACCTGTGCGGTGATCGTGCAGCAGCCGAACTTCCTGGGCGCCGTCGAGGATCTCCCCGCGCTGACCGACACCGCGCATGCGGCCGGGGCGGTGACGATCTGCAGCGCCGATCCGCTGACGCTCGGCATCCTTGAGGCACCGGGCAACCAGGGCTGCGACATTGTGGTCGGGGAAGGCCAGACCCTCGGCAACCGGCTGGACTTCGGCGGACCGTCATTCGGCTTCCTTGCAGCCGCGTCCGAGCACGTACGGCGCATGCCGGGCCGGATCGCCGGGGAGACCCGGGACGCCGACGGGCGCCGCGGCTTCGTGCTCACCCTGCAGACCCGTGAGCAGCACATCCGCCGCGAGAAGGCGACGTCCAACATCTGTACGGCTCAGGCGCTCAATGCCCTCGCCGGGGTCATCTACCTGGCCTGGCTTGGCCGCCAAGGGCTCCCGGAGCTGGGCGAGCTGATGCTGCAGCGCACCGCGTACGCCCGCGGACGGCTGGCCGCACTCGACGGCGTCGAGCTCCTGCACGGCCGGCCCGTCGTCAGGGAGTTCGCCGTGCTGCTCCCGGTCTCGGCCGACCACGTCATCACGGCCTGCCAGGAGCGGGGAGTCAACCCCGGCTTCGCGCTGGAGCACGACTACCCCGAATACCCCGGCGGGCTTCTCGTGGCGATTACCGAGCAGCGCTCGCGGGCGGATATCGACCGGCTGGCGCAGGCGCTCGCCGAGGTGCTGGCCGAGCTCGGGTCGCCGGTCGCCGGCGCGAAGGTCGCCCGATGAGCGCGGTGACCGACTTCGCCCAGACCGCCCAGCAGCGGGAGGGTGCCACGACGATCTTCGAGCGCGGTGCGCCGGGGCGCCGCGCGAGCCACCTGCCCGAGCTCGACGTCCCGTGGCGGCCGCTCGATGAGCTGATGCCGGCATCATTCCGTCGAGCCGCGCCGCCCAAGCTGCCCGAGGTCTCAGAGCCCGAGATCGTCCGTCACTACGTGCGCCTGAGCAAGCGCAACTTCGACCTGGACTCAGGGTTCTACCCGCTCGGGTCGTGCACGATGAAGTACAACCCGAAGCTCCACGAACGTGCGGCGGCACTGCCCGGACATTCACGGCTGCACCCGTTCCAGCGTCCGGAGCGCGCCCAAGGCGCGCTGGAGCTCATGTGGAACCTGCAGCGCGCGCTGGCCGAGGTGGCGGGGCTCCCACATGTCTCGCTGCAGCCCAGCGCCGGGTCACACGGGGAACTGGCCGGCGTCCTGCTGACCCGGGCGTACCACGAGGACCGCGGCGACGCGCGCGAGATCGTGCTGACCCCGGACACCGCGCATGGCACGAACCCCGCCACGGTAACGATGGCCGGCTACCGGGTCGTCGGCGTCGGCACGAACGCCGACGGCGGCGTCGATCTCGACGACCTGCGCGAGAAGGCGACCGACCGGGTTGCATGCCTGATGCTGACCAACCCGAACACCCTCGGGCTGTTTGATCCGAACATCACCGAGATCGCCCGGATCGTCCACGAGGTGGGGGCGACGCTCTACTACGACGGCGCCAACCTGAACGCGATCATGGGCATCTCGCGCCCGGGTGATATGGGCTTTGACATCGTGCACTTCAACCTGCACAAGTCGTTCACCCAGCCCCACGGCGGCGGCGGCCCGGGTGCGGGCCCGATCGCCGTCTCGGATCGCATCGCGCCGTACCTCCCGGTGCCGCTCGTCCGGCGTACCAACAGCGCCTCGGGTCCGGTGTTCGACCTGGTCGGTGACCTACCCAAGACCATCGGTCGTCTGCGCGGGTTTCAGGGCAACTACGGCGTGTTCGTGCGTGCCTACGCCTACATTTGCTCGCTCGGCGGCGAGGGCTTGCGCCACGCCTCGGAGATCGCGGTGCTCAACGCCAACTATCTGCGCGCCCTGCTGCGCGCGCCGGGCATCGGCGAGTACCTCGGCACCCCGTTCGACCGCCACTGCATGCACGAGTTCGTCGTGTCGGGCGGCCCGATGAAGCGCGAACTGGGCATCCGCACACTCGACCTTGCCAAACGGATGCTCGACTTCGGCGTGCACCCGCCGACGGTCTATTTCCCCCAGCTGATCGACGAATGCCTGCTCATTGAGCCGACCGAGACCGAAACTCGGGAGACGCTCGAGGCGTTTGCCCAGATCGTCCAGGAGATTCTCGCCGAGGCACAAGTGTCGCCCGAGACGGCCCGCAACGCGCCGTATACGACGCCGGTGCGGCGTCTGGACGAGGCGACGGCCGCCCGGGCTCCAATCCTGCGGCAGCCGCTGTGAGCACCTGTCGGTGTCAGGTACCACCCGCCGGGCGTCTCCGTAGGCACTGCGGCCAGTAGGCTCCCGAGCGCTCATGCCAGATCTGACCGCGCCATTCGTCAATTTCAGCGTGCACGTCGTCGGCTCGTACGGCCTGTGGGCGGTCTTCGTGCTGATGCTGATCGGCAGCGCGTGCATCCCGATCCCGAGCGAGGTCGTGATGCTCTACGGCGGCTTTCTGGTCAGCGCCGGCCAGCAGTCGTTCGTCCCGGTGGTAATCGTCGCGCTGGTCGGGACCCTGATCGGATCGTGGCTGGCCTACTGGCTCGGTTATGCCAAGGGCCGCGAGTGGCTCCTGGAGATACGTTGGCTGCACGTGACCCCCAGGCGCCTAGACGCCGCCGAGCGGTGGTTCGACCGGTGGGGCGACTGGACGGTGCTGGTCTGCCGGTGCATCCCGCTGATCCGTGCGTTCATCTCGTTGCCGGCGGGCATCGCCAAGATGCCGCTGGTGCGCTTCAGCGTCCTGACGCTGATCGGGTCCCTGCCGTGGGTGATCGGGCTGACGCTCGCCGGCGAGGCGGTCGGCGCCAACTGGAAGTCCCTTGAACAGCACCTGCATGTCGTGGACTACGCCATCGTCGTGGCCGTCGTCGTCGGCCTCGCGTGGCTGGTGGTCCGCAACGTGCGTGGCCGCGGCGACTCCGCCGGGGGAACCGCGACCGAATAGCTGCGGGATCGTGGTGCCGAGCCCTCGCGCCGGCGGTTAGGCTGGACGCGGACACGGGTGCAGGGGGCGGTATGGCGACGATGTTTGAGGGGTTTCGAGACGAGCGCATCGGCATCCCGACCGACGCGGGGACGATCGCTGCCTGGATCGGCGGAGACGGTCCGCCGTTGTTGCTGCTGCACGGCTACCCGCAGACGCGGATGATGTGGCATCGGGTCGCCCCGCGGCTGGCGGCGTCCGGGCGCACGGTCGTCGTCCCCGATCTGCGCGGGTACGGCGAGTCCGGCTCTCCGGAGCCGTCCGCCGACGGGGCGACGCACTCCAAGCGTGAGATGGCCCGCGATCAGGTCGAGCTGATGTCTGCGCTCGGCTTCACGCGGTTCGATGTCGCCGGCCACGACCGCGGCGGGCGCGTCGCCCACCGGCTCGCGCTCGACGTGCCGGAGATGGTCGCGCGCCTCGCGGTGCTGGACATCCTGCCCACGCGGACGTTGTTGCGGCAGACCGACCTCGGCTTCGCGACGGCGTACTGGCACTGGTTCTTCCTGCAGCAGCCGGGCGGTCTGCCCGAGCGCATGATCGGCGCGGACCCCGAGTGGTTCGTCCGTGAGATTCTGCGTCGTTGGGCTGCGGATCCGGACCGGATCGATCCTGCCGCCGCCGCGGAGTACGTGCGCCGGTTCACCCCGGGTGCGATCGCGGCCTCCTGCGCGGACTACCGGGCTGCCGCCGGCCCGGACCTCGCCCACGACGATGCCGACGCCGCGGCGGGCCGCACCGTCACTCAGCCGCTGCTCGCCCTGTGGGGCGCGCACGGCGCGATGGGCCGCATGTACGACGTGTTGGCGTTTTGGCATGAGGTCGCCGACCAGGCACGCGGGGCGGCCGTGGACGCCGGGCACTTCCTCGCCGAAGAAGCGTCCGCGCAGACGGCGGCTGCGCTGGAGGCGTTCTTCACCTCGCCCTGACGCTGCCTAGTGGGCGAGCAGCAGCGCCAGCGTTGCCAGCCCGTTGATCGTGGCGTGTGCGGTGACCCCGCACCAGTAGCCGCGCACGCGGTTGAGCCACGCCAGGCCGACCCCGACGATCGCCAGCGCCAAGAAACGTGGCCAGAACAGGTAGATCCACACGTCCGCATGACACGCGCCGAAGATGATCCCGCTGGTGACCGCGGCCGGCCAGAACGGGATCCGACGCACCAGGCCACGCAGCAGGACGCCCCGAAACAGCAGTTCTTCGCCCAGCGGGGCCAGCACGACGGTTCCGATCACCACGAACATCGCGCTGACCGCACTGGACCCGAGGGGCGTCCCGAGGTCCTGGGTCCGGGCGCGCAGGCCAGAGTCGATCGCCAGCCCGACGGCGATGATCACGGCGGTCACTGCAAGCATGCCCAGGCCCGCCGCAAGGCCGGTCCCGACGGTCACGGGGACACGCGACTTGAGCGCGAAGATGCGCCGGCGCTCGTGGCGCGGCAGGTGGCACACGATCATCACGCCGATCCCCAGGATCACCGCGCTCCCGATGCACGTGGCGATGCTGTCGGCAACCTGCTCCGAGGTGAACGTGAGGGCCACGATCCCCGCCACGATGAGCGCGAGGAGCCCGCCGATCACCGCGACAAGCGGCATGAGCACCCGCCACCAGAAGCCGGGAGGGGCAGGAGGTGTCGGCGCCGGGGCCGCGTGGGTAGGTGGTGTGATGGTCGTCATTGAACGCCGATGATAGGCCCACATCGGGCTGCGGTCGGCCGAGCGCGTCGGTACGATCGCACCGATGTCGACGACCACTCCCGCGCGTACCCGTGTGTTCTCCGGGATGCGCCCCACCGGCGAATTGCACATCGGCCATCTGTTCGGCGCACTCGGCAACTGGGTGCGGCTCCAGGACGAGGCCGAGTGCATCTACTCGGTCGTCGACCTGCATGCGCTGACGACCAGCTGGGAGGATGTCCGTGGCATCCGGCGCAACGGCCAGCTGATGGTGGCCGACTGGCTGGCGGTCGGGATCGATCCCGAGCGCACTGTCATTTTCCGCCAGTCAGATATCTCCGAACATGCGGAGCTCGCGGCGATGCTCGGCATGATCACGCCGCTGTCCTGGTTGGAACGCGTCCCGACCTACAAGGGCCAGCTCCAGGAACTGGGCGAGTCGATCGATACGTTCGGGTTCCTCGGCTACCCCCTGCTGCAGACGGCCGACATCATCCTCTACAAGGCGACCGAGGTCCCCGTCGGGCAGGACCAGCTGCCGCACCTAGAGCTCGCCCGCGAGATCGTGCGCCGGTTCAACCACTTCTATGGCGAGGTGTTCCCGGAGCCGCAGGCGCGCCTGGCGGAGGTCCCGCTGATCTTGGGCGTCGACAACCGCAAGATGAGCAAGAGCTACGGCAACGCCATCACGCTCGGCTCGAGCGACGAAGAGATTGACCGGCTGGTGGGATCGATGGTCACCGACCCGCAGCGGGTGCGCAAGAGCGACCCGGGCCGTCCAGAGGTGTGCAACGTCTGGGCGTACCACAAGCTCTTCAACACGCCCCAGCCGGCATTGGATGCCATCTATGCCGGGTGCACGAGCGCCGAGCTCGGCTGCGTGCAGGACAAGCGTGCGCTCGCCGAGACGATCAAGGACGTGATCCGGCCGATCAGGGAGCGTCGCACGGCCTTCCTGGAGGACCCGGATCGCATCGAGGCAATCCTCGCCGACGGCGCTCGCCGCGCCAAAGCGATCGCCGCACCGGTGCTGGCTGAGGCCAAGGCGGCGATGGGGCTGTGAGCGCCCGGGGGCGGGTCGCGGATCCCCTGCGGCTCCCGCTCGAGCTGGAGCTCTTCGAGGGCCCGCTCGACCTGCTGCTGACGCTGGTGCTCCGCGAAGAGATCGAGCTGGCCGAGCTCCCGCTGCGCGACCTGGTGGCAGCGACGCTGGCCGACGGGGTGCAGTGGGATGCGCCGACGACGGGTGAGTTGGTCTTGTTGCTGTGCAGCCTCGCCGAACTCAAAGCCCGGCGCCTGGTGGGCGACGACGATGATGCGGCGTACGGGCCCGACCCGGACGCCGAGCTTGTACGCGAGCGCCTGGCCGCGCACCTGATCGCGTTCGCCCCGTTCCAGCGCGCGGGGGTCTGGCTGCGAACGCAGGACGGCATCGACGGCGCCGTGCGCTACCGGCGCGTCCCGCTCGGCGGCCCCGCACGCAGCCTGGCGCCGCACCGGCCCGAGGATCTGGGCGACGCGCTGGCGCGGTTGATGGTGGCGCCGCCCACGCCGTCGCTCGGCCACATGAGCAGCAAGCGCGTCAATGTCGGCGAGCTCGTCGCTGAGCTGCGGGGCGCCCTCAGGCGACACGGCCACGTGAGCTTCGACGAGATGACCAGCGGCGCGGACCGTCTTGCGCAGGGCATGACGCTCATCGCCTGCCTGGAGCTGGCCCGGCGTGGCGAGGTGCGGCTGGCTCAGCCGGTGCCGTTCGGCGACATCACCGTGCAGCGCCACGCGCCCGGGTCGGGACCATGACCGGACCGGACCTGGTGCGGGCGCTGGAGGCGCTGCTGTTCGTCAGCCCGGAGCCGCTGAGTCTCGTGCGCCTGTGCGAGCTCACCGAGGCCGCCCCGGGTCCCGTCGAGCGGGCGCTCGGCGAGCTCGCTGCGCGCCATGGGTCCGCGAGCGGACTCGAGGTCGTCGAGATTGCCGGCGGGTGGGTGCTGCGCACACAGGCCGACCTCGGACCGTTCTGCGATCGCCTGCGCGCGCGTCCTCCGGACGAGCGCCTCTCGCCGGCGGCGCTTGAGACGCTGGCGGTGATCGCGTACCTGGAGCCGATCTCCCGCCCGGAGATCTCCCGCCTACGCGGCGTCTCGGCCGACGCCACGGTGGCGTCGTTGCTGGAGCGCGGGATGATCGAGGAGGCTGGGCGTCCCCATGACGGCGGGGCGATGCGCTACCGGACCACGCCTGCCTTCCAGGAGCGCTTCGGGCTCAAGGGGGCCGGTGATCTGCCCCCGCTCACCGAGTTTGAGCTGAGCGGGAACGAGGCCGACGCGGTTCGCCGCCGCCTGCGCGAGGCCGGGCACCTTTCCGACGAGGTGGGATGAGCGATTCCCGCTGGCCCGAGCCGGGGACGCGGATCCATCGCGCGCTGGCCCAGGCCGGCGTCGCCAGCCGCCGCGCCGCCGAGGTCGTGGTGGCCGAGGGGCGGGTGACGGTGAACGGGGTCGCGGCGGCCACCGGCCAGTCGGTGGGCCCCGGGGACGTGATTCGCCTCGACGGGCGCGTCGTCGCGCCCGAACCGTTGCGGGTCCTCGTGCTCAACAAGCCGGCTGGCGTCGTGTCGACCGCGCGCGACCCGCAGGGGCGCCCCACGGTCCTCGACGCGCTGCCGAACGACGTGCGGCTATATCCAATCGGGCGGCTCGACCTCGATACCACAGGGGTCCTGCTGATCACCAACGACGGCGAGCTCGCCAACCGTCTCATGCACCCCCGGGGTAAGGTCCCGAAGATCTACGAGGCCCTCGTCGACGGGCGCGTCTCGGCCGAGACACTGCGTCGGCTGCGACGCGGGGTCGAGCTGGAGGACGGGATGACCCTGCCGGCACGGGTGGAGATCATGGGTCGCCAGCATCCCGGCGGGACGTGGCTGCGGATCGAGATCACCGAAGGCCGCAACCGCATCGTCAAGCGGATGTGTCAGGCGGTCGGCCACCGCGTGCTGCGGCTGCGCCGCATTCGCTTCGCGGGGATCGAGGTGGGTGGTCTCAAGCCGGGCGAGTGGCGCGCGGTGACCGCCGACGAACTGCGGCATCTGCGTGCGATCGGCCACGTCGACGCCTAAGCGGACGCACCGGCGCCCGACGACCCGCCGTCGCGGCGCCCGCGCCCCCCGGCGCACGCCGGCCAATATGATGTTCGGCGTGAGCATTCGAGCCGTGCGCGGTGCTATTACCGTCGATGAGGACACCCCCGATGCGATCCGTGAGGCGACCGCGGCGCTCCTCGGCGAACTCCTGGAGCGCAACGGCCTGAACCCGGACTGCCTGATCTCGATGATCTTCACGACCACGCCCGACCTGCGGGCCGAGTTCCCCGCCGTGGCCGCGCGGGACATCGGCCTGAGCCAGGTGCCACTGCTGTGTGCGTCGGAGATCGACGTTCCCGGCGCGCTGGGCCGCTGCATCCGGGTCATGGTCCACGCCGAGCTCCCGGAGGGGGTGGCGGTGCGGCATACCTACTTGCGGGACGCCCGCCAGCTGCGCACCGACCTGAGCGAGTAGCCGGCACCGGCCGCCGGGCGGCCGCTAGAGGTCGATGTCCAGGCCGATGTCGAGTGTCGGAGCGGAGTGGGTGAGCGCGCCGACGCTGACGGCATCGACACCGCACGCGGCCGCCGCCGCCGCCCGTTCGAGGTCCATCCGGCCCGAGCCTTCGGTCCGGGCGCGTCCGGCGATCTCCGCGACGGCTGCGCGCATCTGCTCCGGGCTCATGTTGTCGAGCAGGATCCAGTCCGCGCCGGCCTCGAGGGCCAGGCGCACCCCGGCCATGTCGTCGGCCTCGACCTCGACCAACAGCCCGGGCCAGTGGTGGCGCACCTGGCGCACGGCCTCGACGAGGCCGGCGCCGGCCAGGGCGAGGTGGTTGTCTTTGACCAGCACTCGGTCGTAGAGGCCGAAGCGGTGATTGGTGCCGCCTCCGGCCAGGACGGCGGCCTTCTCGAGCGCACGCAGTCCAGGGGTCGTCTTGCGGGTATCGAGCACCGCGCACTCGCCGCAGACCTCGGTGTACGAGCGGGTGAGTGTCGCCACCCCGGACAGGTGGCCGATCAGGTTGAGCAGCGTGCGCTCACACGCCAGGAGCGAGCGCGCAGGGCCGCTGAGCTCGGCGATGACCGCACCGCGCTCCAGCGGCGCACCGTCAACGACGTACCAGGTCACCGCAAGCCCGCACTGGCGGGCGACCTCCCCGGCGACGGTCCAGCCCGCGAAGACGCCCGGCGCCCGGCTGATCAGCTTGCCCTCGGCGGCGAGGTCGGCGGGGATCAGCGCGGTCGAGGTCACGTCCCCGCGGTCGCCGAGGTCCTCGGCGAGCGCGGCCCGCACGAGCTCGGTAAGCGGCGGTCCGCCGACGCCGGCCGCATCCGTCATGCGCTCGCTGGTCACGCGAGCGCCAGCATGCGGTCGAGCGCCACGCGCGCCCACCGCGCCATGTCGTCGTCCACCGTGACGGTATTGACGACATCGCCGGCGGCGAGGGCCTCCAGGCACCAGGTCAGCTTCGCCAGGGTGATCCGGTTCATCGTCACGCACGGGCAGATGAACTCGTTCAGGCAGCGGATCTGCTTGTCGGGGTGCTGCTGGGCGAGGCGATTGACCAGGTTCCAATCGGTGCCGATCACGATGTGGCTGCCGGCGGGCAGTTCGGCGCAGCGGCGGATGATGTACTCGGTCGACCCGTCCTCGTCGGCGGCGGCGACAACGGGTCGCGGGCACTCCGGATGCACGATGACCAGCGCCGCGGGTTCGTCGCGCCGCACCCGGGCGATCTGGGCCGGCGTGAAGGCCGTGTGCACGTTGCAGAAGCCCTTCCAGAGCACCAATGGCGTCTGGGCCAGGGCGTGACGATCGACACCGCCGAGGTCGGCGATGCGCGGATTCCAGACCACGCCGGCGTCGTCGTGAAGGCCGATGCGCACGCCGGTGTTGCGGCCAAGGTGTTCGTCGGGGAAGAACAGGATCGCATCACCCTCGGCAAGCGCCCAGCGGAAGGCCCGCTCGGCGTTGCCTGACGTGCACACCGCCCCGCCGTGCTCGCCGACGAACGCCTTGAGGTCCGCGCCGCTGTTCATGTAGGTCAACGGGATGATGCGCTTGCCCGGCACGGCGCGCACCAGCTGGTCCCAGGCGTCGCGGACCGTGAAGATGTCCGCGCACTCGGCCAGGTGGCACCCGGCCGCCAGGTCCGGCAGCACGACCTGCTGCCCGGGCGCGGCAAGCACATAAGCCGACTCGGCCATGAAGTACACGCCCAAGAACACTACGAGCTCGGCCTGGGTCGCCGCCGCGCCGCGCTGGGCGAGCAGGAACGAGTCGCCGGTGATGTCGGCGAATTCCATGACCTCGTCCCTTTGGTAGTGGTGCCCGAGGATCACGGCCCGTTCGCCGAGGGCGCGGCGCGCGGTCCAGGCGCGTTCGCGCAGTTCCTCGTCCGGAGCATCGGCGAGCGCCTCGGGTACCGGACTGAGCGAAATGGACGTGCTCACGCTGCCTCCTTGGCGAGCTGCGGCTCGCGGACCTGGTGGTGTGGGGATGCGACTGTGTAGGGCCGGCCGCCAAGCCAGGCGATGCGGTGGGCCCACTCCGGACGTGGTTCGGGCCGATCGGTGCGGTAGTGCGCGCCGCGGCTCTCGGTGCGGTGGTGGGCGGCCATCAGCGACAGGCGAGCGAGCGTCAGCGCGTCGCGGGCGTCGGGACCGCTGGCGGCGCGTCGGCCGTCGAGCGTCGCGAGCGCATGGGCGAGCCCGTGGGCATCGCGTTCGAGACCCATCGCCGCCCACATCAGCTCCGGCACGCTGCGGGCATCACCGGTCGGGCGCGCCGCGGCCGCCGGCGGGGGGAGGACGACCGGGTCGCAGGCGGGCCAAGCGGTCCCGTCGAGCGCGAGGTCGTCGGCGCACCGCACCGCCATCACGGCCGCCTCGAGCAGGCTGTTGGAGGCCAGGCGGTTGGCCCCGTGCAGGCCGGTCGCCGCGCATTCGCCGATCGCATAGAGACCGAGCACCGTGGTGCGCCCGGTGAGGTCGGCCAGCACACCGCCGATCGCATAGTGGGCCGCGGGCGTCACGGGGATCGGGTCCCGTGCCAAGTCGAGCCCCGCGTCCGCGCAGACGGCAGAGACCGTCGGGAACCGGGCGTGCAGCCAGTTGGGGTTGAGGTGGCGCAGATCGAGGGTCACCTCGCCACCGCCGGCCAAGGCCGTCCGCGCAACCGCTCGCGCCACGATATCGCGTGGCCCAAGCTCGGCCAGCGGATGCTCGTCGACCATGAACCGCGAACCGTCAGGTGCGCGCAGGTATGCGCCCGCCCCGCGCACGGCCTCACTGACGAGCGGTAGCGGCGAGGCCCCGACCGCGAGGGCGGTCGGGTGGAACTGAACCATCTCGAGGTCCGCGACCGCCGCCCCGGCGTGCGCCGCCAGCGCGACACCGTCGCCGGTCGCGGTGGGCGGGTTCGTGGTGCGGGAGAACAGTTGGCCCGCGCCGCCCGTGGCGAGTACCACCGCATGGGCCGCGGTCGACCCAAGCACGCCCGTGGCGCTCTCGGTGAGCGACGCCGCGCACGCGGCCGCCGCGCAGCAGGATCTCCCGCACGCGGGTGTGCTCGCGCACCTCGATGCGCGTATCGGCACGGACCGCGCGGCGCAGCGCCTCGACCACCCGGGCGCCGGTGGAGTCGCCGCCGGCGTGCACGATCCGATCGGCCGAGTGCGCACCCTCTCGGCCGAGCGCCAACTGGCCGCCCTCCCGGTCGAACGGCACTCCGAGGGCCTGCAGGATCGCGATACTCGACGGCCCGGCCGCGACGGCGTCGGCGACGACCTGCGCGTCGCACAGCCCGGCGCCGGCGACGACGGTGTCCACAACGTGGGCATCGACGCTGTCCTCGGGACCGAGTGCAGCGGCCATGCCGCCCTGGGCGTAGGCGGTGTTGCCGTCCCCGAGCGCACTCTTGGTGATCAGGACCACCTGCCCTGCCGGGGCGGTCCGCAACGCGACCAGAAGTCCGGCCAGCCCGCTTCCGACGACAACGACCGGATCTCGCTCGGTGCGTGGGGACGCGTCAATGGCGTCAAATTGACATAATTTGAGAAGGCTCCTCATGTCAATTTGACAATAATTGGCGTTCCGACCCTCCGCAAGGTCATCGGTTCCGGGTGTGCGGAAGGGTCGGGCGCAACGGCGGACCGCACAGGGGCAGCGTCTCGTAGACTCGGTGGCCATGAGTCTGATCATCTCCTCGCGGCTCGCGGCCATCCCGGACTACGAACCGGGGCTCAGGACCGCCGATGTGCTGGCCCGATACGGTCTCGACGCCGCCATCAAGCTCGCCTCCAACGAGAGCCCGTATCCGCCGCTGGAAGAGGTCCAGGCGGTCGTGCGGGACGGCGCTGCGGGACTGAACCGGTATCCCGACGGCGCGGCGCGCGCCCTGCGGGCGGAGATCGCCGATCGACACGGCCTCGACCCGAGCCAGGTCGCCATCGGCAACGGGTCGTGCGAGCTGCTATTGCTGGCCGGCCAGGCACTGCTGGACCCGGGGACGACGCTCATCCACCCCGACCCGTCGTTCGGGCTCTATCCGCACGTGGCCGCCGCCGCGGGGGCAACGGCGATCGGCGTTCCGCTCGACGGCGCCGGTCGCAACGACCTGGCGGCGATGGCCGCCGCGATCGATGAGCGGACCCGGCTGGTGATCCTGTGCAGCCCCAACAACCCGACCGGCGGGTACGCCGCCGCCGCGCAGGTCGAGGCATTCCTGGACGGGATCCCGGAGGATCTGCCGGTACTCCTTGACGAGGCCTACTACGACTTCGTGACTGACGCCGATCGCGGCCGTCCGCTCAGCCAGGCCCGCCATCGCCCGAACCTGCTGTTGCTGCGGACATTTTCCAAGGCGCACGGCCTCTGCGGACTGCGCGTCGGCTACGGGATGGGCAGCCCGGCGTGGATCACGGCGCTCGACCGGGTCCGGCAGCCGTTCAACGCGTCGACCCTCGCCCAGGCTGCCGCGCTGGAGAGCTTGCGCCACCCTGCCGCGATGGACCGCCGCATTCAGGAAACCATCGCCCAACGGGCGCGCGTCGCCGCGGCCCTTACGGGCATGGGAGTACGCTTTACGCCAAGCCAGGCGAACTTCATACTGGTGGCGCCGGACGCGGACGACGGGATCCATGAGCGATTGCTCGCCGCGGGGGTTATCGTCCGGGACGGCGCTGCGCTGGGGTGTCCGGGAACGCTGCGCGTCTCGATGGGCACACCGGTCGAAAACGATGCGTTTCTCACGGCGCTCGCCAAGGTCTTGGGGCGCTCCGCGCCCGTCTAGGCGCTCGCCGCCCGGGTCATTCCGACAAAGGACAGCCAACAGCCATGATGATCGTGATGAAACAGGGGGCGACCGAGGAACAGATCGCCCGCGTCATCGAGCGGATCGAGCGCGCGGGGGCCATGGCCCACCCGTCCCGCGGCGAGTTTGTCACGGTCATCGGCGCCATCGGAGACGATCGGGAGCTGGTGGCCAGCATGCAGCTCGAGGGCGAGCCCGGCGTCGAGCGCGTCGTGCCGATCCTCAAGCCGTACAAGCTGGTCTCGCGGGACTTCCGCGGCCCCGACGCCACCCTGGACATCGCCGGGCGCAAGATCGGCGGCGAGAACTTCTGCCTAATCGCCGGGCCGTGCACCGTCGAATCGCGTGACCAGACCCTGAAGACCGCTCAGGTGGTCCGGGACGCCGGTGCAGCTCTGCTGCGCGGCGGCGCATACAAGCCGCGCACCTCGCCCTACAGTTTCCAGGGGCTCGGCCGCGAAGCGCTCGAGATCCTGGCCGAGGCGCGCGAGCTCACCGGGTTGCCGGTCGTGACCGAGGTCATGGACGTACGCCAGATCGAGGACGTGGTCGAGGTCGCCGACGTGATCCAGCTCGGCGCCCGCAACATGCAGAACTTCGACCTGCTCAAGGAGGTCGGCAAGACCGGCGCCCCCGTCCTGCTCAAGCGCGGCCTGTCGGCCACCATTGAAGAGTGGCTGCTGTCGGCCGAGTACATCGCGCGCGAGGGCAACGAGCGGGTGATCCTCTGCGAACGCGGGATCCGGACCTTCGAGACGGCCTACCGTGCGACGTTCGACGTGTCGGCCGTACCGGTCGTCAAGTCGCTGTCCGGGCTGCCGGTGATCGTCGACCCGTCCCACGCGGCCGGCAAGCGTGAGTGGATCCTGCCGATGGCGCGCGCGTCCGTGGTGGCTGGCGCCGACGGCCTGATCGTGGAAGTGCACCCGTCGCCCGAGACCGCCCTGTGCGACGGCCCGCAGGCGCTCTACGCCGACGGCTTTGCGGCATGGGTCGCCGACGTCAAGCGCTGCGTCGACCTTATGGGCAAGATCATGGCGGGCCCCGAGCCCGCCGTCATCGGCGCGTCCAGCTGAACGATTCGATGCGTCCGATCCCCGGGCCGATCGCGATTCTGGGGATCGGGCTCATGGGCGGTTCCCTGGGTCTTGCGCTACGGCGCGCGGGTGCCACCGAGATCGTTGGGTACGACCCCGATCCGGCCGCGCTCGAGACCGCGCAGCGGCTCGGCGCGATCACGCGTGGCGCGGCGTCGCTCGACGAGGCGGTCGCGGGCGCGGCATGCGCGTTCGTGGCCGCCCCGCTCGACCTGGTGGCCGACGTCGTTCGCCAGGCCTTAGCCGCCGCCCCGGCGGGGTGCGTGGTCTCCGACCTCGGCTCGGCCAAGGGCGTGGTGATCGACGCGCTGGACGACGACGAACGGGCGCGTTTCATCGGCGGACATCCGCTCTGCGGCGGGGAGCGTGCCGGCGTCGCCGCCGCGCGCGAGGATCTCTTTCGGGGGGCCACCTGGTTTCTCACGCCGACTGCCGAGGCGCGGCCCGAGCTCTATCAGCGTGTCTACGCGGTGATCGCGGCGACCGGGGCATCGCCGGCGGCGATCGACGGCGACGTCCACGATCGCCTTATGGCGCTGGTCAGCCACGTGCCGCACGTCCTTGCGGCCGCACTGATCAACCAGGCAGCTGCCACCGCCCCAGGGGGTCGGGAGGCGCTGCGTTCGGCCGGGCCGTCGTTCGACGACCTCACCCGGGTCGCCGGCGCAAATCCGCCGCTGTGGGCCGACATCCTGCTGGCCAACCGCGATGCGGTTCTTGAGGCGCTCGATGACTACCGCGCACGGCTCGAGGACGTCGAAGGGGCGATCCGCACCGGCGACCGGGGGCGCCTGGTCGACTTTGTCGCCGAGGCGGCCGATGGCCGCCGGCGGCTGCGGGCGGATCGCGATGCGACCGGCGGCACCGACGAGCCCTGGGAGATCGTCGTCGGCATCCCGGACCGGCCGGGCGCGGTGTCGGAGATCACGACCGCACTCGGGCACGGGCACATCAACATCGCCGATCTGGCGCTGCGGCCGGGGCCGCCGGGCGGGATCGGCGAGTTTGTCGTGCGGGTGGCGGGCGCACGGGTCGCCACCGAGGCCGTCGGGTTGATCGCCGCGCTGGGGCTCCGCGCCGCGGCGACCCGCCTCTAGGTCCCGCTACCGCTCCGAGGGCGCGGCTGGGCTTTTCGATCGCACAAGCGCTGCGCATCGCATCCCCAAGCGCACCGCAGCCGAGCTCGAGCGGCGTGTGTGTGAGCTACGGCGCCGCTCTCGCCGTGGGGCCGAGTGGATCGCCGCCGAACTCGGGATGTGTGCGGCGACCGTCGGCCGCATCCTTGCCCGTCATCGCATGCCGCACCTTGGTGATCTGGATGCGCTGACAGGGATCCCGATCCGCCGCGGGCCGGCGACCCGCACCCGCTACGAACGTGCCACACCGCGCGAGCTGATCCACATCGACGTCGAAAAGCTCGGACGCATCCCCACTGGGGCGGCTGGCGCATGCACGGGCGCACCACCGAGGCCCGTCGGCACCGGCGGGTGGGATTCGACTACGTCCATGCGGCCATCGACGACCACTCGCGTCTGGCCTACGCCGAGATCAACCCGGATGAGACCGGTGCGAGATGTGCCCAGTCGCCGCGCGCCGTCGCGCCGATGCCCTGGCGCCCGAGGAACTCCCCTACGATCCGCGACAGGCTGCCGCCGCGCCATGCAAGCGGGCTCTGGCCGGGCTCCTCGATCGCGAACTGGGCACCTGGGATGCGCCGCGCGTATTCCTCGGCGACCGCCAGCGGGTGCTCCGGGTCCATCTCGTCGCGGCTGGCGACGATCAGCGTCGGCACACGGATGCCCTCAAGGGCCTCGAGTCCCGCGAAGGCCGCCGAGCGTGGAATTGCGCGCAGGGCGGCGACCACCCCTTCGGGGTGCTCGTGGCGTTCGAGGCGCTGTCGCATGACCACGCGCACGGTTTCAACCATCTCGGCGGGAACCTGCGGCGGGCCGTAGGCGGCGAGAAACCCGTCGACGCCGCCCTGCTCCAATCCCTCGGCCAGGGCGTCCCAGCGGGCGAGGTTCGGGCTCGGCGCACCGCGGTGCGCGGGCGTGATGATGACCAATGCCTGCACGAGCTGCGGGGAGCGGAGGACCAGGTTGACCGCGGACGCGGCGCCCATCGACTGTCCGACCAGCCCCGCCGACCCGATGCCCGCCGTCGCCAGGACGGCCGCGGCGTCGTCGCCGAGCAGGTCGTAGCGGTAGTCGGTCGGATCCTTCGCCGGCAAGGACGCGCCGTGCCCGCGTGCGTCGTAGCCGATCAACTCGTATCCGGCGCGGGCGAGGCTGGTCGAGCCGTGCAGCACGTACCGCCGGGTCGCCGTCAGCCCGTGCAGCAGCAGCACCGGGGCCCCCCGGCCGGTCCGTTCCGCGGACAGGGTCGTGTCCGCGCGGGCGACGGTGAACGGATGTGGTTCGGTAATGGCGGAATGCGGCATTGCCCCGGCACGGTAGATGATCGGCACCGCGGGTGTCCGGCGCGGCGCGGGCTGGCGCGACCCCGAGGCTCTGCGCCATGATGGACGCGATGGACGCACCGATCTCCCGCCTGGAAGCGATTCTCGGGCACCCCGTCATCGCGGCGCTGGCCCCAGACGAGGGGCCGCTGTGGGTGGCGGTCTCGACCGCGGGTCCTCCCACGCGGGTGCGTGTCGCATGGGTCGACCCGGAGGCGGGGGAGGTGCGCGCGCGAGTGTCGTGTCCGCCCGGGGTCCCGAGCCGATGGCGGCCGGTCATCGGGGCCGTCGTGCACCTGTTGGACGCGGGGACGCCGATCGACCAACTGTTCGTCGGGCGCCTCGCGCCCGAGGCGCGAGCCGCGCTTCCGCTGATGGCCGAGGAAGCGCACGCCCGCAGCGACGCCGGCCGGTCCGGAAGGCGTGGTCGTCATCCGTCTACCGCCGACCTCGATGGTGCTCGGCGTCGACGCGATCGGGCCGGGCGACGAGCCCGTCGGGCGGTTGGATCGGTCGGGGATGGCGGAGCTCGATACGGCCGGCGGGCAGGTCAGCGGGCGGCTAGGCTCGGGGCACGGGATGGCCGCGGGTATCGGCCACGGGCGCTGGCTGGATGACCTCGAATCCGCGACCTTCGAGGTCGGATATGCGGTCCTGCTGCCGCAGTGGCTGCCGCCGGGATTTCGCCGGTCGCGTCCCAGGATCGAGCCCGACCTGTCGTACCCGTTCGGGCCAAGGGCATTGATCGTGACCTGGGACGGCCCCGATAGTCAGCGGGTGCTGCTGCGTCAGACCGTGGCGCCGCTGGCGAGTCCCGATCCTGGGGGAGCGCTGGCCCGGCCTGTCGAGATCAATGGTTGGCAGGGCGTGCTGCGGGGTCGCCGGGTGTTTATCACGATCGTCTGGCAGACCGCAACGCACGCGTTCGGTGTGCAGGTCCAGCGGATGGACGGTGCCGAAGAGATCGCCCTCCGCGTCGCGCGGTCGATTCGCGTGGACGAATGACATGCGCCTGAAGAGCGGCAGGATCGTGGCCAGGGACGAGGTGGTCCTGCCCGACGGGACGCGCGAGGCGTACCGCATCCGCTACCACGGCGGTGCGCGGCGCATCGTGCTGCGCGTGACTGACCGGGCGCTGGTCGTGACGGCCCCCCCGCACGTCCGCTCCGTTGAGATCCGGGCGGCCGTCGATCGTCGCCGGGAGTGGATTGCGACGGCGCTCGCCGAGGCGCGGGCGCTGGCCCCTGAGCCCCTGATGTTCGGCGACCGGATTCCATTGCTCGGCGGGTCGGTGGTGATCACCGAAGCCAGCGGGCGCGGTGCCCGCCGTCTCGGCGACCGGCTTCTGGTTCCGGTCGGCACGCCCATCGGGACATCCGTTCATGCGTGGTACAGGCGGACTGCCCGGACGCATTTCGGCCGGATGATGGACGGCTGGGCGCCGCGGATCGGGGTCGCGCCCTCGCGCCTTGCCGTGCGGGATCAGCGCTCGCGATGGGGAAGCGCGTCGGCGACGGGAGCCATTTCGATCAACTGGCGCCTGGTGATGGCGCCACATGAGGTCGGCGAGTACGTGATGGTGCACGAGCTGGTGCATCTGCGCCACATGGACCATTCGCCGGCGTTCTGGACGTGCGTCGAGACCCACTGGCCGGCGCACCGCCGCGAACGGGCCTGGTTGCGCCGGCACGGTCCTCGGTTGATGACCGGGCCCCAGGCGTTCGATCTGGAGCGCTGACCGCGGCGTGTTCCGCGGCATCGTCGCGCGCTGCGGCACCCGCGGGGCCGGATCGTCGGCGCGCTGACCGAGTATGCGGGCGCCCCGGTTTGACAACCGGCGCCAATAGGTGCATTCTGCATATACATGGACGCCGACACACCACCCAAGAACGGCCGACGTTCCGAGACGTCGGCGCAGCCGCGGAACTGGCTTCAGCCGTTTCTGTTGCTGTCGCTGCAGCAGTGGCAGAGCCACGGCTACGAGCTGATGCAGCGGCTCGCGCTGTACGGGTTCGAATCGATTGATCCGGGGAGCGTCTATCGCACCCTTCGTCAACTCGAGCGAGACGGCTTGGTGTCATCAGACTGGGACACCAACGCGTCGAATGGACCCGCGCGCCGCGTGTATTCGCTGACCGACAGTGGCGCGACGTACTTGCAGACGTGGGCGTCCGCGCTGCGTGGCTACCAGTCGATGCTCGACTCCTTTTTCAAGAGCTACCCGACGGACGCGAGCGACCGTCCCCGCGACATCTGATCCAGCTCGACACCCCGAAATCTGACACCAGAGAGGACACACCATGCCCAATGACTTCGTTAGTGCAACGACCGACGCCGCCACCAAACTTCAAGAGGCGAGCAGCGACAACTACGCGCTCATCATGAACGCCGCGGTCGCGAACCAGGAGAAGGTCACCAAACTCGCCAAGAGCTATCTTGAGGACGCGTGGAAGATCGGCGCCCCCAACGACCCCAAGCTGGTCGACCAGCTGCTCGCAAACCTCAAGAAGGGACAGGCTGCGAGCGAGGAACTCGCCCTGAGCTATTTCGCCGCCAGCGTGGCGACGCTCTTCTTCCCCTTCGCGATCGCCGAGCAGGTGGTTCGCCCGCAGGCAGCGTAACGCCACCAGACCGCGCGGCCCACGAAGCCATCCCAGACTTCGGGCCGCGCGACTGTGTGTCGTCGTGTAACGCCAAGCTGATGCGAAAGGACACCTCTCGTGAGCACGAAGCCACCTCCCAACCCGTTTGAGGCCTTCAAGGCCGCCTACGACCAAGCTGCCGAAAGTTGGTCGAAGTCCATGGAGCAGGTTCTGTCTTCCGAGGATTTCGCCGCGGCCGCCGGACGGATGGTCGCCCGCTACGCCGATGCGCAGGAGGCCCTCCGGAAGGCCGCCGAGTCGACCAGTGACCAACTGCACCTGCCGACCAAAGACGACCTCGCGCGTGTTGCGGAGCTGGTGCTCAACCTCGAGCGCAAGATCGACGCGGCAACCGACCAGTTGTTCGAGCTCGCCAAGTCCCGTCCGGAGTTCCCCTCGCCCGAGGTGTGGGCGCAGATCTCCGACCGGCTGGCGGCGCTCGAGGCCGCGATCCAGAAGTTTGCAAGCACGCCCGCGGCGATCCTGCCCACGACCTCCGCTCCCGCCCCAGGCCCTGAGAAGACTCCGCCGGCCGCTGAGAACACTCCGCCACCTGCCGCCGCCGACCCTGCACCAAAGCAGCCCCCGCGCGCGCGGTCCACGCGTCCCCGTCGTACGGCGCCGAAGGAGTAACCGATGTCCCAGCAGGATGGGAGCCCGCACGGGCCCGGCACGCTGTTTGACGACCCCACCCAGATGGACGTGTATGAAGAAGGGCTGCGGATCATGGCATTCGGCGGCAAGGTGCCCACCGGCACAACGCCCAAGGATGTCGTGTACACCCGCAACAAGACGACGCTGTACCGCTACCGGTCGAACCAGCGGCGTCACGCCACACCGATCCTGTTCGTGTACGCGCTGATCAACCGGCCGTACATCTTTGACCTGCGCCCCGAGAGCAGCTTCGTCAAGTACCTGATCGATGAGGGCTATGACGTCTTCTTGATCGACTGGGGGACTCCCGGCTGGGAGGACCGCAACATGGACTTCGACGACTATGTCGGCGAGCACCTGCCGCTGTGCGTGGAGCGCATGTTCCGGGCCAGCGGGGCCGACAGCTATACGCTGTTCGGCTACTGCATGGGGGGCACGATGGCGGCGATGTACGCGGCGCTGCACCCCGAGCGCTTGCGCAACCTGGTGTGCCTGACGGCCCCCTTCGACTTCAGCGACACGGGCCTGTACGGCATCTGGCTCGAGGACCGGCACTTCGATCCAGAGCGCCTTGCCGAAGGGTTCGGCAACATCCCGGGTGATCTCATCGATACCGGCAACATGATGCTCCGACCCGTTGTGAACTACGTCGGGGCCAACGTGACGATGTGGGATCGGCTGCTGGCGGGCAAGGACATGACGAGCTTTCTTGCCCTCAACAAGTGGGTCAAGGACGGCGTCGCGTTTCCTGGCGCGTGCTTCGTCCAGTGGATCACCCAGTTCTACCAGCAGAACCTGCTGATCAAGGGTGAGATCACCGTCAAGGGCGAGCGGGTCGATCTCTCGCAGATCACGGTCCCGCTGCTCAACATCGCCGGCGAGAAGGACCATATCGCGACGCCGCAACAGGTGGCGCCCCTGAATGAGGCCGTCTCCAGCGCCGACAAGACCTACCTGTTGTTGCCGGCCGGACACGTGGCGATGCTGGTCGGCTCGGGGGCCCAGAAGGGGCTCTGGCCGAAGGTCCTCGCATGGCTTGACGAGCGCTCGGACTAGTGAGCTTGTGACAATAGTGACAAGCTGCCTCAGATATGCTAATCACCTCTACACAGTCCACCACAGCCAGCGCGGGACAGCGGGGGTACCAAGCGTGTGCTTCTCTGGCCGTTGATCAAGGGGGGTAGTCGTGAGGGAAGCGGTCATCGTCAGCGCGGCACGTACGCCGGTCGGGAACTTCAACGGCGGGCTCGCGTCGGTGCACGCCGCAGATCTTGGGGCGACAGCCATCAAGGAAGCGCTGGCGCGCGCCGGGGTGTCGAGCGAACAGGTCGACGACGTGTTTATGGGCAACGTCCTCGCGGCGGGTTTGGGGCAGAACGTGGCCCGCCAGGCGTCGCTGAAAGCGGGCATCCCGGACGATGTCCCCGCCACTGCGGTCAACCAGCTATGCGGGTCCGGCCTGCGCACCGTCGCAATGGCCGCCCAGCAGGTACAGCTTGGGGATGCGGAGATCATCGTCGCCGGCGGTACCGAGAACATGAGTGCGGCGCCATATGTGCTCGAACAGGCCCGCAACGGCTATCGGATGGGTCACGGAACGATGTACGACTCGATGATCCGCGATGGCCTGTGGTGCGCCATGACAGACGTTCACATGGGAAACACGGCTGAGAACATCGCGACCGAGTTCGAGATCTCACGCGAAGACCAGGATGAGTTCGCCGCAGACAGCCAGCAGAAGGCGGGCCGTGCGATTCGTGCGCACAAGTTCGATGACGAGATCGTGACCATCTCGGTTCCGCAGCGTCGCGGCGACCCGATCCGCGTTGCGCACGACGAGTTCCCCCGGCCGAGCACCGAGGCCGCCGGCCTCGCCAAGCTCCGCCCGGCGTTCGATAAGGCGGGCACGGTGACCGCGGGCAACGCTTCCGGGATCAACGACGGCGCCGCCGCCGTCGTGGTCATGACGCGCGAGCGGGCCGACGAGCTCGGAATCACCCCCCTGGCCACGATCAAGAGTTGGGCCACCGCGGGCGTGCCGCCGCGGATCATGGGCATGGGCCCGGTCAAGGCGGTGCCCAAGGCGCTTGACAAGGCGGGGCTGACGCTTGACGACATCGACCTGATCGAGCTGAACGAGGCGTTCGCCGCCCAAAGCCTCGGGGTGATCCGTGCCCTCGGGATCGACACCGAAAAGACCAACGTCAACGGGGGTGCGATCGCACTGGGGCACCCCATCGGGGCGTCGGGCACGCGGATCCTCACGACGCTGCTCTATGAGATGGGCCGACGCGACGCGCGGTTCGGACTGGCCTCGCTGTGTATCGGCGGCGGTCAGGGCATTGCGATGGTTCTCGAGCGCGAGGGATAGGGGGCGAACATGGCATCGACACGTTCAAGCAAAGGCTCGAAGGCCAAGCGCAATGCGGCGACCGAACAGCAGCCTGACGCCACCGCAGCCGAGCCGGCTCCCGCTGCGGTGCCTGCCAAGCCGCTCACGGGCCGGGTCGCGCTGGTGACCGGCGCGAGCCGGGGGATTGGGGCGGCGATCGCCAAGGCCCTCGCCGCCGAGGGGGCAGCGGTCGCCGTGAACTACGTGCGGAACCAGGCGCTCGCCGACGAAGTGGCGAGCCAGATCGAGCGCGACGGTGGCACGGCGCGAGTTTTCCAGGCCAACGTCTCCGATGAGGGCCAGTGCACCACCCTCGTCAACGAGGTGATCGCAGCCTTCGGCAGGATCGACATCCTCGTCAACAACGCTGGGATCACCGAGGACGCGTGGTTCCGCAAGATGGACTATCTCTCGTTCAACCGCGTCGTCGACACCAACCTTGGGTCGGTCTTCGCGATGATGAAGGCGGTCATCCCCAACATGGAGAGCCATGGTTGGGGCCGCATCGTGAACGTGTCCTCGTTCGTGGGCCAGACCGGCAACCTCACGCAGGCCAATTACGCGGCCGCCAAGGCCGGTATGTTGGGGCTGACCAAGGTTGTCGCGCTCGAGTATGCGACCAAGGGGATCACGATCAACGCCGTCGCCCCAGGCTTCATCGAGACCGAGATGATCACGATCATTGCGCCCAAGATCCAGGAAATGCTCCTGGCACGGATTCCGATGGGGCGGTGGGGACAGCCCGAGGAGATCGCCAAGGCTGTGACGTTCCTGGTGCGCGACGGGAGCTACATCACCGGCGCCTGTCTCAACGTCAACGGCGGTGTCGTCACCGCGTTCTAGCCACTCCGTTGTCGACCGCGCCCGCTGGCGGGCGCGGGCCGGCTTCCAACCCGAGCAGGAGACACCCCATGCCGAGCGCCACCACGACACCAGCCCCCACGACAACCGTCACTCCGATGTCCCGCTGGATGGAACTGTGGGGTATTCCCGAGCCATCGCAGGCGGCCTTCGCAGACGCGATGGGGGCCTGGCAGAAGGCCTGGGGGGACGCCTTGGCGGTCTGGGCGCGCCACCCCGCGGCACAGGCACGCTCGGGATGGGCGCCGCCCGAGCGCGTGCGGTCGTCGCGCCCGAAGCGGCACTATCCGCCGGGCCGCTCGATGGACCAACTGGCGGTCGGGCAACAGGCGACGTTTACCAAGCGGGTGACCCAGGCGGAGATCGACGGGTTCGCGCAGGTGACCGGCGACAACAACCCCGTGCACATCGATGAGGAGTGGGCCGCCGAGAGTTCGTTCAAGGGGCGGATCTCGCATGGGCTGCTGACCGCCGGGCTGATCTCCGCCACGATCGGGACGCACCTGCCCGGCCCCGGCACCATCTACATGTCCCAGACCCTGCGGTGGACGTGGCCCGTGCGTTCGGGCGACCTTTTGACCTGTACGGTGACCGTCAAGGAGCTGATCCCGGAGAAGAACCGGGCGATCCTGACTACCGTCGTGACCTGCGAGGGCCGCGAGGTCCTCACCGGCGAGGCGATTGTCGTTCCGCCCCCGCCGGCCAGTTAGCCCGGCCGGACGCAGCGGCCGCCACCCGCGCAGCCGCGGGTGCCGCCGCCGGAGGGCAGCCCTGCCTCGGCGGCGGTCCCCCGTAGAGGGCGTGACACGGATCGGTGACGGGTGCGCATTCGGGTAGTCTCGGGGCGATGACGACCCTTCGCTCGACGCCCGTCGCGGCGCTGGCGGGGACCGTGCGCGTCCCTACCGACAAGTCGATTACCCACCGCGCCCTGCTGCTGGCGGCGGTCTCCGACCGCACCGTGGCAATCACCTCCCCGCTGGATTCGGCCGACACCGGCGCGACCCTGAGCGCGGTCGAGGCTTGTCGCGTCCCCGTGGAGGGTCACCTCGGCGACCGGGTCGTGATCTCGGGCCGCGGGCTGCGCGGACTGGCCCCGAGTCCCGCGATCGACTGCATGAACGCCGGCACCCTGATGCGCCTCCTGCCGGGGCTGCTCGTTGGCTCGCGCGCGGATCATGTCATCCTCGACGGCGACGATTCGCTGCGCCGGCGGCCGATGGCGCGGATCGCAACTCCGCTGCGCCGCATGGGAGCCGCGGTCTTTACCTCACCCGGGCGGGCTGCCACCGCTGGTGGTCTCGGGATCGCAGAGCCTGCGGGCGATGCGCCACGAACTTGACGTCGCTTCGGCGCAAGTCAAGAGCTGCATCCTGCTTGCCGGGCTGTTTGCCGACGGCGAGACGTGGGTGTCCGAGCCGGTGCCCTCGCGCGACCACACCGAGCGCATGCTCGCGGCGGCCGGCGTCCCGGTGCTGCATGCCGAGGGCGCGGTGGGCGTCCGAGGCCCGGTCGCCGGGCTGGCACTGCCCGACATGGAAGTACCCGGGGACTTTTCCTCGGCCGCGTTCCACCTCGTCGCCGGGGCTCTGCTGGGGGATCCTGAAGTGCGCCTGACGGGGGTCAACCTGAACCCGCTGCGGACCGGGTTGCTGGCGGTGATGCGCCGCATGGGTGTCGATATCGAGGTCATCGATGGTCCCCAGGTGGGGGGCGAACCCGCGGGCGAGATCGTGGTGCGGCGCACCGACGCGCTCGAGGCCACCGAGGTCGCGCCCGAGGAAGTGCCCGCGATGATCGACGAGCTCCCGCTGGTCGGGCTGTTAGGGGCGCGGGCGCGCGGGGTCACGCGCGTGCACGGGGCCGAAGAACTGCGGGTCAAAGAAAGCGACCGTATCGCGGCTGTGGTGCGGGCGCTGCGGGGGATGGGCGTGACCGCGGATGAGCTTCCTGACGGGTTTGCGGTCACCGGCGGGCCGTCGATCCCGGGGGGAACCATGGACGCCGGCCACGACCACCGCTGTGCCATGCTCGGGGCGGTTGCCGGGCTTGCGAGCCGCGACGGGGTCAGCGTCGCCGGTTTCGAGGCCGTCGCGGTTTCGTACCCGGGATTTGCTGCGGACCTGGGTGTGCTGGGGGCGGGGATGTGATCGTCGCCATCGACGGGCCGGCCGGCGCCGGAAAGAGCACGGTTGCCCGCCAGGTCGCCGAGCGCCTCGGGATGGGCTACCTCGACACCGGCGCGACGTACCGGGCCGTGGCGTACCTGTCGGTCCGCGACGCCATCGATCCCTCCGACGGCGCACGCCTGGCCGACATCGCGCGCGCCCACCGGCTGACGATGCGGCCGATCCCGGGCGGAATGGCGATCGCAATCGACGGGACCGACGTCACGCAGGAGATCCGCACGCCCGACGTGACGGCCCGGGTCTCGCAGGTCGCCGCCCATCCCGGGGTCCGCGCGGCTGTCACCGCCGTCCAGCGGGAGGTCCTCGGACACGGGTCGTGGGTCTGCGACGGGCGCGATATCGGGACGACGGTCTGGCCGGAGGCGGAGCTGAAGGTATTCTTGACCGCGTCCGTGGCCGAGCGGGCCCGGCGGCGCTGTGCCGAGCTGGCCGCGCGTGGAACCCCGGAGCCGCTGGAGGACGTCAAGGCCGGCATCGCGGCGCGCGATCATCAGGACGCGACGCGCGTGGCGAGCCCGCTGCGCGCCGCCCCCGACGCCGTCCGCCTGGATACCTCCGACCTGTCGATCGACGAGGTCGTCACGATGGTCGCGGGATGGGCGGCTGCCGCGCGCCAGGGGGTGGCGCCATGAGCGACGAACGTGACGCGCGCATCGTGCCCTGGTTGTGGTGGGTGGCCCGGGCCGTCCTCGCGCCGATTTTCCGGTTGGTGTTTCGCCTCCGCGTCGTCGGCGCCGAGAACATCCCCACGGGCGGCTCGACACTGTTCGTTGCGAACCACATCTCGATGTGGGACCCGCCGATGATCGGCCATGCACTCGCAAGGCGCCGCCGCGTCCACTTCATGGCCAAAAGCGAACTGTTCGCCGTGCCGGGCCTGGGGTGGGCCATACGTCGCCTGGGCGCGTTTCCGGTCGAACGCGGGGGCGCGGACCGCAGCGCGATCCGCACCGCGCGCGGTGTCTTGGGGCGGGGCGACGCACTGCTGATGTTTCCCGAAGGCACCCGCTACTCCGACGGGCACATGGGCGACGCCTGGCCGGGTGCGGGCGCGCTCGCGCTGGCCGACGGGGTCCGCGTCGTGCCGATCGCCATCGACGGCTCGAATCGGCGCATCGGGCCCGTGCGGGTTGCCGTCGGCGCGCCCGTCGACCTCTCCGACCTGCCAGACGCCTCCCGCGGTGAGCGCAGCCAACTGGCCGCCGACCGGATGATGACTGCGGTCGGTGCCCTGCGGGTCCCCGCACACGGCGCCGCCGCATGACCGACTCCGAGCGTCCGCGCCGCGTCCCGGGCAAGCGGGCCGGCGCGCCCAGCGCCTCGACCCTGGCGGCCAACCAGCCGATCGTGGCCGTCGTCGGCTACCCCAACGTGGGCAAGTCGACGCTGTTCAACCGCGTCACGGGACGCCGGGACGCGGTGATCGACCCGGTGCCCGGCGTCACACGCGACCGGCGTCAGACCGGAGCCGAATGGGCCGGGCGTGCGTTCCAGCTGATCGACACCGGCGGCATCGATACCGAGGACCCGACGCCGATTGGCCGCCAGGTGGCCGCCCAGGCCCGCCAGGCGATCGTCGACGCGGATCTTGTGCTGTTCGTTGTGGACGCCACGACGACGCCGACCCCGGGCGACCTTGAGGTGGCCGACCACCTGCGGACCGCACGGGTCCCGGTCATCGTCGTTGCGAACAAGTGCGAGCGCCGCGAGTCCGAACTGCTGGCCCAGGGCCTCTGGGGACTGGGGCTCGGCGAGGTCGTGCCGGTCTCCGCGCAGCATGGCCTCGGCATCGGGGACCTCCTGGATGCGCTGGTGGCTGCGCTCCCCGAGCCGGAGCCGATACTGCCGCGCCAAGAGGGCGTGCCGGCGCTGTGCATCATGGGCCGACCGAACGTCGGCAAGAGCTCGATCCTGAACGCGTTGCTCGGCGAGACGCGGGTGATCGTGCACGACCGGCCCGGCACGACCCGGGATCCGATCGACACGCTGTTCGAATACGACGGCCGCCAGATCGTGCTCACCGATACCGCCGGGATGCGCAAGCGCGGCCGGATGCGGGACGACGTCGAGCATTACAGCCAGATTCGGGCGATCCAGGCGGCTGAGCGCAGCGACGTTGCCCTGGTGGTCTGCGACGCGACCGAGGGCCTGACCGATGCGGACTTGCGCGCCGTGGATTCGGCGGCACGGGCAAAGTGCGCCACGCTGGTCGTCATGAACAAGTGGGACCTGGCCCAGCCAGACCTGGACGCGATCGTCGGCGAACTGCGTGCCAAGTCGCGCCAGCGACCTCTGGTGGAGGTGTGCTCGGCGACGACGGGCGAAGGCCTGCATCGTTTGATCCCGGCCGCGCTGCGGCTCTACGAGCGCCGTCGCACGCGGATCTCCACCCACGCGCTCAACACGGCGATCCGGGAGCTCGCCGAGGCGCGTCCCGGCCCGCGGGGCGGCCGGCGCAGGCTCTCACTGCGCTATCTGGTCCAGGTCGACACGTCGCCGCCGACCCTGCGGCTGGACGTCAACGACCGCTCGCTGATCACGCGCGACTACGGCTTCTGGCTCGAGAACCAGTTGCGCCGGCGCTTCGACCTTGATGGCGTGCCGATCATCCTCCAGGTTCGGGACCGCGGCGGATGAGCGCGCCCGCTCCGATCAGGTCGGTCGCGGTGCTCGGCGGCGGATCGTGGGGGACCGCGTTCGCGATGCTGTGCGCCCGCCACGGCGTGGCCGTGCGTTTGGTATGTCACACCCGTGCCCACGCCGAGCGCGTGGCACGTGACCGCGTGAACCCGGCATACCTGCCTGGCGTGCGCCTTCCCGATGAGATTGCGGTCACGGCGGCCGATGACCTGCAGGCGCTCGCAGGGGTCGATCTCGTGGTGGCGGCGATACCCAGTCGTGCCGTCGGCCGTGTCGCCGGCGAAGTCGCCGCGGTAATCGCGCCGGTCACGGGCGTGCTGTCGCTGACCAAGGGGCTCGACCCGGCGACTGGGCGACGCCTGTCGGAGCTCTGGCGCGAGGCGCTCGGACCCACGACCCCCTTCGCGGTGCTGTCCGGCCCCAACCATGCCGAGGAGGTGGCCGAGTGCCAGCCGACTGCTGCGGTGGTCGCGGGCGATCACGCGCTCAGCGTGCGGGTGCAGGGGCTGCTCAACGGCCCCGAGTTCCGTGTCTATCTCAACGACGATCTGGTTGGGGTCGAACTCTGTGCGGCCGCCAAGAACGTCATCGCCATCGCGGCGGGGATGGCGGACGGCCTCGGGTTCGGGGACAACGCCAAGGCGAGCCTGATCACGCGCGGTCTGGCCGAGATGACCCGGCTTGGGCGCGCCTATGGGGCGCACGACGCCACCTTTCGCGGCCTGGCGGGGATGGGCGATCTGGTCGGCACATGCACCAGCGCCCATTCGCGCAACCGCCGGGTCGGCGAGCTCATCGCGACCGGCCTGTCCAGCGCCGAGGCGGAGGCACGGCTGGGACAGGTCGCCGAGGGCCTGTGGAGCGTTGCGCGTCTGCTCGAACTCGCCGAGCGCGCCGGGGTGGAGCTGCCGATCAGCAGCGAGGTGGCCGCTGCGGTCGCCGGCAAGCCCGTCGCTGAATGCATGCGTGACCTGATGGCGCGCGCACCGGCCAACGAGCACTAGGCGGCGGCTGCGCCGATCCGGCGGCGCTCGGGCCGAAGCGCGGCCGTCGCGCCCCGCGGCGCTGGTATCCTCGCCCGAAGTCCGTCATCCACAAGGGTTTGGTGCATGCGCGAGTACCTGTTCACCTCGGAGTCTGTTACCGAAGGTCATCCCGACAAGCTGGCCGATCAGATCTCGGATAGCGTCCTCGACGCGATCCTGACCGAGGACCACAATGCGCGGGTGGCCTGCGAGACGCTGGTGACCACCGGGCAGGTTGTCGTCGCTGGTGAGGTGAGTACCACTGCGCGCGTCGACATTCCCGAGATCGTGCGCGCCACCGTGGCGCAGGTCGGCTACACCTCCAGCGACATCGGCTTCGACGCCGCCACGTGCGGGATCCTCGTCGCGCTCGATCGGCAGAGTCCGGATATCGCCCAGGGGGTCGACACGGCACACGAGGCGCGCGTCGGAACTTCGGACCATCGGTATGACCTTCAGGGAGCAGGCGATCAGGGGCTGATGTTCGGATACGCGACCGACGAGACCCCGCAGCTGATGCCGGTGCCGATCACGCTGGCCCACCGGATCTCCGAGCGGCTCGCGGCCGTCCGGCACTCGGGCTTGCTGGCGTATCTGCGCCCCGACGGCAAGACGCAGGTGACGGTGCGCTACCAGGACGGGCGCCCGATCGGTGTCGACACGGTCGTCCTGTCGACCCAGCACAACCCGGAGATCGACTGGGGCGAGCTCGAGCTGGACATGATCGGCGATGTGATCCGGCCGGTGCTCGAGGAGTACGGCTACCGGACCGGAGACATCCGCTACTACATCAATCCCACGGGCAAGTTCGTCGTCGGGGGCCCGATGGGCGACGCCGGCCTGACCGGGCGCAAGATCATCGTCGACACCTACGGCGGCATGGCCCGTCACGGCGGCGGCGCGTTCTCCGGCAAGGACCCGAGCAAGGTCGATCGGTCCGCCGCATACGCCGCACGCTGGGTCGCCAAGAACGTGGTGGCCGCCGGCTTCGCGGCCCGTTGCGAGCTCCAGGTCGCCTACGCAATCGGCGTGGCGCGCCCGGTGTCGGTGTGCGTCGAGACCTTCGGTACCGAGACCCGGCCGATCGAGCAGATCGAGCGTTGGGTCAATGACAATTTTGACCTGCGGCCCGCTGCCATCGTCGAGGAGCTCGACCTGCGACGGCCGGTGTACCAAAACACCGCCACCTACGGCCACTTCGGGCGCGAGCTGCCCGGGTTTACCTGGGAGTCGACGGCGATCGGCAACGAGGCGCGCGGCTAACTGGACGATGCCCGCGTGATGCATCCGTCGCCGCCGGCGGGTGACGACGCAGGGCGCCCACGGGGCCCGTGCGTGCAGGTGTATCTGCTCGTGGACACGCGGGCGCTGGACCGGCCCCTGGACTATCTGGTCCCGCCCGAGCTCGCGGCGTCCATCCGCCTCGGTGCGCTCGTCGCGTGCCCGCTCGGGCCCCGACGAGTCGTCGGCGTCGTCGTCGGGACGGAGGCGCCAACGCACACGGGCCGGCTCGTCGCGCTCGCCGGGCGGGTTGACACGCCGGCGGTTCCCGAGCCTCTGCTCGATCTGGCCACGTGGGTCGCCCGGTACTACGCCGCCCCGGTCGCGCCGTGTCTGAGGTTGGTCGTGCCGCCCGGGGCCGAGGGTGCGGTGCGGCGCGCACCCGACGGGACCTGGCGTCTGTCTCCTCCTGCTCGCGGTCCGGCGCCACGCCTGGTGGTGCGGCGGGTCCCTGCCGAACCCGGCGCCAGCGCGCGCCAACGGGACATCCTCGCCCACGTTCCGAGCGAGGGGGCGGTTGCCGCCGCCGACCTCGTGCGTCAGGCCGGCACAACCATGGAGACCCTGCGCCGGATGGCGTCGGCCGGGCTGATTTCCCTCACCGCCGAAGCGCCGGCGGCCCAGGACATACACGGGCTCGGGATGCCAGTCCCCGCCGCGCCGCAAGTGCTTACCCCGGACCAACAGGCCGCCGGCGAGCGGATCGCCCGCGCGATTACGGCAGGCGGCTCGGAGGCGCTGCTGCTGCACGGGGTGACCGGATCCGGCAAGACCGAGGTGTATCTGCGAGCGCTCGATCTCGTGCGCGCCCAGGGCCGCGGGGGGATCGTGCTGGTGCCCGAGATCAGCCTGACGCCCCAACTTCTGTCCCGCTTGCGGGCGCGCCTCGGTCCCGGGGTCGAGGTCTGGCATT
The DNA here is from genome assembly GCA_963842065.1 of uncultured Thermoleophilia bacterium. Taxonomy (GTDB): domain Bacteria; phylum Actinomycetota; class Thermoleophilia; order Miltoncostaeales; family Miltoncostaeaceae; genus CAITWD01. Next base: position 151,394 of record CAWJEW010000009.1, on the reverse strand, counting down.
CGAACATGACCCCGGCGGAGCGCGCGCGCGCGGACGCACGCCTGCGCGACGGCGACGCCGACGTCGTCGTAGGGGCACGCAGCGCGGTGTTCGCGCCGGTGCGGCAAGTGGGGCTGATCGTGGTCGACGAGGAGCACGACTCCTCCTACAAACAGGACTCGACGCCGCGCTATGACGCCCGTCAGGTCGCCTTCCGGCGCGGACGCGATGCCGGGGCCTTGGTGGTCTACGGGTCGGCCACACCACGTCCGGAGACCTGGCATGCCCTGGAGCGGATCCAGCTGCGCACGCGGGCCGATGGATCCCAGCCCCCTGCGGTGCGGGTCGTCGACATGCGCACCCAGCGCCCGGGCCCGGTCTCCGCACCGCTTGCGCGCGCGCTGCGTGACGCCGCCGACCGGGGCCACAAGGCGGTGTTGCTGCTCAACCGGCGCGGCTTTGCGCTGATGTCGCTGTGCCGGTCCTGCGGGTGGATCGCGACGTGCCCGTCCTGCGACGTCTCGCTCGTCCATCACCGCGATCCGGCGCTCCTGAGCTGCCATCACTGCGGGTTCGAGCGACCGGTGCCGACGATCTGCCCGCGCTGCGGCTCGAGCGAGCTGATGCGCGGGGGGATGGGCACGCAGGGCCTCGAACAGGCCCTCGCCAAGATCGTCCCGACGATGCGGCTGGTGCGCCTGGATGCGTCCTCGACCGCGGCGCGCGGATCGGTCGCCGAGCTGCTGGCGGACTTCGCAACGCCGGGCGCGGCGATCCTGCTCGGCACGCAGATGGTCGCCAAGGGCCACGACCTGCCCGAGGTCACCGTCGCGGCCGTGCTCGATGCCGACGCCGGCCTGCGACATGCCGACTTCCGCGCCGAGGAACGGGCGTTCGATCTGATCGTTCAGACCGCCGGGCGCGCAGGGCGCCGGGGTGAGGACTCGACGGTGATCGTGCAGGCCTGGGAGCCCGGCTCCCGGGCGATCCAGCTCGCCGCGCGGCTCGCCGTCGCAACGTTCCTGGACGGCGAGCTAGAGCGCCGGCGTCAGTACCTGATGCCCCCGTTCGGGCACCTCGTGCGTGTGCTCATCGAGGGCCACGACGCCGCGTCGGTCGTGGCGGTCAGCCGGGCTCTAGCCGGTGCGGCCGCGGACGCGGACTGGCCGGTCACGGTCCTCGGCCCGGCGCCGCTGCATCGGGTGCGCGGTCGAACCCGACGGGCCGTGTTGGTGCGGGCCGACCGCGTCGCCGAGGCGCGGGCCGCGGCACTCGCGGCGCTGGCGGCGGTCCGCGATCAGGCGGGCGCGCAGGATGTGCGGCTCGTGGTCGACGTGGACCCGCAGGCGACATGATGCGGCGTCGGGAATCCGGGCGCCGACGCCTGTCGCCCCGTGTAAAGTTCTGCCGCCATCCAACCCGACGGAAGTGAGAACGATGCCGGTCCCAAGACTCTATGAGGCGTTCTCCGAGCCGCGCGAGCAGTGGGTCCACGTGTTGGCGACGCTGCTTCAGCTCGGTGGATCTGAGACGCGAGCGGCGCTCGTGGCCGAACTGCTGGGCGATCGGATCGACGGCACCGATCAGATGCTCGTCAGCGAGCGGCGTGTGGTGGGCACAGGTGCCAGGTCCGTCACGCTCGATGTCACGCTGCGCAACGGCGAGGACTGGGTGATCGGGATCATCTCCGACTTGGCGTTTGGCGTCGAACGCGCCGCGGCGATCGCCGCGGCCCACGGTGCGTTGGGCACCGCTGCGCGGAGGGTGCTCATCGTGATCACCCCCGACCGGCGCCAACCGACCGACGTGCCTCACGGCCTCCGGTGAGGTCATCCACAAGAGCTGGCTGCGCGTCCGTGACTGGGTCCAGGAGCGCCCGGAGCGCGGCGCCGCGGCCGGCGTTGACCTGGCGCTGTTGCGCGAGGCCGAGTACTTCTACACCCCACGTGTGGCCGAGCTATACCGGCTTGAGGAACTCCAGCCGCAGGTGGCGCCGGCCCTCCGGGCCGCGCTCGCGTCGATCTTCCTGGCGCTCAACGACCTCGCGCCGGCCCCGACGATCGTGCACCGGACCGACGCGACCGCCGAGGTGCGGTACCCCCGGACCGGGGAGCCGCAGGTGACGATTGCGACCGGCCAGGGCACCCCGATCGTCGCCGTTGCCGGCGGGACCAAAGTGCGCATCGAGAGCGAGGCCGCGCTGACCGCGGCGCGCTCGCAGGTGCTTGCCGACGCTCACCGGGTGCTGCCCGCGCGCAAGTGAGTCGCCGGGAAACCGGTGCCGGCCGGTGGGCCTGCCTGCGGGTGCTTGCTACCATCAGATTCGAATGTCCTCACGCGCTCTCGCCGATCCCGAGCTCGAACAGCGCCGCCTGGTTGCGCTGCGCCAGGTGCGGCAGCTGGGTGATCCCGTGCTGCGCATTCCCGCCAGCGAGGTCACCGAATTCGACGAGGCCCTGCGCGAAGAGATCGCGCGCATGGAAGTCATCATGGACGAGGCCCACGGAGCCGGACTTGCGGCGCCGCAGCTCGGTGCGCTGCGGCGGATTCTCGTGTACCGCGCCGTCGACGAGGAACAGACCCGGGCGCTGGTGAACCCGCGCATCACGTGGGCGTCTGAGGAGACCGAGACGGACGTCGAGGGGTGCCTGTCGATCGGCGAGATCACGGTCGAAGTGCCCCGCGCCGTGGCCATCCAGGTGGATGCCCAGGACGCCGACGGCACCGACGCTGCGGCTCGCGGTCGAAGGATTTGAGGCCCGGGTGATCCAGCACGAGATCGACCACTTGGACGGCATTCTGATCCTGGATCGCACGACCAAGGAACAACGCCGCGAGGCGCTGCGAGAACTGCGCAGTCAGGCGTAGGCAGCCGATGCGCATTGCCTTTGCGGGCAGCCCCGCCCCGGCGGCGGCGATCCTGCGCGAATTGGCTGCGGCCCACCACGAAATCGCGCTCGTCGTGTCCCAGCCGGACCGGCCACGCGGCCGCTCGCGAACCCCGTCGTTGACGCCCGTCGCCCTCCAGGCCGCCGAGCTGGGGATCGCGTGCATTCGGCCCGCCTCGATCAATGCCCCCGAGGTGCTCGCGCGCCTGCGCGCGGCGGACGTCGGCGCACTGGGCGTGGTCGCGTTCGGGCAGCTGCTCAAAGAGCCGCTGCTGTCGGAATGGCCATGCATCAACGTCCACTTCTCGATCCTGCCCGCCTATCGCGGCGCGGCGCCGGTCGAGCGCGCGCTGATGGACGGCGTTACCGAGACCGGGGTCAGCATCATGCGCATGGACGCCGGTCTGGATACGGGGCCGGTCGCGCGCGTCGTGCCGATCGCCGTGGGCGAGGACGATGACGCCGGTGCGGTCATGGATCGCCTGTGTGTGGCCGCCGTGCCCGCCCTGGTTGAGACCTTTGACGAACTGGAGCGCGGCGCGGCGCGGTTCGTTCCGCAACCGGACGACGGCATTTCGCTGGCCCCGAAGCTGACCGAGGCCGACCGGGCGCTCGATACCGCGGGCTCGGCGCGGGCACAGGTCAACCGAGTCCGGGCCCTTTCGCCGCACATCGGTGCCCGGCTGGTCATCGACGGAGAGCCATTCAAGATCTGGCGCGCGCGCGCGCGTCCCGGCCCGTGCGCTGCGGGGCTGCAGGTCGAGGATGGCCGGCTGCTGGTCGGCTGCGGCGACGGGGCGGTTGAGATTCTCGAGCTGCAGCCACCCTCGCGGGGGCGCGTCGGCGCGGCCGACTTCCTGCGCGGGTACCGCGGATCGCTGACGCTCGGATGACGACCGACCCCCGGATCAGCCCCGAGCGTTTGGTGGCGCTGAAGGTGCTGCGCCGCGTCGCCGAAGGCGCGTTCGCCGATCGCGCCTTCGCGGCCGAGGCCCGCAAGGCCGGTCTGGATCCCCGCGCGCGCGCGGCGGCGATGCGGCTCAGCTACGGCGCGGTGCAGCGCCGGCGCACGCTCGACTGGCTGATCGACGGGGCACTCGAGCGGCCGAACGCCCTGGAGGCGGACGTCCGCGAGGTGTTGCGCCTCGGGGCATATGAGCTGATCTGGTCCGACCGGGTTCCCGACGCGGCCGCGGTCGACCAGACGGTGCGGCTGGCAAGGACGCTCCACGGGGTCCCGCGCCGCCGCACGGCTCGCGCCGGGCTGGTCAACGCGGTGCTGCGTCGCATCGCCGACGACGGTGCTCGGGCGCTCGCGGGCCTTGAAGGCAAGCCGGAGACGGCCGGGATCCGCTACTCCATGCCGGATTGGATCGTCGATGGACTGCAGGCATCACTCGGCCCGCTGGCCGGCGGCGTGATGGCCGCCGCCAACGAGCCCGCGGAATCGGCACTGCGCTGGAATCCGCTGCGGGGCCCGCGGGCAGACGTCGAGCAGGCCCTCGGTGTCCGCTGGCACGACGACCCGTACCTGCCGGAGGCGGTGGTGCTCGACGGTCCGTTCGGCATCGAGGACTCGCCACTGTGGACCCAGGGTCGGGCGATGGGCCAGAGCCGCGGATCAATGCTTCCGGCCCGCGCGTTGGATCCGCGTCCCGGCGAGCGGATCCTAGACCTGTGTGCCGCGCCCGGCGCGAAGTCGACCCACCTGGCGGCGCTCGCGGACAATCGCGCCGAGATCGTCTGCGTCGAGCTGCACGAATCACGTGCGCGGGCACTGCGGGCCTTGGCGGCACGCATGGGGGCCCGACTGGACGTCCGCGTCGGCGACGGACGCAGCCTGCCGCTGGACGGTGGCTTCGACGCGGTACTCCTCGATCCGCCGTGCACGGGTCTGGGCGTACTGAGCTCGCGACCGGATGCGCGCTGGCGCCGGCGCCCGGAGGCGCTGGCCGAGTTGGTCATCCTGCAGCGTCAGCTGCTCGGCCGCGCCTTGGAGCTCACACGGCCCGGCGGGCGGGTCGTGTACAGCACTTGCTCGCTGCTCGCGGCGGAGAACGAGGAGGTGGTCCGCGCGAGTGGCGCCGCGCTGGCCGATCTGACCGAGCGCTTTCCCGCCTGGGCGCACGCGCAGCTGGCCGGCGCACTCGAGACGCTGCCGGGTCGCGACGGCACCGACGGGTTCTTCGTGGCGCGACTGGAGCGCTGACATGAGCGCCCACGCCGGCTGGCGGCCCGGCGATGGCGACGCCGGCGTGACCCCGATAGGCTCCGGGAAGCGATGAATCCGCCCGAACGCCCCCTTGTGCTGCCGTCGGTGATGTCGGCGGACATGACCGCTCTCGGTGCCCAACTCGGCGACCTGTGTGCCGCCGGTGCCCGCGTATTTCACGTCGACGTGATGGACGGGCACTTCGTGCCCAACCTCACCGTCGGACCCGACTTCGCCGCCGCGGTCGCACGCTGCGTGCGGCCGCACGGCGGGCATGTCGACGTCCACCTGATGGTCGAGCGCCCCGGATACCTGCTCGAGGCGTTCGCGCGGCATGCGGACGCCATCAGCGTCCACGCAGAGGCCGACCCGCACCTGCACCGCCTGTTGGGGGAGATCCGCCGGCTGGGGTGCGCGGCGGGCATCGCGATCAATCCGGGGACGCCGATCGACTTCGTCACCGAACTGGTGGGCGCATTCGACTACGTCAACTGCATGGCGGTCAACCCCGGGTTTGCCGGCCAGTCGTTCATCACGACGACGCCCGAGAAGGTGGCGCGCCTGCGCGCGGAGCTGCCGGACGAGGTCTGGATCGAGGTCGACGGGGGGATCGCGCCCGGGACGCTTCCCGCCGCGCGCGACGCTGGCGCAGCATGGCTGGTGTCCGCATCGTCGATCTTTGGTGCCGCTGATCCCATCCGGGCGTACCGCGGGCTGGCGGAGCTGGCCGGATGACGGCACTCGGCGCGGCGGAGGCCGCCGCGCTGGCGCGGGCCCGGGAGCTGGCGCTCAACGCGCGCGGCCGCGTGAGCCCGAATCCGCTCGTCGGGGCGGTGATCCTCCGCGACGGGCGGCTCATCGCGGAAGGCTGGCACGAGGGGCCGGGCCTGCCGCACGCCGAGATCATGGCGTTGCGGGCCGCGGGCGACCGGGCGCGCGAGGCGACGCTGGTCTGCACCCTGGAGCCCTGCTCGCACTTCGGGCGCACCCCACCGTGTACGACCGCCGTCATCGATGCGGGCATCGCCCGGGTCGTCGTCGGCTGCCTGGATCCTCTCGAGCGCACGCGCGGCAACGGTGTCCGGCTGCTGCGCGAGGCCGGCATCGAGGTGATGCTCGCCACCGGCGAGGACGAGCGACGCTCCCGCGAGCTTATCGACGCGTTCATTACCCACGCCGTCCGGGGCCGACCGCACGTCATGCTCAAGCTCGCCACCAGCCTCGACGGCAAAGTCGCCACGCGCACCGGCGAAAGCCAGTGGATTACCGGACCGGATGCGCGAGCCCTCGTGCACCGGTTGCGGGCCGACCACGATGCGGTCGTCGTGGGCATCGGCACGGCGTTGGCGGACGACCCGCAGCTGACCGCCCGGGGTATCGCGGGCCCGCTGCGCCAACCGGTGCGGGTCGTCTTCGATTCGTTTGCCCGTCTGCCGCTCGGCTCGGCGCTGGTGCGTGGGGCGCGGGACGTGCCCGTCTACCTAGCGGTGGGGGCGAACGCGCCGTGGGACCGCGTGACCGAGTTGCAAAGCGCGGGAGTCGAGGTGATCGCGTTCAACGCGCTGCGACCCGACGTGTCCGCTGTCCTGGCCGCACTGGCCGAGCGCGGGATCCAGTCGGTCTTCGTAGAGGGCGGCGCGCAGCTAGCCGGCGCCTTCGTCGAGGCGCGGGCGGTCGACGTCGTGCAATGGTTTCTGGCGCCGATGCTCATCGGCGGGGATCAGGCGCCGGGCGCGCTCGGCGGCGACGGGGTCGCCAGCCTCGCGGAGGCGGGCCGCCTGCGCGAGCTGGCCGTGACCCGCATCGGCCACGACCTTCTGTGCACGGGACGTCTCATCGATCTGCCCCGAACCGAGGACTGATGTTCACCGGACTTGTCGAGGAAATCGGCACGATTGCCGCGATCGCTCCGACCGACGGGGGCGTGCGTGTCGCCATCCGGGCGCGCGTCGTCCGCGACGGGTTGGCGATCGGCGATTCAGTCGCCGTCAGCGGGGCCTGCCTGACCGCGGTCGAGCTCCACCCGGACGGGTTTGTGATCGACGCGGTCGCCGAGACCCTGCGCCGGACAACCCTCGGCGACGCCCAGCCCGGCGACCAGGTCAACCTCGAACGGGCCCTGACGCTCGGCGCGCGTGTCGGCGGGCACCTCGTCCAGGGTCACATCGACGCCACCGGAACCGTCGTCGCCGCCATGCCGGACGAGCAGGGCTGGGTGCTGCGGGTCGATGCGGCGCCCGCGGTGCTGCGCTACGTGGTCGAGAAGGGGAGCATCGCCATCGACGGCGTGAGCCTCACCGTGGTCTCGCGCGACGCCACCGGATTGACGATCGCGCTGATCCCCCACACGATCGTCGCGACGACGCTCGGACCCGAGCGCGTCGGCAGTCGCGTGAATCTCGAAGTTGACCTTGTGGCAAAGTACGTAGAGGCGTTAGTCGCTCCATACCAGGTGTCGCGGGAGGCCCAATGAGCAGCACGCAGGCGCGCCCCTTCGCAACGATCGAACAGGCAATCGAGGCAATCCGCGCCGGTCACATGATCGTCGTCGTCGACTCCGAGGACCGTGAAAACGAGGGCGACCTCATCATGGCCGCGCAGTTCGCGACCCCCGAGGCCATCAACTTCATGGCCACTCATGCACGCGGACTGATCTGTCTTGCGTTGACCGATGAGCGCTGCGAGCAGTTGGGGCTGACCATGATGGTGCGGCGCAACGAGGCGCCACTCGGCACGGCGTTCCTGGAGTCGATCGAGGCCCGCGACGGTGTGACGACGGGGATCTCGGCCCCGGATCGGGCCCGCACGATCATGGTCGCCATCGACCCCAACTCCAGCGCGTTGGACCTGGTCAAGCCGGGCCACGTGTTCCCGCTACGCGCCAAGTCCGGAGGCGTGCTCGAACGGGCCGGCCACACCGAGGCGGCCGTCGACCTGGCACGCCTGGCGGGGCTCATCCCGGCGGGGGTCATCTGCGAGGTCATGCGCGAGGACGGGCAGATGGCCCGCGTCGACGATCTGGTCCCGTATGCGCAGGAGCACGGCCTTCTGATGATCACGATCTCCGACCTGATCGAACACCGACGCCACACCGAGCGGCTCGTGGAGCGGGGCGGTCAGGCGCGCCTGCCCACCACGTTCGGGGAGTGGACGGCGGTCGGATACCACAGCCTGATCGACGGCAAACACCATCTAGCCTTGGTCAAAGGGGATGTCGCCGGCAAGGAAAACGTCCTGGTGCGCGTGCACTCCGAATGCCTGACCGGCGACGTGTTCGGGTCGCTGCGCTGCGACTGCGGCGAGCAACTGGCGGCGGCGATGAAGATGATCGATGACCAGGGCGAGGGCGTGGTGCTCTACATCGCCCAGGAGGGGCGAGGCATCGGCCTGCTGAACAAGCTGCGTGCCTATGAGCTCCAGGACGCCGGCTTCGACACGGTGGAGGCGAACCGCCAGCTCGGCTTCCCCGCCGACCTGCGCGACTACGGCATCGGTGCCCAGATCCTCGTGGATCTCGGGCTCACCACGATCCGCCAGCTGACCAACAACCCGAAGAAGATCGTCGGCCTTGAGGGCTATGGCCTGTCGGTCACCGAGCGCGTGCCGATTGAGATCGAGCCCGGACCCGACAACCTGCGCTACCTGCAGGTCAAGCGTGACAAGATGGGCCACATGCTCCACCACCAGGACCTGCGCCTGGACCTCGGCTCGTCGGATGGCGACTGACCCGTGGCGCGCACGGAGCCGGTCCCGGCGCTCCAGCCGCTCGATGATCGCGGGGTCCGCGTCGGCGTGGTGTGCTCGAGCTTTCATGCCGCGCTGACCCAGGCGCTGTTGGACGGCGCGCTGGTCTACCTGGCCAACGCCGGGCTCGCCGAGGACCGCATCGACGTGCACTGGGTCCCCGGCTCCTTTGAGGTGCCGCAGGCCGCGCGGATGCTTGCGACCTCGGGCCGGTATGCCGGCGTCGTGGCGCTTGGGGCCGTGATCCGCGGCGCCACGGCCCATTTCGACCACGTGTCGATGGCGGTGTCCCAGGGCCTGATCCGCGTCGGGCTCGACACCGGGGTCCCGTGCACGTTCGGCGTGCTGACCTGCGACAGCATCGAACAGGCATGGGCACGGGCCGGCGGGGACATCGGAAACGCCGGTGAAGATGCCGCGCGTGCTGCGGTGAGCTTGATGAACCTCGCGGGCCTGATCGCGTCAGGGCCGCGGCCGACCTCGCCACCGGGGGTGTAGCGCCCGCGGGCGACGTGTCCGTCCTAGGCGGCCTTGACCACCCTGCCGCCCTTCAGGCAGCGGGTGCACACGTAGGCGCGGGTGGGGGTGCCATCCGCGATGATGCGCACCTTTTGCAGGTTCGGATCAAACCTGCGGGGCGTCGCACGCATGGAATGGCTGCGGTTGTTCCCGAAGCTCGGGCCCTTTCCGCACACACTGCAGACCTTCGACATCGGCCTCCGTCCTCGGGTCGCCGTAGAGTTGCTCGTGTCGCCCGCCCTGCGGAGGCCGGAACGGCACAGCGCGCAATTATGCAGGTAATGGGTAGGTGACCGCAACCATGTTACCGGCCCGGCCGTTCGCCGGACTTTCCGAGCTGGCCGGGGAACCTCCACGGCGGCATCCCGATCCCCGCTGGTGGTGGGCGCAGGTCGCCCGCGTGCCCGGTGTCAGGCCCGCACAGGCCCAGCGGGCCGCGGCGTTCGGGCTGGCGAGTGTCGGCGACCTGCTGCTGCACGTCCCGTTCCGCTACGAGCGCTACGGCACGGCCACGCCGGTCGCCCAGGCGGCGATCGGTCAGGAGGTCACGGTGCGGGTCGAGCTGCACTCGATCCGGATGGCGCCGACGCGCCGGCGCGGCCTGGTGACCATCCGCGCCCTGGTCGGTGACGAGACGGGCCGGCTTGAGGCCGTTTGGTTCAACCAGCGCCACCTGCTGCGGGCGCTTGCGCCCGGGGATCAGCTGATGATCCGCGGCACGATCGGCTCCGGCGCGCCGCATTCGATCACGGTGCGCGCGTACGAGATCCTGGGCACCGGCGGATCGGAGGGGCTGCACACGACGGGCCTGGTGCCGGTGTATGCGGCGACGGAGGCGCTGCCCTCGGCGCGGATCCGCGAACTGGTCGATCAGGCGCGCGGCCTCGCCGTCACCGCGCCGGAGCTGCTGCCGGCGTGGATCCGCGATCGCGTGGGGCTGATGTCCTATGCCGACGCGTTGATGTCCGTGCACTTTCCGCGCGCGGCTGCCGATGTGCGCCAGGGGCGCCGCCGCCTGGTGATCCAAGAGTTCATCGAGCTCCAACTCGGGCTGCTCCTGCTGCGTCGGCACGAAGCCGACCGGCGGCCCGCGCCGCGTCTGGCCGGCACGGGGGAGCTGGCAGGGCTGGTGCGCGCCGGCCTCCCGTTCGAGATGACCGGTCAACAGGAACGCACCGTGCGCGAGATCGGCCGGGACCTGACGCGCGGGGTCCCGATGCGCCGGCTCCTGCAGGGCGACGTGGGCTCGGGGAAGACCCTTGTGGCGGCGCTGGCAATGTGCCAGGCGCTCGAGTCCGGGGTGCAGACGGCGCTCTTGGTGCCCACCGAGACGCTTGCCGAGCAGCATCTGCAGACGCTCGACGCGCTGTTGGCGCCCGCCGGGATCACGCCGGTCCTGCTGACGGGAAAGGTGCCGGGCGCAGAGCGCGAGCGCCGCGTGATGGCGATACGCACGGGGACCGCCGGCGTGGTCGTCGGCACCCAGGCCCTGCTGTCGGAGGGGGTCGAGTTCCACGACCTGGGCCTGGTGATCGTGGACGAGCAACATCGGTTCGGCGTCGAGCAGCGGCATGCGTTGGCGGAACGTGCACTCGATGCGACGGGTCGCGCCGCCCACATCCTCTATATGACCGCGACCCCGATCCCGCGGACGTTGGCCCTTACCGCCTACGGGGAGCTGGCCGTCTCGACGATTCGTGGCCGTCCGGCCGGCCGGGGGCCGGTCGCGACCCGCTGGGTGCGCGAGCGCGAGCGCGAGGATGCCTACGCGGACATCCGCGCCGAGCTGCGCCAGGGCTACCAGGCCTACGTGATCTGTCCGCTGGTGGACGAGGGGGGCTCGGCGGAAGCGAAGGCCGCCACCGAGGAGGCTGAGCGCCTGCGCTCGGGCCCGTTTGCCGAGTTCGCGGTGGGACTCGTGCACGGGGCACTCAAGAGCGACGCCAAGCGCGCCGCAATGACCGCGTTCGCCCGCGGCGAGACCGACGTTCTGGTCGCAACGACGGTCATCGAGGTGGGCATTGACGTCCCCAACGCGAGCATCATCCTGATCGAGGGCGCCGACCGCTTCGGCTTGGCCCAGCTGCACCAGCTGCGCGGCCGGGTGGGTCGCGGCGAGCGCCCCGGCCAGTGCATCGTGTTCGGCGAGCCGGCGACCGACGACGGGATGCGCCGTCTGGAGGCGTTCACCCAGACCGCGGACGGGTTCCGGCTTGCCGAGCTCGACCTGGAGATCCGCGGCGAAGGCTCGATGCTCGGGAGCCGCCAAGCCGGCCCGACCGACCTGCGGTTCGCGCGCCTGACGCGCGACCGGCGAGAGCTCGCCCAGGCCCGCCAGATCGCCCGTCGCCTCCTGCGCGGAGACCCGCGGATGTCGCGGCCCGAGCATCTGCTGTTGCGGCGCGCCGTCGAGGCGCGGTTCGCCGCGATTCCTCGGTTGCTGGAGGCGTGACGGGATGCGCGTGATCGCCGGAACCCATCGGGGCCGCCGGTTGCGGTCGCCGCGTGGTGCCACGACCCGACCCACGTCCGATCGCGTGCGCGAGGCCATCTTCTCGATCATCGGCGACTGCACCGGCTACGACGTGCTCGACCTGTTTGCCGGATCGGGCGCGATGGGCATCGAGGCGCTCTCGCGCGGCGCCCGCAGCGCCACGTTCATCGATAGCGACCCGCGGGCGACTGCGTGCATCCGGTCGAACCTGGCCGCGCTCGATCTGGAAGGCGCGGCCCGGGTTCTCGGCCGCGCATGGCCGGTGGCACTGGCGCAGGAGGCGCGACGCCGCGCGCGCTACGACTTGTGTGTGATCGACCCCCCATATAGCGTAGTTGCAGCCATTTCCGCGACGCTTTCCCGCGCGCTTGCGCCGTTGTTGGCCGAATATGCGACAGTCATACTTGAAGGGCCCGCCCAGGGTCCTGACCCGACAATGGACGGCATCCGCGTGATCGAGCGCAGCGATCGAAGTTACGGGTCCACCCGCGTCAGCATCTTTCGTGTGCACGGGGCGGAGGCGGCCGGTGAGTCCTGATGCGCGCGTGGCGTTGTGCCCGGGGACCTACGACCCGGTGACGCTCGGGCACATGGACGTCATCGCGCGGGCCGCGCGCATCTTTTCCGAGGTCGTCGTCGCCGTCACCGACGGATCCTTCAAGAAGCAGCCGATGTTCTCGACGGAGGAGCGGATCGCGTTTGTGCGTCAGGCCGCGCGCGAGATGGAACTGGACAACGTCCGCGTCGAAACGCTTGGCCAACTGGTCACCGAGCACGCCCGCATGATCGGCGCGCATGCCGTGGTCAAGGGGCTGCGGGCCATCTCGGACTTTGACTATGAGTTCCAGATGGCCCAAATTAATAAACATCTCGCACCAGAGCTTGAGACGGTGTACCTTCCTGCCTCGCCCCGTTTCAGTTTCATTAGCTCCAGCGGCGTTCGGGAGGTGGCCGCCTGGGGTGGTGACGTTGAGGCATGGGTGCCCGCGCACGTGGCGCGCGCCCTGCGCGAGCGAAGCCCGCGGTTGGCCTCGGCGGATTCCGCCGACACCGACCGGGGGGATGACGGAATGAGGAGGTTGCGTGGACGTTCTTGAGCTCATCGACAAGTTGGATGACCTCATCCACAATGCACGTCCGGTCCCGCTGACCGATCAGGTCCGCATTGACCGAGAGGCGATCTTCGAGTTGCTCGACGAGATGCGCTCCACGATCCCCGAAGAGGTCAAGCAGGCGCGCTGGATCGTCAAGGAGCGCCAGGAGATGCTGGCCGAGGCGCGCCGCGAAGCCGATCGCATGCTTGCCGAAGCGCGCGAGCGCGTCCAGCACGAGGTCTCCCAACAGGAAGTCGTCCGCCAAGCCGAACGCGAGGCTCAGGACATGCTCGAGGCCGCGCGCCAGCGCGAGCGCGAGGTACGCCTGGGTGCCGAAGACTACGCCGACGAGGTGCTCGGAACCCTCGAAGTCAACCTTGGCAAGTTCATGAAGGCCGTCCAGCGCGGCCGCGAGCGGCTGCAGGGCAAGGCCGATTTGCTCGAAGACGACGGGGCGCAGGAGCAGGGCGCCGAGTAGGGATGGATCGCCCGCCGGCCGCCCGCCGACGCAGCGCGTCCGCCCGCGGTGCGGGCCGGCCCGGTGTCGGCGAACGTATTGTCAGGCTCGATCTGCAGGGGCTCGATCTCCCGCCGGGCGGCGGCTGCGCGCTCAAGGTCGAGGCGCCGATCGCCGCGCTGCAGATCGGCGGCCAGGACTACCGAGCCGAACCGGAGGCGCCGCGGCTCAGCCTCGACGTCGGGCGGCTCGGCAACGGTTGGCACTTCCGGCTGCGCGGGCGCCTATCGGTCGTCGGCCCGTGCTGGCGCTGCCTCGAGCCCGCCCGCTCCGGTGTCGTTCTCGACGTCAGTGAAGTCGCGATCGACGGCGCAGACGACCCCGAGATGACGAGCCTGTACCTGCGCGGTGAGGTGCTCGAGGTGGCCGAGTGGGCGCGCGATGCGGTGGCCGAGGCCCTGCCGCCGACGATCCTGTGCGACGAGGACTGCGCCGGGCTGTGCGCGATCTGCGGGGCGGACCTGAACGAGGGGCCCTGCACCTGCGCCCCGCCGCCACCGGATCCGCGTTGGTCGGTGCTCGCCGACCTGGCTGAGCGTCTGTTTCGCGACCAGCCGGAGACGGGTGCCGACGAGGATCGTCGGCCGGCGGGGTGATCCGGCGGCGGCGCGCAGCGCACCGATCGGACCCACAGGGGTTGCGGCATGGGGCGCCCGGGCGGTACCCTTCCGCGGTCTACGACCGTCCGGCCGTCGAATTGGCCGTGGGCGGCACACCGGTAGGAGCGACATGGCTGTTCCGAAGCGCAAGACCTCTCGTCAACGGCGTGACACGCGGCGGGCGACCCACGCCATCGAGGCCGATCGCATCGGGCGCTGCCCGCACTGCAGCGCGCCGACCCGGCCCCACCGCGTGTGCGGGGTCTGCGGCCAGTACCGCGGTCGCCAAGTCGTCGAAGTCCGCGACTAGCGTCGCGCTCGCGGCCCCCGCCACCGGGAGGGCGTGCGAACCATGAGTCATGAGGTCGTGATCGCCCTGGATGGAATGGGGGGCGACCGCGCTCCGGATGTCACCGTGCAGGGGGCCGTCGATGCCGCCGGCCCGCATCTGCGGGTCTTGCTGGTCGGCGATCGGGACGCGCTCAGCCCGCGCCTTGACGCGCTCAGGGGAGCCCCCGGCCACGCGTCCGTGGAGATCATCCACGCGCCCGACAAGATCTTCTCGACCGAGGACGGCGCCCGTGCGGTTCGGGCCAAGCCGGAGAGCTCGGTCGTCGTGGCGTGCAAGACGGTGCGCGAGGGCCGGGCGCAGGGGGCCGTGTCGCTGGGCCACACCGGGGCGATGATGGCCGCTGCGACGCTGCACATGCGGCGCATTCCGGGCGTGCAGCGCCCCGGGATCGCGGTGGTGCTGCCGAGCCGTGCGGGGTTCATCGTTCTCCTCGATGCGGGCGCCAACGCCGACGCGCGGCCAGAACACCTGCTCCAGTTTGCGGTGATGGGCCGCCTGTTTGCCCAGGGCGTGCTCGGTGATCCGGCACCCAAGGTCGGCCTGCTGTCGATCGGCGAAGAAGAGGGGCGTGGCAGCGAGCTCATCCAGCAGGCGACGCCCTTGTTGCGCGACACGCCGGGGTTTGTCGGCAACGTGGAGGGCCGTGATATCCCGCGCGGGACGGCGCGCGTGGTCGTCACCGACGGGTTCACCGGCAACGTTGCTCTCAAGCTGTACGAGGCATCCGGAGAGTTCCTGTTCTCCGAGATCCGGGGTGCGCTGTCGGAGACGCTTGCTGGGCGTATCGGGGGTCTGCTCGTGCGACCGTCGATCCGGCGCATGCGCCACCGTCTGGATCCCGAGACCGTAGGCGGCGCGTTCTTGCTGGGCGTGCAGGGGCTGGCGGTGATCGGCCACGGATCAGGCAGCCCCACCGCCGTGGCGAACGCGATCCACACCGCCGCGCGGGGCGCCCGCGAGGACGTCGTGGGCCGACTCACCGCAGAGCTGTCCGCCCCACCGGCGTCCGCGCCCGCGTAGGATCCCGGGCGGACATCTCCCGCTGCGGGAGATGTCCGCACCCATTGGTAAGTTCCACGAACGCGGGGCGCTGCTGCGCCGCGCGTTCGTCAAGAAAGGGAGAGACGTGGACCGAGCACAGGTCGTCGAGGAGCTTCGCGCCATCCTGGTTGAGCAGCTTGGTGTCGATGCGTCCGAGGTCACTGAGGCGTCCTCGTTTCAAGAGGACCTCAACGCGGACTCGCTGGACTTGGTCGAGCTCATAATGGAGATGGAAGACCGGTTCAAGCTGAAGATTCCCGACGAGGATGCTGAGAAGATTTCCACAGTCGGGGAGGCGGTCGACTACGTGGTCGCCCACGCCAGCTGACGCGATGCCGTTGTCGCCGCTGGCCGAGTTGCTCGCGCAGCTCGGTCCAGCGCGTCGGCGCCAGGTCCTGGCCCACCGCTCATGGGTGAACGATCGCACCGAGTCATACGAACGACTCGAGCTTCTTGGAGACAGCGTGCTCCAGTTGGTGGTCACCGAGGAGCTGATGCGCCGACATCCCCACGCGTCGGAGGGTGACCTCGCCTGGATGCGTCAGACCGTGGTCGACCGGGAGATGTGTGCCCGGGTGGGCACGGCGGCGAACCTGCACGAGCAGCTGCGCGCCGGCGCTCCGGAGCACAGCCGTGCGCTGGCCGACCAGCCGAGCGTGCGCGCGGCCCTTACCGAGGCCGTGATCGGTGCGGCGTGGCTTGACCTGGGTGCGTCGACGACCAGCGAGGCGGTGCGGTCCGCGTTCGCGGATGCCATGGCCGCAGCGGTTCCCGGGCAGCGGGATCCGAAGACCACCCTGCAGGAGTTGGCCGCGCGTCAGGGCCTGGCGGTCCGCTACGAGATCGCCCGCATCGATGGGCCGGCCCACCGGCGCGAGTTCACGACACGGGTGAGTGTCGGCGGCACCGTGGCCGTCGGCACCGGCAGCTCGAAGCAGTCGTCCGAGCGCGCCGCTGCGGCGGCAGTGCTGGGCGTGTTGGAGGGCGCCAACTAGTGCTGCGGCGGCTGGATATCCGGGGATTCAAGTCCTTCGCAACCCCCGTCGATCTCGAGTTCGGCCCCGGGGTGAACGTCATCGTCGGTCCGAACGGGTCGGGCAAGAGCAACCTCGCCGAGGCGATCGTGTGGTCGATGGGCGAGCAGCGCGCGACCCGTCTGCGCGCCGCCGGGATGACCGAAGTGGTGTTCTCCGGCGGCGAAGGCCGGCCGGCCGCGGGCGTCGCGGAGGTCCGCATGACCGTGAGTCCCGCGCACCCCGATCCCCAGCAGGCAGCCGAAACCGAAGTTGCGCGCCGGCTGACACGCAGCGGCGAGGCGACCTACCAGCTCAATGGGACGAGCTGCCGTCTGCTGGATGTCCATGAGGCGCTCGGCACGGTCGGGCTCGGTCCCGACGCGCTGGCGGTGATCCGCCAAGGACAGGTCGAGGCCGTATGCGCTGCCCGGCCGAGCGATCTGCGGGCGGTCATCGAAGAGGCCGCGGGCGTGGCGCTCTCGCGCCGCCGCCGCCGGCGTGCCGAGGCCAAGCTGGCGCGGGTCGCCGACCGGCTCGAGCGCGCCCGCGACCTTGCCGACGAGCTGACGCGCCGCCAGGCGACGCTCGAACGCCAGGCGCGCGCCGCCGCGCGCGCAGCCGACCTCGAGGTCCAGATCACGAGGGCGCGTGAGCGCCTCGCGGCGAGCCTCGCTGCCGTCGCGCTGCGGGAGGAATACACGGCCACCGCCGAGGTGGCCCGCTGCGCCCGCCAACGCGACGCCGACGCGCGGTTGCTCGAGTCCGCGATGGGGTCGCTGCGCGCCGCCGAGCAGGTGCTCGACGAGCATCTGGCTGGCCAAGAACAGGGGCGTGAGCTGGTGCGGGGCGTGCAGTCGTCTCTCGAGCGCCTGCGGGGTCGCGCAGACCTGGCGCGCGAGCGCCTGGCGGACGCGCATCGCCATCGTGCGCGGGACGCGGACGAACGCGCCGCGGCCGCCGCCGCACGCGGCGAGGCCACCCTGCGGGTTGACGATGCCACGCACCGGCGCGACGCCGCCGAACGCGCCGCGGCCGCGGCGCGCGACATGCTCGAGGCGGCTACGGCAGATCTCGTCAGCGCGGAGGTCGCCGCGCGCGACGTGCGGACGCGCGTCGACGACGCCCGTTCTGCGGCCGACGATGCGCGCAGGGCGCTCGCGAGCGCGGACGCACGCCGCGCCCACCTGCAGGCCGAGCGCGACCAGGCAATGGCGCGGCTCGCGCGCCTTGCCGAGCAGGGCGGCGACGGCACCTCGGAGCGGGCCGAACGTCGCGCGGAGATCTCCGCCGAGCGCGCGCTGCGCTGGTCCCGGCGGGCCGAGATGCGCGGACGCGGCCGCGGGCGACGCGCAGGCGGCCGTTGACGGCGCCGCGCAGCAGCGGCGCGAGCTCGCCGCCCTGGTCGCCGCTGCGCGCCCGTCGGGCACGTCGGCGACCGATGTCCTCGGAGCGGGCCTGGAGGTCGTCGCCGGTACCGAGCGGGCCTTTGGGGCGGCGCTCGGCGTGCTGGCCGACGCTCCGGCGGTCGACCGGCTCAGCAGGGCGGACGACGTGCTGGACGCCGGTGCGACGGCGGTGCTCGTGCCGACGTCGGCGCCGCCGGCGGTTGGGTCGGCGCCGGCCGGGCGGCCGCTGGCGGAGTTGATCGTCGCGTGCAATCCGGTGATGCGCGCCCATCTAGAGCGGGTCCTGGCCCAAACATGGCTGGTCGACGATCTCGGCGAGATACCCGACGACGCGCCCGGCCTGTTTGTCACGTCCCGCGGCGATGCGTGGCGCCCGGCTCAGGGCATTCGGCTGCGAACAGCCAGCGAGTGGGCCGTCCAGGCCGAGCACCGTGCCGCCGTGGCGCGACTGGACGAGGCGGAGGCGGGTCTGGCTCGGGCCCAGGACGCGCGTCGCCTGGGGGCCGATGAAGCCGCGCGGGTGCGCGCCCGCCGCCGGGCGGCGGAGCGGGCGGCGGCCGGTGCCGAGACAGCGCTGGCGGTGGCCCGTGCGCATGCGGCGCGTATGAGCGTCGAACGGGCCGACGCGACCGCCGCATTCGAAGGTGCCGTCGCCGAGCTCGCGGACGCTGCAGTCCGCCGGTGAGTGGTTGCGAGAGTCCGCCGCCGAGGCAGACCGCGCCGTCGCGGCCCTCGTCGGCGAGGACGCCGAGATCGCCGGCCTGCGCGAGCAGGCGCGCGCGACGTGCGCCGAGGCCGAGCAGCAGGCGGCCCACCGGCAGGCCGAACTCGCGGCCGCCGTGCTGGCTGCGGCGGAGGCGAGCGAGCAGCTGCGGCTCATCGAGGGCCGCGTCGCAGCGCCGGAGCTGGTTCGGGACCTGGCCAGTGGCGAACATGCCGTCCGCGTCCTGGACCGGGTCGCGGACGCGCTCGCAATGTGGGCCGCCACATTGGCCGGCGCCCTCGCCGACGGGGAGCACGAGGTCAGCGATGCAGAGCAGGCGGTCGGTACGGCCCGGGCGGTCTGCGATGCCGCGACCGCGTCGCACACCCATGCCATCGACGCGCTTCACCGGGCCGAACTGGCCTTGGCGGCCGCGACCGCGCGGGCACACGAGCTCGTCGGCGAGCACCCGGTCAGCGACGCCGCCCCGGCCGATCCGGAGCTCGACCCCGATGCCGAGGTCCGCGAGATCGAGGACATGGAACGGCGCCGGCGCATGATTGGCGCCGTGAACGAGCTTGCGGGCACCGAGTTCGAGGAGACCTCGGAGCGGACCGCCGACATCTCGGAGCAGGTCGCCGACCTCGAGGCCGCCGCCGCCGAGCTTGCGGCGCACATGCAGGGCCTCGACGACGCCGTCACCGACGGGTTCCAACAGGTGTTCGATGTCGTCCAACAGCGGTTCCACGATGCGGTCGCGGTGCTGTTTCCGGGCGGTCAGGGGCGGCTGGAGAGCGTCGAGTCCGACGACGACGAGCCGGGAATCGAGATCCAGGTCGTGCCGGCGGGCAAACGGGCGCGCGCCCTTGCACTGATGTCCGGCGGTGAGCGTTCGCTGGTCGCGTTGGCCTTCTGCATGGCGATCGCGATGACCCGCCCGCCCCCGTTCTATGTGCTCGACGAGGTCGAGGCCGCGCTCGACGACACCAACCTGCGCCGTTTCCTGGCGCTTGTGCGGCGCCTGTCGGAGGACACCCAGTTCGTGCTGATCACCCACCAACAACCCACGGTCGAGATCGCCGACACGTTGTTCGGGGTCACGATGGGTGCCGACGGGGTGTCTCAGATCGTGTCCCGTCGGCTGACTGGGGACATCGCCGGCGCGGCGCGGCCGGTCGTGCGTCGCCAGCTCAAGGCGATCCAGGGCGGCCGCTCGTGAGGGAGGCCGACGACGACCGCGCACAATGGGCGGAGCTGTTCGACATTGCGGTGCCGCCCGACGCGGCCGAGCAGGACACCCGCCGCCGCGGGCTGTTCTCGCGCCTCAAGGAAAGCCTGACCAAGCCGCGCCAGGCGATTTCGCCCCAGCTGGCGGGCGTGTTCGCCCCGGGACTGATCACCCGCGAGACCTGGGACGAGTTGGAGGAGGCGCTCATCAGCGCCGACTGCGGCATGGACGCGTCGTTGGCGCTGATCGACGAACTGCGCGAGGAGGCCCAGCAGGGCCGGATCGTCAACCGCTCGGAGATCGCCGCGGGCCTCGCCAGCGGCGGTGGCTCGCCAGATGACTCCGGAGCCGCCCAAGATCCCAATCGGCGCGCATCCCACGGTGATCCTGGTCGTCGGGGTCAACGGGAGCGGCAAGACCACCACGGTCGGCAAGCTCGCGCACCGCTTGGGCGAGCTGGGCCAGCAGGTCGTCATCGGGGCGGCCGACACCTTCCGTGCCGCGGCGATCGACCAGCTGGCGATCTGGGCCGAGCGATCCGGGGCCCAGCTGGTTCGCCAGGGCCCCGGCGCCGATCCCGGCGCGGTCGCGTACGACGCCGTGGCGTCGGGGACCGCGCGCGGCGCGGACGTCGTGCTGATCGACACCGCCGGCCGGCTGCAGACCCAGCACAACCTGATGGAGGAGCTGCGCAAGGTCCACGCGGTGGTCGGGAAGGCGAATCTTGACGCTCCTCACGAGACGCTGCTCGTCCTCGATGCGACGACGGGCCAGAACGGGCTCAGCCAGGCGCGTTTGTTCGGCGACGCGGTTCCGCTGACCGGCGTGATCGTCACCAAGCTCGACGGTTCCGCCAAGGGCGGGATCGCGGTGGCGATCAACCGTGAGTTGGGGATTCCCGTCAAGCTCGTGGGTGTGGGCGAGAAGCTCGAGGACCTGCAGCCGTTCGACGCGGCCGCCTACGCGCAGGCAATCTTCTCGCCGGGCGACGCAGGTTAAGCGGCCACGATCGCGCCTACGGACCGACCCGGGTAAACTCCGCCGGGTGCGCGGTCGGGCGACCGTGCTGACGACGCATGTTCGATACTCTCTCAGACAAGCTCCAGGGCGTCTTCTCCGGCCTTCGTGGTCGGGGCAAGCTCACCGACGCCGACATCGACCAGGCGATGCGGGCGATCCGCCTGTCCCTGCTCGAAGCCGACGTCAGCCTGCCCGTGGTCAAACAGCTGACCAGCGCCATTGGCGCGCGCGCGCGCGGTGCCGAGGTCACGACGTCGCTGACCCCGGACCAGCAGGTCGTCAAGATCGTCAACGAGGAGCTCGCGAAGCTGATGGGCGGCGCGAGCGTCAACATGCCGGTCTCGCCGCGCCCGCCGACGGTCATCCTGATGGCCGGCCTGCAGGGCTCGGGCAAGACGACCTGTTCGGCCAAGCTCGCCCGCTACTACCAGCAGCAGGGCCGTGCGCCCATGCTGGTGGCGTGCGACGTGCACCGCCCGGCCGCCGCGGAGCAGCTGTCGGTCCTCGGCGGGCAACTGGGCATCCCGGTCCACCGCGAGGACAGCGTGACCGACGCGGTCGGCATCGCCGAACGTGGCATCGCCGCGGCCAAGGCCGCGGTCCGGGACCTGGTGATCGTCGATACCGCGGGCCGGACCGTCATTGACGAGGCCATGATGGCCGAGCTCGTCGGTGTCCGCGATGCGGTGCATCCGACCGCCGTCGTGTTGGTGCTCGACTCGATGACCGGCCAGACGGCCGTCGAAGTCGCACAGGCGTTCCAGGACGCCGTGCAGTTTGACGGGGTGATCCTGACCAAACTCGACGGCGATGCACGCGGCGGCGCCGCCCTGTCGGTGCGCGCGGTGACCGGCCGGCCGATCTACTTCGTCGGGACCGGCGAAAAGATCGACGCCCTCGAGCCCTTTCACCCGGACCGCATGGCATCGCGCATCCTCGGCATGGGTGATGTGCTGAGCCTGATCGAACGGGCTCAGCAATCGGTCGACGTCGACACCGCGAAAGATCTCGAAAAGAAGATTCTCGGCGGCGGGATGACCCTGGAAGATTTCCTGGATCAGCTGCGCCAACTCCGCAAGATGGGTCCCATTGGGCAATTGCTGGGTATGGTTCCCGGGTTCAAGACGGCAATGAAGGGGCGCGATCTCCAGGTTGACGACCGGCAACTCGATCGTCTGGAGGCGATCATTTCGAGCATGACGCCGACCGAGCGCCGGCGGCCCGACATGATTAACGGCAGCCGGCGCCAGCGCATCGCGCGCGGCAGCGGGACGTCGGTGCAGGAAGTCAACCAGCTGCTGGCGCAGTTCAAGCAGATGCGCAAGATGATGAAGCGGTTCGGCAAGGGCGGCGTGCCGCCGATGCCGCCCGTGCTCGGTATCTAAGACACTCAAGGAGCAACGTGGTCAAGATTCGGCTCGCCCGCGTGGGCAGCAAGAAGAACCCCATCTACCGGGTGGTCGTCGCCGATTCGCGCGCGCCCCGTGACGGGCGCAACATCGAGACGATTGGTCGCTACAACCCGCAGGCTGACCCGTCGATCGTCGAGGTCGACCTGGATCGGGCGCATCACTGGATCGACAACGGTGCCCAGCCGTCCAGCGCGGTGACCAAGCTCATGAAAATCGTGGCGGCGCGCGGGTGAGCGACGCGCCGACGGCCGGCCTGGTGGAGATGGTGACCGCCCTCGCCAAGGGCCTGGTCGACCACCCCGACCAGGTTCGCGTCGAAGCTGACGCAGCAGGGCGAGACCACTGTGCTCAACCTGTTCGTCGCACCCCAGGACCTCGGTCAGGTCATCGGCCGAGGCGGACGGATCGCCCGGGCGCTGCGGCTGATCGTTCGCGAGGCGGCGTTTCGCACAGGCGTGCGCGTGAGCCTCGAGATCGTCGACTAGCGCCGTCCGCGTTCGCCCGGGGGTGGGGGAGTCGATCGTCATCGGGATGGTGGTGCGGGCCCACGGCGTGCTTGGCCTGGTGCGCGCGCGCGCGACGGGGCCCACGCTCGCGGGCCTGCGATCCGGTGAGCACGTCATCGTGACGGACCGGGAGGGGCGCGCGCACCGGCTTGCGCTTGCCTCACATGCGGCTGCCGGCGGGACCGTGCTGCTGGGCTTCGAGGGCGTGGTGAGCCGCGAGGATGCCGACGTGCTGCGGGGCGGCACGATCTCGGTCGATGCGTCGCGCTTACCGCAGGTGGGCGACCCGGGCGAGTTCTACGTCCGGGACCTGGTCGGCTGCGCGGTGGTGATGGACGGATACGGCATCGGTACGGTCCGCGATGTCATCAACCGTCCCGCCAACGACGTATTGGAGGTCGTCGACGAGGATGGGGGCACGCAGCTGTTGCCGTTCACCCATGATGCGGTCATCGGGATCGACATGCCGGCGCGGCGCATCGAGCTGCGTGCCGGCCTGGTCGATCGGCAGACTGCGTCCGGCACGGATGACGGGGACGGCAGCGTTGCAGGTTGACGTCTTCACGCTGTTTCCGGAGTGGTTCGACTGGATGCGCCGCCCGCGGCATCTGACAAATGCCGACCTGGAGCTGCGGGCGTTCAACTACCGCGACTACACCCCCCTGGCGGCCGGGCAGGTCGACGACAGTCCCTACGGAGGCGGGCCGGGCATGGTCCTGCGGGTCGATGTGGTGGCCGCAGCGCTCGAGGCCGTGTACGGCGTGGCCGCCGACCAGGTTCGCGCGCGGCGTCCGGTGATCGTCATGAGTCCGCGTGGGCGCCTGCTGACCGACGCCATCGTGCGTGAGCTCGCCGGCGTGCCGGCGATCACGCTGCTCTGCGGCCGCTACGAGGGCTTTGACGAGCGTGTGCACACGTTGCTGGCCAGCGGCGGCATCTGCACCGGGCCGTACGTGCTCGCGGGCGGGGAAATCCCGGCCATGACGATCGTCGACGCGGTCGGGCGGCGTCTGCCTGGGGCGCTTGGCAACCTGGCGAGCCTCGACCACGAGTCGTTCTCGCCAGGGCTGGGTGGCGGCATCGAGTATCCCCATTACACGCGTCCGGCGGAGTTCATGGGCGAGGTGGTCCCCAGCGTCCTGCTGTCCGGCGACCACGGGGCCATCGCCCGCTGGCGCGAGAGCCACCTGGGTCCGGCTCCGGGTACGGGGTCGTGAACACCCCGCGCGGCGTGATAGGGTAGCCGTCGTTTTGCGCCGACCCGGAGGTCATCCCACATGAGCGTGATCGAGAGCCTCGAGCGCATGCAGCTCAGAGATGACCTGCCCGAATTCAAGCCCGGCGACACGGTCCGCGTGCACTTCCGCGTGATCGAGGGCCAGCGTCAGCGGGTGCAGGTCTTCGAGGGCACGGTCATCAAGCGTCAGGGCTCGACGAGCCGTGAGACGTTTACGGTCCGCAAGCAGAGCTTCGGCGTCGGCGTCGAGCGCACCTTTCCCGTGCACTCCCCGAAGATCGAGCGCATCGAGCGCGTGATGGAGGGCGAAGTCCGCCGGGCGAAGCTCTACTACCTGCGTGGCAAGGTCGGCAAAAAGGCCCGCATCCGCGAGAAGCAGCGGACGGCGCAGCCCGCCAAGTCCTAGTCGTGCCGGTGCCGCTGTGACCCCGCCTCGCGGGTCGCAGCGCGCCGCTGTCGGCCTGTTCGCGCACGACCGCCGTTGCGGCGCGGCGCGCGTGGCGGGCGCCGACGAGGCCGGTCGTGGCTGTCTGGCGGGACCGCTGGTGGCCGCCTGTGTGTGCATCGACGTGGCGCGGCTGACGCCAGCCGAGCGTCGTGCGCTCGGTGATCTGGATGATTCCAAGCGCCTCGCACCGGCGGTCCGAGAGCATCTGGCGTCGGCGATCTGGGTCATCGCCGAGCAGGTTGCCCTCGTGAGCGCCGATGCCGCGACCATCGATCGGGAGGGCCTGCACCGGACGAATCTGCGCCTGCTGGCCGCCGTGCTCGGCAAGCTGGATCCCGTGCCCGAGGCATGCTTTGTCGATGGGTTTGCGCTGGGCACGGGGGCGGTGGCCCATCGTGCCATCACCGGCGGCGACCGCACCAGCGCAGCGATCGCGGCAGCGTCGGTGATCGCCAAGGTCACACGCGACCGGATGATGCGCGCGCTCGCCGAGCGGTACCCGGACTACGGCTTCGACGAACACATGGGCTATGGGACCCCGCGGCACCGCGCTGCGATCGCCCGGTTCGGGCCCACCCCGATTCATCGGCGCTCGTTCGCGAGCGCCGCCTACGCCGACCGCTGCAAGGCGGCCGTGCCGCCGGCTGGGCGCTAGGGCCGCACGTCGTTGGGGTACGCGACGATCTGAATCACCGTTCAGACCTGGTCCGGCGCGCCTGTCCGGAACCTGCCTATTTCCAGCGAAGCCCCGTTCAGCAAGCCGGGCCGCGTCTGTCGTGGGAGCTCGAGCGAGTCCGCTCAGGACCGCTCAAAACCGCCTGAATCGGTGCGCGACCGTGCCACGGACTGTGCCACGGGACGACGCGGTCAGATCCTGGCATGTGCTCACGAGAAGGCACGACGCACCTGGCGATGATGGGAGGAGGCGCGACCAGACCTGCAGTCAGGGCGGGCTCGGCGTCGTAGGTGTCACGCAGGGCGAAGACGGGTCCGCGCAGCTGGGGCACGCGAACCCCCGGATCATCGCGCGGGTCTACTCGCACTCGCTCGGCGAGGGCCACCGTTACGCCGTCGCAAGCATCATCGACCGTATCGGCGACCTCGTCTAACCTCGTGCCATGCGAATCCGAGCGATTGAACCAGAGTTCGTCTTCCCCCGTGAACCTGACGGTGGCGTGGACCGCGACCGGGACGAACACAGGTGGCGGTGGACCCTCATGTGCACGGACGGTGCAACGGTCCGTGCGACCGTCGTGATCGACAGGCTCCTGGGCGACAGGTGGAACGATCCGGACCTCATCGACGGTTTCGGCACGGAGTCGCGCAGGGCTGCCGAGACGCGCGGCAGGTCTGTGCTGGAAGCGCGGGTCCTCGGCCAACCGAATCCAAGCCTTCGGTGGATCGTCACGCGGACCGACTGCTTCGCAGACCCCGCCTGGGACCCTGAGGACACTGGCCGCTGCGGCACATGCGGAGGTGAGGGCCGCGTGGACCTACCCGATACCGGTAGCGGCGGCGCCGTGCCCCCTGGCGGGTCGCCGAGCGCCGCGCCCATGCGACTGCGCTGCCCGGAGTGCCAAGGCATCGACCCGTGGACCGAGGACGACTACCGAGACACGGACCGGTGAACCGACCCGGCACACGCCGGTTCGGTCGATGCCGGAGGGGTGCCACCAGCGTGTCCGAGCCGCGCGATCGTCGAGTACCACGCCGCGTGCAGAGGGACGCGCTAGCTTGACTGTTGGCTCGGCGATGCGGACGCTACGAGCTCGTCTTCCCGGTGGCGACTCTGTGATTGTGGTGCGTCCGTTGCTGACCCGTCGCGCCCCTCCGGAGTCAGGTGGTGCATCTGGAGGGGCGTCGGTCGTTCTTGTCGTCCCCTCGGTGCTGTATCCCGGAACGTTGTTGACGCACCCGGCTTGAAGTAGGCGAGCCCGCCGGGTGAGTGTGGAGCTGGCACGACCTGCGGCACACCTACGGGTCGCTGCTGGCCGCGCCGGGAGTTGATCTGGTGACGATCCAGGCGGTCATTGGTCACAGCGTCCTTGCCACCACCGGCGCTACCCGCATGCCAGGCCTGCCGCCGAGCAGGCGGCGGCGCTCACGCGGGCGTTCGAAGTGGCTCCAGCTGCAGGCCAGGATATCGCGGTCGCCTACCGGCGATCCGCCATCATCTGTTGGCCCGTCCGAGCAGCGTCCGCCCATGGCCCGGAGGATCATCCAGGACGGCCGCCGAGCGGTCGGGTGGAGTCGTTCACCGCTGAACCGACACCTGCCCCGTCGCCGGAGGCCGCCCCCATGCTCGACCCCGTCGCGGGAGCCGAAGCAAAGCCAATGTCGAGGCAATGACGAGCACCTGCGTACGAACCGTCGGCTCGCCAAATGGGTGCAGCTCGCTGCCACGTACGCGCCCTCGCTTCCTGTCGCTTCCCGTCAAGCGATAGATCCCTGTCCGGTCTGGTGGCTCAGCAGACGCCGAATGCTGAGCCGGGCCGCGGGTTGATTTCGCCCCCCGTGCACTCGTGTCTGGAGGGTCGTGTTGACGGAGACTGTTCGTAAGTATACGCTTACCGTAAGTCATGACGAACACATCCGCATTGGCTGCGCTCGCCGATCCGACAAGGAGGGCGATCTTCGAGCACCTCGCTGAGAACCCATCGCCGGTGGGTGTCCTGGCAGAGCGTTTGCCAGTGAGCCGACCGGCGGTCTCCCAGCATCTCAAGGTGTTGAAGGATGCCGGACTCGTCACCGATCAACCTGATGGAACGCGGCGCATCTACCGCCTCGACCCGAACGGCATCGCTGCACTGCGCGATTACCTCGATAGGTATTGGAGTACTGCCCTGGCCTCATTCAAGGCACGGGCTGAGAAAGGAGGAGCGCTATCCCATGAATGACTCACAAACGACCTCGGTGGAGACCTCCATCGTGGTGGAAGCGCCGATCGATCATGCGTTCGCCGTGTTCACCGAGGACATCGGGAGCTGGTGGCCGCCCGAACACCACATCCTCGAGTCGGAGTTGGCCGAGATGGTCTTCGAGCCGCGCCAGGGTGGATACGTCTACGACCGGGGCACCGATGGAAGCGAGTGCCGTTGGGCTCGCGTTCTCGCCTATGAACCACCCGAGAGGGTCGTATTCTCCTGGGATATCAACCTGGCCTGGAAGATTGAAACCGACCCGGCGAAGACGAGCGAGGTGGAGGTCCGTTTCGTCTCCGAGACTCCGGAGCGAACACGGGTGGTGCTCGAACACCGCAACATTCATCACCACGGTGACGGGTGGGAGCAAATGCGCGACGCGGTTGGGTCTCCCGAGGGTTGGACTGTCGGGCTGCAAAGGTTCGCCGCACGACTCCAAACAGCACCGACCCGCAACAAGCCATGAAGGGGTCAGCGGTTCGATTCCGCTCGTCGGCTTTGCCAACGAGACGGGGATCGAACCGGTGACATTCAGCGTGGAAGGCCAATTCCTGCGGGAACTCGAAGGAACTGCCGGGAGCGAAACCGCCTGCGTTACGGTGTTTTGGTCGGACGCCGGTCCCGACGTTTCCCCAGGGTTCACAACCTGGTGTGCCCATGGTGTGCCCATGGCGGACGGATGACGGACCGCCGTTCTCAGACGTGCCAGCGATGTGCCTGCTTTTATCGTCAAGAAATTCGCCGAGCGTGCCGAAGCGTGGTCCGGTGGTGACGCGCAGACGGGCTAGGGGCAATGCTCCGTCCGCGGTGTGGCACCCCTCGATCGGCACTTTGGGGGAAGCACGCCGGACGGGTGCCACACGGGCTTTTCCGACCTGTACGGGGACGGCGATAGTCCTCGGCGGACGGTTCAGTCCGTCTCCGGGGTCGATGCGCGCCAGCGTGCCGACGGGCTGATTGTCGGTGGCGTCAACGGGGCGCGCGGTATCGACGCGACCAACGTGCACACACTCTGTGACCCCGAGGTCTACGGGCACCTCGCGGCGTTCAGCCGTGGTTGCGCCCAGCGAATCGGACCACGCACGCGCCGTGCACTCGAACTCGAGCATCTCGGTCCTATCACCCAGCCACTACGTGGGGACCGTTTGTCGCCGTCGGCTTGTGTGCCGGACGACGCGGATCGCGGCCCCACACCCAACGACGCTCACGGGGGATGGCAGGCGTCGAGGGCGCGCGTAGACTCGACGAAAGCTAGGAGGTTCTGGATCATGCGATTCGGCAAGGCATGGGTCGTGGGCGGCGCGGCCGCCGTGCTCGGTGCGGCCGCGATGCCGATGTTGTCGACGGCGACGCCGAATACCCACATCGTGAGGATCGGCCTCGAGGCGCCCTTGACCGGCAGCCAGTCGAGCATCGGCATCGGCATGCTGCGCGGCGCGGTACTCGCGGCCGATCAGATCAACGCACACGGTGGAGTCATCGGACCGAACGGCAAGCCGGGCTACCTCATCAAGATCGTCAAGATCGACGACGCAGCCAATCCGGCCACGGGCGTCGCGGCGGCCAAACGGGCGATCGCCGCAGGTCTGAACGGGGTCGTCGGCCCGTACAACTCTGGTGTCGGCGAGAAGACGTTGCCGCTGTATCTCAAGGCGGGCCTCGTGCCATTTCGCCTCACGTCGGCGAATGCCACCAGCCGTCTCGGCATTACGTTGCAGCCGATGACGTACCAAATCGCGCCGGTGGCATCACAGGCACTGACCAAATGGCTCAAGGCGAAGTCCGTGGCCGTGATCTACGACTCCACAGCGTCATACACCACGGCCGAGGCCGAGGCGGTCATGGTGAGACTCAGGGAGTCTGGTGTCCGGATCACCGGCTATCGGATCGTGCCGGGTCTCAACAACTACACCGCCGCGGTCACGCAGGCCGCGGCGGCGAAACCGAGCGCGATCTATGCCGTGGTGTACTACCCGGAGGCGGGGGTGATCGCGAAGGAGGTCGTCGCAGAGCACGTTGCTGCCGCGTGCCTGGAGGACTACTCCGCCTACGACCAAGGCTATGTCGGTGCCGCCGGAACCACGGCCGCCCGGCACTGCCCGGTGGTCGGCGTCCCCGGGCCGACGGTCTTCCCCGGTTCCGCGGCCGTGGTCGGCCAGTACGAGCGCGCCTACCACGCAGCGCCCGGCACGTGGGCGCCGTACACCTACGATTCGGTCAAGCTCTTTGCGTGGGGGGTCCAGCACACGGGCACCTACAAGCAGGCCGCGCTCCTGAAGACGCTGTCGCACGTGGTTGGCTACCAGGGCTGGACCGGAACCATCACGATCAGCCCGAAGACCTATGACCGGACCCCGGCGACGGTCGTCGTCGACGCCGTGACCGCACACGGGCAGTTCGTGATCGACATACCGTGGGCGCGCGCGGTCGGATACACCGGCTGATCGGGTCGATCTCGCTCCTGCCGGCCCGCCCGCGCGGTCTGCGATCGGGCCGGCACGTCGCATCCACCCACGCGTCGTGTAGGTGCATCGGGTCAACGAAGCAGGTGCGCCGATGATCCGGCACGTTCGTGGCGGAATGGCAGTGGCAAAGTCGCGACGGGAAGAGACGGGCGGCCACCTACCCCGCAAATGGAGCACTTCGCCTGGTCCGTGGGCGTACAGGTGCGCGGAGACAACGGGCACCGAGCGCCACGGCTGGCCGAACAGCGGCTCGTCGATGAGCTTCGCCCGACGTGTGTGGGCGCATTGCGGTGTAAGCGCCCCAAGCTCACCAGGCCGCCACGTGATGACGCCCCCACACTACGATCCCACTGCCGATCTTGCCGCCGGTCGTGCGCTCGGAGCCGACTGGTTTACTGCTATCGATTTCGAGACGGCGACCGGCGCACGGTCCAGTGCTTGTTCGGTTGGGGCAGCCGTTGTGCGGGATGGCCACGTTGACGAGGTGCGCACGTGGCGGATCCAGCCGCCGGGGAACGAGTACAGCGCGTTCAACGTGATGGTCCACGGCATCACCCCGGATATGTCGGCGGCTAGCCCCACCATGGCCGAGGCTTGGCCGGAGGCTGAGGCGCTCGTCGAAGGCCGCCCGCTGGTTACGCACAACGCTTCGTTCGATATCAGCGTCCTGCACAGCTCGCTCGCGGTACGTGGCGGCAGTACCCCGGATCTGATGTTCGTGTGCACGCCCGGACCGGCCCGGTGCGCATGGCAGGGGCGGCTTTCGTAGCGCCTGGACGATCTCGCGGACGGGTGCGGGCTGGCCTCGTTTCAACACCACGAGGCTGGGGCCGATGCCGCGATGGCGGCGGAATCGGCAATCGCGTGCTGCGGCGCGTCTGGCGAGCGCCGCCTGTTCGATGCCGTCCGCGCCTTTGGGGTTAGCCCGCGGCAGCTGTTGCAGTATGGGCACGCGATGCGGGTATCGCAGCTCTGGTCAACCGTCGATGCGATCCCCGAGGACAGCCCATTCATCGGCAAGGTTTGTCTGTTGACGGGCGCGTTGTCGCTGTCGCGTGCCGATGCGGCCCAACTTGTCGTCAATGCCGGCGGGCAAGTCTCGTCCAGCGTGTCGCGGAAGGTGGACTACCTGGTGGTAGGCATCCAGGACACTTGGCGGTTGCGCGATGGAGGACGCTCATCGAAGGTGATCAAGGCCGCGGACTCGGTGGCGGCGGGGGCATCGGTCGAGCTCCTGTCCGAAGACGACATTCTGCGTATGCCGCCCGGCTAGGTCGCGGGCACGCGGGCCCGATGGATCTCTACGGGCACCTGATGCCTGGCGCCGACGCGGAGGCCGCGGCACTCGCCGATGCGTATCTGGCACGCGCGGCGACTGTGCCACCGATCGACGCGGCGCGCGAGATCCCGCACCAATAGCGGGCTAGGGCCGCACGTCGTTCGGGTACGCGACGATCTCGATCACCGTGTCACCCGGACCGTCGATGTAGAAGCTGCGACTGGCGTCGCGATGCACGCGAATCTGCGTGCTGTGCTCGACCGCCATGCGCTCCAGCTCGGCGTTCGTTACCCGCCAGGCCAGGTGGTCCGGGTGTTGGGAGGCCGTGACGAACGCGAGCCGCACGCCGTCGGCGTCGACAAGCGCCCAGGTCGGGTCCTGGTAGAGCACCTCGGTCGTCGGAATCCAGGTGCGGTACCAGTCGACCGCTTCGGCGATGTCGGGGACCTGGCGGGCGATGTGGTCGAATTCCATTGTCGGTATCCGGGAGTTCGGGGTTAGCGCGCCGCGGCGGTCGGTCCGGTCGCCGGAACTGCATAGCGGGCGGCGATCCCTTCGGCGGTCTCGGCGATCGTGGCGCGCAGGAGGGCCGGTTCGAGCAGCACGGCGTCGCCCTGGTGCTTGAGGACCTCCTTGACCATCCATTCCTGAC
Organism: uncultured Thermoleophilia bacterium; assembly: GCA_963842065.1. GTDB lineage: Bacteria > Actinomycetota > Thermoleophilia > Miltoncostaeales > Miltoncostaeaceae > CAITWD01. The sequence goes on along the minus strand of CAWJEW010000009.1, from coordinate 119,662 downwards.
TTGCGTACGGGATCTCGACGATGACCGACCCGTCGGTGTGCCGCTCCCATGACGGATGTTCTTCGATCATCCAGCGGGCCAGTGCAGCACTGCACCAGACCGAGGCGCTTTGCGCGGTCGCCTCGTTGTGCTCGGCGCGGTCGCCGAACGGCAAATACGGGCCCGAGGCCATGATCTCGGGGCGTCGCGTGAAGTGCTCGGCAAGGACGGTCGCGCTGCGGATGCGGTCAACCCGGAACGTGCGCTGGTCGTGTGCCTGGTGGCAATAGGCAACCAGGTACCACGCGTCGCGTGCGTTGACCAGCAGGTGCGGCTCGATGGTGCGCGTGTTGAGGGCGCCGCGCGCCTCGGTCCAGTACTCGATCTCGAGCTTGTGGTCGTCGCGCAGTGCGTGGTTGATCGCCATCGACACGGCGGCATTGGCGTTCTGGACGCGGCCGATCTCCACCTCGGGAAGGTTGTCGGCGCCGATCGCCTGCTCGACCTTCCCGCGCGCCGAGACCAGGGCGTCGTCGGCTTCGACCGGAAGTCGGTCGCCGATGAACTCCAGCGCCCACAGCAATGCCTTGGCCTCCAGCGGAGACAGACGCGCCGGGCGCGCAAACCGATCGCCGTACGTCTCGCGCGTCACGGCGACGGCGTCGCCCTCGATCTTCGCGTAGAGCGCATAGCAGCCCCCACCGAAGTTGATCAGGTTCAGTAACGTCAGGTCCTCGTCGAGGACCTTACGGTCGATGTTCAGCGCGGTACGCAGGTCGCTTACCGGAACGGTGGTATGGGTGGCATCGCCGCAAGCCGCCAACAGCCGGGTCATGAGCGCCAGCAGGCGCGCAAAGCGCTCGGCCGGCACGACCTTGTCGGGAGCGATGGCGGCTCGGTCCGTCGTGAGCGGCTGGTCACCGGCCGCGGGGTCCGCGGGCACCGGCGGGGCGATCTTCGGCCTGGTCGTGTGTCGCGCCGCGACGGTCACCAGCGCTTCATGGGCGGCCCGGCGCAGATCGTCGGGCCCGGCGATCTCGGCATGCGTGCCCAGGCTCAAGACCCAGGTCAACAGCGCGCTGGCCGAGGTGTATTCGGTGGTAAACACGCCCGACCCGTCCTCGCGCAACTCGCAGGTGCCGTAGGTCCCGAACATCTGCTCGACCCACCACGCGACGATCGGGGACAGCACGACGGTGGCCTCGCGCCCGTCGTCGTCGAGCTGCCACGGGGCGCGATCGCGGTAGCGCGTGACGTCGAAGTCGCGAGGCGGTGCAAAATCGTGCTCGGCGCGGGTCTTGAAGGTGATCCGGCCCTCGATGCGGGACAGGCGGAAGATCCGTGTCGCCTCGCGCTCGTGCGCGTAGCCGACCATGTACCAGTTCCCGCCCAAGTACAGCAGTGAGTAGGGATCGACCTCGCGCTCGGAGCGTTCGTCGCGCCCGATCGAGTAGTAGGTGAAGCGGATCGTCTTGCGCCGACTGATCGCCGACTCGATCTTCGACAGGTGTGCGGCCACCTCGGGCGAATAATCGCCGCCGAGCAGGTTGACCGAGACCGTCCGCGCCGCATGGTCGTCGAGCGGGCTCGGACGGCCGAGGGTCAGGTGCTGGAGCGCGAGCCGCAGCGGCTCCGCGTAGGCGAACTGACCCTCGAGCAGGTACAGGCAGGTATGCAGCGCGGAGAGCTCGCGCTCATCGAAATCGATCTGTGGCAGGTAGTAGTTCTCCGGGGGCAGCGCATAGAGGTCGCCTTGGAACGGGTCGTCGGTCGGGCGCTCGACGGCGAGCTTGAGCCCCATCGCCTCGATCTCCCCGCGGTCGGCGTAAAACCGGCGCAGGAACGCCTGGTCGCTCATCCCGCCATAGCCTTCGACGGACTCGTGAATCTCGTCGGCGGTGACGGGCCGTTGCTGCGACATCAAAAAGGCCACGAGCGACAGCTGCCGAACCAGTTTGTCGTCGTCCCTCATCGCCATGGGTGCTCCGGCCGGGCGCGGGACATTGCAGACAATGATAGCCGTCCGAGAGGGTCTTCTCGAACGCCGGAGATCATCGGCTTTCGGGCGGCCCGGCTGGTAACCTTGGGCCCGTGACCGTGCTGGAGCACATCTACGGCGTTCCGTCCGAGGACGAGCTGGCGATGCTTGTCGGGGCTGCGGTCCCCCATTTTGCGCTGCAGATCCGCGCCCGCGTGGCCGAATACGCCGCGACGCTGCCGGCGGACCATCCGCGTCAGCCCGAACTCACTCCGCCATCTCGAGCACCTGGACGCGCTTGCGGCCGACGGTCAGCCCGGCGAGGGCCCCCTCGATCTTCCGCCGCGGGCCTCGCTGGTCCCACCGCCGGCCGAGGGCCACTAGCTCCCGCCACGCGCGCCCGTGGGCGCGCGAGAGCCGCCTAATCACCCGCGTCGGCGAGCGCGCTGCGCGCGACGGCGGCGAACCCGCGCAGGATGCGCGCGGTCGCACCCCAGACATCTTCGCCGTCGAGCGGATAGCGCAGCTCGCGCAGGGACGGCTCGGCGGGCAGTGCGGCGTCGAGCGCGAGAATGTCGGCAACCGGGACTTCCATGACCCGATCGATCTCGGCGGGGTTCGGGTGCGTGTCGGGCGTCGCGCGTAGCACGCCGACGACCGGTGTGACGATGAACCGGGACTGGAAGGTGGCGACGTCGTCCAGGTCACCGACGATTTCGATCGACGTCGGGTCGATGCCGAGCTCTTCCTGGGTCTCACGGAGCGCGGTGACCCGCAGATCACGGTCCTGCGGGTCGCGCTGTCCGCCGGGCAGGCTCACCTGGCCCGGGTGGGCCGGCAGGGTCGTGGTCCGCTTGGTGAGGATGATGTGCGGGTGGTCCCCGCGGTCGTACAACAGCAGCAGGACGGCCGCCGCCCGCCCGGGTCGGTCGTCGAGGACGATCCGCTGGCGGGTGTCGAGCACGACGGCGATCTTCGTGGCAAGGTCGCCCGCGCGGGGCAGAGGCGTGGGCCAGGCGAGGGGCGCATCGACGGACACGATTCGAGTGTACGCGTCACAGGGGCCTCACTAGACTCGGTGCATGCCCCGCCGCCCCGACGCCTGGCTCACCGCGACCGCCGATCCCGAGGGTGTCGAGCTCGAGCGCGCGCTGGAGGGCCTGGTGGAGCGCCTGGACGCCGCGCGCGTCGCCGCAGAGCGGACGTCCGGCCGCAGCGTGCTGGGGCTTCGCGAGGTCGAGTTCGCGCCCGGCGTGCGGAGTTATCTGTGTGCCTTCGAGGGCCCCGCGTTCATGTGCCTGGCCGACGCCGGGCGTCCGGTCACTGACGCACACGTCGTCCACCGGGTCGCGACGGTCAGCCTGGTCTGGGAACAGCTGGAGGCCGACGTCGACCCGTCGCGGCTCGCCGACGTCGCCTCGGCGGCCGGCCGCCTGCTGGCGGCGACCGACTCACCGCCACCCGTGGTGGAGGCGGTCGCCGAAACCGCCGAGCACGCCATGGCGATCAGTGCGTGGCGGCAGTCGCCATTGCGGGCGGTCGCGTCGCTCGTGCAGGTCGACGTGCTGTTTGCGCTGCAGGAGCGCGGGCACCGCGCGTATTCGCGGTTCGTGCAGGCCTCCGAACCGCTGGTCGCTCGGCAGGACGAGCTGTCGCCGGACCTCGTGGCGGCGCTCGGGGGCTTCGAGCGCGCGTCGATCAATGCGGGCCTGGGCGCCCGTCTCGCCGACCGCTTGAGTGCGGTGGTGGGCTCGTGCGATCAGGCGGCGGACGAAATCGTCGCCGCGCACGTGCCGCCGCTTGATGCGCCGGAGGCCGGTCGGTGATCGGCACCGAGATCGCGTTTCGCCTCGGTCCAGGATCCCTCCAGGACGCCCGTGCGATCGCCGCGCGCCTGGCGGGTCTCGCGCCACGGGCCGTCGAGCACGTGCTGTTCTGTGACGCCGGTGCCGGCGAATACGGCTGCCTGGCCGTCTGGGCGACCGCCAGCGAGGCGGATGCCTACGTCGCCGCGCCGGGCGTCGCGGCCGAGCTGGCGGCGCTCGCGGCACGCACGGGCAAGCCCACCCGTGTGCGCCGGTACGTCATGGAGTACCAGCGCACCCGCCAGGTACCCGACGGCTCGTAACACCAGGCGCGGTGTCACCTGTCGCCGCGGCTTGGTCCGGGGGCGCGTATAGGCTCCACGGTGTGGAGCCCACGACAATCGTTGTCATGGACGGCGACCAAACCGGCCAGGAGTTGCTGCTTGAGGCGCTGCGCGTCCTCGACCCCGACGTCTCCGGTCTGCCGCTGAGCTTCGAGCACTACGACCTGGCGCTGGACTCGCGCCGGCGAACGGGCAACCAGATCGTCCACGACGCCGCCCGTGCGATGCGGCGAGCAGGGTACGGGCTCAAAGCCGCGACGATCACCCCGGAGGAGTCCGGCGACGTCGGCAGCCCAAACGCGCTGCTGCGCGAGGAGATCGACGGGCGCGTGATCATCCGCACCGGTCGGCGTCTGCCCGGAGTCCGCCCGATCGGCGGCATCCATGCGCCGATCTCGGTCGTCCGGATGGCGGTCGACGACGCCTACGGGGCCGTCGAGCGCCGCGAGGGCAGCGGGCTCGACGAGGTCGCCTGGCGCACGGAACACATCTCGCGCCGCACCTGTCGGGCAGTTGCGGACTTTTCGTTCCTCCAGGCACGCCGGATGAACGCCACCGTCTACGGGGGCCCCAAGTGGACCGTCTCGCCGGTCTACGAAGGGATGATGAAGGAAGAGCTCGATGCCGCCGCAGAGCGCCATCGCGACGTCCGGTACCGACCCGTGCTCATCGACGCCGCCTATGCGGGCCTGATCACCCACACCGGCGACGCGCTCGTGGTCCCGGCGCTCAATCGCGACGGCGACTGCCTGTCGGACATGGTGCTGCAGCTGTTCGGTTCGATCGCGGGCTCCGAATCGCTGCTGTTGGCCTTCGACGACGACCTTCGTGCCACCATCGTGATGGCCGAGGCGCCCCACGGGACCGCGCCAAGCCTGGAGGGTAAGAGCATCGCCAACCCGCTGGCGATGATCCTCGCGGGCGCCGCGTTGCTCGGATTCGTCCACGATCCGGCGGCGTCGATGGTCTCGCGGGGGATCTACGAGGCCGCGCTGGAAGCCGTCGCCGACGATGTGCGCACGGCGGATCTCGGTGGCCACCACTCCACCGACGAGTTCACCAACGAGGTCATCAAGCGCCTGCGGACCAAGCTCGACGTCTGGAGCTCGCTCGGCGATTCGGCCGTGATCTAGCTAGCGCTCCCCGCGGGCCCGCTGGGCCCGGCGCTTGCCGATCACCATCACGACGAACAAGACCGCGATGACGACGAGCATCACGATGGGGAACCAGCCGATTGCAGTCAAGATGTCTCGGTTTCGGTGGCGCCCTCGGAGATGAAGGCGATGAGGTCCTCGACGGTAAAGCGCCCGGCCTGCATCGAGGCGACGAGCCCGTAGATGGTGGCGGTGTGGGGGCGCTCCATGACGTAGGCGCGGATAGCGGTGTTCGCCTCCTGCTCCAGCGCAGCGACGCGTGCGCGGCCGAGCTCGGTCGCGCTGGCGCCGTTCGGGCGCATTGCGGCGAGATCGTCCTGCACCAGGCGGGCGGTGAGATCCGCGATCTCATCGCCGTCGGCGTTGAAGTGCGCGGCGAGTGCCGAGATGGCGACCGGCTGGTCGTCGTCGGCACGCACCAGCTCGCGCAGCAGTAGGTATGTCCCGGCTGACAGACCGCCGGCGGCGACGGTCTGGTCGAGGATTCCGGCGAGCTCGGTCAGCAGCGCAATGTCATCGTCGCTGCGGTACATCGCTACGGGCCGTAGCGGTGTGCCGGGGCGGGTCGCGTCAGGATGGTGGCCTGACCGGCCCACGTCCGGCCGGTGATCCGAAGATCATCCAGTAGCTGCAGCGCCGAGCGGACGACGCCGACGCGCGCCCCGCGGCCCTGGGTGTTGGCGATCGTGATCGCGAAATCGTGGTCGCCGGGACCATAAAGCGGTCGGCCGTTGGCCCGGGCAAGTGCCACGCGGGCCTCGTTCAGCCGGGCCGGATCGTCGAGGGCGACATACGCCTCGAAGAACGACCAGTCTGCCGGCAGTTCGTCGACGACGGCGTCAAAGGAAGCGACGTGGCTCATGCCGGCAACCGTACCATGCGTGTCCGCGTGGTCCGGCTCACGCCGTCAGCGCGAACGGGGCGAGCGCCGTCGCGACCGCAGCAGCGGCGGCGTCGAACCGCGCGGCGTCTAGCACCGGGCTCCGGGCGCCGAGCACGATGGACTCGGGAAGCTCCACCCAGCTGACGCAACCGCCGTGCTCGGGCCCAACCTCGAGGACCGGTGGCGCCTGCACGCGTGCGACCCGCAGCACGACCGCCCACAGGGGCTGGGTACGCCGCCAGCGGAGCCGTTCGTGGGCATAGTCGCCGGTCAGGATCTGCAGGTCGCCGATCGCGTCGAGCGCCTCGGGGTCGCGGATCGGAAAGGAGTCGTGGATCTGCGCCCAGAGGGCCAGCGCGAGATGCGACGGGTCGTCACGTTGCCCGAGCGCGGACGCGTAGCGCGTGGCGGCGTCGGGCCGCACAAGCTCGGAGCGCTGGTGTGCGAAGGTCGGGAAGAGGAAGAACGCCGGGTGCGGAAGCTCAAATCGCTTTTCGCCGATGCCACCCTTGCGGATGATCACCACCTGCTCGCCAGCGGCCAGGGCCTCGCACGTGACGGCCCACTCCTTGAGTGCTTGGTATGCCATGTGCCGATCGTACCCGGATGCCGATGCGATGCGCCCGACGCCTGTCACGTTGATAGCCTTACCGCCATGACCGATCAGATCCTTGCTCGCGCCGCCGACGGCGGCCGCATCACGCCCGAAGAGGCCTTGCTGCTCTACGACACCGCGTCGCTTGCCGAACTCGGCGCAGCGGCCGACGAGGTCGTGCGACGTCGCTACGGCGACGAGATCACCTACAACGTCAACGCGCACCTGAACCCGACCAACATCTGCGTGGTCGGCTGCGGGTTCTGCGCGTTCGCGGTGTGGACCGAACAGGACGAGCGCGCCTACGCATACAGCGTCGACCAGCTCGTCGAGCGCGCCGGGCAGCTGGTGAGCCACGGCATCACCGAGCTGCACATCGTCGGCGGCATGACCAAGGAGTACGACCTCCCGTATTACGAGGAGCTCTTTGCCGACCTGAAGGCCGAATACCCGCACGTCTCGCTGACGGCCCTCACGGCGGTCGAGATCGATTTCATCGCGAGGATTTCCAAGGTCTCGCACCGCGAGGCGCTTGAGCGGACGCGCGCCGCAGGCCATGACACCATGCCGGGCGGCGGGGCCGAGGTCTTCTCGCCACGGGTGCGCGAGATCATCGCCGACCGCAAGGTGCCCGCCGAAATATGGCTGGACGTACACCGCGAGGCCCACGCGCAGGGCCTGCGCACGAACGCAACGCTGCTGTTCGGTCACTTCGAGACCCCAGCGGAGCAGGTCGACCACATGCGCCAGCTGCGTGAGCTGCAGGATGAGACCGGCGGCTTTCAGGCATTCATCCCGCTGCCGTTCCTGCCCGGCAACACCGACTTCGCCTATCTGCCCGGACCGAGCCGCGAAGAGAAGCTGCGCACGATCGCGACGGCGCGCCTGTTCCTGGACAACTTCGCGCACATTAAGGGCCACTGGGTCATGCTCGGCGAAGAGATCACCTCCGAGGCGCTCACATACGGCCTCGACGATCTGTCGGGCACCCTCATCGAAGAGCGGATCGCGCACGCCACCACGGTCCAAACGCCGCTCGGGCTCTCCCAGGACAGGATCACCGAGCTGATCCGCAACGGGGGCAAGGTGCCCGCCGAGCGCGACACGCTCTACAACCACCTGAGCTCACCGGTCTCAAGCTAACCCGGGGATCGCCGCATCCGGACGGGCGCACGCCGCGCCCGTCCGGATGCGCGCGCTTAGAGCTGGCGGCGCCGCACCCCGAGGGTGGCGAGCCCCGCGAAGATGAGGATCCACAACAACGTCCACAGCAGGTCGACCAGCCGCGAGGCCGGCACGACCACCGCGAGGCCGTTGATGTTGATGTCCGGCGCAGCCGGTCCGGCCTGTCCGCGGCGCTGGAGGTCGGCCAGCATCGGCGAGACGATCGCCCGCGGCAGGATGCTGTAGACCGAGTCAACGAACGTCTGCGACCCGCGCGAGATCGCGCCCTGATCCAGGTCGGCCTTCAGGTTGACGACTGCCTGCGCGCAGACGAACACCATCAGTCCGAAGACGCCTGCCGCCACGGGCCCGATCACGGATGCCAGGGCCGCGCTGGCGCAGAGGACCAGGGCGCAGTTGACCACCCACGCCAGGGTGTGCACCACCAGCGGGCCGTCGAGGCCGCGACCCAGCGCGAGGCTAGCCAGCTGCATCCCGGCACCCCAAATCGCAAGGATGCCGACCAGGGCCGCCAGGCGCGTGAGGATTCGAACCGCACCGACGCGGCTGGGCGTCGCGCCGGAACCGACCAGCAGGCCCAGGTACCCCGAGGAGGCATCGCGGGAGAACGCGCCGCCACCGAGCCCGACGGCCACGATCAGCCCGCCGATCAGCAGCAGCGACGCGCTGTTGGACTGCAGGGCGTCCATCCGGCTCTGCCCGGACTGGCCGGCCGCGATAACGCCGACGATCGCCAGGTAGACCAGCCCAGCCAGCGTGGCGCCGAGAATCCAGCGCCGGCGCGCGAGGATCCTCAGGTCGATGCCCATCATCAGTGCCGCGGCCGATCCGTTCACGCCGGGACTCCGTCGACCAGGGTCAGCGTCGTGCCCAGCAGCGCGGGGAAGCCGCCCGGATCGGGGGTCCCGACGACCACCGCGACGCCGTCGGCGAGCGCCGTCCGGATCACCTCGACGGTCTCGGCGTACTCCCACGGGTCGTCGAGGACCAGAACCCGCGGCCCGCCGGTGATCGCGCACGCCAGGCTGACCCGGCGGACCTCGCCGAGCTCCAGCGAGGAGATCAGGCGACGGTCGCCGTCGGGCAGTCCCGCGCGGCTGAGGGCGCGGTTGGGATCCTCGTCGGCGCCGCGGATCGCAGCGACGAGTCGAACCGCATCGATGACCCGCATGCCTCGCGGAAAGGGCATCCGCTCGGGCCCGTATCCGACCCGGTGGCGGACCACGGGCAGCTGCGGGGATCCCCCGAGGATGCTGACGCTTCCGCGACCAGGGCTGACGAGCCCCACCAGCGCCCGGATCAGCGTGCTCTTGCCGGCGCCTTCGGTGCCGGTGACACACAGCCCGGTGCCCGGCGGCACGTCACAGCTGATGCCGGTGATCGCCGCCTCAGACGTGCCCTGGTAGCGGACCGTCAGGTCCGTCACGAGGATGCCGTCGTGGGGTGGCGCGGCCGCCGGATCCTGCGGCGGAGGCTCAGTGCCCACGAATGATGGCCAGCACTTCGTCGCGTCGGGCCTGCATGTCCTCTTCGGAGACGAGGGACTCGAGGTTGAGGCGGATCAGGGGCTCCGTGTTCGACGAGCGCACGTTGAAGTGCCACTCGGGATACGCGACCGATAGCCCATCGAGCTCCTGCTGGCGCCCGTCGGCGTACCGGGACCGCAGCTTGGCGAACACGGCGTCGGCGTCGGCAACGGTCGAGTTGATCTCGCCCGAGATGTGGAACCGGGTGTGGTAGCCGGCGATCAGGTCCGACAGCGGCACGTCGCGCTCGGAGAGCATCTCCAGGACCAGCAGTGCGGGGATGAGTCCGCTGTCGGCGTATGAGAAGTCGCGGAAGTAGTAGTGACCGGAGACCTCACCGGCGAACAGCGCGTCCAGCTCGCGCATGCGGCGCTTGATGAACGCATGGCCGACGCGGTTCTCGTGCGGGCGTCCGCCCGCGTCGATGATCGCCTCGCGGACCGCCCAGGAGGCGCGCAAGTCATAGATGACATCGGCCGGCCCGTCGCGGCGCAGCAGGTGGCCGGCCAGCAGCGCGGTCAGGAAGTCGCCCGGCACGAACGCGCCGGTGTCGTCGATGAAAAAGCACCGGTCCGCATCACCGTCCCAGGCGATCCCGAGATCCGCGTGCTCCTCAACGACCTTGGCTTCGATGAACTCACGGTTTTCGGGCAGCAGCGGGTTGGGCTCATGGTTCGGGAAGCGGCCATCGGGATCGAGAAAGCATTCGATGGCGTCGAGGTCGAGGCGCGCGAGTACCGGCCTGAGAAACAGCCCCGCCATCCCGTTGGCGCCGTCCAAGACGACTCGCAGGCGGCCGATGCGCGCCGGGTCGACAAAACCCATCGCGGCGTCGATGAACCTGCCCAGAAGCGTGTCGTCGCGCTCGCGCGTGCCGCCCGGGCGGCTGACGAGCTTGCCGGCCGCGATCAGACGGCCGATCTCGTTGATGCCGGTGTCGCCCGAGAGCGGGAGGGCTCCGGCCAGGACCAGTTTCGCGCCCGTGTATTGGGGCGGATTGTGGCTGGCGGTGATCTGCGCGCCGGCGTCGAAGTTCCCGTCGGCGACGGCGAAGTAGACCATCTCTGTCGCGGTCAGCCCGAGCTCGGTGACGTGCGCGCCTGCCTCGACGGCGCCGGCGGTCAGCGCATCGGCGATGCTCGGCGATGAGAGCCGCACGTCGTGGCCGACCGCGATGCGCGGCGCCTCGACCCCTGGCGTCGCGGCGCGCACAACCTCGACGAAGCCCTGGCCTATGTCGTGGGCGCCGGCCTCATCGATCTCGCTGGGGTACAGGCCGCGCACGTCGTAGGCCTTGAAAACTCCTGGAGCGAGCGTCATTCGGGGAATCCTCCGCGCAGCGTGGCGTACGTGTCGTCGAGATGTTGGGGCATGACCCGGACATCTCCCAGAACCGGCATGAAGTTCGTGTCGCCCGTCCACCGCGGGACGACGTGCATGTGGACGTGGTCGGCGATGCCCGCGCCGGCGGCGCGGCCTTGGTTGATCCCGATGTTGAACCCCTGCGGATGCAGCGCTGCCTCGAGCACCTCCTGGCTGAGTCGCAGCAGGAGCATCATCTCGGTCGTGGTGGGCTCGTCGAGCGCGGTGACCGCATCCGCATGCGCGTACGGGACCACCATGAGGTGCCCGTTGTTGTACGGGTAGAGGTTCATCACCACGAAGCACAGCTCGCCGCGGTGCAGGATGTAGGTGCGGGCGTCGTCGTCGATAGCCGGAAGTCGACAAAACACACACGACGGGCCGTCGCAGGCGTCGTGGTGTTCGGCGGACACGTAGGTCATTCGCCACGGCGCCCACATGATGTCGGGGCCCTGACGACCGTGCGGAGGCTGGCTCATCGCCCGCAATCCTAGAGACAGCGCGCCGAAATCGCAGATCCCCACGTCCGTGCGGTTCTCACCTCGCGCGCCCTTCCGCGTAGCACGACTTGTCATAGTCTGACCAGCGGGCCCCGTAGGATGCCCGCGTGCCCGACACGCTCACCGTCGGAGTGAACAGCTCCGCGCGAACGGTGTACCAGCACCGCCTGGTCGTCGCCACGCAGGGGTGGCCGCGCTCGGTGCGGGTGTCGTTGGCCGCGCTGTCGCACTGGTCGGGCCCGCTCGCCTTGCTGTTCCTCTTTGCGCTTGCGGGCCGCAGCGTCCCGGCGGCGGCGGTCGGTATCGCGATCATCGCGGTGGGCTTCGCGTGCATATCCGTCTGGATCTGCGGCCTGTACTTCGAAAAGGGGCGGCCATCGGCCGTATGGAGCGCTGCCAGTCGGAGAGAGGTTCGACCGACGTGGACTGCCGAGGGGCAGCGTCGACGTCGCCAGCGTCGCGTCACAACTTGGATCGTGTCGATCATCGTAGTCGCCGGTGGCGTGCTCTTCTCGACATCGTGGGCCGAAGCCCGGCCGGGGGTGCTCGACGCCATCATCTTGGTGACTTTGGCGGCGATCGGCGTGTTGTTGGTGGTCGCATGGCGGGCGCGAAAGGACGAGTCGAGGACTACGAGTTCAGAACCACCGCCCGTCGCGCGGGTTGGCGCGCTCGAGCTAGGCGCCGCCCAGCGCCGCAGCTTCGTCCTCGCCACCGGGCATCAGGTGCCCATACAGGTCGAACGTCGTGCTGATGTTGGCGTGGCCAACGTACACCGATAGCGCTTTCGCGTTGACCCCGGCGTGAATCATCAGGGACGCAAGCGTATGCCGGCTCCTCGTGCAAGCCGATCGGGTCCAAGCCAGCTGCCTGCCACGCACGGTGAGCGCGTCGGCGTGAGCTCGCCGCGTCGAAGTGCGCCGAGGGGGTGCCCGGGAACACGAGCCCGTCACCTGACCCCGGGGCGCCGCCGCCGGCGTCCAAGCCAACTAGGGCAGCTCTCCGGAGGACCTCCCACCCAAGACCCCGAGACGGCCCTGGAGCTTTCGATGCCGCGCTGACGGCTACGGCGCGGAGGTCGCGGGCTCCGGCGATGCGGACGAGCGCCACTCACAGATAAAGAGCCACACGCCCACGACCGCGAACCATAAGATGGAAAGAAGGCCGGTAAAGAAGATTACTGGGCCGATCTCGCCGAACAGCGAGGCGACACCGAGGACGATGGCGACCCAACCCAGCCATCGTGGGAGCACGTTGCCGCAGACGATCGCGATCCCGTAGCCGGCCATGAAGAGGACGAGTCCGACCAGAATCGGGATGAAGGGCACATCGCTGTTCACGACGTTGAGCGCCTGATTGGCCGCCGGGCCGATGGCCGTCGGGGAATCGGTGAGGCTGAGGGTTGTCCCAGCCACCAAGACCGCACCAACGGCGATCATGACGGCACCACCGAACCCGACTGTGATCAATCCGCGCGACCTCGATCCCGGAAGCAGACGGGAATAGAGCACGGCCCCGAACACAACGACAAGCACGGCGGCGGCGGCAAACAGATAGGCCATGATGTTCTGGCTGGTGTCGTGGTCCGCATAGTAGGTGGCGACGCTGGTACCGGACGCGTTCGAGTTTGGTCCGGAAGGCCATAAGATCGCCACCAACAACACGATCGCGAAGACCAAGCCCGTGAGGGGCGCCCATCGCGTCCACCGCACACTCATCCGTGCGTCCCCTGATTGCTGATTAGCGGCCCCGCTGATGGGGTATGGCAAACCTACGGTTGACGCGGCGAAACAGTCAAGTGTCCTGACCTGTCCGCAGTCGAGCATCGCCGCAGTGCTGGTCGGCCTTGCGAGATCGGCTGCGGTGGCAGCTCCCGCCGCATTGCGCGTGCGGCCAGCGTTCGGTGGTCAGCACGATCACCGTGGGCAGTGGTCCGCTCGGACCGACGTTCGCGATTGTGATTCGAGACGGGTCGCCGAGGCCTAGATGTCGAACGTTGCCGTAACTTGAACGTCTTCGCCTTGAAGCACTCCTGCAGTGCTGCGAGCGACGGCTCATCGGGCATCGCCCGACGGTCAGTAGCTGGAGTCCATCTGTGGATCCGGCTCTGGGCGGGTGGGCTTGCGTGCGAGCAGGTAAAGCCACCGGGAGTCGCCGGTGGTCGGTGTGCGGTCGAGTGCAGCGTGCATCATCGCGTGCTCCGCGGCGGTTGTGATGTAGGACGACTCGCCGTACACCTCGACTGTGCTGGTGAAGCCTGACTCACGCAACTCGCGCAGCGCCTCCGCGAGTGTGACGTGGTGCCAGACAACACCGAAGTCGTAGGCCGGAGCGACGAGGCTCGCCCAGCCATCGCCGTACTCGTTTAGGCCTCGTAAGCGCCGGTAGGAGCGGATCTTGCGTGGGAGGCGGGCTGCATAGCTGATGGCGCGCCGCGGTTCAGCGATGACTCGGCGCCAGTCTCGGTCCCACGGACGGCGGCCGGCTGAGCGATAGTCGAGGTTGTGTGTCGAGTAAGCGAACAAGCCCCCGGAACGAAGCACGCGATAAATCTCCGAAAGAACCGTGCGTCGGTCGGTGTGAGCAACGCCGTCAATTCCGTTAAAGCTGAACACCACCAGAGCAAACGTGTCGTCGGCGAACCGTGACAGGTCTCGCGCGTCCGCTCGATCGATCCGAACGCCCGGATGTCGCGAGCGAGCCAGGCGCACGACCTCCTCGAGATAGTCGATGCCGACATAGTCCGAACTCAATGCCCGCAGCAAGGGAACTGTCCGGCCGGCGCCGATACCGATGTCGAGGATCGGCTGGCCTCGCATCTCCCGCGCGGCGCGTTCGATCACAAGCTCCTCGCCGTGATCGATGAAACCGTCCCGTCGCGCAAAAATTCTTAGAACGCGGGCGCTCTTCCAGACGCTCCTGTTGATACGGTCGAGCTCGGGTCCCATGTCTCTAGGCCCGCGAGTCTAGCTCGGCGAACGCCGTGCGTGCGAGGAGCGCCAACGCACCGACGATGCCCCTGGTAGGTTTGGCCCGTGGTGGACGGTCAGATACGTCATCCGCCCGACGGTCTCCGTGAAGCGGGCGTCGGCGCCGTAGAGGTCGGCAGCGGGATTCGTGCCCCCGGTGGCGTGTGGACCTTCGGTGACGACACGCCGCGCGGGTTCGACGACCATGTAGCCGGCTCGATTCCCGTCTACGCGGAGTGCCACGAGCTCGTTCTTGACATCGCCGATCAGCTCGTCCCCCCAGGTGGGCGCTGCTACGACCTCGGCTGCTCGACGGGAGCGCTAACGGCGCGGCTCGCTGAGCGTCTCGCTCCCCGCGGTGCCGAGGTGATCGGCATCGACCGGGACCCCGGAATGATCGAGGCGGCCACCGAGCGGTGTTCCGGTCTCTCGTCGGTGCGCTTCAACGTGTCGGCGCTGGAGAACACAGAAATCGAACCAGCCGACCTGGCGGTGTCCTTCTACACGCTGCAGTTTGTCCCGCTGCGGCAGCGCCAGGCAGTCCTCAACCGCATCCACCGCGCGCTCGCGCCGGCCGGGGCGTTGATCCTGTTCGAGAAGATCCTCGCATCCACGGCACATGCCCAAGACGTGAGCGTCGGGGTCTACTCCGACTTCAAGCGGCGCCGGGGATTCACCGACGACGAGATCGCCGCGAAGGCACGAAGCTTGCGGGGTGTGTTGCACCCACTACCCGCTGAGCAGAACTACGCCATGCTGCGACGAGGCGGTTTCACCGAGCTCGTCCAGGTGTTCCGGTGGATGATATTCGACGGGGTCATCGCCTACGCCTCGGCCGACGCAGTGCAACCCGGACCGGACCGATAGCGGACGCCCGTCGCCGCAGTCGCAGTCCCGGTTACCGCGGTTGCGCCTCCTCACCAGCCCTGACGAATGAGTTTGTCGATGGCGCGAAGCTGCGCTCGCCCGGGTCGCTGAGGAACGGGCAAATCGGGAAATGCCGCCGCGACTTCGCCGACGATCTCCCCGACCTTTTCCTCTGACAAGAGGTCGTGCAGGGGTCGCGAAGCCTGTCCCACTTCCACCCGCCTCATTCCCCGGGTTGGTGCCTCCGCCTCGGCAGACAGTGCCAGCGAGTCGAGCAGTGCGTGCTGTGGACTCTCATCGTCGAATGTCTCCGCCAACCAGTGAACCGCCGCTGGCTCGAGGTCGAAGACGGATACTTTGTCCACGATCGCCCCCATGTGCGTGGGTTGTCGCAGCGCGCGAGACACTGCGAAGTTACAGCGTAGCGTCGCAGGGGTGGCGGATGTCGCAAGCGAATCGGACCGTAACGGTCGGCTTCTCGGCGGCGTGGGAACGGCGCGGGAACACGCGCCCAGGAGCTGGCGGGACCCTTCGGCCACCGGACGACGCCGGCGGGAAGTTGGGGTGCCCCCCTGGCGGGTTCCCCCAAACTCGACCAGAGGGGCACCGAGCGCAGGCTCGCTCGGGGAGGACCAGGGCGAGCCTGCTGCGTCACCACGAATAGCATATTTTTTGACGGCAAATATCGGCCAGTAGTACCGATCCGCTCGGCGCTTCACTCAGCAAAGAGCGACGGAAGGTGCGGACCCGGATGCGATCGCGGTAGAAGGCAGGCGAGCGCCTCGGCGTCGCTCGAGTGTGGCGCTGGCGGCTGGCTCGACGCACGCCGATCATCTGAGCCCGTTCTGACGGCATCCGCGGAGACCGGCGCCCCTCCGGATGCACCACCGGACTCCGGAGGGTCGCGGGACTTAGCGACGGACGCGCCAATCGACCGGGACTCACGGCCTGGGCGGCCAGTGCCTCGCGTCCGAATCGCCCTGCCGTCACGACCGTATCCTTCCTGCACGCAGCGGAATACTCATCGATCGGTGAGGTCGGAGAATCCGTGTGGCACGCCTCCGGAGTGAATGTCCCCCGTCGCCGATTGAGGGGCGCCACAGCGCAGACGGATCCTCACCCCCGTGAGCCGCCTGCCCGACATCGCCTAACACTTTCTCGGCACGTTGGGCAAGTTCGTTGACACAACTCGACGCGCACATCATCGGCCAGCGCCAGGTGCGCTAGAAGGGCGTCAGAGAAGGCGCGGCCGGGGTTGCGCGAGCGAACGCGAGCACGCAACCCGGGAGCAGGGACCACTCCGGAGACCGGGGCCCCCCGACCGACCCTGGACGTGCACAGACGACGGGGCGTCGGTCGCCGATCCAGCGGTTGTGGTCCTTTGCGGCGGTGCCCAACCACCACCGCATTCGCAGTCACGACGACAACGGTCGCGCCTTCTCCACCGCGGCTGACGCCTGGCGCCGACCCGACCTAGGGGTGCGAGCAGCAGCCGTCGTCACACCCCTGGTCTGGTGTCCCGAACCCTACGGGAGCGCAGTCGGTGCACGCATTGCCGCGCCACGCATCGAAGCCAGACCTCGCCGCGACGGCTGCGATGAGCAGTCCGGCAAGCGGATCGAGCCACCACGCGCCGAACAGTGCCTCGCCGGAAAGTCCGATCAGGACGGCGACAGCCATCGCCGCGCACAGCATGTTCTGCGCTGCCTCGCCCTGAGTTGCCGCGGATCCCAAGCGAGCGCCCAGGCGCTGCTTGGCGCGCCCGAGAACGGGCATCAGGATGATGCTGCTCGCGGCCACAGCGATCCCGACGGGGCTTGGCCCGGCGTGATGCTGGGTGGCCAGGTCGTACGCCGACTGAACGGCGATGTACGGCGCGAGGATCCAGAACGAGATCGCGACTGCCGTGTGGGCAGTGTGTTCGGAACTGTCGGAGTGCATGCGCGAGCCGGTAAACCGCCAGATGACGATGAGCGACGCCATGCCCTCGACTCCGGATGAGAGCGCGAAACCCTCAAGCGCGACCGATCCGGCGAGCAGTCCTGCGATCACGCCGACGCCACCCTCGACTCCCATCCACGCGAGCGAGAGCCACGACAGCGTGCGGGCGCGGCGGGCATCGCGGAGCCACGTCGCGTCGTGGACCGGCGGCCGAGCTGGATTGGCATCGTGCAGTTCGAGCAGGACGTCGCTGGACGTGTCCGCCTCGGCGTTCGGGAAATCGCCTCCGAAATGACTATAGATCGTGCCGCCATGCGGACGTCGAGGCGTCCGCGCGATGGAAGACCGACGTGAAGGCGCACCCCAGCCGCGGGGTGTGCCAGGACGGACGCGTTGGCCGCTCCATTAAGGAAAGCCCGCAAGCTAATTAATAATGCCTGATGGGCATTTGGGGGTCCTGAGTGGGGGCTGTCCGGGACCCGTGGCGCCCCTCCGGCGCTTCCCCCAAAGGGCCGATGGAGGGGCGCCATCGTGCAGGCGAAGCTTGCCCACGACCCGCCTGCGGGTCTCCGCAAAACCGTACGTCGGCAGATCGGCTGAATTACTTGACTGAAAAGGTCGCTGTCCGACGGCGCTCGAGTCCGTGGAGCAGTCGGTGTAGCAGTCGGACCCGTCTCCGGCCGGTCTTGAGCGGTCTTCAGCGGATCCGGCGAGGCGCGCTCCGTGCCTGAGATCGCCGCAGCCGTGCGGAAAACCGCAGGGACGAAGGACTAGCGCCGGTCGGGGCAGAACCAGCGTGCTGTAGTCCTAGAGACTCACCGGCCGACCCGTCCGGCCGCCGGCCACCTGCGATCGAGCCCGCCGGGCCGCGGCATGCGGGCCCGCTGGTGCGGTCAGTCGATCAGGCCGTTCTTGTAGGCGTAGCGGGTCGCCTCGGTGCGGTTGCCGACGCCGAGCTTGCGGTAGATGTTCGACAGATGGAACTTCACCGTCTGCTCGGTGACGAACAGCTTGCTGGCGATGTCAAGGTTCGACAGGCCTTCGGCGACCAGCTTGAGGATCGCGAGCTCGCGGTTGGTCAGGCCACCTGGGGTCGCTTGCGGCGCCGCGTCCGAGGTGCCGCCGCCAGCGTTGCCGCGCGGGTGGTACACGGTGCCCTCAAACACGCCGCGGATCGTCGACGGGAGGTCGAGCGGGTTGATGGACTTGACCACGTAGCCGGCCGCGCCGTAGCCGAGCGCCTTCTCGATGTGCTCGGGATCGTCAAACATCGACAGCATGATGACCTTGAGGTCAGGGTGGGACTTCTGAAGCGCCTGCAGGGTCGCAAGGCCGTCGCCTTTGGGCATGCGCATGTCCAGGATCACCACGTCCGGGCGGACCCGCGGGACCAGCGCGACCAGGTCCTCGCCGGTCATCGCTTCACCGACGACCTTGATGTCGGGAGCGGTCTCCAGCGCGCGCTTGATCCCGTCGAGCATCAGGCGATGGTCGTCGGCGATCGCGACACGCATCGGCTGCTTGCCCAGAGGGGCGCTGTCGTCGGGCGCGGTGGTAGTCATGTCGATGCTATCGGTCGCGATTGGTCGGTCCTTGACGGTTGGGGACACCGGTGCTCCAGTTGGAACGAGGGTCGGGGCACACGCGTGCTCCGTGCGCCCGGTGCGGAAGGCTCCGGGCGGCGATTGATGGGGGAGGTCGTGCTGGGTGGTGTGGGGAGCCCGTCGGCCCGCATGCGTCCGGAATCGCACACGGCGCCGCTCGCCAACGCGGGTGGTGTGCGACCAAATCTCAACCGGAGTCCTTTCCCGTCGAACGCGTTTCCTAAGCGCTGGCCCGCAGGCGCGTCGTGCAGCGGACCTCATCCATGGAAGCGCGTGCGAGGGGCTTCGCGGCTCCCCAGTTCGGGTAGCTTACGACCTGGACGTTTGGATAGCGAGGCGAACCGCGACCGTCGGCGGTGCGATCCACGGCCGGAGCGAGATTTCGATGTTCGGAGAACCGACCCGATGCTTTTAGTCGAGGTCGGCGGACAGCCAGCTGACCGGCGGATGCCGCCCTGACGCGCGCTGCTTGAGCGTGCGGACGATGTCGGCGGCCGGGGTGGCCTTGTCGATGAAGACCGACGCGCCACCGGCGAGCACCGAGCCAATCCCGTCGGCGTCGTCGGTCATCGACAGCATCACGACCTCGATGCCGGGAAACTGGCTCTTGAGTGCGAGCGTCGCCTCGAGGCCGTCGACACCCGGCATGGACAGGTCCATCAGGACCACGTGCGGCTCGGCCCGTTCGGCGAGCTCGACGACCATGTCGCCGCGGTCCGCTTCGCCGACGACCAGGATCCCGCCATCGCGTTCGAGCAGGGTGCGCAGCACGGCCCGGAAGCGGGGGTTGTCGTCCACGAGCATCACGCGAATCGGGAACTTGCTGGGCATCTACGTCCTTTGGACCGCCGGCCGCACCCCGGCGGGTACCTGACACTGTTAACGCTACGCAGCCTGCGCGCGCGTGACTGCTATACGGGGGTCAAGTCTTTGACGATCCGGGGTCCGGATCGCGCCGTCCGGGCCCCTCCCCGACTGAGCGGTACTATTGCGGAGGATGACCGAGCCCACGCCACAGGCGAACCCCGTCGACGCCGAAGGGATGCTGGGCATCGTCGAGTGCGAGATCCCGGTAAACGTCACGCCGGAGGCGCTCTCGCAGCTGTGCCGGTCCGTCGGTGAGCTCGTCGCGGCCGATGCCGTCGGGATCGTGGTCGCGGCCGGCGGCGCGCCCCAGGTATCGGCGCAGTGGTCGCGCGATCTGGCCGGCGCCGCGCGGCTGGCCGAGGCCGGTGCGGCGGTGGCGGCCGGCGTCGAGGGCGTGGCCGAGAGCGAGGGCGGGGTCCTGATCGCCGCGATGCCCGGTGAAGGCGCGCTCGTGGTGATCGGAGCCGACGTGGATCCCGGCGCGCCGGACGTGCGACTTGCCCTGGCAATCGCCGCCGACCGGGCGGCAGCGGCGCTTGCGTTGGCACGGGTGCGCGCCGACCTCGATCGGACGATGGCGCGCATCCTCGAATCCGATGAACGGCTGGTTGGGCGGATCGGCCTGGACATCCACGACGGGCCCACGCAGCACCTGTCGGTCGGGCTCCTGGAGGTGCAGCTCTTGCAGGCACAGCTCGGGGACGCGGCGGCGGCCGGGGTCGTCCTGCAAGACGGGCTCGAAGCGTCGCTCGAGCGCATTTACGAAACACTCGGCGGCGCGCTGACCGAGATGCGCGAGCTGATCGGCTACCTGAGGCCTGTGCGCTTCCAGGGCCGGCGCCTCAACGAGATCCTGGCCGACGTGGTCTCCAGCTTTGAGGCCCGCAGCGGCATTGAGGTGCGGTACGCAACCGACGGGGAGTTCGTCGTCGACGGGGTCTCGGTGACTCAGCGGATCACCTTGTACCGCATCCTCCAGGAGGCCCTTTCGAACGCCCAGCGCCACGGCCAGGCCACGGCGATCTCGGTCGAGCTCAGCGAGGACGCGACCGGAACGCGCCTGCGCGTGGTCGACAACGGGACGGGCTTCGACCCAGTGGCGTTCACCCAGCCGGTGCTCGGGTCCTCGATCGCCCGGTACGGGCTGCACGGGATGCGGGATCGCACCGCGATGCTGGGGGGGACGTTCGAGATGATCAGTGCACCAGGGGAGGGCTGCACGCTGCGCATCTTCCTGCCGCGCTGGAGCCCGCCGGATCCGACCAGGGACGCCGGAGCGTGACGTGGTCAAGGTGAAGATCTGCGGCCTGACCGAGCCCCGCCAGGCGGAGGCCTGCGTGCGGGCGGGGGCCTGGGCGGTCGGCGTCGTGCTGGTGCCCGAGAGCCCGCGCTATGTCGAGATCGCGCGTGCCGCCGAGGTGCTGGCTGGCGTTCCGGACGATGTTGCCCGCGTCGGGGTCTTCGTGGACGCCAGGCCGGCCGAGCTCGAGCGCGCCGCCGACCGGATCGGGCTGACCCACGTGCAGCTGCACGGGGCGGTCGACGTCGGTGATGCCCGCAACGCCACCGGCTTGGCGGTGATCCTCAGCGTGCCGTTCACCGGTCCTGAGGCGATCGCCAGCGTGGGCGCCGGCGCGGCCGACCTGGTGCTCTTCGACGCGGCGGTTCCCGGGCTCTACGGCGGCGCCGGGGTCCGCCTGGATTGGGCGGTGCTGGCGGCGCATCGACCGGACTATCCGTTCGGACTTGCCGGCGGCCTGCGACCGGATAACGTTGCGCAGGCGATCAGGATGCTCAATCCGGCGGTTGTCGATGTCTCGAGCGGTGTCGAGTCGTCACCCGGATTCAAGGATCGTGAGAAGGTCGAAGCGTTTATGACGGCGGTGCGCGGTGCCTGAACTCGCGGCGCGATTCGGGCCGTATGGCGGACGCTACGTTCCCGAGACCGTGATCGGCGCTCTCGACGAGCTTGGCGAGGCCTACGCCCGTTATCGTCGTGAGCCCGCCTTTGTGGCCGAGCTCGGCGGCCTGCTGGCGTCGTTCGTCGGGCGTCCGACCCCGCTGTATCGGGCCGAGCGCCTCGCTGCGCGGTACGGCGTGGAGCGCTTGTACCTCAAGCGCGAGGACCTCTGTCACACCGGCGCGCACAAGATCAACAACGCCTTGGGGCAGGTGCTGCTCGCCCAGCGTATGGGCAAGCGGCGGATCATCGCCGAGACCGGCGCGGGTCAGCACGGGGTCGCCACCGCCACCGCGGCGGCACTGTTCGGGATGCGCTGCTGCGTCTACATGGGGCGCACCGACATGCACCGCCAGCGGCTGAACGTGATCCGCATGAAGCTGCTGGGCGCCGAGGTGCGTCCGGTCGACGCCGGCACCGGGACCCTCAAGCACGCCACCTCGGAGGCGATCCGGGACTGGGTGACCAACGTCACCGACACGCACTACGTGATCGGCTCGGCGGTCGGACCCGCCCCGTATCCCGAGATCGTGGCCGAGCTGCAGTCGGTCATCGGGCGTGAGACCCGCGCGCAGATCCTCGAGTGCGAAGGGCGATTGCCGGCCGTTGCGGTCGCCTGCGTCGGCGGTGGGTCGAACGCGATCGGGATGTTCCGCGAATTCCTCGATGACCCGCAGGTCCGGCTTCTCGGCGTCGAGGCGGCTGGAGAGGGTATCGACACCGGTCACCACGGGGCCTCGCTGGAGTTTGGCAAGCCGGGCGTACTGCACGGGTCGTTGAGCTACCTGCTCCAGGACGAGGACGGCCAGGTCGCCGAGGCGCACTCGATTTCGGCGGGCCTGGACTACCCCGGGGTCGGGCCCGAGCACAGCCACCTGCGCGATACCGGCAGGGTCCGGTACGTGGCGGCCACCGATCAGGAGGCGCTCGATGCGTTCCTGGCGCTGAGCCAGACCGAGGGCATCATCCCGGCCCTCGAGAGCGCGCACGCGCTCGCAATCTTGGCCCGTGAAGGGACGACGCTCGGCGCCGACGGACCGGTCGTAGTCTGCCTGTCCGGGCGCGGCGACAAGGACGTCGAGCAGGCCGGTGCGGCGCTGGGTATCGATGCCTGACGGCGCGGCGCGCCTGAGGGCCGCGTTCCCAAGTGACCGTCCGGCGCTGATCCCGTACGTGATGGGAGGATATCCGAGCGTCGCCGAGAGTCTCGATTACGCCCGCGCTCTCGCGCCCCACGCGGACATCCTCGAGCTCGGGATTCCGTTCTCGGATCCGCTTGCCGACGGTCCGACCATCCAGGCCGCGGGCCATCTCGCCCTCGAGGCGGGCACGCGTCCGGATGACGTGATCGGGGTCGCGTCTGCCCTGCGCGGCGGGCCGCCGGTCGTGCTGATGACCTACGTGACCCTGATCCTCGCCGCGGGGCCCGAGGCGTTCTTTGCCAGGGCGGCGGCCGCGGACGTGGCCGGGGTGATCATCCCGGATCTGCCGTCGGATGAAGGCGAGGCGATCCGGGATGCGGCGCGTGCGGCGGGCGTGGCGATCGTCCCACTGGCCGCGCCAACGACGAGCGACACACGGCTAGCGGCGATCGGCACGCGTGCCGATGCGTTCACGTATCTGGTCTCCGTCGCGGGTGTGACCGGCGGCGAGGTTGCCGTCGACGACCAGCTGCGCGGCTTCGTGGAGCGGGCGCGACGGGCGATCGCGAGCCCGCTCGCCGTGGGCTTCGGGATCCGCACGCCCGCGCAGGCCCGAGCCATCGGCGAGTTCGCCGACGGCGTGGTGATCGCCAGCCATCTGATTCGCCTCATCGACGACGCCCCGAGCCACGCTGCTGCGGTCGCGGCGCTGGATGCCTACGGGGCCGAGCTTGCGGACGCGCTTGCGGATGCAGCCCGGGGGTCGTAGTCGAGCCCGTGGGCGCGGACGCTCGTCGCCTGAGGCGAGCGGCGACCCGCCACATCTCCGGCGCGGAACTGCGAGCATGTCAGGAATGCCCGTCCGACCCGATCTCGCGCAGCGCGTGGCCCAGATCGCCCCGTTCGAGGTGATGGAGGTTCTCGATGCCGCGCGCCGTCTCGAGGCGGCCGGACGCGACGTCATTCATCTGGAGGTCGGCGAGCCGGACTTCCCGACGCCGCCACCGGTGATCCGGGCGGCTCAGGAGGCCCTTGCCAGCGAGCCGATGTTCTACACCTCGGCGGTCGGCATGCCGGAGCTACGCGAGGCGATCTCGCGCTGGTACGCCGCGACCTTTGGGGTCGTGGTGCCGATGGAGCGCATCGTGGTCACCGCGGGATCGAGCGCCGCCCTGCTGATGGCTCTCGGGGCGCTGGTCGACCCCGGCGAGCGGGTGCTGATGGCCGACCCGGGCTACCCGTGTAACCGCAACTTCGTGCGCTTTCTGGATGCGGAGCCGGTCCTGGTGCCCAGCGGGCCGGACGACGCGTACCAGCTGACCGCCCAGCTGGCGCGCGCGGCCTGGGGTCCGGGCACGCGCGCGGCGATTGCCGCATCACCCTCGAACCCGACAGGAACGTGCCTCGACCCGGCGGAGTGGACGGCGCTGGCGGCGGTCTGCCGCGAGCGCGACGGCGTGCTGATCGCCGACGAGATCTACCAGGGGCTGGTCTACGACGGACCTGCCCAGACGGTCCTGGCGGTCGCCGACGACGTCTGGGTGGTCAACAGCTTCTCCAAGTACTTCCAGATGACCGGCTGGCGGCTCGGCTGGCTGGTCGTCCCCGAGGGGTGCACGCGCGAGATCGAGAAGGTTGCCCAGAACCTGTACATCAGCGCGCCGACCCCGGCGCAGTATGCGGCGCTCGCCGCGCTCGCACCCGCGGGACTGGCGGTTGTCGAGGCCCGTCGGGCCGAACTGGGTGCCAGGCGCGACGTGCTGCTGGACGAGCTGCCGAAGATCGGTTTCGCGGTGCGCGCGCGGCCGCACGGTGCCTTCTACATCTACTGCGATGTGTCGGCATTCACCGACGACAGCTTCGCGTTCGCCGAGTGGCTGCTCGAGACGACGGGCGTGGCCCTGACGCCCGGCCGCGACTTTGGGGATGCGGCCCCCGAACGGCATCTGCGCATCGCCTACACGCAGCCGGTCGAGCGGCTGCGCGAGGCGGTGGCGCGCATCGGGGCGGCCCTGGACGGGCTGCCGTCACGCAGCTGAGATGGTGGACGGTGACGTCCGGCGCCGTCGGCACACGCGGCGCGGCGGGATGATCGCCTCGGGCGGTCCGCGGTGAGCGTGCGGGGAGCACTGCGGCTGGCGGCGATCTTCGTGCTGATCGGCGTCGGGGCGATCATCGTGCGTGTGACCTCGCCCTCGACCACCTCTGCCTCAACATCGATCGGACATGCCCCGTCGGGCGTGTCGGTCCTGGTCGCCTCGCCCCTGGCGCCGGTGGTCGCGGCGATGGCACCCGTCGATCGCATCAGCTCGGGCAACGCCGACGCGCTTGCTGCCGAGGTCATCGAGGGTGTCTCCGCGGACGTGCTCGTGGCGGCCGACACCGCGACGCCGACCGCCCTGCATGCGCGGGGACTGACCGGCCCGCCCGTGGTGATCGCCCACGACGAGCTGGTGGTGATCACCCCGCCCGGCAACCCCGCGCGGATCCGTTCGGTCGCCGATCTCACCAAGCCCGGGGTTCGGCTGGTCATCGGCAGCCCCGAGTCCTCGATCGGGCGCGACACCCGCGCCATGCTCGCGCAGCTCGGGGCGGACGCCGCACTGTCGAACGTGGTTCGCGAGGCGCCGGACGCCGCGACGATCACCACCACCGTCGTGCTCGGCGACGCTGACGCCGCCGTCGCCTATGCCAGCCAAGCCCACGCGCTCGGCAACAAGGTCCACACGGTGCCGATTCCGGCGTCGGCGGAGCCCGTGATCAGCGATGCGGCCGCCGTGCTCACCAACGCGCCGCACCCGGCGGCGGCGCTGGCGTTCCTCGCCTACCTGTCTGGTCCCAATGGGCGCGCCTACCTCAAACGATTCGGGTTCTCGGTGCCCTAGCACGTGTGGAGCGCTGGCGATGGGGGCGGGGTGACGTCCATAATCGCGGCGCGGATGCGGCTGCACACCCAGACATACGGACCACCGGCCGGGCCGCCGGTGCTTGCCCTGCACGGCGTGCGCAACCATGGCGGCCGCTACCGGCGGCTTGCCGAGGACGCGTTGCCCGACGCCCGAGTCCTCGCGCCGGATCTGCGCGGTCACGGGCGTTCGGGCTGGGATCCGCCGTGGGATCTGGCAACGCGCGTGGCCGACGTCCTGGAGACGCTGGACGTGCTCGCCATTGACGACCCGATCGAGGTCATCGGCCACTCGTTCGGCGGCCTGATCGCCCTAGTGCTTGCTGCGCGGGCGCCGGGGCGGGTCCGCGCGCTGATCTTGCTCGATCCGGCCGCCGTGCATCGATCCGGCCATCTGCCAGTCGGCCGCGGAGGCCGATCTCCGCGGCGAGGGCCGGTGGGCCCTGGAGGAGGATCTGGCGGCGTTCCTTGGCTGCGACGAGGATGGCCGCTACCGGCTCCGGTTCTCCCGCGCCGCCGCGATCGGCGCGTGGAGCGAGATGGCCCGACCGGTGCCGACCCTCGGTCGCTGGAGGGGCCCCGTGACGCTCCTGACGGCCCGCCGGGAGCCATACGTCTCGGAGGCGCTGCGGGCCAGGCTGCGTCAGGAGTGCGGACCGCGGCTCGCGGAGGTCGACATCGACAGTGGCCACATCCTGATGTGGGATGCGCCCGAGCACACCGCGGCAGTCGTGCGCCCGGCGCGCGCGGCGGCCGCCGGCTAGCGCAGCGTCGGCCAGAAGGGGCTCAGGCACAGGCGTGTGCGCGCGATCGCCTGGTCGACGTGGGCGGCCGTCTCGCGGTCGCGGTCGGGCTCGGCTGCCGGGGGATGGTCTTCGGTCCATGTGCGGGCGGGCTCGTCGCAGCCGAGGATCCGCGCCGCTTCGCGCCAGGGCTCGGGCAGGGGGTCCGACGGTGTGCTGCCGACCATGCGGTGCGCCAGCGCCGCCCACGCGCGCGGGGGTGCCACGCACGGGTTGTAGCCGCCGCCGCCCAGGGCGACCCAGCGGCCCTGGCAGAGCTCGTTCGCCAAGATGTCCAGCGTCGCCCACAGCTCCGGGTACAGCTCCATGGTCGTCAGCATGTGGGCAAGCGGATCGGCGTGGTGATGGTCGACGCCGCACTGGGTGACGATCGCGTCCGGCCGGAAGGCCGTGACGACCGGCACCACGAACTCGGCCATGGCCCTGCGATAGGCGTCGTTGCCCGCAAAGGGCGGCAGCGCCAGGTTCGCCGCGAAGCCGGGAGCACCGGGGCCGCCCGTCTCCTGGGGAAACCCGGACCCAGGGAACAGGTGGCGACCAGACTCATGCACCGAGACGGTCATCACGCACGGGTTCTCATAGAAGATCCACTGCGTTCCGTTGCCGTGGTGGACATCCAGATCGATGTAGGCCACGCGTTCGAGCCCGGCGTCGAGCAGCCACTGCACCGCGACCGCGGTCTCGTTGTAGATGCCGAAGCCCCATGCGCGGTTGTGGGTGCCGTGGTGCGCGCCCGCGGCCGGGACGAACGCCCGCCGGGCACGCCCGCCGGCGACCGCGGTGGCCGCCGCAGCCGCTGCCGCGGACACCCGCGCCGAGTCCTCATGCATTCCGGCGTAGGCGTTGTTGTCGCCGCCGATGCCCCACTGCGCCGCGTCGGGCGCGGCGGCCAGGATCGGGTTCTCGCTGTAGCGGTGGACGGCCCGGATGAACGCGGGCGCGAAGACGCGCGCGAGCTCGTCGTCTCCGAGCGGCGGCGGCGGCGCCTGCAGAGCCACACCTGGCAGTGCAAACAGGCCGGTTTCGCGGCAGAGGGCGACCGCCAGTTGATGCCGGCGCTGGTCGGTGGGATGGTCCCCACCGAACCGCATGCCCATCTGATCCCGATGGACGACCAGAAGCGAGAGTGCGGTCACGGGCGCTCGGTTTGCTCGGGGGCGGGTCCGGGCGGATGAGCGAGCGCACCGCCGCGGAGAGATCACTCTACGACGATCGGGGCCCGCGCGGCGTGCACACCTCGGTCGGGACAGGTGCGGATCGCCCGAACCGATACGCTCGGCGCGTGCCGCCCTCCTCGCCCGTGCCCGCTGCGTCCCCGCGTCCCGCATCGCGTGCCGGCGGTGGCGCGATCACCCTCGGGGACGCCGTCCGCGCCGAGGATCTGGTGCTCGCGCTTGCCGATCGAGCGTATGCGGTGATGGTCCGGTACCTCGGGACGACGCTTGTGGCCGCCGATCCGGTCGAGGTCGTGGCGGGGCCCGCGGTCTGGGGCGCGCTGGATACTCCGGTGCGTGCACGCACCGCGGGACCGCTGGGCGGATGGTGCGGGTACCTGGGCTATGACCTCGGTGCGCGTGACGAGTCGTCCCCGCGGCCGGCGGCCGCGCGGAGCGAACCGCCCGCGGCCGTGCTGTGCCGCTACGGGGCGATCGCCGAGATCATCGACGGCGGGCGTTGCCGGATCCTGGGCGGGGGACAGTCGGCGCGGCGCCTTGCGGAGGCCGCGCGCAGACCGCGCAGTGCGCAGGCGCAGCGTGCACATCAGACGGCGCCGGTACCCACGAGCTCGCTGGACGCCGGTGCCTACGCCGGTCTGGTGCGCGAGATCGTACGGCGGAT
Organism: uncultured Thermoleophilia bacterium; assembly: GCA_963842065.1. Lineage (GTDB taxonomy): Bacteria > Actinomycetota > Thermoleophilia > Miltoncostaeales > Miltoncostaeaceae > CAITWD01. The sequence goes on along the minus strand of CAWJEW010000009.1, from coordinate 91,454 downwards.
CGTGGCGGGGGACTGCTCGCAGGTGAACCTTGTCCAGCGCCTATCGGCGTCCTGGGATGCCGGCGCGCCGCATTTCGCCGAGCGTCTCTGGGCGGCCGCCGGTCCTGCGTCGCATCGCGCGTACTTCGCGACGCCGCACGGAACCCTCGTCTCGGCCTCGCCCGAGCGTCTGCTGACCATTCGCGACGCCGTCGCCTCGAGCGATCCGATCAAGGGCACAGCGCCGCTCGGTTCCGGCGCGGAGCTGGCGGCCAACCCGAAGGATCGGTCCGAGCACGTGATGATCGTCGACCTGGTCCGCAACGATCTCGGCCGCGTGGCCCGACCGGGGGGCGTCTCGGTGCCGCGGCTGATGGCGCCGCTGGCGACAGGCTACGTGGAGCATCTGGTCAGCGAGGTGCGCGCCGAACTCGCGACCGGCACGCGTGCCGCCGACGTGCTCGGTGCCGTGTTCCCGGGCGGCTCGATCACCGGCTGCCCGAAGCTGGCGTCGATGCAGGTGATCGCCGAGCTCGAGCCGGTGCCCCGTGGCCCGGCGTTCGGCAGCATGGTGGCCGTTGGCCCCGACGGCGGGCTCGAGGCGAGCGTGCTGATCCGCACCGCGTGGCTGGACGGCGTCCGGGCGTGGTACTGGAGCGGCGGTGCGGTGACCTGGGATTCCGATCCGGCGGCCGAGCACGCCGAGGCCATGGCCAAGGCGCGACCCTTCCTTGAGGCGCTCGGGTGCGTGTAGTCCGGATCAACGGCGTGCAGTACCGCGGTGCCTCCGCGCCTGCGCGCCCGACGCTGGACGCCCAGGCCGGCGCGGGGCTGATCGAGACGATGCGTGCCTACGACGGGCAGATCGTCCACCGGGCGCTCCATCTGGAGCGGCTGGCGTCATCGCTGCGGGCGCTCGGCATCGATGGCGCGCCGGATGTCGGTGCCATCGCGTCGCGAGCTCGATGCGGCGCTCGAGGGCTGCGTGGCCGCCGACGCGGTCGTACGGCTCGTGGTGAGCGCGCGTCCCGCCTGCGTGGTGGAGGTGGCTCCGGTCGAGCCCTTGGACGCGACGCCGCCAATGTTGTCGGCGCTCACGTTCCCGGGCGGGTGGGTGCCCGGCGAGGCCGCGGCCGAACACAAGCGCACCGAACGCGATCACTGGGTCCGTGCCGAGTGCGCCGCCGCCGCCGTCGGCGCCGACATCGTGCTGACGACCGATCTGTCGGGCCGCCTGGGGGAGGCGAGCCGGGCGTCGGTGTTCGTTGTGGCCGACGGCGTCCTGTGGACCGCACCGGCGCGGGGCCTGCTGCCGGGGATCGGACGCCGCGTGATGATGCAGATTGCCGGCGATGTCATCGTACAGGCGGCCGAGCGGGCGCTCTGGCAGCGTGCGGACGAGGTCTTCGTGGTGAGCGCGCTGCGTGGCGTCGCAGCCATCGTCACCGTCGACAGTGCGCCGGTCGGGAACGGCACCGCCGGACCGGTCACCAGGCGGCTGGGCGCCCGGTACCGGGCGTGTGTGCTCGGCGGGGACCGCGCCGGATAGCCCGGCGTGGACGACGGCCGGCTAGACGGCGCCGGGATCCCGGTCGCTTGAGGCCGGGCGCATGGGGATCACCGCGACGCCACCGTCCTCGTCGTGGATGACGCGCAGCGAGACCCCGTAGTGCTCGCCCAGGATCGCCGTCGTCAGCACGTCTTTGGGGGTCCCGTTGGCGACGAGCGCGCCGCAGCTGATCAGCGCCAGCCGATCCGCGTAGGCGGCGGCAAGGGTGAGGTCGTGGGTCGCGCTAATGACGGTGAGCCGACACGCGTGCTGCTGCTCGCGGATGAGCTCGAGCACCTGCAGCTGACGTCCGAGATCGAGCGAGGTTGTCGGCTCGTCCAGGAGCAGGATCGACGGCGACTGGGCCAGGGCGCGGGCGACGACGACCCGCTGACGCTCGCCGCCCGACAGGTGGGCGAGCGGGCGCTCGCTCAGCCCCAGCAGGTCGAGCTGCTCGAGCACCGCAGCGACCCGGATCCGGTCGTCGCGACCCTCGCGGCCGAAATAGCTGATGTACGGCGTGCGCCCGAGCATCACGTAGTCGGCGACGCGCATGGCCGAGGGGAGCTGGGCATCCTGCTGAACGAGCGCGATCGACTGCGCCCGCCCTCGGCGGGGCAGTTTCGAGAGCTCATCGTCGCCGACCAACACGCGCCCGGAGTGGGGGATGAGCGCGGCCAGCGCATGCAAGAGCGTCGTCTTGCCGGCGCCGTTGGGCCCGATCAGGCACAGCCACGACCCCGATTCGATCGTCAGCGAGACATCGCTGACGATCGTGCGCTCGCCGCGCGCGACGCTGATCCGCTCGAGCAGGACACGGGTCATCCGTCGACCCTGCTGGTCCGCAGGACCATCGCGAACGCGGGTGCGCCGATAACCGCGGTGACCACGCCGATCGGCAGCTCGGACGGCGCGACGACGGTCCGGGCCACCAGGTCGCACAGCACCAAAAACGACGCGCCCAGCAGCATCGACAGCGGCAACAGCGTCCGATTCGTCCGGATGCCCAACAGGCGCACGACGTGCGGGATGATGATTCCGACGAAGCCGATGAGCCCGCTGACCGCGACGGCGGCCGCGGTGCCGATCGTCACAGCGGCGACGACCGCGATCCGCACGTGGGACGTCTGCACGCCCAGGGTCCGCGCCGCGTCGTCGCCGAGACCCAACACGTCCAGCAACCGTCCGTGGAGCAGGATCACGATCGCCGCCAGCACGGCATAGGGCAGCATGGTCGTGACCTGCCCCCACCCGGCGGTCGCGACCGACCCGAGGATCCAGTTGTAGATCAGCTGCAGCTCCTCGGTGTGGCGTTGCTGCAAGAACGTCTGCAGCGCGGTCAAGAACGCCGCGACCGCCACCCCGCCGAGGATCAAGGTGGTCGAGCTGCGGCCGGCGCCGATCGAGCGACCGACCAGGTAGGCGAGACCCACGGCGATCACCGCGCCCGCAAAGGCGAACATCGGCAGGGCCTGGACGCCGAGGACCGTGACGTCGATGGCGAAGACGATCGCCACGGTGGCGCCGAGCCCGGCGCCGGCGGCAACGCCAAGCAGGTACGGATCCGCGAGCGGATTGCGGAAGATGCCCTGATAGGCGCCGCCGCACAACGCGAGCATCCCGCCGACCAGGGCGGCCAGCACCACGCGCGGCAGGCGCAGCTGCCAGACGATCGCCCGGTCGACGGTGCTGAGCGGCGAGTGCAGGCCAACGAACGGGATTCGGCTGATCACGTCGCCAACGATGTCCTGCGGGGGGATGTCGACGGCGCCGACCAAGAGGCCCGCGAGCATGCTGACCGCGAGCACGATCACGCCGACACCGAGCCACACGGCATCGCGTCCCCGCGCCCGCGGCAGGGCCGCGGGCGCGGGGACGACAAGGTCGTTGAGCGGCGTCGTCGTCACGGCCGGACTAGTGGTGCGCGCGCCGATAGCTGGTCACGGCGCTCGCGATCTCACGCATGAGCACGGTCACCCGTGGGCCCCACCGCGAGGCGGCGTCATCGTTGAGGCCGTAGATCGCGTGATTCTTGACTGCGCGGATCGATCCCCAGCCGGTTCGATGCGCGACCTCCGCCGCGGTGACGCCTCCGTCGATGGGCTCGTTGTCGGACAGGAAGATCAGCTGGGGGCTGGCCTTGACGATGTACTCCTCGCTGAGCTCGGGAAAGCCAGAATTCGCGCCGGTCGTGGTGATGTTGCGCATGCCCAGGAGCCCGAACAGCTGGCCGATGAACGATTTCGACGATGCGGCGTAGTCGTACGGGGGCGCGCTGATCTCGTCGTAGTACAGGAGGCCGCGCGCCTTCGGAGCCGCCGAGACCCGAATCGCCGCAATCTGTTGCTTGATCGACCCGACGACAGCTACCGCCGCCACCGTGTGGCACGTGGCCTCGCCGATGCCCTCGATCTGGTCATAGGCTGCGGCGAGGTTCTTCGCAGTCGGCTCGAACAGGACGCGAATGCCGAGCGCGTGGAGCTGTTCGACGACGCGGTTGGCGTCAAAGGTCACCACCACCAGGTCTGGGTTGTAGTCACCGGCGATCGCTTCGGCATTCGGCGAGTAGGCGATTAACCCCGCCTTACGCGGGGCGTCTTTCGGGTAGTTGGAATCGCTGTCGACGGCGACGACCTGGCGACCCGCGCCGACGGCGAACAGGTCTTCGGTCGCCGTCGGAGACAGCGACACGATCCGTCGTGGACATGCAGATGCGCTGGCCTGAGCCTGAATCAGCGTGGGAATCGCGACGACAAGTGCGCCGAGCGCAGTCGCACACGTCGCGGCGATCCAGGTACGTCGCCGCGAGAACCATTTGGTCATGTTCATCCTCCATGAGAGGTGGAGGATGAAAGGAAGCTCGAGAGCGGGGCGTTGCCTCCGCCGACAAGCAGCCCTTCACCCGAGGACTTACTGTCGGCACAGCGCAGGCGACCTGGCTTGTTCCCGGTGAGGCCGGGACATCACAGTTGCGGGACAGCGCCGGAGTCGCACCGGCTTCGCTGACTGCTGTGCCACCCGGCGAACGCGCCGGGCAGGCAATGTGTACAGCCCCGTCGGGGGCTGCGCAAGGCTTCGGATGGGGCCGGTGCCACTGCGAACGCAGCGGCACCGGCCGGGGGAGTGCCCTAGACCTCGTCGGCGGCGGGCTCGGCGCCCGGCGCCCGCGAGGGCTCGACGCGCAGCACGCGTGCGGGCATCCGCGGCAACCACCAGTTCCAGCGGCCAAACAGCGTCACGAGCGACGGCACCAACAGGGAGCGCACGACGGTTGCATCGAGGAGGATCCCTGCCGCGAGTCCGGTCGCGAAGATCTTGATCACGACGTCGGGTCCCGAGGCGAGCGAGCCGAAGGCCAGGAACAGGATCAAGGCGGCACTGGTCACCAGGCGTCCCGTGCGGCCGATGCCCGTGACGACCGCCTGCTCGGTGGAGCCGGTCCGGTCGTACTCCTCGCGCATGCGGCTGAGGATGAACACCTCGTAGTCCATCGAGAGGCCGAACAGGAACGCGAACGCCATCAGCGGGATGAAGGCGGTGATCGCACCGGTCGCCGGCAGGCCCCAGATCAGGCTCGTCCCATGGCCCTCCTGCCAGATCCACACCATCAGCCCAAGGGCACCGGCGACCGACAGCAGGTTCAGCAGGACCGCCTTGAGCGGCAACAGCAGCGAGCGGAACACCCGCGCCAGCACCACGAAGGTCAGGATCGCAATGAGGGCGATCATCAGCGGGAAACTGCCGTAGACGGCCGAGATGAAGTCGGCATTCTCGGCACCCTGGCCGCCGACCCGGACGGTACCCGGAAACTGGCGCGCAACGTCGTGCACGCGTGGGAGCGTAGTTTGCGTCGCGACCGACGCGCCATCATGGACGGGCAGCGCGTCGACGATCGGCATCCCTTGCCGCTGCCACTGCGCGCCGGCCGGCGCGAACGCCGAGCGGATGCCGTCGACCTTGCCGACCGCGTTGGCGACCGCAGTGGGGTTCGTGCCGTCGACGAGGATCTCAAACGGCGCCAATGGCCCCGGACCAATGCCCGAGGCTTCCAGCTGGTTGAGGCCGGCCAGCACCGCGCCCGTGCCGCCCAGGGCGTTGGCGGTGGGGTTCCCGACGCGGACGCTGCTCGCCGGAATCATCAGGATCACCAGGATGGCGACGCCGATGATCGCCGCAGGCCACCGGAAGCGCACGACGAGGCGGGCCCAGGCGGTCCAGGCGCGGCTGGCGGTGTCTTCGCGCCGGATGCGCGGCCAGTCGACGCGCGATGCAATGGTTGCCAGGAAGACCGGCAGGAGCGTGATCGCCGCCCCCACGCTCACCAGGGGGATGAGCATCCCCGCGTAGCCGACGCTTCGCAAGAACGGCACAGGCAGGACCACCATCGCCAAGAGGCCGATCGCGACGGTCGTACCGGAGAAGACGACCGCGCGGCCGGCGGTCCGCATGGTGCGCACCACCGCTTCATGGGGGTCGGCGCCACGGTCGCGCTCCTCGCGCCAGCGCGTGACGACCAATAGGGCGTAGTCGATGGCGACACCGAGCCCGATCAGCGAGACCAGGAACTCGACGATGAACGACACGTCGGTGACTTGGGTGACGCCCCCGATGATCAGGAACGTCACGGGGATGGCGATGGCCGCCATCAGCAGCGGGATCACCGCGAGGAACGACGCGAACACGAACGCCAGCACGATCAGCGCGCCGACGCCGCCGACCAGCGTCTCGACGAGGATGCCGGGCCCGCCGCCGGTACTTCCACCCGAGGCCAGTTCGGTCTCGCCGGTGACGTTGAAATGGGCCCCGGCGATCGAGTGGGTGGCCAGCCAGGACTTCAGATTGGCCTCGCCGGCCGGAATGCCACTGAATCCCGGCTTCAGGTACATGTACACGAGCCCGAAGATCGTGCGGCCGTCGGACGAGACGAATCCCGGATTGCCGGTGTTGAAGTACGAGGCGACCCGCGCCCCGGGCACCGCCCGCGTGATGCCGTCGAATGCCGGTGCGAGCTCGTGCTTCACGCCGGGGCTGTTGACGCTGACGCCCTCCGGCAGCGTGACGACCGGCACGGCCGGCGGGATGCGGCCACCGTTGCCGTAGGTCTTGAGGATCTGGTTGTTGGTGTCGTAGCCCTCGCGGCCCGGCAGCTTGAAGGTCTTGTCGAGGTTGCCGGTGACCCTCGGCAGCATCGCAAACCCGGCGACGGCGAGGATGAGCCAGGCGGTGAGCACGATGGCCTTGTGCCGCAACACCCAGCGCGTCAGTGCTTCCATGGCGAGTTCCTCGGGTGAGGGACAAGGGGGGCCCCGGTGTGCACGGCCGGGTGGCAGACCGGGGCGGGCCGCCGCCCAGCGTCCGGCCTGTCACGAGCGCGCCGCCTGGGCTCTATCGACGCCGCCGGCCCGGTCGCCCGAGCATCGGTCGCCGCGAGCCGGTGGCGCGGTGCCCGTCCGGATGGGTGTGGCGGCGGCCTGCCTATGACGGTCAGGATGGTCGCGGCACGATTTGCGTGGGAAGATTGACATAGCGCATGGAACCCAAGTCCCCATTCGATGACCACATCAAGCCGCCCGAGGAACCCCCGCGCTGGCCGGATCCGGTCCCACATCCGCCGGCCATGTACGTGCGCGGCGATCTCGCGCGGCGCCGCGCGATGCGGCGCTTTGTCCGCAGCGTGCTGGTCGGCGCGGCCGCCGTGGCGATCATCGTCGTGGGGCTGGACTACGTCACGCGCACCACGCCGCAGAAGCCGGTGAACGTGACGACCGTCGTGCACCGGGTCAATCCGGGCGTGGTCGACGTCAACTCTCAGCTGGGACCCGAGGACGGGGGCGCCGCCGGCACCGGCATGGTCCTGACCTCCAGCGGGGAGGTACTCACGAACAACCACGTCGTCGATGGCGCGACCTCCGTGCAGGTCGTCGACGTGGGCAACGGGCACACCTACACGGCCACGGTCGTCGGGACCGACAAATCCGACGACGTGGCAGTGCTCCAGCTGCAGAACGCCTCCGGCCTGAACACGGTCACCATTGGAGATTCGTCGAACGTGGCCGTCGGCGAAGCCGTCGCGGCGTTCGGGAACGCCGGCGGGATCGGCGGGACCCCCAGCGTCGCCGCGGGCCACATCACCGGCCTCGGCCAATCGATCACGGCCTACGACGACGTGACGGGTACCTCCGAGAACCTGACCGGGCTGATCCAGACCGACGCCGCCATCCAGCCCGGTGACTCCGGGGGGCCGCTGGTGGATTCCCAGGGTCGGGTCATCGGTATGGACACCGCCGCGTCATCGGGCGTGCACTTCCAGTCCGATGCGTCGACCGCCGGCTTCGCGATCCCCATCGAAAGGGCCCTGGCGATCGCCTTGCAGATCGAGCACGGATCATCGTCGGGCACCATCCACATCGGACCGAACGCGTTCTTGGGCGTCGAGATCTCCCCGACCCAGACCGCCGGTACGCCCGGCGTGGCAATTGCCGCCGCCATCCCCGGCGAACCGGCGGACTCCATCGGGCTCCAGGCCGGGAGATGTCATCACCGCCGTTGACGGTGTCTCGGTCACGACCCCGAACCAGCTGAGCCAGGAAATGCAACGGTTGCACCCCGGCCAGACGGTCACGGTGTCCTGGATCAACGTCAACGGGCAGCCGCAGTCGGCATCCGTCCAGCTCGCCTCGGGTCCGGCGGCCTGATCGCCGCCGACGCTACTCGAAGAAAAACAGCGTTGCCAGGATCACGTAGAGCCCGACCAGCGCCCAACCCTCGAAGGGCGCGGCCTCGCCGTCGCCGGTGATCTGCCACACGGCGATCGCGGTCAGCGCCAACCCGCCGATCAGGATGCTCGAGACCGCAAAGGTCAGGTGGGTCGCGAACGCGAGTGAGATCAGCACGAGCACCGGATACACGAACACCGCGATCTGGGCGATCGAGTTCTTGATGATCGACAGCGCCAGGTCGTTCTTTTGCTTGGCCGCCAGCCGGATCCCCACGACGTTCTCGACCGCGTTGCTGGCGATCGCAACGATCACCAGGCCGACGAACGGCTTGGGCAGACCCAGCGTCGCGATCGCGGGGTCGATCGCCTCCACGAACCAGTCCGAGACGAACGCGGCGGCGACCCCTGCCAGGCCGAGCAGCACGATTGCGGTCCGGAACGAGACGCTTGTGGCCTCCGGGTAGGGAAGCTCCTGCGCTGCGCGGCTGGCGCGGATGTCGTCGCGCAGGTAGGCGTGCAGCCACGCCCCGTAGACGACCAGCAGACAGATCGCGCCGACGACCGAGATGGCGACCTGGTGATGGCTGGCGCGGTCGTTGGCGTAGCCGGACAGACCCATCAGGGTGATGATGAACACCGCCATCAGCAGTAGCGTGGCGGTGTCGTTGGGCAGGCGCTTGCCGAACCGCATCACCCCGTCGGGTGCGGCGTGCGCCCCGACGACGATCGCGATCCCGAGAATCAGCAGGGCATTCGAGAAGATCGACCCGAAGATGGCCGTCTCGGCCACGATCGCCTGCCCAGCGGCGAGGGCGAACACCACCACGAAGAACTCGGGCGCGTTGCCGAGGGTCGCCTGCATCACGCCGGTGACCCCGGGGCCGAAGCGAGTGCCGACGACCTCGGTGGAAAAGCCGATCAGCCAGGCAAGTGCTCGCCAGGGCGCCGCCCGAGATCACGAAGCGCATGACCCCGGGGGCCTGGGCGATCTGGGAGGCTGCGGCGGCGGCGGTCAGCACCACGGCGAGCGCGATCATGATCCGCTCGGTCGTGGTCAGCCCCGAAAACACGCTCATCGGCCGACTGCCACCGACGCCGTCCGCGCCGCACCCGCCGTGTGTTCGGCCGTCCGGCGGCGCGGGCCGCGCCTGGCGACCCTCGTGAGCGGGGCCGTCACTGTGCTGCTGGTCGTCATCGCGGTGTTGATCGTACTGATCGCCGTGCCGAAGGTCCTGCACGCGCTGTCGCTGGCGATCCTCGCGATGGCGGGCCGGATCGTGGTCGCGCTGGTGTGTCGGCGCGTGGATGCCGCTGCGAGCGGCGCGGTGGCGGCCGGCTAGGCTTCGGGGGCGTCGCTTCGCGCGGACTGCAGGGCCTGACGGAGCTCCCTCTCCGTGCGTACGAACTCCGGGCTGCTGAGCTGCTCCATGCGACGCGGACGCGCCAGCGGCACCGCGACCTCGGCGACGACGCGCGCCGGGCGTGGCGAGAGTACGTAGACGCGGTCCGACAGGAACACGGCCTCCCGGATGTCGTGGGTAATCAGCAGCACTGACCAGCGAAACGTGTCCCAGACGCTCTCGAGCCATTCCTGCATGTCGGTGCGCGTCAGCGCGTCGAGTGCCCCGAAGGGCTCGTCGAGCAACAGCACCGACCGGTCCTGCACGACCGTGCGCAACAGGGCCGCGCGTTGGCGCATGCCGCCCGACAGCTGGAACGGGTAGGCGCGCGCGAACTGGTCCAGGCCGAACGTCGCCAACAGCGGCTGGACGCGATCGCGGGCGTCGCGCCGGGAGACGCCCTGGACTTCGAGTCCAAGTGTCACGTTGTCGATGACCCTCCGCCACGGCAGCAGGGCGTCGGACTGGGGCATGACCGCGAACCGTTCGGTCCCGCGGCCGAGCGGGGCGTTGTCGACCAGCACGCGTCCGGCCGTCGGCGCTGTGGCGCCGGTGAGGATCCCAAAGATGGTCGACTTTCCGCACCCCGACGGCCCCACGATCGTAACGAGCTCGCCGGCGGCGAGCTGGAGCGAGACGCCGTCGAGCACCTCGAGGTCCCGGTAGGCGTGACGGACGCCCTCGAGCCGAAGTTTGGGCGCCTGGCGATCGGCGCGTTCGGGCGCGATCGGCGGGCGACTGGTCATCGGCGGGCGGTCTGCCGGGACATCCGGTACCAGGGGATCATGAGGCGTTCGAGCAGGTATGTGGCCGCAAACAGGCCGACGGTGAGCAGCGTCGTGACCAGGACGGCGGCGAACACGAGATCCGTCCGGAAGACGTGGGTCTCCTCCTGGATGTAGACGCCGAGCCCCGCCGTGGCACCCGCGTATTCGGCGAAGATGGCAACGACCACCGAGTACGTGATGGCGATCCGCAACCCGGCAAAAAAGAACGGCATCGAGGTGGGCACGCGGGCGCTGCGGAAGACCCGCCATCGCCCGGCCCCCATCGACGTCAGCAGGCGCTCCACGTCCGGGTCGGTGGCCTGGTACCCCTCCAGGAGCGCGACCGTGATCGGGAAGAATGACAGCAGCGCGACCAGCAGGATTTTCGGCGTCAGCCCGAAACCGAACCAGATGATCACCAGCGGCGCGATCGCGACCAGCGGCAGGGTCTGGGACCCGATGAGCAGCGGCATGAGGGCGTTGCGCAGGATGCCCGACGCGTCGATGATCGCCGACAGTACGAACCCGACGACGATCGCCAGGGTGAAGCCGAACATGGTTTCTTGGAGCGTCGCCAACATGTTGGTCCACAGCGGTCCCCGATTCAGCCAGCCCTGGTGCAGGACCCGCGCAGGTGAGGGCAGGATCTGCGGGCTGACGCCGCTCTTGGTCGCGTAGAGCTGCCACACGGCGACCGCCAGCGCGATGATCGCCAACGCCGGCACCCAGCCCCAACGGCTCATCGGCCGTGGGCCCACCTGCGGGACATGGCCGCGCGTGGTCACTTGGATCCCGTCGGCAGATAGGCGTTGGTGTAGTACGTCGACCAGTCCGGGCGGGTGGTGATGCGGTTGCCGTTCGCGTCGGTGAGCGCCCCAGCGTCGAAGAGCAAGTTGCCGTAACCGGCCCATTCGGCGGTGGTCTCCGGGCCTGCGACGCCGTGCGGATCCAGGTAGTAGCTGCGCGCAAGCAGCTCGGAGCTCTCATCGACCAACTTGGTCTGGGAGCCGAGCCCGTTGGGGTCGGCGGCGATCAGGATCTTGGCGGCGGCGAGCGGGTGCGCCGCGGCGTACTCGTACCCGCGCTGGGTCGCTGCCAGGAATCGGCGCGCCACGTCGGGATGGGCGGCCAGGTACTGGTTGCTGGAGATGATCAGCGTGGAGTAGTTGTCGGGCAGGCCGAGCTGGCTGAGCGCGAAACCGGATTTGAAGGGCTCTCCGGCCAGTGCGCCCTGGATGGCCTCCCAAGTCATGTAGGACAAGGTGAAGTCCGCTTGGCCGGTCCAGACCGCGTCGTACGCCGACGTGTTGAGGTCGACGGTTGTGAACTTGCCGGTGCCCCCGGCGCGGCGGATCACGTACTTGAGCGTCGGGCCTTCGTCGGGGGTGCCGAACCCCGCGTAGACCTTGCCGTCGAGATCCTTCGGCGAATTGATGGCGGCGTTGTTCGCGCGGATGCCGATCTGCAGCGCGTCGTGCTGCAGGATCGCAAACACGGCGACATCGTCTTCGCCGGCAGCGCGCGCGAAGATCGTCCCAGCCTCGTACGAGATGCCGAAATCGGCCTTGTTGGATGCCACGAGGGTCTCGGGCGCGGTCGTGCCGTAGGGCAGGATCTGGACGTTGATCCCCTCCTGGCGGTAGTAGCCGAGCGCGTTGGCGACGTAGATCCCGGTGTGGTTCGTGTTGGGCACCCAGTCGAGCGCCACGCTGACGTTGGCCGGTGTCGCCGTCGTGCTGGCAGCGCCCGACGACGAGCCGCAGCCGGCCGCGGCGGCACCCAGCAGCGCGAGCGTCGCGATCGCGGCGGCGATGCGCCAGCGGGGCCTGGCGCCGCGGGCGCTCCCGGTCACCGCTCCTCCCGATGCCCGGCGGTCAGGCGCTCGATCGTCAGCGCCGCACCGTTGTGTGCCGACTCCGCGATCTTGACGACCGTGACGACTTGGTTCGCCCCGGACCTGAGGCTGGCCTCGTGGGCCGCGCGCACCAGCGGCCACAGTTCGTCGGGGGTGCCTTCGAGCGTCGTCCCCAGCGCGCCGACCTCGTACCGTACGCGGTCGCCGGCGATGCGGGCGATGGCCGCGTCGACGTGGCGGTACCTCGCTTCGGCCGTTCCGGTCGGGTCGGGGAGCACCTGGATCTCGACGAGCATGGGAACACCTTTCCGGCCAGCGCCACCGCGCGCGGGTATGAACCCGCACGCTGTACGCGCTGTACCAGCCGTTGTGGCCACGCGACCGAACCAGTCCCGCTTGTCCGAGTCGGTATGGGCACATGTGCAACACCACCATGTGCAACGCCTATGTTGCCAGTTCACTAGCGTGTTGTCGCCTAGCCCGAACGGGGGAGCGTCAGCGTCGCCGGGCCGGATTCGACGCGCTGCCTGCAAATGGGCGAGACTGGACCGACGTGGCGCGGCCGACCGAAACATCGGGAAACGATCTACCGCGCCTCGCCGGGGGCGGTTCCGGGGCGCGCGCCTGGGAACTCGAGACGCCGTTGGGGATGCGGGTGGTCAAGGTCGCCGACCCGGCACGGGCACGGCGGGAGGCCCAGACGCTCGAGTATCTGGCCGGCTCCGGACTGGCGCCGCGGCTCGTGGTCTCAGGCGACGGGATCCTGATCACCGAGCGCGTCGCCGGCCGCCCCCTGCCGCCCGCACGCTGGAGCGCCGGCCAGGCCGCGGCGCTCGGGCGCCTGCTGCACCGTCTGCACGAGCTGCCGGTGCCGAGCGCACTCGGCGGGGATCTGACGGGGGCCGCCTGCCGCGACGCGCAGCTGGCCGAAATTCGCCGGGACTGCGTGCCGCAGGCGTGGGACATTACCGAGGCGGCGATCGCGGCGTTGCCGGCCGAGGCGCCCGGGCGACCGGTACTGCTGCACGGCGATCCATGGAGCGGCAACGTGGTCTGGGGGGACGCCGGCCCGGTGTTGGTCGACTGGGAGTACGCGCGTCCCGGTGAGGCGGCGCAGGACCTCGCCTATCTTGCCGCGCTGGACGAGCTGCCGGCCGCGACGCTGGAGGCGATCCTGGGCGGATACCGCGCCGATGCGCACTTGGTCGCGCGCGTGGACGCGTGGCGCCCGCTGATGGCGGCCTGGTGCGGGTCGTGGTTCACCGCTCGCGGCGAGGCCGACCGTGGCGCGCACCTTGCGGCGCACGCCGAACGGCTGTTGCGGACGCGGGGCCTGGGCGGGTAGTGCGCGGCTAGCCGGCGGTAGCGGACGCCCAGGTCAGGTGGACGACCAGATCCACGTGGTTCCCGCTGCGTTTGAGGTCCACGACGACATGAACCGGATCGATGACCGCGATGGCCCCCTGCCAGTCGTCATAGGACAGTTCGACGGAGCCTGCCGAAAACTGGTCGGCGAGATCACGAAGCTGCTGGGCCACCAGCCCATGGGTCGCCGATTCACGTACGTCGAACAGGTGATGCGCCAAGAAACCCTCCTTGCGTCCCGGTTGCTGTCGATTCTTTGATCGTACGCCGGGAAACGCAAATTCGGCGCTCGCAGGTCGGGCAGTTGGTCCGAGATCGTGGTTTGCTCTGACCCCGAGCAGTCCGTCCTGGCCGAAGGGGCGCAGCGCGATGGCAGATGTGATCGTTCCGTGGAGTCCGCGCCTGCAAGCGTACAACCCTTCCGACGACGCCGAGCGTCCGCTGCGTCGCGGCTTGGCGTGGGACCTGCTCCTGCACACCGGCCTCGTGGACGGGCCCGGGGTCCGCGCGATCGACCCGCCCTCCGCCAGTCTCGACGATCTCGAGCGCGTCCACGCCGGCGCCTACATCCGCGCGGTGCGGCGGTACTCGGCGGAGCCGTGGCGGGCGATGGAGTGGGAGGCCGGACAGTGGGGGTTCGTGCCCGGAATGGATACGGTCGCACGGGAAGGCATGCATGAGGCGGCCGCGGACGTCTGCGGGGCGGCCATCGCCGGAGCGCGCGCGGTCTGGGATGCGCCCGGCCGCGCATTTTGCCCCGCACCTGCCGGGCTCCATCACGCCCTGGCGAACCGCGCCTCGGGGTTCTGCATCTACAACGATTGCGCCCTCGCGGTGCGTGAGCTATTGGACCTCGGCGCGCGGCGCGTGGCCTACGTCGATATGGATGCCCACCATGGCGACGGCGTGCAGTGGATCTTCTACTCGGATCCGCGTGTGTTGTGCGTCTCGGTCCACGAGTTCGCCTACGGGTTCTTCCCCGGCACAGGCGATACTCACCGAGCGTGGGGCGGGCGAGGGGCTGGGGGCGACGCTCAATGTCCCGCTGCCCCCGTTTGCCGGGGACGTGCCGTACCTCGCGGCGCTTGACGACGTGATCGTGCCTGCCGTGCGGGGGTTCGGGCCCGACGTGCTGGTGGTCCACCTCGGCGCGGACGTGCACCATGCCGATCCGCTGGCGCATTTGCAGGTGACGATCCCCGCGCTGGAGGTGCTCTACGGCGCAGTCGTCGCGCTCGCCGACGAGGTCGCCGACGGGCGTCTGCTGGCGATCGCCGGCGGCGGCTACAACCCGATGACGCTCGGGCGGCTCTGGGCCCTGCAGCTCGGCGCGCTTGCCGGGCAGCGGGCGCCCGACGCGTTGCCGGAGCGCTGGCGCGATGCGGCGCGACTGGCGCTGGGAACCGAGGCGCCTGCGTTGCTGCGGGAGGAAACCCGCGTCGAGGCGGACCCGGCGCGGTGTGCCGTCGGCGATCGGGAGGGCATGGATCGGGTCAGGCAGGCCGCGGCGCTCGCGCGCGGATAGGCGTGCGCGCCCGATCCGGCCGGGCGCAGGATCGGGTTCGGGAATCGCGAACACGTGCGGCGTCGGGGCGAGCACGGTCCCGGCGGCGTATCCGCGCGAACCAGGAGCCCAGCATGTCCCGCGAGCGCACGTTCGGCACCACCAAGTCCGGCATGCCTGTGCATGCCAAGACCCCATGACCACCTCACGGAGGTCATGGGGGTTCCGTCCGAGCACGATTCGGCAGGCGGCGGGCGGCGTCGAGGGGTTCAACGCCAGGGAGGCGGTCATCATCACGTCTGGTGTCGGCACGATGGCGTGCGCCTACGTGTTTGCGGCCATCGCGCTGGTCAGCCGCACGGATGCCATCCGGAGCGGGACCCCCGCGCTGATCTAGTGGATTGCGCAGGCGTTCGTGCAGCTTGTGCCGTTGTCGATCATCATGGTGGGCCAGCGCGTGCAGCGCGCGACCTCTGATGCCCGCGCCGAACAGGGTTTCGAGGACACCGCCGAGATCCTTGACCGCCTCGACCCGAAGACGGCCGGCGGGCGTGCCAACGTGATGGCCGCGATCGAACCGATCGGCCAGCACGCAGCGGGGCGGCCTGAGGCGCCCGTCGAGGGCAACCGGATGACGGACAGGGGCGGCTGAGCGCCCCCCGGCGGGTCGCGTCCGTCGCAGGCGTGGACGCGATAGCCTCGTGGCTACCGAACCCCCGACCCTGTAGGAGCAGTCATGGCCATTGAAGCCGGAACCCCAGCCCCGGATTTCACCCTGAACGACTCTGACGGAAATCCCGTCACGCTGTCGGACTTGCGGGGCGCGCCCGTGTATTTGAACTTCTTCCCGGCCGCGTTCTCGGGCGTCTGCACGCCGTACTTCACGAAGATCGTCGCCGACTCGAGCCCGTACGCGGGGGCGCGCGTGGTCGGCGTGAGCGTCGACAACAAGGCAAGCCTCGCCGAGTTCAAGCGCAAGCTGGGTGCTGACGAGGTGACGTTTCTGGCGGACTTTCACCCCAAGGGCGAGGTCGCACGCCTGTACGACGTCTGGCTCGACCAGGCGGGGATCGCCGGTCGGGCGACGTTCGTGATCGACGCCGACGGCATCATCCGCGACGTCGATCAGGTCACGCCGCGCGAGACGCCTGACGTGGACCGGCTGATCGCGTCGCTGTCGGCCTGCAAGATCTGATGTTCCTGCTCATCTCGGTTCATGGTCCCGCCTGCGCAGGTGGCCGAGCAGACCGACGCGCACCGGGCGTGGGTTCGCGCCCAAGCGGACGCGGGCCACTTCGTTTGCGGCGGCCCCGAGGTCCCGCGCCAGGGTGCCATGATCGCGGCGGTCGGTGCCGCCCAGGATGAGCTCGAACGCCTGGATCACCGATAACCCGCTCGTGGTGCACGGGTTCGCCCAAGACGACGTCCGCGAGTACGGCGTCGTGCGCGCGGCCCCCGGCGCCGCTAGGCCAAGTGGAACATCCGTGCCAGGACCGGATGCACCAGGGGCATCAGGTCCCACCCAAGCGGGCCGTTGGCGCGGTGATAGGTGTTGTAGAGATCGAAGTTCGCGTAGAGAAACGGCAGGGCGATGGCCAGCACGCCGGCTGCCGCGAGCACCCCGAGCCCGGCCGGCCGCACCCGCGCGAGCGGCACGTCGATGATGCCGGTCTCCAGGGCGAGTACGACGATCAACACCAGTGCGTTCGACAGGACGATCAGCCGGGACAGATCCCACGCGACGATGAGCATCAGCCACGGGCATACGACCGCCAGCACCAGTGCCGCACGCGCCCAGGCGTCCAGCTGTGCCCGTCGCCAGATCATGTAGAGCACGGCGCCCAGGACGGCCGGCCAGCAGAAATACAGCAGCGCGAACGGTTCGGTCGGCCACCAATATGCGCCCTGGATGTGCTGCATGCGCGTCAGGGATGACGACACCGTCTGGCCGAACTGTTGATGCAGCAACGTTGCCTTGAAGGTCGCGGTGCCCGTCACGTGCTGGTCGATTGCCCGCCGAGCGTCCGCCGCCGACGACGCGGCCACGACGAACAGGCCCGTCGCGAACGGCGCGGCCAAGCCGAGCACGTCATGCCAGCGCGGTCGCGTGCGTCCCGACCGGCGCAGGATGGCCCAGGCCAGGACGACGAGGGGTATCCAGAGGTACACGAACATCTCGTGGATGAAGGGGGCGACCGCGGCAACGGCGCCCGCGGGCCAGACCCAGCCGCGTGCCACGAGCGCGGCGGCTGCCAGCGCGAAGATCAGCATCACCACATCGAGGTACCCCGGCGTAAAGGCCATCGTCGGGAACAACGACGACCCGATGATCGGAAGGGCCAGCAACCCCAGTGCCAGCGCGTGCGTCGGCGATGTCGCCCGCCACGCGAGCGCGCCCAACCAGACGGCAAATGCCAAGATCAGGGCGATCAGGAGCACGTGGGCGATCGTGACAACCGCCCGCGCCTGCGCGGCGGCCGAGAGGCCGCCAGCCATGCCCTGAAAGATGGTCCCGACCAAGGCGCGGCGGATGAAGCCGTCGTCGTAGGTGACCTGCCAGAACGGTAGTCCCCACAGTGCCGGCCTGTGCTGCCACCCGCGCAGCGCGACGCCGATGCCGACAGCCGCGATGACGACGCCGATCCCGGCCGCCAGCCAGCGAACGGCGTGCGCGTCCGACACCGCGCCACGCGCCCCGGTGACGGCGGCCTCAGGCATAAACCGCGCACGCGGGTACCGCGGCGGATCGGTCGCATGGCCGCACGGGGCCGGGCGGGCTCAGACCAGGTGGAACCATCGCGCCAGCACAGGGTGCAGGACCGGCATCAGGCTCCAGCGCAGCGGGCCCGCGTGCAGGTAGTAGCCCACGTTGAACTGGACGAACATGTACGGCAGCGCCATCGCGAGCACCGTGCAGCACACGAGGGCTCCGATCGTGATCGGCCGCAGCTCGCCCCCCGGCTCGCCGACGATGGTGGTCTCGAGCCCGTAGATCACGATCAGCACAAGCGCGTTGGCGAGCAGGACGAGGCGCGACAGATCCCACGCGAGGATCAGCGCAGCCCACGGGCTCACGATCGCCAGGACCAGCGCCGCCTTGGCGACGCGGTCCAGCAGCTGCCAGCGCCAGGTCATGTAGAGGGCCACGGCAAGGATCGCCGGCCAGCAGAAGTACAGGAACGCGGCGGGCTCGGTCGGCCACCAGAACCGGGATTGCAGGATGTCCATGCGGTGCAGCGCGGCGGTGAACGTCTGGCCGAATTCCCAGTGCAGCAACGTCGCCTTGTACTGGGCCGAGCCGGTGACGTGGGTCGCCAGCTCGTGCGCGGTGGTCGTCTTGGAGGGCAGCGTGACGACTGCAAGCGTCGCAAGTACCGGCGCGCAGAGCGCGGGGATGAGTACCCGCAGCGATCGCTCCGGGTTGTGGTGGACGAGCACCGCATAGCCGAACACCGCGATCGGCACCCACATGTAGATAAACAGCTCGTGGATCACCGGTGCGATGCACCCGAGTACGACCGCCGGCCACAGGTGCCCGCGGGCGAACAGCACGGCACATGCGGCTGCGAACAGCAGCAGGATGCCGTCGAGGTAACCGGTCGTGAAGACCAGCATCGAAAACAGGGCCGAGGCGACGATCGGCAACGAGATCAGGGTCAGTCGCAGTGCGTTGGCACGGTTCGGGGCGTGGGCGACCAGCAGCCCGAGCCACGTCGCGAGGCCCAACAGCAGCGCGAGGGCGACGATCATCGTGATCTCGATGACCAGATCCGTCTGCGTTCCGAAGCTCAAGCCGCCGAACAAGCCCTGGAAGATCGTCCCGACAAGCCCGCGGCGGATGAAGCCGTTTGAGTACGTGACCTCCCAGAAGGGACGTCCCCACGTCAGCGCGGTTCGGTGGAAGCCGCGTAGGCCCACCACGACGCCGATTGCGACCATGACGGCCGCGCTAGCGAACGCAAACCAGATCGGGACACGCGTGGACCGCGGCGCGGGCGCGCCGGTCGACGGGGCAATCTCGTGGGGCATTCCGGGCCGCACCACCTCGGATCGATCCGGGCCACGATAGCGCACCGACCGAGGGCTGCCGCCGGCACCCAACCCTGGGGATCAGCCGATGCAGCCCTCGGCGCACATGGGCCGTGCACCCAGGGTACCGAGTCGCCCGGGGCGCAGCCCGCCGGGGCGGCGCGAAGCCCTCAGCGCACCCGCCAGCTGAACTGCACGCTCGTCCGGACCCCCAGCGCGTCGGTGACGGTGACCGTCACGCGGTACGTGCCGCGGAGTGCGGTGACCCGACCGGAGATGACACCCGTGTGCCGGTTGACGCTCAGCCCGCGCGGCAGGCCGCGCGTGGAGAAGCTCAGGCGCAAATGGCGCGTGTCGTGGGCGCGAATGCGCAGGCTCGCGCGGTGATCGCGCACCGTGACGTGCGTCCCGACGTGGCCGACGACCACGGGGCTGCGCACGGTCCACTCGAACCGGACGCTGCCCATGCCGCCGCTGGAGTCGGTGACGATGATCGTGACGACCGCGTTTACGACGGTGTGGCGCGGCGCGCCCGAGATGACGCCGGTCGTCGGGTTGATCACCAGTCCGGCCGGGAGGCCGATCGCCCGATAGGTCAGCGTGGGCTGGGCCGTCAGCGTGATGCCGTCAGGCGATGACGTGACGCCGGCGCGGTCGGTTGCGCGGATCACCAACGGGTGCACGGGCGTCGCCAGCGTCCCGGTCTGCCCACCCGGGTTGGCGATCGAGATCGTGTGGCTGGAGACCGTCGCGTGCGAGAGCGCGCAGCCGCCGGTCCCGCCATCCGCGTCGTTGGCCCAGACACCCTGGACCGGGAACGTCCCGGTGGCCAGGGTCAGATCCTCGCCGCCGTTCTCGTTGAGCGGTGCCCAGGCGCACGCGTCGGCGGCCTCGCCGTAGCTGTCGTTGTACCAGCCGTAGCCCACATAGGGATCGGTCAGCGTTTCGGCGTATTCGTGGCTGGCAATGACCGTGACGCCATCAAGCACCCCGGCGCCGCCGGGGTTGACGTAGCCCGCGCCGCAGCCATAGCCCGCGTCCGGAATGTACGGCAGGTTCGTAAACAGGATGGCGCCGTTTGGCGAGACCGCGCCGGTGCCGTCGGTCGTGTAGTCGTGCCAGGCACAGAAGCCCCCGCTGGGGGTGTTGAACCCATCCGGGGTCGTTCCGGTCGGCGACACGATCACGTACTGCGCGTCAAGGGTGGATCCGGCGGCGGTGTTGCCGAAGTGCGCGGCGGCGTCTTCGGCTTCGACGGCCAGCTGGGCGTCGGTCGCCGACGCCGGCGCCGCGGCGCGGGTGTCTTCCCAAACGCCTGCCAAGGCGCCGCCGCTCGGGACGCCGACGTGCGCTGCCCCGGCGGGGCAGGAGGTGGCACCGGTCGGCACCGCGACCGTCGCGCTTGACTGGCAGTACTCGGTCAGCACGCCGCTCCAGGATTCGCCGGCGGTCCCGAGCCCGGCATAGAAGGCGAGCAGATCCGGCGCCATGCCGGCGGGGTCGCCGCTGAACGATGGGTAGCTTGCGCCCTTGACGTCGGCGCTGCCCTGCGTTCCCCACTGCGTGCCCCAGAAGACCACGTAGACCTTCGGGGTCCCGGTGACGACGCCGGAGCCTCCGAGACCGCCCTGGTACGACAGCAGCCCCGTCGTGTCGGAGGAGCCGGTGCTGTCGGTCCCGCTGCCGCCCCGCAGCTCGTTGTCGTTGCGTACCAGGCCGGTCGAGGCCGTTCTGGTCGGCATAAGCCCGTGCCCGGGGCTGAGCGCGCCGATGGTCGGTGCGGGCAGCGCCCCCGCCAGCGCCGGCGCGACGCCAAACGCCAGGGCTGCGACCGCGGCAGTTGCACCCGTCGCGCGGGCCCATGTGCGCGCCGCGCGGAGTAGGGAGGATGGTGTTGTGTCGGACACGGGCGGAGCCTTTTCCGTGCACGAGCAGGCCGCGTGGCCGCTCGGGCGATTCCGGCAGGCCTCCGGGGAGCACGGGCTCTGCCGACCGCCTCAGGACTGCCGTGACGGGGGGCCGGCGCCGTGTGGGCACTCCCGCCACCCCCGTCGCTGTCAGTGTCGGTCGCCGATGTGTGCGACTTAACGTCTCGGCGCCGTGGGGCATGCCCGCCCTGTTATGTGATGCCGGCGCGCTGTTGCGCGCGGCGGCGGTGCGGCCCGCCTAGCGGACCCTCCAGGTAAATCCGGTCGTGATCCGGGCTCCGCCCGAGTCGGTCACGACGACGGTGACCAGGTAGACGTGGCGCCCACCGGCAACCCGTCCGCGGATGGCGCCGGTAGTGGCGGAGATCCGCAGCCCGCGCGGCAGTCCCGAAGCCGCGTACCGCAGGACGCGGTGGGCGATCAGCTCGCGTACCCGCACCTGCAGCGCGACGACGTGCCCCCGGGCGGTCGACTGCGTGGGTGGCCGGGTCAGCGCGAGGGGGCTCTGCACGATCCAAACGACAATGCGGCTCGTGTTCGCACCGGTTGTGTCGGTCGCCGTGACCTCCACACGGTAGGTTCCGGGCGCGCCGGTGACCCGGCCGCTGATCAGTCCGGTGGTCGGGTTGATCTCCAGGCCCGCCGGCAGTCCCTGCTCGGTGAACGTCAGCGTCTGTGCGTGCGCCGTGTCGGCGGCGGCCACGCCGATCGCCGCGAACGCCGTCTGCAGGCTGACGACGCGCTCGGGCGCATCGATGCTCACAGTCGGGGGCCCGGGGAGTGCGGGCGCGATGTTCCACAGCACCGTAATGGAGCTCGAGACGCCGCCCGCGTCGGTGGCGGTGAGGATCGACGGCTGGCCGGTCACCGCGGCGGTTGGCGTGCCGGTGATCTGGCCGGTTGCCGCGTCGATCGACAGCCCTGCCGGGAGATCGGACGCCGCATAGTTGAGGCTCCCGTCGGCGAACGGGTCGACGGCCGTCTCGCTGACGGATCCGAGCAGCGCGCCGACGGTGCCCATCTGGGTCGACGAGGAGGTGGTGAAGGCGATTCCGGTCGTCTCGCAGGCGCCGTTGGCGTTGCTCCAGATCGATTGCACCGGGAATATGCCGGTGGCCAGTGCGATGTCAGTCATCGCACCCTGGCCGGAGCTGATCCAGGCGCACTCGTCTGCGGCCTCGTCGCCGGTGGTGATGTTGTACCAGCCGCTGCCGGGGATGGGGTCGGTCAGCCACTCGGCGTACTCGTGCCCGGCGACGATGGTGACGCCGTCATCGGCGCCGTTGGCGCCGTTGACGGCGTCGGCGCCGCAGGACGCGCCGGCATCGGGGAGGTACGGCAGGTTGACGAACGCCACGGTGCCGTTTGTTTGGGTGGTTGCGCTGCCCGTCGTCGCGTCGGCGCTGTCGTCGTGCCACGCGCAAAAGTTGCCGCTTGGGGTGTCGAATCCGTCAGGCGTGGTGCCGGTCGGCGAGACCACCACGTACAGCGCGTTGCGGTTGGCCGACGTCGTCGTGTTGCCGAAATGGCCGGCGGCCCGCTCGGCTTCGGCAGCCAGGTCTGCAGCGGTCGCCGCCGCCGGCGCCGGGCCGCTCGTGTCCTCCCAGACCCCGGCGAGCGCGCCGCCGAGCGGGTCGCCAACAGGCGTGGTCCCCGGTGCGCAGCTGGTCGCACCAGCGCTGACGGTGACCGTCGCGCTGGACTGGCAATACTGGGTGAGCCCTCCGCTCCAGCCGTCGGCACGGGTCCCCAGGCCCGCAAAGAATGCCTGCAGGACCGGCGCAATGCCCGAGGGATCGTGGCTGAAACTCGTGTAGCTCCCGGCCCCCTGCACCGATGCCGCGCCCGCGGTCCCCCACTGGGAACCCCAGAACACGACGTAGACCTTCGGGAGGCCGGTGATGACCCCGACGCCGTCGAGGGTCCCGCCGTAGCTGAGCGTGTCGGTGCCGGCGGCCGCGTCGGTCGCCGCCGCACGGGCGACGGGGCTGTCCGAGGTCGCCGCGGACGCTCCGGATCGCAGCGGGACGAGGCCCCAGCGGTGCAGCGGGCCCGGGGCGGAGGCGCTCGCAAGCGCGGTCGCGCAGCCGAGCGTCGCGAGGATCGCGCCGACCAACCCAGCGCGGATCGCGAGGCCGGCTCGCCGGCGGACGTGGTGCGGGTGACGGGTGCGGAGCATGTCGGACGCGCGTCCTTGCGGGATGACGGAGGGCCGCTGGTACGGAACCGAGCGACGGCTGGGGTCCGACGCGTCACGCACGGACGTCTCCGGCGGTGTCGTGCCGGGCCGTGGCCACAGCGTGGCATGTTCGGCAGACGCGGTGGGGGTCCTTGCCTGTTCTTTCGAGCGGCTCAGTCGTACTCGTTGGTGTAGTCCCATCCGACGATCGTCTGCTTGCCGTCCGGGCTCCAGCGCACCAGGCCGCTCCCCTCCGCCAAGTTCACGATGAGGCGAATCGAGACGGGCGCCCGTCCCGTGATGCTCGTGGGCGCTTTTCGACCCGACGATGATTCGACGATTGGATAATAGATCGCACCGTGCTCGTCGATGATCACGAACGCCCTGGGGCTGATGGGGATGTGTCCGGTGGTGCCTTTGAACGTCATCACGAAGGTCGAGCGAAGGAACGGGGGGAGGGGAAACAGCCCGGTGCTGTCGTTGAACGGGCCGACCGTCGTGACCGACGAGGTGCCGTGGACCGTATGGACGATCACCGTGTCGCCTTCGATGGCAAGCCACGGGTGGGCGGCACTTGCCGAGACGATGCGCCCGACCGGGACCGACGCCTTCGGGAGCCAGCTTGGGAGGCCGCCGTAGGTCGCGTTTGATCCCGACGCGGCGGGCCCGGATGACGGGAGCGTCGCGGTCGGGGGACTGGCGTGGTGTGCATTGGGCCGCAGCGTCGCATAGGCGCCGAGAATCGCGGCAGCGGCGGCGAGCCCGCCGAGCGAGTAGAAAAGAATGCGCCGAGCGCCGGGCCCGAAGGCCCGACGCTCGATCTGCGTGGATGGTGCAGTCATCGGTTGTGCAGACTAGTGGTGCGTACGCCCCCACGGCCCGTTCGGGCGAGTGAAGACGTCCGATCCGAATGGTGCAAGTCCGGGCTGTGCGGCGTAGCCGATGTGGCCCTTGCCATCGAGTCCGGGAGATGCCTTCGCGACGGCGAAGAGATCTTCCATCGTGCGCAGCCAGCTGTAGTGGTTGTAGGCCACGTTACTCACCGTGCCCGGGGCGACGAACGGGCTGATCAGCACCGAACCGGTGTCACCGCCGCCCGTGGTCGGGTCCGTGGCGTCGTAGAGCGGATCGGTCTGGGCCGTGAGCGCACCCAGGACCACGCTCGTGACCGCGCCGGTCGTCTTCAGCGGCGCGCCGTTCTGGTCGACGATCGTAAACGCACCGGTCGTGGCCAGGTCGTTGCCACCCGCGCCGTTGGGCGAGGTCGGCGTGTTGGGGTTGTTGAACACCTGGCCGACAAACGCGCCCGCCGGGATGCCCGCGCCGGTCACCGAGCGGCCGACATCGGTCGCGACGGCGGACAGGTCGGTGATCTCCGTCGCGCCCGAGGTCGCCGAGGCGGTCTCGGTGCTGGCGCCCTGGATCGCGCTACCGCCACCCAGCAGACACGTGCTGCTCGGCTTGGGCGGCACCGTCTGCGCGACACAGTCGGCCGGCCGGTCGATGTACGCGTTGTACCCGGGGCCCGGGTCGAGCTGGTAGCCGTTTGCGTCGGTGGCAAGCGGCGTGTTGGGGCCCGTGGGCTCACTGTTGACGCGCCGGCCGTTGATCGTCTCGGCCGCGGAGTCCGTATTGATCGAGGTGAGCGCGTTCGGGGACACATTCGTCGCGTTGGCGAAGCTGTTGCCCGTGTAGGTGAACGGCGGGAATCCTTCGTCGAAGGTGATGTCGATCAGGCCGCCCTGTTTGAACGCGGGCGACGCCTCGATCTCGGGCACGACGTGCTCGAGGAAGAGATCGGAGGCGTAGAGGCCGCCGGTGTAGTTGACCGGGGCGTTCGGGGTGTTCGGGTCCTTGAACCCGCCCGAGAGGTTGTTGCCGTGGCAGACCGCGTCATGGGCGTCGCTGCAGTTGTTGGGCGAGATCCAGCTGAACGCCGGCGTCGTCGAGACCTTCTGCAGGTCGTGGTAGAGCCCGTTGTTCGGGTCGAACAGGTTCGCGATGTGCTTGGCGTTGCAGTCGCCCGCAGCAGTCAGCGACTCGAACCACGGGAACGGGAAGTGCTTCGGGACGTACTGGTCGGTCGCGTTCGCCGAGCCCGGGTTGGGCTGGGTCGTGGTCCCGGTGGCCGCCGGCGACGTGTACGGGGCGCCGCAGTAGTTCTCGCCCTGGCTGTGGGTCGGACCACTCGGATCCGTCACGGGTGTGGTCGTCGTGTTGAGGTCCTGGGCGTAGCCCTTCCAGCTGACCCCGGCAGCGTCGAGCTGGTTGAACAGCGTCGGCACAGAGGCCGGATACACGCACCCGTTGGATCCGGGTGCGGCGTTCGGCCCGGCCTTGGACACCGCCTGCCCGTAGTTCGGGTTCGTCTTCAGGCTGCCCGACATGTCGACGGTGGAGCTGAAGTTTGTGTAATACGGGCAGTCGTCCTGCGTGTCGGGCTGGGTCGCCTGTCCGCTGACCGCCGAGATGTAGTTGTCGAGGCTGTAGTGCCCGGTTCCGTAGTACTGGGTCAGCAGCGCGCCCTGATGGGGCAGGTCCTTCCACAGGTAGGTGTTGTTGTTGAGGCCTGTAAACGTGGCGTCATAGGACTTGTTCTCCAGGATGATCAGCCAGACGTGCTTGATCTTCCCGGGGGCGATCCCGAGGCCATCCTTGGCGTTCGCGCCGTGGCCGACCGACGCGGTTGTCGTTTGCGGTGCCGTCGAACCGCCGGACCCCGCGCCCAAGGCGACGGCGCCGAGTCCGAGTCCGATCGAGAGTGCGGCAACGCCCGCCAGTGGCCCGAGCCACTTTGCGCGGTTGGCGAATGCGAATCGCACGCGTCACGCTCCTTCCGAGAAAGATGAGTGGTAAGCCCACTCTCTGACGGATCGGAACCCGTGCGGTTACGGGCTCGTGAAGGCGACGTTTCAGCGTGTGAGACAGATGTGACACGCGTTGCATCCGCGCTCTTGACGCACTGTGCGTTCCGGCCGACCTATGCTCGACAATGGCTGGATGGGTTTCCACGTCCATACGTCAACGCGGGCCGACGCCTTTGTCGGCCCGCTTGCCGAGCTGTTCGCTGTTCCGGGCCCGGACGCGCTCGCGACGGAACTCGTGGGCATCCCGACCCGCGGGATGGAGCGCTGGCTCAGCCAGCAGCTCGCCCAAGTGCTCGGCGCCAGCCCGGGTGCGCGTGACGGGATCTGCGCCAACGTCGAGTTTCGCTTTGTGGGCGGCCTGATCGGGCAGGCGATTGCCACCGCCGGCGCGGACCCGGCCGAGGATCCGTGGCAGCCCGACCGCGCCGTCTGGCCGCTGATGCAGACCGTCGAGGAGCTGCGCGAGGCAGACTGGCTGCGCCAGCTCGCGAGCCACATCGGCCTGGATGGCGCGGACGACCAAGACGGTGTGCGGCGCGGCCGTCGCTACGGGGTACTCCGGCACGTGGCCGACCTGTACGACCGCTACGCAACGCATCGACCGGAGATGGTGACCGGGTGGGCCGCGGGGGGCTGCGAGGACGGCACGGGCGTCGTGCTCGGCCCGGACTTCGCGTGGCAGGCGGAGCTCTGGCGGGCCCTGCGCGCGCGCATCGGCGTCCCGTGCCCGGCCGAGCGCCTCGAGGAGGACTGGACCCGGATTCGCGAGCGCCCGGAATCGGTCCCGCTGCCCCGGCGGATCGTCATCGTGGGCGTAAGCCGTCTGCCGACGCTGCATCTGCGCGTCCTGGACGCGCTGGCGCATGCGCGCGAGGTCTACCTGTTCGCGCTGCATCCCTCGCCGGCGCTTTGGGACAGTATGCAGGCACGGCAGTGTGCGACCGGCCCGCGGACCGCGCGGCGCGCGGATCGCAGCATCGAGCTCGTGCGCCATCCGCTGCTGTCGGCCTGGGGCCGTGACGCCCGAGAGCTGCAGGTGGTGCTCGGGGCGGGCGTGGTTGCCGCGCGTGCACCCACATCCGGCGTCGCCCCGCGCACGTTGCTCGGCCGGCTGCAGGCGGACATTCGCGCCGACCGCGCGCCCGCCGGAGTCCCCTGGCGCGCGGCGGCAGATGCCCGTCCCGAGCTGACGGCCGACGACGATACCGTCCAGGTGCATGCCTGCCATGGCCGAGCACGCCAGGTCGAGGTGCTGCGGGACGCGCTGCTGCATCTGTTTGCCAACGACCAATCGCTCGAACCGCGCGACGTGATCGTCATGTGTCCCGACCTGCCCGCGTTCGCGCCGCTGATCAGGGCCACGTTTGCGACCGGCGAGGAGTCCCGGATCCCGTCGGCGTTGCCCGAGGGATCGGTCGACGCCAACGTCGCCAAGCTGCGGGTGCGCGTCTCCGACCGATCACAGCGCGAGCTGAATCCACTGATCGGCGTGATCGAGGACCTGCTGCGCCTCGCGACCCGGCGGGTGACGGCGACCGAAGTGCTCGAGTTTGCAATGTCCGAGCCCGTGCGCCGGCGGTTCGGATTCGACGATGACGACCTCGACCGGCTCGAGGATTGGGTGCGCGCCGCGCAGATCCGCTGGGGCCTCGACGGTGCGGCGCGCGCGGAGTTCGGTCTGGGCGATCTCGCGTGCAACACGTGGCAGGACGGCGTCGACCGCATCCTGGCGGGGGTCGCCATGGCCGACGAAGACCAACGCACCATCGCGGGGCTTGTCCCAGTTGACAGTGTCGAGTCCGGTGCGATCGACCTCGCCGGCCGTTTCGCGGAATTCGTGGGTCGGCTCGCGGACGTCCTGCGGGCGCTGCGGACGCCCGCGAGTCCTGCGGCGTGGAGCGAGCGTATGTCTTGGGCGGTTGACGCGATGGCGGCTCCGGATCCCGACGCGGCCGAGGATCGCATCGCCGTCGCCGCGCTTCTGGCTCGCATCCGCGGGGACGCGGGCCAGACGATGCTGCCGCTGACCCTGACAGAGTTCCGGGCTGTGCTTGGTCCACACATCTCCGGCGAGCCCGCCCGCCCGGCGTTTCGCACCGGCGCGCTGACGGTCACCAGTATGGTCCCGATGCGCGGTGTTCCGCATCGGGTGGTGTGCCTGCTGGGGCTGGATGACGCAGTGTTCCCGGCGAAGCCGACGCGTGACGGGGATGACCTGATGCTCGGCGCGGCACGCTGCGGCGATCGCGACGCGCGCAGCGAATCGCTCGCGCAACTGCTCGACGCCGTGATGGCGGCCGAGGAGCGGCTGGTGATCACCTATGCCGGGCGCAACGAGCTGACCAACGTGGAGATCCCCCCGGCGGTCCCCGTGGGCGAGCTCCTGGATGCGTGTGCAGCGACCGTCCGGATCCCCGGACGCCCAGAGGCAGACGGGCGGGAGGCGCTTATCAGCAGGGTCTGGATCCGCCACCCACTGCAGTCGTTTGACGCCCGGAACTTCACGGACTCGGGGCTCATGGACGGCCGGGTCTGGGGGTTCGACCGCGGGGCGCTGGAGGGCGCGCGCGTGCTGAGCGGACCGCGGGTCGCCCATCCGGCATTCCTGACGGCACCGCTCGCGCCGTTGGCGCAGGACGTGATCGAGCTCGATGCCCTGGTCAGGTTCGTCGAACACCCCGGCCGCGAGTTCCTGCGGGAGCGACTCGGGGTCCGCATCGCGGCGCAGCGCGACCAGATCCCGGACGAGCTGCCGGTCCGGCTCGAGCCGCTCGAGGCCTGGCGCGTCGGCGACCGATTGCTCACGGCCTGTCTCGCCGGTGCCGAACTGGCGCGGGCCCGTCAGGCCGAGACGGCGCGGGGCGCCCTGCCGCCCGGCGTCTTCGGGTCGGAGGCGCTGGGCCACATTGCCGCGGATGTCCAGTCGATCCTGGACGCCGCTGCCGCGCAGATCGCGGCGCCGGTGCGGTCCGTGCCGGTGGATCTCACCCTTGCTGGCGGACGTCGCGTGGTCGGCGTGGTATCCGGGCTCCGGGGTCCGACGCTGCTTGACGCGCGGTACTCGCGTGTGTCGGTCCGGATGCGCGCGGCCGCATGGGTCCGCCTGCTGGCGGTGACGCTCAGCGACCCGGCGGTCACGGCCAGCATCAGGCTCGTCGGCAAGCCGGCAAAACCGGGCGGCCCGGCCCAGACGTTGACCATCGGTCCGGTTCCGCACGCCGCCGCACGGGCGGCCCTCGACGGCATCCTGCGCCTGTACGACGAGGGCACGTGCGAGGTCCCGGTCCTGTTCTCGGCGACCTCGGCCCGGTTTGTGGCGGCGGCGCCGGCGGGGGGACGACCCATGGGCGGCCGCCGCCGAGGAGTGGAACCCCGGCTGGCAGCGCGCCGGGGAGTGCGCCGATCCTGAGCATCGCCTGGTTTTCGGTGGTGCGCTCGCCCTGGCGGCGATCCGGGAGCGCTTCGACGACCGCTTCCGCTCGGCCGCGTCGACCTTGTGGACACCCCTGCTGGCCTATGAGCACTAGCGCCGACACGACGTCGCCCGTGCCCGCGGCCCAGTTCGATATCGCGGCCCCGCCGCCCGACGGCGTGTCGGTGCTCGAGGCGAGCGCGGGGACAGGGAAGACCTACGCCATCGCCGCGCTGGCGGTGCGCTACATCGCCGAGGGGATGTCGCTGGAGCGGCTGCTGGTCGTGACGTTTACGCGGATGGCGACGGGCGAGCTGCGCGATCGGCTCCGGGCACGGATGATCGGCGCCCGCGACGGGCTCGAACGGTTCTTGGCAGACGGTGTGCTGCCGGATGACGACCTGCTCGCGGTGCTGGGCGCCGGCAGCCGCGACGAGGTCGATCTGCGCTGGCGGCGCGTGGCACGTGCGATTACGCAGTTCGACGCCATGACGATCGCGACGACGCACAGCTTCTGCCAGCAAATCCTGGCGGGGCTTGGCATCGCGGCCGACGCGCGACGAGGTGCTCGAGCTGCTCGATGACCGCGGAGACCTGGTTGATCAGGTCGTCGACGACCTGTTTGTCCGCGCGTACCATTCCGGCAAGCGGCAGCCGCCGTTCACCCACCAGGAGGCGCGCGAGATCGGGAGGGCCGTGGCGCTCGCGAACGCGAGCGCGGCACTGGTGCCCGGTGATCCGGTGCCCGATTCAGTGCCCGCCATGCGGGCGCGGTTCGCCGCCGCGGTGCGGTCCGAAGTGGCGCGCCGCAAATCGCGCCTGGGCCTGGTGACCTATGACGACTACCAGGTGCGTCTGCGCGACCTGCTCACCCATCCTGCGACCGGCCGCGCCCTCGTCGCGCGGCTCAGCGCGGCGTACGGGGCCGTCCTGATCGACGAGTTCCAGGACACGGATCCCATCCAATGGGAGATCGTCGAGCGGGCCTTCGCCCACGGTCCGACCAGACTCGTGCTCATCGGCGACCCCAAGCAGGCGATCTATGCGTTTCGCGGGGCCGACGTGCACGCCTATCTGGCGGCCGCCGCGCGGGCGTCGCGGCGAGAGACGCTCTCGATCAGCTGGCGCAGCGACGCCGGGCTTCTGCGCGCCCTCGATGCGCTGTTCGACGGTGCGCGCCTGGGCCCCGAGCAGATCGTCTACCGACCCTTGACCGCCGCCCCGCCGGGAGCGGTGCCCGAGCGGCGGGGACTGCCGCACGGCGCTCCGCTGCGTGTGCGAGTCCTTGATCGGTCCGATCACCCCGGCCTGCTTGGCAAAAGCGGCAAGAACTTCCTGTCGGATCTGGCGCGCCAGGCAGTCGCCGACGACCTCGCGCACGACGTCGTACGGCTCTTGCAGTCCGGGGCGGAGCTCGAGCCCGGCGGGATCGCGGTGCTGGTGCGGACCAATCGCGAGGCCCTGACGATCCGCATTGCGCTCGGCGCGGCGGGGGTCCCGGCGGTGGTCGCAGGTGCGGGCAGCGTCTTTGCGACCGCGATGGCCGACGAGTGGGCAACGCTGCTCGACGCCCTCGAGCGACCCGCGTCGCGCTCGCACGCCGCGGCCGCCGCGCTCACGGTGTTCATCGGGTGGAACGCGGATCGGACCGCGGCTGCCGGCGATGGCGACTGGGAGCTCGTCCACGAGCGGCTTGCCACCTGGCGCGGGGTACTGCGGGGAGCAGGCGTCGCCGCGCTGATGGCCGAATTCTCGCGGGACGGGCTGGTCGGTCGGATCCTGCGCCGAACCGAGGGCGAGCGTGATTACACCGACCTGCGCCATATCGGTCAGCTGCTGCATGCCGCGGCAGTCCGTGATGGCGTGCGCGCGAGCGGGCTGGCCGCATGGATGGCCGACCGCACGCGCGCGGCGGAGCGCGATACCAATAGCGACGAGCGCACGCGCCGCCTCGATTCGGACGCCGACGCGGTGCAGGTCTTGACGATCCATCGCAGCAAGGGGCTGGAGTTCCCCGTCGTGTACTGCCCGTATCTGTGGGCATCGGCTCCGACGAGCTCGGGCTTCCCCGTCTTCCATGCCCGCGAGGACGGCGCACCGCGGGTGGTCGCCGTCGGCGGGCGCGCGGACCCGGATCACGGCCGGTACGCCGAGCTTGCGCTCGAGGAAGAGCGCGGTGAGGACCTACGCCTTGCCTATGTGGCCCTGACGCGGGCGTGCCACCAGGTCGTCGTCTGGTGGGCCGTCGTGCAGGGTTCCGAGCACTCCTCGCTGGCGCGCCTGCTCTTGGCGCAGGGTCCGGACGGGCAGATCCCAGCACGCGGCACCGCGATCTCCCGCGATGACGTGGTCATGCAGGCCCTCGCGGACCGCGCCGGTCGACACGCCGCGCACATCGCCGTGGAGCGGATCGGCGACGTTGTCCAGACGACGTTCCACCCGCCGATTTCGCCCGTGCCGGAGCTGACGACCGGTGTCTTTGCGCGGGCGATCGACGCGCAATGGCGCCGCACGTCCTACACCGGGATCGTCGCGTCTGCGCACCGCGACGTCTGGCCGGACGGTCGGCAACTGGTGCGGCGCGACGACGAAGGCTCCGGGGGGACCGAGACGTCGCCGCCGGCTGCCGACCACCTCGCCGTTGGGCTGCCGCTTCCGCTGGCCGACATGCCTGCCAACGCTGAGGTCGGCACGATCCTGCACGCAGTCCTCGAGCGTGTCAGCTTCGCGTCGGACGATCTGACGGGCGACCTTGAGTCCGCATTGGCCGAGGAGGTTGCACGGCACGGGATCGAGCTCGGTGACCTTCCGGTCATTGCGGGTGCATTGGCGTCGGCGCTCGCCACGCCGCTCGGTCCCCAGTTCGGCGAGCGTGCCCTGCGCGGAATAGCCGAGGCTGATCGGCGCGCCGAGATGGGTTTCGAGATCCCGCTCGGGGGCGGCGATCGTCCGTACGGGACGTCCATCGTCGCCGACATCGCGGATGTGCTGCACGCGCGCCTGCCGGCTGGAGACCCGCTGCATGCGTACGCGGACCGCCTCGCCGGCGCCGAATTCGCGCCAACGGTGTTGCGTGGGTTCCTGGTCGGGTTCGTCGACGCAGTGCTGCGCATGCCCGGCACAGCGGGCACCGCGTCGCGTTACGCGGTCATCGATTACAAGTCGAACTTGCTCGGTGCGCGGGGATCCCCCGTGACGTCGTGGGACTATCGCCCCGAGGCGATCGCCGCGGCAATGCACGCGGCCGACTACCCGCTGCAGGCACTGCTGTACTTGGTCGCGCTGTACCGGTATCTGCGCTGGCGGATGCCCGACAACGACGCCGAGGACGCTCTCGCCGGCGTGGCATACCTGTTCGTGCGTGGCATGCTCGGGGTCGAGGCGCCCCGCGTCGGCGGTATGCCGTGCGGGATCTGGACGTGGCGCCCGCCCCGCGGGCTCGTCGCGGCGGTCAGCGACCTGATGGACGGGGGCGGCCGATGACGACCCGCGCACCCGGTGTGCGCCGGGACCCATTCGACGCCGAGATCGCGTTGGGAGCCCCCACGGGGCTGGTGGCGTTCAACCAGGCCGGGGTATTCATCGCCGCCGACATCCACGTGGCGGTGCGCCTCGGTGCCGTGCTCGGGGAGGCCGACGGGTCCGTGCTGCTGGCAGCCGCGCTGGCGGTGCGTGGTCTTCGCGTCGGGCACGTGTGCATCGATCTGGCCGAGGTCCGCCAGACGGTGGCCGTCGATCGCGATGTGGATCCAGGCGTCCAGGAACTCCCGTGGCCGGCGGTGGGCGCGTGGCGGGAGGCCGTTGCGGCGAGCCCAATGGTCGTCGCGGGCGACGACGCTGCGGGCGAGCGCCCAATGCGGCTTGTCGGAACGCGTCTGTATCTGGATCGGTACTGGCGCGACGAGCGGCGGGTGGCCGCCCAGCTGCTCGAGCGCGCCCGCGACGACGTCGCGACCCCCGACCCGGCGGCGATCGCGTCAGCGCTTGCGAGGCTGTTTCCGGACGCCACCGACACGGCGCGTGCGGCAGCGATCAACGCAGCGCGCTCGCGCGTGGTGGTCATCACCGGCGGCCCCGGTACCGGCAAGACGACCGCCGTCGCCAAAATCGCTGCGCTGTTGTGCGAGCAGGCCCGCGGGGCAGGGCGGCCATGGCCGCTTGTCGCCCTCGCCGCGCCGACGGGCAAGGCAGCCGATCGTCTGCAGGAGGCGATCCGCGAGCAGGCCGGGCTGCTCGACACCGATGCCGATGTCCGGGCCCATCTGGCGGGGCTCGAGACCTCGACACTGCACCGACTTCTGGGATCGCGACCGCAAACGCGCACGCGTTTCATCCACGATCGCGAGCACCCGCTACCCCACGACGTGGTCGTGGTCGACGAGGCGTCGATGGTGCCGCTGTCGCTGATGGCCCGGATGTTGGACGCGCTGCGCCGGGACGCGCGACTGGTGCTGGTCGGGGACCCCGGTCAGCTGGCGTCGGTCGAGGCCGGCACGGTCCTGGGTGATGTCGTGGGTCCGGCCGGGACTGCGACCGCCACCGGGGCCCTTGCCGGCAACGTCGTGATGCTCACACGCGTGCATCGGTTTGGTGACTCCATCGCCCGGCTGGCAGGCGCGATCCGGGATGGGCGCGCCGACGATGCGGTTGCGGCGCTGTGCGACGGCGGTGCGGAGGTCTCCTGGATCGATCCCGATCGGAGCCTTTGGGGGCTCGCGGCCGTGCGCGAGGAAGCCGTGACCGCAGGCCAGCGGACCCTTGAGGCCGCACGGCGGGGGGACGCGCTGGCCGCGCTCGACTCGTTGGCGGGCTTCCGGGTGCTGTGCGCACATCGGCGGGGGGCGTACGGCGTCGCGCGAGTGGACGGCGCTGCTGGAGCGCTGGCTTGCCGAACGCGTTGCCGGGTTCCGCGTCGGCACGCCGTGGTACCTCGGGCGGCCGGTGATGGTGACCGCCAACGACTACGCCCTAGGGCTGTTCAACGGTGACACCGGTGTCGTGGTGGCGGACGACGGGGGGCGGGCTGCGGTCGCGTTTGCACGCGGCGCGAGCGTCGTCACGTTCAGCCCGGCGCGCCTGGCGGCCACGGAGACCGTCCACGCGATGACGATCCACAAGAGCCAGGGCAGCCAGTTCGCGACGGTCGTCGTGGTCATCCCGGACCGATCCTCGCCCCTGCTGACCCGCGAGCTGCTCTACACGGGTGTGACCCGTGCGCGGAGCCGGGTCGTCGTCGTGGGCACGCAGGAGGCGGTCCGCGCCGCAGTCGAGCGGCCGATCGCGCGGGCGTCAGGGCTGCGCGAGCGGCTCTGGGGCCCGGGTCAACCGGACCGGTTGGCAGGATCAGTACCAGGATGAGGATCCTTCACGCAGCAGACCTCCACATCGACAGCCCCCTGGGCGGGCTGTCGGCGTATGAGGGCGCTCCTGTCGAGGAGATCCGCGGTGCCACGCGCCGGGCGACCGAGAACCTCGTGGAGACCGCCATCGCCCGGGAGGTCGACGTGGTCGTCGTCGCCGGCGACGTGTTCGACGGCGACTGGCGTGACTATTCGACCGGGCTCTTCTGGGTCGGTCAGCTCGCGCGGCTGAACGACGCCGGGATCCCGGTGGTGCTGATCACCGGCAACCACGATGCCGCCAGCATCGTCAGCCAGAGCCTGACGCTCCCGCCGAACGCGGCCCTGCTGAGCAACGCGCATCCCGAGGTGTTCGTAATCGACGATCTGGACCTGGCGGTCGTCGGCCAGGGGTATGCGACGCGGGTCGTCACCGAGGACCTTGCCGCCGGCTATCCAACGGCCGACCCGGGGCTGTTCACCGTCGGTCTCCTGCATACGAGCCTCGACGGGAGGCCGGGGCATGACGCGTACGCGCCCACGACGCTCGACACGCTGCGCAGCAAGGGGTACGGCTATTGGGGGCTGGGCCACGTCCACCAGCGCGAGGTGATCGCGACCGATCCGTGGATCGTCTTTCCGGGCAACCTGCAGGGCCGCCACGCCCGCGAGACCGGGCCGAAGGGTGCCACCCTGGTCACGGTCGAGTCCGGACAGGTGGTCGACGTCGAGGCAATCGCCCTGGATGTCGCGCGCTTTACGATCTGCGAGGTCGACGCGGCCGCGCTGGGCCACCGCGACGACGTTGTCGGCGCGGTCGCTGAGCGTTTCGCGCAGACGTGCATCGATGCCGGCGCGCGACTGTCGGTGGCGCGCGTACGGATCGTCGGAGCGTCGCCGGCCCACGAGGATCTCTGGTCCGACCCGCACGGATTCGAGGCGGAGGTCCGCTCGGCCGCCCAGCAAGCGGGGCGCCTCTGGGTGGAGAAGGTCAAGCTCGCGACGTCCCGCCCTGGCGACCGGCAGCGCTTCCGCGACGACGAGGCGATCACCGCGATCGCGGACCGGATCGCCCAGCTGCGCGAGGATCCCGCTGATCTAGCCGACTTTGCCCGTGAGCTCGACGCGCTGCGCGCGAAGCTTGCCGCCGACGCGCGCAGCGGGGACCATGCGGCCGTCGACACACTGCGGATCGGGACCCCGGAGCATCTGGCCGAATGTCTCGACGCGAGCCGCGAGCTGATCATCGCGCTCCTTGCCGAGGGAGCCCTGTGAGGATCGAGCGTCTCGACCTGACCCGCTTCGGGGGCTTCACAGACCGGTCGATCGACCTGAGCGGCGACGGCGTCCACGTGATCGTGGGCGCCAACGAAGCCGGCAAGACCACCGCCATGGTGGCGATTCGCCAGCTGCTGTACGGGATTCCCCCACAATCGCAGCACGACTATCTGCACAGCTACCAGGAAATGCGCATCGGTGCGTGTCTGCGGGTCGACGGCGGGAGTCGCCGCGAGGTCGTCCGGCTCAAGCGCAACGTCAACCCGTTGCGTGACGCCGACGACGTGCCAATCGACGAGACCACCTTCGCCCGGTGGTGCCATGACATCGATCAGTCGGTGTTCGCAAGCATCTTCGCGATCGGACACGACGAGATCGCCAGCGGCGGGGCGGCGCTGCTCGAAAGCGACGGGGATCTCGGGCGCGCCGTATTCAGCGTGACCCGCGGCACCACCGACCTGAATGCCGTCCTGCGAGCGCTCGACCAGCGGGCCGACGCGCTCTACAAGCGTGCCGGCCAGAATCCTCGGCTCAACGCGGCCATCCGCGAGTACAAGGAGCGGCGCACGCGGGCGATCGAGCTGTCGGTCAATGCGCGGGAGGTCACCGACCTTGACGCGGACCTCCGGGACGCCGAACGCACGCAGGCAGCGCTTGCCGAGCAACGCGACGCCCTGTTGGCGCGCCGGGAGCTCCTGGAGCGCGTCAAGGCGGTCAGGCCGCATCTGGCCGAGCGGACCGAGTGCTGCGCCCGGCGCGATGCGCTGGCCGCCGATGGACGGCTCGTGGACCCCGCGATCGAGGCGGCGCTGGCGGAGGCGCGCGACGCGCGCCGTGGCGCGCGCCAGCGTGAGGCGATCGCACGCGAGGCCGTCGACGGGGTCGACCGGCAGCTCAAGGACCAGCGGGTCGATACGGAGCTGCTCGCCCAGCGCGAGGTCATCGCCGCGTTGCAGTCGGCCGCCGGCGCCTACCAGCAAAACCTGGACGACCTGCCGCGGCGCCGCGGCGCCCTGCAGGCGGCCGAGGCCCGGCTGGAGCGGCTCGTCGCCGAGCTCCCGGCCGGGTGCGCGCGCGATGCGTCGGGTCTGCCCGCCATCGCGGCTGGTCAGGCGGCCCGGATCGAGGAACTCGCCGCCGAGTTCCCGCGGCGCGACGAGCAGCTCGCCCAAGCTGGGCGGCAGGTCGCCGCCACGGCGCTCCGACTCGAGCGGTTGCGCGACGAGCAGTCGGCGCAGCAGGCGCCGCCGGATGCGCGGGCGCTTGAGGCTGCGGCGGACCGAGCCCGAGCCCGCGGGGACCTCGAGGCGCTCCGGGCCGAAGCGGCCCGGGAGCTCGCGGCGTGCGAGGCTCGGGCGGAGGCGGCCATCGTGCGGCTGGGCCTGGACGCCGTGAGCGTCCGTGGGCTCGATGCCGTTCCGGTGCCGTCGCGGGAGGTGATCCGCCAGCACCGTGGGGCGCTCGACGAGGCGGCCCGAGAGGTGGCGGGAATCGAGCAGCAGATCGCCGGGCTCGCAAACGAGCGCGCCACCAGGCTGGCGTGAGCTGGACGCGCTCCTGAGGGAGGCGCGGCCTCCGAACGAGGCCGACCTGGCGGCGGCGCGCGCGCACCGCGACGCCGGGTGGCAGTGGATCGTCCGTGCCTGGCGGGACTCCGAGGACCAGGAGGCGGCGCGCGAATGGGCCCACGGGCGGCCGCTGGCCGACGCCTTCGCGGTCGCGGTCCGCGATGCCGACGCGCTCGCCGACCGCCTGCGCCAGGATGCGGACGCTGTCGCGCGTCGGCAGGGTCTGGAGGCCCAGATCGCCGCGATGGATGCGCGCCTGGTCGACGCACGCCTGAGGCGGGAGCTCGCACGGACCCGCGCCGAGCAGTGCAACGGCGACTGGCGGGCCGCCTGGGCCGCACTCGGAATCGTCCCAGACGGCCCGGCGGCGATGGAGGCATGGCACGACCAGTTCCGCGCCGCGGTGGAGGCGTCGGTGACCGCGCGCGAGCGCGGTGTCGCGATCGGTGTGCTGGAGCGGTCGATCGCCGCCGAGCGCGATGAACTCGCGCGGCTGAGCGCCGGCGTGGGCACGCCCGTCCCGGAGGCGGGCGTGCGTGCGGCCGTGATCGAACACGCCGAGCGGATCGTGCGCGATCTCACGGTCCGCGCAAACCAGGCCGCGGAACGCGCTGCGGCGATCACGGACGCCGAGGACGGCCTACGCACGGACCGCCGGACGCTCAGCGAGTGCCAGCAGGCCATGGAGCGCTGGCGGGCGGCATGGTCCGAGGCCATCGCTACCATCGGCCTTGAACCGACGGCCAGTACGGCCGCGGCCCGGGCGGTGCTCGGGGTGATCGGCGAAATTGCCAGCCAACGGGCGACGCGGGATGACGAGCTCGGTCGCATCGCCGGGATCGAGGCACGCAACGCCGCGTTCGCCGCGAGCGTCGCGTCGGTCCTCGTGGCACTTCCCGGGCACGCCGATCTCGCCGACCGCGCGCCGCAGGTCGCCGTCGCGACGCTGGTGGATCGCCGCGAGCTGGCCCAGGCGGTGCAGGTCACCCATACGACCCTCGTGCAGGAGCTCGCCCGGCACCGGGAGGAGCTCGAGGCCGCCCAGCGCATCGCCCAGACCGCGCAGGCGCGCATCGCCGCCCTGATCGACGACGCGCGCACCGTGGATGAGCCCGCCCTCGAGGCGGCCATCATCCGCTCGCAGGCGCACGCGGCCGCCGTTGGGCGGATCGCGGCGATCGAGAGCCGCCTGCGCGAGTCGCACGGCAAGACCATCGACGACCTCGCAACCGAGTCCGCGGGACTCGGCGACCAGGAACTCGAGCCGCAGCTGGAGGTGCTCGACACCGAGCTGAGTGAGGCTGGCGCCCGTTTGCAGGACGAGAGTGCCCGCGTCGGCGCGCTCACGACGCGCCGCCGTCAGATCACGGCCTCGGGCGACGCCGCCGAGGCCATGGAGCACGCGCAGCTCGCCCTTGCGGACGTCGCCGACCTGGCCGACGAATACGTGCAGATCGTCCTTGCCCGGCGGCTGTTGGAAGAGCAGATCGCCGCGTACCGGGCGCTGTATCAGCAGCCGCTGATGCAGCGCGCCGATGCGCTATTCGCCGCGCTGACGCTGGACCGGTACGCGGGCCTTGACACCGACAGCGGCCCGCGCGGGGAGCACCTGTTGCGCGCGCGCGCCGCCAGCGGCCGGATCCTCGACGTCGCTGCGCTCAGCACGGGCACCCGCGATCAGCTGTATCTGGCGCTGCGGCTCGCAGCGCTGGAGGGGCTCATCGAACGCCGGGGCGCGATGCCGCTGGTGCTCGACGATCTGTTCGTCCACTTCGACGACGACCGCACCGAGGCCGGACTGCGCGTGCTCGAGCAGGTGGCCGCCCGGACCCAGGTGCTGCTGTTCACCCACCACCGCGGCGTCGGCGAGCAGGCGCTGGCATCGATCGCCGCCGATCGTGTGCACGTCCTGCATCTGGCCCCGATGGCCGCGTGAGGGTCCTGTGCCGGCCTTGCGCGACGGCAGGGGAGGGCTCAGGTACGCTACCCTCGAACGTGAGGGCGGCGGATCAGCCGATTTCCCTCGGGAGACATGTCGTCATCGTGCCGTCGGGTGCGGGAAGGCGGATACCTCCCCACTCGATCGCGGCCATCGAGCCGCAAGGATGACAATTTGACGAAGACGACGTTCGCCGACCTCGGCGTGAGTTCGGCGGTGTGCGCCGCGTTGGCGCAGAACGGCATTCATGAGCCGTTCGAGATTCAGGAACTGATGATCCGCGAAGCGATTGCCGGCGTGGACCTATTGGTACGCGCGCCGACGGGCTCGGGCAAGACCTATGCCTTCGGGTTGGCCACGATCGAGCGCGTCCGGAAGATGCCGCCGGCGCGTGGGCCGCGGGCGCTCGTGCTGGCGCCCACACGGGAGCTGGCGGTGCAGATCACGGGCGAGCTCGACGATCCCGCCCAGGCTGCCGGACTGCGGATCGCGAGCTGCTACGGCGGCGTGCCGATTCCGCGGCAGGCGCAACGCGCCGCCCGCGCCGACATCGTGGTGGCCACCCCCGGACGGCTCAACGATCTGATCGAGCGTCGCATGGTCACGATCGCCAACATCCAGATCCTCGTGCTCGACGAGGCGGACCGGATGCTCGACATGGGGTTCGCGCCGCAGGTGGACCGCATCGTCGCCCACGTCCCCGCAGAGCGCCAGACCCTGTTGCTCTCGGCAACGCTGGAGGGCGAGGTCGCCGATCTGGCGCGGCGGCTGACCCGCGATCCCATCCAGATGCGTCTCGGGACTGCGCCGGTCGTGGTCGGGGTCTCCCACCGCTTCGCCGTGACACAGGGCGAAGCGCGGATGGCGATGCTCGTCGATGAGCTGACCACCGAGCCCGGGCTGGTACTGGTGTTTACCCGGACCAAGCGCGGTGCCGACCGACTCGCGACGAACCTCGGCCGGCACGGGATGGACGCGGTCGCAATGCACGGCGATCTGTCCCAGCCGCAGCGCGAGCGCGCGCTCGGCCGGATTCGCAAGGGGCAATGTCGGGTGTTGGTGGCCACCGATGTCGCGGCACGGGGCATCGACCTGGAGGATGTGGCGCTGGTGGTGAACTACGACCCGCCGAACGATCAGTCCGACTACGCCCATCGCGTCGGGCGGACCGCCCGCGCAGGCCGCACCGGTCACGCGCTGACCCTGGTTGCTCCGGCCGATACGCCGAAGGTCAGCCGCATGGCGGTCTCGCTCGGCCTCGATGCGGAGTGGGCGGCGACCGGCGTGCCCGTGGGGGAGGCCAAGGTGGTCTACGCCTCCAAGCGTCGTGGCGGCCACTTCTCGAGCCGCCCGTCGTCGGTGAGCGCGAGCCGTACCGCGACACCGGACCTCGGATCGCGGACGCATCAAGCGGGGCTCCCGCCAGGCCTGAGCAACGGTGTGCTGCGGAGCGCGGCGGCGGGGTCGGACGAGCCCGCCGCCGCGCCCGGCACGTCAGGCCGCCCTCGCGCGCTCCTTGGCGTGCGCGACGAGATCCGCGAGCACCTGGCGAAGCTGTGCGCGCAGCTCGGGGCTGAGCGGTTCGTCCGACTCGAACGCCTGCTTGGCGTAGCCGAGGGCCACCTCGCCCGCGACCACCCGCGCACCGCAGGCTCCCAGCACCTTGCGCAGCTCGGCTTGCGACCAAACCGCGCCGTAGGCGCCGGTACTCGATCCGATCACCGCGACCGGCACGAACCGCAGCGAGCTCTGTCCGGCGGGCCGCGAGGCCCAATCGATCACGTTCTTGAGCCACCCCGGGACGGAGAAGTTGTACTCCGGGGTGGCGAACAAAATCGCTTCTGCGCTCGCGAACTCGCGCCGGAGCCGCGCCACGGCCGGGGGTGCGGGTTCACGGTCGTCGTCTTCGTCGTACGGCGGCACCTCGCCCAAGCCCTCATAGAGCCGCAGCGCCACCCCGTCGGGAAGCTCTTTGGCCGCCTCCCCGAGAAGCTGGGTGTTGTAGGAGCCTGCACGCAGGCTCCCCGAGATGCCGAGGATCTGCATCGGGCTAGGCCTTGTTGAGCTCGAGGCTCGCCACCAGCTTGACTTCGTGTCCGAGCACCAGGCCGCCGGTCGGTAGCGTCGCGTTCCAGTGCATGTCGAACTCCCGGCGGTCGATCGTGGTCTCGAGGGTAAGGCCCAATTTCTCCTGATCCTCAAACGCAACCGCCGGACCGACGAGCTCGCCGTGCAGGGTGACGTCCTTGGTGATGCCCTTGGCGGTCAGCTGACCGCGAACCACGACGTGATCGCCGTCGCGGGTGATGTCGGTCGAGGTGAAGGTCACCTCGGGATACTTCTCGGCGTCGAAAAAGTCAGGGGAGAGCAGGTGGCCGGTGAGGTTCTCCTCGGCTGTCTTGACGCTGCCGATGCGGGCGCTGGCGTCGAGGCGGGCCGTCCCGTCCTCGTTGCCTACGAGTGTGACGTCGAAGTCCGGCAGGGTCCCGTGATACGTGGCGACGACCATGTGGCGGGCCGAGAAATCAAGCGTGCTGTGGACCTTGTCGCTGACCCACGTGCCGATAGGAATGGAATTGCTCATGGCCAATGCGCTCCCGGTGAGATATAGTTGAGTACGCAAACAGGGTAACGGGTGGTAATTGAGCAATCAAGTTTTGAACGGTCAAGTTCCGAGGGCGCTCACCGCGTTCGTGCGTCTCGCGAACGCACACGCGGCGTTGGAGCGCGCCTTCAACCAAGAATTGCAGGCCGCCGGCCGGATCACCGTCACCGATTTCGAGGTGTTGCGTCGCCTGGCGGACGCGCCGGACGGCCGAATGCGCCGCATCGATTTGGCCCACGCCGCCGGCGTGACGCCGTCCGGAATCACGCGTCTGCTCGACGGGCTCGAGGCGGCGGGGCTCGTGGGACGGCATGACTGCACGCAGGACCACCGCGTGACCTACGCGGTGATCACCGACTCCGGACGCGGGGTGCTGCGCACGACCGCCGAATTCCACCTGGCAGGCCTCGTGGCGCTGTTTGCCGAGCGCTTCACGCCGCATGAACTCGACCAGCTGGTCACGTTGCTCGGACGGCTGCCTGGCGCCGACGACAGCATGAGCTGTCCGGCCGCCGCGCCACAGGCCGGCGCATAGGCCCACACCCGCGGCCCGAGGCGCACGGGGGCGTGGGCCTATCGGGCCGGCCGGGGCGTCAGTCGCCGCCGCTGACGGGAATCCGCGTCGTGTCGGTTGCGTGCGGCAGCGGGATCTTGACCTGCAGGACCCCGTAGGCCACTTTGGCGTGGATGTCCTGTTCCGAGACACCCTCGGGAAGACGGAAGGACCGCTCGAAATCGCCGTAGGAGCGCTCCACCCGGCGGTAGTGCTGGTTCTCGGAGGTTTCTTCCATCGTCCGGGTGCCGCGGATGGTCAGCAGCCGGCCCCGGACCAGGACCTCGACGTCCTCGTCCTTGCACCCGGGCAACTCGGCGGTGATCATGATCGCGTCGTCGGTCTCGACGACATCCGAGACGGGTCGCCACGGCGCGCCGACGGCCGACTTGGCGCCGCTTGCGGCGCGGTCGATCAGCCCCTCGATCTCCGACCGCAGCTGGTGCATGTCGCGAAACGGATCCCAGTAGGTGATGTCACGCATGACGTGCTCCTTCGTGCGTGTGCGTATCTGCGCTGTGATTGCACCGTACGCCGGTTTTCGTCAAGAAATGTCGGGGATCGCACGGGGTTGTCATCTGGGACAGTTGCGGATCTTTGACCGCGCGGGGGGCATGTTCGTCCGCCAGGCGGTCAACGAGCCGCCGCTACCCGGTCGGTCCGCCCGGCGCGCCGGATGGCGGTGTGCCCGCAGACCCCGCCCCGGTGGCTGGGAGCACCCCGCCAGACCCGCCGGGTCCGCCGGCACCCTGCGGTGGGGCGCCCGAGCCGCCAAACGACCCCGCGCCCAGCCCCGGGGCGCCGCCGGGGCTGGGCGCGGTCCCGGCGCTGTTGGTGAGCAGGTTCTGGTACGACCAGCCGCCCGCGATCACCAGCGCCACGAGGATCGCCGCCACCGACCAGGTGCCGACCCGCCCACGCATCCGGGTGAGCCGCACCAGCAGCCACGCGGCGAGCAGTGCGATCAGGCCGAGCGCGGGCAAATAGAAGCGAATGACGTGGATGGCGCTGCCGGACTGTGCGCTCATCTGCGCGGTCCAGTTGTAGCAAAGGTACAGGCCCCAGACGCCCAGCCATCCGATCCCGAGGACGCCGCCGATTACCGCGTCACGCCGGCGCGCGGCGGAATCGGCCACGCGGCGGGCGGCGATGGCCCGCACCGCGATCCAGCCGACGGCGATCAGACCCAGCAGCAACATCGGCATCGCCAGGACGAGGTGGGCCGGCATGTGTTGGACGTTGGGCGACAGGGCGCTCAGCGAGAAGGTGATCTCGCCCGAGGCGTACCCGGTCTTGTCCCAGGCGCCATAGGCGTAGTGG
The DNA here is from genome assembly GCA_963842065.1 of uncultured Thermoleophilia bacterium. Lineage (GTDB taxonomy): Bacteria > Actinomycetota > Thermoleophilia > Miltoncostaeales > Miltoncostaeaceae > CAITWD01. The sequence continues at coordinate 47,300 of CAWJEW010000009.1, read as the reverse complement.
TTGAAGGCAAGGATGCCGGCCCCGGCGAGCGCCAGGCCGGCCGTCCAGATCTGCAGGGTCCGCCAGGTGATGCCGACCCGCCGTGCCAGAGCGGCGATTGCGAGCACCGCCACGCCCAGGGCGATGACATCCGTATACCGGGTAAACGTGGCGGCGACGAGCGCCAGCAGCGCCGCGAGGCCGACCAGGCAACGGCGACGCTGCAGGGGCGTCGGTCGCCAGCAGCGTCCACAGCAGCGCGCCGGCCCCCGCGGCCACCAGCGATGCGTCGGTGAACGTCTCCATCGTGGCTCGCCAGGCGAATGCGAGCGCGGCGCCGGACGAGCAATACAACACGACGGCGAATGCGCCGCCCCAGCGCCCGAGCCAGCGGCGGGCTCCGAACCACAGGCCCACGGACGCGAGCGCGCCGTAGAACAGGGGCGTCAGGCGCAAGTCGCCCAGCCACTGGAATGCGACGGCGAGGAACGGATAGCCGGGGTTCTTCTCGGAGATCCACAGCCCGTTGGCCAAATGGTCCCACTGCTGGATCGCGCCGCCCCCGCCGGGGCCGCCGCTCGCCGTCGCCTGCCCAAGCTGGTGCTCGAGGGCGAGGTACTGGGCATTGCTGAGCAGGATGTGCCCGTGGCTGAGCGCCACGATGGAGGCGCGGTACGCGTAGTCGTCCGGCTCGAGCATCTGAGGGGCCCGCATGAGGACCGCGATGCACAGGCCGACGAAGGCGACGATCGCCACGAGGACGTCCGCGCGCAACTGACGTGGCTCGTGCGCGATGCGGGGGGCCGGGCTCGGGCGATCAACGAGGCTATTTGCGGTTGCCATGGAGGGAACCCTCGGGCACTGTCCTATATCGGTCCTAAGAACAGTGTTAGTGCAACGTTAAGCGCACGGAGGACCCGCCATGGGAAAACTCGGCCGTGCAGATCGCCGGCAGACCGGCAATCGTGGTGCTCGTCGGCGTGGGCTCCGCGCGGTTGTCGTTGCCGCGGCGGCCGCGACGGTCGTGGCCGCCGCGGTGCCGGCTGTCGTGGCGAGTCAGGACGCGACCGTGTCGGCGCCCGCCGCCACGAAGCCGTTTGTCCTCACGCTCCACCGGGTGCACAACTTCGCAACCTCAACGCGTTGGGTCGTCCTGCACCGCGGGTCGCGCGTGCTCAGAACGATGCTCGTGATCCCGCGGGTGACCGCGGGCGTCGTTGTGCCCGCGATCGAGTTTGCCCACGGCTGGGACAGCAACCCGACCGTCTACGCCAGCATGCTGCGCGCGTGGGCGTCGGCAGGCTTCCTGGTGATCGCTCCGACGAGTCCCGGGATGTCGCGCGGGCCCGGGTTGCTGTCGCAAGGGGCGGCGAGCGCCCGGCAGGCGGCCGACTTGCCGGCCGTCCTCACCCAGGTGCTGAACCTCACGCTGCCCGTCCTGGTCAACCGGTCTGAGATTGCGCTCGCTGGCCACAGCGACGGCGGCAGCACCGTCGCGACGCTCGCGTTCAATCGCGGGTATCGCGACCGACGCATCGACGCATACCTGATCTTCTCCGGCGGTCGCACGTCGATCAACGCGGGCAGCGCGGAGCGGCGGGCGAACAACAAGCCGGTGTTCATCGCAGATTCCTATGACGACCAGTACGGCGACTTTCCGAGCGCGGGTGGGTTCTATCGGCAGGCGCGGCCGCCGAAGGTGATGGTTGGGGTCGGGCGGGGCGAGGCGCATCTGCCGCCGTGGACTGACGCGACACTGTTCAACCAGGCGCTCTGGAATGCGACCGTCGATTTTTCAAGCTGGGCCTTTACCGGTCACGGAGCCTCCCTGCACGCGATGCTCAACGACCTGCACCTGCGGGGCTTCGGGGTCCGTCTGGACGCATAGCCGGCGCGCCGCGGGCTCGGTCAGTCGGCCGGTATCTGGCGCGCCGCTTTGGTGGTCGCCCGGCGCCGCTTGTCGGCCAGGCGCCGCTCGACCGACGCGCGCGACGGGCGGGTCGGTCGGCGCGCCGGGGCAGGGGGCGCGAGCGCCGCGCGGATCCTCGCCTCGAGGCGAGCGACGACACGTGCACGGTTGTGCTCACGAAGGCGCTCGGTTCCCGAGCGCAGCCGCAGCGGCCGGACCTCCAGCGCCAGGGCGACGCGCAGGCGGTCGCCGAGCGGCGCGGGCAGTCCCTCCAGATCGGCGCGGGTGATCTCCAGTCGTGCCTGCGTGGCGACGTGATCGCGCCGCTGGCCACCGGGTCCGCCGGAGCGTGAATAGGTCCACGTCCCACGCGCGGTGAGGTACGCCGCGATCTCGGCCGGCGTCATCCTGCGCCGCCCGAGGACGACGTCTTCCCGGCAGGCCTGAACGGTGCGACGAGCGCGAGGTCCCGCGCATAGTCGGCGATCTCGCATCCATTGGCCCGTCCGGTGTGGTAATCGACCCGACGGTCGCCGACGTATCCGGTGACGGTGAGCACCTCGGGGCCGCCGTAGATCAACGTGCACGCGACGTCGGGCGGCGGGGACGTGAAGGCGTCGCGTGTCTCACGCAGGCGCCTGCAGGCGGTCTGGTGCGTTGGGCTCGGGCATGAGACCTTCCACGTCTGCGGCCTCGCGGTCGGCACCCCCGGATCGAGCGTGACGGTCAGGTTGGCCTGGGTGGACTGAGGGGTCGTCGAGGTGGACCCGCACGCGGCGAGCAGGGGCACGAACGCCCCCGTGATGAGCGCGGCGCCCACGGAGTGTCGCACGCGTGCGCGGGCCCGCTGGCCGACCATCGCGCGCTACGGGGTGAGGGTGTGCACGGTCACCGGGACATCGCCGGCGGTCCCGTAGGCGTTCACGGTCACGACGCGGTACCCCGGCGTCTGCGAACCCGGCGTGAGCCCACGGAGTGTGAGCCGCACCGGGGCGTGATGCCACGCCTGTGCGTGTGCGGAGACCGCCAGGCTGCCGTTCGGGTTGAGGAGTTCAACCGTCGTCCGCGCCTCTGAGGCGCGCAGCCACACGCTGACGGTGGCGATGTCCTGCCCGGCCGCGGTTTCGTGCGCGCGCAGCACGGGGACGGGGCCGAGCCCGGTCGTCCCAAGGATCCAGCCCAGGTGGGCCGGGACGTCCTGGAAGACGTTCGGGAAGAAATCGCAACCCATGAACGATCCGTAATCGGTGATGCCCAACAGCCGGTCGGTCCACGCACCGCCGGTGCCCGGGACGATCAGCGGGCCGCCCGAGTCGCCGTTGCAGACCGACGGGTACTGGTTGTTGCCGCTCTGGTCGGGACCTCCGGCACATAGCTCCGTGGTCGGGTCGTACACCGAGGGCTCGGTGGACGAACAGTACGCTTGGTTCCACAGCACGGTGTCGGCCTGTTGCGGGGCGTCCGGGGTCACGCCGAAGTCAGAGGTCAGGCCCCACCCGGCGATGCGGACGGTCCAGTTGAGCGTTGGGTCCGGATTTACGTCGGCAAGCTCCACGGTCTGCCGCGTCGTCGGGTGGGGCAGCTCGATGAGCGCCAGGTCGCCGATCGCGGTGTCCGGGTCGTAGTCCGGGTACGGCAGGATGCGCGCAGGAGTCACCCAGGCGCGCCGCATCAAGAGCGCCCCGCCGCCGACGGTCACCCGCATTAATCCCGCCAGATACACGCCCCCTTGGGGGTCGGTGACGCAGTGGCGGGCGGTCAGGATCCAGCGCGCGCCGACCAGGTCCCCCGTGCACAAGCCCTCGGGGCTGATGACCGCGACCAGATACGGCCACGACGCCAGCGACGCAGTACGGCCGCCGATGACGTACGGGGTGATCCCTGATGCGCCTGGCGCCGGAACGACCCGCGCTGTTGTGGCGTGCGTCGCGGTCGACGTGGGTGCGCTGGCGGAGCTGTGGGTGGCGGACGGGGCGCCGACCGCCCAGCCGGTGCCCGTCGCGGCGATCAGCAGTACTGCAAGAAGACCACGAATACCCACGAGCGGCTCCTGAGATGGCTGCAGGCCCCACGCGCCAACCCGTGCGGCTGGAGCAACGCTAGGGCCTTCCGGTGCGTCAAGGATATGCCTCGCGGCGGCTGCCGCGCACCGCACGCCGCCGATCCGCGGGCCTCGTCGGCCGTTGCCAGCGCGACGGGCGGCGGCGGCTACGCAGGCCGGTCGGGCGCGGGGCCCTACGCGCCCAGCTGGTGGGTCTGGCGCAGGTAGTTCAGGATGCCGCTGCTCAGCGACGTGGCGATGAGGGTGATACGCCGCAGGAACGCGTTGTCGGCGCCCGCTGCACCGCACTCGATCAGGACCCGCGCGCCGGTGTTGACCCGGTAATAGCCGTAGAAGAATTGCATTCGCACGTTGCCCTTGCGTCCGGGCTCGACCCCCCGGAAGTAGCTGTGCGCACCGTTCTTGGCGGTGAAGATCGGCCGGAACGTCGCGGCAAGATCGCGGGCGAGCTCGAGCGAGTGCGCCTGCACTGCGGCCGTGACCTGGGTGGCGCGTCGATGGGGCGCCGAATCGCGGTAGGGGACCGGGCTGGCCGTCCCGGTGCCTTCGCCGTGATAGTAGTTCTCGCCGCGTCCCGGCTCGTCCACCGCGTAGCCGATGCCGGCGCTGCCGCCGGCCTCATCGAAGTGCACGCTGATGAACACGGCCCCCTGGGCGCCCCATGGGGTCACCTTGGCGGGGGTGTGGTGCACGATGACGCCGGCTGCGCGCAGCTTCGCCTCGAGCGCGGCGGCCAGGCGAACGTTGAATGCCTCCTCGCTGCCGAATGGGCCGCCGCTTGCGCCGGTCTGAGCGAGGTATCCCGGCTCGCCGGGCGGCTGATGCCCTGCCTGGACGTAGACCACCGGCCGCGGAGCTGTCGTCGGCCCCGCCGGCGCGGTTCGGGAGGCGTGGGTCGCGGGGATCTGCTGGGACGGCCGCGCCGGGGACGCCGTGAGGGCAAGGCCCACACCGGCGGTGCCGATCGCCCCCAGCGCGAGGCCGCCGGCGAAGATCCACCGCCGCCAGCGACGCTTCCGGCCACCGGGCCGGGAAGGCAGGTCGGGACCTGGTGACCTGGGTGAGTCGTCCAAGACAAGCGTCCGTGTCGGGTCCGGTGGTCGACCGCAACCGTAGGGGATGCCGCCTGAAGGGTCCAGCGGGGGGCAAACGCCGGCGCCGCATCCGGGCGACGTTGCGCGCTACGCTGAAGGGGACCGGCACCGGCAAGGAGAAGACCGATGAGCTCACAGGTCCCAGAGCCCGACCCCGCCGCAGAGGACGAGCCGCACGAGGGCGAGCAGACCGCGTGCTGTCACGGCAAAGACCATGCGCACGGCCAGCGACATCGCCATCGCCACGGCGGATGCGGATGCCACGAGCACGACGGTGGCAGCTGCGGGTGCCACCACCACTGCTGTGGGTGTCACTGCCACGGGCACTGCACCTGCTCCTGCTGCAGCCGGCGCTGCCACGGCAAGGGCAAGGCACTCGTCGTCCTGATCGCCCTCGCGCTGCTGGTGGCCGGCATCGTCGCTTCGCCACGCTGCAGGTGCTCCTAACGGGGCACCGGCACACGAAAGACCCGCTTCGGCGGGTCTTTCGTGTGTGAATCCCGCCGCGGCGTACGGGCGGCGCTGCACGACCGACCGAACAGGTCCGTGCCCACCGGACGACACTGGGCGGATCTCCAGGTTGGTGGAGAAGGCGCGACGGCCGATTTCGGGACTGCGCTTGGGGCGGCGCTTGGGTGGCCGCCGCCTACGAACCACATGCTATGGGCTGGTGACCGCCGCTCCTTCGGCAGGTGATCCCTCCGGTGCGGAGTGGATGGGGCCGATGGTCATCAGCGTGGTTGTCGCTCCCTGCGTCGCGCGTCTGCCATTGCTCGCGCAATCGCCGCCGCGCCTTCTTCGCATCCATTTTTAGACCTTTGGCGAGTCGCCCGCCAGCGTTATCGATGAATTGCCGTTAAAAAACTTGTCGAACGTGCCGACAATGTGTTTCGTGGTGACATGCAGGGGGCTTCCTCGCGGAGGCCCCGCCTGCACCGTGGCGCCCCTCGGCTGGCACTTTGGGGGAAGTTATGCCGGAGGGGCGTCACAGGGGGCGTCTCGCGTCTGCTGTGTAGCTCGTGCCTGGCCGCATTGACACACGCCGGTTCCGTGCGGGCCGGACGCCGCGTCTGAGGTGGGCGTTCGCCGTCCCGGGTCGCCTGGGCCCTTCGCACGACCTGCGTGGAACGAGCAAAACCGCCCGTCCGAGCAGTGTTCCCACGACTCCCGAACGTGCCCCTGACGCGGGGGAGCTCCTCGGGCTGGACTCGAACCCGCAACCCTTCGATTCACGCCGGCGTGATGATGGGGGACAGGGTGGGAAACGCGGCCGCAACTGGCCGCCTGTCACAGGTGCGCAGTTCCCGGGATGCCCGGATGCGTGTTCCCGACCCCACCGATGAGTGCGGGCGGATGGGGTCGGGCGTCAGCGAGCGGGTCGTGCGGCGGCGTCGGGCCTGGCACCTGGTCAGTGCAGCTCGGCGATGAAGGTGTAGACCACCATCGCGCTGACGAGCACGGCAAAGACGCGAAGCGCCCACAGCGCGGCCGTGGTGCGGGCCCCGAGCTGGGCGCGTGGGACCGGGCGAGACGTCTCAGCAACGAACTGATCGCGCTCGAGGTGCAGGATCAGCTGGTCTTCAAAGCGCTCCTGCGCCTGCAGATCCTCATCGCGGCTGAACGAGGTTGGCGGTGCACCGTTCGTGGCAGGATCCGGCACGCTCATGACCCGATGAGGTGCGTAGTGAGCAGAAAGGAGTCAATCCCGTAGGCGGCTCCGCAAAGTCCGACGACCATGACCACGACGATGCCAATTGCATTCGTCGAGCGCCTGTTGGCCCATGGTCCCATCAGGCCCTTGTCATTGGCGAGCATGAGCATGAACACCAAGCTGATGGGGAGCAGCACGGTCGCGAGCACATTGGCGTTGAGCGCGATCGCAAGCAGGGGCGCGCCCGGAATCAGGATGACCGCCGCTGCGATGAGCGCGGCACCGATGTTGACGGCATGAAAGACGGCGGCGTGCCGCGGCGAGCTGTTGAAGCTGTGGGCGGCCCCCACGCATTCTCCCGCGGCGTATGCGGTGCTCGCGGAGATCGTCAGGATCGCAACGGCGCCTGCCTCGACGAGGCCGAGGGCGAAGACGCTCGCCGCCGCCCGGCCGGCCACGTGTGCGAGCGCTTGCGGGAACCCGGCACCGGCGAATCCTTGGATGCCCGATCCGTTGTGGGTGACCAATGCGGCACCGGCGATCAGTGCCGCGACCCCGAAGATTGCTGCCAAGCCCGCCCCGACCGCGGTGTCATAGCGGCCGTGTCTGATGTCGCGTGGGGTCATCCCCTTGTCCGCGGAGGCACTTTGCTGGAAGAAGATCATCCACGGCGTGACCGTGGCACCGATCGTTGACGCGATGAGCAGCAGCAGGGTGTTGAAGCTTCCGCTCGGGAAGGGGTTGACGTCGAGCGAGCCGGTGATCGTTCCGAAGTGGGGTTTCACGAGGATCGCAGCGACCAGAAACAGACCGTTGAATAGCGCCAGACCGAGCACGAGGCGCTCCCAGCGCCAGTAGCGCCGCCCGCCGAGCGTAAACAGGACCAGGCCCACCCCGAGCACGACGGCCACGCCGGCGCCGAGCCCGAAATAGGCCAACCCGACGCGGATCGCGACGAACTCGCTGACGAGCGTGACCAAGTTCGTGAAGGTGAGGTCGGCGGCGGCGAACCAGCCCCAGCCCGGCCCGTAGCGCTGCAGGACCAGCTCGCCGTAGCCACGGTGTGTGACTGCGCCGACGCGCATGGACATCTCCTGGCAGACAAACGCCATCGCAAAGAGCACGGGGATGAACGGCAGAAAGAACCTGAGCCCGTACGCCGCGCCGTCGGCGGCGTACGAGATCATGCTCGGCCCGTCGTTCTCTCCGAGCATGGCCAGCATTCCGGGACCCACGAGCAGCCACAGCAGATGCCAGCGCCGCCCGTGTAACCGTGCGTGATGTACACGCGAACGATCGGCGGACCGGGCGGCGTCCTCGCTGGTCAGTGGTGGCAGTGCGATCCCCGAGCTGATGACGACCGTGCCACCGGCTTCGACGCCCTGGTTGCCGGGCCGGTGTTCAGCCGCGCTCACGCGACCTCCACGCGCATCGCAGCGGCCAACTCTCCGCCGAGCATGTGGGCGTGCTGGCCGAAGCGCACGGTCAGGGCACCGCCGAAGCGTGGAGTCTCGACGACCTCGAACGTCTCCCCGAGGGAGATCCCAAGCTCGTCGAGGTACCGCAGCATGTCGGGGTTGGCGTCTGAGATCCGCACGAACCGCCCGCGTGCGCCCGCCGCTAAGTCCGAAAGAGCCTGGGTCGGGGGATCGTCGAGGCGAAGGTCAGGGCGCGGAATCGGATCACCGTGCGGGTCGCGCAGCGGATCCCCGAGTTTGGCCGCGATCCGCTGCTCAAGGTCCTCCGAGATCACATGCTCGAGCAGCTCTGCTTCGTCGTGCACCCGATCCCACGGCACACCGAGTTCCTGTGACAAGAAGGTCTCAAGCAGGCGGTGGTGCCGCAATACCTCGAGCGCGACGCGGCGGCCCTGCTCGGTGAGCCGGGCTCCGTGGTAGGGCTCGCACTCGATCAGGCCGCGCTTCTCGAGCCTGTGCAGCATCGCGGACACGGAAGGCGACGTGACGCCGAGGCGTTCGGCCAGGGCGCTTGTGGACGCGCCCGCGCCGCCTTCCATCTCGAGTGCGTAGATCGCCTTGGCATAATCCTGCATGGCCGGCGAAATCTGACGTAGCGAGGTCACGACTGAAAGTTAATCGGTACTAAATCTGAATTCAAGCCCCATCTGGTCAGCGGCACCATGCCAGCGTTAACCACGCCTGTGGTGGAGGTTTCAGACTGCGACCCGCGCCAGTCCCTCGCGGGCATCTGACCCGTCGCGGCTCGCCGGCTCGACGTCGTTCCGCGCTCGATCGCGTTGACGACCAACACGAGCGCCGAGGTCACCAGGTTGGTGCGTCGGGTCCACACTGCCGGGTTCACCGGGCGCGACACGGTGGGGCGCTCGACACAGCCCAGTTGGAGAATCGTCCACATCTCGCGAAGCCTGTCGCGGAATCGTCAGGCGCCGGTGATGGCGGCCATGCGTGAGACACCTCGGCGTGGCGCACGCGAAGAGCCGCCTGGGCAAACCTTTCGGAAGGGTCTGAGCTGGCCTCTTCTGGGGTTGCGAGATCCCGTTTTTGTTTGCCATCTCACATCGGCGGACCAGTGTCTTGTGGGGCGTGCAACCGGCCCGATGCAAGTGCTGTGCCGAAGAAGCCTTGCTTTGGCCGGAGGCTATGTCGCGTCCGGTGGTGGCCCTTGCCCGGCGCGCTGCGGGCGCCAGTCAGCGGGCCGGCCCTCTTGGAACGCACGGATGCCCTCGGCCGGATCGGGGCCGTACCGGTGATTGAGCACGTTGGCCTCGATCGAGGCAAGGATTGAGCCGCGCGCTTGGTCGGAGACGGCGTTCAAGCCGATCTTGGCAAGGCGGAGTCCCTCTGGAGAATTGCGAAGGATCTCCTGGCACCAGCGATCGACCTCCGCGTCGAGCCGATCGTCGGGAACGACGACATTCACCAACCCCATCGCGAGCGCCTCATCGGCCGAATAGCGCTGGCTGAGGTAGACGATCTCGCGGGCGCGCTTGTCGCCGACGGTCCGCGCGAGCATCTGGGCTGTCCACCAAATCGGTGCCCACCCCAGGCGGGTACCCGCCTGCCCGAACACACCAGAAGCGCCCGAGATCGTCAGGTCCGCAATGACGTTCAACTCGTGGCCGGCGCCGATGCAGTATCCGCGAACGCGCAGGATCACGGGGATCCCGCAGCAGCGAAGCGACTCGCCCAACTTGAGGTAGAGCCGCACTTGTTCGCGCTTGTCGCGTTCGCTCCGCGTCGGCTCGCGCACATCGCCGCCAACGCAGAACGCGCGCTCTCCGGCCCCCGTCAGGACAAGGACACCGACTCCAGGATCATCGGAGATCTCGGCAAGCGCGTGGCACAGCTCGTACAGCGTCGTCGTGCGCAGGGCATTCAAGCGCTGCGGACGGTTGATGATAATGGTGGCTCGGCCGCCATCGACGCGCAGGATGATGTCCTCAAACTGCCCGACGGGGGGTTTCCGTCCGCCGCGGGCCGCCGACGGTACGGTCCTCGGCTCCTGCGCCGCTTGGGCCTTGCTCTCGCCGGCTTGGGACTCGGAGGGCTTCACGGCGTGCGTTTGCGCCACTCGTTGACCGATTCCCCGAGCGTGCTCAGGCAGTCCGCACAGAGTGCTCTGTCATAGACGAGTTCAAGCGTGACGCTTTGCGCAGCACAGATGGAACATGAACCCTGGTCGGATCGACGCTGATGGTAGACGCGGTCGATAGCCGGGCGCCGTGAGGGTCCGGCGACCTGTTCGTGTGACCTTCCCAAGCTAAAGCCGTCCTGCCAGAAGCCGACCATGGTCAGGGCGCATCGCAGACACACATAATCATCCTTGATCTCACCGGACCACATGTTGCAGTAGGTGAGGGGGCGCGAGCAAACCAGACAAATGGGATCCGTCGATGCCACGACAAGCTCCTCGCTGCCCGTCCTAGTTCCGGCCCTCGGCCGTGATCGCGGTCAGGTTGCTCGGCGGACTGAGGTATGCCAGGTCGAGAGTCGTCTTGAGCGCCAGCTGCGTCCCTGCTAGCGGTTCCGTCGAGACCGTTGGCGGCTCATCGAGCGCGGTGGTTGGCGGTGTCGGAGTGGTTGCCGAACGGGTGCGCTCCGCGTTCGGAGTTCGCCCTTCGCAGGCCAGTTCGGTGGCCGCGTTGCTCATCGGAACGCCGACGAGGCTGGGCACGATCACATTGTCGTGCGCCGATCTCGCGGCGCCCGACGCTGAGGCTGATCCGCACCCCGCAACGACCACAGCACCGACGGCAATCGCTGGGGCAAGTCCACCTGTCACGTACACCCGCTGCATGGCAGCGACGCTACCAGTACGCGCCGTCGAACGAGCCGAAATCTCAAATCGCGTGTCGGACGAGCCGACGCGCCGGAGGCGGGACTCTGTCCGGCTGGTCTGAGCCTGGTGACTGGAAATGAGTTCCTCGATGGACCGCCTGTGGCCCTAGTTCACGGTGGCCTGATGCGCGGTCTGGGCGATAGTGCCGCTGGCCGAGTCCGCCTAGGCGACGAGCCCCCAGGTCCGCGGCGTGAGCGCCAGGGCGCACCTGACGTGACGGCCGCTACCGGTCTGAACGACCCTGCAGACCCCGGTGCGTGCAGCTGCGCCGGCCGCGCTCGTTCTCGCAGCTTCGAGTCCCGGATGGGGCCAGTCATCACGCTCGTGGCCATCGTCGCGCTCTGCATCGGGTTGATCGTTGCCGGGATGTTGCCCGACTCCTGGAACGCCCAAGGCGTGCGGCCGTCGGGCCACTTCCCGATATTCGTGTGCGTCCGAACGTTGGGCGGTGTCGCCGAATGGATCTGGGTCCTCGTGCGCCAGGGCTGGCTCGGATCAGGTCAGGTCCGCGCTCGAGCGCGCGCACTCACGCCTGGCAGGTACCGCACCACCATCGTGTGCACCCGGCGCCGGCGGTTGCTGGTGGGTGGGGGCTGCCGGACCCATCGCGGGCCGCCCTCAACTGCGCCGCCATCCGCGCTCGTGGCCGTCCTGGTCAGCCCCTGACCGGGGGGGCGAGACAGGCACCACAGTCGGGGCTCCCGCGCTGTCGTCTGCCGGTCTTTGGGCACGTCGCGCGTGGCGACGGGAATGACCCGCTGAGGGTCGCGCTCCAGTCGCGAGGTGGCCTCGTCGCGGGGCCCCGCGGGGGTGAAGCAGACGCAAGATCCGCGAAAACCGGCCATTGGACCGGTTTTCCGACTACTTCAGAACTTGCCCCAGAACCGGCCTGAGCTCCTCGGGCTGGACTCGAACCAGCAACGCTTCGATTAATTGTGGCGGGATGATGCGGGACGTGGCGGGACCTAAACCCCTGCACGCAAGCGGGCATGGAACACCAGCCAGTCCCGCGGATTCCCGCCAGTTCCTGTGCGCGTGTGCCCCAGGTGTGCCCCCGGGCAGCCCCGGCCGCGCGGATACGCCGCTTCTTCGTTTGACGCGTTGCGGGAGGCGTCAGGAGAGACCCCGGTCGACAGGTAAAAGTGCCCATGACCGGGGTCTCCACTCCGGAGACCAGCGGGCCGGTCGACCTGCGGCCTACCCGTGCGATTCGAAGTCGCTAAACCACGCTCTCGGTCCGCCGGGGGGCGCGTAGTCGGTGCTCGAAGACTTGGCCTGTTCCAGGACGCGCAGCGCCTCTTGCCCGGTCAGGAGTGAATATGTCGCCATCTTTTCGATGCGCCCTGTCGCCGTGATACCGGCAAGCACCGTCGCGGCGGCGACCGAATCCGTCGCTTCATAGATGGTGAACCCGTCGTGGTCTCCGAACATCCAATAGAAGGCGATGAGCCGTCCGCCGTTTGCCTCCATCACCGCTCGCGTTGCGGCCTCCCGATCTTCGGGGCGCTCCACCATCTCGTGCCATGCGGCGTTGGTGTAGGTGAACAGCGTTATATACGTCGGCATGTGGCATTCCTTCGCTGTGGGCACCGAGCGCTCAAGGCGCAAAGGGGTGGCCCATGGCAACAGGCGCACGCCTTGCCTTGATACCACGACGATATCCCGGTGGACCCCCATCTCGGCGGCTTCCCACGCCATTTGCCGGGATGCAAACCGCGGCGGGATTCGGACCTGGGACCTTTGGCCCCGGAGGCCGATGTTTGTGGGAACCGCAGGGCATGGCCGGGAGCGAAACGGCCTCCGTTACGGTGTTCTGGGCGGACGGCGGCCCCGGCGTTTCCCCAGGGTTCACAACCTGGTGTGCCGGTGGTGTGCCCACGGCGGAGGGGTGGCTGAAGGAATACACGGCCAGATCTGAGCAGCTCGCAGAGCGCGCCGGTCGTCCTGGCAGGGGTTCGACCTCTAAGAACGTCTGAGGGCCGCTCGCGGATCACCAATTCCATCCGGCGGGAACACGATCAACGGCTGCTCATCGCGGGGCGGCGGACTTGGATCGGAGCCGTGCAGCACGAGACCTTGCGCACCTCCGCCGCGTTGTGCTTAGCTACAACCAAATGGTTGTAGATCATCTTACAAGCGACCAGACGGACCGGGTGTTCCACGCCCTCGCCGACGCCACCCGGCGCGACATCCTTCTACGGACGCTCGAAGGTCAGCACAACGTCTCCACTCTTGCTCGCAGTTACCCGATGAGCTTCGCCGCCGTGCAAAAGCACGTCGCTGCGCTCGAGGGTGCGGGGCTTGTGGTCAAGGAACGCAAGGGCCGCGAGAAGCTCGTGCGCGGCAACCTCGACACGATGCGTAAGGCCTACCGGTTGCTTGCGCAGCTGGAAGCCGTCTGGGAAGGCCGCATCGATCGGATCGGCGAGATGCTCGCCGACGAACACAAGGAAGGACCGAGAACATGACCGTCACGAGCGTCCGCAAGGACCCCAAGGCCCTCACCATGACGATCACCGCCGAGCTCGAGGTCACCGTCGAGCGCGCCTGGCAGCTGTGGGCTGACCCGAGGCAGCTCGAGCGCTGGTGGGGCCCACCGACCTACCCCGCGACCTTCGTGGACCATGATCTTGTGCCGGACGGGCGGGTCACGTACTTCATGACCGGGCCCCATGGCGACAAGTTCCACGGCTGGTGGCAGGTACTCGCCGTTGAGCCGCCGAACCGGCTGGAGCTGCACAACGGATTCGCCCATGACGACGGAACGCCAAACGACGCGATGCCCACCATGACCATGCTCGTCACCCTGACGAAGCGCGGCGGCCGCACCCTCATGGCCATAGAGACGCAATTCCCGTCGCTCGAGGCAATGGAGCAGCTCGCGTCGATGGGCATGGAGGAGGGAATGGTGGCCGCATTGGGCCAAATCGCAGCGACCTTGGCTGAGGGCGTCACAATGCCGTAGTGCGTGCCCGTCTGACGCACCAACCTCTCGCGACGACGTCGACTCCAGCGGTTGGTCGTCCACAGTCGATTCGCTCTAACCCCCTTTGAGGGGGCGCTTACCGCAGCGGGCGCCATGAGACGCGCCGCAGTCCGCGAGTGAACGGACCCACCCATGCCACGAGTTCGTGTACACAACTTCGCGATGTCACTCGACGGATACGTCGCCGGACCCGATCAGGACGTTGACCACCCGCTCGGTGTCAACGGGCCGCGACTTCACGAGTGGATGTGGACGACCGCATACGGGCGGAACATGATCGGCGAAGCTGGCGGCGAGACAGGCATCGACAACGCCTGGATCTCGCAGCGCGAGCAGGGGGTCGGCGCCACGATCATGGGCCGCAATATGTACGGACCAATCCGGGGTCCGTGGCAGGAGAGCGACGCCTGGACTGGCTGGTGGGGCGACAACCCGCCGTTCCACCACCCAGTCTTCGTGCTCACCCACTTTCCGCATCCCTCGATCGAAATGAAGGGGGGCACAACCTTCCACTTCGTCGATTCCGGGATCGAGGCCGCCCTCGACCGAGCGCTCGCGGCGGCTGACGGGCAGGACGTTGTCGTGGGCGGCGGCGCGGCCACCGTCCGGCAGTACCTCTCAGCACAACTCGTCGATGACCTCCATCTGGTCGTCGTGCCGGTCTTGCTTGGTACCGGTGAGCGGCTGTTCGAGAACGTGGGTGTGGACTTCAATGACTACGCGTGCGTCGAGCACGTCAGCTCGTCTACGGTCACGCATGTCCACCTCAGCAAAGTCACGGTGAGCTAGCTCCCTACGCTCGTGCCGCAGTAGATCCGGCGGCGCGGATGACATGCTCCTGGTCTGTGGCAAGTGCGTCGACGCGACTGGCCGCCATGAAGGGGTCTTTGTGATTGACGAGGGACCTGATGGTGCCCTCGTTGGGCGCGTCACCCGTCGCCGCCCACACAGTGATTCGCCGCCGATTTTCAGGCTGTGGTTGAGAGGTATTTGGCATCTTGGCGGCGATTACCCGTGCGGGAGCGCGAAAACCCTGCGCATGCGGTGGTCCAACAGATCAGCGTCGGCGGCGCGTCGTGGACGCTCGGCCGCCCCGTGGACGTGTTGAGGGTCGGTCCACGGGTGTGAGGAGACGCGACCAGACCCTCAGACGGGGCGTTCTGGAAGTCGATGTCGATGGCCCGAGGTGCGGTGTGCGAAGGCGTCTGCTTGCGTTGTTAGGCGCTGGCATAACGCTCGCCTTGAGCCCCGCCGCCGCCCTGGCGATCAGCTACAACCGGGACCACGATCACGCTGTCGAGAACGTCGTCGCGGTACGCGCGCGCGAACCTGGCACGTTGGTGACGGGATGGCGCTGGCAGATTCGCGACGGAAAAGCGCGCGAACATCGGCGAGCCCGTCGATCACCTGGCTCCGCTGCTCGCGATCAACCCCAACGGCGGCAAGTTCTCGGACCTCCTGGTGCGCGGCACCGTGGGCAACGGGGGATTCCCCGCGTCGCTGTGGCAATGGGACGGTGCCCACGCCCGTCAGCTCTGGTCGTCGTACGCGCTGCCGTCGAGCCTGCGTCCGCCGTCAGGGCAGTTGCTGTTCGATGCTGGGTGGCGAGGCATTTGGGCTCCGAGGTTCACCCGTCCATCGGTCAGCGGCGGTGTTCACGTCGCGGCTGCCGTGACCAAGAAGTACTACGTGAGCCCGTGTGCTGCGTGTGCGACGACGGCGATCGTCACGGTGCGCTGGACCTGGAACCCGCGCGGGGGCGTCGATCGCTACGTCTACGCGGGAGAATCAGGTCTTCCGTGGGCGAAGTCAGCCTGAACCGGTCTCAGGCGGGCTCCAAGCCAAGCACGGCGCGGTGCCCGAGGAAGGTCCGCCCCTGGCAGGCCTTGCTGGGGCGGAGTTCTCTTAGTTGATGTTGTCCGGCGTGTTGTTCTTCACGTTGGCTCCTGGTGTCGGCGTGCATTCGACCCGGCGGCCGCGGTGGCGAAGGTGTCATGGGCGACGCCGAAGTCGGGACGTCATTCGTTCGTGTCCTGGCAGATCGCCGCGGGGAGTACGTGGTCGACGTCGCACGCATCGCGGGGCGCACAGTGAACGTCTGCCGCACGCACTACGCGCGGGAGTTCGAGCACGCCCGACATCGTGAGCGCGTCGACATGGAGACGGCCATCATCACGGCCCGTCAGATGGTCTCCGGGAACGGTGTGCCCATTGTGTGCCCACCGTCGAACGTCGTCTCGCTGCGCAGGTCGGCATAGGCCGCAACAAAGCCCGCACAAGCGGGCAGTTTGTCTGGGGCTGAGCTCCTCGGGCTGGACTCGAACCAGCGACCCTTCGATTGACAACGCAGGGACTGTGCTGGACGACGCGGGGCGGCTGAGATCAGCGGGAGCAGGCGTTTTGTTCCTCGCGCGGACCGCCTGGTCACGCGTGGGTGTTCGCGCGGTGTTCGCGCGCGGCGAGTACGGCGGCGTGCGTCCGCACCGTCGCGTGCTGCTTGCGTAGGGCGGGCTCGGATCGTTCAGACAGGTCGGCTGCCGCCTCACGGGGGTCGATCGCACCTGAGCGGTCCAAGTGTGCTCCACCCGTAGTCCCCCTGAATTGATGAACGCTTGGGCCCCGGAAGGACGCTGCGCATGGTCGCCGCGGTCGCCTGGCGGAGATTCAACAGCGTAGGCGAGCTTGGCGACCGCGCATCAGGGCTCGCCCGAGTTCTCCGATTCTGGCGCTTGCGCGTCGGCGTCGTCGGCGGGCTTTCTGAACGAGTAGATCGTCAGGAACAGGCATGCCAACCCCAAGGCGCCGAGCATCAAGTACGCGAAGTCCCGCCAGTCCCCGATCAGCAGGTCGACCACCACGACGAAGACGAACAGGACCAACATGAGCATGCCTTCGAAGATGATCCAGTCCCAGTGGCTCGGTCCTCGATCGGGCGTCCAGATCGGCCCAGGCCGGCGCTCAGCCTGCTTGGCCAGCAGGTACTCCGATCTGGGGTGCTTGCGCCGCCACTCCGAGATCCACCGCTCGGACGCTTCTGGGCCCAAGTACTGCCGACAGCCCAGGCACAGCATTCCCTGCGCGCGGACGGCCCCGCCGTTGCAGCGCTGGCAGCGATAGGCCCTGCGCATCGCGGGAGTTCCTCATGTGAAGGTCCGTTAGGCCACTTGTACTCCTGTCGAGCCTGGCGGCGCAATGGGGGGCCATGGCAAATCGTCGCTCGTCATAGCGGCGATCCCGCGGGCCGCCCGCTGGAGGCGCGCTGATGGGCCGCCGACGTTGACCGCACGGCAGAGCCGGGACGCGCTCGGGGGCGCCACCGTTCAGCCGGACTACCTCACTTCACTGTCCAGATAAAGGGATTTGGATGCGTGAAGTAGTAGATCAACGCGGCGATGGCGACGGCCACAACGAGCCCGTAGATGATCAACCCGGCAAGCACCTCCACGCGGCGCAGTGACCTCCACCCGGGATCGCGCCGCAGCCCGAAAGACCACAGCGCGTCCGCTGCGATCCTCGGACCTAGCTCACCCGCTGGGATCGTCGGGCCCGGCTCGGCGCGTTGATGCACCGCGTCGGCGGTGATGGCCGCGTCCTCGAAGACGACGCGACCCCGCTCCACCCGGGTGACGGCGGGCCCGAACCAGTCCTCGATGGCCCTGCGGTATCGCAGTAGCAGCAGTGCACCGAGTGGGAGCACCAGAAGGATGGCGCCGATCCCGCGGAGCTGGTTCGCCCTGTGCGGCGAGAGAAGCGCGGCGTTCTCTGAGGGCAGCAGGTTCGCCACAGTTCGGTCGGTGCGGCTGTTAGGGCACTCGAGGTCATCCACGGACCCATCGGCGTTGACGAAGAGCTGGACAGACTGGACCTCGGTGCCCCGGGGACACACCAGCCCAGGCTGGCTCGCGGCGTACTCGCCGACCCCGACGAACGTGCCGCCGAGCGCGATCAGGATGACCGCACAGACGACCAGCACCCACCCAACACCAAGCGGCCCCTTGCCGAGCACCTCGTCCCGTCCTTCCGCTGGACCGGTGCAGCGAGTGTTCCGCCGTGGCACGCCCGGGTCAAGCGGGCAGGGCGGCTACACCTGGCAGGAGGTCGAAGGGTGAGCAGTAAGGCGCGGGTCGGGAGCTGGTCGGCCGAGAAGCTCGGGCAGCGGCGTGGTGGCCCGCCTGGCGGCTGGTCACGCGGCGAGGTGGTCAAGGCGCTCTAGCCGCCGCCCGAGCTGCGCGAGCGCGGCGGCCGGCCCATGGGCTTTCTTGACCGGAAGCGAGCCAAGAACCAGGTGGCGGTGGTAGCGCTTCTCCGTGAGGCCGCGGACCAGGTGGAGAGTGGCGTGCCCGAATTGGCTGCATACCGGCACTGGTCGCGAGCACGCGCGGCAGGATTCGAACCTGCGAAGTTTGCCTTGGAAGGGTGAACCTGGCGGAATGACGGGGGAGGCGGCGGGACAAAACGCCCTGCATACCAGCGTGTACGCCGGTCGCCGGATCCCTGGACCTTCGGGGATCTCATCAGCGCGTGTTCCCACGGTGTTCCCGCGCTCAGTGCTCGCGGCTGAGGGCGCGAGGGGCATTGCGCCCGCGGCTCGCCGGGGAGCAACTAAGATCACGCGACCTCGAAGGCGGCCCTGCCGACCGGACGCCGCGCCGAAGTGTCAAACGAAGGCAGGCGGCGGGAGGTCAGGCCGAGGCCGCCCCAGGACGGAGTGAGGACGTCCTGGGATCCACGACGGGCGAGGGCGTTGCGGTGCCGTCGACGGAATCGAGTGCCAACCAGTCGCTGGGCCTGACGGTGAGATTCAAGGTCGCAGATGATGGTTGCCTCAACCACTGAGGGGGCTCGCCCCTGCGAACTGTCCGGCGGTCCACAGACCCCCGGTGTTGGCTTGGAACGCGCCTTCGTAGCCGCCCGTCGGGCCGGACATGCTGACGCCCACCGGGAGACCGGTAATGCTCGGGTCCGTGCCCGACGCCATACCCAGCCGCCAGTCCATTGATGCGCCCGCCCCTGCGCCAGAGATGAAGGTCCACAGACTCCCGGTGTTGGCTTGGAACGCGAATGCGTAGCCGCCCGTCGGGAGACTGGCAATGCTCGGGCCCGTGCTCGACGCCATACCCAGCCCCCACGCGCCTGGTGAGTTCGACCCTGCGCCGGATCCGACGGTCGACAGGCTCCCGGTGTTCGATTGGAACGCGACTTCATAGCCGCCCGCCGGGAGACCGGTGATGCTCGGGCCCGTGCCCGACGCCATACTCAGCCCCCACGCGCCAGGTGAGTTCGACCCTGCGCCAGATCCGACGGTCCACAGACTCCCGGTGTTGGCGTGGAACGCGACTTCGTAGCCGCCCGTCGGGAGACTGGCAATGCTCGGGCCCGTGCCCGACGCAAGTCCCAGCCCCCACGCGCCTGGTGAGTTCGACCCTGCGCCGGATCCGACGGTCGACAGATTCCCGGTGTTGGCTTGGAACGCGACTTCGTAGCCGCCGGCCGGGAGACCGGTGATGCTCGGGCCCGTGCCCGACGCCATGCTCATTCCCCACGCGCCTGGTGAGTTCGACCCTGCGCCAGATCCGACGGTCCACAGACTCCCGGTGTTGGCTTGGAACGCGACTTCGTAGCCGCCGGCCGGGAGACCGGTGATGCTCGGGCCCGTGCCCGGCGCCATACCCAGCGCCCAGTTGACATTTCCACCAGCGCCAATGGTTATGAGGCTTCCAGTGCTTGACTGGAAGGCCACTTCATAGCCCCCGGTCGCGAGTCGGGTGATGCTAGGACTCGTTCCAGGCATGACGTATTGAGGTGTCTGGCTGGATGCAGATCCGTCCCTGACTGGACCGGAGTCGTAGGGTCCGGACGCCGTGTTGCAGTCGCCGGCGGTGTCGTATCCGTAAAACTCGCACGGCATGGACGCGTACGGGTGATTTCCGGTGTCCGCGCTTGCGGGCCCCGCCCCGATGCCAGTCGCCAACGTGGGGGCGACGAGCACCGCAAGAATCGCGGCGAATCCCCTGAGTTGCGCCGGAACCAGGCGACTGTATGCCGTCACCTCGAGGTGCCCTTCCCTCACTGCAGCAACCGGGGGACCACTGCCGACCTTAGCGACCCAGCCGATATCTCCACAACCCCTCCATCGCTGGGCCGATCGTCACCCGGATTGATTCACGCGTGGCGGCACCTTTGGCTTCGACCAGAATCCGCCCGTGTGAACATGGCGGAATGTCTGGGGAAGTGGAGAGGACAAACATCCTGTAAAGAGGCGTTTAGCCGGATTGCCAGATCCCGGGGACTGCTGAGGGTTCGGTTTCCGCTTGTTTGCTGGTGTCTTCACGCGGCTAGTGATGCCGAGTGGAGGATCTCAAACTCGATCGGCGTCATGCGCCCGAGGGCGCGCTGGCGGCGTCGGCGATGGTAGGTACGCTCGGTCCAGGTCGTGATCGCGAGGCGCAGGTCCTCACGCGTCGCCCAGCGCCTGCGATCGAGCACGTTTAGCTGCACCAGGGCAAAGAACGATTCCATGGCCGCGTTGTCGCCACAGGCGCCTGCACGGCCCATCGAGCCGTGCAGTCCGTTGCGGGCGAGGGTGAGCACATACGCGCGGGATCGAAACTGCGAACCCCTGTCGGAATGGACCACCGTCGTACCGACCGGCCCACGCAGCCCGATGGCGTTGCGCAGCGCCGCGACAGCCAGCGATGCCGTCATCCTGGCGCCCATCGAGTAGCCGACGATGCGATTGGAATACACGTCCTTGATGGCGCACAAGTAGAGCTTGCCCTCGTCGGTGCGGTGCTCGGTGATATCGGTCAGCCAGAGCCGGTCGGGGCGGTCTGCACTGAACTGCCGCTCGACCAGGTCGTCGTGCACCGGAGGTCCGCCCGTGCGCGAGACCCCGCGCTTTTTGGCGAGGATGCTCCAGATCCGCTGCTCGGAACACACCCGCCAGACCCGTCGCTCGCTGGCGCGGTAGCCGGCATCGGCGAGCTCATCGGCGATGAACCGATATCCGAACGCCGGATCGTCGCGGTGGACACCCAGTGCCGCGTCGGCCAGGTGCGCGTCGTCCCAGTCGCGCTGTGAGACCGGGTTGCGGCGCCACTTGTTGAACGCCTGCGCTGAGAACCCCAATACCCGACAGGCCACCGCGACCGGGATCCCGTCGGCGGCAAGGTCCAAGACCAGCGGGTATTTCATTTTGGGGGCAGCTCCCGGGCGAAGAAGGCCGCAGCCCTGCGCAGGATCTCGTTCTCCTGTTCGAGCAGGCGGTTGCGCTTGCGCAACTCGCGCAGCTCGGCGGACTCGGCGCTTGAGACCCCGGGGCGGATCCCGTCGTCGATGTCCGCCCGCCGCAGCCAATTGTGCAGGGTCGCCTCGGCGATCCCGAAGTCCTTGGCGATCTGGTTGAGGGGCGCTTGGTGCTTGCGGGCGACCGCCACGACGTCGTGGCGGAATTCGGCCGGGTAGGCACGGGCCATGGTCATCATCCTTCCGTGAGGACCGAATCCTCACAAGTTAGATGGAAACCAAACCCTCAGCAGTCCCGGCGGTTGCAGATGCGGTGGTTCGACCGACACGACGCGTCGGGACACGGCTACCGGGTGCGACTCGGCGAGCCGGCCCGGTCGGTTCCGGGTGAGGCCTGCGTCCAGTCCTACGGCAACTACGTCGCTGAGTACGCGTCGCACCCTCAAGCCAAGGCTGCCGCACCTGATGGGGGGACGTGCATGCCCTGGACCAAAGGGGTGCTCAGCCCGCGAGAAATTGTGGCGACTGTGAGCAGAATCTGTCGTGCTGCCCGGTCGCGGTCTGACCCTTGCTTGTGACTGGCCCCTCGGGTGCCTTGGCGTTGATCTGTCGGCCGCACCGGGCGGCGCTTGTAGGGCGCCTCCCGGCCGGGTGGGCAGTGACCGAATAGGGGCCTGCTCTCACACACGACCCGTCACAGTCCTGTCCGCCCATCCCGGCCAGGAGGCATGACCGCTCTCACCCAGGAGAACAGCCATGTCCAGCATTGCGCCAACCGGTCTCGAGCGGAAGGTTATCGTCGGGGTCGACACCCACAAGCACCTGCACGTCGTGGTTGCGATCGACGATCTCGGTGCGCGTCTCGCCCAGCGCATCGTCACGGCCGACAGCACCGGCTACGTTGAGCTCGAAGCATGGGCACGAGCCTTGGGCCCGATCGAGGCGTTCGGCGTGGAGGGCACCGGCAGCTACGGCGCGGGGCTCACACGCATGCTTCGCCGCCACGCCCACCGCGTCGTGGAAGTCAACCGCGGCGACCGGCGCTCACGACGAACCAACGGCAAGACCGACACACTCGACGCCGAGCAGGCCGCCCGCGCGGTGCTCTCGGGTGCGGCGACGGCGATCCCGAAAGCAGCCGACGGCGCGGCAGAGATGATCCGCCAGATCAAGATCGCCCGCGACACCGCCGTCAAAGCTCGCACACAGGCGATCATCACACTTAAGGCCCTCGTGGTGAATGCCCCGCTCGAGCTGCGTGAGCAGCTCAACCCGCTCACAGACAAAGCGCTCATCGACCGGTGCGCAGCCTTCCGCCCCGGCCCGATCACTACCCCCGCAGCATCCGTCAAGCACGCCTTGCGGGCACTCGCGCGCCGGTGGCTCGATCTCGCCGCAGAGGTCGCCACCCACGACCAAGCGCTCGACCGGCTCACCCGCCAATCCTGCCCGGCCCTTCGCGAGGGCTTTGGCATCGGCGCCGACACCGCTGCCGAAATGCTCATCGTCTTTGGCGACAACCCCGAGAGAATCCGCTCCGAAGCAGCATTCGCGAAGCTCTGCGGCGCCTGTCCACTGCCGGCATCGTCGGGCATGACCAACCGCCACCGCCTCTCACGCGGCGGACACCGCCAAGCAAACTCCGCGCTCTACCGCGTCGTGATCGTGCGGATGCGTTTCCACCAACCGACGATCGACTACGTCGCCAGACGCACTGCCGAAGGCCTCTCCAAGCGGGACATCATCCGCTGCCTCAAGCGCTTTCTCGCTCGCGAGATCTACGCCCGCGTCAACGTCGACCACCCCCAAGAGTCAACGACTCCTTGACTATAGGGGCGTCAACGCCGTCATCGAGGCGTTCTGGAGCCGCGTGCAGGTGGAGCTGCTCGACCGCACGCGATGGAAAACGCGCACGGAACTGGCCAACGCGCTCTTTGAATACCTGGAGATCTTCCACAACCGCCAGCGCCGGCATTCGTCGCTTGGCATGCGCACCCCAGTGGAGTACGAGATCACACATCAACGGACGAAGACGGCCGCCTAGCAATCCAGTAACGCGACTCCACTGAACCAGGCAAGGCCACCGTCTCCGTCAAACCCAGGACGGCTCAGCGCGTTGTTGGCCCCGTCGGCGGCGCCCAACGCGATCCGCGAGCGTAACGCGAAGCCCTGACCGGTTTTGGGCCGCCGAGCCCAGCGCCTCACGCTGCGCCCGCTCGGTGTCTGTCAAAACGATCTCAACCGCTCCGGGAGGTGGCACAACCCATTTATCAGACTTCACAATGAGCTAGCGACTCATGACACTAGGGAATGACCGCGTTGGACGGCCGCGATTGCTTCCCGGTGCCGATCGCGCTCGTGGCGGTCCGGGTGAACGTGTACAAGGTGCGCGTCGACAGGCCCGTGAGCGTGATCGGGCGTTCTTTGCCGGTGATGTTGTCGGCGATCGTGGAATCGTCCCCACATCCGATCGTGAGAATTCCCCACCCCTGATGTCGCCGGCGCGGTAGCTCGCGGGAGCGAGGGGCCGTAGGCCCGAGCGCAGCAAGCTACCGCGGGCGGTTCTGTCTGGGGCCCCCTCCAGGGTCGCGGGTGTCGAAGCCTGCGAGACCTGGAAGGGGCACTGGGGATGTTGACAAAGGAGGACGATGTGGAGATCCACGCCTTGGCGCGCAGGGGCTGGTCGGTATCTGCGATCGCCAGACACACCGGCCGTGACCGCAAGACGATCCGCAAGTACCTGGGTGAGCCCGCGGGCTCGCGTGAGCCGGTGCCGAGCTGCGTGGAACCGTTTCGTGAGTATTTGACGGCGCGCTTTGCCGACGATGCCCATGTCGACGGGACGGTGCTCTACCGGGAGGTCCTGGGTCTCGGGTTTGAGCGCTCCTATGTGACGTTCGTGCGCCAGGTTCGACTGCTCGGGTTGCGGCCTCGCTGCGAGGCGTGCCGCACCGGCGGGCATGGCATCACCATCGAGCTCGCCCACACACCGGGTGAGGAGATCCAGTTCGACTGGCTTGAGCTCAGCCAGACCCCCTGGGGTGAGCCGGCCTATGTGTTGGTCGGCGCATTGTCGTTCTCGGGCAAATGCCGGGCGGTGATCAGCGAGGGGATGACCTTCGCGCACCTGATCGAGGCGATCGACGGAGTCCTGCGTCGCCTCGGCGGCACCAGCCGCGCGTGGCGAACGGATCGGATGGCGAGCGTTGTCTACCCGGGCACGGACCGGATCACGACCCAGTTCGCACAGGCCGCCAAGCACTACGGCGTCGAGGTATGGGTGTGCCCGCCCAGGCGGCCGCAGCGCAAGGGCGTCACCTGAGAAAGCGATTCAATACGTGACGCGCTCGTGGTGGCGGACCGCACCGGTTGGTGGGATCGGTCAAGCCCAAGCCGATCTTGACCGGTGGGCGCATGCGGTCAGCGACCGGCGCACGCGCGACGGGGTGACGATCGCAGAACTTGCCGAAGCTGAGGGACTGCTCGGGCTGCCGGGCACCGCGTTCCCCGCGCAGCTGGCCGCCCAGCGGGTCGTTGGCCGTTCGGCACTGGTCGGGTTCGAGGGCAACCGCTACAGCGTTGAGCCCGGCCTTGTCGGACAAACCGTGACCGTGACGGCCCGATTGGGCGAGCTGCACCTGGAGATCCTCTCCGCTGCGGGGCGGCGTGTGGCGCGTCATCGCCGCGCCCCGGCCGGCGCCGGACAGCTTGTGCGAAGCCTTGAGCACGCAAAGCTGCTCGAAGGGGCCGTTCTCGACGCGTTTACGACCGACCCGCCGTGCCGACGAAAGTCGAACCGGCCACCCGGCGACCAGGCGCTCACCGAGGCCGCTCGCCTGCGTGGCCACAACGACGGCCGCGAGGTCGTCGTTGATCTCGAGAAGTACGCGCGGATCGCCGGGGTCGCCAGGTGAATACGCACGCGACCTACCAGCAACTGCGCAGCCACCTCAGCTATCTCAGGCTCACCGCGGCAGCCGCGCAGCTGCCGGCCGCCCTCGAGCACGCCGAGGCCGAGAAACCGGGCTACACCCAGTTCTTGTGTGACCTGCTCGAAGTCGAAGTCACAGCGACCGAGGAGCGTCGCCTGGCCGGGCGGCTCAGGCTGGCCGGATTCCCCTCGACCAAGACCCTGGAGGAGTTCGACTTCACCGCCCAGCCCTCGGTGGACCGTCGCTTGGTCGAGGAGCTCGCGACACTGCGCTTTATCGAGGAGAGAGCCAACGTATTGGCGATCGGGCCGCCAGGGGTCGGCAAGACGATGCTGGCGATCGCACTCGGGCTGAAAGCCGTTCACGCCGGCTACCGCGTCTACTACACCACCGCAGCAGACCTGGTTGCCCGCACCACCAAAGCTGCGATCGAGGGGCGCTGGCAAACCACGATGCGCTTCTGGAACGGCCCGCAGCTGCTCGTGATCGACGAGCTCGGCTACTTACCGATGCCGGCCGCCGCGGCAAGTCACCTGTTCCAAGTCATCAGCCGCCGCTACGAGCACGGCTCGATCATCCTGACCACCAACCGTGGAATCGCCAGCTGGGGCGAGATCTTCGAAGACACGACCGTCGCAGCGGCGATCCTCGACCGGCTGCTGCACCACGCGACGGTGCTCCAAATCGACGGCGATAGTTACCGCATGCGCGGACATCGCGCCCGGCTCCAGACGCTGCGCGCCGGGCTCAACCACCCTGAGCAAGGTGGGGAATTCTCACGATCGCAACTGGGGAATTCTCACGATCGTTGACAACCTTGAGCAAACGAGCCGTTGACGCGGCGGGCCGGGCGACGCAACTGCTGTCTCGGGCTTTCCGATGGTGTGCGAGTTTGTTAAGCGGTGTCGCGCGTCGGCCGTTCTGGCGGCATTCTCTACGAGCCAGGGAACCCGGCCACGCAGATGGTTGACTTCGTTCGCGTCGCCTCGGGCTCTGGCCAAGTTGAGGGCGCATGGTTGCAGGGGGGCATGCAAGTGGGATTCGCTGAGGAGCTCGTCGACCAGGTTGGGGCAGCGTGGTGCGTCCCTCCAATCACACGGGACGAACGGGCGGCATACATACGGCTCTTCGAAGACGTCGGTATCGACACCGCGGAGATGGTCGTTCGGGGATTCATTGTCGGGACTCGCCCGACGAGACCAAGTCCCGATGAAGATCGCCGCCGCAGCTTCCGAGCGACGGGTCCAGACCGATGGCGAAATAGGTGGGCAGGCTATCGCCGTGCCAACGGCGCTAACCCGCGTCGCGTATTACCGAGGGGGCGACCCGAACACCCACCGATCCGCCGGCCCGGGAACCTAGTGTTGTCAGATGGTCTCAAGTTCGTCCTCGGCAGGCCACCAGAGAAGGTCAGCGGCTTCTTCTCTCAGACAAAGGCGCCGACACCTATCGTCGCATTTGCCTATCCAGAGGTGCTCAGCATCGTCGATACGCAAGTAGTCGGCATCCTTGAAGCACTCGGTAAGTTCGAACAGGACCCGGGATTCGCCGCTGCCGCCCGGGAGATCGGCATGTGCTTGTCTCGCCACGATGGCCTGGACGCCGACGAGCTCTGTACGGCAGTTATCGCCCGCTCAAACGGTCAGTTTCGTGTTCCGCTCTTCGAATGGCAACTTGAGACAAACCGAAAGACGCTTCAGGCGTTCAGCTCCGCGCGAGCGGCATGGATGGACAACTGCGAGCGTCGACTCGCTCGCTCGACTGGTGATGATCGAGCGGAGACTGTGGTTCGATTCTTCCACGAGGTCGTCGCCCGACGGCGCACGGGGATCGACTATGAAGCGATGCACCCGCTCTTTGCTGAGGCCGATTACCTCGGTGGCGATCCGTTGCACGCTGGAAGCGCGAAGGCTGGAACACTTGTTGCCCGTGACGCCGGGCTGTCGTATCGACTCAAGGACGGAACCGAATTGCTGCACCTGCGGCCTCGGGAGATTCGCTCCGTTGCCCTTCGGCGTCCAGGTGCCTTGCGGCAAGCGGTTCGGGCAGGCCAGGCCGCCGCAATAGCGGGACTCCTGGGCGGACAAGAGGGCATCCTTTGGGGGCGCGCTTGTCGGCAGTACCTGGAAGTCGCAGCAGCCGGCGCTCCTAGTGATTGCCGAGCGCGACGGTTTTCGCTTCACCGCCGGGTTTGCGCTTGCAGAGATCTCGGGTCAACGACTTCTGGAGCAGTTGCGCGTGCAACGGTTCCACCTCGGGATACCGGCGTTGCCGGCTCCTGAAGATCTTGTGCATCACGACGCTCTGGCACCGCAAGTGAGGCTCGCCGCCGAAGGACAACCATCGCGACCTACGCCAGGTGATGAATCCCCTGCGTCCCCCGTCGGCGAGATCATCCAGATGCCGGATCCATTCGATCAACTTGAACGTCTATTGGATCAACTTGAACGTCTGGGCTCGCTCAGGGGTCGGGGATTGATTACCGACGAGGAGTTCGAGTCGAAGAAGCGTGAACTCCTGGACCGCGTGTGAGCCGTGTCGGTTGAACCGACAGGCGCCGACGGGAAGTCACGTTGTTGTTTCGCCTCCCGCCCTTCCACGATTTCGCTCGGGTCGCTTGCGTGAATCCGATGGCGCAAAGTTCGACTCCCTCCCGTGGCCTTGACGAATCCCGGTGACATTGCCGACGTCATCAGATCCACGTGGCCGGACGTTGAACTCTCCGACGCTCAGGAGCGTCTCTACGCCGAGCTCCTGAAGGACATCGACCCAGACGTTCTTCAGGGTGTGCTCGTTGCCCTGGCCGCCGACTGGGACCACCCTGCTCCACCGGGCATCATCGCCGCCGCCCGGGAGCAGGCCAAGCGGACGAAGCGCGAGAAGGCATGGATTCAGGTTGGATTGGCGCCGGGAATCTTCGTCTTGGTGCTCGGAGGCATCTTGGTGTCGCAGCCGTCCTGTCCGGTGGCGGGACCAGCACATCAAATGCCGCGACGGGCGCGACCACCCAGTCGGGAACGAGCCCGCAAGGCCAGACTGCGTACCTGACAACCTGTACCGGCGCGACCGTAGCTACGCCGAGCCCATTCACGATGACCTGCGCGGCAACTACGGCTTGGTCGGGCTTGAGTGGCAGAACTGGGGGGCCGCTCGAGCAGTGGCAACGGGCGATGCGTCGATGAACAACTGCTCTCCTGACTGCGCGGATGTCGATCGCCTCAATTCCCGCGGCATCCGCTTTCGATGGCTGGTCATGAGAATCATGCGCGAGGCGATCTCGGCGATGCTCGGAGACGCCCGAGACCGCGCGATGCGCGATTTTCGCAATCACAAACCTGTCTGAGTTCGCAGTGGCCGACGCGCGACTAGCGCGCGGTCACCGTCGCTTGAAGCTTATCGGTGAGCACCGAGGCTTTCTGCGCGAAGCCGGAGGCCGCCACATAGTCTTTCTCGGCGAGTGCCTGCTTCCCTTGATTCAAAAATCCGCTGGCCTCGTCATAGGTGGCGAGCATGGGGCCGCTGAGTCGGTTGCGATCGAAGCCTGCGAGTCGTTGGCTGGTGGCCTCGATCGCTTGCTCGGCCGAATCAGAGCTGCCGCCCGGAGTCGCCATCGAAATGGTCGAGTTCGGTGGTGGTAGCGGAGAGCTTTGCGTCGTTTCGGGCTGGATGGTCATCTCCTTCACGTCGGCAGACGGGGTGGGGTGCTTGTGCCTGCGTCGAGGCAACGACGCGCTCTGGCGAGGCGATGTGACATTGTTGGTCCGTGTCGTGGTGGTGGACGGTGCGACAGCTCGGCTTCGGGGAGTGTGTGCCGAATCGTGTGGGTGTCCCAATCGACATAGATACGCCAGCATCCGGCGAGCGTCGTGGCCAGAAGTATCGCGAGAGCCGTATGTGACGGTAGTCTTTTCACAAGGTCGCCTAGTGAATCGCCGTTCCCGGAAGGCAATTGTTGCGCGAGCGTGTCACCGGCCGGAAGTTTTATTTTGACGATTGTTCCGGCGCCGGGATTCGATTGGACTTCCATCATTCCGTAGTGCAGATCGACCGCTCGCAGCGCCAGCGAGAGACCCAGCCCGCTGCCGCCTTCCTTGGTCGTATAATACAGATTGAAGATGTGGCTGAGATGCTCGGCCGGGATTCCCTGCCCGCGATCTTTGATCGAAATCTCCACGTAGCCGTCGTCCGCTAACTGAGTCTCGAACTCGATCTCCCCGCCATTGGGCATCGCCTCAACAGCATTCTTCGCGATGTTGCGCAGCGCCTCGCCGAGCAGCGCGCGATCGGCGGTGACTTGCGAGGCAACTGGGTCGAGGGTGTGTCTTACCGTGATCCCGGGCCGTTCGACTTCCCGTCCAACCTCGCGCAACAAATCGCCGAGCTCGATCTGCGCGAGCTTCAGTTGCTCTGGACGCATGAATCGGAGCAGCGCGCTGATCGCCTCGTCGAGGCGCGTGATCTCGTTGCGCACCTTCATGACGCGCGCTTCCACGGGCTTGCCCTGCGCGGCTTCCGCGTTGAGCAGCTCGAGTTGTAAATTCATCGCGTTGAGTGGATTTCGAATCTGATGTGCAACTCCCGATATTAAACCGCCCAACCGCGCCAATCGTCCCGAATAGTTGACAACATTCTCCAATTCCTGAACAGGCTCGAGATCCCGTACGATTACCAGCAGCCCCGGCGGCTCGGGACCCTGCCCCAAGGAGAATATCGATACCAATACGCGCATCGCAGTCTCGCCCCGCCCCAGCTCCATCGCGATGTCGCGGACCTCGCTGCCTATTACGTAGGCATTTTCGATCATTCGATTGAGTGGATGGTCTCTTCCGAGCAGCAAATTCAGCGGCCGGCCGTCCGAAAGCCCACCCGCCGGCAGCCCCAGCTTCCCCTGCGCCTCGCCATTTGCGAATAGCACGTGACCCCGCGCGTCCAGGAGTAACAGCGCGTCGGTAATCGACCTGAAGATGTTGAAAAACTGCCCGCGTTCGGTTTCCCATTGCGCGCGATCGTTTTTTATTCGCCTCGATAGCTGATTGAATTTCTCCGCGAGGGTTCCGAACTCATCATGCGCCGCTACGCTGACGCGAAAGTCGCCGCCCCCGGTCGCCAACTCGTCCACCCCGCTGGCGATCGCGGCCACCGGCCGCAGGAAGAACGCTCCCCCGATCGTGGCGCCGACCAGCGCGAGGATCACGCCGATGATCGCCACCGTGGCGATACCCTTCAACGTCGCGCTAACTTCGCGCTCGATAAGCGCGGTCGAGAGTCCCACCTTGATGAAGGCGAACGGCTGCCCGTTCATCTCGACTGGGCGGCTGACTTCATAGACCCGATCCCCCCACAGCGAGCGCAGTTGCCCTATCGGGAACCATCCGCCGACCTGCCCCGACAGCTCCTCGAAAGGACGAATCAAAAGCGAATCGCTGGGAGATCCGAGCGGCGTCCCGGCGATTAGGGATCCATCGGCTCCCTCGATTCGGGCATACACGACGCCTTTGGTGAAGGCTTGCGCGGATCTAAGGGTTGACGAAATCGCCGGGTCGTCGCGCAAGGTCGCGACCGGGTCGCCCGGATGCTGCAGGAGCGCGACCCGCATCTGTTCGAAAACCTGATTGGCCAGCGAGACGCCGGTATCGCCCAGGTTCGACACCATCATGCGGGTGGTGCGCTCGAATTCGAGGACGCTGATAGCGGTTACAGCGAGGATCAGAAGGGAGGCGAATACGAGCGCAAGTTTACCGCGAAAGCCCATCACCAAAGTCCGTGCGAGGTAAGTTTTACCTGCTTCCGGGAACCGAATTTAGCAAGCTTAGCCGATCGTATTTGTGATTGGTATGCGGTATCGGATGCGGAGGCGCTCCCGCCGATGGCGGTCGCGCAACGAGGATTTCCCGACCGCCCCTTCAGGAAAGGATGGCACTCCGGTCGCAGAGCGAAAGAGCGACCGTCGCGCCATCAGGCCCCCCCCGCCCGCGCCGTTCTTTTTCTGTCATCCTGAGCGAGGCTGCCGAGTCAACCGCGAGGCGCGCCCGAGCCGGTCGCCCTGAGCGCAGCGAAGGGCCTACGCGAAGCGAAAGGATCTACGCGAAGCGATTCTCTTTTCCCTCTCCCCATGGGGAGAGGTTGCGCCATCTTATGGCGCTGGTGAGGGACCTTTAGAAAATACAATTCCTCCGCCTGCTGCCGCTCTTTTTTCCGGATGGGGGCGATTCGCGAACCGCCCGCTTAGAATCCGTGGGTTTTCCATGCTCCCCCCTCTGTCATCCTGAGCGAGGCTGCCGGAGCGAAGGACCTCCGCGAAGCGATTTCTCTTTACCCTCTCCCGATGGGACGCGAAGCCGCTGAGGCGGAGCGAAGCGGAGGCCGAAGCGAATTTAAAGGTTGCGCCATTTGATGGCGCTGATGAGGGACATCATTCAGCGCGCTGCGCGCGATTCAGAAATTCCAATTCCTTCTCCGACCTCGCAAACGATCTCCTTGCGGTTGCCCAAGCCGATGCTCGATCGTCTCAAGCAACTCGCCAACAAGCGCGATGTTCCGTATCAGTCATTGCTGAAGATGTTCGTGGCGGATCGTTTCAAAACCGAATTGGGCTCGGATTGACCTGGCCCGGGCGATCTTCTTTTTTTCTGTTCATCCCGAGCGAGGCTGCCGCTTCGCCAAGCGAGTGGGGCGAGCGTCCACGAAGGACCTACTCGAAGCGATGCTCTTTTTCCTTTCTCGATTGGACGCGAAGCTCTAAGCCGGACCGGAGTGTAAACCGCACATTTTGTGGAATGCTACGCCTATCGTCGCTTGCTAGTGGTGACGCTGTCGCGAGGTGAAATGAGACGGCTGCCGTGGTCTAGCCGAGACTGGCCGATCTAGCTCAAAAATTCCTTCGAGCGCGGCTTCATAGCGCGTTATAAATCTGTAAGGTTGGAGGAACCCGGATCCAAAACCTCTTTGGTGCGGTGCGAAAGACTTGATGAATAAACGACACTAATATGGCGCCTCAGTCAAAATCTCCCGCCAATTTTCGCGCCGCCGCCGATCGCTTCGCGAACGAACTCAGAGCGAGCTTTTCCTCAACGATTCCGGCGCAACCTGAAGACCAGCTCAAGGGACCAGTTCAGTCTTTGATTCGAGCCGTGACAGCGAATGTTATGACCCGCACTGAGGCCCAAGTTCAGGACCTGGGAGGCCGACCTGATATAGGCGTCAGCGTTCAAGGTGCGCTATGTGGCTATGTTGAATTGAAGCAGCCTGGTATCGGGGCACGGACGGAGCGCTTTTCTGGACGTGACAAACTTCAATGGGAAAAGTTCAAGGCGCTTCCAAATGTCATCTACACCGACTCAATCGAATGGGCACTATACCGCTTCGGTAAACGCCAACCGTTAGACAGTCCGGTTGTGATCAGAATTGGTGACATTGTCCAACATGGAGCGGTGGCACTGGGCGATGCAGCCTTAGAAGAGCTGAAGAGCCTCTTGTTCGACTTCTTGTCTTGGGAGCCGATCGTCCCAACGACAGCACCAGTACTCGCCCAAATGCTTGCGCCTGTCTGCCGGTTGTTGCGCACGGAGGTTCTCGCGGCCGTCGGGCGCGAAGATAGCGCCCTACATAGACTTTCGGATGAAATCCGTGAGTATCTTTTTCCCCATGTGACCGATGCGGAGTTTGCGGACATCTACGCTCAAACTCTAACCTACGCTCTGCTGCTAGCGCGCTTGAGCGGTGAAACAGATTTGAGCACTTCCCGAGCTGCTGACAAGCTTGACAGCGGACACGGCTTGTTGGCCGAGACGTTACGGGTACTTACTTATCGAACGGCTCGCGCAGAAATCGAAATGCCGATAAGCCTGCTCGAAAGGATCATTGGCGCAGTTGATCCTGAAAGGCTCGCTCGCCGCGGTGATCCTTGGCTCTACTTCTATGAAGACTTTCTCGCGGCCTACGATCCGGAGCTTCGAAAAAGGTACGGCGTATACTACACCCCGCGAGAGGTCATACAGTGTCAGGTGCACCTCGCTGCGGACCTTTTGTCGGGGCGATTCGGTAAAGACCTCACGTTTGCTGACGAGGGCGTCGTCTTTCTTGACTCAAGCGCTGGCACTGCGGCCTATCCGATTGCCGCCATCGAAAGCGCCCTTAAACGCGTTGACGATAGATACGGTCCGGGTATGACGCCTGCCATGGCGACCCGATGCGCTCAGAATGTCTATGGTTTTGAACTCCTCGTCGGACCCTATGCCGTTGCCCATTTGCGATTGACGAATCTGTTGGAGGCGGCTGGTGCGTCACTTCCCGACGACGGGATTCACATGTACCTGACAGACACCTTGGAATCGCCGCATACGGATCCGCCGCAACCTCCCCTCATGGCGGAGCGCCTCACAGCCGAGCAACGCCGCGCGCGTCGCGTAAAAGAGCAGGTACCGGTCTTTGTCTGTATGGGCAACCCTCCCTACTTTCGCGAGGAGGCCGAAGAGGACGAACTGAGAACACGTGGAAAATGGGTAC
Source organism: uncultured Thermoleophilia bacterium (assembly GCA_963842065.1). Classification (GTDB taxonomy): domain Bacteria; phylum Actinomycetota; class Thermoleophilia; order Miltoncostaeales; family Miltoncostaeaceae; genus CAITWD01. The sequence continues at coordinate 13,617 of CAWJEW010000009.1, read as the reverse complement.
GTTTTGGTGATCCCAACGTTCCCGGTGAGAAGCCAATTCTCAAAGACTTTACCGAACTAGCAGGGCGCGACGCTAAAAGCCTCTATAATCTCTATGTATATTTCTGGCGCTGGACCCTTTGGAAGATGTTCGAAAATCCACATGCTTCGGGCGCGGGAATCGTTAGCTTAATCACGGCATCAAGCTACCTGCGAGGACCTGGTTTCGTAGGCATGCGGCAAAAGTTACGCGAGTCATTTGACGATTTGTGGATTCTCGACCTTGAAGGCGACAACCTCGGCGCGCGGAAAACGGAAAATGTCTTCGATATTCAGACCCCGGTCTGCATAGCGATTGGAGTTCGCTATGATCGCCAGAAGCACAACACGCTCGCGAAGGTTCACTATTCCCGCCTAACCGGGACGCGACAAGAAAAATACGCACGTCTAATGGAGATTCGTAGTTTCGCCGATGCCAAGTGGCGTGACTGCTTGGCTGACGCCCAAGATTTACTCTGGCCGGTCCCACCGGCGGGATGGAGCAGATCGCCGCTGCTCTCCAACCTTTGGCCGTGGCAGCATTCAGGGGTCCAGTGGAAACGTAGCTGGCCAATTGGAGAGACACGAGAAGTGTTGGTTAAAAGATGGAGTGCACTGGTTAATGCCGCGCCAGAAGAACGCGGCGAACTGATGCATGAAACCGCGGCTCGACGCGCGACGAGCCGCGGCGAGTCACTGGGATCGCATCCGACGGCATTGCCAACGATCGACAGTTTGCGGTCCGACGCTGTGCCCCTAGCGCCGCGGCGTTATTCCTATCGCAGCCTAGATCGACGTTGGGTTCTCCCCGACAGTCGTTTTTGTGATCGACCTCGTCCCTCTCTTTGGGCCGCGCATAGTGAGAGGCAACTTTATTTAACCAGCCTTCTTACTGGTGTGCTCGGCAAGGGGCCCGCAGCGATCGCTTCGGCGCACGTACCGGACCTCCATCATTTTCGGGGGTCTTTTGGGGGGAAGGACGTTATTCCACTTTGGCGCGACGCGGAATGCACAAAGCCAAATCTACCGTCCAATTTGTTGCAAGTGCTTGGTGGCGTGTTAGGTCCTGTCGCCGCAGAGGACTTTTTTGCCTACACGTATAGCGTCATAAGCGCTTCCGCTTACGTCGAGACATTTTGGGAAGAACTCGAAGCGCCAGGGCCACGCCTTCCGATCACCCGGGATCCAAGGCTTTTCCAACAATCCGTTGCTTCGGGGAGGCGTCTGCTCTGGCTTCATACATACGGCGAGCGATTGGTGCCGGAAGGTCACCAGATCAACCAGATTCCTGCGGGAGTGGCACGTTGCACGCGCTCCATTCCGACGACACGGGCGGAATATCCTGACAGCGTCTCTTTTAACGGTAGTTGTCTGCGTGTGGGCAAAGGTGAGTTCTCGCCTGTGGCTGCAGCGGTCTGGGGCTTTAGTGTGTCCGACTTCTTCGTGGTGCAAAGTTGGGTTAAGTCCCGTCTACGGGATAGAACAGGGAGGCGTAGCAGCGCTCTCGACAAAATACGGCCTGAGCAGTGGATCGCCGCAATGACTCAAGAGTTGCTAGAACTACTCTGGATCGTCGAAGCCACGGTTGCAGCGCAGACCGAATTAAACACGCTATTGGCTGACATTTTAGCCGGTCCTTTGTTTGCTGCTACGGACTTGCCTTTACCAACCACGGAAGAATGTCAGCCTCCAGAGGAGGACGATCGACGCCAAGGCAGACTTATAACCTAATCTCCGCTCCTGAGTTTCTGAACTGTGAGTATTGTACACAAACCAGTGTGCGGAATTCGTGAGTCGCGCGCGACGCGCTGAAAAAGGTCCCACTCCAGCGCCATCAGATGGCGCAACCTCGCCCATCGGGCGAGGGTTGAAGAGCATCGCTTCGCGGAGGTCCCTCGGCTCAGAAGCCTCGCTCGGGATGACAGACTAAGAGAGAGGCAGCCATCGAAGATTCTAAACGGGCGGTTCGCGAACCGCCACTACAATGATTGAAGAAGGGCAGGCAGGGGAATTGAATTTTCTAAAGGTCCCTCACCAGCGCCATCAAATGGCGCAACCTCTCCCTTCGGGGAGAGGGGTAAGAGAATCGCTTCGCGGAGACCCTTCGCTGCGCTCAGGGTGTATGCTCGGGCAACCCTCGCGTGCGAATCGCTTCGCGGAGGTCCCTCGACTCGGAAGCCTCGCTCGGGATGACAGTCAAGGACGCTAAGCGAGCTTCGCGGAGCGGATTTCGGACTGATATCGCTCCAGCCGGTTATACAAAGTCTTCAGGCTGATCCCTAAAATCTCGGCGGCGCGCGCCTTGTTGCCATCAGTCAGGTCGATCGTGCGCAGGATGAGATCCTTTTCCACCTGCTCGATGCTGCTGCCGACCCGAATTTCGAACGAGGGCGCCGATTCCGCATTCGCCGGCGATTCGGGAGGAAGATCTCCCACGCTCAGCAACGGCCCGCGGCTCACCACCAGCGCGCGCTCGATGACGTTGCGCAACTGGCGGATGTTCCCGGGCCATCGACGCTCCTTGAGCGCCTGCAGGCAGTCGTTGTCGGCGCCCTGGATCGTCTTGCTCATCTGCGGGCCCAGCTCGCGGATGAAATGATCGACCAGCAGCGGGATGTCGTCGCGGCGGCGATCCAGCGTCGGCAGTTCGATCGAAAAAACATTGAGACGATAGTAGAGGTCCTCGCGAAAGCGGCCGTCCGCGATCGATTGCTCGACGTTGCGGTTGGTCGCGGCGAGCACGCGCACATCGAGGGGCACATCGACGGTGCCGCCGACGCGCCGCAGCACCCCGGCCTCGAGCACGCGCAGCATCTTCGCCTGCAGCTCGACCTTCATCTCGGCGATCTCGTCCAGCAGCAGGGTGCCGCCGTTGGCCAGCTCGAAGCATCCCTCGCGGCGGCGATCGGCGCCGGTGAAAGCGCCTCGCTCATGCCCGAAGAGCTCGGACTCCATCAGGTTTTCGGGCAACGCGGCGCAGTTGATCGCGACGAATGGCCCCTGCGCGCGAGTCGGATAGCTCATGAATCGTGCGCGCGACGACCTCCTTGCCGGTGCCGCTTTCGCCTCGTATGAGAACTGATGCTGAAGTAGGCGCAACTTGCTTAATTAGCACCATGACCTGCTGCATCGCGCGCGACTGGCCGATCATCGGACCGAGTTTGCCGGCCTCCATCAACCGTAGACGTAGACGCTCGTTCTCCTCGGCGACGGTGATGTGCGCGGCAAGGTTGGTGAGCATCACCTTGAGATGCGCGGTGTCGACCGGCTTGCGCAAGTAGTCGTAGGCGCCGAGCTTGATGGTCTTTACCACGTCGGAAATCTCCGCCTGCCCGGAAATAACGATGGTCGGGATGCGCAAGCCTCGCTCGTTGAGTTCCTGCAGCACTGTGAGGCCGTTCTTTTTCGGGAGATTGAGATCGAGCAGCAGGATGTGCGGATCGTAGGAGCCGACCTCAGCCAGGGCGATCTCCCCATTTTCCGCGGTTTCGACTTTATAGCCCCATGCCGCGATTAGTTCGGACCATGCATCGCGGGTGGTGCGATCGTCTTCTACAACCAGAATGCGCTTTTCCAAAATGATGCGGGCCGCCAGTTTGTAAGTTTTACCCCCCACCCGTACGGTGCATTTTCGGCCCATCAAATGATCGCAAGACCATCGCGTCTCTGCAATGAGGAGCCAACCGACTCCGGGGCCGTAGGAGATTCGCGAGGGCCCTTAAGCATATTTGAAGAGATTTGCGTTTGACGGGAAACTCGCCAAGAGTAAGAGGCGAGCTTGACTTTCGCAAGCGCGCCGACGTTCACTCCGATATCAACGGAGGACGCCATGTCGCAGATAATCGATTCCGATGGCCATATCGTCGAACCTCGCAGCGTGTGGGAGGAATACACCGAACCCGCGTTTCGCGAACAGATGATCCAGATCCGGCGCAATCGCGACGGGACGGACGAACTCTGGATCGGCGGCGAAAATCGCAGCCGTCCGTCGCTGCCGATCACGGCCTCGATGGTGCCCGGAGGCCTCGAGGATCTCGCACGCGCGCGCAAACTCACCTGGGACGACGTCCTGCCCGGCAGTTACGATCCGCATCAGCGCCTCAAGGTGATGGACGAGGAGGGCATCGATGTGGCGGTGATGTATCCGTCGCTGCTGTTGCTCTACGGCGACATCGACGACCCGCGCCTCGCGGCGGCGGCGTGCCGCGCCTACAGCAACTGGCTGGCGGATTTCTGCAAGGCCTCGCCCAAGCGGCTGTACGGCGTCGCGCCGATGCCGCTTCAGAGTGTCGATGAATCGATTCGCGAGATGCGCCGCGTGGTCAAGGAACTGAATTTCAAGGCGGTCTTCATCCGGCCCAATCCGTTCAATGGAAGACGCCTCAACGATCCCGCCTACGATCCGTTCTGGCGTGAAGCGCAGGAGCTCGATATTCCGGTCGCGGTGCACGGAAGCTTCGGCACCCGGATGCCGACCATGGGCGCCGATCGCTACCGCGATCCGTTTTTCTTCCACATGGTGTGCCATCCGTTCGAACAGCAAGCCGCGTGCATGGATGTCATCTGCGGAGGCGTGCTGGCGAAGTTCCCGCGGCTCAAGGTTGCCTTCCTGGAATCGGGAATCGGATGGCTCGGGTACTGGCTCGATCGCATGGATGGTCACTTCGAAAAAATGGGAACCTACGTGCCGTGGCTGAAAAAGCGTCCGCGCGAATATTTCATCGAGCAGTGCTACCTCACGATGGATCCCGATGAGACCACGCTTGGCGCGATGGTTGGGCTGGGTGTCGAGCGCAATGTGCTATGGGGTTCGGACTATCCGCACTTCGATTGCACCTATCCGGGCGTGCTAAACGAAGTGCGCGGTGCGATCAGCAAACTTCCTGAAACGTCGCAGCGCAACATCCTGACCGACAACGCGATCCGCTTCTACAAATTGCGATAGGTTGATGGTGACGGGTCACTAAAGTTACGACATTACGATGGGATTGGGAATTTCCGAAATTGGAAGGCAGCTGCGCGCGTCATCGCGAGGCATCAGTGCACCAACAAATCGAGGGTGCGGAACAACTCGTCGCGATCGACCGGCTTGCCGAGAAACGCGTCGAAGCCGGTCGCCTTGGCGAGTTTGCGATCCTCGGCCGAAGCGTGCGCGGTGAGCGCGACCACCGGGATGTTCTTGTAGCGCTCATCCAGGCGCAAGTTGCGTGTCAGCGTGACGCCGTCTTCGTCGCCCTTGAGCGACCAGTCCATCAGAATCAGTTCGATTTGATTGCCTGGGGCCTCGAGCTCGCGGCGAGCCTCGTCGGCGGATGATGCCATCCGGACTTCATAAGTTTTCTTGAGGATGGTTCGAATCAAGATCTGGTTGTCGGGGTCGTCCTCGACCACGAGGATGGATGGGCGGCGCGCGGGAGCCGGGCGCGCGGTTCCATTGGCGGCTCCATGCTCGACCGGGTTCGGCGTCGTGAGGCGGAGTTCCGATTCCGGGGAGAAGGAGATGGAGAACGTTGAACCGTGGCCCTTCTCACTGCGCACCGAAATCGTTGCGCCGTTGAGTTGCAGATAGCTTCGCGTCAGCGCGAGGCCGAGGCCATTGCCTTCGAAGCGGCGCGTGTAGCCCGACTCCTCCTGCGAGAACGGCTCGAAGATCCGCGTCAGGTAGCCGGGCTCGATGCCGATGCCGGTGTCAGTGACCAAAATTTTGAGGTGGCGATCCGCGCCGCGATACAGCTTCGCCGTCACCGAGCCCTCCTCGGTGAACTTGATCGCGTTCTGGAGCAGATTGGTCAGCGCGCCTGAGAGGCAATATTCGTCGAATAGCACCGTCGCCTGTGGGATCGTCGATGACGCATCGGAGCCGGAGGTTCTTTTGCTCGGCGAGAATCCGGATGTCTTCGACGTGGCGCTCGAGCATCGTTGCGAGCTTGACCGATTGCGGACGCAGTTCGAACGCGCGCGCCTCGATCTTGGAAAAATCGAGAATCCCCTGGATGGTCCGGTTGAGGCGCCGCCCGGCGCGCCGGATCGCGTCGAGGTGCTCCCTCATGTCCTCGTTTTCCTGAGCGTCGATTTCATCCGCCAGCACGTCGGTGTAGCCGAGCACGACGTTCAGCGGTGTGCGGATCTCATGGCTCATGTTGGCGAGAAATTCCGACTTTACCCGCGATGCCTGCAGCGCATTGTCGCGCGCGTGCTTCAACTCGCGCTGCGCGTGCTCGATGCTCGACGCCATTTGGTTGACGCCCTCCGCGAGTCGGACGAACTCGTCGCTGCCTTCCACCGTGCATCGGGTCGAGAGGTCGCCCTGCGCGATTCTGCCAACCGCGGAAGAGATCTCGTCGATTTCCTTGACCACCGATCTTCCGAGCATCGTGGAAGCTACGAATCCGACCACCAGCAGAACGAGATCGGCGAGCAGCAGAGCCTTGAGGACGACTTGTGAAATCCATCGCGAGCCCTCGCCCAGGGTCTGCGAGAATTTGTTCTCCAGCACGATGAGACGTTCGTTCAGTTCATCGATGTGGCTGATCAGATCCGCCCGTTCGCCGGGCGAAATGCGTCCACTGCCGACTCCGTTCATGCGCCTTGCGGCCCAGGTCGGCAAGTTGGTCGGTCAGTTCGTCGCCCTCGCGCCAGATTCGTATCGCTGCGTCCATGAAGCTGAAGTGCCGGAAGCGCAGGAAGAGTTTGACCAGCGAAGGGACATCGTCGGGAGCGTTCTGTCCCGCACGGAAAAACCGCGCGGCGTTATCGCGATCGGGCGAAGGCTTGTCCAACGCGCGGCGAGCGTTGCCGTCCCCGAGAGGGACCAGAATGGCATCGGAGAAGTTCTGGTAGTCGGACTCGTTGGCGGTCTGCACGTAGCGGCGCAAATAGAAAACCGCATCTTTTTGATACTTCGCGTAGAGTCCTTCGCCGGCGACATAAGCGCGCACGCCCGAGATGATCGTAATGGCGAATATCGTGAGGACGGTGAGGGTGACGGCCAAAATGAAGAGCAGGAAATTGAGACACACAAATTTCCTGGTAATCCCGGGCGAAATCCAGCGAGTCAGCGCAGACTCCTGCATCATAGGAGAGTCTGACTGGTGCGGTTAGACGGAGCAATAGGCTAACGCATCATTTTGCTACTTTTTGTACTGTCTCAGTTGGCTGGAGGAAATCCGTCAAATTGACATATTTTGCGGCTAGGAGGCGGCGCGGCGGCGCTCCTGCTCCTCGTTCAAGGCGGCTTCTATAGCGGCCACCTCGCCGGGCAACACCAGATGATGTGCCTTGCGCCACGACCGGAACTACTCCTGGAAACTTTCCATGTAGGTGTAAACTACCGGAGTAATGTACAGGGTCAGAAATTGCGAGAAGGCCAGACCGCCGACCACCGCGACTCCCAGCGGTCGACGTGATTCCGAGCCCGCGCCAACTCCCAGTGCGATCGGCAGCACGCCCATCAGCGCGGCCATCGTGGTCATCATGATGGGACGGAAGCGGATGATGGCGCCCTCGAAAATCGCCTCGGCGGGCGTCTTGCCCTCACTGCGCTGCGCATCGAGCGCGAAGTCGATCATCATAATGGCGTTTTTCTTGACCAACCCGACCAGCATGATCACGCCGACGAAGGCAAACAGGTCGAGCTGCATCCCGAACAGCCACAGCGTCGCCAGCGCGCCGAAGCCGGCCGACGGCAGTCCCGACAGAATCGTGATCGGATGGATGAAGCTTTCGTAGAGAATTCCGAGCACCAGGTAGATGATGAGAATCGTCATCATCAGCAGCATCCCAAGTCCGCTCAGCGAGTCCTCGAAGGCCTGCGCGGTTCCCTGGTAGCTGGTGGTAAAGGAAGCGGGCAGGGTGTCGCGCGCGAGTTTTTGCACCTCGTCGAGGCCCTTCGCGAGCGAGACTCCGGGCGCGAGGTCGAATGAAATCGTGACCGCGGGCAACTGCCCCGAATGGTTGATGGCGAGCGGCCCGACGCCTCGCACGAACTTGACCACCGTGCTGAGCGGCACCAGCGGACCGTTTTGCGATCGCACGTACAGCAGCGACAGCGTCGACGGATCGTCCTGGTACTGCGGCTCGACCTCCATCTCCACTTTGTACTCGTCGTTGGGCGCGTAGATGGTGGAAATCTGCCGCGAGCCGTAGGCGTCGTAGAGCGCATCCTCGATCGCCTGCGCCGAGACCCCCAGCGAACGCGCCTTGTCGCGGTCGATTTCCACATTAACCTGCGGATTGGAGATTTGCAGATCGCTGTTGACGCCGCGCAGGTCCTTGAGTTCGCGCATCTTCGCCTCGAGAATCGGCGCATGGCGGTAGAGTTCGTCGGTGTTCGGGCTCTGGATGGTGAACTGGTACATGCTGCGGGTGAACTGCGCGCCGAGGCGAATCGGGGGCGGATTCTGCAGGAACACGTTCAGCCCCGGTATCGAATTGGCCAGTGGGCGCCACTTCTGGATGAGTTGGTCGACGCTCATCGCGCGTTGATTGCGCGGCTTCAAGTGACAGAAAAGAATCCCGCTGTTGCTGCTGCCGCCCGGACCGCCCGGGCCGATACTCGCGAAGTAATGCGCGATCGCGGGCTCCTTGCTCACCATTTTCGCGAGCGCAAGCTGATGCTCCTTCATGGATTGGAAAGAGATGCCCTGCTGCGCGAGAGTGAACATGATGAGGTCGCCGCGATCCTCGCTGGGGATGAAGCCCTTCGGGATCGCGTAGAACATCCACACCGTCACAAGCAGCATCACGCCCGATAGCACGATGGTCGCGCGCCGATGCCGCATCACCCATGCGAGGCTTCTCTGGTAGCGATCCAGCAAACCATCGAAGAAGCGCTCGGTGACCGCGTACAGATGGCCGTGGCGCTCGCTCTTCGGAGGGCGAAGGAAACGCGAACACAGCATCGGCGTAAGCGTCAATGACACCACGCCGGAAACCAGGATCGCCGCGCCGATGGTAATCGCGAATTCGTGCAGCAGGCGCCCCAGGATTCCGCCCATGAACAGCACCGGGATGAACACCGCGGCCAGCGAGAAGGTCATCGACATGATGGTGAAGCCGATCTCGCGCGAGCCTTCCAGCGCCGCCTCCAGCACGCCCTTGCCCATCTCCATGTGGCGCACGATGTTTTCCAGCATGACGATCGCGTCGTCGACCACGAAGCCGACCGCCAAAGTGATCGCCATTAGCGACAAATTGTCGAGCGTGTAGTTCAGCGCCCACATCACGGCGAAGGTTCCGATGATCGACATCGGCAGCGCGAGGCTCGGGATCACCGTCGCCGAGAGGTTGCGCAGGAACAGGAAGATCACCATCACGACCAGGAACACCGTCAGCAGCAGGGTGAACTGCACGTCGTTGACCGAGGCCCGGATCGCGGTGGCGCGGTCTCCCAGTGTTCGCAATCCGCAGCCCGGCCGGCATTTCCGCCTGGAAAGTCGGCAGCAGCCGCAGCACATTGTCCACCACCTGTACGGTGTTGGTGCCCGGGCTGGCGCTGAATCGCAAGCACCACCGAGGGCTCGCCATCGGTCCATCCCGCGGTCTTGTCATTCTCGACGCTGTCGATCACCCGGCCCACGTCCGACAGCCGCACCGGCGAACCATTGCGGTAGGTTACGATGAGCGGCCGATACGCCGCCGCATTGACGAGCTGCCCCTGGGCCTGGACGGTGAACTGCTGATGCGCGCCGTAGAGGATTCCGGTCGGAAGGTCGACGTTGCCGGCCGCCACCGCTTGCGCGACCTCATCGATGCCGATTCCTCGCGACGCGAGCGCCTTCGGATCCACCTGGATACGGACCGCGTATTTCGCGGCCCCGTACACTTGCACCTGCGCGACGCCGCTGATCATCGAGATGCGCTCGCCCAGGTAGTCTTCCGCATACTCGTCGACCTTGGAGATCGGCATGGTGGACGAGGCCAGCGACAAATACAGGATCGGTTGGTCTGCGGGATTAACCTTTTTGTAGGATGGCGGACTCGGCATCCCCAGCGGCAATTGCGATTGGGTCGCGACGATCGCCGCCTGCACATCCTGCGCGGCCGCATCGAGGTTGCGGCTCAGGTCGAACTGCAAGGTGATGCTGCTTGACCCCTGCAGATTGCTCGAGCTCATCGAGCTGAGCCCGGCGATGGTCGAGAACTGCTTCTCCAGCGGCGTGGCGACGGAGGACGCCATCGTCTCGGGGCTCGCGCCGGGGAGGGAGGCATTGACCACGATGGTGGGAAAGTCGACGTTGGGAAGATCGTTGACCGGCAGATATCGATACGCCATCAGGCCGAACATGACGATCGCGAGCGAGATCAGCGTCGTCATGACCGGGCGGCGGATAAAAGTTTCGGCGATGTTCATGAGGCCGCCCTTTGCATTGCCCCATCGGCGTTTTTGATCGTGACCGGGCCACCCGGCACCACTCGTAATTGTCCGTCGGTGACGACGGTCTCGCCCGATTTGAGCCCGCTTTCGATCACTGTGTCGCCCTCGATGGTATCGCCGACCGCGACCTTGCGAATGTCCGCCTTCATTTTCCGATCGACTACGTACACGTACGAGCCGTCCTGTCCGGTCTGCACCGCCTGGCTCGGCACCAACACCGCGTTGGGGCGCTCGCTCAGCGTCAGATAGGTATCGACGAACTGGCCCGGCCAGAGCTTCTGGTCCTGATTGTCGAACAGTCCCTTGAGCTGGATGGTCCCGGTAGTCGGATCGACTGTGTTGTCGACGAAACTCAGCTTGCCTTGCACCGCGGTCTTCTTGTCGCCGGGCGCAACTACGTCCACGCCCAACGGATGCGACGCCATGCTGCTTCGAACCGCCGCCAGATCCTGTTCCGGAAGCGCGAAGTCGACATACACCGGCTTGATCTGGTTAATCACCACCATCGCGGTGTCGGCGTTGGCCTTGACCAGATTGCCCTCATGCAAGATCAGGGTGCCGGTGCGTCCGTCGATCGGCGAAGTGATGCGCGTGTATTCGAGGTTGAGGCGCGCGGTCTGAACATTGGCCTCGTCGGCCGCGACGGTGGCGTCGATCGCCTCGTACTTCGACTTGGCCTCGTCGTATTGCTGGCGCGATCCGACGCCCTCCTTCAGCAAGGTCTGGTAGCGGCTGAAGTCGTTGGCCAGCTGCACCTTCTGCGCCTTGTCGCGATTGAGATCGGCGATCGCCTGATTGAGCGCGGCCTCGAACGGGCGCGGATCGATCGTGAACAGCAGATCGCCCTTGCTCACGTCCTGTCCTTCCTTGAAGTGGACCTGCATCACCTGACCGCTGATCTGCGACTTGATCTCGACCGTCGAGTAGGCCTCGACGCGGCCGATCGCATGAAGCCGCTGTGCGACGGTCTTGCGAATCGCCTTGGCGACCAGCACCGGCACCGGGCCGCGTCCGCCGAATCCCGGCCCCGCGTCGCCGCCGTGACATCCGACGAGCCATAGCGTCGCGACCAGCACTGTCGATATGACTCGTAAGCCGATGCGAGTTGGCTGGAAATCTCTCTGCGCCGTGGAATTTGATCCGGCGCATGCGCAACCACGCCGCTCCTTCAAGAATTTGTCTTTCACGATCGATTGATGATTGGAGATAGAGCGATGCACTCGACCTCACAATCATCAAGCGATCGTGAAAGACAAATTCTTGCAGGAGCGGCGTGGTTCGCGCATGCGCCGGATAAAAATCCACGGCGCAAAGAGAGATTTCCAGCCAACTCGCATCGGCTTACGAGTCATATCGACGGTGCTTGTGGCGCGCTATGGCTCATCAGATGCCACGGCGGGGCAAGGTTCTGGCCCGGTGCCGGTGTTGGTCGCCAAGGCGATTCGCAAGACACGCGCCGGTTCGATGGGCCACATCAGAGCCTACTCGACGGTGGAAGTAGAAAATCACAGAATCAGCGGTCAGGTAATGCAGGTCCACTTCAAGGAAGGGCAGGACGTGAGCAAAGGCGATCTGCTGTTCAACGCTCGACCCGCGCCCGTTCGAGGCTGCGCTCGATCCGAGCGATCGCCAAAATATGAATCGCGACAAGGCGCAGAAGGTGCAGTTGGCCAACGACTTCAGCCGCTACCCGGTCTGAAGGAGGGCGTCGGATCGCGCCAGCAATACGACGAGGCCAAGTCGAAGTACGAGGCGATCGACGCCACCGTCGCGGCCGACGAGGCCAATGTTCAAACCGCGCGCCTCAACCTGAACTACACGCGCATCACTTCGCCGATCGACGGACGCACTGGCCCGCCTATCTTGCATGAAGGCAATCTGGTCAAGGCCAACGCCGACGCTGCGATGGTGGTGATTAACCAGATCAAGCCCGTGTATGTCAACTTCGCCCTTCCCGGAACAGGATCTGGCGGCGGTTCGAAGCAGCATGGCGTCGCATGCGTTGGGCGTGGACGTAGTTGCGCCCGGCGAACGAGACCGCCGTGCAAGGCCAGCTGAGTTTCGTCAACAACGCAGACGATCCGACTACCGGAACCATCCAGCTCAAGGGACTGTTCGACAACCAGGACCAGAAGCTCTGGCCGGGCCAGTTCGTCGATACCATCTGACGTCACGACGCCCAACGCGGTGCTGGTGCCGAGCCAGGCGGTGCAGACCGGACAGGACGGCTCGTACGTGTACGTAGTCGATCGGAAAATGAAGGCGGACATTCGCAAGGTCGCGGTCGGCGATACCATCGAGGGCGACACAGTAATCGAAAGCGGGCTCAAATCGGGCCGCCGTCGTCACCGACGGACAATTAAGAGTGGTGCCGGGTGGCCCGGTCACAATCAAAAACGCCGATGGGGCGATGCAAAGGGCGGCCTCATGAACATCGCTGAAACTTTATCCGCCGCCCGGTCATGACGACGCTGAATCCGCTCGCGATCGTCATCTTCGGCCTGATGGCGTATCGATATCTGCCGGTCAACAATCTTCCCAACGTGAACTTTCCCACCATCGTGGTCGATGCCTCCCTCCCGGCGCGAGCCCCGAGACGATGGCGTCCTCCGTCGCCACGCCGCTGGAGAAGCAGGTCTCGACCATCGCCCCAGCTCGATCAGATCTACAAGATCTACAGGATCACGAGCATCACCTTGCAGTTCGACCTGAGCCGCAACCTCGATGCGGCCGCGCAGGATGTGCAGGCGGAAATCGTCACGAGACCCAGGTGCGTCCCCGCTGGGACATGCGGGTCCCACCATCCTACAAAAAGGTTAATCCCGCAGACCAACCGAATTGTGTACTTGTCGCTCGGCCTCCTCCACCATGCCAATCTCCAAGGTCAACGAGTATGCGGAAGATTACCTGGGCGAGCGCATCTCGATAACAGCATCGGCGGCGTCGCGTGCAAGTGTACGGGGCCGCTGATCCGCGGTCGCTCCAGGTGAATCCGAAGGCGCTCGCGTCGCGAGGAATCGGCATCGATGAGGTCGCGCAAGCGGTGGCGGCCGGCAACGTCGACACTTCCGACCGGAATCCTCTACGGCGCCGCATCAGCAGTTCACTGTCCAGGCCCAAGGGCAAAGTCGCCGATGCGGCGGCGTATCGGCCGCTCATCGTAACCTACCGCAACGTTCGCCGGTCGTCGGACGTGGGCCGGGTAATCGACAGCGTCGAGAATGA
>CAWJEW010000008.1:0-398944 GCA_963842065.1 uncultured Thermoleophilia bacterium | reverse complement strand
CCTGCGAGTACGGCACTCCGAGCGTCGGGTCGATGGCCGTCTGGAAGAAGTCAGCGACCTGGTTCTCAAACGCATCCGTGGTGATCCCACCAAAGGCCTCGCTGACGCCGGCGAGAAGTTCGGGAACGTGGTCGTAAACCGAAGCGAGCCATGCCCTGTCGCCCTCGGCAATGGCCTTGTAGGGCTGGCGATCGAGCAGCGTCTTGTCGGCCGATGCCATCGCCTGCCACTTGCGGAAGACAAAGTCGGCCTGCACGTACATCGGCTTCTCGCACCACAGTGTGCCGTCGTTGTCGAATGCGGCGATACGCTCGCGCGGGGGACATGACCGTCGCCCGGAGCAGTCACACCTCGCACGAACGAGACAATCGACTGCTTCGCCCCACCATCTCGCCAACTGGGAAGCGGATCAGATGCCGCCATGAGCGCCCCTTTGTCGAATGGCGGCGGATAAGCCAGGGCGACAGGCTGGTCGACGCCGGTGGCCGATCGCCGCCCGGCCAGCAGGCCGACCGCTCGGAGGCGTATGGATCTCTGTCATGCCTTGTCGACGATCGGGCATGCGGGCGTCATGGGTCGGTCACGAGCGACCCGCTCGAGCGTGTATCGGTGTGCGGTAACCCGCGGGCTGGATCGGCCATTCGGTCACGTCGTCAGGGGCGTTCGGCGTCGTGAGGGCGAGTCGAGGTCGTCGGCAGGAGGTCGTCGATGACGACCAGTGCGTCGGCTACCCGAGATTCATCTCGGCGCGCACTCTCCCCGCAAGAAGCCGGCCGCGGACCTGCTGGAACTCGTTCCAGCCAGCCCCGGGCGTGGTCTCCCAGTCGGTCTCGCGACGTATGTCACTCTCCTGACGGACACAGGGTCGGTGGGGTTGGGCTCGACGAGGAACCACTCGGCGCTGCGGCCGCATCCACCGGGTGGGCGCTTGATCGCGACACCGGCTTCCTGGGCTCACCGCACCGCCGGCACGGTTGAGGGGTCGCGGAGCCCAGCCTAGACGAGCCCCGGCCGGCTGGGGTTCTCGCACTCCAGCGCAAGCCGGATGCCCCATCCATCCAGGCGTGCCCCGACCGATGACTCGGGTCCAAGCTCGGCCGCTTCGGCCCGAAGGAGCGCCGCGACCCGGCGAAGACATGCCTCTTCTTCCGAGGCCAACGGACAGCGGTCCGAGCGTACGCGTATCCACGACTCAGGCGAGTCTTGCCTGCGGTCAACGGCCATGAGCGAGGCCAACTCGGGAAGCACCCTCTCGCCCCACTCATCGACGTCGAGGCGCAGGTGCTCGGTGGCCCACGATGTGGGCGGCAGTTCGGCCGCTTCGGAGGTCATCTGCGCGGCCACGCGGCGTAACGCCGCCTGCTCGCGCGCGTCCAGTCGCTGCGACCCTGCGCGCGTGTGCGGCGTAAATGCCGGTGTGTTCATGGTGCTGGTCTGTGCGTTCATCGTGATCACCTCCGGTGTCGAGACGCTCGCGCCACCGGGACCGCCGTTAGCGAGTGGCGATGTCTCATGTGCGGACTGTCCGCGGGCGCGCGGGTAACGCCGCACAAACCGCCCCCTCGGACAGGACAGACAGGGCGCGAGCAACCAGCGCGCCCATCAGACCTTGTTCCACGCTCGATATCGAACAGTACGAGGCGTCGCCGAGTCTCGCGTTGTCCGTAAGAACAACCTTGTGGGGCTCGGCTTGGCCACGCGGGCACACGCATATTGATCCACTCCGGACGGCCTCGGCGCGACGTTGGGGCCGCTGGAACTCGCGAACGAATACGCGCGGGCGAGAACCCCGTCGCTGCGGCAATCTCGCCGCTTGGGGTGATGGAATCGCCGCCCTCGACCTCGGCGAGTCCGACGGCAAGCACGACCGCCGCCGCAATCCGTCTTGACTTCATTGGATCCTCCTGAGAAGTCATTTCTCGTGGTGGGCGCCGCAGAAGTTGGTGGTCGATCGGAAACGCACGTGGCCGCGCGTCGTCCATCCCACGGTAGTGCCGCGCCGGACCTCCGGGCTAGGCCGCGGGTGACTCCGAACCTGCGCTTGGTGCGCCGATCGATGTCACACCGAGGTGTGTGGAAGGCGCTGTTGGTCGAGTCGAGCCTGCCGTTGGCGCCCCTCCGCGCCGACCGGGAGCTCGCCAAGTGGTCGCCAGGTCTCGCCGCCGACGGCTGCAACCGGCAGGCCATGGCCCGCCTTCCGGTGCGCGGTGCCGCTTTCTGACATCGGGTCATCCGTCGTTTACGCGTTGGCCTGCAGCGACGCTCGCGACAGGTCCCGACTCTCAATAGCTGGCTGCTACCATCGACGGCACTCATTCAGAGCGACCCGAGGGATCTGGCCCTGAGACGGTCCGCCAACCGGCCTACGGCACGGTGGCAACGCCAGAAGCGATGAGGAGGTGCACGATGACCGATCTCGAGGATCGGCCCGACCCGACCAGGCAACGCCTCTTGCGAAGCGTCTTTGAGGCGTCGCCGTTGGAGAGCGTGGCTGAGGCTGTTTCGGCTGCGACCGAGGACGAGCGGCGGATCTACGTTGAGCGCATCGGAAGCCGGTGGCGTTGGAGCCTGACCCACGCTGGAGGCTCCTATCCGCTGCTGCGAGTCACGGCCCGGTTCCTGCGCGTGGACCACGCACCGCATCATGATCGGCTTTCGCACCGTGGCGGATGACGTCTGCGTGCTGTGCGCAGATCCTGACGAGCCTGTGCTCGCTGACGCGTGGGCGGTCATCGACTTCGACGGGCCGACGTCACCGAGGCTTGTGCAGGAGCGCATCGTCCAGGCGTTTGGGTCCTCCACCGCCGGTGCGTAGGTAGCCGTCGCAGCCCTGGCTAAACGTCTCGGCGCCGGCTTCCGATGAGACGTCAAATGAAACGCCCGTCATCTCTTGCGCTTTCGATTGCTGGGGCAGCAGCCGTCGCGCTCTCCGCTGTTGCCGTTCTCGCCGGACAACCTGCGCCACCACCTTGGGCGCCTCACTGCACGGTCTTCCCGAGCGGCAATGTCTGGAATCAGCGGGTTACCGGACTTCCGGTCGTTCGCAATTCCCGTCAGCTGCTCGCATCCATCGGACTGGGAAGCCACCTCCACCCCGACTTCTCAGACCATGGTGCCTACGGGATCCCGATCAACATCGTGAATTCTCGGACGCCCAGGTACCGCGTCGCGTTTCAGTACCGTGCCGAGTCGGATCCGGGCCCGTATCCAATACCCGCGAAACCAAAGATCGAGCGAGGTTCCGATCGGCACCTCATCCTCGTAGACCGCGACACCTGCCGCCTCTACGAGCTCTATGCGGCCGTCCGTGTGGGGACCAAGTGGACGGCCGGCTCCGGAGCGATATGGAATCTCGAAAGCAACGCCCTCAGGCCCGTCGGATGGACGTCCGCCGATGCGGCCGGCCTGCCAATCCTCCCGGGCCTCGTGAGGTATGACGAGGTCGCGCGCGGGGCAATTCTGCATGCGTTGCGATTTACCGCCCCGCTGACTCGGCGAGCATTCATATATCCAGCCCGCCATCAGGCCGGCGCGACGAACGACCCGAATGCGCCCCCGATGGGCCTCAGGATTCGGCTCAAGAGTTCCGTATCTTTGGCGGGATTTGGACCACAAGCTCGGACCATCCTCGTCGCACTTCGGGACTATGGGATGATCCTTGCCGACAATGGGAGCCCGCTCTATGTGAGTGGCGTCCCGGACTCCAGATGGAACGACGCCGAGCTTCACGAGCTGACTCGGCTGACCGGCGCCGACTTCGAGGTCGTTGATACCTCTGGACTCAGGAATCGGTAATCATGCGAGCGTCGCATCCCCGAGCGCAACGGCTCTGAGGGCGACCTCCCGGCCCGTGTCGCGCGCGAGCGGGACGTCACTCAACCTCATAAGGCAGCCGTTGTCGGGCGGGTCTGATGCTGTGGCGCCCCCATGGCCCGCGCGCCGCGCAAGTACTGCGCCACGAAGCCGCCGCGTCGCAATCCGCACTGGCACGGCTACTCGAGAGCCCAGAACTTGCGCCGATCCAGGCGGTGAGTCAGGACCGAACGGCTCGAGCGAGACGCCCTTAGGATTGTGCCAACGAGGGTCCGAGTCTCGCGTCCACAACCCGAAGGACCGGGTCATCCTCGTGTGACGGCTGTGTGGCCAGGACCAGAACCTTGTGATCAGGTGCCACGGTGATCGCCGGGGCGTTGATGATGCCATGGCGGACGGTTCATCAGCGGTCCCCGATTGCCGCTCGACACGCCGCTGCATCCCCGCCCCCCTCCGTGCCGTCGGCCCGTCCGTCGTCCAACCTGCGCCGGATCAGGCCGGCGTGAGATGATGGGAGCACGAGAGCGGCGTGGTGAGCGTGAACCTTGCAGCAGTTTTCGGATCCCCACCTCGCAGCCATAGCGGTGTTTGCGGTGATCGCCGCCCTGTCGGTGTGGGCCCCGCGCCGCCACCCGGGCCCGTGGATCGTGCCGGCCGCGCGTGCGCTCGCGCTCGTGATCTTCGCCGGTTGGGCCGGCGAGTACGTGGCGGACGTCGTGCTCGGCACGTGGACGATCCAGTACGACCTCCCGTTGCAGCTCACCGACGCCGTTTCCGTGGTCGCGATCCTCGCCTTGTGGAGCCGCCACATGCTGCTCGTCGAGCTCGTGTTCTTTTGGTCGCTGACCGCCTCGCTCCAGGCCGTGGTGACACCGGATCTGTCGGTCAGTTTTCCGAGCGTCTACTACTTCACATACTTCGCGTACCACATTGGCGCGATCGTCGCCGCATGCTTCTTGGTATTCGGCTGCCGGCTGTACCCGCGGCCCGGTGCGGTCTGGCGGGTCTACGCGCTGACGCTTGTGGTCACCGCGATCGCGGCGGTCGGCGACATCCTCACCGACGGCAACTACATGTACCTGCGCGTGAAGCCCCAGCACGGTTCGCTGTTGAATCTGATGGGGCCGTGGCCGTGGTACATCGCCGCGACCGCCCTGCTCGGGCTCGCGATGCTGTTTGCGATAAAGCTGCCCGCCGACTGGATCCGCGTCCACGATTCCGCCTACTGTGGACACGCAACCGACGCCGAGCGCACCGCTCGGGGGTGACGTCACCTCACGCGCGCCGGATTGCGAGGCCTGAACCAACGCGGATCCGCACGCGCGTAACGGCCCAGCGCGTCCCGGTGTCGTCGACGTCGTCGTCCCCCCAAACACGTCGGGGCACCGCATCGCCGAAGACGCAGCGCGCGCAGTCAGAGCCCGAGCGCTTCGAGGGCGACGTGGTTCGGATTGCGCCAACCACGCTCCCGTCTTTGCAAGTTCGACCGAGCACGAACCCAACACCGACCTTGAGCCGCCCGCGCTTCTACCCCGTGGCGTAGTGGCGCAACGCGTCCACCAGCGGACCAAGCGCGTGCCCGCGCTCGGTCAGGCGGTACTCGACCAGCGGCGGACTGTCGGGGATCACGATGCGCTCAATGATGCCCGCGCGCTCGAGGTCGCGCAGCCGACAGGAGAGCATCCGCGGAGAAATCCCGACGACCGAGGACCCGAACTCGTTGAACCGCACCGCACCGGAGTGCGCAGCGACGATCATCTGGAGCAGCCAGCGTCGCTCGAGCAGGTCCGCGGCGACGCGGACCTCCCGAGCGACGGGCTCGCAGCTACGACAGCGCGACATCACGGGCCACCGGCTCGAGCGCGAGCTCAAGCACCTCCTCCACGGTCATCACCGGGTGGAAGCGCACCGCGTCGCGCACCTCGAGCGGAATCTCATCCAAATCGCCCCGGTTGCGCTCCGGGATCACAACGTCCGTCAGTCCCGCGGCGTAGGCGGCCAGGGCCTTCTGCTTGAGCCCGCCGATCGGCAGCACGCGGCCCTGCAGGGTGACCTCACCGGTCATTCCGACAGTATGTTTGACTGGACGACGGGTGAGCAGCGAGGCGAGCGCGGTGACCATCGTGATGCCGGCGCTTGGGCCGTCCTTGGGGATCGCGCCGGCCGGCACGTGGACGTGAAACTCGTGCTCCTCGAAGGCGTCATCGGCGATTCCCAGCTCGTGGGCGTGACCGCGGACATACGAGAGCGCGATCCGCGCCGACTCCTTCATCACGTCTCCCAGCTGACCGGTCAGGACCAACCCAGCCGAGGAGCCGTGCGAATTCATCGCCGTGGCCTCGACGAACAGGACGTCGCCGCCCGCTCCGGTCACCGCGAGGCCCGTCGCCACGCCGGGCACTGCAGTCCGCGCCGCGGACTCCTGGAAGAAGCGCTGGCGTCCGAGCGCGTTGCGCAGAACGTCGATGTCGATCGCAAGCGGAGCCGTGGCGGCCCCCGACACGATCAGCGTTGCGGTCTTGCGCAGGAGCTTGCCCAGCTCGCGCTCCAGGTTGCGGACACCGGCCTCGCGTGTGTACTCGGCGATCACCGTGCGCAGCAGCTCGTCGGAGATGCTGACCTCGCCCTCCCGCAGGCCGTTGCGGTCGCGCTGTCGCGGCCAGAGGTAGCCCTTCGCGATGGCGAGCTTCTCCTCGCTGGTGTAGCCGTCGAACGAGATCACCTCCATACGGTCGAGCAGGGGACCGGGAATCGTGTCGGCCTGGTTGGCGGTCGCGATGAACAACACCTGGCTGAGGTCGAGCTCGACGTCGAGGTAGTGGTCGCGGAAGCTGTGATTCTGCGCCGGGTCCAGGACCTCAAGCAGTGCCGAGCTGGGGTCTCCGCGCCAGTCGGCGCCGATCTTGTCGACCTCGTCGAGAAGGATCACCGGATTGATCGTGCCGGCGTCGCGCAGGGCGCGCACCAGGCGCCCGGGCAGCGCACCGATGTAGGTGCGCCGATGCCCGCGGATCTCGGCCTCGTCGCGCACGCCGCCGAGCGACATGCGCACGAACTC
This sequence comes from uncultured Thermoleophilia bacterium, assembly GCA_963842065.1. Lineage (GTDB taxonomy): Bacteria > Actinomycetota > Thermoleophilia > Miltoncostaeales > Miltoncostaeaceae > CAITWD01. The sequence goes on along the minus strand of CAWJEW010000008.1, from coordinate 392,073 downwards.
GCGCCCGGTTGCACGCGCGATCGATTCGCCGATCGAGGTCTTGCCTGTTCCCGGCGGGCCGATCAGCGTGAGGATCGCGCCCGAGCGCGGATCGGCTTCGATGCCACGGTCCTGGCGCAGCTTGCGCACAGCCAGATACTCGGTGACGCGGTCCTTGACGTCCTCGAGGCCGGCGTGGTCGGCATCAAGCACCTCGCGCGCGCCGACCGGGTCAAGACGCTCCTCGGAGCGCTTGTTCCACGGAACCGCGATCAGCCAGTCCAGGTAGGAGCGGATCATGCTCGCCTCGCCCGACTGCTCGCCCATCCGCTCGAGCCGCCCGAGCTCTTTGACGGCCTGCTCATGCGCCTTCTCGGGCATCTCCGCGGCCTCGATCTTGCTGCGGTACTCGTCAACGACGGACGCGTCGTCCTCGCCCAGCTCTTTGCGGATCGAGTCCATCTGCTTGCGCAGGAAGTAGTCGCGCTGTTGTTTGTCGGCACCCTGCTGCACATCGTCGCGGATGCGCTTGCGGATCTGAAGCTCCGCGTAGCGCTCGCGCTGGAGCTTGAGCGCTAACTCGAGTCGGTCAGTGACGTCGATCGTTCGCAGCAGCTCCAGACGCTGCTCGTAGTTGACCTCGGGGCTGTAGCCGGCCGAGTCGGCAAGCATGCCCGGCTCGCTGATCGAGCGCAGCCACCCAGCGATACGCGCATCAGCGCCGCGCAGCTCGAGGATCTCCTCGACCACCGCCCGGTACTCGCCCGTCAGCTCCCGCGTGCGGGCGTCGACGGGCACCTCGTCACGGCGCTCGTCGACCCCGACGAACAAATCTCCGTCGGGTCCCGTCTGCGCTGCGCCGATCAGGGCGCGGTGCTCGGCCTCGACGGCCACGGCGTGGCCTCCGCCCGGAAGGCGCACGTGCTCGGAAACCGATGCGATCACGCCGACATCGGCGAACTCGCCATCGTGGCGGGGGACGAGCACGACGCGCTCGTCATCGCCCACCGCAGCGGCGAGCGTAATGTTCATGCCCGGGAAGACGACGGCGTCATCGAGTGGGATCAGACGCAGTGAGCTCACGACTCTCAACTCCTTCGGTACTTACCAATCAGAAGTTACTATACCACAACGCGACAGCGGCGGGGTCGCGCCGGCCCCTGGAACCAGTCCGCCACCGCGAATGGGCACCGCTACGCCATCCGATCTCGGCCGTCGCAGGATCCGAATCCCGTGCGAGGCACGTGGACCGCATGGTTGCTAGACGAGTCCCGGACCCATGCGGTCGGACGCGCTCGCGCCAGGGGTCGGGCGCCGGTGGTCATCCGAGGGCTGGCGCGATCACCCCGCTCTCGGATCCGGCGGCAGCACGCACCCGGGCGTGAAGCAGGGGTCCTTGTGCTTCCCGTTCGTTCCGGAGCTGGCTGTCCCGGTCGCAGGTCACGGCCGGACGCAGCGGCGGCTTCAGGTCGCGGGCGGCGGCCTCGCGGGCAGCGAGGCACGCGGCGACTGGTTCGGACGTCGTCGCGGCCAGCTACGCCGTGGGCACGGCCGCCACGGCCAGACCGCTGGCCGCCGTCTCCGCCGCACCAAAAGGCCGACCCGTCAGACAGATCTCGAGCGCCGTGCTGTACCCAACGAGGTTGGCCAGCGGTCGCGTACCCCCGAGATCCGGCGCCAGTCCAAGCGAGGTCTCGCGCATCGCGAACTGGACATCGTCGGCCACCAACCGAACGTCTGCCGCCAATGCCAGTTGGAAGCCCGCACCGATCGCAGCGCCCTGCACCGCCGCGATGACCGCCGCACTCACGTCCGACCACCCGGCGAAGCCCCGCCGCAGCGGTGCGATCGCCTCTGCGAGGGCCACCGGGCCCTGCGCGGCGGCGTCCATGAGAGGGATCTCTCCCGCGATGCCATCACGGGTCAGCATGGCGCGGTCGATCCCCGCCGAGGATGACGGCCCGTCCCCGGTAACGACGACGACCCGCACCTCAGCGTCGAGGTTCGCAGCCAGCTTGGCCACGGCCAGCCACCTGCCTGGCGTTTGCGCGTTGCGTCGGTCCACGTTGCTGATGGCGATGGTCTGGACCGCGCCATCGCGGGCGACGCGCTGGTGCGGGTGAACGCTTGGAGGATGCGCTCATTTGGCCACGCCACCAGCCCGCATTGGGGCTGCCTGACAGCGTCGCCCGAGGTCCCCTCACGAGGTCACCGACGCTCGCAGGTGCCAGCACCGTGGGAGCGCGATTCCACTGGACACGAGCAGCCGATCCGACGACAGCTACTCATAACTGATTGCAAAACAACACGCAGCATGGCCACGCGAACTGGGCGTGATTCAGCCCTGACGAGACGTTGAGTCCCATGGCCGCGGATTCGAGTCACGGACGGCCCACTCCCTCACCGTCGAGCCGCACCACGGGGTGTGCCGATGGTCGCGCCGATTGACTGCCGCCCGTCAACGGTCACGGGGTGCGCGAGGTGGCCGACGGGATGCTTGGGTTTCGCTTGGCGTCGAGTCGGTGCGCCCGGCGCACACCGCATGCTGGGCCGTCCAGACGGCGTCGGCGTCAGACCGCCCGCGCGCGAGGCGGAAACGCCCGGGCGCTAGGTTTAGGGCCACCGCTTCGCCGAAAGGAACCGTTCTCGTGCACGAACTCGTCGACTTCATCGCCGCCGTCAGCCTGATGACGTTCGTGGCCGCCGGTCTGGTCGCGGCGTCGCTCATTCTCTGGGTGAGGGCCCAGCGCCGGCGCGCACGCCAGCGCGTGGAGCGTACCCTCGATCGCCTTGCCGAGCAGGTCGCCCTGCACTTGGCGGCAGGCGAACCGCCAGGATGGGCACTCAAGCGGTACACGCGGCTCACCGAGGATGCCCGCCTCGCGCACACGTGGGGCTCGCTGCAGCGGCTCGTGTGGCGCGAGCGCTTACTGGACGAAGCGCGTGCGGTGCTCCTCAGCGCGCCCGACCGATGGGAGGCGCTGAGGCGATCCCGGCAGGCGACCCGCCGTGGGCATTCAGCGCACCTCTAGCGCACCCGCTGCGGGCGGGACCGGCCCGCAGCGTGCGTCGTGGTTGGATCAGGTGGCGGTGCCTTGCTCGTGGGCCGCAGAAGGAATCGGGGCGAGGACGCGCGGGGTCACCACCGCGTACGCCTGGGTCGCCAGCACCTCGTGGAGATTCAGCCGAGCGACAGCGAGATCGCCCCGCGCTGGTGGAGGCTGAAGGGCTCGAGCGCACAGTGGTTCGGCGTGTGCGAATCACGCTCCCCCGTCCTCGCGCGGCGGCGCCGCACCCCGCTTGGCACCGTCGGGTGAGCCCCGCCGACGAGGGCGGTCACGTTCTCCCGTCCATCGTGGGCGGGGCCCGTTCGTCTGGTCAGCCGCCGGTGGGCTCGGGCTCGAAGAGCGCCAGGGTGTTGCCGTCAGGGTCCTTGAACCACGCCGACCTTCCGATACCCGGCACCGTAGCTACTGCGTTGACGGTCTTGATCGCACCGAGGTCGAGTTCGTCGAACACAACTCCACGCTGGGCCAGTGCTTTGACATCACCTTCGACGTCGTCGGTCCAGAAGCGAACTTGCGTGTGGTCGGCAAGGCTCGGAGCACTACGTCCGTAAACAAGCAAGGTCGTCGCGTCTCCGCAGTCGAACACCAGATGATTCTTGATGGTGTCGCCCGAGAGCCGGAGGCCGACAACGGCCTCGTAGAACTCTTTGCTTCGGGCCAAGTCGGTCGAACAGATGACCGCCGAGACTCGCCGCTGAAACGGCATTGGCTGCCTCCTCGTGGTTTCGGGCCGTCAGACGGACCCGGTGCTGGCAACCGCCCACGACGCGGCTGCGACCCCCAGGCGTCCGACTCGCGGAGGGGACGCAAGATGATGGGACACGCTCGCCATGTGACTCCCGAGGTCCGGACCGGCTGCGTCCGCATCGGCATCACGATCCCACACGGACAGCGCGACGACGCGGCTGTCCACCACATCCCGGAACGGCTGGAATGCACTGTTCCCCTGCTGCCCGGTGATTTGGGCAACACTGTCGTCGTCCCAGAGCCCGACCAAGTCGTCCAGATGTCTGGGCTTGGGCTCGGCAGCGACCATTCGTGCGTTCATGTCAGTGGCTCCGGTGACGCAGGGCAGTTGCTTGGCATGCCAAGTTTCTACCGCCATCTCTTTGGCATGTCAAGTACTTCGCTACAATGAGTCCATGGGTACTGACGACCATGGCCGATGGATCCCGGCGTGGCTGGCACTGGTTCGCACGCATGCACGGCTATGGGACCAGGTTGAGGCACAGCTACGCCGCGACCACGGGCTGACGATCGCGCGCTATGACGTCCTGGCGAATCTGGAGACGGCCGGCGGGCGACTCGGCTTGACCGAGCTGGCCTCGGCGATCGTGCTCTCGCCGTCAGGACTGTCCAAGCTGCTCGACCGAATGGCAGCTTCAGACTTGGTCCAACGCGAGCCAGATCCCGACGACGCCCGGTCAAGCTTCGCGCAGATCACCCCACGTGGGCGGGCGCTGGTCGACCAGGCGCGCCGGAGCCATCACGCGCTGTTGCAGCGCCGGTTCGGGGATGCCCTCACGGATCGCGACATCGCGGACCTGACCCGCATCATGGCCCGAATCCGCGCGGCGTTGTCGAGCGAGTAGGCGGCTGGATCGCAGCGAGGCGCGACGTCGCGTCGCGCGACACATTGTCTGGCGGCCACTGCGGTGTGCTCCACGCAGCAGGAGCACCTTCGTTGCGACCGCGAACCCGCGGTGACCTGAGCCGTTCGGATTGCGCCCACCACGATCGAAACCGGCGATGGCCTCGCGCGCAGGCGCGCCGCGCGGCTGTCATAACATGCGAGTCGGCTGGCGGCACAACCACGACCGATCCGGGGAGACACCCAATGCCAACCGATCCTCAGGCCCTCCTCGACGATGTCGGTCCCGCCCGCCTAGATGATTGATTCCACGGGCTCAGGCGACAAAGTCGACGAATGCACGGCTTGGTCGGCCGAGTTGGTGGTTGAGACTGATGCAGGCGGCGAGGCACAAAAAGCGCTGCAGGATGCGCTCTTTGATGCCCGCAAGGGTGCGGGCACCGTGGCGTTCGAGAGTGAGCAGGTCTTTGCAGGTCCAGAAAATCGACTCGATGCGCTGGCGGATCGGAGCGAGATGCAGGTCCGTCCCCGCCTCGTTTTTGCGGCGGGGACGGAGGATCTTGGCGTCCAGCTGGCTGACGGCATTGGCGAATTCGCGGCCGGCATAGCCCTTGTCGCCCAGGAGGGTCTCGCCGCCAGATCGCTCACAACGCGCCAGCAGCTCGAGGCCTACCACGCGTTCGTCACGTTTGGGCGAGGCGAGGGCAAGCGCACGCGGGGTCCCGTCGGGGGCGAAGATCGCGTGCAGACGAAAGCCCCAAAAGAAACGGGAGTGCGAGGCGCACCAGCCGTAGTCGGCCGCGTCGCCCAGGGCGGAGCGCTTGACGGTCTCGCGGCTCTTGGCGCATTCGACCGGGGTCGAGTCGATCAACAGCAGATCGTCTGTGTAACCGGGGCTCTGGCTGGCAAACACGCACATCAGCCACTCGATCGTGTCGGCCAACCGACGCCGACGCTTGTGGTATCCGGGCTGGGCAGGCAGCCCGGGAAACAGGTGGCAAAGGCGCCTGGCTGCGACCTTGAGAAACCGCCGATCGGATGGGATCCCCATGATTGTTTGGGCCACACAGAGTGTGATGACCTCCGCGTCGGTGACCACACGGCGGGCGTTTCCGGGGGGCTGTGGCAGGAGATCGTCCGCTGTGCAATAAACGGCGATGCAGAGAGCGTCGAGGTCGGCGTCCATCGTGGCCTCCAGGTCGACGGTGTGGTTAGCACCGCCGACTTCGGCCTCTCTGTACAAAACCCCTTCGCCACGGCGATCGCCGTGGAATCAATCATCTAGTCGAGATGGGAACCCTCGTGGCCGACTTGGGCGAGCGGCACATCCTCGACGGAGCGCCCTTCGGCACGCGGGTCATCGTCGACGTGACCGACATGCGGATTGTCGGCGAGCGGAGTGAATGCGCGCATGAAAGGCTCGGCGGCCGCAGATTGGGGTACGCGTGGCGCCGACGGCGCCGTGCAGCTCGACGTGCGAGCAACGCTTGAGACCGACGACGGGGCGCTGATTTTCGTCCAATACAACGGCCGCTGGGACTACTCCGATCCCGCCGCACCAGGCCCGGTCTTCACGACGCCGCGCTTCGAGACCGGAGACAAGCGGTACGCCTGGCTCAACAAGGTCCAAGCGGTCATGAAGGGACGCTCCGACGGCCGAAGCCTGATCGCGTATCACCTCTACGAGCTGAGATAGCCACAACATCGATCTGCCGACAGGGGCTCACCGGGCATCGGCGGGTCGTGATCGGACGCGACACACGCGAGCGCTGGCCTGTCGGACTCCCCGCACGGGTGGCCGCGGCGGACCGTCTTGCCGACTCTGCCCTGGTCACCCTCAGGGCAGCAATTCACGGACTCGGATCCCAGGCCCGTGGCGGGACCGTATGCACCGGCGCTTCTCCGCGCGTCGCGAACGCTCGTTGGCATCGCTAACGGCGAACGCGGTGCGCAGATCGGCTCCCGCCGCGTCGTACCATTGAGGGAAGCAGCCCGTCGTCTCACGGAAAGGTGCGTGCCGTAATGAGTCTCACCACGCAGGTCATGAACGATGAGCAGCGGAAGTCCGTCGCCCTCGAGTATCTCAAGGCATTTGACAACGGCGGGGTCACGTCAACGGGCGAGAGCATCCTCGACCTCTTCGCCGCCGACGCCCAGGTCTATTTCCCCAAGTGGGGGCTTGCCAACGGCAGGGAGGAAATCGGTCGGCTGTTCGGCGACGTTGGCGCGACCATCCGCACGATCCGCCACGACTACGCCCGAGTTCCGCAGTTGATGGTGACGTGGATCGACCGAGATCGGCCGTGGAGGCCGGGATTCCGGGACGTTGTGCAGCGTGTGCGTGTGTGCCCACGCCCAGGGGCCGGCTGTCGGCGAGAGTCAGGCTGGCTGTAGCGTGGTGATCTGCTGCGGTGGCTGGATGCCGGTGGCGGCGTAGAGCTCGCGCTGGGTGTCGGTGAGCTGGGTGGTCTGGGCGATCGTGCCGGTCGGGCCGGTAACAGTGACGAGGTGCAGGCGCCCGAGCTCCAGCGCGATGCGTCGCCAGGTCTGGTTGGTCTGGCGCTCGGCGACGCGGATCAAGAGCAGCGCGAGCCAGGAGAGTAGGACGTGCGCGCGGATGCGGCGCTCCAGGCGGTGGAAGACGGGCCGCAGCTCGAGCGTGCTCTTGAGGTCGCGGAAGCCACGCTCTGCTTCGAGCAGGTTCTTGTAGCCGAGTGCGACGTCCTCGGCGCTCAGGTCGGGGTCTGAGGTGGAGAGCAGGAACTTGCCGTCCAGGCGCTGCTCGGCGGCGATCTTCTGACGGTCGATCCGCAGCCGGCCCGAACGGGTCTGGCGCAGGTAGCGTCCCAGGCTTGGGTGGTCGCGCAGCGCGCACTCCGCGCGGGTGTGCGCCTCGGCCGCCTTCCGGCTTTTTGCCTTCGCTCGCTGAGCCTCGATGCGCCCCAGCTCGTCCTGCAGCCGCTGGATGGTTTGCTCGCGCTGGGTGCGCTCGCGCTCTGCCTCGGCGGGGTTGTGACAGATGACGAAGCGCATGGCTGCGTCACCGTCGCCGATCCGGACTTCCTTGACGCGCAGGTTGTCGCGGACGGTCTGGTAGCGGCCCTGGCGCGAGAGCGCGGCGTGGGCGTCGGGGGAGCCGTCGCGCATCCGCTCGCCGGCGATCCAGTGCCCACCCGCCCTGGTCAGGTAGCGCAGGTTCTCATCGCTTGAGAAGCCGCGGTCCACGACGGTCACGACCCTGCCCAGCCGCCAGCCGCGCAGGCCGTCCTTGACCTCGGCGATGACGGACATGTCGTTGGTGTTCCCCGGCCAGCACCACACCCGCACCGGGACTCCCTGCCTGGTGACCGCCAGGCCGATCACGATCTGCGGCAGATCCGGCCGGTGGTCCTTGGAGTGGCCGAACACGCGGAAGGCGCCATCGCCGTGCTCTGGTTCGTCGCGCTCAAAGTATGTGCTGGTCGTGTCGAAGAACAACAGGTCGACCTCGAGGTTCAGCAGATCCGCGCACGCGAAGAACACCGCCTCCTGCACCTTTGCCTGTGCGTCGGCCTCCACGAGCAGGTCCATCGCCCGATAGGCCTGATCCTCATCCATCCCGGACATGCCGGGGATGTGGACATCGAGGCTGGCCCACTCCGTCGCGGCGAGCTTCGAGCACGGATCCAGCGCTCGGTTCGCGACCAGCGCGAACAGTACCCGCTCGACGTCGGTCGTAAAGCGCCTGGGGCCGAGCACTCCTTGGAGCGCTCGATCGACCCCGAGCATGCGCCACAGCCCGTCCAGCAGCCACACTCCGCCGAGCGGCCGCGAGTCGCTGACCTCGAACTCACCCGGCGCGCCCGGCAGCGGCACCCCGCCGCCATCGCCGTCGGTGAACCTGGCGATCGACCCCGCCAGCCTGCGCAGGCCCTCCAGGTCGAGCTCATCCTCGCGGCCGAGGTTCAGCAGCACCTCCGCCCGCGTGACCCCCTCAACGCGGCGGTTGTGCGCCAGCTGCACATAGCGGACCCGCGAGCCGTCCTTGCGCCGCCGCTGCGTCGTCCGCAAGTACATGCCCACACCAATACCACACCAACCCGACAAATACGAGAGACACGCCACAAACCGTGTGCCCACGCGTTCCGGCCTTCGGCCAACCCAGACCTCAGTGTTTACGGGCAATCCGAGCCGCAAACCCCACTCAAATGCCCATCAACTGCGGAACTCGGGCTACGCCGCCTTCAACTGGATCTTCTCCGGAAGCGACGTCCTGGTCGCGGAGGGAACCAGCTACGGCGAACATCGAGACGGCGCGTGGCGCGCGGGCGTTCCCGACTGGGGCGCCGGACGGTGGTGCGACGTCTTCGAGATCCGCGACTGGAAGATCCAGCGCTGCTTCATCTACCTCGACCCGGACTACGCCGGCAAGGACACGGCCCGTTACCCCTGGCTTTCGGTCTGAGCGGTTCGCGACCGTCGTCGCGACGACGCGCTCGAGCCCTACGCGGGTGAGAGCCGGAACGACTCGAGCCCACAGCGGCTCGGATCGTGTCAACCGGGGGTCACTCGTCGTCCATATGACGGGGCGCGGGGTCGTCAGCGACCATGAAGGCAGTCGCTGTGGCCCGTATCGCGATACCGACGCCACCACCTGTGCGCGGTTTGCCGGGAGATGCTCATCAACTCCGCAGCTGCGGCAATCGACCATCCGGATTCGATGCGACGACACACTCGCAATCGCCCTTCCGGGGTCAACGGGGCGTTACGGTGCGTGGGTGAGCCCTCCGGGTTCGTGTGTCGCCTTAGACAGCTCCACACTCGCCCGGAGGGCTCACTGAGATCAAGGCACCACGTCAACAATGTTCCGGGATACAACACCTTAGGCGGGGATGCCGGGCGGGCCGATGATCTCGAGGCCGTACTCGGCCGCGACGGCCATCATCCGCTCGGGGTCGGGCGGCTGGACGGACGCCGGCGGGAGGGTCAGGGCCGTTGCCGGTTCAGAAAGTGCGCGCAGGAAGCCCTCAAAGCCCGCCGGCTCGGTGACCAGCAAAAAGCGCGCCTCCGCCGAGGTCACCGTGAAGGTGTGCGGGATCCCGCGAGGCCCGAAGACGAACGATCCGGCCGGTGCCACGATCACCTTCCCGCCGACCCAGAGCGTCAACTCACCGTCGATGACGTAGAACCACTCGTCCTCGCGGTGGTGGATGTGCAGGGGCGATCCGGAGCCCTGCGGTGCGAGGTGCTCGATGACCGCCACGCGACCGGAGGTCGTCTTCGTGGACGCCTTGATGGTGGCCAGGATGCCGAGAAACCAGCGTGCCTCGCCCTCCCCGGGGCCGAGGGCGATGGGTGCGACTGCTGCGGCAGGCGTGGTGCTCATTGCGCTCCCCTTCATATCTTTCGCGAAACGCTGTGTCTCACGATTTGTGCGCCAACCTACAGCGGTCCCCCGAGGCTGTCAAGTTCCACGATACGTCGTGTATCGTTATTTCCGATGCCCCGCTCCTACAATCTCAAGCGGCGCGCCGAGCGCCAGGACCAGACGCGCCAGCGAATCGTCGAAGCGGCGATCGAACTGCACCAGACGATCGGACCGGCGGCCACGACCGTCAGCGAGATCGCCGATCGCGCCGCGGTCGGCAGGATGACCGTCTACCGGCACTTTCCCGATGAGGCGACCCTCGCACGCGCCTGCAGCGGCCTCTACATGCAGCGCAACCCGCTTCCCGACCCGGCCCGCTGGCAGGGCATCGCGGACCCTGGCGATCGACTCCGCGCCGGGCTCCACGAGACCTACGCGTATCACCGCGCCAATGAGGCCATGTTCAGCCATGTGCTCGCCGATGCCCGCGAGCATCCGGTCATGGCGCCCTATCACGCGCACTGGCAGCGCGCGGCCGATGTCCTGCTGGCGCCGTGGCGCGTGCGTGGGTCTCGCCGGACCCTGCTGCGCGCAGGGATCGTGCTCGCGTTGAGCTTCGACACCTGGCGTACGCTCGTACGGGAGCAGGAGCTGACCGACGATCAGGCGCTCGATCTGATGCGACGGCTGACGCCGGCGAGCGTCGGCGCCCGCGCCCGAGGCACACAGTGATCCGCGTGCCGGGCATCATCATCTGATGCGGCGGATCGCCGCCACCATCCAACCTTAGCGATGACTGCCCAGCGATCATCTTGGTGACGCCGATTCGGACACAACACCGGTGCGCCCCGGAGCGCGGCAGGCAGTGGCTCTTTGGATACGGGTCGCTTGTCGACCACCGGCGCGGGGCCCTCACCAGGACGATGTGCCCACGCGGCTTCGTGATCGACCTCTCCGGATATCGACGCACGTGGGGAGTCGCGATGGACAATCGCGTCGACATTCCCGGGTACAAGTACTACGTGGACCCGACCAGCGGTGAGCGTCCGACTGTGCACGTCGCCTTCCTCGACATCGAGCCGCATGAGCGCGACAGCGTGAACGGCGTGTGCGTGCCCGTTACCTCAGTCCAGCTGGCGGCGCTCGACCGGCGCGAGCGGCAGTACGAGCGCATCGATGTCGGTGACCGGTTTCCGCTGTTGGCCGGTCCGGTGTGGGTGTACATCGGTTCGCGCCAGGGACGCGCGCGCCGAAGCGCGGGTGATCGTGACGGGACAACGGTGGTCACACGTGAGTATCGCGACCGCGTGTTGCGCGGATTCGCCGTCCTCGGCGGCGCCGAGCGGCTTGCCTTCGAGGCGTCGACGTCGCCGTGTGGCTGTCGGGTCGTCGAGCTCTCCCGGCGCGCGCTGCCAGGTGAACCAACCCGGGACGTCTCGAGCGCGCCCTAAGCGGTCCGATCGGCGGCCGAGTCCGTGGCGTGTGCCGAGCCCGGGGCACCATTTTCCGCGTCGTCCCCACGTTTGCCCTCGCGCGCGTCGCTCGCAGATTGACAAGACTGTCGGGCCCTGTTTGCGTCGCACGTGGAGACACCTGTAGGCCAAGACCAGGAGAGCCTCGATGATCAACATCCACAGACCGACGTTCGAGGACGACGGACGGCGAGCGGGCGCGAATGCGCGAGGGTCGCGGCGAGCGCGGCTCGGATGGCAGCTCGGGGCCGAGCGGATCGGAATGAGCCTCTGGGAGGTTCCCGCCAAGCAGGCCGCCTACGCCTACCATTTCCACCTCGCCGAAGAAGAGATCGTCATCGCGCTGAACGGACAGCTGCTGCTGCGCACACCCGACGGTGAGCGCGTACTCGAAGAGGGCGACGTCGTCCGCTTTCCGGCCGGAGAAGCCGGCGCCCATCAACTCACGAATCCCGGCGACGCGCCGGCGCGCTTCCTTGCGTTCAGCAACTACGGACATCCGGGCGTCGTCGTCTGGCCGGATTCGGGGAAGCTTGGCATCTTCGAGCAACTCACGAGCGGACCCGGGCTGCGTGCCATCTTCCGAAGCGCGGACGCGATCATGTACTCAGAAGCGGAGGGTCGTCAGTAGCCCCGGCGATCGGATCGCCCACGCCGAGTGCCCGACCTCGGTCGAGCTGCGCGATTCTTCGCCGCATTCGGCGTGCGGCACGACCCAAAAAGTCCCGCCTGTGGGCGCGGCACTGGGACCGGTAGGCCGAGCGCTTCTGGCGGGCGACACCACCGCAGTCGTGGACGCTGGGTCTCGTGTGGATACCTGCGATGCCCGGCCTCCATCATCCGCGAAGGGCAGCATGGCCAAGAACATCGATCGGCCGAGTTCCCACGCACGCCGACGAGGATCGGTGGTTCGGAAGGACGCACCCCGTCGACGGCTCCCGCCGGCGGCATGACAAGCTTGGCCGAGACCCCCGCGCGGAGCGACGGCCGCGACGATGGGAATACCGATGAACCACGCCCTGCAGTTCACCGATGGGCAAGCACGACAAATCGGCGCTCAGCTCGGGATTGACTGGAACTCATCCCCGTTCGACCCCGAGCAATTCCGGATGGGCCTCGAGGAGGAGTTGGAGCGCGGACGCCGGGACCCGGCGACCGATGTGACAGGCGACGATCCGATCGTGACGGGCAAGATCGCGCTCGCTCACCTGAACGACATCCCGGATTACTGCACCCGCCTGGCTCGCATGGACGCGGATGCCAAGACCGGGGCGTGACAACAAACACGCCTCGCATGAGCCATCAGCGGATCGTGACGATCACGGCTCGTGACGTGTGCGCCGGTCGGTGCGCCGATCTCGCCGGGGTCGATCGCGACGCCCGTCGGTGCACGTGCGCGCAGCCGTCCCGCCGCATGCGCAGCGACGTGCGCGGCCGCACCCCAAACCCGACCCGACGCAACGTTCGCGCCTGAGCAGGGCGCCCGAATGATCGCGTCGTCGCGCGACCCGGATCCGCAGTTGCCGGTCGCGCATCGGCTAAGGTCTCAAGCGGACGTCCTGGGCAGCGATTGGGCCTCTCCCGACAGGCGCCGTCCGTAGCCGAGTCCCACCTTCGGGTGCCGGGCCAAGCAATCGCCGGTTCGGTGGCAATCACGAGCCACCGGTGACCCGACGTGCGTCTGGCAGACACGCGATGCATACCTCGATTCGCTCGGCCGAGGCCCGTACCGCACACCACGCCAAAGAGATTGTCCTCATAGACGCCCTGGATCGATCGCGATCGGATACGCGCAGCGCGGCCCCTCCCGCCGCCAGGGCTGCGGCGCCCTTTCGAGGCCCGTCCTTCGGCCTCTCCCGGGACGGCGGCTGATGCGCGCGATGACCTGGTGGTGCGTCCGGCACCGACGTTGGGTGCTCGCCGCGTGGATCGTGGCCCTGCTCGGCGTCACCCTGGTCAGCCAGGGCGTCGGCAGCGCCTTCACAAACGACCTGTCGCTGCACGGGACGCAGAGCTACCAGGCCGAGACCCTGCTCTCACAGGCCTCTCCGACGGCGCGCGCCGACCACGAGCACATCGTGATCGGCACCTCGCATGGCACGGTCACCGCTCCGGCGGTGCGGGACCGGGTGGAGGCAATGCTCGCCCGCGTCGCCGCGCTCGGGAACGTCGCGTCGGTCGCCTCGCCGTACAGCCCCGGGAATGGGGGCCAGATCTCCCCGTCCGGGCAGGTCGCGATCGCGACGGTGACGATGGCACCCTCGACGCCGCGAACACCGGCTGACGCCGGGCAGGTCTTCGTGAACACCGCGACCGCCGGCGCCGGCCACGGGATCCGGATCGGCATCGAGGGCGACATCGCCGCCGCGTCCAGCCAGACGGGCATCACGACGGTCGCCATCGGGGCGGGTGCGGCACTCGTCGTGCTCCTGTTGGTCTTCGGCTCCCTGTTGGCCGCCTCGCTGCCGCTGATCACCGCCGGCATCGCACTCGGGATCTCGGTGGCGATGATCTCGCTTTTGTCGCGCATCCTCGAAGTGGCCTCGTTTGCCTCCCAGCTGTCGCTCCTGATCGGGCTGGGGGTCGGCGTCGACTATGCACTGTTTGTCGTCACCCGCTACCGCCAGGGGCTCAAGCGCGGCAAGCCAATCGATCTGGCGATCGTGGACGCGGTTGACACATCCGGACGTGCCGTGCTGTTCGCGGGGATGACCGTGTGCATCGCCCTGTTGGGCATGTTCGCGCTCGGAATCAGCTTCCTCTACGGGGTCGCGATCGCCGCGAGCATCGCGGTCCTGTTGACCGTGATCGCCACGCTCACCCTCCTGCCGGCCCTCTTGGGGCTCTTTGGCACGCACATCCTCCCGCGCAGGGCGCGACGCGCCCGCAACGGCGGGAGCGTCGCCGCCAGCGATGCATCACCGCGCTGGGCGCAGTGGGCGCGGACGGTCCGCGACCGTCCGGCGATCATTGCCACGGTCGCGACCGTACTCTTGCTGCTGCTGGCGATCCCGTTCTTTTCGATACGGCTCGGCTCCGCCGACGCCGGCACCGACCCGCCGGGAACCACGACCCGCACCGCGTACGACCTCATCGCCAAAGGCTTCGGACCGGGCCTGACGGGGCCGCTGGTGCTCGTCGCGCAAGTGGACGGCCACGACCAGCAGGCGGCATTCTCACGGGTTGTCGCGCAGGTCGCCCGCACCGCGGACGTGGTCGGGGTCAGCCGGCCGGCCCTCGTGCGCGGTACCGGCGGCGCGGCAGATGCCATCTCGGCGAGCGTGTACCCGAGCGGGGCGCCGCAGGATGCATCGACAACGACCCTGCTCACCACGCTGCGCGACCGTGTGATCCCGGCCGCGAGCACGGACGGGGTGCGCGTACTGGTCGGTGGCCAGACGGCCACCATCAACGATTTCTCAGCCGCCATCGCCGCCAAGCTGCCGCTGTTTATCGGGGCGGTCCTCGGCCTGTCGTTCCTGCTGTTGATGCTGGTCTTCCGGAGCTTGATGATCCCGGCGATCGCGGCCTTCATGAACCTGCTCACCGCCGGCGCGTCGTTCGGCCTCATCACGGCCGTCTTCCAGTGGGGATGGCTCGACACCATCTTCCCCGGCGCCACGACCGGCCCGATCGAGCCATTTGTCCCCGTCATGATGTTCGCAATCGTCTTCGGGCTCTCCATGGACTACCAGGTCTTCCTGGTGACCCGCGTCTACGAGGAGTGGCACCGCACCGGTGACACGCGCGTGGCCGTGACCCGCGGCCTTGCCGCAACGGGCCGCACGATCACCGCGGCAGCGGCCATCATGGTGCTGGTGTTCGCCGCGTTCATCCTCGGCGGCAACCGCGTGATCGAGCTCTTCGGCCTGGGGCTCGCGGGCGCGGTCTTCCTTGATGCGGTGGTTGTGCGCTCTGCCCTGGTCCCCGCGCTGATGTTCCTCGGCGGCAGGGCCAACTGGTGGATGCCCCGAGCGCTCGATCGCGTCCTGCCCCACCTCAACGTGGAAGGCGATGCGGATCCCGCGCCCAAGGCACCCGCCGTGCCGAAGACCCCCGTCACCCACCCGACGGTCCGTCCGGCCTTTTCGCGGTCCTCGGCCTGATCCTCGGCGTCCTGGCCGCCACGCCACGGTCACGGTGCCGCGGCGAATGGCGCCGCGGCGCACCAGGCCAGCCGGACGCCGGCCAGGATCCTGGTTCGCGCGATCCTCACAGCCGTGCCGGGCGAGACGCATCGAGGTGGATCGGCGTCGTTCGCGACAGCACGACGACGGCCGTCGCCATCACCGCGAATGCGAGGGCCGCGATGAACAGCCTGACCGGGTCATGGGTGAATTGCTCATCGAAGAGCCAGACGCTCAACAGAATGCTCGCGATGGGATCCACCACCACGATCAGCGGCTGTGAGACACTCAGCGGCCCGACATGCAGCGCCGTCTGCTGCGTGACGACGCCGGCCACCCCGCACAGGGCGAGTGCGTACACGGGCCAGTGAAGAAACATGCCGAACACGCCGAAACTCGCCAGCGTGTCGGTGGCGGCCTTGGTGAAGGTCGCGCACAGCGCCCACGTGAGCGCCGCCGCGGTTCCGAAGAGGGCGGCCTTGCGCAGCGGCGAGCCGCGCCAGGTGAGCACGACGGCGAGGGCGACGCTCCCCCCGACGACGACCACCGTCGATACCCATTCACGCGGGTCGGCGGTTGAACGCCCGCCGTGCGGGTCCGCTGCGACCAGGAACACGGCGAGGGCGACGCCGATGGCGACCGCAGACGCCCAGGCCGCGCCGACGACATGCTGGCGGATCAGCACCCGGCGCATGACGAGCGTGAACACCAGCTCGGCGATCAACAGCGGCTGCACCACGGCCAGCTGACCGTCGTGGAGGGCGAATGCGTAGAAGGCAAAGCCGCCGACCGCCGCAGCCGAGCCGAACCACCACAACGGATGACGCATGAGGTAGAGCGCCAGGCGCCACCCTCCCTGCCGCTCCGGGGCTGTGAGGCTTGCCGAGTGCTGGGTCATGATGTTGACCGCGTTGGCGAACGCGGCGGCCAACGCAAAGACGATGGTGATCGTCATGCTCGCCGGGCGCGACGGGGCGCCGTCGGGCACCCGGAGGCCGGCGCCTCGCAACCTGGGCCGTGATGCCGCACGCGGGCATCGACTGCCGCAGCGCTTGACCTCGCCGTCGTTCGCTCACAACGGACGTCCACGTCAGTCCCCCACCGTCAAACCCCCGCATGACATCACGGCCTGGCCCCGCCGTAGACGTTACCCGCGACCGCGCTCGCCAGCGCCCGCCCGACGGCGCGAGAGGCTATCGGGTCCGGCCTGCCGGGCGCACGGAGAGGTGCGGTCGGACGGCGGCGGCGCCACGCAACACGTCGGTGCTACCGTCGAAAACTATGGCCATTCGCCTCATCGCCGACGAGGGTGATGCCCTCGACGCGTACTCCCACGTCGTCGTCACCGCCAGTGAGCGATTGCTTCCGTCCGTGGCCCATCTGCGGACCGACCGCGGCAGCGGCAGCGGCGTGGTCCTCTCGCGGGATGGCTTCATCGTGACCTCGGCGCACGTCGTCGAGCGCGCCCGACGCGTCCGAGCGTCGTTTGTCGACGGGTCCGAGTATCACGCCGAGATCGTCGGCTCGGATCCGCTCTCGGATCTCGCGATCCTGCGCGCCGCGGCCGAGCGCCTCGAGCCGGCACGGCTCGGCGACGCGTCGCGGCTTCGCGTCGGGCAGCTCGTCGTCGCGGTGGGCAACCCGCGGGGGTTTGAGGCATCGGTGACCGCCGGGGTCGTCTCGGCGCTCGGCCGCTCGCTCGCGACGCGCGCCGGACGCGTGGTCGACAACGTGATCCAGACCGACGCCGCCCTGAACCCGGGCAGCTCGGGCGGCGCGCTTGCCGACGGGTCCGCGCACGTCGTCGGGATCAACACCGCGGTTGCGGGCGTCGGCCTTGGCCTCGCGGTGCCGGTCAACGACACGACCCGGTCGATCATCTCCGCGCTGATGAACCACGGTCACTTCCGGCGCGCCTACCTGGGATTCGCCGGCGGCCCGCGGCCCGTGCCCCCACGACTCGCGCGCGAGCTCGGCCTGGCTGCCGGTGTCGAGGTCGTGGAGGTGATGCCGGATTCGCCGGCCGCCCGCGCCGGACTTCAGCCCGAGGACCTGATCGTCGCCGTCGACGGGAGTCCGGTCGGGCGGGTCGAGGAGATCCAGCGCCTGTTGGTGGGGGACCGGATCGGCGCAGATGTCGTGCTCGAGGTCATTCGCCACGGGCGCCGGATCGACGTGCGCCTGGTTCCCGCCGAGCTCGACGTGTAGTCGCGCCCCCAACGCCAGCGTGCGCGCGGAGCCCGCCGGGAGGCGGCCGGCCCGACGCACATGTCCGGTCCACGGTCAGCCCGCGGACGGCTCGAATCGGGACCGCCGCTCCCAGGTGGCGTACTGGTCGCGCATCGCGTCGAGCCAGTCGTCGAGCGTCTGGCCCGCCGGGAGGATATCGACCGGTCGCGCGTCCGCGAAATGCAGGCGTATCCGCGGCGCCATCCCGCCCGGCAGGACCGCGCCCCGCGTGGGCGGGCAGCGCTCGATCCGGGTGATCTCGGCGAAGGCGAAGTATTTGGTGCGGGCGCCGAGCAGCCGCTCGAGCGGGTTGGGCACGAACCGCAAGCCGGGGATCTCCAGATGCAGCAGCCCGCCGCGAGCGAGCCACCCCACGTTGACGCTGACCAGCCCCCGACGGTAGACGCCTTCCTCGTGCCCGAGAAACGCCCCGTCCCGCAAGCCGACCCACATGCGGTCCCAGTCGGGACGATCGTCGTCACCGGTCCAGTCCCAATGTCCGAAGTCCATGACACCACTCCGTGTCGAGGATCACCGCAGACGTCCAAGACTCACAGGTAGCACGCGCGCTCGATGCCGACCAGAGCCAGCCGCGCATTCCGCCCGGGCGCAGGCCACGGTTTCATCGCACACTCCGGGGGAGATCGCGACGCATGCCCGCCGACTCGCCAGGCATGCGCTCCCGTACCGGCGGCCCCGGTGCGGGGGGCCACCGGCTGCGGTGGTATCGCGCGTGTCGACGGGCTGCCGCGCGGCCGGGACGGACCCGGGCGCCCCTCGCCGGGCGCAGCGGCGCGCGCGGGGCACGGCGCCTACGGTGCGGACCGCAGCTCGCGACGCCACACGACGCGCAGGGCCGACCAGTCCTGATCGAGGGCGGCGACCTTCGTGTCGACGAGACCGAGCGGCAGCACGAGCTCGCGGACGACGGTGTCGGTAATGTCGCTGGTGTGCCCCGCGGCGCGGCGCGGCCAGGCGACCCACAGCATCCCCGCCGGGAAGATGCGCGTGGCGAGCTCCGGCAGCCGGGCCTCGAGTGTCCGTGCATCGGTAAAGAAGCCGACGATAATGTCCGCAGGTCCATCCGCCTCGACGTCGACCAGGCCGGGCGGCGCGCCGCGAAACGCCCAGCCGGCGGGTGGGCTCTCGAGCCAGACGCGCCGCCCGGGACCGAGGCCGAGCTTGCGCGCTTGCGGGCTCGACGGGGTCTCGTGCGGACTCACGCACTCATCCTTCGGGCCTGCGGGAACACCGCCACCGACCGGCAGGGACGACCGGACGACGCCCCCGGACCCTCACGGGTGCTCGAGGGCGTCCAGCCCACGGAACGGACGCGATGCGGCCGGCTCGTCAGTCGCGATGCATCTTCCCGTCGAGCGCAAACCATTCGACGCGCGTCGGCGGCGGGACGTTGGCCTCGTGAAGCGCCGGTCCCAGCCGTGATTGCATGAAGGACTCCTGCACGGCACGTGACTCCCAGACCTCCACCACGATCAACCGGTCGCCGGCATCGCCGGCGACGTGGCTGAGCAGGGGTGGCGGCCAGTCACCTTCACCGGTGGACGGATCCACATCCAGCATGCGGCTCACCTTCTGGTACAGCCCCACGACGTCCGGTGCGGAAAACTCGAGAACCAGAAGCTCAGGCATTGGGGGTCTCCACTCTCGCTGTCGATTGCGGTGCGTCAGGTCCGCTTGCGGATGGGCTGAGGTGTACGACCGACGCTACACGTGACGCTCGCTCGTGATCAACACCGCCGTCTCCGGCGCGGAGATGGCGGCAGACGCTCTCCCGGGCGCACCGATTCGCACGCCGGTGTTGGTCGCCCCTCGGTGCGAGCGGCGTGATCGGCGACAGCCAGCCCCGCTCACGCCGCGAACCACACACCCGACCAGGGCGGACGCGCCATGTGGCCGACGCTCCCGCTGCCCGCCCTCAGGCCTAGCCACGCACCTCGTTATAGACCTCGAAGGTCGTCTCCTGCGGCGGCGTGTCAAATCCACCCGGAATGCCCTTGCTCATCGTCGGCATGAGCACCTCGTCGCGGAACCGTTCCCAACTCTCGGCCGAGTCGTGGACGGCGACGATCGTCCACCCGTCGGCGGACGGGCCGGCGACGTGGAAGATCTGACCATCCGGCAAGCCGCCGCCGCTCGGATGCACCGCTGCGATCGATGCCTCGTACTGTTCCCGTGTTCCCCCCGGGAATTGATGGACGACTCCAAAGCTCATCTCGAACTCCTCTCGGTTGATGCGTATAGGTGGGCAACCGGCGCGGCGGCAGAACCGCCGGGTCGGGTGTGCCCCACGACGCGGCGGGGACGCGCCATCAGGGGGTCCGCGCCGCGGTTGGCCGCATCGCGAGCTCCCCCGCCCTGTGCCGGGGCCGCTCGCGCGCGTGGCGGCGGTCCTTCAGGCCGGCGTGCGTGAACACCGGGCGCGGGCAGCTGTGCACGAACGCGTCCTGCGCAGGCCGGGATTCCCAGACCTCCGCCACGATCGGGGTGTCCCCCCGACTCGCCCGCGACGCGGCCGATCATCCCGTCCGGCCAGTTACCTGATCCTTCGATCGGGTCCATGCCGATCCGACGGTTCGCCGCGTGGGAGATCTCGGTGGCGGCCAGCTTGGAGAATTCCAGACTGAGTACGTCGGGCATCGGAGCCTCTGCTCGCTCGGGGATATCACTGCGTGACGCTCGCGGCCTTCCGACGCTACAGGTACACGCCGCATCGGGGCCATGCCGTCGCCTACGCAGACACCGCCGGTCCAGTAACGTCGGTGTGCCACCCTGCTGTGCGTTCAGCGCGGGTCGTTGTCGAGCCGGAGTCGGTCGCATGGAGCATCAGCCCCGCAGCGGGGCGTTTGTCCACTCGTCGATCCCCGAGGCCTTCGACCGGTACCTGCTTCGGGCGATTTTCGAACCGTGGGCAGACGATTTGGTCGGTCGCGCCGGGGTGCAGACCGGACACTCGGTGCTCGATGTCGCGAGCGGCACCGGGTCCGTCGCACGCCGTGCGGCGCAGACCGTGGGTGCGTCCGGACGCGTGGTCGCGAGCGACATCAGCCCCGGCATGCTGGCCCTCGCAGCCTCCAAACCCGTCTCGTCCGACTGGGCATGGATCGAGTACGTCGAATGCTCCGCAACCGCGCTTGAGGTCTGTGATGGCGAGTTCGACGTCGTGATCTGCCAGCAGGGATTGCAGTTCTTCCCGGACCGGGGCGCTGCGGTTGCCGAGATGTGCCGGGCCGCCGGCCCCGGCGGCCGCGTTGTGGTGGCTACATGGGCTGCCGAATATCCGGTCGGGCTGTTCGGACCGATGGCCGAGTGCCTGCGCGAGGCCGGCCTGGCCGAGCCGTACCCGGGAGCGTTTGAGGTCTCCAGCTACGTGATCGGGACCGAGGAGGTCGCCGCGCTGTTCCGGACGGCAGGCCTCGAGGACATCAAGGTCGCGACGCTGGCCCTGGACGCCGTCTGGGCGTCCCCCGACGATCTGGCCAATACCGTTCACGGAACCCCCTTCGGCCCGGGCGTGAGCGCCTTGGCGGCGCCCGCGCAGGCCCGGATCCGGGCGATGCTCCTCCAGCGCCTCGGCGCGCGGCCAGACGGACCCATCACGGTCCGCACCGTCTGCAACGTTGCCAGCGGCCGCAACGGGGCCTCAGCCGACCGCTGACCCGCCGCCCGACAGCGCGATCAGACACCCGCGGGGCGGCCCTGGTGCGATGGGGCCGCCCCGTGATCGATGCGTCGCTGTCGCTACTCGGACTCGTACTTGAAGGACACGCCCAGGCGGACGCGGAACTCGTCCGGTCGCCCGTCCTCCCCGATCGTGACGTCTTGGCGGATCACCTCCGCGACACGCAGGTCGCGCAGCGTGCTGCTCGCGGTCGTGACCGCCGTGCGGGCGGCATCTTCCCACGAGGCGTCACTCGTCCCGACGATCTCGACGACCTTGTACACGCTTCCCATCGCAGCCCCCTGTTCCGAATGTGGCACCGTGAGACCCATGCAACAACGATCTTGAGGACGGCGCCAGGGCCTCCCGCGCGTTCGGCGCGCCCGCGGCCCATGTGCGCGAACGTGCTGATGGCCCGCTGCGGGAAGGTCGCCGTCACGGCTGACGCGCTCCCGGTGCTGATCTAGACTCGCGGGGAGGGTGTGCGCGCCGAGGAGGTGGCCAGCGTGGCCGACGCCGAGCCAGAACCCGAATCCCCCAACGATGACGCCACGGGACCGACCCGCCAGCAGCTGGAAAAGTTCCGGCGGGACCTCGCCGAATTCGTCCGCCTCGAGACGCTGCTCGCGGCGACGTCCCGCGCGCCCCGGCTGCGCCGCGCCGGCGCGGACGCGCTCGGCGTGCTGGCCGTCGTCGTTGCGCTGGTCGCGGTGTTCGCGCTCGTCAACGTCGCGATCCTCTTGGCGATCGCAACGGTGCTGCCCGCGTGGGCGGCCGCGCTGATCCTCGCGGGCGCCTGGCTGTGTGTTGCGGGCATCAAAGGGGCGTACCTCGCACGTCGCGGAGCCCCCGTGCTCGCGGCGCTGCGCGGCGACGGATCCGGCGCGCCGACCGCACTCATCACCGCGCGGGATGCCGCCTGGCAGGACCTGCGGGAGGATCTCGAGAGCCTTGGGCCGCCGCTCGCCGACCAGGCCGTGGCTGTGGCCGTTCCGCTGGCGGTGCGGCTTGCCACGCGC
The DNA here is from genome assembly GCA_963842065.1 of uncultured Thermoleophilia bacterium. GTDB lineage: Bacteria > Actinomycetota > Thermoleophilia > Miltoncostaeales > Miltoncostaeaceae > CAITWD01. Next base: position 369,562 of record CAWJEW010000008.1, on the reverse strand, counting down.
ATGGCCGCAGCGGCCGCTGGCGGCGCTGTTGAGGGCGTCGTAGTCGAGGTCGAGGACGTCGGCCGGGACCTGGTCGAGGAGTCCGAGGAGGTCGTCGAGGAGCTGGCCGAGGACGTGCCCGGCGCGAGCATCGCCAACACGGTGTGGAGCCTCGCACTGCTTCCCGGGCGCACCGGCGTCCGAATGGTCGCCACGGTCCTCAAGCGACCGCCGCCCGGCGACTGACGCCACGCGAAATAGCGAGCCGAACGCTCGCGGGTAGACTCGGCGCGTCCGTGTATCCCCATTACGAAAGGTGACGACACGATGTCCCCGCCCAACGGTGTCGAGGTCGCGGTGCTCGGTCTTGGACGGATGGGCAGCGCGATCGCCGAACGCCTCGTGCGCGCGGGGCACAGCGTGCGCGTCTGGAATCGGACCGCCGCCAAGGCCGACCCGCTCGTGGCCGCGGGGGCGACGCGGTCGGCGACGCCCGCGGCAGCCGCCGCCGGCGCGCAGCTTGTCATCTCGAGCATGCTCGATGACGCCTCCCTGCACGAACTGGTCGAGGCCCCCGACGGCGTGCTGGCCGGTCTCGGGGTGGGCGCCGTGCATGTCTCGACGGCGACGGTGTCCCCGGGCTGCTCCAACGCGATCGCCACATTGCACGCGGCACGCGGGCAGGACTTCCTCGCCGCGCCCGTCGTCGGCCGGCCCGAGGTCGCGCGCGCCGGCGAGCTGTTGAGTCTCGTCGGCGGGCCCGCACACGTGATCGAGCGGGCACGGCCGGGCATCGCGGCGTACAGCGCCCGCATCCTCACCACGGGGCCGGAGCCGGGCACGGCCAACAGCCTCAAGCTCGCGGTCAACTTCTACATCGCCTCGATCGCCGAGCTGTTCGGCGAGGTCCTGGCGTTCGCCGAGAAGTCCGGCGTCGATCACGAGACGACGATGCAGACCCTGCGCGGCATGCAGGGCGCGCCCGGCGTCGCCGGCTATCTCGAGCGGATCGGGGCTCGTGACTTCGACGACGCCGGGTTCGCGATGGCGACCGGGCTCAAAGATCTCGGGTTGATCGCCGACGCCGCGGCCGCGGTGCGCTGCCCACTGCCGTTCGCCGCCGTCGCACGCGACCGGACGATGACCGCGATCGCCACCGGCCTCCGGGACAAGGACTGGAGCGCGTTCACCGAGATCACCCGCCTCAATGCGGGCCTTGCATGACTCCCCCGCACGCGCATGCGGCACGGACACACACGCCGGCCGTCGCCGGTCACGCCGGAGAGCGCTCGGCCATGGCGCAATCGGGAGTCGTTGGGGGCAGCACCGGCATCGGACCGGTCATCCCCGAGCAGCGCGCCGCCCGCGGTGCCCGGGTCGTGATCACCAGCCGCAGCGCCGCACGCGCAGCGGCAGTCGCGCGGGAGATCGAGCCCGGCGCGACGGTGCCCACGACGTTCACCGCCGGCGTGGCCGCGCTGGTCTGGGCGTTGAAGTCGCACCGCACCGCGTCAGGGCGATCCATCCCGGTGTCGTCGGGGACAGCCCCACGTGGCGCGACGTCGCGGCGCACCCGGCGATTGCCCGGACGCCGACCGGGCACCTGGTCACCATGGGCGAAGTGGCCGACGCAACCGAGCTCCTGCGGCGCGACGACGGCATGAACGGCCACGACCTGGCGGTCGGCGGCGGCGTCATGCCCACCTGACGACACGACGCGGGGCCCGCCGCCGCGCCCGGCCCCCGACCCGCGGGTGACCCGGGTCAGGGACCGGGTGACCCCCCGGCGACCTCATAGGACCAGAGCTCGGACGACACCGCGACGGGGCCGCCGTGCGCGGCTGGCCGGCTCGCTCCCGCGTGGCCGTGCGCGAAGGCGGGTGAGTTCACCCAGCCCTGGAACGCCGCCTCATCACGCCAGCGAGTGATCACGAGCCACTGGGTGCGGTCGTCGGTCGGGCGCAGGAGCTCGAAACCCTCAAAGCCCGCCTGGCCGTCGACCGCGCCGGCGCGCGCGGCGAAACGCCGCGCCAGTTCGTCACCGGACCCCTCGGGCACGGTGATCGCATTGATCTTGATCACAGTCATGGCGCGATCCAATCAGATCCGCGCGCCGCGCACGAGCCGGCCCGGCAGCGCCGGGCGCGCCAGGGCGCCCCGCGGCACGGGCGCGATGCCCGTGCCGCGGGCTATCGATCACCGTGTGCCGGTGTGCCGCAGCATGAAGTCGACCGTGGCGCGGTTGAACGTCTCCGGGTCCTCGTGCAGGCCGGCGTGCGCCAAGTGCTCGAACACGACGACCTCGGTGTCCGCGATCCCCTCGGTCAGCGGCGCGATAAAGCGCGTCGAGCAGGGCTGATCATGCGCACCGACCGTGATTAGGGTCGGGACGGTGATGTCCCCGAGCACCGGCGCCCCGTCGTGCTCGATCACGGCCTGCGACTGGGCCAGGAACGCCTCCAGCGGCTGGGCCGGCCGGCTTCTGACGAAGTCTTCGAGCGCCAGCACAAACTCGGGCCGCTCGCCGTACATCTCGGGCGTGAAGCACCAGGGGAAGATCCCGAGGATCACCGCGTCCGCCACGGTCGGCAGTCCGCGCGCAAGGGCGCGCCAGTTCTCCAGACACACGCCCAGGAATGGGTCGGTTGTGTCCCAGGCGCTGTTGAGCGTCAGCGAGCGCACCCGCGCCGGATGGCGTGCGGCCAGGTGGGTCGCCACCGCCGCTCCGAGCGAGACACCGGCCACGTGCGCCGATTCGACCCCGATCGCTCCGAGGAACGCGGCGACCTGGTCGGCGTATCCCGTCGTGGAGTACGGCCCCGGCGGCTTGTCGCTCTCGCCCGAGCCGGGCAGATCGACCGAGATGCAGGAAAAGTGCTTGGTGTACTCCGGCAGCTGGAACGCGTAGCAGGCGTTGTCGGCCGCCAGGTACGGGATCAGAAGAAGCGGTTCGCCCTCTCCTTGCGTCTCGTAGTTGATCGTCAGACCATCGACGTTGACCTTTGGCATGGCTCCCCCTTGGATGGATGCCTCGGAAGGAACCTCGCTGGGCCGGGCGCCGACGTCAAGTATGAGCGCCCGGGTCCCGTCGGCGACGCGCACACAAATCCGCGGTCTGCGCAGACGTCGCGACCGACATCGCCTACCGCACGCGTCCCGCCGGGGTCCTGTCAGTGCGTCCGGGCGACCGCCACGCCGCAGGCGCGTCCCCGGTGCTCCGGAGCCGGGGCGATGGACTCCGGAGCACAGTTGGCGCGGCCACCTAGGGGCACTTGTGGCCGGCCGGGTGCGCCACGTTCGGCGTCCCCGAGTTGCTCGGCGTCGTGCTCGGGTTGGTGGTGGTCGCTGCCAGCGCCGTCGCCGTCGGCTGCGAGGCGGGGCTGCTGCCCGACCCACCGCCCGATGCCGCGACGGCGGCAGCGGTCCCCACGCCGGCGACGGCGGCTGCCGCCAGGCCGGTCGCGCGGGCACTGCGCATCGTGAAGCGCTGCATATATCCCCCCGGGATTGTTGACCCCGCCCATCGCGGCCGCGCTCCGCGATGGGGACCACGGGAGGTGCCGATACTGAGAGTCCGGCGAGATCTCCGGGAACGTCGAGTTATCGGGCGCGGCAGCGCGTCCGGGGCGCGGGAGATCGCACGAGCTCGGAGTCGCACGCACCCCCGCCGGCAGCTCGGGAAGCGTGGCGCGACGCTGTCGGCGGATCCGCGCGGCAGTCGCGCCCGCTCCCGCTAGAGTGATCGGCGTCAACCCCTGCATGAGGAGCGGGAGTCGAAATGACCACAAAAGCCGCATTCACCCCCGAGGAGTGGACCACCGTAATCGAGGGCCCGACGAGCGCCGGCATGATGGTCGTGATGGCCTCGCGCGGTGGCACGTTCCGGGAGACCTTCGCGATGTCCAAGGCGTACGCTGAGGCGCGGTCCGAGCACGGACAGAGCGAGTTGCTTGACCAGATCGTGTCGACGCGCCCGAAGGCCGACCACACCCGCGCCCACTCGCCAGAGGAGATGCGCGAACACGCCCTGGCACTGATCCGCGAGGCCGTGGGGCTGGTCGCGGCGAAGGCGACCCCGCAAGAACTCGAGGACTACCGCAAGTTCGTGTTGACGGTTGCCGACAAGGTCGCCGCCGCGCACCGCGAGGACGGTCAGGACGTCAGCTCGCCTGAAACCGACGCGATCGCAGCCATCACGAGCGCGCTGCACGAGTCGTAGGTCACGGTCGGCGGGCCGGTCGCCGGCCGGCCGCCCGCCCCCCGAACCCGCCGAGGCTCACCACACGGCCTCGATCCAGACGCCGAGCCACGCGGCGATGATGACCAGCGCGAGTCCCGGGACGACGCGGCTCGCGTAGGGCCACCGTCCGCTCACGAGCGCCAGCACGGCCTTGGTCAGCGCGCTCGCCGATATCGCGGCGAGGATCGGGACCACCGCAGCGGCGGGGGCGAGCTTGCCCGCAGCCACCAGACCCGCGACGGAGATTGCGCCGGCCTGGATATCGACGAGGCCGGCCACCCCGACCCCGGCGACGAGACCGGGTGTGCCCAAGTGCGCGCGCAGGGCCGCCGCAAGGAGCATGATGGCGGTGACCGAGACCGAAAACAGCACCGCTGCCCGCAGATCGAAGGCGCGTCCGTGCGCGATCCGCGCAGGGCGGTCGACGCGCAACGCCCGAATCGCGAACGCCGCCGCGTAGGCTGCCGCCGACACGCCGGCAAGCGCCAATGGCACGACCACGTGGCGCAGGGCCGCCGGGTAGGTCGCCCCGACGACGATCGCCAACTCGATCAGGCTCGCCAATCCCGCCAGCGTGGCGCCGGCCACCGCGGTGCGCAGTACCGTGGGTGTCTGACGGGCCCGCGCACCCATCGACGCGACGGTGATCGTGCTCGAGACGAACCCGCCGGCGAACCCGGCCACCGTCAGCCCCAACCGCGAGCCGAGCATGCGCATCGCGATGTACCCGCCCGCACTGATCGCCATCACGATCACCACCAGACGCCAGATGACGAACGGGTTCAGCACGCCGTACGGCCCGACCGCGCGGTCCGGCACGAGCGGCAGCACCACCAGCGCCGCAGCGGCGAACACGAGCCCATCGTGCAACTCGCGCGGTGAGAGCGATTCCCTGATGAACCGGTGCAGCGGCCCACGTGCGGCGAGCAACACCGTCACCACGACCGCGAGCCCGGCGGCGAGCGCCGGGCTGCGCCAGGTCAGCGCACCGAGCAGGAAGGTCGTCATCAGGGCGACCTGGGTGGTGAGCCCGGGGTCCTCGTTGCGTCGCGTCGCGTAGGCCACGACCGCCGCGACCGCGACAAACGCGCCACAGACAGCCAGGACGACGACCCCGCCGAGTTCGGCGGCGAGGCCTCCGACAAGGCCCACGAGGGCGAAGGTCCGCACCCCCGCCGCTTCCCGCCCCGGGCCTTCTCCTTTGCGTCGTTCCCGCTCGAGCCCGATGAGCAGGCCGATGCCGAGTGCGGCGAACAGGTGCCACTGCCGTGTTGAGAAGACCTCCGCGAGTACCGGGGCTGGGGAACTCATCGACCGGATCCCGGCCCATGCGGCGGCAGCGGGTACGCGACGCGGATCGCCCGGCACCCGCTGCGCTGCACGGGAGAACAAGCCATGCCGGTCGCGCGCCGCATTGCACACCTCTTGGGTGCGATCAGTCTAGTTCGCCGTGACCGGCGGTCATGTCCGGGGAGTCCCCGGACATGACCTGCACTTCGTTCGGTCTACGCGGCGGATTGGGCCCCGGGATACCGGGGCAGGCCGTCGTCCGGCACCGGGGACCATGCCGGCGCCGAGGCCGTGAACTGATGAAACGAGGGTCGGATCCCGGGATCGACATCAAGCGCACCGAAACGGATGCCCACGAGCTGGTCGGCAAACGGGTCGCCCGAGAAGACATGGCCCCCGCAGCGCGCACAGAAGAGTTTCAGGATGCCGCCCGGCGGCGTATAGCCGGAGATCAGCTCGCGCCCACAGATCAGCCGGAAGCCGTCGCGCGGGACACGCCCATCGACCGAGAAGCCCGTCCCGGTGCGGTGCTGGCAGTGCATGCAATGGCAGTACAGGGCGACCGTGAACGGCGCGGTGATCTCGAACCGGATCCCTCCGCACAGACAGCGGCCGGTCAGCGGGTGGGCCCGCGATGGCTGCCGCGCGGCGCTCATGCCGGCCACCCGCGCCGCGGGCCGCCCGAGCAGAGCGCGCCGGGAGTGAGCCATCCACCCATCATGCCCCCAAGGCGTCGGCGAGCGCGCCGAAGTCCGCCACCGCGATGTCCACCCCCGGGTCGGCGACGAGGTCGGTCGCCTGGTCGGGTCCGTACTCGCTCGGGCGCGCGACGAACGCAGTCGCCAGGCCGCAGCGCGCCGCGGCCGCCAGGTCGCGGTTGTGGGCGGCGACCATCATGACCTCGCCCGGCGCCAAGCCGAGCGCGGCGACGCTGCGCAGATACACGTGCGGATCCGGCTTGTATGCGCGGGCGACCTCGGCGCCGAGGATCGCGTCCCAGACCAGGCCCGCGTGCCGAGCGAGATTGACCTGCAGCGCAATGTGGCCGTTCGACGCCGGCGCGACCACGAAGCGCCGCCGCAGCCGAGTCAGGCCGGCGACGGTGTCCGGCCACGGATCCAGGCGATGCCAGGCGAGCGTCAACCGGTCGCGGTCATCCGGACGCAGGTCGATGCCGAATTCCGCCAGCACGTCATCGAGCGATTCGCGGTGCAGCACGTCCAGCGTCGCCCACTCGCGCATTCCGTCGCGCACCGTGTCCATCTGGGGCTGGTACCGGGCGCGCCAGGCGTCCGCGAACGCAGCCCAGTCGACGTCGTCGAGCCCGTAGCGTCTGCCCACCGCGGCGGCCTGACGGGCAACGCCCGTGCGCCAGTCGACGCACGTGCCGAAAACGTCGAAGAGCAGTGCACGCGGTGCGGTGCGCGGGGGTGCAGTCGACATAAGCCCTCCCTGGCGGTCGTCGTCGCGGCAGCCATACGATAGCCCGACGCGCACTCGCCGGCAGCACACCCGCCGACGCGCGGGGCGCACAGCGCCGCCGGCACGAGGCTAGGCATCCCCCGCCGCGTCCGGTGTAATGGTGCGGGCGGATCGACCGCGGTCCACCGTGCGCGCGGGCGGCCCGCGCGTGCATCGAGCACGAGAATCCCGATCGGGGTGTGTCATGAGCACATCGTTCTCAGCAGTCAACCTTCCGGATTTCCGACCGTCGATCGTCGATCATCCCAGCGTCGAGGAGCGCACGGTCCGGGGGCGGGCGGAGCGCAGGGCAATCCCGCGCAGCAAACACGCCGACTTCTTCCCGACGGCGGGCCGCGCCGACCCGGTCGCGCTCTTGGAATCCCAGGCGGCCTCGCGGGCCCAGGACCTGGTGCCGATCCGCTACGGGCGCATGATGGTCTCGCCGTTTGCCTTCTACCGCGGCGCGGCACTGGTGATGGCCAACGATCTTGCCGCGACGCCCACGACCGGCCTGCGCGTGCAGCTGTGTGGCGACGCACATCTGTCGAACTTCGGGATCTTCGGCACCCCCGAGCGGCGCCTGGTGTTCGACATCAACGACTTCGACGAGACGGCGCCCGGACCCTTCGAATGGGACATCAAGCGCCTTGCGGCGAGCCTCGAGGTCGCGGGGCGCGATCGCGGGTTCACGCCGCTGGAGCGCGCGGCCGCCGTCCGGGCGAGTGTCGCCGGCTACCGCACCGCCATGGCCGAGTTCGCACGCCAGACCAACCTCGAGGTCTACTACGCGAGCCTCGACGTCGATCGCACGATGGAGCAGTACCGCCCCAGGGTCACCAAGCAGATGGCCGCACGCACCGAGCGCACGATCGCCAAGGCCCGCACCCGCGACAGCACGCACGCCTTCAACAAGATGACCGAGATCGTCGACGGCGAGCCGCGCATCAAGGCCGATCCGCCGCTGATCATCCCCGCGGCGGCCTTCATGACCCCTGAGTTTGCGGACCGCTTCACCGGCTGGGTGCACGAGTGCATCCGCTCGTACCGGAACACCCTCGAGACCGACCGCCGCTGGCTGCTGGAGCAATATCGCTTCGCCGACCTTGCGCGCAAGGTCGTCGGCGTCGGCAGCGTGGGCACGCGAGCCTGGATCGCCCTGCTGTTGGGGCGCGACAATGAGGATCCGCTGTTCTTGCAGCTCAAGGAAGCGCAGGCGTCGGTGCTGGAGGGCTTCTGCGGGGCCAGCGCCTACCGGAACCACGCCCATCGCGTGGTCGCCGGCCAACGCCTGATGCAGGCGGCCGGAGACGTCATGCTCGGCTGGATGCGTGTCGTCGGCCTGGACGGCGTCGAGCGCGATTTCTACGTACGCCAGCTGCGCGACTGGAAGGGCTCGGCCGAGATCGAGGAGATGATCCCCGCGGGCCTGATCAACTATGCACAGCTGTGCGGCTGGACCCTCGCCCGCGCCCACGCGAACTCGGGCGACCGCATCGCGATCGCGGCATACCTGGGCAAGTCGGACGTGTTCGACCGCGCGATCGTCAACTTCGCGGCCCGGTATGCCGACCAGAACGAGCGTGATTATGAGGCGCTGTCCCAAGCGGCGGCGAGCGGACGAATCCAGGCCAAGACCGGTGTGTGACCCCGCGCGCCCGGCGCCACGACAACATCGCGCCGAAAGGTGCGTGTGACCACCGCGAACCCGCCCCACGATGTCGCGGCCCCGCGCACGGCCACCAGCCCGCCGCGTGCGGGGCTCGTGCTGATCAGCCTGATCCTCGTGGCCGCGGTCGCGAACCTGAACCTGGCCGTCGCGAACGTCGCCCTGCCCTCGATCGGTACGCACTTCAACTCGAGCCAAACGACGCTCGATCTCATTGCGGTCGGTTATTCGCTCGGGCTCGCCTGCTCGGTACTGTGGCTTGGCGCGCTTGGCGACCGCTACGGGCGCAAGACCCTCTTGGTCTCCGGAACGGTACTGGCGATCCCGATGTCGCTGCTGGCGGCGTACGCCCCGACGGACACCGTGCTGTTCGTGGCACGCCTCGGTGGTGGTCTCGCCGCGGGCATGGCGTACCCGACGACGCTCGCCCTGATCACCGCGCTGTGGTCGCCCGGTGCGGGCCGCACCAAGGCAATCGCGCTCTGGTCAGGCCTCGGCGGTGCAATCGCCGCCCTCGGCCCACTTCTGTCCGGGTTCCTGCTCGAGCACTTCTACTGGGGATCGGTGTTCTTGATCACGGTGCCCCTCGCGGTCGTCGCGATCGTGCTCGCCTGGGTCTTTGTGCCCGCCCATGTCAACGAGAGCACCGAGCGGGTCGACAATCTCGGCGGGATCCTGTCGCTCGTGCTGGTGGCCGCGCTCATCCTCTCCATCAACTTCGCCCCGGTGCAGCGGGCCCACACGGCGGCGCTGGTGCTCGCGGGCATCGCGGTTGTCGCGCTCGTGTGCTTCGTGATCCGGCAGCGGCGCGCCGCCAACCCGCTGTATGACCTGGGCGTCGCCGCCCGGCCGCCGTTCTGGGTCGCGGCCTGCGCGGGGGTCATCGTGTTTGGCTCGCTGATGGGCGCGATGTTCGTCGGCCAGCAGTACCTGCAAAACGTGCTCGGCTACTCCACCCTCGAGGCCGGGGCGTCGATCCTGCCGGCCGCGGCGCTGATGGTGATCGTCGCGCCGCGCTCGGCCAAGATCGTCGAGAAGCGTGGTGCGCGGTTTACGCTGCTGTTCGGCTACGTGTTTGTGCTGCTCGGGTTCTTGGCCATGCTGTTGCTCTGGGGCGAACACGCCGCGTACTGGAGGGTGGGGCTCGCCTACGCACTGGTGGGCATCGGCGTCGGCCTGGCCGGCACGCCGGCATCCCATTCACTGACCGGCTCGGTGCCGGTGCGCCGGGTCGGCATGGCCTCCGGCACCGCCGATCTGCAGCGCGACCTCGGCGGCGCGGTCATGCAATCGATCTTTGGGGCGCTCTTGACCGCCGGCTACGCATCGGCGGCGTCCAAGCAGCTATCAGCGAGCGGCGCGAACGTCTCAAGCTCCGTCCAGGAGGAGCTGACCAAGTCGTTTGCCGGGGCGCAGTCGATCGCCACGCAGTACCCGCAGTACTCCACCCAGATCATCAGTGCGGCCAAGACCTCGTTCCTGCAGGGCGACCATTGGGCCTACGCCGCCGGAATCATCGCGGTGCTCGTCGGCGCGGCCGTCGTGTTCCGGTTCTTCCCCAAATACGAGGACGAGCGGCGCCTGCTGGCCGAGTATGCGGCCGAGGACGCCGCCGGGTCCGCATCCTGAGCGCAGACCGGCGGCGCAGCCCTACAGCGCGAGGACCCCGCGCACGATCTCGTACACGCCGACACCCGCCGCGACGACGATCCCGATCTCGATCAGATGCGCCGCCAGCCAGGCGTCGGCCGCGGCGATCGTGCGTCGCGTGGCATCCGGGGCGACGACGTAGCCGACCAGCGGCACCCAGATCAACAGGAACGAGACAACGACGAACGCGACCATGAACGCAATGCGTCCGCTCCAGTTGGGATCGCCCTGGGCGATGTCCTTGAGCCCGGCCAGGTAGTAGACGCCCGGGAAGCCCAGGATGAGTCCGAGGATGAACATCGCGCGCGGCGAACCCTTGGCCAGGAACCGCGCGACGGGTCCGGGCGAGCTCGCTTGGCCGGATCGCCGCTCGGGATCGCGGGCCCGGGCCCGGCGTCGCAGCACGAGCGCGCCGGCGATCACCAGGCCCGCGACCCCCACGGCGATGTCGACGCCCGGTCCGAAGGAGTGGGAGCCGCGGTGCCGGGTCTGGCCGAGGTCGTCGAGCGCCACCATGATCACGACGCCCAGCGCGAGGCTGACCAGGGCCCCGCCCGCCAGGTACCAAAGCAGCAGCTTCGGCGGTTCGGGCGCCCCAAGCGCGACGAGCACGACGGCCAGGAGCACCGGCGAGAACGCGGACGCAAGGGCGAGGATGCCAAGGTGGGTGGCCACGCGGTCCCTGGGTTCGGATGTGCATCGCGCACTCCCGTCGCGGTGACGCGCCGGGGTTGCGCGGTCCCTAGCCTAATGCCCATCGCACCCCGCGCGGCACCGCAGGTGGCGTCGCCCGGCCGCCAAGGCGTCGCGATCAGGCGCAGCGGGTGCCCGAGTTGCGGATCGTCCGCGGGGTCGGAGTCGCAACCGACTTCGCGCTGGTCCAGTTGCTCCCGACGAGCACGGTGACCTCGAAGCGGTAGGTTCCCTGCGCCAGGCTCGTCGTCGTGTACGGGTTGGTCGTGACGCCGCTCGCGAGGAGCGCGTAGGTCCCGGAGGAGCCGCTGGGCGACGAGGAGACCGCATAGGACGCGGCGTGGGCGACGCCCGTCCAGCCGACCTGCACGGTCGGCGAGGTGCCCGCGACGCAGACCCCCGTCGGCGCGGTGGGCGCCGACGGGGGCGCTCGGCTGCGCCTCTGGCCGGAGCTCGGGGCCTGAAGCGCGACCGTCCAGGTCGCGGCTGCGGCGATGGCGCAGGACGTGACGAGCACCGCCGCGCACGCGATCGCTACACCGAGTGCGCGATCACGGCGTGACACGGCGGTGCGGTCGCCGAGTGGGCTACCGGGCGATCGGGTAGCTCGTCCACGCGTCGGTGGCCGGGCTGGTCGTCGCGGCGGCGGCACCGGCGGTGGTGGCGACTGGCCGTCATGGCCGGCATCTTGGAGTCGGTGCTCTCGCACGCTGCCGGTGCGGTGAGCGCCATGCTGGCGGCGTCGGTCAGGGTGACGATCAGCCGGCCGTTGGCGGCCACGCTCAGCGGCGCGGTGAGCGTGTGCGAGCTGCCGCTGCTCGAGGTCGCGTCGTTCCACGAGACAACCGACGTGCTCGAGGTGCAGCCGGACTGCGCCAGGGTCAGGCCCTGGTCCGAGTAGCCGATCGCCTCGGTCGTATTGGCAAGCAGGCTGAAGCCGGTTACCGTGGCGGGCTCCGCGTTCGGGTTGGTGATCGTGATCGAGACAGCACCATTCCCGCCCGGATACAGCTGGTTGCGAAACGAGCCGGACGTGGTCGCCGTCACGGTCAGGTTCGAGACCGACTGCGACTGGGCCGAACCGGTACCACCGGTCAGTCCGACCGTCCAGTTGGTGGCCGCGAACACGATGGCGGCACCCACGACCATGACGCCGGTCGCCGCCGAGGCGATCTTGACCCGGCGGGCACGCTTGGCGTGGCGTTCAGAAAACTGCCACCCGTCGGAGGAGCCGCCGCCGAACATCCGAGCAAACTTGGACGTCGTCGTGTCACGTTCAGTTGGGGAACATCCGGCCGCAGATCGTCGGGGCCGAGAGGAAAGGCGCAGGCCAGGAGGTCTGCGCGCGCCGGGTGTCCGGGGCCCCCTTTTCCCCGACGGTGCAAGGAGGTGGACGGTTCGACACCAAGGACAGTCAGCGGGCCTCGTCAACCCCCCATGTCGTTTGCGTCAAGGTTTTCTCAAAGCCGTTACGCGGGCGCGCCAACATGCCGAAGGTCCGCGTTGGCGTGCCCGCCGGCGACGTCCGCAGCGGTCGCCGGGCGCATGATCTGGGACCGCGACCAAACCGCGCAAACGCTCCGACAAGCCTCTATAAGGACAGTGACGGGGGGTCGCCCGGCCGCCCGGCGCCGCGGGCATCCCGCGCGTTCGGCATTCGAGGAAAGGTGAATGGCGATGGCCGATCTGATTGCCATCGGGTACCCAGACATGACGACGGCTGCGGAGGCGGAGCAGGAGGTCCAGCGCCTTGCGAAGGACCTCATCATCCAGCCGGACGCCGTCGCGGTGATCGTCTGCGACCCCGAGGGCAAGTACAAGGTCACCACCAACCACCACATGGTGGGCGGCGGGGCGGTGTGGGGCATGTTCTGGGGGCTGCTGTTCGGGGTCCTGTTCTTCGTGCCGGTGTTCGGCTTGGCCGTCGGCGCCGGCCTCGGCGCGCTGTTCGGCAAGATCGGCGAAGCCGGCATTGATGCGCAGTTCCAGGAGCAGGTGCGCGACATGCTCAAGCCCGGCACCTCGGCGCTGTTCCTGGTCGTCGAGAAGGTCACGCCCGACAAGGCCGTCGCGGCGCTGAGCAAGTACGGCGGCACGGTGCTCAAGTCCTCGCTGTCAGAGGAGACCGAGTCCAAGCTGCAGGAGGCCCTCACCGGCGGCGTCTGATGCCGCCGCACGGCGCCCCGGGTGCCGCCGGCACCCGGGGCGCCGTGCGGGCGACCGACCCGGCGCGGGTCCAGGAGATCATCTCTGAGCTCAGCGGCCGCTCGCGCTGGCTGACGCCGCTGGCCTACATCGCGGGCACCCTGGCGCTCGTCTTCGACGGCATCGCGCTGCCGCTCAAATCATGGCGGCTGACGCTGCTGCAGCTCGTGCCGGCGGCGTGGATCTATGCGATGACCTGGAACATCCGCTCGCACCTGTTCGCGCATCGCAACCCGCCGACCGCACACGTCGTACTGATCGCCGTCGGAGCGCGTGTTGTCGCGCAGGTGGCCTACTGGTGCAACGCGAGCTTCGCGTTCACGCTCACCCAGGACGGCGTGCCGAAAATTACTCCGGCATTCGCCGAGGCCCGCGCCCACTGGCGCGCGATCAGCGGCCTGGCGCTGATCACCGGCAGCCTGCCGGCGGTGATTTGGCTCGTGCTGCCACAGTGGCGGGTAAGCGTGTTCTGGCTCGCAGTCGTGGGGATGTTCGTGGTGCAGATCTACCTGTTCGTCGCGCTCCCGGCGTGGTTGCTCGGCGTGCGGCGAACGGGAACGCGTCAGGAGCGCGGACTGCAGAGCCTGACGACCGCGGCCTTGAGCGGCATCGCTGTCACCCCGGGGTACCTGCTCAACCGCATCGGCCTGTTGCTGTTGAGCGTCGGATCGCTCTGGTGGGCCGGGATCGCCGTGGTGGCGATCGCCGTTGTGATGCATGTCGCCGCCAGCTCGTCGGCGCGCGTGGTCAAGATGTCGGTGCGCCTGCGGGGCGGGGTCGCCCCGGCCGCCGGCTGAGCGCCGGCGCCACGAGCAGGCGTCGGGTCAGGTGACCTGCATCACGCGCAGCACGTCGGTCGTCCGCGAGCGCCCGTCGATCCCGGCAAGCACGACCACGATGTCGCCGGTGCGCACCACGCCGCCGTCGCGGGCGGTCGTGACCGCTTCGCGGACCATCTCCTCATTCTCGGCAAAGGCCGTCAGCGGGAACGGCGTCGCGCCCCAGCTGATCGCCAGCTGCCGGCGCACACGCTCATCGGGCGTGAAGCCGAGAATCGGCACCTGGGGCCGGTAGCGGGCGATCGCCCGAACGGTGAACCCGGTGCGGGTCAGGCACAGGATCGCGTTCGCCCCCAGCTCCTGCGCGACGCGCCGCGCCGCGTCGGTCATGGCATCGGTGATGCGCTGGTAGCGACCCTCGCTGTTGTGCGGATCGTTGACGCGCAGGCGCGTGACCACCCGTGTCCAGCCGTCCTCGTCGAAGTTGGCATCGGCCCGGGCGCACAGGCGCGCCATCGTCGCCACCACGTTGACCGGGTCGGTCCCGATGGCGGTCTCACCCGAGAGCATCACCACCGAGGAGCCGTCGAAGACCGCGTTGGCGACGTCGGACGCCTCTGCGCGCGTCGGCGTCGCCGCGTGGGCCATCGACTCGAGCATTTGGGTCGCGGTGATCGCAGGGCGCCCGTGGGCGATGCATTCGCGGATGATGTGCTTTTGCAGATGCGGCAGGTCCTCGATCGAGCACTCGATGCCCAGATCGCCACGGGCAATCATGATGGCCCCGGCCGCCTCGAGAATTCCGGCCAGGTTGTCGATCGCGCTGCGCGTCTCGATCTTGGCGACCACCAGCGGGCCCCGCGGGTGCGGCTCCGTGCCCAGCCGGCGGATGTCGTGCGCCGAGCGGACGAACGACACTGCGACCATGTCGACGCCCGCCTCGACGAACGCGTCGAGGATGCGCAGATCCTCCGGCGTCGGCGTCGAGATCCGCAGGCGCTCGGACGGGATGTGGACCCCTGGGCGCCCCGTCAGGCGACCGCCATGGCTCACCACGGCCTCGAGATGGTCCCCGGTCGTGTCGACGACCTCGATGTCGATCGCGCCGTCGCCGAAGCTGATGCGGTCGCCGACCTCGATCCCGCCCAACAGACCCTCGTGGTCGACCTCGATCACCTCGCTGGTCGACGTGGCGTTGCCCGGCACCAGGCGGATCCGGTGCCCGTCGGGCAGGTCCACGCCGTCGCGCCCGAACGAGGCCGCGCGGACCTTGGGTCCCGGGAGGTCGACGAGCGTCCCGATGTCGCGGCCGGCTTCCTTGGCGAGTGCCCGCACGCGCCGGTGCACGACGAGCGCCTCCTCCACCGTTCCGTGGGAGAGGTTCAACCGCACGGCGTCCATCCCCGCGGCGATCATGCCACGCAGGATCGCCTCGTTGTCGGACGCGGGTCCGAGGGTCGCGAGGATCTTCGTGCGTCTGCCTGCGGAATCCATCTGCCGGAGATCATAGGCCGACGACCGGTCCCCGGTGCGGGCGGGGGTCAGCCCAGTGCGCTCAGACCCCCGACCACGTGCGCACCGAGCGCTTCGACGAACGCCACCGGATCGGTGGCGAAGGGCATCACGTGGACCTGCTCGATCCCGAGGGCCGCGTACTCGCGCATCCCCTCGACGAAGGCCGCGCCGGCGGCGGCATCCGTGGCCACGGGGACGACCCAGAGCACGGTCTTTGCGATCGCCTCGAAGTCGGTGCCCTCGCGCATGCAGTGGTCGGCGAGAACATCGAGCTTGCGCGCGATTTCGGCGGATCCGATCTGCGGCCCGGCAAAGATGTTGGAGGCATCGGCGTACCGCGCGACCAGGCGCAGGGTCTTCTTCTCGCCGGACCCGCCGATCATGATCGACGGCCGCTTCTGCAACGGCTGGGGCGAGTTCAGCGTCTCTGCCAACCGGTAGTGCCGCCCGGTGTACGGACCGTTGTCGGGACTCCACATCTGGCGCACGATCTGCAGGGTCTCCTCGAGGCGCTCAAGACGCTCGGCGATCGGCGGATAGGGCACGCCGAGCGCCTCGTGCTCGCGCTCGTACCATGCCGCACCGATCCCGAGCGCCGCGCGGCCACCCGACAGTACATCCAGGGTGGAGACGATCTTGGCCAACAGGCCCGGGTGCCGGTAGGTCACCCCGCTGACCAGCAGCTGTAGCTGGACGGTCTCGGTGTTGCCCGCCAGAAAGCCCAGGGTCGTGTAGCCCTCGAGCATGGGCCCGGCGGCGTCGCCGATGCCCATGCCGGTCAGCTGAAAGTAGTGATCCATGACCGAGATGTTGGCGATCCCGCCCGCCTCGGCGGCCGCTCCCACACGCGCGAGCGTCGGGCCGATCGCGGCGAACCCGCCCGGAAAATCGAAGTTCACGACATGGACGCCGAGTCTCACGAGAGCTCCTACCCCCGGATCCCCGGGCGCTTCACGTCAATCGCTCGCGGATTTGCCGATTGCGCCCAGACGCCGGCGCGTCTGAGCGCGCTCGCGCCGGGTCGCGACGGCCACCGCGGCAACGGCCACGACCACGACGAGCACGGCCCATGGGGCGACTGCGACCCCGAGCTGAGAACCCGGACCGGCGGCGGCCACCACGGCGGCCAGGGCCGCAAGCGCGAGGTTGCGCACCAGCATGCCCGGGCCGACCCGCGAGGAGTGCAGGAGGCCGAAGCAATTGCAGTCGGGGGCCTCGCCGCGAACGATCAGCCGAACGATCGCGCCGGCAAATACCACCAGCGCCACAGCCGCCAGAAGGCCGCCTGCGCGCGCCGTCGTATCCGGGATCAGCAGGGCCCCGATCACGAGCTCGGTGATCGGCAGGGCGATCGCCACCGGACGCGCGAGCGCCTCGGGCACGCCGAACAGCCGCACCCGCGCCCGGGTGCGCCGGAGGGTGGCCAGCTTTGACAGCCCGGCCGCAAGGAACATCGCGGCCAAGGCGATCCGTATGACGAGCACGACGACAGCCAACCGGTCCCTCGAGGGCGGGTGCGACGCAGAAGCACGGACGGCCCTGAGCCTACTCCCCGCCGTCAGCCAGCCGTCCGGAGGGACGGATCACAGGACCCAGCGGGCGGGCGGCGCCCTCGCGACGAACAGTGCCTCGCCGACGTCCGGATCGTCCGGCCCGGCGAAGCGGCAATCGAGCTGGCACTGACCCGGGTGGCGCCCCGTTGTGCGGTCACCTCCCCACGCGGCTCAGCGCCCCACCCGGGCGCCGGACGACTAGCTGGTTGTGCCCGGGGCCGTACTCGTCGTGGCGGCCTGGCAGCCCGGCGGCAGTCGGACCACCGCGAACGTACCGGCCGGGGCCTCGACCCGGAGGGTGACGACCGATCCCTTGGCCACGGACGTTCCGGCGGCCGGGATCGTCCCCGTCGCGCCGACGCGATCGGCCGGGTAGCGGAACGCCGGTGAGGCGTTGTACTCCGGGGCGGGTACCGACGAGGTCTCGTCGAGGCGGACGCGCAGCCCGACGGCGCACAGGCGGGTCGCGGCTTGGGTCATCGAGAGGTGCACGGTCGCCGGCACCACGACCTGCAAGGGCGTTGAGGATCCGCACCCTGCGGCGAGCGCGAGCACCGCCGCGGTGGCCACACCCGCCCACGCGTGCCGTTCCGAGATCCTTGAGTGCCGGTGGCGCATCGCCCGCTCCGCGATTGGAGCCGTCACGCTCAGGCTAACGCCGTCCCGTGCGGAGCCCGCGCGACGCCGTGGTCCTAGGACTGCTCGCACCCACCAGGGCCTGGTCGAGGTCGGCGATAAGGTCCTCGGGGTCCTCGAGCCCGACCGACAGGCGCACGAGGCCGCCGACGATCCCCCGCCGCTCACGTTCGGCGGGCGCCGAGCCGTGGTGGGTGGTCGTGGTCGGCTGGGTCACCAGGCGCTCGACCCCGCCGAGGCTTGGCGCGATCGCGAACAGGTGCAGGCGGTCCACCACGGCCGACGTCGCCGCCTCGTCGCCATCGAACACAAGGCTCACCATGCCGCTGCCGAACATCTGACGAGGGACGATCGCGGCCGCTGGGCCGGCGAGCAGGCTCGGGTGCATCGCGCGGATGACGCGCGGGTGCGCCGCCAGATACTGCGCGACCGCCACCGGGCCGGCGTTGTGTGCCCGGACCCGGACCGCGAGTGTGCGGAGGCTCCGCGCGAACACCAAGGCCGCGTCCGGGGCGATGACCTGGCCGAGACTCTCGCGCCGCCCCCCAGATCGGCTCGATGACGGCGGCGGGCCCCATGACGGCACCCGCGGTGAGGTCGCTGTGGCCGCCACGGTATTTGGTCGCGCCGTACACGACCAGGTCGGCTCCGGACTCGAGCGGGCGCTGGTTGACGGGGCTCGCGAAGGTGTTGTCGACGACCGCGAGCGCGCCAGCGGCGTGCGCCGCACGCGACGCGGCCTCGATGTCGACCAGGTCGAGCACGGGATTGATCGGCGTCTCGAAGTCGACGATCCGGGTCCGGTCGGTCACGGCGGCCGAGGTGAACGGCCGTGCCGGCGGGCAGGAAGGTCGTAGTGAGTCCCAGCTGGGGCAGGTGTTCGGATAACGGCTCGTAGGTCCCGCCGTCGACGTCACCCACGCAGACGATGCGGTCGCCCGAGCGCGCATCGGCGCTGAGGGTCGCCGCCTCGGCCGCCATGCCGGATCCGAAGGCGAGCGCCGCCTCGGCCCCCTCGAGGTCGGCGAGCTTGGCTTCAGGCGACCGGATCGTCGGGTTCATGCCGTAGCGCGTGTATAGCGCCCCGTCGGCCCGTCCGTCGAGGATGTCGACGACATCTTGCGTCCGCGCGAACCCGAACGTCGAACGGTTGTACAGTGGCGGGTGCAGCGCGCCGTTGACGTCACGCAGGTCGCCGGCGTGCACACAACGGGTCGAGAATCCGGGCTGGCGGGCACTGCTCAAGGATGCCAGCGCGGTGGTCGATACATAACGACCGTCGTTAGTGCGCGCACTCTCTGCCCGGCCGGGATGCCCGACCAGCTGCGGTGCCGGCGGCACCGGTGGCGACCGTTCCCGACAGCATCGCACGGCCGCATTTCGCGAAGGAGTCCAAATGAGGGTGCGTCCCGCGCTCGTCGCGCTCGCCGGAACGTCGTCTGCAGTGCTCATCCTGGCCGGCTGCGGGTCGTCATCGTCATCGTCGGCGACGACCTCCGCGACGACTCACGCCGCCGCAACGACGACCACGCCGTCCGCGACGACCACACCGGGCAGCTCGACGACCGTCTCGGGCAACTTCAACTCGTGCACCGTGGTAACGACACCCGAAGCGGCTGCCGCGCTCGGCCAGTCGGTGTCGGCGGGCGTGCTCGGCAACGCCACGGTCGAGGGCGGTCTTGCCTGCGTGTTCTATGGCCCGTCAGCGCCCGCCCTTCGCACGCCCAACATCGCACAGCCCGACACCGTGCGGGTCGTGGTCGTCACGGGGCCGAATGCCACCAAGTGGTACAACGCCTACAAGTCCTCGCCCGTGGTGCACGCGCAAGCGATCTCCGGCTATGGCGACGAGGCGTTCTACGACGGTTACGCGTCGCTAAGCGTGCTCAAGGGGGACACCTACCTGCGCGTCGCGGTCGCTCCGGCTGGCGCCGCGCCCTCGCTCGCTGCCGAGAAGCAGTTGGCCACCTCGATCCTGCCGCGCGTCTGACGGGCACCGTCTTTACGGTCGAGGTTGCGCGGCCCGGGGTCTCTGCCGGACGCGGACGCGTCGGCAGCTCGATCTCAGTGACCTGTTGCATCGGCGGTGCCGCTTCCACGACACGAACTCCGTGACCGATTCGACGGCTGTGGCACGGCGTCTACCCCGAGACACGAGGCTGCCGATTGCCGTGATGCCAATCCCATCGTCGCCGAGAACGAGCGGACCGGCGCTACGGTTTGGGGGCACCGCTCCGGCAGCGAACTGCACGACAGGGGCACCGCATGCGTATCGCCACGAACCACATCACCCCTCCCTCTGCCGAGCGCGCGCGGCGGACGATGGTCGGGGTTGGCGTCGTTTGTGGGTTCGCTCATCGCCGTCACCTGCGCACCGGCAATCGGCTGGTCGCGCCAGGTCACGATCGCCTATCCCGGCACGGGGCAACTCGCCGGTTTTGGGAATGCCGTCGCGATCTCCGGTGACGGCGGGACGCTCGCCGTGGGCAGTCCCGACGCGGCGGATGGCACCGGGTTGGTGGCGATCTACGCTCGGGCTGACGGGCATTGGGTCCGGCGGCAGGTGATCGCCAACGCGGGACTTGCAGCCCGGGACGCGTACGGCGCGTCGGTCGCGCGTTCGCACAACGGCGCGACGCTCGTCGTCTGGGCCGACGGGGCTGTTGGCTACGCGACGGTATGCACCCGCACCGGAACACGCTGGGCCGCGCAGCGCATGCTCCTCGATCCGGGCGGTGCGCCCGGCGACCTGTTCGGGCGGGCCGTCGCCGTGTCGGGGAACGGCGCCACGGTGCTGGTTGGGGCACCCGGCGCGCGAATCAGCAGCGGGGCCGTCTACGCCTCTGGGCGCTCCGGGGCGCTGTGGGCGCTGGACGGGACCATGACCGATCCCGCTGCGCGGACGGGCGATCTTTTTGGCTGGTCGGTCGCCCTCGCCGGCGGCGGGACGACCGGAGTCGTCGGCGCGCCCGATGCGCGCGGGGGCGGGGCCGCCTGGGTGTTCGCCCGCGCCGGGTACGCCTGCCGCCGCCACGGAGGCAATTTGCTCATCCGGGTGCTCGCATCAACGCGCCGTCTTGGCGGTCAGCTCGGACGCTCGGTGGCTATCTCGCCGGACGACGTGGCGATCGCCGTGGGCGCGCCGGCCGCCGGAGGCGGCCACGGCTCGGTCGGAGTCTTCGTGCGCCGGGGAACCACCTGGGTCCTCGCCTGCGCGCTGCGCAATCCCATCGCCATGACCGCCGGCGACGACGTCGGCGCGGCCTTCGGAACGTCCGTGGCCCTGGCGGCGAGTGCCGGGACGGTGGTCGTGGGCGCGCCCTACGCCCACGACGGCCGAGGCGCTGTCGTCGCGTATGTCCGCTCGCGCAGTCGATGGGACCGAACGCACATCATCTCGGCCTCCGGCACGGCGCTGTTTGGCACCGTCATCGCGCTCGAAGACACTGCGCGCTCGCTGATCGTCGGCGCGCGCGGCGCCGCCAGGGGCAACGGCATCGCAATCGTCTACGGGGTGCGCACGGGCTGACGCATCGCGACCGCGCCGGATGATCGACTGCGTCGTCGATGGTCGTCAGATCATCGAGGTGCGCGCGGACCGGCGGAGCGGTGCGCGCGATGCACTGGATGCCAACGGCTGGCGGGTGCCCCTGACCGGACGCACCGTGCGCGTGCTGTCGGACCGACTGACGGAGGTCGTCGCCGACCTCGAAGGAGCGGGTATCGCGGCCCGCAGCCGTCGGGCGCGGGCCAGCCTAGACGCGGTGATGCCCGCGCTCAGCCTCGCGCCGGCCCCCGGCTCGGCACCGACTGCGCCCGGGCGACCTGCACGATGCCGGCACGCCCGGTGTGGCCACGGGGGTTCTTGGCTTCCCAGGTGTGGGCGACCGGGATGAACGCAAACCCGAGGCCGACACCGACCACCATGGCACCGGCGAGCGCGGCAAAGCGCAGGCCTCGGTTCGCGACGCCGCGCCGGCGGCGGGACGGGACCACTTCAGCGCGCAGGATGCGCGGGGTCCGCACCAGGTAGTAGAGGACGTGGATCGCAGCGACGATCAACCACAGCACGAAGCTCGCCTTGTGGATGAACAGCAGCGGGTTCCCGTTGCGCGTGCCGGAGATGACGAGTGCGACGCCGCTGGCCAACACGATCAACGTCAGCAGCACCAGAAACGGCGCCAGGATCCGCATCGGCGTGATCGGCGGGCCCGCCGCCCGATAGGCGGCATCGCGGCTGTAGTAGCGCACGAACCGGTATCCGGTCGAGCCGAGCTTGAGCAGGATCGGCGGGATCAGCAACACGCCGATGAACACGTGCGCGGTCAGGAAGTTGTGCAGCGCCAGGATCGTGACGCCCTCGGCGGCCAGCAGCACGAACAACAGGCTGCCGGTGAGGGCCGTCAGACGCTCGTTGCCGTCCGTGCCCCGACCGTCTCCGGGTTCGTGGCCGCGGGCCTGCTCCAGGATCTTGGCGGGGCTCGTCACGCTCACGGGCGCCCCTTCCTCGCCATCCGACATGTCCCGACGTCTCGCACCCGTGCACCCCACATGTCGCCGTTCCGCACGACGGCCGATCTCGTCCTGTCGGCGACGCTAACAACGGACGCTGGGAGCGCACTGTGAGGCGCGTTATGGGATGGCGAACCCCCGGTTACCTGGCGATCAACGTGGCGATGAACTGGCTCCCGCCGACCTGCCTGCCGAGCGGGACGACATCGGATTCCTCCTTGGGCGGACGGGCCAGCGCCGCCGCCCGGCCTGGGCCGTCGGTGTCCGTGGGCAGGCCGACGATACGGTTGGTCGGGCTGGACACGCCATAAACCACGTCGAGCGTCGCGCCGAGCCGCGCGGCAAAGCTTTGGCCCAGCGCGTTGGCCGTCAGGGCGGCGTCCACGCTCACCGAGAGCTCGACGAGCGTGTGTCGATATCCCCGGGCGCGCGATGACCTGCGCGAGGTAAACCTCGCCCATCGCCGCCCGCGCGCAGATGACCGCCGGCAGCAGGCTGTCGATGATCGCGCGCGGTGGCAGCCGGGCGGCGAGGCCGAGCTCGCTCGCCGGGGCCAGGGACCCGTCCACCGCCGCGCCGACGGCCTGGCAGCCGGTGTGCCCGATGACCGCCGGCAGGCGCATGGTGGCACGCGTGTCGGCGGCGAGATCGATGCTGCCGATCGACCACGTTCCGGGGACGTTGCCCGCGACGCGCGCGACAAACAGATCCCCGGCGGCGCCTCCGAGCACCAGCTCTGCCGGCACGCGCGCGTCGCAGGAGCCGCCCACCGCGGCAAACGGCGTGTGCGCCGGCACGGCGTCGCCGTCGTCGCCCGTGCCCATCTCCCGGGGCCCAGGCGCATTCGATGCCCGCCAGTCGTGTGTGTCGGGCGCGTCGCCGAGGCTGACGAACCAGCGGTTGCCCTCCAAGGGCAGCCCGCGCGCGCAGAGGGCGCTCGCCGGCTGCTCGTCGCCGCGCGTGTGCGGGTCGCCATCGCTGTGCACACGCGCGTCCATGGGCCAACCTCCCGCGCTCGTCGCCGTCGTCTGTGACACGTCTGCAAACGAGTCGCGAGCGGAAGCGCCGACGTTCACGATCGGTTCACAATTGATGACGTGCATTTTCACATTTCTGCGACCTGCGCTGGTTACGCTCGACCCGGACTCCGCAGCCAGCAGACGCGGGCTGCGCATCGAAACCCCGATCGAATCATGGAGGGACGTCCGAATGGATCGATCCAAGCGCAACCGCCGCACGGTGCTCTTTGGCGCCGCGATCGTGGCCGGCGCGGCCCTCGCGGTTGCCGGGTGTGGCAGCAGCTCGTCGTCGTCCGGCGCGAAGAGCACCGGCAGCGGCAGCAGCTTCGCGGCCCTTCCCTACCAAACGTGGTGCACGAACTCGAAGCTGTGCACGTACATCTCGAAGGGCTCCGGCGGCGGGATCACCGACTTCACGAACGGCGTCGTCGATTGGGGCGCGACCGACTCGCCCCTCACGCCGTCCGAGCTCGCGACCCTCGCCAAGACCCGCAACGGGGTCACCCCGGTGTACTTCCCGACATTCCTCGGGGCGATTGGCGTTCCAGCCAACGTCACCGGCGCCACGAACCTCCAATTCTCGGGAACGACGCTCGCCGACATCTTCGACGGCACGGTCACCAACTGGAACTCGTCGGAGATCGCCGCCGACAACCCCGGGGTGACGTTCCCGAACGCCCCGATCACCGTCTGCGTGCGTGCCGACTCCTCGGGCACCAGCTCGAACTTCTCGGGCTACCTCGCCGTCGAGAGCGCCACGTTCGTGAAGAAGGTCGGCACGGCGAACAAGCTGCCGACCTGGACCGCCCCGCACATCATCGCCTCACCGAAGAATCCCGGCGTCCTGCAGTGCGTCAAGAGCAACGCCAACTCGATCGGCTACGCCGATTACGCCGATGTGCTCAGCGCCGCCGACCAGGGCCTGCTCGCCAAGGTCAAGGCACCGAACGGCACCTACGTCGCGCCGACCGTCGCGTCGACCACCGCGGCCGGCACCACCGCCACGGTGAGCCAGCCAATCAACCCGACAGCCCTCCAGAAGAGCCTGCTCAACTCGAGCGGGACGGGCGCGTACCCGATCACGATCACCACCTTCGTGCTCGGATACAGCAACTACCAGCAGGCTGGCATGTCCAAGGCCCTGGCAGGCACCCAGAGCTTCCTGAACTACGCCTACGGCTCAACGGCGCAGAACGCGCTGACCGCCCTCGGGGACGCGCCGCTGCCCTCGTCGATCCTCAGCGCCGCCAAGACGCAGGTCGGCAAACTCAGCTAGGTTTGCCCGCGCACACACCGGACCGTCCGGTGTGTGCGCGCCGCGTGCCCTACACGGTCAGCCAGACTAGCGACACCGCGCCGGCCACGATGCAGTAGATCCCGAACGGGGTCAGACGGTTCGTCTCGAAGAACCGCAGCAGGAAGCGCACGCTCAGCCAGGCCGCAACGGCCGCGGCGATCGCGCCGACGAGTGCCTGGCCCCGGATGCCGCTGCCCGCCGAACCGAGCAGGCCGGGCAGTTTGTACAGCGCTGCCGCAAGGATGATCGGCGTCGCGAGCAGGAAGGAAAAGCGTGCCGCGTCGCGGTGCGAGAGCCCCTGGAGCAACCCGCCGCTCATCGTGGCGCCGGAGCGCGAGAAGCCCGGGATCAGCGCCAGCGCCTGGGCAAGACCGATGCCGGCGGCCGACTTGGTGGTCAGGCTGCGGGCGAGCCGCGCGTCGTCGTCGACCTCCTCGACCCGGGCACGGCGGCGGCGCGACTCCGCGTACAACAGCATCAGGCCGTTGAGGATCAGAATCCCCGCGACCAGCTGGGCGTTGTCGAACAGCGTCTCCAGCTGGTGCTGCAGCGCCAGCCCGATAATCCCCGCCGGCACGGTGCCGATGACCAACAGCCAGCCCAGGCGGGCGTCGGTGTCGTCGGGCTCGATCCCGCGGTGCGCGATCGAGCGCACCAGCCCCGTGACGACCCGGACCCAGTCGTCCCAGAAGATAGCCAGAAACACCAGCGCCGTCGCGAAGTGCGTCGCGACCAGGAACGTGACGAACTTGTCGTTGTGCTGGGTCAGGTTCCAGCCGAACAGCGCCGGGACGATCACGGCGTGGCCAAGACTCGAGACCGGAAACGGTTCGGTCACGCCCTGGACGATGCCCAGCACGATCGCCTGGAAATACGAAATCATGCGTCTCCCCGGGGTGTTGCACGTCGCGGCGGCGCGCACGCCGACGGGCGCGACCGTGGTGCTGTGATGGTTCGCGCCTCAGGCGATGTCTCCTGTCGCCGCACAGACCATGGACCGCCGGACATCGCACGCCGCCGCGGGAGCTACCGCGCAGCCGGCGCGCGCGACGCGCCAAGCCCAAGGGCCTCGGCGACCAGCCGGTACGAGTGCACACGCTCCTGGTGGCTGTGCACCATCGCCATGAGCATGAGCTCGTCCGCACCGGTCTCGCGCACGAGCTCGGCGAGCTCATCGCGCACCTCGTCGGCGGTGCCCACGACCTGCGCCCGCCGATAGCGGCGCACCTGGTCGAGCTCCTGTTCGTTGTAGTCGTATGCGAGCGCGTCCTCGGGCGTCGGCAGCGGCGCGGGCCGACCCGAGCGCAGCCGGATGACCCCGAGCGCCATCGACGCCGCCAGGTCGTGCGCGCGACGGCCGGTGTCGGCGCAAATCGCCGAGGTCGCCAGGATGACCCGCGGTCCCGGGATGCGCCCCGCCGACTGGAAGGCGTCGCGATAGCGCGCAATCGCGTCGGCGGCGCCACGCGGGTTCAGGTGACGCGCGAACGCGAACCCAACGCCCAGCGCGGCGGCGACCTGCGCCCCATAGTCGCTCGAGCCGAGGATCCAGATCGGCGGGAGCCGGATCTCGCGCGGCTCGGCGACGATCCCCGCGAAGGGATGGTCGCTCGGAAAGCCCGTCTCGGTGTAGGCCAGTAACTCCGCCAGCTGCTGCGGGAACTCCTCCGGCGCACCCGCGCCACGCCGCAGCGCGTAGGCCGTCAGCGCGTCCGTGCCCGGCGCCCGCCCGAGCCCGAGGTCGATGCGGCCCGGGTGCAGCGCCTCAAGCACGCGAAACGCCTCGGCCACCCGCAGCGGGCTGTGGTTCGGGAGCATGACCCCGCCCGAGCCGACCCGGATCGCGCTCGTGGCACACGCGATGTGGGCGATCATCACCTCCGGCGACGGGCAGGCCATGGTGGGGCTGTTGTGGTGCTCGGCCACCCAATAGCGGTGGTACCCAAAGACCTCGGCCGACTCGGCGAGCGCGATCGAGTTCTGGATCGCGCCGCGCGCACCCACCCCTTCGGGCACCGGCGTCAGATCGAGGATCGAAGCGGGTATCTGCACGCGTTCAGCCTAGCGGGGCCGGGTCTGGCGGGGCCGCATCGGCCAGCGCGAGCACCTCGCCCGGCGCGATGATCCGCACCGCGACATCCGGCGCGCGTACGGCCGCCGCCTGCAGGAAACGGGTCTCCGGCGCGCCGGCGCGCGGATGCGGGGCGCCCCGTCCGAGCAGGGGGCGATAGGTCCCCCAGTGGATCGGCACCGCGATGCGCGGGCGCAATAGGACAAGCGCGTCGGCGGCGCGCTCGGGGTCCAGGTGGCCCGGACCGAGCGTCGGGCCCCATCCCCAGACGGGCACGAGCGCCAGATCGAGGTGCGGCGCGATGTCGGCCATACCGGGAAAGATGTCCGTGTCGCCGGCGAAGTAGACCGTCGTCGTCGCGTGCTCGACGACATATCCGACCGCCGGCGCGCTGACCCCGCGGCGCCCCGGGCGTCCGCCGTCGTGCGCCGCGACGGTCGCCCGCACCCGCAGCGCTCCGAGCTCGGCCGTCTCGCCGGGCGCGAGCTCGATGATCGGCTGGCGCGTCCGACGGCCGAGCGCGGACCGCGCCCCGATCGGGACGACGAGCACCGCGTCGGCCGGCAGCATGCGCAGCGAGGCCAGGTCGAGGTGGTCGTGGTGGAGGTGCGAGATGAGCACCGCGCGCAGCGTGTTGCCGAGGCCCTCGACCAGCGGCACCACGCGCTGCAGGTGCATCACTCGGCGGCGCAGCACCGGATCGGTCAGAACGGCCTCGCCCCCCAAGACGATCCGCACGGTCGCATGACCGCCCCAGACGATGTGGTCGTCGACGGGTGTGTCGGCGTGTGGCGTGCGGCCGGCCATCGTGGATGATGAGGCTAGCACCGGGCCGCCGCCCGGCCGGCGACGCGCACGGTATGGGCGCATATACTCCGGGCGATGGCCGGCTTTGCGAACATCGTGGTCTGCTTGGACGACTCCCCGGGTGCCCAGCGGGCACTCGAGACCGCGCGGACCGTCCGCGCGGAGGGCGGCACCTTGACGCTCATCCACGTGATCCCGCCGCCGTCGTTTCTGACCGAGCTCGCTGCCGGGCTCGGCGGCGGGATCATCCAGGACCAGACGCCGCTGATCGAGATCGCCGAGCAGTGGATCGCGACGGTCGCCAACGACGACGAAGCCTCGGTGGTCCTGGAAGGGAACCCGACCCACTCGGTTGCCGACTGGGCCCGCGACCACCACGCCGACGTCATCGCCGTCGCGCGCCACGGCGGGCCGGAGAAGACCGTGCTCGGCAGCTTCACCCAGAAGCTCGTGGCGATCGCCCCGTGCGCGGTGCTGCTGGTCCACAGCGAGGAGCCGCACCCCGAGGCGTAGCGCGCGCGGGCCGCTACGATCGGCCGATGCCCCGGCCCCCCCTCACCTGGTGAACGCGGTACCGCTGCCCTCGGGCGGAGCGGTGCGCTTCGCGGGCCCGACCGACGGGGCAGTCGTCGTGTGCATGAACGGCGGGGTCGCCAAGCCCGCGCCGGGCGACTGGAGCCCGAGCATCGAATGGCTCGTCGGGCAGTTGGCTCCACGCTTTCCCGAGCTCGGCTTCGCGGAGGTCCGTTACCGCGTCAAGTCATGGCGTGCACTCGATTCGCTCGTCGCCGACGCCGTCGATGCGGTGGCGGCCGTCCGGGCGCGCGGTGCGCACCGGCTGGCGCTGCTCGGGTTCTCGGCCGGGGCCGCCGCGAGCCTTGTGTGCGCTGGGCGGGAAGGCATCCGCGAGGTCATCGCCCTCGCGCCGTGGATCCCGGAGCAGCTCGACCTCGCCCCGCTGTCCGGCGCGCGGATCCGCGTCATCCACGGCAGCGTCGACGGGACGCGGGTCTGCGTGGTCGGCGTGCACCCCGACCACTCCCGCGCGGGTGTCGCGCGGCTGAGGACGGCGGGCGCCGACGCGACCCACACGATGATCCGCGGCGGCGTACACGGCATCGCCATCCGGCCCTTCGGGCGCGTCGTGCGTCTGCCCCATGCCCGTGACTGGCGCGAGCTGGTCGGCCACGAGCTCGCCTACTTCACAGGGTCCGTGCCAGCCTAGGCCCCCGACGCTCACTGCGCGCCAGTACGCCGCGTGATCGGTGATGTCGGCCGCGGCGTCCTTGGGGGTCGGCCAGCATCACGCGGCGTCGCTGTCCACCTCGCCGTCCACGACGACGTCCTGCGAGCTGGCCGTTCCCGTCCAGGGGCAGACCGCGTGGGTGCCCGAGTCGCGCGGATCCGCGCGATCGGCCGACTCGGGCGGCACACACTGCGCCTAATCTACCGCGACGGTCGCGTCCGGGTCGGCGATGACCGTCTCGTTCTGCACTGCGTGCGCCGTGTCGTCGGTCTCCTTGCGGAGGCCGGCGCCCGCGATCAGAAGACGGCATCGGTGATCTCGCGTGTATCCGACCCGCTGGACCGCATGCGGGATTGGTTCGCACGGTGCGCCGCGCGGCTCCGATTGGCCGCCTGGGGTTCAGTGCGAGGCACGCTCGCGGGCCCCGGGATCGGTCGCTGCCATCTGGATCAGGGGTGGCGACCGAGGGGCCTTTGCTGCGTCCTAAGGGTGGACTAATGTCGTGCTACCACAGAAAGGAGGTGGTCCCAATTCGTGATCAACGTGGAGGTGGCAGTAGCTAGGGGACGCGTCCCCATGCGCACCTCGGCAGCACCGGGGGGCGGGTAATCCGTCCCGTTAGCCAAACCACTGCTGCCACCGGGCCCGGAGCACCTCGACCGCTGTCGAATGTGCTCCGGGCCTTTTTCCGTCCCTCACGAGCCGCCGGCGCTCGGTAATCTCCCCGGCGCGGTCCCCATCGTCTAGTGGCCTAGGACTCCGCCCTTTCAAGGCGGCAACACGGGTTCGAATCCCGTTGGGGGCATCTCTCGAGATCGCTCGCTCCAACGGTGATCTCATCCGATTCACGCGGTGGCCACCGAGGCCCATCGCTGGACACCAATGGCCCCAATTGGTCCCATTTTGGTCCCAGCCTCAACCCAGAGTCGAGGCTTGTCCATCCCTCCGGGTGTCCAACTGTGTCGCGAAGCCTTCGAGTTCGTGAGCGAATGCGTGGCGGCCGTAGCGCGCGTGGACCATCGCTGTCGATGACCAGCCTCCAAGTGCCCGGACAACTTCCGGAGCAACGCCCGACCTCAGGGACCAGACCGCCCAGGTATGGCGGAGGTGGTGCAACGTCGGAGCCGGCGGCGAAAGTGCGGCGGCGTCAACAACCCGCCGCCAGAGGTGAGCGAGCGTGCCCTTCGCGTAGATTGGCCGTCCGAGCACATCGGAGAAGACCAAGCTTCCGGGAGCTGGGCGAGCCGTGGCCATGTAATGCCGCTTCAGACAGACGCTCAACGATGGGGGCAGTGGTATCTCTCGGACTCCCGCGGAGCTTTTGGCGCCCGGAACGATGGTGAGGCGCCCGGCCGAGTCGCGGTCGCGGTCGAGCGTCTGGAAGATGCGAACGCGGGCGAGGTCGAGGTCGAGCCCATCCCCCCATGTCAACGCGAGTGCCTCGCCCGTACGCAGCCCGCAACCGAGAAGCAAGGCAATCAACGGTGCGGCGAAACTCCGCCCCAGCCGGGCGTCGTCGTCCTCTGCGGCCGCTAACAGGGCATCGGCCTCGGCCGGGGTAAGGACACGTACGTCGCGCTCGACCCCGTCGCTCCGGGGCTGGCGAACACCCCTGCACGGGTCGACTGACGCGGGAACGACGCCGTCACGGATCGCGAGACGGATCACGACGCGGAGCGCCACAAGTGCTTTGCGAGCGTGTTCGGGAGTTCGGTCCACGGCGATGGTGTCGACTGCTCTCTGCACGTCGCCAACCGTGAGCGTCGCGAGCGGGTATCCGCCTAGGGTGGGCACGATGAGCGTGCGGAGGTTCTCTTCGTACGAGCGGACGACTGAGGGCCGATATGGACGCCCCTGCTTTGTGCGAACGGTGCCGTGACGCATCGCGTACGCGAGGGCCCGGCACGCGTCCTCTGCGGACGGCGGAATTTGGCGCCCCGTCTGGGCTGGGACTTCGGGACGTACGGGCGCCGCGGGGAGCGAACCGTGCCCGGCTATCGCGCCGAGGACTTGGGCCCGCCAGGCAATCGCGGCCTCTGCGGTCGGAAACTCGGCGGCGAACGCTCGACCTTGACGTCTCACCCGAGCGCGCCAAACGACCCTGCCATGTCGTTTGCGCATGTCGATTCCCGGATAGCCGCGCGACATGGTCGGAAGTTAAGGCGCGAGGCTGCGGGCGAGAAGTGTCAGTCGTCCGCGCAAAGAAGCTAGTCCCACAGGCGGGAGCCGGGGTCCTGGGGCCTGGGCCGTCTCCGATGTACACCACCGAATCCGAGCCTAGGCGTGCTCAGGCGCTCCACGTATCGCCGCAACTCAGCGTCGCTTACAAGCCAGCGGCCGCCTTCGCGCATTGCCGGGATGTCGCCGCTGTGAATTCGACGCCGAGCGGTCTTCACTGAAAAGCGCATCTCGGCAGCGACCTCCGCAACCGTAAGGAATCGCACCAGATCTCCGATCAGCCGGCGTCGACAATCGCCGGGGCCTTGGCGACTCAATCGCCATTTCGTCGCACTCCAGTAGCGGAAGCACGCGACTGAGGGATGGGTCGAGTTCACGTCACGCGGGGGCGCGGCCTATAGGTGCTCTCGAGACGCGGTGCGGGCCCTGGTGGACCCGTCACCCCCTCGCGGCCGTCGCCGAAGCCATGCCCTCACTGGACGACGCAGCGCCGACGGACCGCAAGCCAATGGCGACTGGGCGTCCGCGGTGGCGGCTTACGTTTTTGGCGCCCGACCTCTGCCGACGCCAGCCCGAACGTCCGCCGTTTCTGTCGCGAAACCAACGAAGGAGCACGCCATGCAACTTCCTATCGACACCGCAAACCTGACCCTGCTCGCGGGCCGTATCGAGCCAGTGATCGATTTCGAGACGCGTCAGCCGCGCGCCGACGCCAACGGCGAACTCATTTATGGGGTCGACGTCGTGGCCTTCGGCACCGATGCCCCGCAGATCTGGCCGGTCAAGGTCTCTGGCCAGCCGCGCGGCGTTGTAGTCGGACAGCACATCAAGATCACCGGGCTCGTGGCCACACCATGGAGCCGCGACGGGCGCTCGGGTGTCGCCTTCCGCGCCGAGGCGATCGCGCCGGTCTCGGCGCCGCAGAAAGCCGCGGCCTAGTGCGGGTGATCGGTCCACCCCTCAGGCCGGGCACCCGGCGGCGCTGCATCGGAGGCGCATGTGTCCCTTGAGACGTTTCTTCGCATCATGCGCACCGTCGTTGAGGCCATGGTGAGGACCCTCTGGTGGGGTGTCCGTCACCCGCGCACCTTTGCCGTGTTTCTGATCGCCTACTGGCTGACGTTCACGATCGGCCCGGTTCCCGTGGCAATGATTGCCGGGCTTGTCGGCGCCATTCTCTGGGCCTGGTCGGTCAAACACCACGACAGCCTTGAGCGCCTGATCGGCCGGCGGTGGCGCACGCACTGGCGCCGGGTCACCCGGTATGAGTTCGGTTGGAATACGCGCATGCGACTGATGGGCCTCGTGCGTACCGTCGACCGGCGGTATGCGGTCCCACGGCTTCGGCGTCTCGTGGCCGCCGACGGCATCGACCACCTGGTGATCTCGTTGCCGGCGGGGCT
The DNA here is from genome assembly GCA_963842065.1 of uncultured Thermoleophilia bacterium. GTDB lineage: Bacteria > Actinomycetota > Thermoleophilia > Miltoncostaeales > Miltoncostaeaceae > CAITWD01. Next base: position 337,359 of record CAWJEW010000008.1, on the reverse strand, counting down.
CACCCCGACCGACGTCGATGAGGCAGCAGATCAACTGGCCCACGCCTACGGCGCCCGGCATTGCCGGGTGCGCATGCGTGGGCCGTCGGTGGTGCAGCTGGATCTCGTCTTTACCGATCGGCTTGCCGAGATCATCGAGCCCGCACCGCTCCTCGGTCACCCCGATCTCGAGTGCCTGGAGATCGGGGTGACCGAGGACGGCTGGCCGTGGTGCGTAAAGCTTGTGGGCTCGCACATCCTCGTCGCCGGTGTCACCGGTTCCGGCAAGGGGTCGGTCGTGTGGTCGATTGTGCGGCGCATTGCGCCTGCGATCCGGGATCGCACCGTCGATGTCTGGGCGATCGATCCCAAAGGCGGGATGAAGCTCGCGCCGGGGCGGGCCCTCTTTGCACGGTTCGCCGCCGATGAGTTTGAGCAGATGGCCGAGCTCTTGGAGGACGCAGTCGCCCTCATGCGTGCACGTGCGATGCGCCTTGCCGGTCATGTGCGCGTGCACCGCCCGACACCCGATGAGCCGCTAGTGGTCGTCTTGATCGACGAGGTCGCCAACCTCACCGCGTATCTGCCCGACCGCAAACTGCGAGACCGGATCACGCAAAGCCTGGCGGTGCTACTCACCCAAGGACGGGCCGTCGGGGTCAGCGTGGTGGCAGCGCTGCAGGACCCCCGCAAAGAGGTCTTGGGTCTGCGCAACCTGTTCCCCACCAAGATCGCGCTGCGCTTGGATGAGCGCGCCCAGGTCGACATGGTCTTGGGTGATGCCGCGCGCGAGCTCGGTGCGGACGCAGACCGGATCTCTGAAGCAACGCCCGGGGTGGGGTATGTCCGCACCGATGGGATCCGTGAGCCGGTCAGGGTGCGGGCCAGCTGGATCTCGGATGCGGAGATCAGGAGGATCGCGGCAATGTACGCCCGCGATGATGAGGAGTGGACGGGCATCTCGCGAGCGGCGTGATGCCTGGCACCGCAGCTGAACCGGTCGCTGGGTCCGATGCCGAACTCGCATCGCGGACGCGCGCGCTTGCGCGCGCGCACCCGCATGACTTTCGCCGGCGGCTTGCCCAGTTGCGCCAGACCGGGCACTGCCGGCGGCCGATCCGCCTGCGGGGCGAGGCATTCACCCAGTCGAAGTCCGGGGCGCTCCGGACGGTGTACTCGACCAGGCGCGAGCCGGGGGGGGTCATCCTCGTGCGCTGCCGCAACCGGCGCGCTGCCATCTGTCCGTCGTGCGCCTGGGAGTACCAGGGCGATGTCTGGCAGCTGATCTATGCCGGCCTTGCCGGCGGCCGGAAGGGCGTGCCAGTCCACGTGGCAACGCATCCGATGGTGCTTGTGACGCTCACCGCGCCGAGTTTCGGCGCCGTGCACACCCGACGGCCCGACGGGTCCTGCCACCTATCGCGTCGGCGCCGATCGGGCGACCGCGCCAGATGCGTCCACGGACGCCCAACCTGCTGCGATGTCGATCACGCAGGCGACGACCCGTGCCTGGGAACGCCACTCTGTCCGGACCGTTACGACTACGAGGGCGCGGTGAGCTTCAACTGGCATGCACCGGAGCTGTGGCGACGCTTTGTGATCGCGGCTCGTCGCGAGCTGGCAACGCGCGCAGGTTTGCGGGAGTCGGTTTCCAACGGCACGTACCGGCTCTCGTTTGCCAAGGTGGCCGAGTTCCAGCGCCGCGGGGTGGTGCATTTTCACGCCATCGTGCGCCTGGATGGGGTGGATTCGCCGTTTGCCCGCGCCCCGAGCGGATTCGATGCGGCTGATCTGTGCGTGGCGGCACGCCGGGCGGCGGAGCGGGTGTGGGTTGATTCTGCTGGCCGGATCGCGTTCGGTAGCCAGCTGGTCGTCCGGGAGGTCCGGCTCGGGGAGGACGGGATCCGGGCCGATGCGGTCGCGGCCTATCTGGCCAAGTACGCCACCAAGTCGGCCGACGATCTGGACGCTACCCCGCGAGACGAAGGCTTGCCAACGGCGACTCGGGACGTGCTCCAGGAACATCATCGCCAGATGGCGGCCACCACCCAAGACCTGGACGGCAAGGTGCCCGGGATCGCGAAGTGGGCCCACATGTTCGGCTTCCGTGGGCACTTCGCGAGCAAGTCGCACACTTTCTCGACGACGATGGGTGCCCTCCGTGCCGCCCGCATCCAGTATCGCCAGAGACGACGGCGGAAGTCGTGGACGAAGAAGACACTTGCGATCTGGCGATTCGAGGGCGCCGGCCACCGGACCCGGGCCGAACGGGCGTTGGCGGTGGCCATGTCCTCGCGGAGAGGTCGTTCGCGACGGGCGAACAGGAATGCGTCAGCGAGGAAGGCCGCCCGGGACCACGGAGATCGATCATCAGATCGGCGTCAGTACGCCACCTCCGCAGGATGGCACCCGCGCCGCCCTGACGCCGCGGCGACGTCAGAGACGAGAGCCGGCGGCGGATGGGCGGCGCGGGCCGGGCCAAGACGGGAATGAGCGTGCGTGATTCCGATATTCCAGGCGACGTTCCGATCGGGGGCCGGTGCGGAAATGATCAGCTGCGGTTGCATTCAAGTCCCCTGGCGATTGAAGTTGGGCCTCAATTCATCGTGGGCGTGGGGGTGTTCGCGCGCACGTTGTCTCCTCCGGGACGCTCTCTGCCTGGAAACGGGACTGCAGAAGGCGGGTTTTGCCGCCGATGCAATTTCGCCTCCGTCGCGCTCATGTTCAACATCATCGGCGGTGTTTCCGTCTGCTTCTACGACGCGAGCCCGGCGGACCTGGCGTCAGGGCAGAACCGCGGCCACCGCTTCCAGAAGGTCCTCATCGATTTCTTTCCGTGGCCCGCCGGCATCACCGCCAGGGATGGAGCAGAAGTGCTGTACAAGTACGCTCGCCACCCCTCGCGCACGCGGTCGGTCTCGACGTCCCGGGCCTACCCGACATCGGCGTGATCAAGAAGCCGCTGAGCGAGCGACGTGTCCCTGACATCGAGGACTCAACCAGACTCCCGCCGTGAGCGCCACCGGCGATACGCCGACAGGGGACGGACTATGAAATCGTTGGTGCCGGTGTCTACTGGGGCTTGCACCGCCTGATGCACACGTTGTTTGCCGACAGGACCCAGTCGGATGCGGCCGAGGCACTCGCGCACGACCTCGGCTTCTGATGAGACGTCTGGGGCCCATCTCGAACAACACTGGCCAGAGGGCGCCGGCCCGGTCAAACGCCTCTAGCGACTCAATTAGTCGTGACCCGAGCCCGAGTTCGATGCCGCGGTTCTTGCACTCATCGCCGAGATGACTGGCGGCCAGCAGGGGAAACTGGACGAAGGCATGGTCCTCAATGGCCTGGCGATACGAGTAGGTCACACTCATAGGCGGAGCCTGTGAACGCATTAGGTCGCGCTCCCCCTACGAGCGACACACCCCGTCGTTCCCGGCCAAACTAGGTTCATCGGCCGGAGCCTTCGGCCGACGCTGAGCCCTATTCTGACGCCGCCTTGGGCCGCATCTACCGGCCAGCGCTCCTCCAAACCGCGAAATCTGATGGCTTTGACTTTGAACTGCCCAAAACGAGAGCTTGAGCGCTGGGAACGATATCTCAGGCCTCCCGTCCGGGTGATGGCGCGCCTGCCGGGTTACGGGAGTCAATAGGCAAGCGATGCTTTCTGGGCGCCGGTCGCATCCCGGATGAGCTCGTAGACTTTCTTGTCGAGGTCACGGGCGGCCGGTAGTAGCCCTGGATTGCTTGAGGCGATCAGGGTGGATGGCAATACGTAGATCACCGCGCAACCCTTCGCGCCGTCGTCTTCCATGAGCAGCGCCTCGACTGGGGCAAACAGACCTGCGGTGACGTCGTCGCGCATCATCGTGATGGCGATGAGCGGGTTGCCGAAGATGAGCCGGACTACGCGCCTCCGAATGCCGTATGCGGGCAGCCATTGGCCGTGATCGATCTCGTGAAAGAGCATGAACCCGCTCGGGCCAAGCTGACTGCGGACGACAGCTTCGAAGTTCGCCTGGCTGGAGCTGTCGGGCTGGATTGCGGCCGGGTACTGCTCGGCGCGTGCGATTCCAAGCCGCTTGCGAAGCCGGGCGAGCACGTCATCGAATGACCGAGAGGTGGTGATCGTCATTCGCTCGGACCGAAAGCTCATCGCGGTGGCTTGCGCTTGTGTCATCGTGTGGGACACCTTCTTCCTGTCGTAGACGAGTCCCCGGAGTCAGGCGAAGCCGATCGCCGGTCCGCCGTGGTCCCTGTGGCCCTCAGACGCGGGAGCCCATGCGGTCGGCTCGAGGAGCCCGGTTGGGGCCGTCGTGATGGTCAGTAGCGCCGAGACTTGCGTCGCGTTTGACGAGTCCGCCCCGGAGATTCGCCAGCGCGCCTCGACTGGCCGGCGTACGAGTGGTCGCGCCGCTACGCGATTTCGTAAATGCGGTAGGCGATCAGGCTGCGGCCGTCCGAACGGCCCTTCATAACTGCTTGGAGCTTGTTCAGCCAGGCGTAGCGCGGATCGCCGGTCTCGAACCGCGGCGTCGTGTAGACTTGTCCGGGCGCATCGGGATCCGAGAAGTCCGCTCGGCCCACGTACTGAACAAACACGAGTGCGCCGTCGAAGGTCTCGAGTGTCGCACGCACATCCAACTGCACGGTCCCATCCGCAGATCGTGATCCCCAGTCGGCGGCGGCCGTACCCTTCATGCTTGCTCGCAGACGCGGACCCTCGATGCGCATATCGGTGACGTCGACGATGACTCGGTTCCCAAACGGCGCTCCGGAGAGGATGTGGCGTTCGCCGAGGTCGGCCACCAGCGTGCCGATGTCAACGAGACGCGCTGGGCCGACATCGTCAAGGAGTTGTTGGGGGTCGGTTGACATTGATGCAGCTCCTGACTCGCGTTTGTTCGGAGACGATCGCGATACCTATGCATGCAGAAATTCGTCCACGTCTGCTGCGAACTGCTTGTAATGCTGAAACAAAAAGCCATGGGCCGAATCCGGGTAGATCTTGAGTCTTGCGTCCGGGAGCAGACCAGCCAGCAGGTATGAGTAACGCGGAAGGATCATGGGGTCGCTGTCCCCGTTGGCGACGAAGACTGGCAGCTCGATCGCCTCCAGCCGTTCCAATAGGCCTCGGTTTGGTGCTCCCCACTCGCAGACGGCGTCGTATTGGGCGACACGGCATTCCCAACTGGTCGGGGTGTCGCGATCGGCGGTTCGCGAGTACATCCGAGCGAGGGCCTCACGACCGGAGCTTCTGCTTGCATCGGACTGCGCGAAAAAGACATCGAGGTAGGCATCGGGCCCGGGCTCTCGCACCCCAACCGCGCCGATGACTTCAGGCGCCCATCCGTGCATTCCGGGAGCACCCTTGGGTGCCGAAGACGCCAGCACAATCCGTCTGACCCCGGACGGCCGAGTCAGCGCGATCTCCTGAGCGACGAAGCTTCCGATCGAGAACCCCAGCAGATCGACCCTCTCCAGGTTCATCGCGGCCAGGAAGGCCAACGCACCGTGAGCCATTTCTGCGATCGTGGTCGGGACGCGTCCGCCGGATCCGGCGACCCCCGCGTTGTCGAAGGCAACGACCCGCCCGCGCGATCCCAGGTCGTCTATCAGCGCAGGGTCCCAATTGTCCAAGTTGCCCCGGAAGTGCTGCAGCAACACCAGCGGAACCCTATCTCCTCCCGTGTCCCGGTAGGCAAAGTCCACTCTCGTATCGACGGATTCCACGCTCAGATTCGGCAGCGCTGCGTAGCTAGGCATTGGGCTCCTCTCTTGGGTATCTCTCTGCACGGCCGCGGTGGACACGACGTGATGGGTCGCTGATATAGCCGGACTCGCGAGCAGGAAGGCATCAGCGATCGCTCCGGCGACACCCTCGGTGGGCCAATTCGCTGAGTAGGGAAGTGCGCACCGAATCTCAGGTCTGCCCCCGCGCGAATGCCTGGGCCATCAAGCGAGCTGCAGCGCGCTGGACTCAGCGAGGTCCGTCGCGGGGTGCGGTGCGGGAGTGTGGGTGGGTTCGGTAGCGAGGCATGCATGGCGTCTTCTCGGTCAATTGGAGAAGCTGAGGTACTGGTGGACGGACCGCACGGCCGCCGACCCCTCGCCGACTGCCGAGGCGACCCGCTTGACTGAACCCGAGCGCACGTCGCCTACGGCAAATAGGCCCGGGTGGCTCGTCTCGAAGGGCAGGGGCATCCGAGCGAGGTTGTCCCAGCTCTTGCCCAAATGTTCAGCAGTCAGGGACGCATCGGTCAGGACGTACCGCCGCTCGTCCAACGCCGCACACTCTGAAAGCCACTCGGATGACGGGTCGGCACCGATGAACGAAAATAGGCCCAAACACTCGACGACAAGCTCGCCTTCCGGAGCGTTCAGGCGCAGCGCCGCGAGCGTTTCATCGCCTTCGAGCGCGGAGATCGTGGTGCCGAGGCGTACGCTGATCGCTGGGTCCGTCTCGATGCGGTCGACAAGGTACCGCGACATGGTCTTGCCAAGATCGCCGCCGCGGATGGCGATTGTGACCGGGCAGCCACGCTGGGCGAGGAAGATGGCCGCCTGGCCCGCCGAATTCCCACCGCCGACGACCAGCACCGGTGCTCCGCTGCACAGGCGGGCCTCAACGTCGGTCGCGGCGTAATAGACACCCTTCCCTTCGAATTCGCCAAGGCGGTCGGCGTCGACGCGCCTGTACCGGGCGCCCGTCGCGGCCACGACGGCGCGGCCTGCGACTTCGCTGCCATCGCTCAGGTGAACGACCAAGTAGCCTCCACGATCGCCGATCGACGTCGCCGTCACGGAAGCAGCGAGCCGTGCGCCGAACTTCAGCGCCTGCACCATCGCCCGCTGGGTTAGCTCCGCGCCAGAGATGCCCATCGGAAATCCCAAGTAGTTCTCAATTCTGGAACTCGTGCCAGCCTGGCCACCCGGCGCGATCGTGTCGACGCCAAGGGTTCGCAGCCCCTCCGATGCTCCGTAGACGGCTGCGGCCAGACCAGCGGGGCCGGCGCCGACGACCACTAGGTCGAAGCAGCGGTCCGGCAGGCTCCCGATCGTCAGGCCAAGGAAGCTCGCCAGGTCTCCCGGCGAGGCCTGGCGCAATACCGATCCGGTCGCAATCACGACAGGGAGATCTCGTGACCTGATTGATGACTCGCGCAGCAGGGCCTCGACCTGGGGGTCGGAGTCGGAGTCGAGCCACTCATGGGGGATGCGGGCTCGGGCGAGAAACTCGCGCAACCGGAGCGATTCCTGGGAGTACCTCGAGCCGACGACACGAATCGCTGGTGCTGCCCCTTCAAGCAGAAGGGTGCGCCGAGCGATGAACGCCGCCAGGATCGTGTCCCCGATGCGGGGATTGGTCGCCATCACGTGGCGTAGTCGGTCCCGGGCGACAGCGATGACTTCACCCGACTTGGCGACCCGCGCGGACACGAAGACCCGCAGACCCGTAAGCATGTTGAGCTCGCCGAGGAATCCGCCCGGCCCATGGTGCGCGACCACACGCTCGTGCCCGTCGCTGCTCACGATGATCTCTACCTCGGCGCTCACGACCACGTAGAACTCGTAGGTGAGGTCGCCCTCCCGATAGAGGTATTCGCCGCGTGTGACTTGGCGCGGGGTCCCAATGAGCCGGAATAGGTCCATGTCGGCCCCGTCCAGCCGTGGCATTGCGCTGTCGCTCGTCATGACCGGGCATCCACGGGGCGGACAATGTCGTCGCACACGCACGGCCCCGACTGCAATACGAACGAGCAGTGCCCCTGGCCTGGGCGCGCGTATCCCGGCAGTCGTCGTGGCGCGATCGGCGGCACCGCTCGCACAAGGCCGGGGACAGACCTGGTGCCCGCGGGGACACAGCGGTCGCGCGGTCTCACTGCAGCCCTCATGTTGGGCCTTGCGGCGCTGATGCTTGGGCGACCAGGTCCACTCCGCCGCGTCTCGCGGGTGTCGGCTCACCGCATGCCCAGCCGCGGGACGGCGGTCCCGAACGCAGTGGCAAGCCGCCGATCCGTCGGATCACCCGGCGCGTCGAGGGGCCAACGTCGTTCGAGTCGATCAGCGCCAGTACGTCGGCGGGGGTGTCGACATCTAGGGACACGCGGGCTAAGCGGAGCTTCGTAGCACGCATTCCGACGCGCGCAATTTCGTCAGTGTGCAACTGAAGGGAATCGACGCCAAATCGAGGTCGAATGGCGTCGGGCGGCGAGATCGCGAAAGCGTTGGTGCCTGTGCCGGAGCGGGCCGGTACGAGCACACAGCAGCTTCGCCCGGCCTGCAGGGCGCCGATGATCGATGCAACATCGGATGCTCGCGCGAGGGGCAGATCGGACATAAGAACGAGGGCCGCATCCGCTCCTAGGGCCACTGCCTGCCGTTGGCCGATGGCGACGGCCTGATTGACACCGCGGGGCGGGTCGAAATCCAGGGCCACATCGGCGCTATGGCTTCGCGCCAGTCGGCCAACCGCTGCGTCCTGGGAGACGACAACTGTCCGATCCACGAGGGGGCACGCCGAGCATGCCCGAAGCACATCCGCCACCATCGCCGTTTGGAGCGCTCGGCGTTCGCCTGCACTGAGCAGCAGCGCGAGGCGTCCGAGCGCTGCCTCAAGCGGTTTGACGGGGATAATCGCGACGGTCTTCATGACATTCGGGCGACCGGCTGGCGGGCGTGAACCGACAGTGTCGAGTGCCTGCGCCCGTTGTCCATCCGCTCGCGGACCGAACGCGAGCGACCTAGACGGCTGGTGTCAGCGCGATACATCGCAGGCTAGGCGCGTTCGGCGCGCGCCGATCCCCAGCAATCATCATGGACCAAGGTCCGCCACGGCCGACGCACTTTGGCCATTGCTGGCGGCAGCCCCTGTGGGAACTGTGGTGGGTATCCCAGGGGCGTGATGTAGTGGACACCGATTTCGTCAGGGATTCCCAGGAGCCTGCGGTACTCGTCTTCGACGAGGAAGTGAAAGTTCGTCGGGACGGTGCCAATCCCCAGGGCACGCGCGGCCACGAAAATGTTCTCAAGCGCGAACGCGACCGAAGTGATGTCGCTGAACCGCTCAACATGTTCTTTGACTGGTTGGTCGGGGAACGAAAACCGCGGGACGATCACCGCACACAGCCAGACCGGAACCTCACGATAGGTGCCTAGCGCTTGCTCGGCGTATTCCTCGGCCGCGCGAGCATGGGCTTCCTCGTCGACTCCATCAGCGCGGGGACGGAAGTCACGGAAGTACATCGCACCGCCTCGGATCACCAACTCCGCAAGCTCGCGTCGAATGTCCGGTTCCCTCACGACGATAAACCCCCAGGCCTGCGCCATATGCCCGGTCGGTGCGAGCAAGCCAAGACGCAGGAGCAGGTCGACGTCTGCCTCTGAGACCGGCTTGTCTGTGTACGTTCGAACTGAGCGTCGTTTGCGGACAGCTTCAACACCATCAAGCACCGTCGGCATCTCGCCTCCTCTTGTCACCCCCAACGGGGCACGAAACCCAGCGTTGACATGTGACTTGCTTTTCGCAAGGTACTGCGGCAGGTTGTGAATAGCAAGTCACTGATAGGCTGTCGGCGTGGCTCGCACCTACCAGCGCCAGAACTGCTCGATAGCGCGGACGCTGGAGCTCGTAGGGGAGCGCTGGACTCTGCTGATCCTCCGCGACGCGTTTCTGGGCGTCACTCGGTTTGAGCTGTTTCTGGAACGGCTAGGGGTCGCGCCGAACATCCTCGCCAAGCGCCTCGGGGTCCTTTGTGACGGCCGGATCTTGGAACGGCGGGCGTACCAATCAAACCCGCCGCGCGATGAGTACGTCCTGACCCCGGAGGGAAAGGAGCTGTTTCCGGTCATCTATGACCTGATGCAATGGGGTGATGCGCACCTGGCGCCGAACGGTCCGCCAACTGTGGTGCGTCACGCAGAGTGCGGGGCAGTGCTGGAGGCCGGTGGTCGCTGCCCGCAATGCGGGCGAGTGGTCGGCGCTGACGAGGCCGAGTGGTATGCCGGGCCGGGCTCACGCAGACCGCCGGGAAGGATTCCAAGACCCCCGACGGCGCCCGCGTCGGCGTAAGGTCGCGCTCCCCTCATTTGGGGCCACGGTTACGCGCCGGACGAACTGAGGGTCCTTCGCTTCTCAACGCGCACGACCTGCCGGGCGCGGTCCAACGACATCACGGACGTTCGTGCGCGCCGCGCCCGGCCTGCAAGGGCGGTCCGACACCGCTCTCAACCCTCGTCCGTCGGACGCTCGTCGGGGGTCCAGGTCCGCGCTCTTGCGCGCTTCTGGCGTTGTTGGGCAGGAGCCACCCTGACGGAGTATCAGTGGCTTGTTTTTCGCAACCAACGCTAGTAGCTTGCAAATGGCAAGCCACGGTTTTCGTTTCCTCGATGGGGGTGACAAGAGAGAGGAGAGATGCCTGCGTACGTTCGAACTGAGCGCCGCTGGCAGACGGCCTCCGCGCGATGCTTGTGCCCCAGGGTCACTGGAGAGGAATGATTCATGCCAGACAGCGCGGTACACATGAGCCCACGGCAGCGCGAGGCCGACGGCCTCGTGATCAGGTACGCCGATACGGAGGGAGTAGCGGACGAGACGGTCCTGCTCCTCAATCCGTGGCCCGAGAGCCTCTTTGCGTGGAACACCATTTGGTTGCGCCTTGCTCAGACTGCACGACTGGTCGCGATCGATCTTCCCGGCTTCGGCCGATCCGAGCGCCGGGATGAGTTGCTGTCCCCACAGGCTATGGGGCGGTTCCTGCTGCGGCTTATTGACGAGTGGGAACTCGGCCACCCGCATGTGGTGGGACCCGACGTCGGAACTGGTGCAGTCCTGTTCGCGGCAGCCGAGGACGTTGACCGGTTCCCCAGCGCAGTAGTCGGCAGTGGCGGGGCGTCGTTCCCGCTCGAGGTGACAGGCGCACTCAAAGAAATCATCGAGGCTCCGGACCTGAGCGGATTCCGGGGAATCGATGGACGCGACGTGGTCGCCGGAGCACTCGAAGGCATCGAGCGGCACACGCTGCCCGAGGTCATACGAGAGGACTATCTGACGTCCTACGCGGGTGAGCGCTTTGTCGAGTCGTCGGCCTACGTGCGACGCTATCCGTCTGACTTGGAGGTCTTGGCCGAACGACTCGGCGACATCCGAACCCCGGTTCAGATCATAGCCGGCCACCACGACACGCTCGTACCGCCGAGCAACGCCGAGTTCCTGCGCGCGCGACTGGTCGACAGCAAGCTCGACATCCTAGAGACCGGCCATTTCACGTGGGAGGACGGCGCCGATGACTATCTAGAGCTGACGCGGTCGTGGATCGAGGCCCACAGCAGCGCAGGTTCGAGACGGTGAGCGCGCGCCGTGACTTGAGCGGTCGGCGCACCGCGCTGAGTTCTTCCGACACGCACGTCATCGTCCTGCCCGGCGGGGGCTACGCCGAGCACGCGGCTCACGAGGGCGAGCCGATCGCGGCCTGGTTGAGCGGGCTGGGTGTCCTTGCCAGCGTATTTCGCTACCCGCTCTTGGTGCGCCACCCGGCACCGTTGAACGCTCTTCGAGCTGAGATCCGCCGGATTAGAGACGGCGGCGCGAAGCGCATCGGGTTGATCGGCTTCTCCGCGGGCGGGCATCTCGCAGGCCTCGCTGCGCTTGCGCCGGGGGCTGATGGAGGCAACGCGGTCGATTTCGCCGTACTCGGCTACGCGATCACGTCGATGGAGACAGAGACTTATCGCCCGGCACGCGTGATCCTGTTGGGCGAAGAGGCGACGCCCGAGCTCCGTCGCGCGACTTCCCTGGACGCGCTGGTGACCCAGCCCTCACCGCCGTTCTTCCTGTGGCACACCGCCGAGGACGCCTACGTCCCACCCGCTCACACCTACCGCCTGGCGGAGTCTCTCGCCGCTCACGGGGTCCCCCACGCCGTCCATGTCTTCGCCCACGGCCCGCACAGCCTCGGCTTAGAAGCTCTAACGAAACGAAGGTGGCCGCCTCTCGGCGCTGAACCCAGTGCACGGAGCCCGTCCGCGATACTGGGAGATGCCGATGGCCGCCTCGCGCAGAAAGCCGTGGATCGTCGATGACGAGCTGTGGGCGCTGGTCGCGCCGCTGCTTCCCGCACGGCCGCGGCGGTTTCGCTACCCCGGCCGCAGGCCGCTTGACGATCGGCTGGTCTTGCAGGGGATCCTGTTCGTCCTGCACACCGGCATCGGCTTCAGAGCACCTGCCCCAGGAGCTGGGGTATGGCTCGGGGATGACCGCCTGGCGGCGCCTGCACGCCTGGCAGCAGGCCGGGGTGTGGCAGCGGCTGCACCAGCTCCTTTTGGAGCGCCTTCACAGCTCCGGTCAGATCGACTGGTCGCGCGCGATCGTCGATGCCTCCTACATCCAGGCCAAAAAGGGGGCTCCTGGCTCGGGCCGAGCCCGGTCGACAGAGGCCGGGCCGGCGCCAAACACCACCTGATCACCGACGCGTCCGGAGTGATCCTGGCTTGGTCGGCGACGGCCGCCAACCGCAACGACATCACCCAGCTGATTCCGCTCATCGAGGCGATCCCACATGTCAAGGGAGCCCGCGGCAGGCCCCGTCACCGACCCGAGCGCCTCGTCGCCGACCGCGGATATGACCACGACAAGTACCGGCGTCTGCTGCGCGCCCGCGGCATCGCGCACCGGATCGGACGCCGCGGGACCGGGCACGGGTCGGGACTCGGCCGCCACCGCTGGGTCGTCGAGCGCACGATCAGCCACCTACACAACAAGCGCCGGCTGCTCATCTGCACCGACCGCTCCAAGGCCACCCACGACGCGCTGCTGGCGCTGGCAGTGTGCGTGTTGACCTACTCCCGCTACCGGGCATCATTGTGTTAGAGGTTCTTAGCGCGCGGCGGCGGCGGCGCGATGGCCTGGACCGCGCTGGCGGCGTCATGGATAGCTGAGCAGAGCGACGGCAGGCCGACACTCGACCTCGACCTCGACCTCGACACATCGAGCGTTCCAAGACCGCAAAGGAAAGGAAGCCATGAGCTCAACGACCGTGAATGACCGCTACGTCAACTCAGAGAACCGTCGGGTCGAGCCGGCGAACGGGACGGCCTTCGCCTACGAGGATGTCAGCGGCTCAACGGGAGTGACTCCGCGCACGATCAGCGAGATGTCGCCCGAGGCCATCGTGTTCCTCGACGCACCGGAGCTCGCCGAGGTCGACCTCCTCGGCTTCTCGAGCGGGAGCTTCGCCGCTCCGGATATCACGCTCACCTGGCCGGCACTGGCGGGACGCCTGGTTCTGGCTTCGTCCTCGTGGACCCACGGCGCTGAAGGGCACGGTTGGGCGAAGGACATGATCGGCGCAGTCGGCAAACCTACGACCGCGCCCGAGGGAGTTCAAGACGTGTCTTACACACCGACCCCCGCAAGCCGAGGCGCCGGAAAGGAGCCATTGCAGCGCATCTTCTGCGCTCGCACGGATGGCCGCGATCCTGAAACGACGTGGCCGACACGGCAGGCGCAATGCGACGCGGTGTGCTTGTGGGGTGAGTCAAACCACGCGCTCCTCCAGCCGGTCCGCGTCCTCGAGGGCTCACGACAATGATGACCGGCTCGATTGAGGAACGAAACAAGACAACTGTGCGCAACGCGTTTGAGGCACTGTTCAACCGACGAGACTTCGCCGTGGCCGAGGCGTTCTTTGCTCCGAACTACATCCAGCACAGCGCCCATATTCCGCCGGGCCGCGAAGGCCTATTTGAGCTGGTCCGGTCACTGCCTTCAACCCATCAACGTGAGATGGGAGCAATGGTGGCGGAGGGCGACTTGGTAATGGCGCACGGGCGCTTGTGGGGATATGGCGGCGGTCACCCAGACCGGGTCGTGGTGGACATCGTGCGGATAGCGGACGGGCTGTTGGCTGAGCATTGGGATGTGATCGAGGACGAGGCTTCGCGCGGCGAGTCGCGTAGCGGCCTGCCCTCGTTTGGCCATAGCTTCCCCGAGGATCGCTACGACGCCATTGGGGCTTGAGGGAGTAGAGAAAGTTCTCACGAGCAGAAACCTTCAGCTCTCCGAACGCCGCATTCAAGACGGATGTGCGCCCGCGCGGCCAGAGACCACCACGGTCTTTGCAAATTCTCAGAAAATCTCACAGCTTCTGAATGGATCTGAGACACGCAAACGGGGGCGGATCTTCGGCGCGTCCCGGCCGATGGGACCCGCTTTCGCGACAAATCAGGGTTGGGTTGACCCAACCCGGCACTTTTCCCGGGGGTTTCCCATAAGCAGAAGTCAGGACTCGAACCCCTGACCTGCCGCTTGCAAGGCGTCAGCGACGCCGCCTCGTCAGAAAGGTGTGAGCTACCCGCCTGTCTCGGCAACTTAGGACGAGGTCCTCCGTACCACGGCTGGTTGGCGCGCCGCGGCTGTGAGCTCCCGGACCATCAGCAACGCCGTCGGATACCGGGAGCCGAATTCGTCGCTCCCACGCATACGATCTTTCGTAGATTGACGGCCTCTTGTTCAAGGAGGCGATCGATGGCTGACAGAGCGAACGAGCCGCCTACCCGCACGCATTGCGAGTGGTGCGGGGCGGAGTTCGAACCGGGCACATCGCCGCCCGCGCCGCGCTCGAAGGCCGCAGCGCCGTCAGAGCCGGTGCGCGGTGAGCCCCTTACGCACTGCGAGTGGTGTGGCGCCGAGTATCCGGTACCGGGCGATGAGGATTAGGCGGGGATCGTCAGCCGGGTCACCAGCTACCAACAAGGAGTTGCATCGCAAGTCCGGTCACCGCGACCGTCGCCCATGTCACGGTACCGAGCAGCAGCGGGCGATATCCGGCGCGCCGCATATCGCCAAGATGCGTACTCAGCCCGATCGCGGCCAGCGCGACGGTAATCAGCACGATCGAAAGTTCGGCAAGACCGGCATGCCATGCCGCGGGGACCAACCCAATGCTCTCGATGATGGCGGCGGCCACGAACCAGACCAGAAACCACGGGATGACCTTGTGCCAGCGCACGTGGGCGGCGTGTGCGTTACGCCGACGAGCGAGGACACCAAGTGCGGCGACGATGGGAATGATCATCGTGGTCCGCGTGAGCTTGACGATGACCGAGTGCAGGCCGGCGACCTTGCCGTACGCGTAGCCGGCGGCAACGACCGATGAGGTGTCGTTGACCGCAGTCCCTGCCCACAACCCGAACCCGTTTTGGCTCAGCCCGAGCAGGTGGCCGATCGGCGGAAAGATCAACACCGCCACGAGGTTGAAGACGAAGATCGTCGACATCGCGTAGGCGATATCGACCTCGGACGCCTCGATGACTCCGGACACGGCGGCGATCGCCGACGCCCCGCAGATGCCCGTCCCGACGCCCACGAGCGTGCGCAGCCCACCGGGGATGCCCAGCGCGCGCCCCACCAGGTAGGCGACCCCGAGCGCGGCCGTCAAGGTTCCAAGCATCACCGGCAGGGTGACAAGACCGACGCTCGCCACCCGAGCAAGGCTCAAGGTCGCGCCGAGCACCACGATCGCGGTCTGGAGGACGTACTTGCCCGACCAGCGGATGCCGGGTCGCACCACCGTGGATGGCCGGCGGATCGCCGCGATGATGATCCCAAGCGCCAGCGCGAGAACCGGCGCGCCGACGAGGGGAGCGACCTGGGCGAGACCGAGGGCGGCGGTAGCGACGACGGCTGCAACTGCAAAGCCCGGGAGTAGGAGGCGGATTGTCGGCCCCGGCTTCGGCCATTCGCTTATCTGATGCTTCAGATACGGTCGGTTGCTGTGCGACGTGGCGGACATGTCAAAATCCTGGCAGGATGTCCGTCATTGAGCGCACCGAATTCGCGATGCTTTGATAAGTTAAACTGATTGCTTGGAGCGGCAGTGGATCTCCGACGCCTCGAGGTCTTCGTGGCGGTGGCCAATGAGCGCAACTTCACGCGCGCCGCGCGCCAGCTGCATCTCTCCCAATCGGCCGTTAGCCAGCAGATCGCCGCACTCGAGGTCGAGATCGACGCGCAGCTGTTCGACCGCAGTCGGCGCCGGGTCGCGCTGACACCTGCCGGGGTGGCGCTCGTAGAGTGGGCGAAGCGCTTACTGGCCGACGGCGCGGCGGCGCAGCGCGCGGTGACGGCGGCCCAGGGCCGGATGACCGGGACATTGCGGATTGCCGCGAGCCTGACCGTCGCCACGTACCTGTTGCCGCAGCCGCTTGCCGAGCTTGCTCGCACCTATCCCGAGGTGCGGATCTTCGTGCGTGTCGAGAACACCGAGCACGTCGCGATCGCGCTGCATGACGGGCACGCCGATATCGGGCTCGTCGAGGGTGAGCTGAACCCGGAGGGCCTGGAGCTGGAGGTACTTCGCCACGACGAGCTGGTCGTCATCGCGCCGTTCGGGCATCGTTTCGCCGACGATGACGAGATCGAGTTCGCCCAGCTCACCGCAGAACCGTTCGTCTCCCGTGAGCGCGGCTCCGGCACGCGTCAAGTCGCCGACGGTGCGCTGCGGCGCGCCGGATATGTCCCGGAGCAACTCCGCACGATCGCCGAACTCTCCGGGATCGAGCCGATTAAGGCTGTCGTCGAGGCGGGGCTCGGTATCGCCATCGTGTCAGCGCTGAGCATCCGGCGCGAGCTTCAGCAGCAGACACTGATCGCGCGCCCAATCCGCGGCGTGGTGATGCGTCGAGAGCTTGCCGCCGTATTCGCCGCACGTCGGCCGGTACTACCGGTTGCCCGCGAGCTGGTGCGTCTCCTGCGCGCGCATGGCCCGCGCCCACGACCCGGTGGCCTCGCCCCGTAGTCGGCCGAGAGGGCACGAGCCTGGCGATGGACCGGTGCCTCGCGCGCCGCGTCGTCCGAGGTACCCGACGATCCGCGTGGTTGCGAGCTGCGCCCCGCTACGCGCTCGGGACTGACTGACGGTCGCCCGCCGGGCCGCTTGCGCGGCTGCCAGCCGACCCCGTCCGGGAAACCTCGGACCATGGCTGCGGCCAACCCCGCTCCACCGTTCCAGATCGTTACCAGTTGCACAACTGTTTAGATGTCGATACGGTTGGGGCCATTCGTGTGTCGAGCCCGGAGGCTTCCGTGCCCATCCCGCACCCCGTACCCGAACCGCTCGTCGAGATGATCGCCGAGAGGTTTCAGTTACTCGCAGAGCCGATGCGGATTCGCATCCTCGACCATCTCCGCGATGCCCCGATGAGTGTCGGCGCTCTCGGCGAGGCGTTGGGCACCTCGCAACAAAACGTCTCCAAGCACCTGGGTCTGTTGCTCCGCGCAGGCGTGGTGGCACGCGAGAAGCAGGGGACGCTCGCGCGTTACCGGATCGACGACCAGTCGGTGTTCGACCTCTGCGAGCAGGTCTGTGGCGGATTGCAGCGACGCCTCGAACAGCAATGGGCGCTCATCGCACAGGAGGTCGCGTGATGGCAGACGACAAACGGCGAGGAAGGCCGCCGAGCGGGCGCTGGACGCTTGAGCGCGTCCTGTTCGCGCTCGCGGCCACGATGACCTTGGCGAGCGTGACGCTCGCCCTCCTCATCAGTCCGTGGTTGCTTCTGTTGACAGCATTTGTCGGCGTCAGCCAATGGATGTACGTGGTGCTCGGTGACTGTCCGGCGTCGCTCGTCCTGCGCCGCTGTGGGCTCCAGGAGGCGAGCCGATGAGCACGCTCGGACCAATCGGGCGACTCGGACGCTGGTCGGCGACGCATGCCCGCTGGGTGTTCATCACGTGGGCGATTATCGTGGTCGGCTTGGGTGTCCTCGCGCCGCGTGTGGAGACCGCACTCTCGGGCGCGGGTTGGCAGGACTCGGGCTCACAATCAGTCCAGGCCCGGAACCTCATCCAGGCGAATTTCGCCGGCAATTCGAGTTCGGCGCTGATGGTGGTCGTGCACTCGCCAACGCTCGTCACCACCGACGCCGCATTCGCGAGCACGATCGGCCGTAGCGAGGCCGTCCTGCGCAGCGATGCGCGCATCGCATCGGTCACGCCTCCGACGGCCGGGACGACCATCTCCCAGGACGGACACACCGCGGTGATCATGGGCGGCGCAGCCGGTGACCCGACGGCAATGGTCCGGGCCGCAGATGCCTTGAAGGGGCCCCTGGGCAAGCTCAGCACCGCGCAGGTAGGCGTCAGTCTCACCGGCGCGTCCGGCATGTGGTCGGACTTCAACGCCGCCAACCGCAGCGCGATGATGCGCTCCGAGCTCTTGAGCTGGCCCGTAACCCTGGCGATCCTGGTGCTCGCGTTCGGCGCGCTCGTGGCCGCAGGCCTGCCACTCCTGTTGACGATCATCGGCCTTGTCGCATCCGCGGGGGCGTTGTATCTGGTCTCGCAAGTCGCCGAGGTCTCGATCTGGGCGATGAACTTTGCCCTGATGTTCGCGCTGGCGCTTGGGATCGACTACGCGCTGTTCATCGTCGTCAGGTTCCGCGGCGCGTTCTTCGGGCGCAACCTGTCGGCCACCGACGCGGTCGCCGAGACGATGGACACCGCCGGCAAGGCGGTCCTGTTCTCGGGCACGACAGTGTTGGTCTCACTGTCGGCGGTCATGCTCGTCCCGAGCCCGGCGTTCCGGTCGATGGCGCTTGGAATCATGCTCTCGGTGATCTTCATCCTGCTGGCCACGCTGACGCTGCTCCCGGCGACGCTCGCCAAGCTGGGGCCGCGGATCGACAAGGGCGCGCTGCCCTGGGCGCACAGCGGCGAGCACCGCTCGGCGCGGTTTGCGGCGTGGGGTGAGCGTCTGTGGCGCCGCCCCGCGCTCTACGGCGTGCCCGCGCTGATCGCCCTGCTGGTACTCGCGATCCCGGTGGTCGGCCTGAAGACGGGGATGCCGTCGATCAAGGTCGTGCCCTCGAGCGCAACACCTCGCGCGTCGGCTACACCGAGGTCCAGGCCGCCTTCGGAACGGGCGCTCCCGGTGCGCTGCAGCTGGTCGGTCCGGCCTCTGAGATGGGCGCCGCCGCACGCACCGCAGCCGCCGATCCCGGCATCGCGCACGTGACCGCAGCCCAGCCGGGCCAGAACGGTCTTGCCCTGGTGCAGGCCATCCCGACGACGGACCCATCTGCGTCGGCGACCGGCGCGACGATCGATCGCCTGCGCAGCGAGTTGCCGGTCGGCGTGCTCGTCGGCGGAGCGGCGGCGGAGAACCACGATCTGGCGGCGGCACTCTCGACCTACACCCCCATCGTGATCGGGGTCATCCTCGTGCTCGGCTTCGTGCTGCTGCTGGTCGCCCTGCAGGCACCCGTGGTCGCGGCAATCGGAGTCCTGACCAACCTACTTGCGACCGGTGCCGCGTTCGGAGTTGCACGGTTGGTCTTCCAAAACGGTGATCTGGCCGGCGTCCTGGGTTTCCAATCCCAGGGTTTCCTCGATGCCTGGGGACCGGTGTTCTTTTTCGCCATGATCTTCGCGATTTCAATGGACTACACGGTATTCCTGCTGTCCTCGGCCAAGGAGCACTGGGACCACTCGCACAACGCGCACGACGCGGCGATCGGCGGGATGGCGCACTCCGGACGCGTCATCCTCGCCGCCGGTGCGGTCATGGTGGCGGTGTTCTTCACCTTCGCGCTCTCGGGCCCGCTGCCCCCGAAAGAGATGGGGATCATCCTCGGGGTCGCGGTCGCGCTCGACGCCCTTTTGGTCCGGCTGCTGCTGGTGCCAGTCGCGCTGCGCCTCGTCGGCCGCTGGGCCTGGTGGCGCCCACAGTGGCTCCACCGCGTCCTCCCGGAGGTGCGGTTTGGCCACTAGCGCAGGCTGGTCAGCGCACCGCCGCCGCGTGGGAGTCGTCACTCCCACGCGCACCACCTCACGACACGAATCACGGGAGCATGATCATGAGTGCAACACCCATTAGAGCGCATCAGGTCGAGATCAAGGCCGACGTTCCGGATGCCTACCGAGCGCTCGCGGCGCTGACGCGCGCCACTCCGGACATCGACCACGCCCTGGCCGAGATCGTCAAAGTGCGCGTCTCCGAGCTCAACGGATGCGCCTACTGCGTGGACCTGCACACAGGGCTCGCTCGCAAAGCCGGCGTGCCGGAGCGCGTGCTCGACGCCGTCGCGGTCTGGCAGGAGTCGCCCTTGTTTACCGAACACGAGCGGGCCGCGCTGGGCCTTGCGGACGCGCTCACGCGCCTTTGTACGGGGCCCGTGCCTGAGGAGGTCTACGAGCAAGCCGCCGAGCACTTCCCGGACCCGTTGCTTGCCCAGCTGGTCGTCGTTATCACGGCAATCAACGCATGGAACCGCGTCATGCTCGCGGGAGACGTCCAGCCGCCGCCGCTTGGAGACTGACCACATCTGCAGCCGAAGGAACAAGCCGATGCTTGATTCAACGACCTATTCCGAGTGCCGGGCCCTGGACGCAAGCTTTGATGAAGCGCTTGCCCGGACCCGTGCAGCGCTGGCAGACGAGGGGTTTGGCGTCCTGTCTGAGATCGATGTCCAAGCCACTCTTGCCGCCAAGCTCGGTGTCGAGCGAGAGCCGTACACGATCCTCGGCGCCTGCAATCCCCAACTTGCGAACCAGGCCCTGACCGCGGAGCCACAGCTTGGCGCGCTCTTGCCGTGCAACGTCACGGTGTTTGTCTACGACGGACAGACCTATGTGAGTGCCGTCGCGGCCGAACAGATGCTTGGCATGGTCGGAAACCCCGCACTCGCGCCGATCGCGCGCGAGGTCGGTGCCCGGTTGGAGCGAGTTCTCGGCCATATCGCCGCTGAACCGATGGTTGCCTGACGTGCAGCGCCCACCAATCCACAGCCGAACACCGACGACCGGATCGGAACACGCGACAGCGTCGGTGTTCGTCGGTGACGACGCGTTCTCGGACGCCGTACGCAGTCGTTCCCGGTTCGGCGTGCACGACTGTCGCCCATCCGACCTATAAGGAAGAAGGGGCTCATGCAACGACGCAGGTCCATCGCAGATCCCAACAAGGCTCGGCGTCTCCACCCCACGCCTGATCGACGTGACGGGGACCTCATGACCGCGAACGCACGCCGACGCGCTGCCCGCCCAACCGAGCCGCCTCGGTCTCGAGTGGCCCTGCGGCATCCATCAGGGGTCGGGCGATGAGCCGGGTCGTCATCCTCGGTGCAGGAATCTCCGGGCACACCGCCGCAGCGTTCGCGCGCAAATGGCTCGGTCGCGAGCACTCCGTGACCGTCGTATCGCCGAAGCCTGACTACAACTGGATCCCCTCAAACATCTGGGTTGGCGTCGGTTTGATGAAGCCGGAGAAGGTCGTCTTTCCGCTCGCGCCGGTCTACGAGCGTCACGGCACCGAGTTCATGCAAGCGGCCGCGCGCGCGATCCATCCGGAAGGTGACCGGGACACACAGGACCCGTTTGTCGTGGCCGAGGCACACGACGGAAGCCGCCGGCGTGTTCCGTACGACTACCTCCTGAACGCAACTGGACCGCGCCTGCGCTTCGACAAGACCGAGGGCCTCGGGCCCGACGGCGGCCACAGCCTGTCGGTGTGCACGGCCGACCACGCTGCCCAGACGTCAGAGCGATTCGACGAGGAGGTTGAGCGGATGCGCCGCGGCGAACGACGCCGCTTTCTGGTTGGGGTCGGCCACGGCACCTGCACGTGCGAAGGCGCAGCCTTTGAGTACATCGTCAACCTTGAGTTTGAGCTCCGCGCCCGAAAGGTTCGCGACCGTGCCGAAATCACCTGGATCACCAACGAGTACGAGTTGGGTGACTTCGGGATGGGCGGTATACATCTCAAGCGAGCCGGGTTTGTCATCCCGAGCAGCATCTTCAACGCTTCGCTGTTCGCGGAGCGCGGCATCGATTGGATTACCCGTGCGCACGTCCACAACGTGGAGCCTGGCAGGGCGCTCTATGAGACCCTCGACGGGACCGAACACGAGCAGGAATTCGACTTCGCGATGCTGTTGCCACCGTTCTCGGGCGTCGGCCTCAAGGCCTACGACAAGCGCGATGCTGACATCACCGACCAATTGTTCATGCCGAATGAATTCATGCGTGTCGATGCGGCATACGACCCCAAGCCATACGAGCAGTGGTCGGCCGGCGACTGGCCGCGAACGTACCAGTCTCCCGCGTACCGCAACATCTTTGCCGCCGGGATCGCGTTCGCACCGCCGCATGCGATCTCCCGGCCGCACACCAGCCCCAACGGAACGCTGATCGCACCCGCGCCACCCCGAACGGGCATGCCGTCGGCAATGATCGGAAAGACGGTCGCGCGCAGCATCGTCGACATGATCGGCGGCGCAGATGCGCCGACCCACACCGCGTCGATGGCCGAGATGGGCGCTGCATGCGTGGCGTCCGCCGGGTCAAATCCGTTTACCGGGACGGCTGCGTCAATGACGGTCTTCCCCATCGTTCCCGATTTCGTTCGGTATCCCGAACATGGCCGGGATCAGAAGCGAACGTTCGGCGAGATCGGCCTCGCAGGACACTGGATCAAGATCCTTCTCCACCACCTGTTCCTGTACAAGGCACGGCTCCGGCCGGGCTGGCCCCTGATCCCGGAGTAGCGACATGGACACCGAGAAGACGTCGTATGTCACAAACCCGACGCGATGGACGCTGTTTCAGCGGACCTTCGTTCCCTGGCAGCTTTGGCGCTTTATCGTGATCAACATCAAGATGATCGAGATCATTCGACGCAGCCACGGCTCCCGCACGACAGACGCCTAAGCCGCGCTCCCCGTGTGCCGTCGGATCGTATCCAGACCCACCGCCCGGGCGGCGACTCCGCGATGACGCCACACGCCCCCGATTCGAACGGATTCCGAGACATCAACAGCGAGGTTCCTGCGATGGCCAGAGTCACATATATCGAAGAGGACAGCACGGAAAATCCGGTGATCCGTGACGCATTCGAGCGCATGCGCGCCAAGCGGGGCAAGGTCACCAACATCTACAAGGCCTTTGCCCACAAGCCAGAGATCCTGGCCACGATGGGGCCCTTCGTCGCCGCGGTGCAGCGCCCGGATGAGTTGGATCCGAAACTCAAGGAACGGATCATTCTGCGCGTGTCGATGCTCAATCACTCGGCGTACTGCACGCATGCCCATGTGCAGATCAGCGCCAAGATGGGGTTTACCCCGAACGAGATCTCCGAGATGGATGACCCGACGACGGCCCGGATCGACGATGCCGCGAAGGCGGCCCTGAAGTACGCCGAGGAGATGACGCTCAGCCCCGGCGATATTCATGACCGGACATATGACGACCTTGCGCGCCACTTCAGCGAGTCCCAAATCGTCGAGATCACCGCGATCGCCGCGCTCTACAACATGATCAACAGGTTCAACGAGGCCCTGAAACTCGACCCCGAGGAGTACTAGGAAGGCAGGCGTCCGGGATCCCGATCTGACGAGGCAGGTACACGGATGGCCTCAACACCGCCGGACTCCTCGTCGCCGAATGCCACCTGGGAGCAACGCTTCGGCGCGGACGGCTATCTATACGGCACCGAACCCAACGAGTTCCTGCGAGAACACGTCGGCAGTTTGCCGCGTGGCCGGGTGCTGTGTGTGGCCGAAGGCGAGGGCCGGAATGCCGTCTTCCTGGCACGCCAAGGGTTTGAGGTCTCGAGCATCGACCTGACCGAGGCCGGCGTGGCGAAGACCCGTCGGCTCGCTGCTCAACGCGGAGTCAACGTTGATGCGGTGACTGGCGATCTTGCGACCGCGGATCTCGGCATCCAGTCATGGAACGGGATTGTGTCGATCTTCGCCCACCTACCGCCCGCGACTCGTCGAGATCTCCACCGGCGAGTCGCGGATGCGCTGGCCCCCGGCGGGGTCTTCCTACTTGAGGCGTATACGCCCAACCAGATCGGACGGGGCACGGGCGGACCGCCAGTAGCGGAGTTGGCGATGACCCTCGCTGATCTGCGACGAGAGCTTGACGGGCTTGAGTTTGTGCATGCTGCAGAGACCGAACGACAGGTCATCGAGGGCCACGGACACACCGGTCTCGGCAGCGTCGTTCAGGTGATCGCTCGGCGCCCGGCGTGACCCGGGCGTGAGCGGTCAGACGCGCGTGGCAACCGGTCGCCAACAACCCCCGACTCCCCGCGCTGCCGTCGGCCCTGATCGGATAGGCCAAGCACTTCCATGAGCGCGATGGCGGCGGTTCTGTTCGGGCTCTTCGGAGTTGCCGTCGGCGCGTTCGGGACGATCGTGGGGGCAGGAGGCGGCTTCATCCTGACGCCACTCCTGTTGATCATCTATCCCCATACCCCGGCGGCCACGATCACATCGATCAGCCTCGTCGCGGTCTTCGCGAACGCGGGGTCAGGATCCCTCGCGTATGCCAGGCAGCGACGAATTGACTACCGCAGTGCGACGCTCTTCGCCGCAGCCGCGCTGCCGGGATCCATCCTGGGAGCGCTCGCAGTCGGGCTGATACCGCGTCGAGCGTTCGATGCGCTGACGGCACTTGTTCTGTTGTCGATGGCGGTATGGCTGGTGCTCGATCCACCGGGCCGACCGCGGACCCCGCGAGGACGACTGACCCACCGCCACTTCGTGGATCGAGCCGGGCACACGTTCGACTACGACGTGCCCCTCCGACGCGGGGTCATCTACAGCGCTGGCGTCGGGTTCCTCTCGAGCCTGTTGGGTATCGGCGGAGGAATCATCCACGTGCCGCTCATGGCGCGGGCACTCGGATTCCCGACCCACCTGGCAACTGCCGCGTCCCACTTCGTGCTGGCGATCACCTCCGGGACGGCCTCGGTAACGCACATCTTGAACGGCAACTTCGCCCACACGAAGGACATCGTCCTCGCGCTCATCCTGGGCATCACGATGGCCGCCGGCGCACAGGTCGGAGCGCGCCTGTCCGCGCATATGAGCGGCGTGCTCATCGAGCGATTGCTGGTTGCGTCGTTGGTGCTCCTCGCCCTTCGCCTAACGCTGACAAGCGTTGGGGTGATGTAGACGCGGCTCCAACTGGGCGAGCCAGACGCAGCGCCGGGCGGTCAGCGCACGCCGGCCCGCACCCAGCCGTGGGAGGACCCATCTCATGCTCTGGTATCGATTGGGAGTTGGCGGTACCAATGTGTTGTCGACGCCCAACAGTGCGGGGGCAACAGCGCCTTACGACCCGGACCCCACGGATCCCGACGACGAACCCATCACCAACTGCCCAGATGACGGTTGAGACCGAAGTAGCTCGGCTCAGTGCAGCAAGACTGCGCCCCAGCATGAAACGTCGGTCCTGCACCTCCTACGCGGCAGGCGCGCCGCCTAGCGCGAGAACCAGAACGTGCGCTTGTTGGGTGCTGCCTTTTCGGCGTGACAGTGGCAGCGTTCAGCAGGCGGCACATGGCCGAGCACTTGTTCGACGTGGGCGCCGCACCCCTTCCAGGTTGGGCGACCGCACTTCCGACAGGCGACCGCTCTACACATACCCCTTAGGGTATCAGACCGACGTGACCGTCGCGGCGCGGTTCGTGCTCTTAGGTGCCGTGGTCCGCTGACCGGCCCAACGAGGCGCGCAGTTCGTCGGCAAGGGCGTCAACCCGACGCTGGATGTCGTCACGCACACGCCGGACCTCGGCGAATGGAGCTCCCGCCGGATCGCCGACGCGCCAGTCGACGTGCCGGGTCGTGGCCGGGATCTCGACTCTACCGACGCTGCGGGCCATCGTTACGACAACGTCGGCGGCCGCGAGCACCTCGGGGGTGATCGGCCTGGTGAAGGCGTCAGTCAGATCGACCCCGATCTCCTCCATCGCCTTGCGGACGTTCGGATCGATATCCGCTACGGCCGTCGAGCCCGCGGAGTGGACGCTGGCCAACGGGCCTCCTCGTGCGAGAAGGGCTGCGCCGATCTGTGCTCGCCCGCTGCCGGTCACACTGACAAACAGTACCTCGGCCAGCGGCTTGGCGATCCGACCCGATGTTTGTGCTTGTGCGCGTAGGCGCTCGCGTGCGAAGCGCTTCGCGAGTACGGGAACAAACGCGTGCACAGAGCCCGACTGCATCTGCTGCGCAGACTCCTCGACCATCGCCCAGACCTGATCGTAGTCGTAGATCCCGTCGAACTCTTGTGTCAGCTGCTCAGCCGCCACAGCAAGCCGCGTCTTCACGACCTGATCGAACCCCGAGATGTCTTCGAGACTCATACGACCAATGCGCAGGGGTAGAAGGCTGATGTCGACGTCATGGGGACAGCTTTCTCGTGGCCGCCGCCGACTCCACTCTCGGCGGAGCGAGCGTCTATAACGTGAATTTTACGCTCTCCCTTGATACGCGTCGAGACCAGACGTCCGCAGGGCCCGCCGTTACCGCGGGTCTATCGTGACTTGCGCGTTGTCACTCTCGTGCGCCCTCGTGACGCGTCGAATCGCTCATGCGCTTGGCTTCGCTGTCACTCCTCTCGGTATTCCTCTTGTCCTTGCGTGCCATCCCATTCGCGACCCCCCGCTTTGCGTGTTGTTGACGGATCAGAGCGCGAAGCGCTCAACGAGCCGGTTCACTGATACCCCGAACACAGATCTACCGCGCGCGTAATGTGGCGCGCGCCGCATTCCAGATCCGTCTCGTTCGGACGCGGCCCGGCCTTGGTCGAGTGGTCGAATTCGGGCATGTTTGCGTCGGTCCTCGCAATCGTCTCCCGCGGATGAGCATGACCCGCATCGACCAGGACCCGAGCCGCGTGGGATACCTCGGGCCGGTCCGCACTCGTTGCCTTGACAATGGGTGAAGTGTCCCACCTAGCCTGGCGTGGATGACGGTCGCCGGACCGGCACGTAGCGCTCGTCGCCGAGCACCCAGAGAGTTCAGGTACCAGAGGAGACCAACAGATGTCGGCAACGCTGAAGTTGACGCATAAGGCAATCGGAGCGGAGGTCCGTCGTGGCGCGTACGACGTCGTGGTCGATGGTGAGCGGCACGGGTCGGTCGACATGAATGACACAATCGAGATACCAGTCGAGCCTGGACGTCATACCCTGCAAGTCCGCAATGGCCGAAACTCGAGCAGCACTCAAACCTTCGACGCCGCCGAGGGCGAGATCGTCGCCTTCCGATGCACCGGAAAGAGGTTCTTGCCGATCTTTCTCGCGTCCTTTGTCGTTCCCAGGCTGGCACTGAAACTCGTTCGCAATTGAGTCGGCGTCGTCGTCGTGGTGCTCACCAGCATGTCGTTATCGCCGCCGGGCTGACGCGGTCGGCGAGGGTGTCGCTCTCGGCTCGTGACAAGGCGCCTGGGGAAGTGCTCCATGACTGGGTCGGCGTTTGAGCGCGCCGAAGGGCTGCCGATCGCGGTCTTACGATTGGCAGAGCTGCAGGCGCCTGTGCTCTGTGCACAAGACGCGGTCGAGGCAGCGCATAATGACGGCCGTATCAGACCTGTCCGTGGCCTCCAGACCGGCGCGCAACTGCCGAATATCGGTCGGCCGGGAGGGGTCGCCGACTGCCCCACTCGTGCGGGCGTAGCAACTCCCGCGAGCGCGGTGGCGTTGCGTTCACCGACATCAGCTCGCTCCGCGACCTCAGCGTTCCCGGAACGAGAACTGCACTAAGGACACTTGTCCCCCGGCGCCTTCATCCGATCGTTTGGTCCCAAATTGGTCCCGCTGCCCGCAACGATGGAAAACAGCCTGTAAACAGAAGCGTTGGATCCGCCCTTTCAAGGCGGCAACACGGGTTCGAATCCCGTTGGGGGCATCTCAGTCGCGCGGATTGGCGTAGCGACGGCAGTCCGCGTCTGCCTGATCGCTCGTCTGGCCGTCCATTCTGAGGCCTATGAGGCGCGCTCGTCGCTTCGCGCCACCCTCAGCGGCGGGCGAGACGCCGTCCGCTCTCGCTCTCGGGCGGCGTGTAGTTCATCTCGAAGTGGTGGTAGAGCGTGGACTCGTCCGCCTGCGAGAGCTCCTCACCGTGCATCGCGATGTCGGGCGCGGAGCGAACCTGATCTTTCGTCGCCGCGACCTGAAGACTATCGGGACCGACCTGAGTTCCAGCCAGCGGAACGAAGGTGAGGTGACGTCCGATAAAGCCTTCCTTCACCGTGCCGAATTGGGGCTCGTCTGTCTCGACGTCAACGTACACGTCTTGCAGCTTGCCGATCCTCTCGCCGTTGCGGTCGAACAGCATCTTGCCGCGCCATTCGGTGACATCCCACCCGGCATCACCCCGATCATCGGTCATGTCCACCTCCTCGCTGCCCACGGCCCAGCGTATCAACGCCATCGGCGACGACAGTGACGAGTTGTGAGCGCGCCCAGTCGCAACGCGAGCGCACGAGCTCACAACGCCCCTTTGGCGTTTCCAATCGGGCCGGGGAGTGCGCCGGAGGGCTCTTCAGCGGGCGGAATCGGCCCGAATGGGGAGGTTGTCTCCTGAGACTCCAACATCCGACGCAGCTGGTCGGTACGCCAGAGCCATTCCGCGAGGCGATTCCAATTCGGAATCATTGGCGGCACTCCCCGGGAACGCCTGTTTTTTGGGGCTTCTCAGCAAGTTGTGCACATGGCCAACGGGGTCCTCGATGGCCCAGCTCGGGCCCCGATTGGTCCCATCTTGGTCCCAGCCTCAAGTTGTGGTTGAGGCCTGATCGGCGCGCCAGCAATCGAGGCGGTCACCGGCGTCGGCGAGCTCGTGGCCGAATGCGTGCCGGCCATCCCGTGAATGGACCGTCGCGGTCGACGACGACCCGCCGAGCGCACGAACAGCTTCTGGTGCGACACCGGACCGGAGCGACAACACACCCCAGGTGTGCGGAAGGTGGTGAAGCGTTGGGAACGGGGGCGTCAAGCCCGCGACGCGAACGACGCGGTGCCAGAGGTGTGCAAGCGTGCCCGTGGCGTCGACTTGTCCACCCGTCGTGTCGACAAAGGCCAGCGCGCCGTCGGATGGGCGGCGAGTCGCCATGATATGGCGACGTACCGAGCGGAAGGCAACCAGGGCAAGGGGACCTCTCTGACGCCCGCAGCGCTCTTGGCCCTCCGGGACAAACGCAAGCCTGCCGCATGGCGGTGTCGATCGAGCGCACGCACGACCCTTGCCGCGTGGCCACCTGTTGCCCATCGCGGCCACGTAGCGGCATCCCGCATCTACATAGTGGTGGCCGGCAGCACGAGCGCGGCCTCGGGTGTCGCGACGCGGAAGCTGAAACTCTCTTCGAGGTAGAGGTAGACGTGCGATTCGTTGCTGCGCTCGTACCCGACCGAGAGATCCTGGCCCGACTCGAACAGGAAATCCGACCCTCGGAGGCTGAGGACGACGGCGTCGTCAATGCCGGGCACGCGGACGATCGGGCCGCTCAAGATGTGGCTGAGGTGCTCGAAGACGGGGTAGCCGCCGTGCTCGGTCGTCTCCACGACGCTCGTGTAGACCGCCGGCGAGAGCGCGAGCCCGAACGGGCCGGCGATGCCGGCGCGAAGCAACGCCTCCGCGGCCTTGGCCACCTGGGCGGGGTACCGCTCGCACTCGCTCCCGAGCGGGATCGGTGTGTGCGGCGAGGCCTCGGTGATCCCGACCAGGCCGGCTTGTTCCACGCCCAAAAAGACGGCGGCGTTTTCGGCCACCGCGATGCGCCGCGTGGCGTCGTCGAGGTCGGCGAAGCCGATGTCGATCGCCCCACGCTCGGCATCGGCGAGCTCGGTGTGTGCGACGCGGAAGGCTGCCCGCAGCTCGATCAGCGGCAGCACCCGGCGCTGGGCGACGGTGACGCCCGCCGTCGGCTCGTCGGCGAGGGCGACGGTACGCCCGAGGTTCGTCGCGGAGAGCTCCCAGCCGTGCGGGCCCGAGAAGTCGATCAATCTGCGCGCGCCGAGGGCGGGCACAAGATGGTCGGTTGCCTCGTTGTCGATGAGCGACCAGCCGGATTCGGTGATCGGGGCGAACGATCGCAGTAGATGGTTCACAAGAAGCGCTCCTTGAGGCTGCCGATGCCGAGTGACCCGGAGCCGTCCGGCGATCGCTCGGGGCCGCCGGCTGACCCGCCTGACGCCCCGCCGTCGGCCGCGGCCTCTGCGGCCTCGCCGTGTTCGACGATGTCGCCAGCCTGGAACAGGATCCCCTGCGCGATCTCGCGCCACACGGGTGTCTTGCGCAGCAGGAACTCGAGCGCCATGCAGAAGTGTTTGAACTCTTCGCCTTGGGCGTCACGCATAATCGCGCGCGCCCCCGCATCGGGCTCGACCGCGAGCCGCTGTTCGTACCAGTCGATCGCCTCGGCCTCTTCGGCCAGGGACGCACTCAGCCGCGCGAACGTTCGTGTCTCGGCGGGCAGCTCGCCTGGGGGCTCGTGATATTGATCGGCGCCCATCTCTGCGTTCCCTTCGACCGGACCGCGCTGCGCTGCGCTGAGGGTCCATCGTACCCGCCGCGGTTCGCCGGGCTCGCTGATGCGATCACGCCGCGTCGCCGATCCCGACGATAGGCAAGCAACGCCAATATCGTCAAGATCGCCTGGCAAAGCACCCGCAACGGGTCGAAGTGGGCGCGCCGTCAGGTACACGCAGCGCCAAGGTGATGCCGAAGATCACGACCAACAGCACTGACACCGCGAACATGTACGAGGAGGCGTTCTGCCCGTTCTTGTGCACAACGTCGAAGTGAACGGCGCTTGCCGCCGACGCGCCGGAATTCGACTCATTTGCTGACACGAGCAGCGCGAAGAAGAACACGAGGGCGAACAGCAGGCCCGTCACCGGCGCCCAACGGCTCCAGGGCATGGTCATGTTCGCGCTCCCCGATGACAGCCCGAGTCGGATCGACCACTAGCTACCGGCGCGAGACGATGACGGGCCCGGAAATTCGGTCAATGGGTTGCGGTTTGGACATTTTCCGCAAATTCCGGCGACCGCTGCCGCACCGGATTGCCTGAACCGATGCCCTGGACTCGTTAAGGAATTTCGAGGGTCATAAGTTGCGGCCCCTGCTGCGCCGATTCACATGAGTACCGGGCCTGAGACGCGCGTGACGTGGCGCGGAGGCATCTCGTTTCTGCCCGCGCCATGGCCGCCGGCTCTGGCCTCAACCCCCGCACCTGCCGAGGTGGACGATGCAGGCATGTTCCAAGTCGAGTCGTTGGGTAATCGCCGGAGTCGCCTCGGGTCTGGCGATCACCGCAGGACCCGTGGCGACGGCCGCTGCCGCACCGTCCACAACCGGCAGACCGACGGTGACGGTCGCGGCCGGCGAGACGCTCAACGCCGTCGCGGCCCGCTTCCACACCTCGGTGTCGCAGCTGGCAGCCGTCAACGGGATCCGCAACCCCAATGTCGTCGTCGCGGGGCAACGTCTGCGCCTGCCGGGCACCGGCCCATCGGAGATCGAGACCTCGACCTTAAGCGCGAGCGTGAGGATCGCGCCCGGCGAGACACTGAGCGCGGTCGCGACCCGCTTTCACACGACCGTTGCCCAGTTGGCGGCTGCCAACGGGTTGGGCAACCCCAACTTCGTCGTCGCCGGACAAGTGCTGCGCCTTCAGGGTGCGGGTCCGACGGCAGCGCCCGTCTCGAGCTCGGCCGTGACGGTGAGGGTCGCCGCCGGCGAGACGCTCAGCGCAATCGCGGCGCGCTTCCAGACCACAGTCGCTCAGCTGGCGGCCGCCAACCGCATGAGCAATCCGAACATCGTCATCGCCGGGCAAGTCCTGCACATCTCGGGGTCTGGCGTCCCCGGATCCGCCCCGCAGCCTTCGTCGGTCACGGTGACGGTCGCCGCCGGCGAAACGCTCGCGGCGATCGCCGCCCGCGCTCACACCAGCGTGGCCGAGTTGGCGGCCGCGAACGGACTGCGCAACCCCAACTTCATCTACGCCGGGCAGGTCCTGCATCTGTCGGCTGCAGGCTGGTCCGCGGCGGTGGGATCGCTCCCGGCGGCGCTCCTCGCCCACCCCGGCCGCCTCGTGCTCCGCTACCTCTTCCTGCACGCCGCCCGCGACTACGGCGTGTCCCCCCGCCTGCTTGAGGCCCTGTGCTGGTGGGAATCGGGGTGGCAGCAAAGCGCCGTCTCCTCGACGGGCGCGATCGGCGTCTGCCAGATGGAGCCGCAGACCGCGACATACGTGAACACCTCGCTGGCGCAGGGTCGCGCCCTGAACGTCCACTCGGCCGCCGACAACATCACGATGGCGGCTGCGCTCCTTCATCAACTCTTCCACGAGGCCAACGGCAATGCGAGTCTCGCCATCGGAGGCTATTACCAGGGGCTTCCGTCGATAACGCACAACGGGATGTTCCCGGAGACGCGGTCCTATGTGCGGGGGATTCAGGCGTATGCCTCGATCTTCCCGCAAGGCGGCTGAATGCGGCGGGACACGCCGGCACCATCATGATGGCGCGACCGGAATCGTGATCCATAGCGCTGATGCCGAGCGCGGCGAACGCCCCGGTGCGGTGCGGATGGACGCACACAAGGCCCATGGCTGCGAAGCAGCGACGGAACCGTGCCGCGCGATCGGCGCGCGGAGATCAGCTACTCATCGACGGTGGTTGTTCGACGGATCCTCGCGCGAGGTGCCGATTCTCAGGCACCTAGAGAATTGGTGGTGGTGGTGATCGAGACCTCGAGCCCTCCCGAGTTCCAAAATCACTCCGGAGCGCCTCCCATAAGGCTTCCGCGCCGGCGCCAGACGTGCATGGCGACATCTTCTCGTGAATCTCCACAAGTCCGCGGATCTGCTCCAGCCGCCACAGCCACTCCTCCAAGCGGTTCCAAATCGGAGTCAGTAGGAGCATTCAACGGTGATCTCGCGGTTTCGTCCGTACCCGATCGGACGGTCAAGTCCGCATCTCGGCCTCGCGGACGTTGAAAACGGCGCCCACCCCAGCGACCGACTCGCAACCCCAACGGACGCGTGCGAAGTGCCGGCGAGGAGGGAGTCTCGGCGACGAGTCTTGCAACGAGCAATAACGTCTTCGTGACGTGGCAGCCCGCGGTGAGCTTCCCGACCAGTCACGCTCACTAGCAGCTGACGGGTTGCCCATATATCGTCACCATTCCGGATTCCACGTTCCGGTTCAGCACCGATCCCGGGTTCCGTTCCCGAGGCGTATCGAGGACGGGATCGATAGCTCGGAGCGCAACCGCCGGGGTAGGCAGACGCACGAGCGACAGGAACCTTATCCTGCCCCTAGGAGCGTCCATCCACGTGGCGATACGGGGGGCTGGTCGGGACCGCAACTATCTGCCGCGCAGCCTCCTCGAGCTCACCGGCCAGGTGCCTGTCGCTCCGATTGATTTCCGCGTACTCGTTCCATGCGCACTCCAGAGCGTCAATCGCGCTCTGGCTGGCGTGGTTGACAATGAGGTAGTTGCGAAGACGGTTGAAGCTCAGGCCGCGTTGCTTCGGCCACTCGGGATCCCGCGCCGCGTCACGCGCAAGGTCGCCGACCGCGTCGTCCCGTCCTCGCTGACCGAGCAGATAATCCGAAAATGCAATCGCCATCAGCTTGTCCTTGGTTTTGCTTGTCCTCGGCCAGCCCGGGGCGGTTCGGGCTTGCTGAGCCCCGCGCGAGCCCCGGCTCCTCTGACGAGTCCCTAGCCACCTTACTCGCGACCCCTCGAAAGGTTCTGCCATCACGTTTAGCACCAGAATCGTGGGCTGTGTGGGCCCCCCGGGGGCGGTCGGCGTCGCGAGTGGCGTGAGCTCTGTCCACTCGCCGGGCGGCAGCATGATGCTGCGACCTCCTCACGTTGCCGCCTTTTCGGTGTGCCGCCGACACCTAGACGCCTCGGATCGCCGGCTATAGGCTCAGGCCATGCCAACAGCATTTCCGCGCTAACCCGGGAGGCGCCAAGGCGACGTGCGGAGCGGCACGAAACTCCCCGCGAGCGCCTGTGTTGCCGGTCAGTGACAGCCGCGGGAGGGATACATGATCCGTCGTCTTTTCGGAACGCGCGTCGCGAGGGCGGAGGCCTGGACAGGTCAGGGACAGCTGCGGGAGGGATACATGACCCGTCGTCTTTTCGGAACGCGCGTCGCGAGGGCGGAGGCCTGGACAGGTCAGGGACAGCTGCGGGAGGGATACATGACCCGTCGTCTTTTCGGA
Source organism: uncultured Thermoleophilia bacterium (assembly GCA_963842065.1). Lineage (GTDB taxonomy): Bacteria > Actinomycetota > Thermoleophilia > Miltoncostaeales > Miltoncostaeaceae > CAITWD01. The sequence goes on along the minus strand of CAWJEW010000008.1, from coordinate 303,346 downwards.
ACGCGCGTCGCGAGGGCGGAGGCCTGGACAGGGAAGATGCGCGATGGGCCACGGACCGGGACTCACTGGCCGTAGGGCGCTGCTCGGCGTGGTGGCGGCGCCCGGGGCGGCGGTTGCAGTCGCCGGGTGCAGAAGCAGTTCGCGCGCGGTGCCACACATGTTCTCGTGGTCGCTTGTTCGCCGGTGATTGTGCGTGTGCGACAACGATCGCGTTTCTCAACCGAAGGGAGCGTAGGCGTGGCGACAACCCCGGAGGGACCAGTACGGCCGGACTTCGAAGCGGGCCCACGAGAGGTCCTCGACTTCGCCGCGGCGCACGGGCTCGAGTTCGCGGACCTCAAGTTCACTGACCTGCCTGGGACACTTCAGCATTTCACGGTCCCTCTCGAGGAACTGTCCGTTTCCGCATTTGAGGCCGGCGTCGGCTTTGATGGCTCCTCGATCCGTGGCTTTCAGGAGATCCAGGAGTCGGACATGCTCCTTGTTCCCGACCCGAGAACGGCGATCGTTGATCCCGTCCATGAGGTCCCGACCCTGTCCTTGACGTGCAACGTCGTCGATCCGGTGACCCGGGAAAACTATTCCCGGGACCCGCGCTGGGTGGCGATGAAGGCCGAGCGCCACCTCGTCGAGAGCGGGATTGCCACAGTCTCATATTGGGGTCCCGAGGCCGAGTTCTACATCTTCGACAGCGTGCGGTACGACTCGCGTGAGCAGGAGTCCTACTACCACATTGACTCCGAGGAGGGCATCTGGAACTCGGGTCGAGACGGCGGTCGGCCGAACTTGGGGCATCGGCCGCGCTTTAAGCAGGGCTACTTCCCCGCCGCGCCCGTCGACACCTTCCAGGACTTCCGCTCGCGAGCGGTCCTGGCTATGCGCGCCGCGGGCATCGCAGTCGAGGCCCACCACCACGAGGTAGGAACTGCGGGGCAGGCGGAGATCGACCTCCGCTATGCGCCGTTGACCGCGCAGGGCGATTACCTCCAACTCTACAAGTACATCCTCAAGAACATGGCCCGGCGGGAGGGCAAGACCGTAACGTTCATGCCCAAGCCCATCTTCAACGACAACGGGTCGGGCATGCATGTGCACCAGTCTCTGTGGCGGGAGGACGAGCCCCTGTTCTTCGACGAAGGCCGCTACGCCAAGCTTTCGCAACTTGCTCTGCACTACATCGGGGGGCTGCTGGACCACGCGCCAGCCCTGCTCGCCTTTTGCGCCCCCACCACCAACTCCTATCGGAGGCTCGTGCCCGGCTTCGAGGCGCCGGTGAACCTCGTCTACTCCCAGCGGAACCGCTCGGCCTGCGTGCGGATCCCCGTCTACTCGCCGAGCCCCAAGGCCAAGCGTCTGGAGTTCCGCTGTCCCGACCCCTCTGCCAACGTCTACCTCGCTTTCGCGGCCATGCTCATGGCCGGGCTGGACGGGATCGAGCGGCGGCTCGACCCGGGCCCACCGATCGATGAGGACCTCTATGAGCTCTCCCCCGACCGCGCGCTACTCGTGGAACAGACTCCGGGAAGCCTCGACGAAGTACTGCGGGCGCTCGAGCTCGATCACGGGTTCCTGCTCAAAGGTGGTGTGTTCACCGATGACCTGATCGAGACCTACATCTCCTACAAGCGCGAGGTCGAGGTGGATGCGCTCCGCCTGCGACCCCATCCGTACGAGTTCTACTTGTATTACGACGTCTAAGTCCGCATCGTGCACGAGGGGCAGGTCGGCGAGCATGCGAGCTCTCAGAACCTCGCGCCGAAGGCCTCGATGACCAGGTCACGCAATCCCCGATCGACACGCTCCGTGAACGTCAGCACCTGCATCAGCGAGGTGATTGCCCGACGTTCACGGAGCTGCTGGACCGCCAAGAGCCGTGCCGTCACACCTGCACAGACGCACCCGCGCAGCCTCATGGATCGCAACAACGGAGATGCTCCTCTATCCCGTCAAGCGGCGGCGCCGATCTCTTGCGGATCGGGCCCGCCGCGTGTGATGGCGTTGTAGAGCTCGCGCGCCACGTAGCCCTTCAGGCAGCGCATGAGCTCCTTAGTGGTCGCGCCTTCGGCCAGGCGACGGGCCATCTACTGGCGGCTCGGCGTGTTGGAGCGCAAGCGCACCACGCAGAGGGTGTGCACGGCCCGATTGGCCTGACGGTTGCCGCCGCGGTTGAGACGCTGGCGCTGCTGGCGACCCGAGGACCCATCACGGGGTGCGACCCCACAGACGTTGGCAAATGCTGCCTCGGATCCGATTCGCCCAGCGTTGTCGCCAACTGCGAGAAGCACGCTCGCGGCGATCTCGGGGCCGACGCCGAACAGATCAAGCAGCCTGGGGCAGGCCAGACGAACCAATCGGGCGATCTGGGCGTCTGAAGAGCTTGGCTTCGTGCTCGAGGTGCTCGTCGCGCCGGCCGAGCACGCCCAACCCGGCGATCGCGGCCTCGGCCGGCGTGGTGGGTGAGCGCTCCGGCGAGAGCTGTGCACAGGCCGGCACCATCCGTCGCGGGCTCAGGCCGGCCAGCTGCTCGCGGATCTGATCGGGTGCGATGACCACAAGACTCTGAAAGGGCCACCACCGCAGAGCTCTTGGCGCGCACCGCAGAAGCCCTGGTTGCCCGCAACATCCGTATGGCCTCGATGTGGCCGTCGGCCGATTTCGGGGTGCCGAGGCCGTCCCCAGAGATGATCGCGCCAGCGGCGGCCTGGGCATCGGACGCATCGGAATTGCCGTGGCGGGTCCGGTGCTGGCGACTGGGCCGGGCGACCTCGCTTACGCACTCTCCGTGGGAGGTCAGATAGCGCACACGCCCGGCGCCGTAGGAGCCGGCCCCCGCGATGCCGAACCCGGCAACCTCGCCATGGGCCCGGGCCCACTGGGTTGGTTGCGCGTATCCGTCCGCATTGGCGTCACAGCGGGCATGACCCAACCCGCGTCCGCGCGCGTTTTTGGCCGCGGCAACGTGGAAGTCCTTATGGGTGTCGAGGCCGACGGCTCTCCCGACCAAAGGGTCGTGTGTGATGCTGGACATGGCTGCCGTTCGTGGTGAGCTCACGATCTGGTGGCTCCACGCCCGGGCGGGGGACGATGCTGCGACGCGACGATCCTCTCGGGCTCCTTGATAGGTCACTCGCGTCCGGCGTTGGTTCGCCTGGCCACCTGCAGCCGACGGATCTCACCTCACGGCACGTCGCCGGTGACGAAATGGGTCAGGCCGCCGGTGGCCAGGCGAGGATAGCGACCACCCCGCATCTGGGGTTGGCTCGCGGGACCTTGATGAGCAGGAGAGAAAGTTCTCACGAGAGGACATCGCCACCCTCGGTGTACGAAGGCTCGCTCTCGGGCTCATGACCCGAAGGTCGCAGGTTCGAATCCTGCCGCCGCTATTCATAACGGGCCGCAGACGTGGCCCTTTCTTTCGTGCGCTCCCGCCCGCGCGCCAAACGTTTGCCGCAACCAAGCCGGTCTGGCCTGGGAAGACCCAGATCGGGACGTCTCGTGAACTCGGCGAGTCCTGCTGCCTGGTTGACACTCTCCCCAGGCTGATCTAAATAAGCGCCAAACAGTTCGACCCCCGATGAAAGCGTCTTCGAAGTGCGGCGTGCTCTCGTCAGCCTTGCCCCCCTGACCGGCCTGGTGTTCGCCGGACTCCTGCTGGCAGCGGCTCTCGTTGGTGGAAACACCCCCAACTCGAATGCGTCGGCCGCGAGCGTCGTCACGTTCTACGCCGACCATCAAACAGCGCAGAACGCGAGCAACGTCCTGTTTGCCTTAGGCGCTCTATTCGCCCTGTTCTTTGCTGCGGTGCTCAGCGCACACCTGCAGGAGCGTGCGAATTCCCTCGGACCGAGCGCCGTCGGATTCGGTGGAGCTGTTGTCCTAGCGGGCGGTATCGCGGTGGCGGTCGGGGCGACCTTCGCCCTCACCGACGTTCCGACGGTGATCAGCCCGACCGCCGAGCAGGCGCTCAACGTGCTCAGCAACGACGTGTTCATTGGCGTGTTGGTCGGTGCCGCCGCCTTCCTCGCCGGGTACGGGATCGCCATCGCCTGGACGGGTGCCTTCCCACGATGGCTGGGGTGGGTTGCGATCGTGCTGGCGATCGTCTGTCTCATCCCGCCGGCATTGCCCATTGCGGCCATCGGTTTGTTGGTGTGGGTGACCGTCGTCACCGCGATCATGCTGCGCCGCGAGTGGCGATCATCCGCCGCGCCGAGTGCCGCAGCACAAGGGTCGTAGTAGCCCACGGGCACGGCGATGCTCGCTCTCGGGCTCATAAGACAGAACGACGCGGGGCGGTCAGTCCGAGCCGAAGCGCGCGCACGTAGTGCGTCGCCCGCGTCTAGCTGAAGCACATTGGACCTTGCGACTTTTGCCCAAATTTTGGCTACCTGAACCGACGTGGCGTGATCTCGGCAGATCGGAAACACCCGAAACAGGCGGTTCTGGCCCCGGCTGTGCTAGATCCAGGCGTCTCATAACCCGCAGGTCGCAGGTTCGAATCCTGCCCCCGCTATTCACAGAAGCCCCGCTAACGCGGGGCTTTTCTTGTCGGCGTCACGCCGCGCCCGGAGCCCGGTGACCCCTGGGTACCGTCAGTGGGTACCACTCAGAGTCGGAGACATTGGAAGGTCCTTCTTGAGGGTGAGTCGCGTCGTCGCAACGCAGGCTGGGTCCGGTTGGTGGGGTCTGATGATATGCGCTCGCCACACGAACAATCTGCGCTCACGCGTCATGTGCCCCACATACCAGCTACGGACAACGCCAGGGGCTGGTTCAATCAGGGCGTCGCTCGGGGCGCTTCGATCGAGCCGCGATCGCAGGCTCACCAAAGCTCCTCATCGTGGAACGGGCCGCGCTTGGTCCGTGGTGTCAACGATATCGCGGTGAACCGGGTGCGACACACGACGGCGGCCGCCTTCAGGCGGCCGCTTGGCGGGCGCCGGCACAACGCGCACCACGTGCCGAGGACGCAGCTTTGGCCTGATCCTCGGCCACCTGGGTGGACCCCCTGCACGAACTGGCGGGCAAGTCGGGACTAAGGGCGAAATGCATATGGATGCACTACGCTCATAGGTCAGGTCCGCGGGGATTCACGTGGGCCCCACCGAAGGCGAAGGAGGAGCGATGTTCGACATGCACTCTGGCATCGAGACTCGCCCAGATGATTTCTGGCTTGACGTGGTCTGCCCCGGAGATCTGGCCGATCTCCGCGAGCGGTTCATCGACGTGATGGACGAGGCGCGGTGGGAGCGCGTTTGCGGCCTGCTGACCTGATTCAGGAGCTCGCCGAGCCATCAACATGCGAGGGTGGCAGGTTGCGCCGACGGCGTACGGTGAAGAAATGGAGAGCGCCGACTACCGAACAGCGGGCGGAGATGAGCAAGCGCGGCCGATCAAAGCTCTCCTGAGACCCACCATCGGACACGACTTTTGCCAGACGTTTCGCCACCTGAGCTGACCTGGCGTGATCTCCTCCGATCTGAAAGGGCCTAACCACGCGGTTCTGGCCCCAGATAACCCAGATCGGCACGTCTCATAACCCGAAGGTCGCAGGTTCGAATCCTGCCCCCGCTGCTACCTAAAGCCCTGCATATCGCAGGGCTTTGGTGTCTCTGGGCAGTGGGACGCAGACTGACTCTTGCCCAACTTTTGCCTTGGGGACGACAACGTCACCCTGGCCGCACGCCGTTTGTGCGAGTTGCCGGGACCTCACAACGGCGTGCCTGGGAGAAGAATCCCGTCGGTGATCCGGCCGTCCCGGGAGCGAAGGCCATATCCGAATCCCCGGTCCCAGGCCAAGTGGCTCATCCACGCGACTCCCAACACCGTCAGCCATGCGCTCTGGAGTCCCAACCCCGCGACAAGCACCAGCGCGGGCCCCACGGGGTGGTGGGCGACGTTGTACGGGGTGACGGCGCGCCGCGGAAGACGACCGCGCTCGTGCGGCGCTCCTATCGCGGCCAGAAACGACATGTCAGGTCCCGCGACACCCAGGATGATAGGCAGCACGCCCGCGCCGGTCCGCCATGCCATGACGATCGCACCCGCCACGAGAACGAATGCGAGCACCAGCGCGAAAGGACGGATTCGATCGGTCATGGTGTGACGACGCCCTGATCATCGGTGGGCCCGGAGTGCGCCGTGCACCCGCCGAGCACCAAGCGCACGAGCGCCCGGGCGGTCTCATCGTCGGCCGGAGCGCCAGTAATTGCGCGAAGGTGCAGTGGGTTGACCATTGCTTCCCACACGAGTGTCGGATCGACATCAGCCCTGATCACACCCGCATCTCGGGCGGCTTCAATCAGCGTCGTAGCGACCCGATACCTTGCCGCAAAGAACTCGCGTGCAACGGGCAGCAGGTCGGGGTCCTCACCGGCCGCCGACACCAGCGCCCGTAGCGCGGCAAGCGAGCTTGCGGCGCGGAGGGATGTCGCGACCATCACCGCAAGGGAGTCGAGGGCCGCAAGCGGACCGAGATCGTCGGGGACGACGATCTCGGTGTCGGCGACCGCCTCCATGGCCGCCGCGACGAGCACGGGCTTGGACTTCCACCTGCGGTAGATCGTTGTCTTGTGGACGCCGGCACGCTCGGCAACCTCATCGACCGAGAAGCCGTAGCCCGTGTCAGCCAGCATCGCCACCGTCGCGCGCAGGATCCGGTTGGCGACCTTCGGCCCGCGGCTGTGCCTGGGCTTCGGCGCATCAGCCACGCTCCACCCGCCGTGCGAAGGCGTCGTTGAAAGCTGCGAAGGCCTCTCGGGTCGGGTCGGTCAGCATTCCTTTGAACGCCGGCACCAGGATCCCCGACAGCCGCTCCGACTGGATGAACTCGCACTCGCCATCACCTGCGGGCCGGATCTCGAAGCGGTGGTGACCGTCGAAGATCCCGCGCAGGCCGAAGGATCCCCGCCATGCGAACGACACGCCTGGTCTGAATTCGACGATCCGAGGCCGCATTCGCTGCGGGCGGCGCCCGGGCACCGACAACTCGACATCGACCCGCGCGCCCTCCCGCAGCTCGCCGTCGAATCTGGTCACGAAGGGATTCCAGACGTTGTAGGCACCCGTATCGGAGAGCACCTCCCACGCGCGCTCTGCCGAGCCGGCGATGCGGCTGCGCGCCTCGAGGTCGACCACAATAACGCCAGTCCTGACCGATACTGCGGATGAATCCATCGGGCGCCCCGCCTGCTCTTAACGCAACTGTTGTTGCGCAGGCTACAGAGTCGCCCGTGCCAATGCAACTCTAGTTGCATTATGAGGTCGTCACCGAGCCCCGGACTAGTCGACGCCGCCCGAGACTTAGCGACGGGATCGGACAGGGACAGTTGTCCGACGAAGTCGCGTCGCTGACGAGCATTGGTCCCGGTTTGGTCCCGCCCACCAGGAGGGTCGAAAAAGCCCTGCTCATCAAGGGTCTGCTGTCGACCTTTCAAGGCGGCAACACGGGGTCGAAGTCCGGTCGGGGCATTCTCAAGTCGCCCTTCGCATCCGTCGTTCGCGCGTGTTGCCGGACTTCGCGGATGCGAGCGCGCGATCGGTGCCCCACTGCCCGTCAGAACCGCGTGGAGAGCGCGGTACCAAGCGCCCCTATCCTCGACCGCATCACATTCCCCCGCGCGTCGAGAGAGTGGCAACGCGTGACGTGTCGTCGGCCTTGGCGTTGATTGTCGCACGCGCCGTGATGTCGGAAGCTCTCTTGGGTTACTACTCCGAACGTCAGGGGGCCTGGACGGTATTCCCGCTTTGCGTGCCCATGCAGACCGGGCACGCAAAGCCCACGAGCGGCTGCTCGCCCCGGGGCCCGCGGGTGCGACGCACGATGTTGTCCTGAGCCCCGAGAGCCACCGTAACCGTTCGCCACTCGGCGCCGCACCCGGCCCTGTCGGCGATCGTGGAATCGTCCCCACATCCGACCGTGAGAATTCCCCACCCCTGATGTCGCCGGCGCGGTAGCTCGCGGGAGCGACGGGCCGTAGGCCCGAGCGCAGCAAGCTACCGCGGGCGGCTCTGTCTGGGGCCCCCTCCAGGGTCGCGGGTGTCGAAGCCTGCGAGACCTGGAAGGGGCACTGGGGATGTTGACAAAGGAGGACGATGTGGAGATCCACGCGTTGGCGCGGCGCGGCTGGTCGGTATCTGCGATCGCCAGACACACCGGCCGTGACCGCAAGACGATCCGCAAGTACCTGGGTGAGCCCGCGGGCTCGCGTGAGCCGGCGCCCAGCTGCGTGGAACCGTTTCGTGAGTATTTGACGGCGCGCTTTGCCGACGATGCCCATGTCGACGGGACGGTGCTCTACCGGGAGGTCCTGGGTCTCGGGTTTGAGCGCTCCTATGTGACGTTCGTGCGCCAGGTTCGACTGCTCGGGTTGCGGCCTCGCTGCGAGGCGTGCCGCACCGGCGGGCATGGCATCACCATCGAGCTCGCCCACACACCGGGTGAGGAGATCCAGTTCGACTGGCTTGAGCTCAGCCAGACCCCCTGGGGTGCGCCGGCCTACGTGTTGGTCGGGGCGCTGTCGTACTCGGGCAAATGCCGGGCGGTGATCAGCGAGGGGATGACCTTCGCGCACCTGATCGAGGCGATCGACGGAGTCCTGCGTCGCCTCGGCGGCACCAGCCGCGCGTGGCGAACGGATCGGATGGCGAGCGTTGTCTACCCGGGCACGGACCGGATCACGACCCAGTTCGCACAGGCCGCCAAGCACTACGGCGTCGAGGTATGGGTGTGCCCGCCCAGGCGGCCGCAGCGAAAAGGCGTCGTCGAGAAAGCGATTCAATACGTGACGCGGTCGTGGTGGCGGACCGCACCGGTTGGTGGGATCGGTCAAGCCCAAGCTGATCTTGACCGGTGGGCGCTGAGCGTCAGCGATCGGCGCACGCGCAACGGGGCGACGATCGCAGAACTTGCCGAAGCTGAGGGACTGCTCGGGCTGCCGGGCACCGCGTTCCCCGCGCAGCTGACCGTCGAGCGAGTTGTTGGCCGCTCGGCACTGGTCGCATTCGAGGGCAACCGCTACAGCGTTGCGCCCGGCCTTGTCGGACAAACCGTGACCGTGACGGCCCGATTGGGCGAGCTGCACCTGGAGATCCTCTCCGCTGCGGGGCGGCGTGTGGCGCGTCATCGCCGCGCCCCGGCCGGCGCCGGACAGCTTGTGCGAAGCGTTGAGCACGCAAAGCTGCTCGAAGGGGCCGTTCTCGACGCGTTTACGACCGACCTGCCGTGCCGACGAAAGCCGAACCGGCCACCGGGCGACCAGGCGCTCAGCGAGGCCGCTCGCCTGCGTGGCCACAACGACGGCCGCGAGGTCGTCGTTGATCTCGAGAAGTACGCGCGGATCGCCGGGGTCGCCAGGTGAATACGCACGCGACCTACCAGCAGCTGCGCAGCCACCTCGCCTACCTCAGACTCACTGCGGCAGCCGAGCAGCTGCCCGCCGCCCTCGAACATGCCGAGGCAAAGAAACCGGGCTACACCCAGTTCTTACACGACCTGCTCGAGCTCGAGGTCACCGCGACCGAGCAAAGGCGCCTGGCCGGGCGGCTCAGGCTGGCCGGATTCCCCTCGACCAAGACCCTCGAAGAGTTCGATTTCACGGCCCAACCCTCGGTGGACAGGCGCTTGGTCGACGAGCTCGCGACATTGCGCTTTCTCGAGGAGAAAGCAAACGTATTGGCGATCGGGCCGCCTGGGGTCGGCAAGACGATGCTGGCGATCGCACTCGGGCTGAAAGCCGTTCACGCGGGTTACCGCGTCTACTACACCACCGCAGCGGACCTGGTTGCCCGCACCACCAAGGCCGCGATCGAGGGCCGCTGGCACACCACGATGCGCTTCTGGAACGGCCCGCAGCTATTGATCATCGACGAGCTGGGCTATCTCCCGATGCCGGGCGCCGCAGCGAGTCAACTGTTCCAGGTCATCAGCCGCCGCTACGAGCACGGCTCGATCATCCTGACCACCAACCGCGGCATCGCCAGCTGGGGCGAGATCTTCGAAGACACGACCGTCGCAGCGGCGATCCTTGACCGGCTCCTGCACCACGCGACGGTGCTGCAAATCGACGGTGATAGCTACCGCATGCGCGGACATCGCGCCCGACTCGCCACGCTGCGCGCCGGGCTCAACCACTCCGATTAGGGTGGGGAATTTTCGCGATCGCATCTGGGGAATTCTGGCGATCGTTGACAGCCTCGACTGTCTCTACTCGCAGTACGGCAATTTCCCGGTCCAGCAGTGTCCAGTCGTCGTCGCCGTGTAGTTGATCTGCGCCGTGTCGCCGCCGTAGAAGTACTCCAACGGCTTCGGTAGCTTCGCCGGCGGACTGCCGATCACAGGTTTCAGGTTGTTCGTCTCGAGTGTCTTGTAGTTACTCGTGCTCGGACCCGGCGAGTAGCTGACGTAGGCCAGGGGCTTCAGCTTGCCCGCCGTACAGAAGACGGAGTACCCGATGAATCCGTCGTCGTCCAGACAACTTGAGACCTCGATGCCGAGAGCCTCCTCCGTGTGGCTGAATACCGCCTCCGACCCGCCGCCGTAGCCGAGGATGGAGCCGCTGCTGTTGTTCCACCGGTCACCATTGCCGAGCCCGTACGCGTCGCCAACGACGACGGCGGTCACGGTGCCGCCGGAGTCCACGGCCGCCGCCGTCAGCAGCCCGCCGTCGACAGTCCCCTCGACCAGCCCCACGCGTCCACCGAGAGACGACCCGCACGTCGACGCGTATTTCTGCGTCTTGATGTCCACCTGCCACACACAGACGCCGTTGAGGTCCACTCCCAAGACAGGGGCAGACTGATCGGTGAACTGGACACCGTCCTCGTGTTTGTTCGTGCCCTTGAAGAAGACGTTGTCCTGGAGGCTGTACGCGCCCGCTCCGTGCACCCGGTCGGACTCGGATCCGGCTTGCTGCTCCACGGGCTGGGCGCTGATGACACTCACGGTGAACGGCGCTGCCGTTTGGCGATGCCCGGAATGCACAACCGAGCCGCCGGCGATGCCTGACAGCACCTCGGGATGAGGGAAGTGCTTTCGGATGAACGTACTGCTGTCACAGGGGACTCGCTCCCAACCCGCAGCAGCGTATCGATAGCAGCCAACCTTTGCGGGCGGTTGTGGTACGCGTGTCTGCGTCAACAGTGATGCGTTCACACTCGTCGCCGGAGCCGTCGCCACGGCGCCAGCAACTGCGTGCGTCGCCGAACCATCCATCGTGGACAGCCCAAATCCCGCGAGGGCGACCAACGGCACTACGAGCACCCAGCGCATACCAGTCCTCCTTGACTGATCTTGATCGCGGCGAGGCACCAGGGCACGCGGCCGACAGCATGAATTCGCGGTCGGGTGCGGAGAGGTCTCGAGCGCGGCTCCCAGGCCGATTGTGCGCCGGCGAGCGGACCGCTGTCAAGGTGTCTTAACGCGGCCCTGGTCGAGCCGGCGCAGGAGTCCACCCGCACTGCCGGGACAGCTCGCTGACGCACGTCAACTCCTGGTGCCCGATCGCGATCGCAAATCACCGGTTGCAGGCTCCCGTGCGTCTCGGAAGCCGATTGCCACCGAGTCGCTCGGCGGCCGCTCTCGACGCGCGTGGCCCACCGCCACGACGCCGTCCGATCGACCGGCTGGCGGAACCGAGGGGTGTCGGCGCGAGATTCAGGTGCTCCCTGCGCCGGGTCGAGCGGGTGCCGGGCCTCGCCCACTCTGCTCCATCCGCCAGCGCCATTCCTCACGACCCTTCCAATCCGGAATCACCGGGGGCATCCCGCTCGACCAGGCGCGTTCGGGCCGGGCTGCCGCGCGCGCGTTGAGCCTGCGGACCCCGGATTGGACCCACTCGGTACCCGTGAGCCCCGACTCGAGCCGATCTCCAAGGGGTCTTCGCTCTCCCATGCGGGGAAATGGGGTCAACCCACTCCCGTCAACAGGTGGATTCGGCCGCCCACGGCAGCTGGGCTGGCGCAGAGCAGCGCTTCGATCGGGTCCCGCGTGACCGCCGACGCCCGCCTTGTTGTGGGCGGTCCCGTACGTGCTCAGAGGTCGCCTCCGAGTTGGAGGCGGTCCCAGGACCACTGTGGGCGTTGGGCCACGGGCGTTCGTGCTCGGTCACCGCATGACCCGTCGCCGAGATCAGCGATGGTGATCGACGTGGGCTGCAGTTCGTGGAACGGCGTCTCGGTCTGTGCGGTGCTCACTCCCGAGGCGATCGGCTACTCGTCACTGATCGAGCAGGCGGGGATGTCCTGCCCCTGCCTGGAGAAGGTGAAGGACGGGACCTTTCTGGGCGTCGGTTCGTGCCCAACCCCCGCAAGCACCTTCCAGGGGCACGCGCGCCAACATGCGCTCGATGCCATCGTCGGGATCGAGCGGTGCACAGCGAGCCGGCCCGAGATGTTCTCGAGCGGACTGGCGCCCCGGCTCCGATGCGGACCGCGCGACCGAACGGACGATCGACATCCTGCCCGCGCACGAGACGCGCGACGATTCGCCGATCGCAATGCGCGGGCAACACGCAGAGGGGGAGCGGACGTTCGGCTTCCGGCCGCCACCGCGCTGATCCGCACTCGGAACGCGACCGCGTCCCACCGCGAGGGTGTCCCTATTGCCCCGTCGCCCACGACCGCCGCCATGCGCCGGCGCACGGAGCGCCCCCGACCGGCATCCGCCACTCGCGGCGTTGCGCGCAGTCCATGCCGCTGGTCGGCCGACACACGCTCACATGGCTCCGACCCAACCGACCTCGCTGGACGGCCCGCAATGCCGATCCAACCCCGGCTTGGGACGATATTCCCTTAGCCTGTAGGGCCTCGCCATGTCGCAGCGCGTTCCATACCGTGCATTGGGTGTTGTCGTTGTCGGTTCCATTCTCGTGGCCGGGTGTGGCGGGAGTTCGTCGACCGCCAGCAGCACCGCTGCCCGGGTGACTGGCACAACCCCGGCGCACGCGGCGGGCCCCTCATCGGAACCGGCGACCACGATCGATCCCGGGAATCGTCCGCAGACCCATCAGGAGCCGGCGTTCGGTGCCGCCCTGGACGATCGGATGACCACGCTCTGGCGCGCCATCGTCGCCGGCGCCCCGAATAAGGGGCGCCAGGTGTTCTTTCCGGAGTCGGCCTACCTCAGGATGAAGACCGGGGTCCTTCCCGATCCTGCCGGTGACTACACCTGGCGGCTTGTCGCCTTCTTTAACCTCGACACTGCCGCCTATCACGCCCACCTCGGGACCGACCCGGCGGCCGCCATGTTACTCGCGGTCGAGTCCAATCCGTCGCTCGCCGCGTGGATCCCGCCGGGAGCCTGCGAGAACACGATCGGGTACTGGCACCTCCCCGGAACGCGCCTGGTCTACGAGTCGGGTGGGAACACCTACTCGTTCAGGATCGCCTCACTGATCTCGTGGCGGGGCGTCTGGTACGTCGTCCACCTTGGACCCAACCCCCGGCCGTCGAACATCGGCACGGTCGATGACCCTCAGGTCGGCCCGGGCGTCCCCGGCCCTGGCGGGGGGTGCTGACCGGACCCTCGGTCCCAACTGACCGACGTCGCCTTTCTCGGGATCTGTTGTTGGGAGGAGCTCTCCATGAGTGAACAGCAGCGGCTTGGAGCGCTCCGGAATTGCCTCGGCGTGCCGCCAGGTCACCGCTACCAGGGCTGCGCTTGCACCCCAGGCGTTGTGCGCAGATAGACGGCGAAGAAGTCCTTGAGGCTCGTGTAGAGGAATCGCGACGGGATTTGGTTCGGGTTCGGCGTCGCCAGCGTCGGCCGACCCGCACCAGGGCGCCCGAACGTCACGAGGATCGGCCACTCGGGGTTGATGTCGAGCTGCATCGCCCGGACCGCGCCTGCATGCACCATGGCCCGGGCCATACTGGACACCGTCTGGGCGGGGCCCGCTGCGTAGATGAGGTTGCCGTTGCGATCGACGCCGATCGCCGAGCGCCAGACCGCTGGCGAGCCATGCCAGGTGATGCCCCAGTCCGACACGATTCCCGCCAGCGGGGAGACCTGGCCTCCGTTCACGAGCAACGACAGGTTCTGCCGGGCCATCACGATCCCCGGTCCGGGCTGGCGTCCGCCCGTCCACCGAATGATGTCGATCTTGCCGTTGGCGTACGCGACGACCGTCGCGAGCCCATCCAGCATCGGGTGATAGAGGGTGTCGTGGACGTAGAAGCCGGCCGCGGCATCCTTCTCGTAGAAGCCGGAGTTGAAGGTCGCGATGAGATTCGTGCGCCACGCGAGCGGCACCTCCTCAGGCCCACGACTGGCGGTCGTAGGACCCGGGTTGCCCGTCCCCGGATAGAGGGCCACCTGGGTGCGGCTGGAACGGAACCACGCGATCGTGACAACGTCGCCCTGAGGGTCCGTGATCAGACCTGTGACGAGCACCGCCGGCGGCGTGCCCGTCCACCGTTCGGGGTTGGTCCACCGGGGGGTGACATGCGGCCACGATTCGATCGCGGTCACGGACACTGGCCCGGGCGTCGCGATCGTGCCGGTCGTCCGCGTGCCGGTTCGTGCCGTGCTGCCGGCGGCGTGCAAACGCCGGCCAGAACCGCCCGCCAGCGCCGAGATGATCAGGATCGCACCGAACAGACTGGCCACCGCCAGCAGCGCGATCTGGCGGAGACGATGAGCGCGGCGCCGGCGCCGGGCGGCGGCGGCGGTCGCAGTGTTACTGGCTGGCAACGGCAACGACATGCACCCACGAAGCGTAGCCGCGATGCGGCAGTCAATCCAACGGCACCGCGCGCGGAGATCTGGCGCCGATCGCCGGTTCCACGACGCTCCGGTATCGCGAGGAGGGTCGCTTCGTGAACAGCAGGAGCCGATCGCAGCCCGTTGGCTCGCGCGGATCGGAGGGCGTCGCCCAGTTCGAACGCGACGGCGACCTCACACGGTTCGCGCCGGCCGCCCGGGCTGCGAACACGGTCATCCTGCCGATCCTGAGTCCTAGGGCGCACCCCGTCTTGAGCGGCCGCCTGGTGCTGTTGGAATACGTCACGGGCACAACTGGGCACCGGCACACCGTCCCGTTTGGGTACTTCCCGTGGGATGGCAACGACGTGCTGGCGGCGGCGGCACGTCGCCGCAGCACGTTCGACACGCCCGTAGCGTGCGCCTGCACATCGGAGGGCGTCGGTCTCCGACAAAGCCGGAGGTGATCGCGACGGCGGACCGGCTCGCCGAGCTCGCCCGGCACAACGGACCGAGGGCCGCACAGCGCCTTGTGCTCGGCCTCCCAGGTGATCGGCTGGAAACCCGTCCGGAACTCCTGGCCGCCGCAGGAACGAGCACCATCACCCGCTTTTCGCGAATGGGTCCACCCGGCTGAGCTCAGTCGTCCCCCCCCCCCTCGGGCGACGGCTGAGCGGTCCCCGGGACGACAGCGGCCTGACACGTCGGGGGTCCTCGCTCAGAGGACGTTCCCGACCGACGCCCCGTGCGGGCCCCGGGCCTGGGCTCGGGCGAAGGCGGCCCGTGCCTTGAGCACCTCATCGACATGGGCTTCAGCCCATTGCTTCATCGCCGCCATCACGGTCACCAGCGAGCGGCCGAGCGGCGTGATCTCGTAGTCGACGCGAACCGGACTGCTGGGGATGACCGTGCGCGTCACCAGTCCATCCCGCTCGAGCAGCCGCAGGCTCTGCGTGAGCATCTTCTGGCTGATCCCCTCGACGACCTTTGGCAGCTCGCTGTAGCGCTTGGGTCCGTCGGCGAGGGCAACCAGGATCAACCCGACCCACTTGTTGCTGATGGCAGCAAAGAGATCGCGCGTCTGGCAGCCCGCACCGAATGCGTCCTGGGGATCTTCCGTCGCTGGGACCGAGGGGACCATTGCAGTGCACACCCTAGCATGCTACACACCATTCGGTACCTACTTCCCATAAGTTTGCTACAGCGTTATGGTGTGGCTCTCATGGCGGTCCGACCGGAGGCTCTCGTGCCCGACACATCGCTCAAGCTGCACGTCATTCTGGGAAGCACCCGACCCACGCGCCACGTCGAGGTCGTCGCGCCATGGGTCACGCGCCGCGCCGAAGAGCACGGTGCATTCCAGGTCGAGGTGATCGACTTGCGCGAGTGGGCGTTGCCGCATTTCGCCGAGCATGTCGGGAGCATCGGCGACTTCGCGGATCCCACCTACTCAGACCCGCTCGTCAAGGCCTGGAATGCCAAGATCCGGCAGGCCGACGCGTATTTGTTCATCACCCCGGAGTACAACCACAGCATCCCCGGCGAGCTCAAGAACGCGATCGACTCCGTCTTTGTCAGCTTCGGCTTCCGCAACAAGCCGGTCGCGGCCGTCGGCTACAGCGTGGGGATCGCTGCAGGGACCCGGGCGGTCGAGCACCTGGCGCTCGTCATGATCGAGACCGAGGCCGCACCGCTTCGCAACAGCGTCCTGATCCCCAAGGTCGCCGAAGCCTTCGACGAGGCTGGCAACCCGACCGACCGCGCCACCGAGATCGCCCTGCAGATCGCGCTCGAGGACCTGGGCTGGTGGGGCCGCGCATTGCGCGAGGCCCGTCGGCAGGGCGACCTGCTGCCGGGCAGCTTCCGGATGATGGCCGCGATGAGCGCGGAGACCGACTAAGTCCGGGCCGACGGGATGAGCGTGGCGAGGTGGCCACCGAACGTGCGCACCGCTCCGCTCGTGCGCAGCCGGTGGCCACGCCAAACGTCCCGACTGGGTCACTCCGGGTTCCGAGCGCCTCGACCGTCCGGCCCCGACGTGATCTCACCCAGATCGGCGGGATCTCGTTCCCCGAGGGTCGCAATCCGGACGCCCGTCGCTGACGATGCGACGGCAGTGGCGGATTCGACGAACCGCGGTTCGGAAACGTCGGAGAGCTGAGGTCGATCTGAGGTGGGACGGCGACACGGCGCGGTGGCACCCGCAGGGCACGGTTGTCCGCTCGGTCTTCGTCGACATCTGCAATGTGTCCCATTCTGGTCCCGCCCGGGACGGGCGTGAGCAAAGTCCAGCTCACCGAATGGTTGCTGCCGGACGTTCACGGCGGCGACACGGGTCCGAATCGCGTTGGGGCACTTCGCCTGAGGCGCTGGTCTCGGCGGTTCCGCCCAGACTCGGGCGCCCGATGGCCCACGGCGAACAAGCGACGATCCGGGATGCCGCCCGCAGCGTCTCGTTGACCTCGTCCCGCCCGTACAGCGGCCGCGTGGTGCCGAGAGGAGCGTCATGCGGGTGGGACGTGGAACTGCAATTCGCCGATTCCCCGCGTTCGTAGTCGCGGCGGTCTGCACTCGGAGCCAATCCGTCCCCCCGCTGGCGGCCCTGCACCAGTGTGGCGTGCTGGCCTCGTCGCCGCGAGGAGGACCGCAGAGAGTCCGGCAAAACGCGGCGGCGTCGCGCTCGCCGTCACAGGGACCACCCGCCACGGGATCGCCGACGGCCAACGCGAACGCCCTGCGGACGGGGAACACGGTTGGCCACGGCCGATCGCGAATCCGATTGCCAGTCGTTGACAGGCCAAATCAGCTCGAGGAAGATCGCCGTACCCCGCGACCAATCTGGAGGACACATGGCTGTCGCTATCGTGATGGACTTCCCAGGCGCCACGCTCGATCAGTACGACGCAGTCATTCAAAGCATGGGTCTCGTGCCGGGGGGACCGCCACCGGAAGGTGCGATCTCTCATTTCGTGACGCGCACCGACGACGGCATCCGCGTGGTCGACGTCTGGGAGACCCAAGAGCAGTTTGACAAGTTCGCCCAAGAGCAGATCGGGCCGCAAACCCAGAAGGCCGGCATACCCGGCCCGCCCGTCATGACCGTGTACGAGGTGCACAACCACTTCGTGTAGGCCGCCGTGCTCAGCGCACTGGCGACCGATCATCACCGGACGCGGCGCAGATGACCCGGTTCGGCCACCCCGGCATTTCGAATCGGGTCATCTCGCGCCTGCGGGACAGCACGTTGGATCGCGCCGAGACCTCCGTCGGAGCGAGGCGCGCCGCCAGACGCATCGAGGTGTTCGTGACCCTGGAATGGTGCGCGCTGGCGTCATCGGCACGTGCGCCCGTCGAACGCCGCGAGGCCCATTGGATCATTCGGCCGGGGTGCCAGCGGGCCCAAGTTGGTCCCACTCGCCGATGGAACTTCGAAGCCCCTGCTCACGGACTGTTTGCTTTCGGACTTCCACGGCGGGAACACGGGTTCGAATCCCGCTGGGGGTACGCTTCGGCACGCCGTCGAGTCGCGTTTCGCGATCGCCCTCGTCGTCGGCATCAGGACGTGACCGGTTGACCGATGCAGAGATCTCCGCGCCGCGCTCGGCCTCTCCGCGGGTCACGTGCGGGCTCGGGCATCAGAGTTCCGCCGCCGCCGATGACCACAAGGGAATTCTGCAGCTGGTCGCCAGGTGCGATGGTTCAGAAGCGCAGACCCGGAATCGGACCGAGCGCCGGTGATGGTCCGGAGCACCTCTGAAGTTCGCTAGACGAGACGTCGACCGCCGCCTACGATGACATCGCGTCCGACGCAACGATGCCTCCGAATCCGCGTTGGCGGATGATTTCGGAGCGCTTCGGTCGCGGCGTACTCCGATCATGATGATCAGATAAAGGAGGCCGTATGGCACCGCCATACGAGGTAGAGGCGGTAATGGACTCGCTCGCGACAATCAGCGAGATTCTATTCCGGCGGCTGGTGTGCATGGAGTGCAACCAATGCGAGCCGTGTGGTCCCGCCTTCATGGCGTCACTGAACGTCTTGCGCGAAGCTGGGAACATCGACCCAGGCGCGATATCGCAGGAGACCCGCGGCGAGTAGTTTTCGCTTCGGAATCGGGGTCCGGATCGTTCCAACCCGTCACGGCGCGATCGCAGCGACGCCGAGCGGCTGTTTCGCATTGACGGGCCCGGAAGAGATGTCCTTCGCCGCCGACGTAGTCCCGCTACTCGGCGGCGTCGGTCCCACCACTCTCCCTGGATGGGCGCTTCAGCTCGCCGACCATCTTCGGCGATTCGGCGTCGTCGAGCCGTCAGAACGCGCGTCTACCGCGGCACCCGATCAACCGGCCCGCGTGGCGGTCGGTCGGGAAACACCATTGACGAGTCGAGTCGTCGATCGCCTGCGAGAGCTCGGCGTTACTGCGACGCCGCAGTACCCCGGCTCGACGTTGGTATTGGTTGACCTGTCAGGGCTCGACGCCGAAACGTCACTCCGACTCGCCCGCCGGGTGGATGTGAGCGGGCGCCCGTCGCTGGTGGTCTCGCGGTTCGGCAGCGAGACCTTTTGCGGTCCGTTGGTCGCGCCAAAACGATCGGCGTGTTGGCACTGCTTCAGGCTTCGCTTTGCGGACTCAATCGACGATCACTCCTCGTTGCCCATCGAGGCCGACGCAGCAATGACCCAGGTCATCGCCGATACTGCGTTCGTCGCGGCGCGCTACCGCGATCTCGCAGCGTTCGGATGCGTCCTGGTCGATGATCGCGTGTCCGGCACGCTTCATGAGGTCCTGCCGGTTCCGTGGTGCGAAGCGTGCGGCGGTCCGACGGAGAAGGAGAGTCGGCAGGCGACCGTCGTTCAGTCTCTGGTTGTCCCAGAGGAGCTCAGGATTCTTGGAGGCACCAGGGGCGGGATCATCAGGCAGCTATTGATCGCCGACGCGGATGAGCGCACCGGACTACCGGCCATCCCGAGTTGTAGTTCCGCGGTGATTACCGGCTTTCGGGGTAGGGCCACGTCCTTCCCCGCCTTTACCGGTGAAGGAAAGGGCGCGACTCGCGACGCAGCCGTGAGAAGCGCTATCGGCGAAGGAGTCGAGAGGTACGCCGCGTCATTGTGGAATCCAGATGACCTGATCTATGCGTCCCTTGACACACTCGGAACTCGGGCCTTCGATCCGCGGTGGCTCGTGCTGTACGACACGGAGCAGTACGAGACGCCCGGGTTTCCGTTCGCGCCGTTCGCCACGGACCGTCCCATGCACTGGGCCACCGGACAGTGGCTCGACACCGGTGAGTCCGTCGCTGTACCGGCGCTCGCGACCTACATGAATTTTCCAGCACCGCCCGCGGAACAGTTCGGGCAATCCACGAGCAACGGACTTGCGGCGGGCACTTCGATCGATGACGCCACCCTGAGGGCGCTCTACGAACTCATCGAACGCGACGCGGTCATGCTGTTCTGGTTGGCACGGCTCCCCGCACGGCGCGTGTCGGAGGCTGGGGCCGACCCAGTGGTCCTCGAAGCCCTGTCGTGTGTTCGACGGTGCGGCGCTCGCACCGAGCTGTATCTCGTCGATGCTGGCACGAACCATCCCACCGTCGTCTGCCTCGGCCTCGGTGACGGCCATTCATGGCCTGGGGTCACGATTGGGCTTGGCACTCATGCACGGATCGACGTCGCCCTGCAGAAGGCGGTCCTCGAGCATGGACACTATGGCCCATACGTTCGACGGTTGATGCAGGCGGGCAGCCACACCCCGGTCGCTACGCCCGAAGATGTTCGAACCGCGATCGACCACGCGTTGTACTACACGGACCCGGCGAAGGCATCGGCGCTGGATTCGTTCCGACGTGACTCGCAGCTACAAACATCGCTATCTGAGTTGCGCTCCGCATATCAACAGCCGGCCACGGTTGCAGCGTGCGTACGGCAACTGCGGGCCGCCGGGATACGAACTGCCGCTGTGGACGTGACCTCACCTGACGTCGCCTTATCGCCCCTTCGCGTGGTTCGTGCGTTCGGAACGTACATGCAGCCGATCCACTTCGGTGCCTTGAATCGCCGGTTGAAGAACCCACGCTTGCGCGTTCGACTGCACGAGCGACCAGAGGCCCTACCACACCCGATCGCCTGAAGCACCGATGGGGTGTCGTTGCCACAAGACCTCGACACCGATCACGCGCGCCGTCCGTCCCGTTCAGGAAACCCCCGGTCAGGACGAGGCGGCTCACGTCGCCGGTACGGGTGGCCGTAGGAGTGGCAGGCCCCGGGTAACCGATCGCGTCGCTGAGTTTCCGTGGGTCAGGTCAGAACTCTGAGGCCGACGGAGGACGGTCGGCCAACGAGCGTTCCTCGACCCGGGCAGCGCTCCCAGTTTGGTCCGGTTTCCCGTGAGTGTGAGGAAAGCCCGGCTCACCGCGTGTCTGCTTCCGGACTTTCACGGCGGCAGTACGGGTGCGAAATCCGTTGAAGGCATCCTCGCGGTCGCCCTCAGAAGGTATTGAATGGGTCTGGCCCCCCGGAGCCCGCGGGGGCGGTCGTTTCGCAGATCGGACACTTGGTGGAGCTGCACGACAACACGATCGCGACGCGCCACGCCGATGCGCTCGACCATTTGCGCGGGGCTGACCCGGTATTGGCGGGGCTGATCGATGCCCGGCCGGACTTCGACCCTCGCGGTTGGCTGTCCGAACTCCCGGAGATGGACAGCTTCGGTGTGCTCATCTTCCAGGTCATCGGGCAGCAGCTGTCGCTGAGCGCGACGAGAAGCATCTTGCGCCGTCTTCAGGAGCGGTTTGGCGGACAGCTGCCAACACCCGCGCAGTTGCTGGCGGCCGATCCCGACGACATCCGTCGGGCCGGTCTCTCGCGCAGAAAGGTTGAGACGCTGCGGGATCTGGCCGAGCGGTTCGTCGATGGGCGGCTGAGCGCGCGGGAGCTTGAGCTGCTGTCGGACGACGAGGTCGAGGCTCGCCTGACGGCCGTGACCGGCATCGGCCCCTGGACCGTTCAGGGTTTCCTGATCATTGCGCTCGGCAGAGATGACGTCGTGCTGCCCGGCGATCTCGTGCTTCGTAAGGCGATCCAGCGGGCCTACGGGCTCGACCACCTCCCCGAGGAGCAGGAGGTCCTGGACATCGCCGATGCCTGGCGACCCCACCGAACCATGGCGACCAGCTATCTGTTCGCATCGCAACTCGGCCCGTAGGCGACCCCGGCCCGATCGGGTCACGTCCACCGGGTGCTTCGCGTCGGTCGAGCTGAACTGCACCCAACGCGCTGCGTGGACGGGGACGTGAGTCGGACAGCGCCCTCATCCGCCAGAACGTGACCGAACGGGCTGCGTGGATCGGCGCTCCCCAGAAGCTGTCGCATGTGGCCGGGCCGCCAGAGCCATTCTTCGAGGCGGGTCCAACTCGACACCGTGGGGGCGTTCGTCTCAGAGCCGTCGCGGGAACAGCCGCCCGGTCGATTCCAAAGGACCTGTCACCGCCGCGAATTCGCCGAGGTGCGTCGCGCGCGGACCGCGGACGGAGGTCATTCGCGAGCGACTAGGGCATCGGTGAGACCGTCGATTCCAGCAAGGTTTCTGGCGAGATCGGGGCTGAGGTTGTGCCGGGCGCTCAACGTCGCTGGCGCCAGGTAGCTGACGTTGGTCTGACGTCCGTCATCCCATACCAGAACCTTCAGTGGCAAATCGAGCGCCGCCAGCGGCGCGGCATCCATCACCGGCGTTCCAGCGACGGGGCTGCCGAACATCACCAACGTGGTGCTGCGAAGCTCAAGTCCGACGTGGCGTGCCTCTTCGCGCTGATCAATCACCGCAAAGAGCTTGAGACCCTTGTCGCTGACCATCTCTGTGAGACGCGCGACGGTCTCGGGCACCGACCGAGGGCTTCGCTTGGTGACGATGGCCGCCTCGCTGCGGTTCGACACAGCATCGGACATGTGCGCACCCCCCACTTGCGGGTTACCTCGGCTTTCGAGCGCCGGCCCGTGCCGCGGTGCGGCCGGGTGCCCACGACGCCCCGAGGTGCAAAGCGTATCGCGTGATTCAACGGGGTCCTGATCCCGTTCCCGCCTCGTCGGCGCCCGCCAGCCCTGAGCCCGTGTTGCCTCCATGGATCCCTGATTCAGATGCGCAACGACCACGGGATGATGGCCTGTGGACGGGGTAACTGCGATGGGATGCACTTCGGTACCCGCGGCTGCTTCCGCATGGCTGGCGTCCGCGAGAAGGGCTGCCGTACCGGCGAGCCGTGATGGCGTGAGCTCAGGCAGCGATCGGTCGCGCTCCGCGGTGCTCACGCCGGCTAAGTCTCCCAATTTCCAATCCCACGGGGCAGGAGCGAGCAAGAACCGACAGCGCCCGCGCCGGCGCAAGTGGGAACGTTTTCTCCTGGATAATTGGATCCGGCGAATCTGTTCCACCCGCTACGGCCGCTCCTGGAGGCGGTACCAATCCGGAATCGTGAGACGCGCCTCGAGCCGCTCGCTCTACGAGCACGCGCGCCTTGGTCAACCCCATGTGCTGCCCCGTCACGCGTGCAGACTCGCTCGACGCCGCGGGCGGCGAACGGTGCGAGGGCACGAGCGCCGCACGACGGATCTCCATTGGGCGTCGCGCGGTGTCAGAACCCCGGGTCGCCCGCAGCCTGCGGGCGCGGCGCGTCACCCGCGCGGTGATATGCGGCCACCACCCTGTCGTAGCGACGACGGACGTCGTCCCGATCGGACGGCTCGGGCACCGACTCGACGCTGCTTTGCAGGATCATGCGCGCCTGCGTGACAAGCACCCGCCGCTGTTGCTCGGTGCGTGTCTGCTCCAGAATCACCGCGAGGGCGTCCAGCTGGCGGATCATGATCGCCGGCATTCCGCGACCAGCCTGGCGAATCTTCTCAAACGCCCGCTCGATCAATCGGTCGTAGCTCACCGGTGCGGTGATGAGTCGCGCCCTCCCGGCCTGGTCGCGATGGACCCGTGTCGGCTGCCACCGTGTTGCGGCTTGACACAGCCCGTCGCCGAGCCAGTCGATGCACGTCACTGCCGTGAACGTGTCGTTGACGGCGGGCGAGAGGGCACGGATCGCGATCTCGACGAGCTGGTCAATCGCGAACGTGAAGTCCTGAGTCAGCGTGCGCATCGCGCCCGTGACGTGCGCACGCTCGAGCTGACGGGTGACGCGAGCCTGCGCTTCCGCCGGCCAGACCGTCGCCATGGGCTGTCCCGTGACCAGGAAGTGACCCGGTCGGTAACGCAGTTCGATGAGCGCATCCTCCTGTTCGGCGATCAGCACGAGTGTGTCGTAGCGCACGAGCTGCAGATACCCGGCGGCCGGCGCCAACACGACACCTCCGGCCTCGTCTGGGCGTACCGCCGTGGCTGGGTCGCCCTCACCCGCGGGCTCTGATCCACCAGAGAGCCGTCGCGCGTCGCGCGCATCGGCGTCGATGGCGCGGGAGAGGTCCGCCGCGATGTTCGCGATCACGTGCGGGAGCTGAATCGCAATGGCCGTGTGGTTGATGAAGTAAATCAGGACCGCCAGGTCCAGAAGCACGAATCCCAGGCAGATCGTGATCGAAAGATGCGGGACGAAGTCGCCGTGCGGGCCCGCACTGATCGACGCGAGGACCAGGACCGTGTACACCATCGTCGCGACGAACGTGCCAAGGGTCAGCTGCGTACCGCGATCGCGGATGAAGTTGCGCAGCATCCTCGGCCCGAACTGGGTCGAGGCGAGTGTGAGGGCCACGATCGTGATCGAGAACACCACGCCGACGACGGTGATCTCTGCCCCCGCGAGTGCGGCAAGCACCTGGCGCGCCGCATCTGCGGATCCCCCGATCAACCAGCTCGGGAGGCCGATCCGGTGGTCGTAGGCCGCGCGATCGAGCTCGTGCGTGATCCCGAACACGACGATCGCGACCAGGACCTCGATCGCTGGGACCAACCACAGATTGGTTCGGAGGGCCTCGCGCCGCCACAGCAGACCGAGGGGGACGCGGCTCCTCATCGACGGACCGAGCGGCGATGCGTACAACCGGACCCGCCGCGCGCAGGCCGCCACCGTGGGAGGCCACCGCGCGGCCCCGTCGCAGGCGGTGCCAACACGCGCGAGTGTTCGAGGCTCACGGGGCGATGCTATCGGCCCCGACGTGTGTTGGCATGCGCTCGGATGCCGAGGGTCACCGGCAGCGCTCGCCACTAGGCCCGCAACCCTGCAGCCGCCGGCGCGACGCTCAACCTCTCGCCGTCCGCGCGCAGCGCATCCTGCGCACTGCGCCCGCAGGCACCCATGCAGACCGGCGGGGGCCGCCGCTCCCGGAGAGCCGGCATTCCGTCGTACACCTGAGTCGGTCCCACGGTCGTCGAGATCAGGGGCGCCGGAGACAGCCGCAGCGACCGCGTCGGCCGAGCGAGAGCACGGGCAGCGCGCACCGGCGCCGGTGAACCCGGCCGACCGACCACCTCTCGCCCTGCGTTCCCGTCGCCGTCGTGACGGTGCCCGATGTGCTCTCGGCCGATGGGACCGAGCCAGGACGGCCCGCCTGAGCACGCGCGTGTCGGGAGTTCGTGCACGCTGCCGGTCCGCCACGGTGATTCTTCCAAGGGAGTTCCACCCCGGAAGCGTGTGGGGCAGTCCCCCCGAGAACGCGGATTGCGAGGGGCAACGCAGCGCTTCGTGGCGTCGGCCGACTGATCCCTCGACGGTCCGGTCAGGCCCGGATCGGTCTCGACGGGGCGAGATCGCTCGGCGCGGTCCTCGAGAGCATCACGACGCCGGCGGCCATGACCGCAAACGCGACGACCCCGATGGCGATCTCGGCGGGGCTCTGTGTGAAGCGCTCGTCGAAGACCCAGACGCCCAGGATGATGCTGGCAACGGGGTTGACGACCACCAGAAGTGGCTGGGACGCGCTCAAGGGACCGACGTGGAGGGCGGCCTGCTGGAGCAGGGTGCCGACGATTCCAGCGCCGATCAGCGCGTAAATGGGCCACTGGGTGAGCACCGCGCCGATGCCGGATGTCGTCAGCGTGTCGGTTGCCGTCTTGAGGAACGCCGCCATGAGTGCCCACGTCACCGATGCTGCCGTCGCATAGATCGCCGCGCGGCGAACCGGTGATCCTCGCCCTGCGATCGCGCTGCACGCGGCGACGATCCCGCAGAACACCACCAACGCGGACAGCCATTCGCCCGCCTCGGGGGCGGGATCTCCACCCTGAGGCGCGCCCACGCTCAAAAAGACGGCGAGCGCCGCGCACGTGACGAGTGCGGAGGTCCACGCGGCATGTGCGACGTGCTGGCGGATCCAGCCCTGACGCAGTGCCAGGACAAACACGAGCTCGGTCACAAGAAGGGGTTGGACGATCGAAAGCTGGCCGTGGTGGAGGGCGAGGGCCTGGAGCGCAAACGCCGCGATCGCGGCGGCCCACCCAAACAGCCACAGCGGGTGGCCGAGCAGGTAGCGCGCCAGGCGCCAGCCCCGGTGCCTCTTCGGCGCACCGATGCTCGCCGAATGTTGCGTCAGCAAGTGGACCGCGGTCGCGAACGCGGAGGCCAGGGCGAACAGCACCGTAAGGGTCATCGCGGCGCCACTAGCCAGGTTCCGGCGTCGACCTCATCGATCGAAGTATGCCGAGCGGCCGACGAGCCCGCCACAGACCCGGGGCCGGCAGACGCCTCTGGGGCCGAGGCTGACGCTGCGCAGAAGAGGACGCTGACGCGTGCGAGCATCGACGGTCGCTTGGAAGACCGGTCTCGCCCGCGCAGGGGTCGCCGGCATGGCGGAGTACACTGCGCGTGCTCATGACCGCCACAGTGGTTCCGATCGCCCGACCCGCCGGGATCGCGCTCACCACGCGGGTGACAGCCATGCCATGGGACGGCGCGCCGTGCGCGGGCATCGGCGAATCCGACAGCGATCCGACCCGCCTGCTCACGTCCGCGCGCGCGGGCCTGCCGAGCGGGTGCCGGAAGGACGAGCCCAGTGTCCGGCGCTAGCCCGGACGGGTCACCGCCCACGACGACCCGCGCACCGCTGCTCGAGGTCGGCGGCGCTGAACTGCTCGATGGGCTGCGCGGCGCGTTGGCGTACCTGCACGCCAACGAAGAGCAGACCAACCAGCTCAACGTGTTCCCCGTGCCCGATGGCGACACCGGGTCGAACATGTACCTGACCCTGCGGGCGGCGGTCGCGGAGGCCGACGCGGCGGTCGAACCGACGAGCGTGTCGGCGGTCATGGACGCTGCCGCACATGGCGCCCTCATGGGCGCCCGGGGCAACAGTGGCGTGATCCTCTCACAGGTCTTGCGCGGCCTGGCGCACGGACTGGACGGGCAGTCACGCGCCGATGCGCCCTCGCTCGCGGCTGCGCTCGGCGAGGCGACGAGGGTGGCCGACGCGGCGGTGATGAACCCCATCGAGGGCACGATTCTGACCGTCGTGCGCGACTGCGCGGCGGCCGCGCACGCAGCTGCCGCCACGTCGCCCGATGTGCGCGTCGTCTTGGCCCGAGGCGTGCACGAGGCGCACGCTGCGGTCGCCCGCACGATCGACCAGCTGCCCGTACTGCGCGACGCGGGTGTCGTTGACGCCGGCGGCTTTGGATTCGCGGTGGTCCTCAGCGGGTTCGCCCGCGCCGTGGCCGAACTCGATCTCAGCGAGCCGCCGGACGCATCGGGTGCAGATCGTTCCGGCCGACCGCGGGTCCGCGCGCCCGGGGACCCACCGGAGCCGCCGGTGGCCGCCGCGCCGTTGCGCGGCGCGGCCGCGATCGCCGAGCACGCCGAGCCCTGGGGGTTCTGCACCGAGTTCGTCGTCGAGGGACCGGACAGCGATGTGGCTGCGCTTGGCGCCGTGCTGGCACCGCACGGCGATTCGCTGCTCGTCGTCGGAGACGCGCCGCGTACGCGCGTCCACATTCACACGATCGCACCCGACGAGGTCATCGCGATCGCCTCCCGGTATGGTCGGGTCGGCCACGTGAAAGTCGAGGACATGTCGGCCCAGCACCGGGCGGTCTCGGAGCGCGCGGGCGCCCGTGCGCGCGGTCTGCAGGCCCCGCGCCGACGTGTCGCGGTCGTCGCCGTGGCGTCGGGCGGCGGCTTCCAGGGCATCCTCGAAAGCCTTGGGGCGGACCGGATCGTCGAGGGCGGCCAAACGATGAACCCGTCTGCCGAAGATCTGGTTCGCGCAGTCCGTGACGCGGACGCCGACGCGGTGATCCTGCTCCCCAACAACGACAACATCATTCTCACCGCGCGTCAGGTCCAGGCCCTCGCCGATGGTGTCGACGTGCGGGTCGTCCCGACGCGCACCCTCCCCCAAGGGATCAGCGCACTGCTCTGCTGGGACCTTGACCACCCGGTCGATGCGGTCGTCGCCCAGATGCAGGCCGCCGCGCGGCGCGTCCGCACGCTGGAGATCACACGTGCGGTCCGCGACAGCCGGCTCGACGGCCACAAAATCCATGTCGGGGACGTGCTCGCTCTCCTCGACGGGGAGCTGACCCGCGTCGGAAGCGACGAGGGGGTCGTGATCCAGGAGCTGCTGGCGACCCTCCCCGACCCGCCGGAGCTTGTCACCGTCTACCGCGGCCAAGCCACGACCGAGCAGGCCGCGCACCTGCTGGTCACGGCGCTCGGGCTGTCGTACCCTGCCGTCGCCTTCGAGCTGCAGGATGGTGGCCAGCCCCATTACCCGTACGTGCTCTCGTTGGAGTAGTCGAGTGATTCACCTGGTCACCGACAGCACCGCCGACTTCACGGCCGCCGCCGCGCAGCGCCTCGGTGTCCACGTCGTGCCACTGACGGTCCGGTTCGGCGACGAACAGTTCCGTGACGGGATCGACCTTCAGCCCTCCGAGTTCTATCGACGCCTGGCCGGTTCCCCCGAGAATCCGTCGACATCACAACCGCCGCCGCGTGCGTTCGCGGACGTGTACCGCGGGCTCCTGGCCGGGACCGACGACCATGTCGTCAGCCTGCATATTTCGCGCAAACTCAGCGGAACACTCCAGTCCGCGCTAGTCGCCGCGCGCGACATCGATCTGGCCCGGATCCACCCGGTCGACAGCGAGTCGGTCACGATCGGACTCCAGCTATTGGTGGAGGCCGCCTGCCGGGACATCGCCCGCGGAGCCGACGTCGTGACCGTTGTCGAAAACATCGCCGAGCGTCGCGCTCGCACGGGCATCTACTTTCTGCTCGACACCCTGACCTATCTCCACCGCGGCGGCCGCATCGGCCGGGCGCAGACATTCGTTGGCGGAGTGCTCAAGGTCAAGCCGGTGCTCTCACTCCACGACGGTGAAGTGCAGCCACAGTCCCGCGTGCGGAGCCGCCAGCAGGGACTCGATGCGCTCACCGATCTGGTCCGGGGGGCCGGAGATCTTGAGGGACTCCGAATCGTCCACGCTGACGCACCCGAGCTCGGGGCGCAGCTGCGGGAGCGGGTGCGGGGCGTCGTCCCGCGCCTCAACCCCGACATCGTCGATCTCGGCCCCGTTGTGGGAACCTACTCCGGTCCAGACGCCGTCGGCATCGCGTACATGCGTGCCGCTTCGCGGCGCACGCGCGATTAGGCGAAGGACGGCGTCGAGTCCGTCGGGGCGCCGCGCCACCCGAAGCCGCAGCGCCCGTGCCGTGTCAGGGGAAGGCGAACGATCCGCCGGCGCAGCGTCGAGTCAAATGTCCCCATGTGGCTGACGCTCAGCGACCGCAAGCGACCGGCGCGCCGGTTGCTGCCATCATCCGGGGATGCACCGTTCCCGCCTGGTGACGTTCAGCTTGATGGTGGTCGCATGCGTCCTCGCGCTCTCGTTCGCGGTGACAGCAGTGACCGGCGACCAGTCGGTGCGCACCGGAGCAATCGGCACGCTGCCGACGACGCCGCACTGGTGGACCCTTTGGTCGGTGCCCCCTGTCGAGAGCGTCGGCATCGCGCTCGTCGCTATCTACGTCCTCAGGCGCGCAGCGCCAGGGTGGCACCGCGTCGCGGGCATCGGCGGCATCTTCGTCCTGATCCTGGCCGTCTGCTCGCCGATCGCGGGAATGGCGCACGACGGACTCCTCGAAGTGCACATGGTCCAGCACACGCTGATCAGCGGGATCGGCACGCTGCTCCTGGTCGCAGCCCTGCCACGCGCCACGAGCGAGTTGCCCGGTTTCCGGCGACTCATCGCGCATCCATTCGTCGGCTTTCCGCTCTGGGTCGCGAGCACGGCATTCTGGCTCTCACCAGCCATCCACGACGAAGTCCTGACCTCAAACGTCGCGTGGATCGCTCAGCAGGTGTCGTTCTTCATCTTCGGCGTGCTGGTCTGGTGCCCCGTCCTGGAGAGGTTCTCGCTGGCGCCCGACTGGTTCCGCACCGGTGCGAAGTGCGGCTACATGGCCGGCGTGTGGTTCGTCGGGCTCATCATCGCCAATATTTATTGGTTCTCGGGAACACCCCTGTATCCCGGACACGCCGCGCTGGACGCATCCTGGGGCATCGGGCCCATGCAGGATCAAGCGAATGCCGGCACCGTCATGATGTTCAGCCATTGCATCGTGGCCTTTGGAATGATCGGGATCCTCTTTTGGGCATGGGCGCGCGAAAAGGGTCTCGAGCAGCGACTTTTTGAGGCTGGCCTTGACCCAGACGAGGTCCACGCTGCGCTGCGGGCCGGAACGATGGATGAGTTGGCCGCGCGGGCGGGAATTACGGCTGTCACGCGCGCGGGCATCGATTGAATCGGGCGCTGGTCAAACGACCGGCCATGGCGCCTGTGCGACCGTAATGATCTCGAGGAACGCCGGGCACCCCCGCGACGGGCGCGGCATCGCATCGTCCGGTCGGGCCACACGCGGGTTCAGGCCTGGACTTGCGCGCGCGCGGGAACGTCCTTCGCTATGGGAGCGCTGACACCCGGAGCCGGGCGCTCCAGCGACGCGGGTGGGTCGCCGACGTGCCGTAGGCGGGCACTATTCCAGACGACGAAGCCAGATGAGAGCGCCATCGCGCCGGCAGCGATCAGCGGGTTCAGCAGCCCCGCGGCCGCGAGGGGGATCGCGGCCACGTTGTACGCGAATGCCCACATCAGATTCTCGCGGATGGTCTTATGGGTCCGCCGCGACAGGTCGATCGCCGTGGCGATCACGCGCAGGTCGTCACGAACGATGATGATATCCGCGGCGTTCCTGGCGACGTCGCTACCGGACCCCACCGCCAAGCCAAGATCGGCGTTGGCCAGCGCCGGCCCGTCGTTGACGCCGTCACCGACCATGGCAACCGAATGGCCGTCGTGCTGCAGGCGACGAATCACGTCGACCTTCTCGGACGGAAGTGCGCCGGCGATGACCTCGCTGATCCCGATCGCGTCGGCGATGGCCCGTGCGGTTGCCCCGTTGTCACCGGTGAGCAGGACGCACTGAAGCCCGAGCGCCTGAAGATCGCGGACCGCCGGCGTGGCCGATGCCCGCGGCGTGTCGGCGATGGCGATTGCCCCGACGATTGCGTCGTCCCGACGCACGAGCACCGCCGTGCGGCCGAGTTGTTCCCAGCGCGAGCACGCGTCCGCCAGCTCGGCGGGGACGGTCACTTCTGCCCCCGCGACCAGGTCTGCACGTCCCACCATGACGCTGCTGCCGGCGACGTCTCCCAGAACGCCCAGACCGGGAAAGGCCCGGAACTCCTCGACGGCCGGCAGGTCGCCGGTTGCCTCGCGCGCGTACGAGGCGATCGCACGACCCACCAGGTGTTCGGATCCTTGCTCGACGGCGCCGGCCCAGTTCAGGACCTCCGACCGAGACACGCCTGCGACGCCCTGCACGTCCGTCACCGCCATCCGGCCCTGGGTCAGGGTTCCGGTCTTGTCCAGCAGGACCGTGTCGACCTGTCGGGACAACTCGAGGGCCTGAAAGCGCTTGAAGAAGATTCCGGCCCGCGCACCCCGTCCGGAGGCGACGAGCAGGGCCGTCGGCGTCGCCAAGCCGAGCGCGCACGGGCAGGCGATGATCAGTACCGACAGCGCCGTGCTGAAGGCGGCCTGGACGCTGTCGCCGGCCGCCAACCAACCGGCAAACGTCACGACGGCGATGATGATCACGGTCGGAACAAAGACGCTCGAGATGCGATCGGCGAGTCGCTGCGCCGCCGCCTTCTGGTTCTGTGCATCTTCGACCAGGCGGACCATGTGGGCCAGTTGCGTGTCGCTGCCCACGCCGGTCGCACGCACGACCAGACGACCGTCCACCGACACCGTGCCGCCGAGCGCGCGATCGCCGATGCAGACGTCCATCGGCGCCGATTCGCCGGTCATGGCGCTCGTGTCCATCGCGGCACGACCGGACTCGACCTCGCCGTCCGTGGCGACCGTCTCGCCGGGGCGAACGACGAATCGATCGCCGACCTGCAGATGCGCGACGGGCATGCGGTGCTCGACGCCGGCGGCGTCGAGCACCGCGACGTCCTTGGCGCCGATTGCCGCCAGCGACCTGAGAGTGTTCCCCGAGCGCAGGCGCCACGTCGCCTCGAAATATCGTCCCGCGAGAAGAAAAGTCGTCACGCCGGCGGCCACGTCTAGGTAGATCGCGCCCCCGGGCAGGTGGTGCGGTTCTGAAAGCGTCGCCGTCTGTCCATGCCCGTTGTCAAGCCAGAACATTGCGTACAGGGACCACGACGTCGCGGCGACGATGCCCATCGACACCAACACATCCATGGTGAAGGTCCCGTGCCGGAGGTTGCGCGCGGCGGCTGAGTAGAAGGGCCACGCGGCCCACGTCACTACCGGGATCGTCAGCACGACAAGCAGCCATTGCCAGCCTGGGAACCGCGCTTGCGGTACCAACCAGAACGCGAAGGACGCCTCACACAACGGCATGAAAATGACGGCGGCAACAACCAGCCGCCAACGCAGCGAACGCACGCGACGCTCGATGTCCGCGGCTTGCCGTTTGAGTTGGTCGGCGTCATCCGACACGAGGGACGCCGTATACCCGGTCGATTCGATCTCGTCGATCACCCGCGCCGGGACGATGCCGTCCGGCATCACGACGCGGGCGCGCTCGGACGCATAGTTGACGGTCGCCGCGACGCCCTCAATCCGATTCAGACGCCGTTCGATGCGCGCGGCGCATGCGCCGCAGGTCATTCCCCCGACGGCGAACGACGCAACGGCGCCAGTCGCGGCGGCCCCGGTCTCCGTTATGGGTTCATCCACCGAAGCTCACCTGCCGATGGGGCATACCAACCTTCGCCACCTGCACACCGCTGTCGTTCGATGCTATCGCCAGTACAAGGGTTCAGATTACCGATATTGGCGTCGCTCGGCCGGTGATAAGGTCCGCGTCCAGGACACGCATCACGCAGGCAGCGAGGAGGCGCCACCCATGGTCACGACCCAGTTCACCGTCACGGACATGCACTGCAGTTCCTGCGCGTCGCTCATCCAGGAGACGCTCGTCGAGGACCTCGGTGTGTCAGACGCGGTCGTCGATCTTGAGTCCGCCCAGGCGACCGTGACCCATGACCCTGCCGTCCACTCTGTCGACGAGATCTGCACCGCCGTGGCCCGGATCGGGTACACCGCCCTTCCCGTCGGCGGCAGGTAACCGTCAACTCCACGGCGCGTCGCAGCGGTGCCGAGGTGCCGAGGTGCCGGATCCTGAGCCTCACCGCAGGGCCCAACGCGTGCACCGATTCGGCGTGCGGACGCCGATTGACCGGCACGTCGACAACGTGAAAGCATGGGTGGCGATGACCACAACGGGAAGCTGCACCAATCCGAAGTGCACCTGTTCGCCGTGCACCTGCGCCGACTGCAAGTGCGGCGGCCCGCGACTCGGCGACCTCGAGCGCCGCGTTATGGACTTGCTGTGGCAGGAGCCGGGCGCCGAACTGACCGCCCGTGCGGTTGCGGACCAGTTGCCGGACTATGCGTATACGACGATTGCGACGGTCCTCGATCGTCTGACCAACAAGGGCATGGCGCGGCGGCACAAAGATGGGCGCGTGGTCATCTTCACGACCGTCGATACGCGCGCGGCCTTCACCGCCCAGGCGATGATGGAGGCCCTCGAGGCGAGCAGCGATCCGGGCGCGGCCCTCGCCCAGTTTGTTCAGGCGATGCCTCGGTCTGAAGCCGAGGTGTTGCGCCGCGCCCTCGACGCGCGCTAGGACCCGCACCGCCGAACAGCAGTTCGCGCCACGCCAACTCGGAGCGTGTGCGGCTGCTGTGGGCTGACCATGAACGCGCATCGCGGGCAGCGCGGAAGTCGGCCGATGCGACACAGCGGGCCCGAGCACAGCGGCCCGGCTGAAGGCGAGCCGGGGGCTCGCACGGTGCGCGAAACGTATCCGGGCACGTAGGGGTTGCCAACTTCTACGCGGCGTAGTAGAAATCCGGTGAGCCACGGCCAGACGCACCGATCCGTTGGGCGCGCGCGATGACCGAGCGGCGCCGTTCCCAGGTGATCACCATCGCGATCTGACGATGCCATTCGCCAGGTCTCGCGCGGGTCTGACAAGGGGCACTTTGTGACGAGCAGTGCGGCATCCCTGGGTCCAACGGCCTCCGGCGGCGCGAGAGACGCAGCGCGATCCGACATCGCATGGCCGCGCGATTATCGACGTACCCTGCAGTTGCTGCTCGCAATGGTCTGGCTCGTCGACGGCGTGCTGCAGCTTCAGCCGTTCATGTTCTCCCGCGGGAGCAGCGGCTTCAGCGGCATGATCGGTGGAACGGCGGTTGGCAATCCGTCCTGGATCGCACGCAGCATCACCTGGGACGCATCCGTGGTGGACCACCACGCCGTGCTGCTGAACACCGTGTTCGCCCTCATCCAGATCGCCATCGGCGTCGGGATCGCATGGCGCCCCGTGCTCAAGCCGGCGCTCGCCCTGTCGGTCGCCTGGTCGTTCGGCGTATGGTGGTTCGGTGAGGGCCTCGGCGGAGTGCTCCACGGCACCGGAACACCATTTTTCGGTGGCCCTGGGGCCGTCCTGTTCTACGCGCTGCTCGCCGTGTTGCTGTGGCCGTCGGATCGCTCCGCCAAACCGGCTCCGTATGTCGCAGCCCGTGCAGTCGGACGGCGTGCCGCGACGGCGATTTGGCTGGTCGTGTGGATCGGCCTGGCCGTCCTGGCGGTGATCGGCTCCGGCCGATCCTCGTCGTTCCTGTCGCGCGGGATCGGCACGGTGAACTCCGGACAGCCGCACTGGCTCGGGTCGATCGATCGTCACACCACAAGCTTTCTCGCCCACCACGGGGCCGCCGCTGCCATTTTGCTGGCGATCGTCTGCGTTGTCGTGGCTGCCGGGATTGTTCTTCCCGTCCCCGCGGCGCGTGCCACCCTCATCTTGGGGATCACAACGTTCGCCATCATCTGGGTGCTGACCGAGAACTTCGGAATGATCCTCGCCGGCGGAGCCACCGATCCCAACTCCGGGCCGCTGGTCATCCTGCTGGTGCTCGCCTACTGGCCGCTCAGCCCGCGGCGGCGGACGGCTCGGGACGAGACCCCCGATAAGACACCCGTCGGAGTGGAGGCCGGAGCATGATCATGGCATCGCCGACATGGCTCGCCTACATGTTCGCCGCGCTGATGGCGGTGGTGGCGGTCTACTGTGTCACGCGTCTGATCGTTGCGCGCCCCCGGGGGAGCGTCATCGAATACGACGTCGATGTCTGCCACGCGCTGATGGCGGTGGCGATGATCGGCATGCTCGTGCCGCGATGGAACAAGGTATCCCCCACCGTCTGGGAGGTCGTGTTCCTGATCTTCCTGGTGTGGTTCATCGCCAAGGCCGCGATGGACTACCGTGCGCGGCACGGCATCCCCGGACCGGTCGTGACGGACCACGTTCGCCACCACCTGTTCCATGGGCTCATGGCGTTCGCGATGCTCGACATGTACTGGATCGGCATGCCGCTGTCCTCCGCTCACAGCGGGTCAGGGATGGCAATGTCCGGCGCTCACGGCAATCCGCTCGTGACGCTCCTGGTCGTGGTGGCGTTGCTGGGCTTCACGCTGTGGGAAGTCGACGCCACATTTGTGCGCGGCTCCGCGGCCGTCATGGTCGCTGACGCAGGAGGCCACGGGTCGCTGCTCGTCCGGTCCGACGTGTCATCGGCCGGCACGCATCCGCTTCTGACCCCGCGGCTCGAGGCCGCCAGCTTCACGATCATGTGCATCACGATGGCGTTCTCGCTCGTCCTTATGCTCTAAACGTCGGCTCGTACACGAGCATGCACCGCCTGCTGCACGCTTCGTGAGCGGGGGTCACGACGATTTCGTGGTACCGTCCGAGCGGCCTTTTATCTGCGAGCAGCCAGGAGCGAACGATGGCGTCCAACTGTGAAAACCCCAACTGCACGTGCGATCCGTGCACCTGCAAGGACTGCAAGTGCGGCGCGACATCGTCCCGGAGTCGGCGCTAAGAGTTCACGAGCGTCGTGATGTCGGCAGCAAGGGCCGCCGGCAAGGTCGGGATGGCCCCCGCGTAATCCCCCGCCTCGCGCCCCTGCGTATCGATGAGCAGGACCCGCGCCGTATGCGTCGAGCGAATCGCGTTCAGCGTCTGTGCGCGAGTGTCCCAGGACGCCCAGATTCAGGCGAGTTCCGCGCGGGAGCCGATGATGGAGCTCATCCGCCCGGTGAGGTCATGCACCGCCAAGAACCGGTTGACTTCGGCCGCGGTATCACCGGCTGGATCAAGCGAGATCGCCACGACGTCGATCTCGGTGGCGGCATTACCGACCTCGCTTAGCGCCAGCGAGATCTCCCCCGCGATGAGCGGACACGACGTCCGTCCGCTGGACACCCCGACCGGCGACGCCTTCCCGCTCGTATTTACCCATCCATGGCATTCCAACTGCCTGGCGGACCCGCGGCACCTCGTCCCCGGCGGCGAGACCCAGCCGGTCGATTCGGGCGCGTCCAATCACATCGCCATCGTGAGGCAGCCGATCGTCCGTTTCCCGATCCGCGGTGCCCAGCAGCTGACGTTCTGCGGGGACGTGGTCCAGGAGCCGTCCCCGGGAGTCGCGACGTCGTTCGTCGTCGCACGGACGCAGACGTCCAGGGCGGTCCTGCCGCCGCGCGGACGCTCGCCCGGCGCCTTCAACCAGGGTCGCTGGCGCGTGTGCGCGGCCGACGCCGGACCGGACTCACACGCGTCCTCGCCGGCTCCAACCTTGGCGAGGGCCGCGGCAAGGAGGCCACTGGCGCGAACACATGGGTCGCCCAATCGCGCGGCTCCGACGACGCGCGCGACAGCTGGGACAACCGGTGGTTGGCCTCCAGCGGCCAACCGCGCTTCCTGACCTCCCCCCGGATCAAGGGGACCGCCGTCCCGGTCATATCGCTGTGCCGTACCCTCAGTTGCCAGGAGACGGCGGCCACGCCGTCCATGCCGGCATCCGATCTGATTGTCACCTGCGGGCTGGCCACGTTCCAGTTTGCACCCGGCTGATTCGCGCGGGCGGGGCGCCCGTCGGGTGCCATGCGGCATCGCGACCAGCCACGCGGTGATCCGCGCCAGCATCCCGGATGATCATGCTGCAGCCGGGGGCCCCGCGCCGTGCCAATCGCGTACCCCGCCGGGGCATGCCGAGCGCACGTCCCGGAGTACTGTGTGCTCACGGGGCAAGGAGCGCGGCGACATGGGGAAGAAACACAAAAAGAAGGGTCGCTCCACGGCCGGAGTATCCTTGGATTCCATGACTGACACCGTTGCCGACATCGAGCTTGTCTTGGCGGCCATCGCCCAGAGCGAAGATGAGGCCGCGCGCCGCACGCTGGCTGGCCTCGACGCCCAACTCGACCATTTTGCCAACGACATCGAGGCCGCGCGGCGCCAGTTGGAGGCCCTTCGCCCCGAACTCGACGCTGCACGCCAGCGCCTGGTGCGGCTGGAGGAAGCCGAGCCGGCGCTCGCCGACGCACGACGGCGCCTGCGCGCGCTCCGGGCCGCCGACGCCGGGTTCGCCAACGTGCGAGATCGGATCGCCGTGTTGGGACCCGCACTGGAATCCGCGCGTCGCGTCGTCGAGGCGAGCCCGCACACGGTGCCGCCTGCCACCAGACAGCAGATACGCACGCTTGCCACCGAACTCCAGGCCATCTCGCGGGCACTGTCCGGTCCGCCGCCCGGCCTCGAGGCCCTCGCGCGGCACGAACGGGTTCTCGATGGCGTGGCCGGAATCCTCGCGAGCGCCCGCGAAGAGGTCCTCGCACTCGAGGTGCTCGTCGGCACCCTCGAGTTCGCCCGCAGCGAACTGCGCGCGCTCGCAACGGACCTCGAGGCGCCACGGCGGGCATTGCGGGCCGCCATCACCGCCGCGTCGTCTGGCGCATCAACCGAGCGGCGGCGCGGTTAGGTGCTGAGCCAGCGGTGCGGCGGCGCCGGTGGTTCTACGGGCCGGCGTGCGTGACGTCCGCGGGGCGGCCCTCGGGAAGACTCACGTCTTGGAGGGTCCCGGCGACCCGCACCAAGATCCCGTTGTCGTCGTGCTCGAACGCCACCGCTCCACGAATCCTTCGGATCACGCCGTCACTGAGCACGATGCGGTACTCCGTCTCGTAGCCCTCCCCGGTCTGCACGCCGCGTGCGTGGAGGTCGCGCAGTCGCGTCCGGTCATCGGGATGCGCCCGATCGATAAACGACCCGTAGTTCGGTTCGATCTCGCCCGGTTCAGCGTCCAGCACACGGTAGGCCTCGTCCGAACAGGACCAGGCGCCGGAATCGATCTCCAGCTCCCAGCTGCCCATCCGCCCAATCCGTTGACCCAACCGCAGCTGGCGCAGCAGCTGCTCGCGCTCCCGGTCACGTTCGACCTTCGCCGTGACCTCCACGCCAAGACCAACGCATCCGACGATGTGGCCGTCGTGATCCCGGAGCGGCTCGACGATCACGTCGAAGATGCGCTTGGCGAACGTGTCGCGGTACTGCGCCGCATCACCCCCGAGCGCACGGCGATGCGCGACGAGCGCGGGATGCCCGGGATCGGCCGTGCCGACGATCTCGCCGATCAAACGACCGGCGAGTTGGTTGGACTCCGCTCCCAACGACCGAAACACCGCTCCGTGCGAGAACGTGCAGCGGAGCTCGAGATCGGTGGTCCAGATCATCGCTGGCAGCTGGCGCAGCATGAGGTTCGTCTTGGCCGCGTCCACCGACAGCGCTTGGGTGACGGCCCCGAGGCGCGTCGGAAGCGCCGGATTATGGGTGACGTCAAAGCAGATCCCCGTCCAGCCCACCAGCGCTCCCGCATCCGTTCGCCGGGGCGCTGCGATCATCAGCAGTCGTGTGAACGGGCCCTCCACGGGTCCGACCCCGGCCTCAACCGACCAGTTTCGGTGCTCGAGCCGAGCCGCCTTGAGCACCTGTCCGACCCTCGGAGCGTCCGCGGGATCGGTCCAAAGATGCCACGGCGTGCCGCGGACCAACTCCAGGTCAGCGCCGAGGAGTTCCTCGAGAGCTGGGTTAATCCACTCGATGACGAACTCGGGGCTCGCGATCCAGACCGGAAGTCCCACCGAATCCGCCAGGGCACGAAGTGCGGGCGAGACCTGCTTCTCGGCCGAATCCGCGGCGCGACCTTGCTCCGCCTCAGGCGTGACGGCACTCTGCAGACGACCGGCGAGCCCCGCGAGCGACTCGGCTGCGGCCAGCACGGCAGTGTCCGCGCTCACGGACGGTGACATCGGCAGCAGCGCCTGCTCAACACTGCGCGCAGTTTCCTCGGCCGCCAAGATCAGCATCGCGTACACGACGTCGAGCAAGACCCGGCGATCCTGGGGGCGAAGCACCACGTCGGTCTCGGGCGCTCCTGCCCAGCCCACGAGGTCGAGCAGGCGCACCATCTCGGAGTGCGGCGGCAGGTAGTCGCGCGCGCGATGGATCTCGTCGGACGAGACGCTCATGACGAGCGCCACGGCGACAGCTCGCCGGGCGGACTCGAGGTCGATGCCGGTCAGCCGGTAGTCCTCGTTGGTCAACATTCGCAGCGCCTGTCCAATGACGAGGCCCGGCGGGCAGGTCGACCACCGCACGCTCGAACGCCCCGGGGTCTGGGTCGAGCATCGGGAGTTCTGACTACCTGGTGCAATGCGGATGAATCTACCTCATGACCGACGGATTGTCGCGAGGACGTCACGCAATCGGGGCCAGCGTGGATCTTGACGATGCCTGCCGGTCTGCCGCGCGCGCCAACGAGGGAACTCCGCCCCACGGTGGGTTGCTCGAGGCGACGCCGACCGCGAATGAGGCCCGCGCGGATCGGGCACCCGCAGTCGTATGTGCGGCGGCGGGCACGCAGGACCGGAGCGCCGCGCGTACCCGCCGCGCGCCAGCGACGGGGTGCGCGCGCCAGCACGTGCGGGTTCAGGTCGTGCCGGGCTCCGAGTGGTGCTCGAGATAGTCGATATATACGGGACGCGAAGCCTCGTCGAGCGTGCCGTGGCGGTTCGCATAATCGTGCATCCAGATGGAGATGTGCTCGACGTCGGTATCGGCCCTCCCCTCACTGCCGGCGACGACCTCGGCCGTGGGGATGTACTCCATCAGCTTCCAGAAGAACTTGATGTCGAGGTGATGCTCGGCCGCCTTGACCGCGCGATGATGCAGTTCGCCGGTCGAAAGCTTGTCGAGCTCGTCGAAGTCCATGATCGGTGGCCGCCTGTCGCTGTGCTGGACGAATTGGGAGCGTGCGCCGGGTGAGTGTGGCGCGTCGTCGGGATTCTGACACGGCGGGCGGCGCCGGTCGGATGTCGGCCCGGGCGCCGCACCGCCTGCGCCCGCTAACGATCGCTGCGCGCGCTGCCGCCGTCGTGACGTCGACAGCGTCGCGACCGCTCACCGGCCTAACGGGGTGGGTGCGTCGCCTTCAGGAGCACCACGCCGACCACGAGCCCATGCGTCCCGAAACGCGTCGACGCCTGGACAACGACATCGGCACCGCCGGTCACGATGGCCCGACCGCGCCGCTGGTTCCACGTGATCGCGTGCAATCCCGCGGAAAGCCATTGCCGAGCCATGACGACGCTCAGGGTCCGGCCCGCGCGGGTTGTCACCCGAATCGTCACCACCGCGGACCGCGCGAGCCGGAAACCGATCTGTTCCTGGGGCTCCCCGTGAGGGCGGAGCGCCCGGACACGCAGGTCTCCAAGAGTTCGGTCGACGACAATCACTTGGGAATCACGCGAGACGGCTCCCATGGTCGACGTCAAGGACGCAGCGCGGCGGTAGGTGCCGTCCGGCAGACCAAGTCGCAAGGGGTCTCGACGGGAACGCTGATCGGGAGGGCCGGAACGGCCTGGTCCACCAGCGTGATCGGTGCGCGCTGCGCGCCCGTCAGTCTGACCGAAAGCGTCCCGGGGCTCGGCACGATCACCGGGACGCTGGCCCGGTCGTCAACCCCGTCGCCGTTGGGCGATATCGGCACCGGCACCGATGTGACGCGCACGCCGGCGTAGTCGACGACCATCGCGGTGCTGATGGCCCGAGGCCGTGACCACGGCATGACATCGACGCCATTGACGATCATCTGGCTGCTTCCCCCGGAGTCCATCGCGATCGCAACGCGGGCACCCAAGCGCGCCATAAGATCCGCCTGCTGGGGCACGGTGATGCCGCGGCTGCCCTCGCCGGGTCCTTCGGCCGTCACCAGCAGATCCGCGCCTCCCGAAGTTTGACCGATGGCGGTCCGCTCCGAGCGTGGCATGAGCTGGCTGGCGATGAAGCCCTCCCCGGCGTTGTGGATCGAATGACCGTTGACCACGAGCGCCGGGCCGCCGCCGACTGCGGCGGCACCGGCAGGAATCCCGGCGATGCGCGCGACGATGGACACGCGCGCACCCACAGGGAGTCGGGCCTGGATCGGCGGCGCCGCCGCCCCGACCCCGGTCAGCACGATGTCCGAGCCGGGGATCTGCACCGACCGAGCCGAGCCGTTCGCGACGACCGTTCCGGTGACCAGCCGGTTCGGCTCCAGCGGGCCGGGCGCGTCAGATGCGATCGTCGCGGAGTCTTCGCCCGTCGGGGGCGGGCCGGCGGCGCCGACAGGCAGGTGCGCCGGAAGCGGCGCGATCGTCGACCCGTACCCCGGCGTGAACAGGATGACCTCACTGGCGTGCACCGCGGGACGGTCGATACCGCTGATGTCGCCCGGGGACGCCAGGTTCGTCCCGT
This sequence comes from uncultured Thermoleophilia bacterium, assembly GCA_963842065.1. Classification (GTDB taxonomy): domain Bacteria; phylum Actinomycetota; class Thermoleophilia; order Miltoncostaeales; family Miltoncostaeaceae; genus CAITWD01. Next base: position 261,470 of record CAWJEW010000008.1, on the reverse strand, counting down.
TCGCGGCGATCGGCGCCCACGAGCCCTCCAGGACCGCCCGCTCGAGCGACAGGATGCCCGCCGGTGAGATCACCAGCGACGACCTGAGCGGGTTCGGCGCGCTGACGAGCCCCGCGCTCCGCGTAACGGTCAGTCCGCTCGGATAGGCCCGGGCGAAGTTGAAGAAGTCCCCATTGACGCTTGCGACCGCGCCGGTCGGACCCAATGCACGCGTCGCCTGCGCCAGGTCACCGCGTGCGCTGACGGCTCCGGAGACCACGATCGGATCGAGTGCGGCCAGGCCGTGGGGCGAGATCCGGATGATGTGCACAACCTCGCCGCCCGGCAGCACCGCGCGCTGATACGTCACCCCCGGCGCCAGGACAACGATCGGCGGGGGGGCAGCGCAAGGTCGCTGACGCGTGAGGTGGCCGCCCAGGGCGGTACCCCGACGCTGCCCACAAGGACGAGGCCGAGCACGGCTCCCAGCCGGCTGCAGGTCACGCGCATCGCCGTCCATGCGACCACGGTCCGGCGCGGCGCGCAAGCGCCGCCGCGGCATCGTCTGCGCTTGCGCGATCGTCCCGGCTCGGCTGGACTGCACGACATGACCGTCGGATCCAAGCTCCAGCTCAAGCCAGGCGACGCGGTGCTGATCCGTGGCGCACCAGATGGGGTCGACATCGATCTGCCCGACGGGGCCGTCCTCACCCAGAGCCCCGACCAGGCAAGCGCTGTGATTCTGTTCGTCACGACCGCCAGCGAGCTCGAGCGGGCGGGCGCCGTCGCGATTGCCGCGGCTCGGGCCGACCGGCTGACGTGGATCGCATACCCGAAGGCGGGGCAACTCGGCACAGACCTCAACCGCGACTCCCTCGGCCGGCGGGTGATGGGCCACGGCATCCGCGCCGTCCGACAGATCGCGATCGACGACGTGTGGTCGGCGCTCCGGTTTCGGCCGGCACCGCGGGACGCCTAGGGCGTGCGGCTCGGGCCTCGCGCCGGGTCGGCGGTTATCCACCGCCTCCATGCGCGACCGCCCACGCGCGAATCGCATGGGCGGCGGCGTCGAATGCCGGGTCCTGCTTGCGATCCGACTTGCGGGGCACCGGCAGCCGGGTGCGACGATCCGCCTCCACCACCACCAGCGTCGACGACCCCCACCAGTTCTCCACGAGGACAGACCGCACCGCCGGCCACGGGATGGTGCGTCGGCGCATTGTCTGGATGGTCACGGCATCAGGCGTCAGCGTCACGCCCACTCGGGCCGACATTAGGAAGCGTGTCAGGCACAGCACCACCCCCAGCGCTCCAATGACAGCCACGGACGCGGCCCCGATCGCCAGATCGCCGACGGCGATCGCAAGCCATATGGCCGCCGCGTAGAGCCATGTCGCGCGTTGCCGAAAGGTCAGACCGAAATGCACGGGGCCACGCTAGCGGGTGTCGCCCGGCGACGGAACTCGCCGACCGGCGCCGTGGCTCGCCGCGCGTCCCGCGCCGGATCAGCGAACGGCGCGCATGCGGTTGTTGCGGGCGTCATGGGTGAGTTCAGCCAGACCGAGTTCCTCGAGCAGCGGCGGCAGGTACATGCCGAACCTGCCGCGATAGCCCCTGCGCAGCCCGTACCAGCCGCCGACCGGATTCTCGGCCGAGCGGCCCCAGGCCTCCACCGAGCCGTCGGCAGCGGCCTTCTGCTCGTCCGCGGCGCCAAGGGGCACCCAGTCATCCTGATCCAACAACCAGGCGTACAGGTCGTCGATGGCACGCAGGTCGTATGTAAGCGTCGTGGACCCGACCCGACAGACCAGCGCCGGCGGATCACCGTCATCGTCCCGATACATCGTGTACGCCGACGTGCCCGGGGGGTCTTCAGCAACCGGGGGTCGTCCTTCGTCCCAGCTGCCATCGGTTGTCTCCTTGGTCGATCGCGTCTGTGAAATGTGGAAGGAGCGCCTCCCAGCCGGCGCGATTGTGTGTACGCCATTCGCCGGCAGCGGCACCCGGGCGCCCCCACCCGCGATGTTCGATCTCGACCCGTGTGCGCTCGTCCGTCGGGGCAACGAACCGGATCTCGACATCGGTGGCCTTGGATGGCACACGCTTGAGATGCCACGTGGAGGCCAGACGGTCGGGCGGCTCCCACGCGCTGACCCGGCCCCGCCCGAACTCGACACCATCGGCGGCGCGCTCGTACTCACGCCCGCCGAGGGCGCCTTCCAGGACCACCGCGGCGGGACTCCCGGACACGGTGTGATCGGCTGGCCACCACCTGCCAATCCTCGAGGTCCACATGGCGAACGCGTGCTCGGATGAGCACGCGACCTCGAACGAGATCGCGATGGTGTCGATCATCGCCGACGCTCGGTCTTCGTGCTCTCGACAAGTAGCCGAGAGCGGTCGGCGGCATCGCCCCAGATGCGCTCGAGGTAGTCTTGCACGATGTGCAGGCCCTCGTCCTCGAGGCAGTAGATCCGGCGATTGCCCTGCGCGCGCTCGGCGACCAGGCCCGCGTTTTTCAGCAGCTTGAGGTGGCGGGAGACCGCGGGCCGGCTGATCGGCAGCTCCGCAGCGAGTTCATGCACCGGCTTGTCGCCCTCGCTGAGCAGGCGCAGGATCTCGCGCCGGTTTCCATCGCCGATGGCCGCGAACGGGTCACCTGAGGTGTGGGCTGCCCCCATCCGTCAGCCGCCCGAGCCCTGCGCGCCGGTGCGCCGGACCGCCGGGCCCCCGGCGGCGAGTCCCGACACGCCCGGCGCCCGGGCACACCACCGTTCGGTAACCACGCCGCTACCGTAACACCACGGTTACCATCGCGACAACCCGCCACGCGACCCACATCGCCGAGCGCCGGCCACCATGAGCGCGCTGCCGAGGCCCGTGACGGCCTCCGCACGCGGACCCGCACGACCGGGGAGGATTCATCCAGACCGGTGCGAAAGGGCCGAGCATGACTTCGGACGCGATGCGCGAAGCGATCCGCGAGGCGCGCGGTGAGGCAGCCCCGTTCGTCGTCGTCGCGGGTATGGGGTTCATTGCCCTGGCGCTCGTCAGCCAGGCCGCGAACTGGCGCCTCGTCCACGGCGTGGGCTGGTGGATCTGGCTGATTGTAGCGGCGCCCTACGCGGTGCTGGCGCTCATCCTGGCCAGCGGACTCGGCGGCAGCCGCACGGCGCAGCAGCGCCGTGCAATCGTCACCGCGCTGCTCGGGGTCATCGTCACGTTCAGTGTCGTCGGGACCGCACTGCTGATCGGATCGCTCGTTGGGCCGGGCAATCTGGGGATCAGCGGGCCACAGTTGCTGATGAGCGCGGTCGTGCTGTGGGTCTCCAACGTGATCGCGTTCGGGCTCGCGTTCTGGGAGCTCGACTGCGGTGGACCGGTTCAGCGCGCGCTGGCGGGCAAGCGCCGGGTTCCGGACATCCAGTTCCCCCAGGACGAGAACCCCTCCCTCGCGCGCCCGGAGTGGACGCCGCACCTGTTCGACTACCTGTATCTGGCGACGACCAACTCGATTGCGTTCAGCCCGACCGACGCGATGCCGCTGACCCGGCCGGCGAAAGCGCTCATGACCATCGAGTCGGCGATCTCGGTCGCGGCGATCCTGTTCGTCGCCGCCCGCGCGGTCAACATTCTGCATTCCTGACACGCAGGCGCGACGGGCCCGAACGCAAGAAAACCCCTGGTTTGCTCGCATTCAGGCGCCCGACTAGGATGAACGGCCGACAGGCCCCCCGCCCTCTTGACGCGGTCGTACCCCCACATGGCTGCAGTCCTCTATCGGCTCGGCACCCTTGTCGCGCGACACCGCCTGATCGTGATCCCCGTCTGGATCGCCGCGCTCGTCGGGGTGGGAGCAGTCGTCTCGCAGGTCGGCGCAGCGACGACAAACGACCTGCAGCTCCCGGGGACCGACAGCCAGCGAGCAACCGACCTGTTGGCCGCGCGCTTCCCTCCGCACCAGAACGGCAAGAGCCCGCTCGTCTTCTACGACGCCGCCCAGCCGATCACCCAGGCGATCGTCCTGCCGCTGTATTTCATCTCCGGCATGTTCGTGCCGGTGAGCGGGCTGCCGCAATGGCTGAACGACATCGCCAAGATCTTTCCGGTGAGCCAACTCGCCGCCGCCCTGCTGGTGGCCTACAACCCGTACACGACTGGCAGCGGCTTCGCATGGAGCGACCTTGCCGTGCTCGTGCTCTGGGGCGTCGGCTGGTTCATCGTCGCCCAGCGGCGCTTCACGTGGATGCCGCGCGGGCGCTAAACGCCCCTGTCCGCCGCGCGGCGCAATGGCGGGCCGTCCCCGACGGTAGGGGTTCGCACATTGGTGTTTGACGCCGTTCTAAATCGTACTACGATGTGTTTTGCCCGAGCGTGTACCGCGCCGGACATCGATCACATCGCATTGCGAAGTTGAAGGAGGCATGACATGTCAACCACTCCCGCACCGACGGTCGATCTGCGCATGGTCGGCTATCTGGTACGTCAGCGCGACGGCACGGCTGCCGGCGAGATCGAGGGCATCCGCCCGACGGGCATCCGCGTCCACAAGATCCCGGGCCATCCGGGTCACGTCGGATACGTCCCCACCACGGCTCTGGCGGGTGTCGATCACCCCACAAACACGGTGAGCCTGATTCCGGATATCACGATAGGCCGCATCGTGGACGCACCGCCGCCGCCGGACCAGTCCCCTGACGGATGGCACAAGAGCGCCGACTGGTGGGCGGATCTGCTCGGCCACTACGGCCTGTTCGAGTCCGAAGGCCGCAACAGCGAGCCGTTCTTGCACCCGGATCAGCGATAGGGGCGCTGTTATGATGGCCGCGTGTCGCCGCCGTCCCCACAGCGTCGACGGGCGCCGGCGGCGGCCGGGTCTGCGCGAACGGGCTCTCGGGCAGAGGTGCCCTCACTGGCCGAATACCAGCATGCGGCCCGGCTTCGCGCGGCGTTGCGCGCATTCCTGCGGCGGGGTGAACAGATCTCACGCGCCCAGGGCCTGACGCCGCAGCGCTATCTGTTGCTGCTGATGATCCACGGCGCACCCGACGGGTCCCGGCAGGCGACGGTATCGGACCTGGCCAACCGCCTGTGTCTCGCGCAGAGCACCGTCACCGAACTGATCAACCGCAGCGAGGCAGCCGGGCTGGTCACGCGCATCGCTTCCGAGACCGATGGGCGGGTCGTCTACGTGCGGCTGACCCCGGAGGGCGAGCGCCGCCTGGCCCCGGCCGTGAAAGGCCTGCGGGCAGAGCGCGCCGCGCTGCGTGAGGTGGTGAGCAAGGACACCGACCCCGTCGAGTGACCCGGAGCACCGGCGCGCTGCCCGGGACGTCCCGGCACCGCTTGGTCCGAGACGGCCCTGCTCACGCCGTGCGGCTAGATCAGGCCGAGTGCGCGTCCCGCATTCCGGCACGCCTCGAGACCGAACCCGTCCGGACCGCCCGCGACCCCGAGCGCACCGAACAGCCCCGCCGCGTCCCGTAACACGATCGCGGCCGACCCGGTCTCGGCGTCGGCCTCATCCCGCCCGGCAAGTGCTGCGCGCGCGGCATCGATGGCCGACGCGAGCGCCGGTCCCGGGAGCTGCCCCGAGCGTTCGGCGAGCCGGACATCTCCGTCGGCGTCGAGGACGGCCACCGCAGACGGGACGCCAAGGTCCTCCGCGAGGCCGACGGCGACGCTGACGAGCGCACGCGCCGCTTCGTCGGATAAGACGGGCGCGGCGGCAACCGCGTCCGCGCCCGCCTGCTTTGGATGAACAGCGCACGGTGCGTGCTGGTCAGGGGGCATTGCGGACCCCTTCCGCGGACCACGCCGGCATCCTCGACGCGCGGATGACGGCACACGAGCACGAACACTCCCCGTATCCCGTTGCGTCCGCGCCACGCGTCGCCAGGATGTGGAGAGTTCGTGCCGTCATCGTTGTTGCTCGCCTCGTCAGGGGGATACGGATCTTGCGCGCCGACGGGTCCTGCGGGCGGCTCCTCGGCCCGGCCCGAGGGCGTCCACCGCGACCTCGGTCGCGAGACCTCAACCTATCTTCGCGAGACAAAAAGGTCAAATTGTGGTGTATTTTATGGTGATTCAAGTACGAGCCGAGCGCCCGCAAGAATTCAGCCAATCCAGCCCTCCGCGTCGACAGTCGACGCGGCGCGCGCGAAAAGAGAATCGCCATACGAGATAACGGTGGCCGAAGAAACGGGCAGTATACGCGCATGCGCATTTCCGCCAAGGTCGACTACGCGCTGCGCGGCCTGACCGAACTCGCCGCGCTCGAAGCCGAGCACGGGCGCGCGGTGACGCGCGATCAGATGGCGACCGCGCAGGACATCCCGATCGCCTTCCTGGAGAACATCCTGCTTGAGCTCAAGCGCGGCGGGATCGTACGCAGCGTGCGCGGGCAACAGGGTGGCTTCCGACTCGCGCGTCCTGCCAATCAGATCAGCGTTGCCGACGTGATCCGCACGCTCGAAGGGCCATTGGCAAGCGTCCGAGGGCTGCGCCCAGAGGAACTTGAGTACGGCGGTGCCGCTCGCTCGCTGCCGACCGTGTGGATCGCGCTACGGTCCCGACTGCGCGAAGTGCTCGAAGGCGTGACCGTCGCCGATCTCGTCGCCGGCGAGCTGCCACCGGAGATCATCGAGCTCGCCGCACCACCGGAGGCCTGGCAGCCACGGTAATCGCGAGCGCACTGTTCGCCGGTGCGCCGCCGCCGACGGCATGTGCCCGATATGGGGCCCCGCCGGTCACGAACGCCGTATGCCTGGACCCGGGGGACCCGCGTCGAGGGCCCGTGACGCACTCAGGCGAAACCCGGGACTGGCTCAACGCCCGGAAACGTCCATGCCCCATGCAGCAGTTCCGGCCGGGGACGATACAGGCGGATCAGGTAGTCCCAGCCCTCGGAGATCGGCAGGCAGTTGGAGCGATCGTCGGCGCAGCCACCGAAATGCACGGTGATCGACCCGTCCGGATTCCGGGCGGCCATGACGCTGTTGACGTTGTAGGCGTCGCGATCGTTCGGGGCGAAGAACCCGTCGGCGCCATAGACGGAGATCGACCAGAACGCGTCGACCGGCACGTCCGACACAATCAGCCGGTACTCGCCGACCGGAAGCCCGGGCGAGACGTTGACATACAGCGCCTCGTGCTCGGGCATTCCGCCCCACCCTACGGCCGTGCCGACCAGGTGCCGAATCGGATCGACGGCGTCCTTGGTGCCGAAGGTTCGGCCGAGCCCGGCCGTGTAGCGCCCGAGTTCGAGCACCGCGTCGCGCAGGCCGGTGAAACTCGTCTCGTCGTAGTTCGGCATCACGAACGGCGCGGACCCACCCGCGCTGACGGCCAAGCCGTCTTGGATGGCGTTGACGGCGGCCACATCGGCGGCGTCGCTCGCATCGACCAGCACGCGCGCCGCGACCACGACGAACGGCGTGTCGAACTCAGCCTGCGTGAGGCGATAGCTGCCGGCGTCGTGATAGACGCGATTGATGTAGTGGTCCTGATTGACCACCATGACCGACAGGTAGCGGTCCCCGGCGTCCGGAATCGTCAATTCCGCACCCCCGGTGAGGTCGAGGACCGCCACGCTGTAGAGGGTGTCGCGGTTCATGCGAATCACCGTCTGCTGATCGAGTGGCACCGGTCCGCGCACGTGGTGCCACCGGTTGATGCCGCCCGCCTGCCGCACGAGACCGGCGAACATCCGGTTCGTCTCGGCGCGGACGAAGTTGTCCAGCGTGACCTGGTCTGCCGGCATCGTCTGTGCTCCTCGGCGTACGGGTGGGAACGCCCCGGCGACGATACCACCGCGCCGTGCCACGACCTCAGGCGGTCGCTGTGGCCTCGTCGGTGCCCGGGACCGCAGCCGCCGCCCGCTCCTGCTCGCGCGCGCAGAGGTCGTAGTAGAGATAGGTCAGCGCGACAGACGCAAATGGCAGCGCGGCGACGTTGACGATCGCGGCGACGATGTTCACGAACGCGAATGAGGCGCTCGTGGACACGAGCACGATCCCGCCCACGAGCGGCCCGACCAGCAGGGCCGCGCCGGTGACTCCCAGCGCGACGACCGCGCTCCGCCACCAATGCCGACGCGTCAACGCGTTGCTGCGCCGCAGCACCCCCGGGCGCGGATCATCCTCCAGACCTGCGACCACGCCAAGCAGCGACCAGCGCACGAGCAGGAACAGCGCCACAGGGATGAGCACGATCGTCAGATCAAGGACGATCTGCACGACCACCACGAACGCGAGCGCGCCCAGGAGCCTTCGCAGACGGCCGCGCAGGCCCCGGTACGCCGACAGGACGCCGACCGGCCTGCCGGCGTCCAGGTCCGCCACGGCCCTGGCGGTCGCCGCCTGGACGACGGCCAGTCCCAGGAACGTCATCAGCACACCCAGCCCGAGGGCGAGGCCGGCCACGAACGCGTTCGCCCTGCCGGTGTCGGCCATCAGCGGCGTCAAGCCCCACACGTCGAACGCGAACGCCTGGACGACCGCCACGGCGGCCCCGATCGGCACGAACACCAGCCCGATCCCCAAGAACAGGCGCCGGTGTGACCAGAATCGGGCCGCCGCACAGGAGACGACCTGGCCCAGATGCCGTCGGCGCGCAAGCCGGGACGGATCGGCGGGCCTCCAGACGGTCTTCGAGAGACCCCACACGACCGCCAGGACGATGACCGCCAGCGCGATCAGCCACGGCAGCGGGTTGGCCTTGGCCTGGCGCAGGATGGTGGAACCTCGCGCGACCGCGCCGCAGAAGAAGTCGGTGGCCGGGGTCGGGGTCAGCCCGGCCCCCGGCACCGCGAACGTCTCGGCACGCCAGCTGGTCGCCGCCCAGGTGAACGGCTCGGTCCATTGCAGTTTCAGGTTCGGGCCCGTCGGCCCGTTGAAGAACGCGGCGTGCTGCTCTCCCCAGCGCCCGAGGAAGCCCAGCCATGGGTAGGCGCGCAGGTACGCCGCCGTGTCGGTTGGGATCACCGCGACATCCGGGTTCACCGTCACCGACGGCCCGGTCGTGTCGTCGCAGCCGACGCCCTCGGCGGAACTGCGCATCAGGTACAGGTCTGAGCTGAAGAAGTTGGCCTGAGACCCTTTGGCGACGTACACAACCGGATGGGTCCCGTCTACGATCTCCAGCGGCGCCGATCCCCATGTCGCTCGCTCGGCGCTCGAGTGCTGGCTGTAGCCGACCTCGACGGGATGGCGCGTGAGGGCCTGCGCCGGCGTGCCCGCGTCGAAGTTGAGCTGGATCATCTCCCAGTCGCCTTCGTGGGTGTTGACCCAGTCGTTGAAGACGTAAAAGAACCAGTACTGGAGCGCCAGCTGGCCGGGGACGCCGACCTGCGTCACCACGTGCGCGTAGATCGTGGGCGTGCTCCCCGCGACCAGGTGCTGCTGCCACTCCTCGTATGTGCATCCCGGCTGCAAGGCGTTGCCCGGGAAGTCCAGGTGGTACCCGAACAGCCCGCGGGCGAGATCCTTGGCGGTCGGTCCGACCGTGACGATGTTTGTCGTGTCCCAGGGTCCGCGCAGCGCGACCTCGGGGTTGCCCATCAGCAGATTGACGTCGATCGGGACATACGGCTCACCGATGCCGCACGAGCCGGGGACCTCCTTGAGCCGCAGCACCGGCGCGTACTCATGGGCAAGGGCGGCGGCCGGGTCTGCAGGGGGGCTGGCCGCCCGCGCCGGTCGGGCCCCGGCTGCGAAGACGACGACGATCGCGATCAGCGCGAGGGCGACGGCCCCGAGCGGGCGGCGCGACGAACGCGCCCGCGCATGCCTGCCGGCGGGACCGGCGCTACCGGGCATGCCCCGCCGTCGCGATGGCCCTCGCCGCTGCACCTTGGGCGATTCCTCCGATCGGCCCGCCGACTGGAGCAGACTAAACGCTCGCCCCTAGGTCCGTCGGCGCAGCGCAGGTGACACGCAGCGCGAGGCGTACCCCGACGTCACGCGTCGCGGGCCCTGCCGACTTGAAGTCGGCAGGCCCCGCGACGCGCGTCGGTCGGAGGGAGCAGACTCGGACCGGCGTGGGCGCGCCGGTCCGTGATCGTGGAGTTATGCCGTCGCCGTGGGCTCCTCGGACTTTCGTCCGATCTTCCCGTAGGCGTGCAGGAACCCAAGGATCGACAGGATCAACATCAGGCCGGCACCAACGAAGGCGACGAGCGCAGACCATCCAGCGATGGTCGCGATGGTGCCAAAGGCGTAGCCGTTCAGCAGCAGGCCCTTCAGGGTTGTGCCCTTAAACACGACCGCAACCAGGCCGGATAGCGCAGTATTCGACGGGGCAGCCAGCGACGCAGCTGACAACTGCGCGTAGGTCTTGCCACCAGCAATAGCATTGAGGTCGTTTTGGAGCTGGACGTCTGCGTATTCCCGGGCTTGATCGCCGGTCGTCAGCTTCTGTCCGCCGTAGGATTTCTCAGACGCGTACTGCGGGTGGCAGTCCTCTCCTGTGACCCCCGCCGCGCATGGATAGATGGCGGTCGCAGGCGGGAAGACGATCTGCTGCGAGGAGAGCTGGTTGGTGACTTGGTCGCTCACGTAATTGTGGGCCCAGAGGGCGAGGCCACCAGCGATAAGAAGACCGACTACTGCAACGACGCCCATCCAACTGACCAGCAGATCGGTATATCTGCGTGACGGAGTCACGGGTACCTCCTTCTTCGATCGGGTTGGGTGCGGGGGGATTTGTGGCGATTTGTACTTAGCTGAATCCTCCTGCCGCGGCGGGCTCACGTCTAATACGGATGTCGTGGTATTGCGATAGCCTTTCGCTATGGCTGTTGCGCTCCAGCAGCTCGGCTACTTCGTCACGGTCGCCGAACACGGCAACCTCACACGCGCCGCTGCAGCCCTGCATCTGGCCCAACCCTCACTGAGCACGCAGCTGAAGCGACTCGAGCGCGATCTCGGCACTGAATTGTTTGAGCGCGTCCCGCGGGGTGTCGCGCTCACGCCGGCAGGCGAGGCGCTGCTGCCGCTCGCACGCCAGGCGCTGGCGGACGTCGAACAGATCCGGCGCACCGCCAACGAGCTCATGAGCCCAGAGGGCGGCACCCTACGCGTCGGGGCGACCCCGTCGCTGTCGAGCGTGCTGCTGCCCGCGGCGCTCACCGCATTTCATGCGCACCACCAGCGGGTTGCCCTGGAGTTCGTCGAGGCCGGCTCGGAGGACCTCGTCACGCGACTGGAGCGGGACGAGCTGGATCTCGGGTTGGTGATCCTGCCCGTGCCACACCTCGGGGTCGAAACCGTGCCGCTCGCCGAGGAGGACCTCGTCGTCGTCGTCGGGGCCGGGCATGCCCTCGCGGGCCGCAAGCGTCTGGGCATCAGCGAGCTCGCAGGGGTGCCGCTGGTGGTTCCACGTGCGGGCTACACGATCCGGACGACGGTGTTCGCGGCCTGCCGCCACGCCGGCTTCGAGCCGACCATCGCCTGCGATGGCGGCGAGCTGTCGGGCGTGTTGGCGCTGGTCGCCCGCGGACTTGGTGCCGCGGTGATCCCGAGTATCGTCGCCACCCACCAGCCCGGGCTGTGGACCATCCGCATTGACCGGCCCCGACTCGTGCGGACGATTGGGCTCGCCCGGCGAGCCGGAGCCGTCGGGCCGGCATCCGCCGGCACCTTCGCGGCCGAGCTGCTCGACCTGCTGCACGACGCGGGGTGGCCCGGCGTCCGGCCGGCGGGGCTGCGCCTGGCAAGCGGGGCGGTGGTCACCCCGTGGCCGGCCCCCGCACGACCCAGGCTGGCGGACGCAGGCACGGCGGCGGCGGAAACGGACACGGACGTGGGGCTGCAGTAGCGCCCTCGCCGAGCACCGGAGCACCGCGGGGTGCAGCCTGTAAACGGAGAGTGACAGCATCGGTGGGCGCATGGCGACCAATCGCGGCTACCCTGGGGGGCGCCGGTGCGCCCGGCCCGGACGTGCGGGCCCGTCGTCGCCACCCTCGAACTGACCGGTGAGGTTCTCATGGACGCCTGCAAACACATCGCGCTGATCGCCCACGACAACCGCAAGCTGGACCTCCTTGACTGGGTCCGCTTCAACCGCGAGACGCTTGCCCAGCATGAGCTGTACGCGACGGGTACGACCGGCGCGCTTGTGCAGCGGGAGGTCGGGCTACCCGTCAGACGGTTTCTGTCCGGCCCGCTGGGCGGCGACCAGCAGGTCGGTGCAGGAATCGCGGAGGGCCGGCTTGACGTGGTGTTCTTCTTCTGGGACCCGCTCGAGCCGCAGGCCCACGATGTCGACGTCAAGGCGCTCCTGCGCGTCGCGGTCGTCCACAACTGCCCGATCGCGTGCAACCGCGCGACCGCCGATTTCCTGCTCTCGAGCCCGCTGATGAGTGAGCAGTACGACCAGGCCATCCTCCCGCCGGTCCTGCGCGCCTGAGCATTTGCGCGCCGCGGGGACCCCGTCAGGGCGGCGTCTGCAGCCCGACCGAGTCCCGGTGCGTCGTGTCTGTGACGAGCACCATCGGCGCGCGCAGCGTCCGTGCCACCGGCGAGCGCTCCAGGCGATTCGCCAGCACCTCACGACGCACGTCATCGAGGCGGGGATTGGCCGTCACGCCGTACCGGACGATCGTCGCCCGGTCGGATCGCTCGAGCCGCACGCGGACGCTCACCGCCGGCGCGGCGAGACCGAACTCCTCCATGGCCATCCGCGCGGTGATCGCCATGCACGTCGCCAGCGCAGCCTCGAGCAGCTCATGGGGGCGCATCCCGACCGAGCCGCCGACGTTGTCCTTGCGCGTGTCCGCGAGGCCCGTGTGGTCACCGGCGGTAAACCGTGTCTGGTACGCGACGCCAAGGGCATGCGCCTCGACCGTCATGGCGCGGCCCGGCCCGGCGGCGCGCCGTCGGAGGGCACCGTGCACAGCACCTCGCCGTGCAGCATCGCGAACCACGCATCGGGGCCCGCAGCCCAGCCTCGGAACGCACCCGCGATCGCCTCGAGTTCGTCGCGACACGTGTGACCATCACTCAGCGCCTGGTCCGCGAACCGCGACTGCGTCACGCGGTCGGCCCACAAGTCCGCCCACCAGGTGCACTCGGCGGGCGTCGCAAAGCACCATGAGCTTGCGGAGGCGCGCACGTCAGCGAAGCCGGCGGCGCGGGCCCAGGCGGGCAGCCTGCGGCCCGCGTCCGGCTCGCCCCCGTTGGCCCGCGCCACCGCGTGATAGAGCTCCTGCCATCGGTCAAACAGCGGATCGTGTGGGAACCAGGTCATGCTGTCGTAGTCGCTGTCGCGCACCGCGACGAGCCCGCCGGGACGGCACACCATGCGCAGCTCGACAAGGGCGGCCACCGGATCGACGAGGTGCTGCAGGACCTGATGGGCGTGCACCACATCGAAGCTGCCGCGCGCGGCGTCCAGAGCGTAGATGTCCCCGCGCGCAAAGCGCACGTTCGCGAGCTCGCTCGCCACCTGGCGAGCCTCGACGAGCGGCGCCTCTTCACGGTCGATGCCCAGCACCGGACCCGGCGCGACGCGCCGCGCCAGGTCGGCGGTGATCGTACCGGGCCCACATCCGACATCGAGCAGGCTCATGCCGGGTCGAAGATGCGGCAGCAGGTACGCCGCCGAATTGTCCGCGCTGCGCCAGCGGTGGGAGCGGAGCACGCTGTCGTGGTGGCCGTGGGTGTAGGTGGTCGACGGAGTCATGGGTGTCAGCCTGACTCCCTCTTCTCCCATTCGCAAATCAATTCTTTGCAGTGATGACATAGTCTATGTTCATGGCTCAGGCGGAATGGCTGCGTACGTTCCTGGCGATCTATCGCACCGGTTCGATCACCGGCGCGGCAACCCAGCGATCGCTGTCGCAGCCGGCCGTTAGCCACCAGCTCGCTGCGCTCGAGCGCAGCGTCGGTGAGCCGCTGTTCGTCCGCGGGCGTCGCGGCGTGGAGCCGACCGCGCGCGCGCACGAGTTGTACGCGGTCGTCGCGGAGCCCCTGAGCGTGCTCGAGCCGGTCGTGCGCGGACTCGAGGCGGGTCACCTCGAGCGACCGCGCGCCAGCGTCCGGGTCGGGGCGAGCGCCGAGTTCTTCTCCTCCGAGATCCTGCCGCGCCTGACCGACCTCGGCGTGCGGGTCACCGCGCAGTTCGGCGACGACGCGCGACTCATCGAGTTGCTGGTGCGCGGCGAACTCGACCTGATCGTCGCACGCACGCAGCCGTCACGGCGGGGCCTCGCGTTCACCGAGGTCGGCACCATGCGCTTTGTGCTCGTCGGCGCACCGGCGTTGCTGCCACGCGTACGGGTCGCATCGGTCGGCGCCCTCGGCGCGTGGCTCGACGGCATCCCGTGGGTCAGCTACAGCCACGAGCTGCCACTGACCCGGCGCTTCTGGCAGGCCGCACTTGGGCGCCCCTTTGCCGGCGACCTGCAGCTGGTCGCCCCGGACCTGCGTGTGGTCACCGAGGCGGCGTGCCTCGGTCTCGGGGTCAGCCTGCTCCCCGAGTTCGTCTGCCGGGACGCGCTCGCCGACGGGCGCCTTGCCGAGATGTATCCCGTGTCCGACCTTGCGCCGACCGAGCCGTGGTTCGTCGGGGTGCGCGCCGCTGACGCGTCGGAAGCCGCGCTCACGTCGCTCACCGCGGCGCTCACGTAGCACCCGGGCCCTCCCCGCCGAGCGACCGTGCGTGAACGGTCCGCAGACGCGGGACAGGCATATACGAGTTGTCAAAGCGCCCCGACAGCCCCGGCGAACACCTGTCCGACAACGACCGGGAAGCAACCGCCGCGGCGCGCCAGTACCGTCAGACGAGCCGCAACTCCCGCGCCGCTCGCGACGTACCGGCAATCCCGAGGAGGGTCGCCCCCGTCATGAGCGCGACCGCGCCCGCGATCGGGGCCGGGCCAGCGCCGAAAAACCCGGGCGCCACGTCGGCCACCGCGCGCCACCACACCACCGCTGCGACGCTCATGAGCGCCATGGCTCCGGTCGTCGTCGCGGCGCATGCCGTTTCGGCGACGAGCAGCCTGCGGCTGAGGGCGATGCGCCGGGCGATGATCGCGGCGACCGCGGCCCACGCGATCAGCGCGACGACGACCGCCAAGGCCCATCCGACGAATGCCACGCCGTACAGATGATCGCCCCCGTCGCGCTGGACCGCGCTGAGCCGTCGTGCCCAGACCCCCAGGACGACCGCCCAGGCGATCGCGACGAGCGTCGCGGCCGCTGCCCTGCGGGCGGGCCCGCGGATCGCCGCCCAACCGCCCCCGGCCAGCATCGCCACGATCCGCGGCAGCGTCAGTGCGATACCGACCAGCACCAGCGCGCCGCCGACCGCGCCGCACGTCACGAGTGCGACAAAGGCCGCCCCGGGCACCGTACGATCGGGCGCGGGCACGGCGCCCTGCCAGTGCTCGGACGTCTTCTGGACGACCGCCCCGGCGGCGACAAAGGCCGCCCAGGCCCACAGTACCGCCACGCATCCACCGGTCGCACGCTCGACGGGGGTGAGCCCGGCGCCGGTGAGCCCGAGCGCACGGGCCCGTTCGCGCGTCGCGCCGCGCACGAGATCGGCGCCGATCCCCCACGACGATCCACCCGCGGCTGTCGCCTCGGCGACCACATACGCGAGCTCATCTGCGTACCGGGCACGCCACGCACGCGGGTACAGCAGCAGCAGAAGCCCCAGAACACGCGGGGTCATGCCGTAACCCCCGCGGCGGGCGCGTCCCAGCCCGCCAGGCGCTGGGTTCCGACATCGACGACGGCACGCATCTCCGCGAGGGACGCCTCGAGCAGCGCAGCGCCGGCCGCGGTGAGACGGTAGGGCCGCGTGCGGCTGCCCCCCGCGATCGCCTCGATCAGGCCCCGTTCTTCGAGCCGGCCGATCGCGCCGTAGAGCGTCCCGGGGCCGAGCCGCACGCCGGCGAACGACGCAATGTCCTTCAGCAGCGCGTACCCGTGCTTCGGCCCGGACGCCAGGCTGGCGAGGATCAGGACCACAGGGTCGCTCGGACGCCCAGAGGCCGTGCTGCGCGATCTCGAGGGGTTGGCCACGCCGCCACAATACTACGTCTGACGTAGTAACGCGACACGTACCATTCCCCACGGATCGACGGTCACTGTAGGTGGTACTACGGTTATGCTGTCTGACGGACCTGAACGTCCCGAAAGGAGCGCGTCGGCATGACGACCGAATCGCACCCGCCCGCCCGGTGGGCTGCCGCCACCGCCTCGGCCCATGAGCCGCTGGAATCGGGACTCGGCTTCCGGCTCGGCCGTGCCCATCGCACGCTGCGCCAGGCATGGGCCGAGCGCCTCGTCGACCTGGATCTGCGCCCCGCACAGGCCGCACTGCTGCGCGCGGCGTGCGAGTGGCCCGATTCCGGCCTGCGCGAGCTTGCGCGCCGCACCCGCAGCGATGCCATGAACGTCAAGCGCCTGGCCGACGGCCTCGAAGCGCGGGGACTGTTGGGGTCGGTCGCAGACCCGTCCCACCGGCAGCGCCGCGTCCTGCGCCCAACCGCTGCGGGTCGTGCGCTCGCGGACCAGATCGCCGCCCGCGCCGCTGACTGGAACCGCCACCTTGGCGGTCTCGTCGGCCAGGAGGAATACGCGCGCCTGCTCGCGCTGCTGACACGGCTCGAGGACGGGGTCGCCCGGGAGCGGCCGGCGGACCCGCCGCAGGGCCTGCGGTGATCCTCCGGCGCCAGCGGCACGCGCTGACCCACCAGCGCCGCCCGACATCACCACGCGAGGACGTGTCGTGGCGCCACGTCGCGGCGGCATTCGGCGTCCCTGCCTATGCGTGGTACTGGAACAGCCAGCTGCTGTCGGGGCTGGGCACGTGGTCCCAGGCGATCGCCCAGGCATGGCTGGTCGTCGAGCTCAGCCATTCGCAGTCGTCCGCGGCCGTGTGGCTCGGGACGATCACCATGCTGCAGTTCCTCCCGCTGCTCGCGTTCGCCGTCGTCGGCGGGGCAATCGCCGACCGACTGCCCCGCCGCAAGGTGCTGATCGCGACGCAGACGGTTGCTGCCCTGCAGGCGCTGACCCTTGGGCTGCTCGTGGCGAGCGGAACCGCCCGGCTGTGGGAGGTCGGCGTCCTGGCGCTGCTGCTCGGCACCACGAACGCATTCAACAATCCGACCGCCCAGTCGTTCGTGCCCGAGCTCGTCGGGCGCGGCCTCGTCGCGGATGCCGTGGCGCTCAACAGCATTCAGTTCAACTCGGCTCGCATGATCGGCGGTGCGATCGGTGGGATCGCCGTGGCCACGATCGGTGTCGCGGGCACCGCGTTCCTGAACGCGGCGAGCTTCATCCCGGCCATCGTCGTGCTGACAGTGATCCGACCCATCCACACCGTGGCCCGCACGCGCAGTGGGCGCGCCTCGATCGCGGCGGATCTGCGCGCCGGCTTTGCGTACGCCCGTAGGACCGTGCCGATCCGGCGCGTCGTGCTCATTTTCGGGTTCGCGAGCCTGTTTGGGCTGAACTGGCAGGTCGCGTTGCCGCTCACGGCCCGGTACCTGCTGGACCGCCAGGTCACCGGGTTCGGCGATCTGATGGCCGCGCTCGGCGCGGGGTCGCTGCTCGGCGCGCTCCTGCTGGCGCGCGATCGCCGCGCCAGCGAACATCGGCTGGTCATTGGCGGCCTCGGGCTCGGCTCGGCGCTGGTGCTCTTGGGGGTCTCGCACTGGTACGGCGCCAGCCTGGCGATCGTCGCGCTCGGCGGCGTGGCCGGCATCATGGTCTCGATCACCGCCAACACGCGCCTGCAGCTGCTGACCCCGGACCACCTGCGCGGACGTGTCATGGGGATCTACGTGCTGCTGATGGGCGGCACCACACCAATTGGCGCGTTCGTGCTCGGTGAGCTGTCGGGCCATTTCGGGCCCCGCACGGCGCTGATCGCATTTGGGAGCGCAACCATTATCTCGGTCGGGCTGATGGCGTTCCGGCAGCGCGGACCGGCGGCCGCGGCCGACGACCCGCGTGCCGTGAGCACCGACACGCTCGCGCCGGATGCCTAGCGCGGATCGGCCGCCAGCGGCCGTGCGGCGCCGCCGCACCCGCACCACGTGTGGCGCAGCGGCACTGACCGGGCGGTTACCTGTGCCACGCGCGGGCAACCAACCGCCGCCCGCGTCGCGTGAGGCTCGGGATCATCGGCAGCCACCGTTCCGTGCTCGGCGGGCGAGCGTTGGCAGCAGCGGGTGGGACATCGTTGGAACGGTCCAGCCATGCCGATGTCAGCGCGTACGCCTCGTCGGCGAGCCGCGTTGCCGCGCGCAGATCGAACGGCGAAATCTCGCGCGTCGACGGGGACGGCAGCAGATCGATCCGGCAGTGGGCCGACCAGCGCTCGAGCTCGAACTCGGCGATCCGCCAGCACAGCCAGTCGACCGCGTCGGCGATGCGCATCATTGCGTTGCCCGAATGCGGTTCGTTCAAGGGCCAACCGACCGGCATCACGTACGCGTGCGTGGCGCCCATCTCGACGGCCGCACCGACCGGCGGGCCGGCGACCAGGCCGCCGTCGACGTAGTGGCGCCCATCGATCTCCACCGACGGAAACAGCCCCGGGACCGCGCTCGAGGCCAGCAGGATCTCGACGGCCGGCCCCTCGCGCATGACCACGGGCTTGCGGGTGTCCGTGTCGGCCACGACGACGGCGATCGGGATCTGGGTATCCTCGAGCGCAGCGACCGGCAGCGTCGACTCCAGGAGCCTCCGCAGGCCCGCGTTGCCGGCGAGATACGTCGATGACCCGAACAGGCCGCGCCCGATCGTCCAGGGCCGGATGCTGAACATGTCGCGCCGCCGCGCGGACAGCCAGAGACGCTCGAGCCGCTCGACCGTGTCCATGCTCGGGTCGGCCGCATAGACCAGGGCATTGAGCGCCCCTGACGACGTGCCCGTCACCACATCCGGACGAATCCCGCGTTCGACCAGGGCACGTAGCATTCCCACCTGTAGCGCACCGAGCCCGGCGCCACCACCGAACACGAACGCGGTCATCCGCGTCCGTGTGCCGTCACGCGCCGCGGCTACCACGTCGCGTCCTCGCGGCGCAGACCACACCACGTGGCTCGGCGGCGGCCGCCATGAGTGTTGAGGTACATCTCGCGGTAAGCGTAATCCGAATCCGCCCGCGCCGCGGCACCCGATCGGACCGCCCGGGGTGACGTTCGTGCCATCGCACGCGCGTCCGGTTCGTCCGCCAGTTCATGTGCATCGGGGCCCGCCATGGGCTAGCGTCCCGTCCCGTGACTAATGAGACCTGGTTCACCAGCACCTTCCCGTCGGACGACGGCATGCTGGTCGCGTACTTCTGCGCCGAGTTCGGACTCTCGGCCACCATCCCGATCTACGCCGGCGGCCTGGGCATTCTGGCCGGCGACCACCTGAAGGCGGCGTCCGAGCTGGGCGTGCCGCTCGTCGGCATTGGGCTCTTCTACTCCGAGGGCTACTTTCAGCAGCGGATCGACGCAGCCGGACAGCACGAGCGCTACACCAGGCGCACGGGGACCGACATCGGGGCCGAGCTCGCCACGGACGCCGCCGGCGCGCCGCTGCGCGTCAGTGTCGACCTCCCGGCCGGCCCGCTGCACGCGGCCATCTGGCGGCTCGCGGTCGGATCGGTGACCCTCCTGCTGCTGGACGCAAACATCCGCGAGAACGCGCCGACGGAGCGCGGGATCACCGCCCGGCTCTACGGGGGCGATCGCGTGACACGTATCCGCCAGGAGCTGCTGCTCGGGATCGGTGGCCTGCGGGCCCTAGAGGCTGTCGGCATCACCCCGACCGCGTTTCACATCAACGAGGGCCACTCGGTGTTCTTGCAGCTCGAACGGCTGCGGCTGCTGATCGAGGCCGGGCATTCGTTCGACGATGCGCTCGCATTGGTGCGGCGCAACTCGATCTTCACCACCCACACCCCGGTGCCCGCCGGCAATGAGGTGTTCACCGACGAGCTGGCGGACGAATACCTCGCCGACGCGGCAGCCGCGATCGGCCTGTCGATGCGCGAGCTCGCCGCCCTCGGCAAGGTCACCGACGAGACCGGCTTCGGCCTCACACCGCTTGCGCTGCGCACGACGTCGCGCGCCAACGGCGTCAGCCGCTTGCACGGCGACGTCGCACGCGCCATGTGGCGGGGTCTGTGGCCGGAGCGGGATACGCCCCATGTGCCGATCGGCTCGGTCACCAACGGGGTGCACGTCCGCACGTGGCTTGAGCCCGGCATCGCCGAGCTCGTTCGCGAGGCCGGGGTCGACCTCGACCATCCCGGCGCCGCCGGCTTCGAGCGCGCCACCGAGGTCCCGGATGGCGCACTGTGGCGTACGCACCGCGCCAACGTCGCGCGCCTGGTGGACCTTGCCAACGCGCGGGGCGCGGTCGCCGGCCTGCGGCCGCGGCTCGATCGCGACGCCCTGACAATCGGCTTCTCGCGCCGCTTTGCGACGTACAAGCGGGCCGGGCTGCTGTTCCGGGACCCGGACCGCCTGGCGCGTCTTCTGGACAATCCCGACGCCCCGGTCCAGGTCGTCCTCGCGGGCAAGGCGCACCCCGCCGACGCCGCCGCCAAGTCGCTCATCGCCACGATCACCGAGCTGGCGACCGACCCGCGCTTAGCCGGTCGCGTCGTCTTCGTCCCCGACTACGACATGGCCGTCGGAGCCCACATCCTGCAGGGGACCGACGTCTGGCTGAACACGCCGCGCCTGCCCATGGAGGCCTCCGGGACGAGTGGGATGAAGGCCGCGCTGAACGGCGCGCTCAACCTCTCGACCCTGGACGGCTGGTGGGCCGAAGGCTACGACCCGACCATTGGGTGGGCCATCGACGACGGGTCCTCCGCCGGCGACGAGGACGAGCAGGACGATCGCGACCACGCGTCGCTGATGGACGTCCTCGAGCTCGAGGTCGTGCCGCGGTTCTTCGACCGCGGCCCCGACGGTGTGCCCCGCCGCTGGACGACGATGATGCGACGCTCCATCGCGCGCATCGGTGCGGAGTTCTCGGCAGCCCGGATGGTGGGCGAGTACGTCGAGCGGTACTACGTTCCCGCCCACCGGAGGGCCACCTCCGACTGATCCGCCCGGCCGCGCGGTGACGCTCTGCGGCCCGCCGGGTCGGCCCGGGGCTATCATCGAGGGCCCCTCGCCGAACACCAAGGACGCAAGGATGGGTCTCTTCCGTAACCGCGGACTCACCAACGACGAACGCGCGCGCATCCCGCCGGGACAGCACCGGGTCCGAAATTTCCCGGTGCTCAACGTCTACGGACCGCCGTACGACGAGATTCCCGCCGGCTGGGACTTCCGGATCTGGGGTGAGGTTGCGCGCCCGCAGCGGTGGAGCTTCGACGAGTTGGTGCAGTTGCCCGCGGTCGGCGAGGTGCTCGACATCCACTGCGTCACGTCATGGTCGAAGCTCGATACGCCGTGGCACGGCGTGCCCATGGACTGGATCCTCGAGACCGTCGGGCCCCACGCGTCGGCCACACACGCGATCGCACACGCTGAGGCGGGCTACACGACCAACATGCCGGTGGAGGCGCTGCGCGGGCCGGGCGTGCTGCTGGCCTACGAGTACGACGGGCTGCCGCTCGATCCCACCCACGGCTACCCGCTGCGACTGGTCGTGCCGCAGCTGTACTTCTGGAAGAGTGCCAAGTGGCTGCGGGGACTCGAGTTCCGTCACGGCGACCTGCCGGGCTACTGGGAGCGCCGCGGGTACTCGAACTCGGCCGACCCGTGGAACGAGGAGCGCTATGGCTTTTGAGCCGAGGAACCAGTTCGAGCACGAGACCGATCGCGACTTCGACGACATCGAGCGCATCACGCGCACGTTCGTGCACTACGCCAAGGCGTTCCTGATCACCGCCCCGCTGTGGCTCTCCCTCCTGGTGCTACTGCCGCGCTGGGGAGTCGGCGAGATGGCGTCGCTGTTGGGCGCAACGCTGATCGCGGGCGGGATCGCGGTGGGTGGCGCGCGCATGTTCCGGCGCTCCTCTCCGCACGGCGCCAGCCGCGGGCGCCTGCGGATCACTCCGCCCGGACGCGTGACGCTTGTCGGGCTTACCGTGGTGATTGTGCTCTACGTTGTATTGGTACTTCGGGCCGGCGGATGACCGCCGGCCGCCGTTCGCAGTCGTTGTTTTACTCAAGGAGATCGTGCGCCACATGAGCCCACTCATTCCGATGGTCGTCGAACAGACCTCGCGTGGCGAGCGTTCGTTTGACATCTATTCGCGCCTGCTCAACGAGCGGATCGTGTTCTTGGGCACGCCGATCGACGACCAGATCGCCAACCTGATCGTCGCCCAGCTGCTGCACCTGGAGTCCGAGGACCCGGACAAGGACATCTCGATCTACATCAACTCGCCCGGCGGGTCGGTGTACGCGGGTCTTGCCATCTACGACACCATGCAGTTCATCAAGCCCGACGTGCAGACCATCTGCGTGGGCATCGCGATGAGCATGGGGGCGCTACTGCTCGGCGGCGGGGCCAAGGGCAAGCGCATGGCGCTGCCCAACGCCAAGATCATGATCCACCAGGTCTCCGGCGGCTTCTCCGGGCAGGCCACCGACATCGAGATCCACGCCCGCGAGGCGCTCTCGATCCGCCGCAGGCTCGATGAGATCCTCGCACTGCACACCGGCCAAGACCTCGAGAAGGTCAGCCAGGACACCGAGCGCGACTACTTCATGAGCTCGGAGGAAGCCAAGGAGTACGGGCTCATCGACCGCGTGATCACCCACCACTGATCGACCGGCCGACCCGTGGCAACCCGTCGGTGCGACCCTCGCTGGTCGCCCCGCGGGTTGTCCGGAGGATGCCGAGCACGGCGCCATCCGCCGGCCGTTCCTCGATCTCGACGCTGACGATCATCTCCTGGGTGGGGTCGCCCACGTAGGTTCCGCGAAACGGCGGGACGTCGGCGTAATCCCGCCCCACCGCGACGCGGATATAGTGCGCCAGATCCGGCCGAGGGTGCGTGGGGTCGAACTCCACCCAACCGACGGCGGGCACCCACGCCTCGCACCACGCATGGCTTTCGGAAGGCTCATCCCGCCCTGCCTGATGCATCCAGCCGCTGATGTAGCGCGCCGGAACCCCCTGGCGCCGGCACAGCGCGATGAACAGATGCGCCATGTCCTGGCAGACGCCCTGCCCGGCCCGCACGACGTGCTCGACCGAGGTGTCAACATCGGTGACGCCCTGGCGATAGGCGATGTTGTCGTTGACCGCGCGCTCGACGCCGTACAGCCACGCCTCGACGTCCCGCGGGCTGCCCAGCTGTGCGCGGCGCGCGAACCCGTCGACCACCTCGCCCCACACGACGATCGACGACGGCAACAGGAACTCGGCGAACTGATCGACCAGGCGCGGATCGTCGAGCGTCACACCCGGGATCGTGTCGTCGGTGAGCCCGTGCGCGGCTACGGTCACCAAGGCGTGCGACTCCACCACCAAGTGCTCGTGCGGTTGTTCGATCTGGAACCACGCGACCTCGTTGCCGAAGACGTCCGCATGCCGGTAGATGCTCGTCGATGGGGTGACCACGATGTGCGCCAGCTCGACGGTTTGCCGGGCCTGCGAGCGCGGCAGCAGGCGCAACTCGTTGACCGAATCGCGCGCGCGACCGGCGTAGACCATCTCAGTTCTGTGCTTGGCGAGCAGCCTGAGCATATTGCGCGCCTCCTTCCCCGTGCGAGGAGAGGACAAAACAGCTGGCGTCGAGGGCCGCGTGGATCTCGTTGCACCGTACCTGCACCCGATCCATCAGGGAGCCCACCTCGTTGCCGACCAGATGCCCGGCGTCGCGGACGACTTCGTCGCGCGCGGCACGCGCGCGCACAAGTGCATGGGAGTCGGCCGGCATGAGATCGGCGATCGTCAGCGCCTCGAGGGAGGCGATCACCTCTCCCAAGCAGAAGTTGATGGATCGCGGGAAGGCCTCATCGACGATGAGAAAGCGGGCGATCTCCAGGGGTGAACTGACGCCGAGCTCCATGCGCAGGTAGGCCTCGTCGGCGCCGGCCGAACGGAGCAGGCTCTGCCAGTGGTAGAGGTCGACGGGTGCGATCGACAGGGGGTCTGCGGGCCGGGCGAAGTGGAACTTGGCCTCCAGCAGCCGCGCCGTCTTTTCGGCCCGCTCCAGGAAGCGCCCAAGCCGCAGGAAGTGCCACGGCGCGTCCCGGCGCATCGCCTGGTCGGTCATCCCCTGGATCAGGTGGGACGAGCGCCGCACAATCCGGCAGAACGGGTAGACCCCCTCGGTGCTGATTCGCGCCGGCGGCCAGGCCCTGAGTTCGAGATAGATGGTGTTGAGCGCCTCCCAGAGCTCGGTCGGCAGCAGGTCGCGCACGCCGCGCGAGCTCCGCCGCGCCCGTCTGATGCATGAGAGCACGCTGTTGGGGTTCGACGCGTTGAGCGAGAGGAACCACACGACCGAGCGCTCGTCGGCGCGCACGTGATTGACCAGGAACGCATCGAGGTCCCCGGTAATCGTGACCAGCGGCTCCCAGACGGTGCGGCGGCCGTCACTCATCGGCATCGCCCGCTCCAGCGTCATCGCATGGGCCACCTCGAGGAGTCGGGCGTACGTGTCGGCGCGCTCGACGTCGCGTGCGATCCAGTACATCGACTCTGCGACGCGTGCCAGCATCAGGCGGCCAGCACCCAGGTGTCCTTGCTGCCGCCGCCCTGCGACGAGTTGACGACCAGCGACCCCTCCCGAAGGGCCACCCTGGTCAGGCCGCCCGGCACGACGCGGGGCTCATCCCCGTAGGTCACGAACGGCCGCAGGTCGACGTGGCGCGGTTGGAAGCGCCCGTCGAGGAAGACCGGGGCCCGGGACAGCGTGATCGTCTGCTGGGCGATGAATCGCCGTGGATCGGCGGCGATGCGCGCCGCGAACCGCTCACGCTCGGCCGGCGTCGCGTGCGGCCCGATCAGCAGGTCGTACCCGCCGGCGCCGTCCACGGCCTTCACCACCAGCTCGTCGAGGTGCGCCAGCACGAATTCACGATCCCCATCGCGCTCGAGTAGGTACGTCGGAACCTGATCGAGCAGCGGCTCCTCGGCCAAGAAGTACCGGATGAGCTCCGGCACGTAGGCGTAGATCGCCTTGTCGTCGGCGACACCGGCGCCTGGGGCATTGCAGATCGCCACGTGCCCTGCCCGCAGCGCGGCCATCATGCCGGACACCCCCAGCAGGGAGTCGGCGCGCAGACACACCGGATCCAGGTACCAGTCGTCGATGCGTCGGTAGATCACATCGACGGGCTCGTAGCCGCTGGTGGTCTTGAGAAACACCCGCCGGTCGTGCACGACGAGGTCGCGCCCCTCCACCAGCTGCACGCCCATCTGCTGCGCCAGAAACGCATGCTCGTAGTAGGCCGAGTTGAGTGGCCCGGGACTCAGCACGACGATGCAGGGCTCGGCGGCCGTATCCGGCGCGCACGCAGCGAGCGCCTCCCGCAGCATCAGCGGCCCCTGGTCGACCTGCGCGACGTGGTGATGCGCAAAGGCCTCCGGAAAGACGCGCCGCATGAAGGACCGGTTCTGGACGACGTACGACAGCCCGGACGGGGTGCGCAGGTTGTCCTCCAACACACGCCAGGCTCCGGCGTCATCGCGAATCAGGTCGATCCCGGCGAACTGCACCCAGCGCCCGTGCGGCGGCTCGATGCCGGCCATCTCGCGCATGTACCCGCCGCAGGAGAGCACGAGCCAGTTTGGTATCACCCCGTCATGAATCGCGCGCCGGGCACCGTAGACGTCGGCGAGGAACATGTCGAGCGCTCGCACCCTCTGGCGCAACCCCAGGTCCAGGGTCTTCCACTCGTGGTCGGCCACAAGGCGCGGCAGCAAGTCGAACGGAAACGTCTGCTCACGCCCGTCGTGGGCGAACGTGATCCCCTCGGACAGGTAGCACGCGCCCGCGAGGCTCGATTTGTCGGCGAACGACTCCGGCGTCAGGCGGGCGAGCCCGTCGTACAGGTCGGCGTAGTGCGCCCACGGAACACCCTCGGGGTCGAACATCTCGTCGAACGCAGCATCGACGCGGTAGTCACGAAACAGCATCCATCCGCCCGTAGTGGTGACATGGCGAGCCTATTGAGGTTACGGAGGGGTCACCAGTGGCACATTGGCCATGCGTACAAAGCCGGGACGCAAAGCTGCTCCCTGGGGCGCATTCTCAGGCGCCGCCCGGCGTGCAAAGGTGGAGCCACGCTCGAAGGGACGGTTCCCCGCGCGCACTACACAAACGGGGGCCCAAGGGCCCCCGGTTGCTGCGATTCGTCCATTACCGCCATTTCACAAATGGCAATCATGTTAGGTCAACTATGACGGGTTGGGCAGCGTTCTGCGAGGGCATCGGGTCCCTCGAGGCTATGTAGCAATCGTCACAAGCTAACGTGACGTTCCCTCACGATGACAACGGGGGCCCCGCGGGGCCCCCGTTGTTCGTGCGGGTGCGTGTGCGATGGTGCCGGGGCTACATCATCCCGCCCATGCCGCCCATGCCGCCCATGCCGCCCATGTTCGGGGACATCCCGGAGCCGCCGGCGCCGCCCTCCTCGGGCGTCTCGACGACCAGGGCTTCGGTGGTGATGATGTTCTTGGCGATCGAGGCCGCGTTGGCAAGCGCCGAGCGGGTCACCATGGCCGGGTCGATGATCCCTTCGGCGATCAGATCCACGTACTCGCCGGTGTCCACGTTGAGGCCGTGGCCTTCGGGCAGCTCGCGCACCTTGCCCACGACCACCGAGCCCTCCAGGCCCGCGTTGTCGGCCAGCTGGCGCAGCGGCTCCTCTAAGGCCCGGCGCACGATGCGCGCGCCGGTGGCCTCGTCGCCCTCGAGGGCAAGCTCATCCAAGGATGAGATCGCGTTGACAAGCGCCACCCCGCCGCCGGGGATGACCCCCTCCTCCAGGGCGGCACGCGTGGCCTGCAGGGCGTCCTCGACCCGGTGCTTGCGTTCTTTCATCTCGGTCTCGGTGGCCGCGCCGACCTTGACCACGGCGACCCCGCCGGCGAGCTTGGCAAGCCGCTCTTGCAGCTTTTCGCGGTCGAAGTCCGAGTCCGAGGACTCGATCTCGGCGCGGATCTGCTTGATGCGGCCCTGGATGCCTTGCGCGTCGCCGGCGCCGTCGATGATCGTGGTGGTGTCTTTGGTCACCACGACCTTTCTGGCGCGCCCGAGCTGGGAGACCTGGGTGTTGACCAGTTTGAGGCCCATCTCCTCGGCGATGACCTCGCCGTCGGTGAGGATCGCGATGTCCTCGAGCATGCGCTTTCTGCGGTCGCCAAAGCCGGGGGCCTTGACCGCGATGCCGGTAAAGGTGCCGCGCAGCTTGTTGACGATCAGGGTCGCCGTCGCCTCGCCCTCGACGTCCTCGGCGATGATCAACAAGGGCTTGTTGGACTGGATGACCCGCTCGAGCACCGGCACCAGGTCCTGCACCGAGGAGATCTTGCCGTTGTGGATGAGGATGTAGGGATCCTCGAGCACGGCCTCCTGGCGATCGGGGTCGGTGATCATGTACGGGCTCATGTAGCCGCGGTCGAACTGCATGCCTTCGGTGAAATCGAGCTCGATCCCGAAGGTCTGGCCCTCTTCGACGTTGACCACGCCGTCTTTGCCGACCTTTTCGATCGCATCGGCGATCACATCGCCGATGGCCCGGTCGCGGGCCGAGATCGTCGCCACGCGGGCGATGTCCTCTTTGCCCGAGACCTCCTTGGCCTGGGCGAGCACCGAGGCGCCCACGCGCTCCACGGCGGCCTCGATGCCGCGCTTGAGCCCCATCGGGTTCGCGCCGGCGGCCACGTTCTTTAAGCCCTCGCGCACGATCGCCTGGGCGAGCAGGGTCGCGGTGGTGGTGCCGTCGCCGGCGACATCGTTGGTGGCGGTGGCCACCTCGCGCACCAGCTGGGCACCCTGGTTTTCAAACGGGTCCGACAGCTCGATCTCGCGGGCGATCGTGACCCCGTCGTTGGTGATCGTCGGCGCCCCGAAGCGCTTGTCGAGCACCACGTAGCGGCCCTTGGGGCCGAGGGTCACCTTGACCGCGTCGGCCAACGTGTTGACCCCGCGCTCGAGCGCCCGGCGGGCTTCTTCGGCAAACAAGATGTCCTTTGCCATCTCAGCTCACCGCCTTTGCGAGCACGTCGGCCTCGCGGAGGATGATGAGGTCCTCGCCGTCGACCTTGACCTCGGTCCCGCCGTACTTCGAGTAGATCACCTCGTCGCCGACGGCGACGTCCAGCGGGATCCGCTTCCCGTCTTCGTAGCGACCCTCGCCCACGGCGACGACGGTTCCACGTGACGGCTTTTCTTGCGCCGTGTCCGGCAATACCAGACCACTCGCGGTGGTCTGCTCAGCTTCAATCGCCTTGACGACAAGACGATCTCCGAGCGGCTGTAGCTTCATCCAGGCCTCCCTCGGCTCTGTGTTGGCACTCTCTGAATGCGAGTGCCAAAAGGCTAGCCGAGCGCAGCGAGGCCTACAAGGCGAACGGGCGAGATCTAGTCGAGCGGCGGGAACTCGATGACTTCGGTGAAGTGCACCACCGACACCGTGTCGTCGAGTCCCACTTCGCGCGAATAGATCTGCGAGAGGAAGTTCAGGGTGTCTTCGACCCGTCGGAATTCCGGGTTGTCGCGCTCGATGTCGCGCTGGCTGAGTTCACGCAGTGGTTTGACATCGACCTGGTCGATCATCGCCGTAAAGATGCGCTGTTTCGGGCCCTGCCGGTGGCCGACGGTGATCCAGACGATCTGTCCGGTTCGGTACTTGTGGCTCTTGTCCCCGAGGCGGATGGTCGCCGTCTTGCGGCCCTTGCGGAGTTGATCGATGAACAGCGGGGAGTAGAAGTTGAGCGCAAACACGAATTGCTCCCTCGGCAGCGACGTTGCACGCAGGTCCCGACCAACACGGGTCCAGGATGCTGGACGCCGTGCGCAATCGTACGCTGCGTGTGATCGGTCGGCCAGACTGACCGACCGATCACCGCGAAATTCCGAGTTACTTCCCGGCGAAGAAGCGCTTCAGCGAGGCCCAGAAGCCGCCGCCGCTCGCGGGCGCGCCTCCGGCAGTCGAGGTCGCCGCCGCTGGCGCCGCTGCGGCTGCCGGCGCAGCCGCAGCGGCGCCGCCTGAGGCCGCCGCCGCGCCGTCACCTGCGCCGGAGCCGACCCACTTGTCGAGTGCTTCCCAGCCGGTCTTGCCGGAAGGGCCCGGGGACGCCGCTGGCGCGCCGCCACCTGCGCCGGAGCCGACCCACTTGTCGAGTGCTTCCCAGCCGGTCTTGCCGGAAGGGCCCGGGGACGCCGCTGGCGCGCCGCCACCTGCGCCGGAGCCGACCCACTTGTCGAGTGCTTCCCAGCCGGTCTTGCCGGAAGGGCCCGGGGACGCCGCTGGCGCGCCGCCACCTGCGCCGGAGCCGACCCACTTGTCGAGTGCTTCCCAGCCGGTCTTGCCGGAAGGGCCCGGGGACGCCGCTGGCGCGCCGCCACCTGCGCCGGAGCCGACCCACTTGTCGAGTGCTTCCCAGCCGGTCTTGCCGGAAGGGCCCGGGGACGCCGCTGGCGCGCCGCCACCTGCGCCGGAGCCGACCCACTTGTCGAGTGCTTCCCAGCCGGTCTTGCCGGAAGGGCCCGGGGACGCCGCTGGCGCGCCGCCACCTGCGCCGGAGCCGACCCACTTGTCGAGTGCTTCCCAGCCGGTCTTCTGGGCACCGCCTACGGCCGGCGGCGGGAACCTCAAGTGACGCGTGATCGGTGGGGTTCCCTCCGAAAAGTCCTGCGGCATCTCCGACTCCGTGACTGGTTGGATGCTATGCGAGTGCGCAAACGCGGGCGCGCACTATTCGTGCGTGTGCGCACAAACTTACGCTGCGCCCCATAGTCGGGTCAAGGCGCGGTGCAGCGGAGAAATTAGACGATTTCCAGGAGCCTGCGGTAGCTGTCCAGCCGCTCGGGGCTGACCGCTCCTTCGACGGCACAGCCCGCTTCGCCCACGTGCCGGCATCCGTGGAATCGGCACTTCCGGGCAGCCGCAGCGATCTCCGGAAACGCGTCCGCCAAATCCGACGCAGGCGTCGGCGGAAGGTAGAACGTCCGAACGCCGGCCGTGTCCACAACGGCCCCGCCGTCCGGGAGCGGGATCAGGCGCGGGTCGCTAGTCGTGTGACGGCCTGCGCCGGCCCGGGAGACCTCGCCGACGACGCGGGGAACACCGGTAAGCGCAGCGGTGAGCGACGATTTCCCGACGCCCGAGTGGCCGGCAAGCGCCGCGACGCGGCCGTTGATCAGCCGCCGCACAGCGTCGATGAATCCGGGGTCGAACGTCGAGCCGGCGAGGACCGGGTACCCGACGTCCCGGTAGATCTCGATGAGCCGCGAGATCTCCGCGTGGTTGTGCGGCAGATCCGCTTTCGTCAGGACGACCGCGCACTTGAGGCCGCCGAGCTCGCCGGCGGCGAGATAGCGATCGACGAACCGACTCCGAAACGGCGGATCGACCATCGCGGCGACGACGAGCAACAGATCCGCGTTCGCGACGAGCGGGCGCGCCCGATTGCGCGTTCCAAAATCCCCGCGCGCAAGGAGCGTCTTCCTGGGCGCGAGCGCCCGAATCCGCAGCGCGGCGGGGTCGCCCGCGAGTTCCACGACGTCACCCGCAACGATCGGACCGCCCGGGAAGCGGGGTGGAATCCCAGCTTCGTATTCCACGCCGCCCGCCACAACGGTCGCCGTCGGCCCGGCCACGCGGACGACATGGGCAGTGGCGTCAGGAATCGCTGGCGAGGAGCTCGTTTGCGGTGAACAAGACATGAAGTGGCGCACCATCCAGCAGCTGCTCAATCGTGTCCCGGCCGCCCTCTTCGCGATCGATGACGACGACGGCCGCGGCCACGACGCCCCCGGCCTGGCGCGCCTTCTCGATCGCTGTAGCGAGCGACCCACCCGAGGTCAGCACGTCATCGACGACGGCGACCGGAGTCCCTTCCTCGATGAACGGCCCCTCCACCCATTGCTGGAGCCCGTGCTTCTTGGCCTCCTTGCGGATAAAGAAGCCGGTGACGCGCCGGCCGTGCGACCATGCCGCTGCGGACACGGCGCACACGAGGGGGTCCGCGCCGAGCGTCAGACCGCCTACCGCCACGATATCGGTCGTAGCGAGAGCTTCCCAACACAGTCGGCCCGCGAGCTCGGCACCCTCGGGATCGAGGAGCACCTGGCGACAGTCGACGTAGTACGGGGAGCGACGCCCAGAGGCCAGGATGACGGACTCATGGATCACGGCGTTGTCCGCAAGCAACCGAGCGAGCCGGGTTCGGGACTGCGTCAGATCGGTCACGGCTAGATGCTACCCGGCCCGTATCGCTCTGGGCGCTAAGGTCTCAAAGGTTGTGCAGACAGCAGTCGATGCCCGATTCAGACAAGGAGCACCGTGGTCGCCGTAACACCAGACGGGACACCCAATCCGAACGCGGTCAAGTTCACCCTCGACCGTCCGGCCACCGAGAAGCGCAGCGAGACCTTCCGCGCGGGCTCTGACGCCGCGGACTCGCCGCTCGGCGCCAAGATTTTTGCGCTCGACGGCGTCACCAACGTCTTCCTCGCCGCCAACTTCGTCAGCGTCACGAAGGAACCCAGCGCGGAGTGGGATGACCTCCTGCCCGCGGTGATCGAGCAGATCGAGGCGTTCTACGGGTGAGCAGTACCACCGGATTCATCTTCTCGTACGCCCTGGGGCTGATCTTCCTGATCGGCGGGGTCCTGTTCATTCTCGTGCTGAGCCAGAATCAGCTGCTGTTCGGGATCCCCTACATCGTGCTCGGCGCGGTCATAATCGTCGGATTGCACATGGGTCGTCGGCGCCGCAAGCGACAGGAGCATGAAGACGCGCTGCTCGACGCCGAAGAGGAACGGCGTACACAACAGGAGCGCAGCATCTGACAATCGGCATCACGCGGGTGTTCAGGTTCGGCCCGCCAGGCACCGGACGGTTCTTGCGTCGTCAGGTCTTGATTCAGGCATCGGCTAGCCCTAGCGTTTTGCACCTGTCACGGCGGGATAGCTCAGTTGGTAGAGCACACGACTGAAAATCGTGGTGTCCCCAGTTCGAGTCTGGGTCTCGCCATCATGAAAAGCCCTGCTGATTGCCGGGCCTCTGGGTGCCACCCGTCGAGAGCGGCCGGTCATCCCGACCGTCCGGACGCACGTCGGCGCGCCTGGCGTACGGACGAGACCATGGATGCGACCATGGCGGTACGTGATCGACCGCGCGTCTTAGAAAGCGTGGGACCGCATACTCCACGTTGTGGTCCGTCGCGTTGCTACCCCAATGACAGGGCCAAGTTCAAGCCTGGTGATTGAAGCCGACGTGCCGCCACGAGAGGGTGTCCCGCTAACTATGGCAACTGACACGTGTGGACACCTGTGAGTGGATCGAAGCAGCACTTCCTGCCGGCGGCCTATGTTGGACGGTTCTCTCTCGAGACCGACGGAAGCATGCGGGATCGAATGATCTGGGTGGCGAGGAGAGGACAGGCTCCGCGCCGAGCGGCGGCGAGATCAGTGGCCTTCGAGCGAGACCTCTACACCCTCCGAGGCGGGGACCCTTGGGGCGCGGAACCTGAGGATCCCTATTTGGTTGATCGAGCGTTCTCGGGCGTCGAGCGGCTACTTTCGAGCGCCCTCGACGGACTCTTGGGCTCGTCGAACGGGGCACTCGACGCGGACCAATGGGGCGTGGTCGTCCAGTTCGTAGCAGCACTGTTCGTTAGAGCACCCGAGTTTGCGATGCGCTTTGAGGAACGCCTCGATCGCCTCTTCGATACCGACCGCTGGCGCGATCGCGTCCCCGTGTCGGACAACACCAACTACGCGAGGATCTTCGAACTCCAACGACTTTACGCACCAGTGATGAGAGCCGAGTGGAGAGTTCTCCATTTCCCGCCAAACTTCCGGGGTGTGACAAGCGACCGTGGCCTCTCGCCGATGAGGACTCCGCATGGCGCCCTCGGCTATGCGATTCCGTTGAGCACCAGCGCGGTGCTCGCCGTTACGTACGGCCCAGAGGGACTGGACATCGTTTGGGACGGCCATCGGTGGAACGTCGTCGGCATCGAACACCACACGGTGCCTCGCGAAAATGCCTCGTGGCTGTGCGAAGTCCTGGCACAAGGGTGCAGAGCAGAGGTCTACGGGCCGACGAGATCCGCGGTCCAACAGGCCACTGCCGACCAATCATCTTGGCAAGTGCCGGCCGCCGATCCTGGGCCCGACCTCTTGGTAGGGCCCGATGCAAAGCTTCGCGATGAGGAAACGCTCCTGATGAAGTTCACTTCGCTGACGGGCAGACCGCCAAGCGCCGAGGATCCCAAGTGGGTCTCGCTAACGCCGCCGGACCGCCGACGCCGACCACCCCCGGATGCGCATCGGACTGACTAGGTCCTCGACGCAGCTCCGGCTCGGTGCGACCGCCGAGGCCACGACCCAGCCACTGCGCCCCTTTCGCATTGGTGAGATAGGGGTCGATGACCGTCTGCACTCCGGCGAGGCCGTCGGTCCGTGGTGAGATGTGCCAATTGAACAAGTTCGCTAGCGCGAGCCCTTCCTGGGCACCCTGCAGCCGGCTGCCAGACGGAGGTGACTTCCCCGGTCACAAGATGACTCTCATGGTGTTGCGATGTAGATTCGGAATCTAATCGGTCACCGCCGCCAACCAACACATGCGTATGCGCCGAGGCGCTCCATGGCGCACCTCGTTCTTTGGGGTCGCAATGCCTGCGAATGAACCGTCGAGCGAGACCGACGACGTAGACACAAGCCGCGGCAGGATCACACTTCCCAATGGGCTTGCCCGGGCGACCGTCTTCCTTCCGTTGCCCGATGCGATTGGCCTGCCAGATGGGAAGGTACTGCTTATCGGCGACGAGGAGTTCTCCGAGCTAGCCGGCCAACCCATCGAAGTCGGTGGATACGCACTTCCCGAAACGGACGGGATGACGCCGATCGAGCTCGAAGTCTGGCGCATCGAGTCGCCGCTCGCGATGGACCCGTCCATGCGGGCATCCTTTGAAGCCTGTCGTCGATCTGATGTGGCAAGGCATGAATTCCGAGAACCCGCAGACGCGTCCGACACAAGCCAAGCTTTCCCGACGACATCAGTTGTCTTGGGGATCACCCTGCTGGTGAGGTCTCATGACGGTCACCTGTCAGGGGATGTGGTCGGCCGCGCACTAGAGATTGCTCAGCGGCTTCAGCTGGCCTATTACATGACCAATGGTGGCCCGGCGATCGAGACGTTGACGCTGGAGCGCCTTCCTCGGCTCGTACCGATCGCCATATCACCCGGGCCGCCAAGCCCGCCTGGCCCGGGCAATCTCACAAGTCTCGTGCCCCAACCGTTCCCGCCCTCGATGAGATTCGAATGGCCCTCGGTCATCGATGATGCGAAAATGGAGATGGTCCTCGCGGCAATGGGCGTCGCGCCGCTGAACGTGACCCGCTGCTTCTTTGAGTTCCGCAACGATGCGAGCATCCAGCTGCATCGTTATGGCAACTACCGGCAGTCGATCGTTGCAACGGCAGCCGCTGCGGAGAACCTGATTTTTACGCTGCTTCAGCTGATGCTCTGGGAAGAGGGAAGTTCGCTTGAAGATGCCAGAGAGCTTCTCGGCCGACGGGAAGGTGTCGTCAAGCTCGTGCGCCGCGAGTTCCCCGAGCGGCTCAAGGGCAGCTGGAGTGGCGGTAAGGGGCCAGCTGCACGCTGGGTAACGGATGTTGTGGCGTCGCGGAACAAGATCGTTCACGCTGCCCACGCCCCACCCCGCGGCGAAGCCCTTCGGGCCCTCGATGCGCTCGGAGAGTTCGTGAGCCTCATCGCGGACACGCTCGCCACAAAGCACGTACAGAATCGCTATCCAAAGACGGTCATACTCTCATCGTTCAAGCAGTCGTTGAATTCTCGAGCTCGGTGGACCAAGCGCCTCGAAGCGATGCAAGCCCAGGAGAGCGAATGGACCGTCGACTTCCTCGGCTGGCAACAAGACGTAGTCGAGGCTCTTTCTCCGTAATGCAGGTGCCGCCAGAGTGTTGAAGGCACAACTGCCAACTGGCGACTTCATGCAGAACCGCGGCATCTTGCAGCCGCCCGGAAAGGGTAGGTCACCGACCTTGGCACACGCCGCGTTGTCGACTGTCGCGACCGACATTCCCGGGCCGCCGTGCCTGGTGTGTGAAAGGCCGTTGGAATACCGGGACAAATGGCCAGGCGAGATCAAGGGCCGCTACGTCTGCCTGAGCTGCGCGCTGAACGTGGTCGGGTTCTGGCAGGATGGCGACGATGAAGGGGTGTCGCGGCAGGAAGGGGCTGTGTTAGGGGCGTCCGGGGACTGGGCACCACTACCGAATCCGCGCTCTTACCATCACCGCAAGTCCGGGATGAGTCAATGTTCGATCTGTGGCGCCCGGAGCGTGACGATTGAGCTGAACTACGGGCGCGCGTTCTGCGCGAACTGCCTCAGCGATCTGGCGCGGGACATCGTCGAATGGCGCAAGCTCGGACGGTAAGCGCGCACGTCCCGGTCGCCCCTGCAGCGCACATAGAGAGGGCCGCCGCTCGGACTGCGGGGGACGTGCTTCGACCTATTACCCTTCCTGATCCAGCGGGGGGACGTCCGTAACGACGTCGATCAAGATCGAGTCGGTGGCTGATGCCTCGGCACCCAATGACTGCACAGTCGGATCGCCCTGCGCCTCGACCGCAGACACGGCATCAGGCTCCCGGATCCGCGGAGCCGATGCGACCCATGGTTTGAGGTTCTGCAGGAGGTCCCGATAGAACGCAACGGCTTGCGCGGTCGTCTCGCGAACGAATGACCCCTCCTCGCGTCCGCGCTTCTGGCCCATGGGGTGGATGTAGGTGAGCATGAACGATCTGGGGTCACGCTTGGGATCCGGTCCATACAAGAGCCGGTTCGGATCCTCTCGAGCCTGAGCCAGCGTCGCGTGGATCGTGTCCCGTGCACTCGGATACGCGACGTTGATGTGCAGATCCTCGGGCGCTCCGTCGAGCTGGCGCAGCAGCCAGGAAATCCGCGCCTTCGGCCGTCGATCCTCGGGTGCGCCCACCTTCACGCTCGTGGCGATCTGACGTGCACGCAGGTCGGCCTTGATCTGAAGGTCCCCGACCGCGTCGGGCACGTGGAGCGTCGCAGTGAGTTCCCCTGAGGAAGCAAGGCCCCTGGTGATCTCCTCGATCCGGATCGCGGTCGTCTGGGTGCGCGGTACCCGCGGTGCGGAGACCGTGCGCCCGAGGTCTTGCGAGAACTGCAGGCACAGGTACTGGGTGAACTGTTCCCAGCGCTCGGCGACCGCCCTCGTTGAGGCATCGGCCTGGCGCAAGGTGCCCTCACGCGCAGACTTGCGCACCTCGACCCAGTGCTCGCCCATGTCCTCAAACCCGGTGGCCCCACTCGCTTCGCTACTCAAGTAGTGGATTAGCTCGCGAAGGATCCAGGCCTGGTCGGGGTTGGACACCCCGCGGTACTGGTTCTGGATGACGGCCTCGGTGAGGATTCGCAGCCACGAAAAGTGCCACAGCGCGGTGCGCCTGAGCTTGCGCCCGTCGACGGTCACCGGCGACTCGCTCGAGCTTGCGGTGATCTGATTGGAGATCGTCAGGACGCCGTCGAGACCGTGATCACGTGCGAGGTCCAGATAGGTCGCGACTTGGTCGTCCTTGAGGTCGTTGGTGCCGGTCTTGACCTCGACGAGGCAGGTCCAGCTCTTGCTGCCGCGTCGACACACGATCGCGCCGTCGGGGATCACCACCTTGCCCGCCGCGTCCTTGAAACGCACTTCGGCGAAGGTCGCGATGACCGAGCTCTTCGGGGCACCGAGTTCCTTGAGAAGCGAATGGGCGAACTCGGGCACCCCGTGCATCACCGCCAATAGGCACGAACTCGCCCGGCGCTCTCGCTCAAGCTCGTTGCGAATGCCGGCGGTCGGAATCAGGCGCGCGTGCAGCCACCCGTCGGTGATGCTCGCGTCCGATGGATCTGCGCCCATTCGACCTCGCTCGCCTGCGCCCGAGTGTGCGCTAAACGCTGTCGCGCCTAGCTCACCTTCGCGACGTTGCTATACGAGGACATAACCTAATCGCGGGCCAGGACGCCATCTCAACATGGCTGCGCTGGCGCGGCGAGCTTCGGCGACACAACGATTCGTTTCGTGTCGCCACGGGCCATCAGTCCTTCTCGATAACGACACGTAATCGCCGAGCGGCCGAAGCGGCGTCGACGTCACAGAGCAACCCCCGTCGGCCCAGATCGCGCGCCGCCCGTCCCGTGCTCCCCGACCCGCAAAACGGGTCGAGGACGACCTCCCCGGCGTGGGTCGACTGCCCGATCAGCGCTTTGAGCAGCGCGACTGGCTTCTCGGTCGGGTAGTGGCCGCGTGTCATGACGCGGTGGAACCGTAAGACGTCGCCCAGTCCGCGCGAGTTGCCGGCGCGCGTGCCTTTACTCAAGACGACGATCCGCTCCTGCTGGATCCGAAAGAGCCCTCCCCCCAGCCCGGGGGTGACCTTGTCCCAAACAAGGGTCTGTAGGTGGCGAAGCCCGGCCGCTACTGCGGCCTCGCTGAACACGGTCTCGGTACGGCGGTCGCAGATCACATAAGCGTGTCGATCATTCCGGAGGACCCGGTAGCACTCGGCGAGAACCTCGGGCCATGCCTCATCAGGCAGATCGGAAAACCAGTCCCGAAAGTAGGTCGTCCCGCGGTCGAACACGTACGGCGGGTCGGTCACGACCAGATCGACGCTCTCGTCGGCAAGTCCGGCCAGAAACGTCCGGGCGTCTGCCTGATGCAAGCTCACCAGGCCCCGGACCTTGGGGCCATCACTCCGCCGACGCTTGGCGACGCTGCGACATGCACCCGAGCAGTAGACGCGCCGTCGCCCACGGGCGGGCTGCACGAGAGATCGCCCGCACACCGGGCACCGCGGCGTGCGGGCGATCTCGGCGTTGCGGGCTTGGTGCGTGCCGGACACGCACCCGAGGCTGAAGAGCCACGGGTATGCCCGGGAGGTATCTTACGGGGTGGATTTCTCCTCTCCCCGGCGCCGCGCCAGCCAGCTTGAGTTGCTGAACGCGCCGGACCCGTGGTCTCCGCAGGGTGTGTGATAGGCGACCTCGTTCGTACCCTCAGGCCGCCACGTCCATTCGCGCTCGGGCGTCCATTTCTCGCAGCGCCCGCAAAACAGGCTTCGAGGCAGCTGGTCCTCGAGGGCCTGGATGTCCTCAAAGAGCAGCTGGTACTGGCCCTGGGCCTCCTTGTAGGCGGCCTGGGCTCGATCCTCGAGACGCGCGATCTCTGAATTGGCCGCATCGCGCTCGCGGGTGAGCTCGGCGAGCTGCTTCTCGAGGGCGTGTTGCTTTCGGACGAGCGCAGCGGTCGCCTTGGCGTTTGTCGCCTCACGCTCGGCGGCGGCGCGCGTCGCCTTGTGCCCGGCCTTCTGGTCGCGCGCCGAAGCCGACGCGACCGCGTCGGCTTCGGCGCGAAGCCCGGCGAGCACCGCGGCACGCTTTGTCCCGTGGCGGCGCTCGGCGGCCTCGAGCAGCGGCACCTCGTCGGGGGTCAGCTCGACGATCACGCGGCGCCGCAGGCGAGTGGGTTCTGCTGGGGATGACGTCTGGGGGCTCATGTACATGTCCATCCATCCATCCATACATCCACGCCGATTTCCAGCGGGTATCGCGCGAGGGGAGCAGGGCGGATCCGCGGCCCCGCGGATCCGCCCCCCTCCCCGGCACACCGAACCGCGCACCACGAGGGCCACCAGATGCACGAACGCGAACCGACACCCGCAGCGATCGATGCGATGCGGGACCACCGTCTGACCACGCACGACGACGCCGATTTCGAGCTGTACCGCGACGTGACCTTCGTCGACAACATCCCCGCCGACGCCAAGCTCATCTACCTGGCAGAAACTCCGATCGCGCCCCCGCGCTTTGAGTGCCGGCAGTGTCCGGGGTTGATCTTTGTCGCCGACGAGCCCACCTATGGGCACCCCGAGCGCAACACCTGGCTGCTGCTGGCCCACCCGGAGCTTGGCACCACGCTCTTGGGCGGCGTCACTGACCCGGACGATCAGGCGATGCTCATCGAGGACTGGGACCGGGGGCGCCTGGCCAAGCTCAAGGTCAAAGCGGCCCACACGCGCCGCTCGATGCCCACCAAGAAGGCCGACCGACCGACGGTTGATGAGCGCCGCGAACGCTGCCAGGAGTACCTCTTGGCACGCGTGCGGAACGGGGCGACCGTCAAGGACGCCATCGCCGCCCTGGACGCGCTTCGTACCGACGACCCGTCCGCCTACGAGCGGCTCATGTGTGGACCGGATGCCCGGAAGGTCGAGACGCTCAAGAAGGACTGGAGCGCGATCCCCATCGCGGTGCGCAACGCCGCCCGCGCCGAGGGCGCCCGGGCCCGCGCCGCGGAAGCCAGTAAGAAATCCACCCCGTAAGATACCTCCCGCCCCCGGCCGGCCGGGGACACGGTGTGCGGCATGGACCACACACCGCACACCGACGAGGACGTACGCGCTCAAGGCCACGCCCCGGCGATTGCCCACTCGGAGCGGCTGCTGGGCGTCGACGAGATCATGGAGCGCTACGGCTTGCGTGACCGGCGGACCGCGCGGGGTGTGATGGACGCCGCGGGCGCCTTTGTCGTCGCACGACGCCTGTATGTGCGCGAGGCCGATCTGCTCGCCTACGAAGACGCCCTGCGCGCCGCCCGCCGACGCGGTCGGCGGTCGGCTTACCGGTCGGATGGTCGCCCGGTAGGGCGTCGCCCGACGCCGACTCCGGCCCAAGCCGACCCCCTGCCGCCCGGATGGTGGCGCGAGGACGGACCGTGATGCCCCGAGGGGGCTCGCTCGGTCCCCCGACACCGAGCTATGGTCATGCGCGCCCTGAGTCCCTGAAGGCGACCCGACCGCAGGAGCTGGCCGTGCAAGACGCACATGCACCGACGCGCGACCCGAGCGCCATCGGGCGCGCCCAGGGGTGGCGCGAGCAGATCGAGCCGGGGATCTACCGCGCCCATCGGGTCGCGTGCCCGGCGAGCACCGACCGGCGCCGGGGTCGGCGGTGCCGGTGCAGCTATCAGATCCTCGTCCCCGGACCTGTCCCGGGACGCACGCGGATGCTCACCCTCGAGGCAACGATCACCGAGGCGCGGGCGACCAAACGCCGCCTGCAGGCCCAAGGGCGTCCCTTGGCGCCGAGGGACGAGCACCCAGACGAGACCCTCGATGCGTTTGCGACGGCCTATCTCCGCGCGAAGAGCGCGACCTTCTCACCGCACACGATCAAGAGCATCGAGACCGAGTACCGGCTGCGCATCGCTCCATCCTTGGGGCACCTACATCTGAGCGAGGTTACCCGCGAGCGGGTCGAGATCTGGCTCGCGGACCTCGTCAGGGTCGCGTCCAGCAGACGCATGGTGACCCAAAGCGTCGCGAGCCTGCGAATGATGCTCGCGACCGCAATGAGCTGGGGACGGATCGCAAGGAACCCTGCATCGCGCCTGCGACTGCCGGCCCCAGAGACCCAGGCCCAGCAGCGCGTCGAGCGTGTGCTCACCGAAGCACAACTCAACCGTCTGTTTACCGATGGACCCGGGACCACGCGCATCGCCACGATGTTGCGCGCAGCAGCAGAAGCCGGGCTGAGACGCGGCGAGATCATTGGACTGCGCTGGCCGGACGTCGGATTGGATGACCGGCGCGTCGAGGTGCGCCGCTCGGTCTGGCATGTCGATGGCAAGGTCGGCGAGAAGACCGCCAAGGGGCGCAGGTCGCGCAAGGTCGCGATCTCAGGCGCCACCGCACAACTCTTTGCCGACTGGTATGCCGAGTCGGTGACGCGCGGCAACTGCGACCCGCACGGGTACGTGTGGCCCGGGACCGCAGGCCGTCCGATGCACGCCCACTCACCCACCCATGCGGTGACGCGCGCAATGATCCGCGCAGGGCTCGTCGACGACGCGGGCAAGCCGCTTGTGAGTTTGCACGGGTTGCGCCACACCTGCGGGAGCATCCTTCTGGCACGCGGAGTGCCCCTGATCGTCGTCTCACGCCACTTGGGGCATGCGGATCCGAACATCACCGCGCGGGTCTACGCGCACCTGCTCTCAGACACGCAACTGGATCAGGCGGCGGAGGTGTTCGCGAAGCTGGCGTGACTGCCTTCTCAGATGCCACTGGCGAACAGCTCGGTGAGCCCCACGGCGTCTGATTTCGTGTCGTCTACGAGCACCGGTCAGGGACCAGGGCGACACGAAATACCCCCCGCCGATGGCGGCGCGACCCGCCTGTGCCACGACCCCGGGCGCAGGTCTTTGACGGCGTACCTCAGCTAGCGGCGGCGAGCGCCTCGTCGGCCCGCTCTCGCACGGTCTTGCCCGTGTCTGGGCCTACCCCGGTTCTGCGGACACCTCGGATGTGTTGATTCGGGGGTTCTAGTCGATCATTGATGTGGTTGTCGGGCCTGTGGTGATGTGGACGGACCCCGGGTCCGTCCAAACGCCGGGTGTCGGGCCGGCGGCCCGTCCCCGGCGCGTCATCTCCACAGGCCAATTGAGTTGCTCGAATTCGTACGGCGACAGGTTGCCGATGCCCGAGTGCAGCCTCAAGCGGTTG
The DNA here is from genome assembly GCA_963842065.1 of uncultured Thermoleophilia bacterium. GTDB lineage: Bacteria > Actinomycetota > Thermoleophilia > Miltoncostaeales > Miltoncostaeaceae > CAITWD01. The sequence goes on along the minus strand of CAWJEW010000008.1, from coordinate 219,766 downwards.
TAGAACGCCTCGATGTAGTCGAAGACGGCCAGCCGTGCCTGGTGGCGGCTGGCAAACGGGCGCGAGCCGCAGATCCGCTCGAGCTCGACCTTGATGGTGGAGATCACCGACTCGCAAGGCGCGTTGTCGTACGCGCAGCCGCGGGCCCCCATGCTCGCCAGGAGCCCCGAGGCGGTGAGCGTCTGGCCGTAAACCACGCTCCCGTACTGGGATCCGCGATCCGTGTGGACGATGCCGCCGGCCTGGGGCCGGCGCCGAGTGCGCGCCATCTGGAGCGCGTCGACGACGATCTCGGCGCGAAGATCCTCGCGCATCGACCAGCCGACGATCATCCGGCTCCACATGTCGGCGACGATGGCCAGATACAGCCACCCCTCGTGCGTTGCCACGTAGGTGATGTCGGCCAGCCACAACTCGTTCGGCCCGTCGGCGACAAAGCGGCGGCCCACCCGATCCGGGACGGGCGGAGCCTTGGGATTGGGGATCGTGAGCGACCGACGCCTTCTGCGGCGCGAGACGCCCTCGATGCCGGCCGTGGCCATGAGCCGCGCGATCCGCTTGCGCGAGATCCGCACACCGCCGCGGGCCAGCACCGCGTGGATCCTCGGCGCCCCGTAGGTGCGCCGGGACTCGGCAAAGATGCTCTGGATCTGGTCGGTGAGCTGGGCGTCAGAGCGTGCGCGGGCCGACGGCTCCCGGCTCGCCCAGGCGTAGAACCCAGATCGCGAGACCCCAAGCACGCGGCACAGCCGCGCCACCCGGTGGTTGGCCTTCTCTCGGGCGATGAACACATAAGCGCTCACCGGGTCTCGTTCGCGAAGAAGGCCGCCGCTTTTTTCAGGATCTCGCGCTCCTCGCGCAGGACCTTGTTCTCGCGCCGCAGCCGGGCGAGCTCCTCGCGCTCGTCGCTGGTAAGCCCCGGCGCACGACCGGCGTCGATCTTTGCCTGGGCGACCCACCGGCGCACCGCTGAGGGGGTCAGATCGAGTTCTCGGCAAATCTGATTGAGGGACTTGCCGGACCTCTCGAGCAGTTCAACGGTTCGCGCTTTGAATTCCGGGGTGAACTCGCGCCGCTGACGTCGTTGCATGTGGACCTCCTTCCGGGCGACATCATCGCCCTAGGAAAGGTGTCCACGAAAGCGGGTCAGGCCCATGTCACCCACGAGCCAGGCGCTGGTTGCGCCCGGCGCATCGCTGAGCCCCGCGGCCTCCCGAAGAGCCTGGTAGGCCGCAGCGAGTGAGACTGGCTCCTCATCGTCCCGCTGACGAACCGCGCGCAGTGCACTGTCCTCATCGGTCCAGGTCACCTCGGCCCAGGTAGGATCCCGTTCGATGAGCGCCTTGATCGGCTCACGGTCCTGTGAGCTAAACCAATCGAGGTTCACATGCAGGATCATTCCGGGGGCGATCGCGTGTGCGCGCTGCAGGGCCGGCACCGCGTTGGCGACTCGTGTCCGCTCTTGGCGGCTCGAATCATCAACGACCTGGCGTTGTCGTCGGCGCACCTGGAACGCCTCGGTTTCAGGAATCGGGATGATCGGTTGTGCGGAGATCACGTGCGAGCCACCTGGCAGTTCGTAGGCGGTCAGCTTGATGCAGCCGATATCCAGCTGCGAGGTCTCCGGCCCGCCGACGCCGATCTCGCGCAGGAATAATACCGCCGCGGTGACAGCCGGCGGAAAGTCTTCGGCGACAATCCGCACACGCACCCGGCCCGGCTGCTCGTCGGCAAGCGCCGGTGCGTGATTGGTCAGGGTCTCACGGGCCTCGGGGAGCTCGACCGTGTGCGTTCGGCTGTACTGCTCGACCAGGTCGTCAGTGCTCAGCTGATCGCAGTAGGCCGCATAGAGCAGCGCCTGGGACTCGACGCGATCAGGAGCAAGACCGCGCTTGAGTTCCACCACAAGGGGGCGTCCTTCGCCGTCGAGAAAGAGCAGATCGAGCTGATCGTGGACCGGACCGCTCGCACCCTCCCAGTCGGCGAATTCCTCGCTGACCAGAAGAAGGTCGGGTTCGATCAGATGTGAATGCTGCCGAACCCAACGCTGAAGATCTTCTCGCTCTTTCCACCCCACCGAGCTCATCGACACCCGGGCGAGGTCCGCGGCCTCGCCGTTGGTGATCAGAAGATTCGTGATGTCCGGGGTGCGCGGATGGATCGGCATGAGGCCAGCATACGGCCCGCGAACAGACCGGTAACGCAAACGGCCTTCCGGAGAGGGACCCAACCATCGCCTCTCCGTTACGGTGCATTAGGTCGCACGCGGTACAGGCCTACGGCGGTGGCATGGCACGTGCACCGGTCGACCCTTGTACCGGCGACCACGCGAACCTCACGCCCGGTCGGTGGATGGTCTTGGCCGGCACCTATGAGACGCGGGATCTCGCGCGCACGGCAGCGCGCCGGGCACAAGTCAAGTTCGAGGACGCCCGCGCCAGATGAGCACGACCGGCTCGTCCTGGCCGGCCACCTCGCCCGCCCAATAACGAAGGGCCCGCCGTGGCGGGCCCTTCGCGATGCCTCGTGCGCGTCGGTGAGCAGGTCGACCGATCGTGCGCGTATGGGTCTTACCAGGTACCGGTGGTACCACCGCTGGTGGTGTACGTGCGCGAGACCGGCGGGGTGGCGGTGAGGTCCTTGGTGTACACGAACGTCGATCCGCTCTTGCTGACCGTGGTCAGCACGTAGCCGTTGGCGTTCACGCTCACCTCGACCTGGTTCAGGCCGGCGCTGGCGGCCGTGGTCTGGAAGGTGAATGCGGGCTCGATCGCCTGAAGCTGCGCGACGGTGATCGTCGAGTAGTTCTGGCTGCTCGAGTACGCGGCTTCCATGTCGCTGGCCGAGTTGCGCAGCAGCGATTCGGCTGCGGCGTCGTTTGCCTTACCTTGCTGACCGAGGAACGTCGGGATCGCAATCGCGGCCAAGAGGCCGATGATGATCACGACCACGAGGAGTTCGATCAGGGTGAAACCCCTCTGCCGCGCTGCGCGGCTGCGGAGTCTGTTGATCATCGGGTCTCCTCCAAGAGAGCGTTGACGCCCGGGCAAGCCATGCATCGTGGGAGCAGTGCAGCTCCGGGCACCCGTGTCATCGACCCGTGGTTGTCGATACTTAATAACGGTCTTCAAACAATTTGTTTACGACTCGCCCGAGTGCGCACTCGGCGGCGGTTCCGGCGTTGCGCTGGCCGGAGTCGAGGCGTTCCCGCCGACGTCGTCACGCATTGCGCGAGGCCCTGGCCACCGCCATCCAGCTCGCCGTCGATGAGCGAGTCGACGCCCTTTTTATCGCCGGTGACCTCTACGAAAACGAACGGGTCACTCCCGACACGGGCGAATTCTTGCGATCAGTATTTGCCGAGGCGAGCCCGCTGCCGATCTTCGTCGCGCCCGGCAATCACGACTGGTTCGGTGCGCGAAGTTTGTACGGCCAGGTCGAGTGGCCGGCGAACGTTCACATGTTCACCGAGACGCGGCTCATGCCGGTCACCCTAACCAACGGAATCACACTCTGGGGTGCCGGCGTTCGAACGCCGAGAAGCGCCCCGGCGTTCCTCGATGACTCCCGCCGAAGGCGGTTGGCGGCGTGGCGGCGTGGCTCCCCGACGCGAGGCACACCCCGCAGGCGCAGGTCTTGGAAATCCCGCCTGCCGGCTGCGAGCCGCAGGCCTCATGGCCATTGGAGCACTTCAGTCGCTCATTCACGCATGCGACCATGCCGCACCTTGCCGGCAGCGCCGACCCCTCCACAGGGGGATCCGCAGCGCCGCTGATCCGATGGGCTTCAATCCGTGCCCAACGGGCGCCACCAGCCGTGGCGCTATGCGGCGGGTGCCGTTCCCTCCTGCACCTGCTGCTGAGTGATCCCGAAGTCGTTCTGGACCCGCACGGCCGCAGCGATCGCAGTCAAAAACTCGGGCCGGAACCGAGCGGCCATGTCCGAGGTCGTCTCGACCTCGAATTGCGGAATCAGCGCGAGCAGGTCGTTGTTGGCCGCAACCAGCACCCGGATGTCGGCTTCGGTTGCGCCAGTCGCATCAAGCTGGAGTGCCGCGACGGTGAACGAGCGTGTGGCAGCCGACGTGCGGGCCATCTGCGAAAAGAACATCGACCGCGGAAGGTTTGGTGTGGTCGCCAGCACCCTGCCGGAGGACAGGAGCGTCAGCAGATAGGGCCGATAGGCGGCCAGGTAGTGGGCCGGCAGGTCGCTCGTGACCGTCGGGGCCACCTGGGCCCGGGTGACCGGCGCACCGGAGGCAAGCTGCGCTTGCGAGGGCTCCTGCGCGTAGAAGCGCAGCCCGGCGACAAAGACCACGGCCAAGAGCACCAATGCGCCGCCCGCCACGGCACCCCGCCAGGCGGTCAGGGCCAGGCGCGGCCCTTGGCCATACCGATTCGGTCGGCCGGTGCCCTTGAGCACCCCCGGTGTGATCCACCCACAAAGACAGCCGATGACGATGGCAAGCACCCATGCGGTCTGCACGGAGCCGCCCGGCACGTACCGCATGAGACCCGGCACCAGCCCCAGCGCGAAGGGAGCGAACCCGATGAGAGCCCACCAGCCCGACCGGTCGGTGTCGTGGAAGCGCTTGATCGACGCGGCGACCAGAATCCAGACGGCGACCCCGGTGACGGCGACCGCCAGATCTGCCTGCCCTGCGATCACCACTCGGGTCTTGCCAAAGGCGGCAAGCCACGGCCCGATACCGATGATCAGACTCACGCCAACGACAAACGCCGCCCAGTAGGTGGGCCGGTCGATGCGGCCTGCGCGGCCGAACAGCAGCCAGCCGACCGATGCGCGCGCGGTGTCGTCGGCGCGCGTGACTGGCGGCCCTGGGTACCGGGGTGCGAGGGTGGCAGCGATAGGAGGATCAGGCAACTGCGGGCCACGCCAGCCGCGCTTCCCGACCGCCGATCGCGCCGAGCCCGGCCATCTCGGCCAGCCGGGGGTCGCTCTCCCACGACCTGCGCGGACCTGGGGCTCCTTGCGGGTTCGGTCCGCCAGCACTTCGGACGCCGCGTGATTGGTGCTGCCGGTCGTCGATCACAGCTTAGGAATCGGTGCAACGTGCGAGACGCTTAACCCCCCCTCTGCCCCGGGTCGATATCGCCCGGTGTCATCGACATAGACCCACCAACTGTCTCGCGACGATCACGTTGGAGCCGCGCCTCCTCGTGTCCAGGGGACACCGGTCCGGTCACTCGGGGCTCCGACGCCGCATGGTCGTGCTCCTCTTCGGTGAAAAACACCAGTTAACCCTCGGCACCGTCGAGTCGATACCGCATATCGGGCCCCGTCGTCCAGGAGCACCAGCAGCGCATGTTGTTCGTCGACCACTACTCGATACTCGAGCTCGCACCGACCGCCACCGAGGACGAGATCCGCCGCGCATACCGCCGGCTCGTTCGCGATCATCACCCCGATCTCAACCCCGGCGACCAGCTTGCCGCCGAACGGACACGACACATCAACAACGCATACTTCGCCCTGCGCGACCCCGCCCGGCGCGAGGCGTTTAATGCCCGACGGCTGGCGGCGCTCAGCACAGCTGCCCAGCGGCCGGATACCAAGACAGCCGGCCATCACCGCCGCCAGGGTCGAAGACCGTCATCGGGCTGGTCCGGCATGCGCATGCACACCACAGACGCGCCATCCGAGGGTTGGTCCTACGGCCGCTCGGCGTGGACTGTTGCTCTTGGCACCGAGTTCACCGAGGCCGCCGCACGGCACCTATCGAGACTCGCACGCCGGGACGGGATTCTGGCCGGGGTGCTTCGCACCGGCGACCACGCCAATCTCACGCCCGGTCGGTGGATGGTTTTTGCCGGCGCCTATGAGACGCGGGATCTCGCGCGCAGGGCGGCGCGCCGGGCACAAGGCAAGTTCGAGGGCGCCCGCGCGGTCTATGTCATGACAGACGCTCCAGCGTGACGGGGTGGTCCGCCCTACGATCCGTTCCGTGTCGGAGGCGACACGCCGCCGTTTCCGATCCCGCACGCGTCCGCAGCCCTACGCACGCCTCGTCGACAAGGCCGGGGGTCCTCAACTGAGTGAGTGGACCCGCGTCGTGAGCCGACGGACGCGTCGTGCGTGGACGCAGGCTCACGTCCCGTCGGCCGCGATCCGATATCCAAAGTACATGCGCCCTGAGATGTGAGCAGGGATCGCGTGCCTCAAAACCCGAAGCGCGTAGGAACTCGACGCTGTGAAGCCGAAGCCCAGGTATCTCGTCGCGCTCGGGGTCGCGAGCGCCCTCTGCGCGGGGCTGGCAGTTGCGGTGTCACAGATGGGAATCTCCGTCGATATCGCTGTCGGCGGAGCAGCCGGCCCGACGCAACCGGCGCGCATTTCCATAGGCCCTGCTGGATCGGGTGCACCCGGCGGCCCGCTATTTCCGGGAGGATCGGGCGACGTGACCATACGGGTCACAAATCCCAATTCGCGGCGGGTGACGATCACGGGGCTCCTCGTGCCCTCGCGAAGCAACGACGCCCCCGGTTTTGCGACCCCGGCACTGGTTGGGGCTCGCGCCGGCTGCAGCAGCGCAACCTCTGGCGTTACCTGGCAGGGCGCCGCACCCACCGGCGAAGCAGCCGATCGGTTGGCATCGCCATTGGTTGTGGCAGCGCATTCGACCCTGGTTGTCACCTTTACCAACGCTGCGTTTATGCAGCTCAGCGCCCCATCGAGCTGCGAAGGCGCCTACTTTGCCCTGCCGGCCCCAACGGGCGTCACGACCTCAGCACGCGGTGGCGCTCCTACCAAAAGCCCTGCGACGGACGCACTGGCGCCTGCGTGCCCCGGACCGCCGGGGCCACCGCCCGATCCGGGCACGCCTGGACCCTGGCCGCCTCCGCCACCTGGACCGGCGCCCAACGGGTGCCCGCCCGGCCCGGGCGGCCCCAACGCGGGTGGGTCACCAACGGGTAAGCCATCTGGCTGATGTACGCATCGCGGGAATCTCCGCGTCAGGGAGCCGCGAGCCCGCCCGAGGTAGCCCGACATGTGACGAGATCCGCTCTGGGCTCGCTGGAGGAGGTGCTATGTGGTCTTGACTGCCTTCGGCCGGGCCGTCCAGCACTGGCAGGCAGACCTGCCTGGACGGGATTTGCCCGGTCGGGTCGGAGCGATAGCCAACGAGGCATGGGCACCCCAAAGCCGACACGGACCATGCATGCCACCATGGCGAGTCCCGCTGGCCACCTCGAATCGGCCGCGACACTGCCGATTCTTGCGTGCATGCACCGGCGACTGAAAATCGTGGTGTCCCCAGTTCGAGTCTGGGTCTCGCCATTCGACAAGGCCCCGCTTTTGCGGGGCCTTGTGCCGTTCGGTGCACGAGGGCCCCAGCGGCGCTGCTACGTCAACAGCCGTCTCGGAGCACGCAGCAGCGCTCTCGGACCATGTGCGGCACCATGGTCATGCTCTCGAGGTGTCGCCGGCAATGACGACGATGATCCCGTCGTCCGCAACCCGACGAGTCCGCGCAATCCAACTCGGGTCGATTCCTCGCCTCAGACGCTTCTGCGTGACTTGAAGCGTTGACCGTCCGGGCCGCGTCGAAGACTGTCAAGGGCGCCCGAAAATGCACCCCTTTGCAACGGTCGAAAATGCACCCCCCTTCGGCACCGCGGTGAGATTCGACCCCGCGGCTGGGTGTTGCGGCGGTATCTCGTGCCGTGAGCCGGAGGCGAGCAGAACGAGATACCGCCGGCTGGGTGTTGGTGGGGTGGGTCAGGTATCGGCCGGCAGCCGGCCGAAGTCCCGGTCTTTGAGGCGGTAGCTGTCGCCTTTGAGCGAGAGGATCTCGGCGTGGTGCACCAGGCGATCGATCATCGCGGCGGCGGTGACCTCGTCGCCGAAGATCTCGCCCCACGCCCCGAAGGGCTTGTTGCTGGTGACGATCAGGCTCGCGCGTTCGTAGCGCCGACTGACGAGCATGAACATCAGGTTTGCCGCCTGGGGATCAAACGGGATGTAGCCGGCCTCGTCGCAGATCAAAACCGGAATGCGCTCGAGGCGTGTGAGTTCATCCTCGAGCCGGCCCTGGCGCTGGGCGTCGGTAAGCAGCGCGACCCATTCGGTGGCGCTCTTGAAGATCACCCGTTGCCCGGCCAGGCAGGCCCTGATCCCGAGTGCGATCGCCAGGTGGGTTTTGCCTGTCCCGGGCGGACCCAACAGGATCACGTTCTCGCGGCCGTAGAGAAAATCGAGCTGGCCGAGGTGCTCGATGACGGTCTTCTTGACCGAGCGCTGGAAGGTGAAATCGAATTCCTCGAGGGTCTTTCTAGCCGGAAACCGCGCAAATGTGATGCGGTTCTGGCCGCCGTGCGCCTCGCGGGCTTGGACCTCTGTTGACAGCAGCGCCTCGGCGAAGCGCTCATAGCTCCAGTCCTCACTACGCGCGCGCTCGGTGAGCTTTGGCAGCGCCCTGGCCGCGGCGGGGGCCTTGAGCTGGCGAAACAGATGCGTCAGTTCAGAGGTGTCGCTCATGCGATCAGGGCGTCGTAGGCCGCAAGCGGCCGCACCTCGACCTCGGGTTCGCGGGTGAGTTCGCCGCGGCGCTCGCGCAAGCTGCGCGCGTGCTCGAGGGCGGTGATCGTGCGGTGGCGGGCGAAGCTGCGCTCGTGACGGCCTGCACACTCGCCGGTATCCAGCGCTGTCGCCAGCACCTCACGCTGCGAGACGCGAACCTCGACTCTGCGTCCGACAAGGTGTGGGTCGAGTGAGTAGTCGTTGGTGTCGAACCGCAAGTACGGATCCGGCGGCACCCTGGTCACCCACTGACGGTCAACCTCAGGCGCGTGACCAGGCAGTGCCCGCATCACTTGGCGCTCGCCGATCAGCCGATCCACGGGCCGGCAGCGCAGCGTCTTGTGGGTCCGGGCGTTGGCCTTCTCGCACCATGCACCCAGTTGCAGCTGGTAATCGAGTTCATTGGCAAAGCGGCGGCCCGGCTCGAAGTTCGTCTCCAGGTACCCCTGCAGGCGCTCGACGGCCCCCTTGGCCTCGGGGTCAGCTCGCTCGCAAAAGGACCAATCCACCTTCAGCTGGCCACAGAATGCGGCATAGACCTCGGTCGGGCGGCCACCGCCTGCGTGCAGGCACCCTTCCCTGTCCCACACCAACAGCTGCGGCAGCGCACCCAAAACGCGCAAACACCGCATCATCCCCCACAGCACGTCGGGGGCTTGTTTGCTGAACACAAGCGCTCCGGCGCCGGCTCGCGAATAGCCCAGGCACGCCACGACGACCCACGCCCGCCGGGTTTGGCCGTGACCGACCGGCACATGCCCAGATGGCTCCCACAGATCGAACTGGCAGATCTCGCCCGGGCGGTAGATCGTGCGCTGATAGGTCCGGCGCTTGTCAAACAGCGGGCGGACCTCGCGCAGGTAGTCGTTGACGATCGTCTGAGCACCGTCAAACCCCAACGGCTCGATCAACTCTTTGACCCGCACCGCCGGAAGCTTGGGATCCCGCCGCAAGAGCTCGTGGATCTCATCCTTGAACGGGTCGAGCTTCGACCGGGCTGGCGCCCGACGATAGACAGGCGGACCTTCGGAGCGCAGCGCCCGCCTGACCGTGTTGCGATCGATCCCGTACCGCCTCGACAGTTCCTTGATCGACACCCCGCGAACGAAATGCTCCCGGCGCAGCTCCGCCCACCGCTCCACGTCAAGCACGCCCTTCTCCCGGACTCGAACACCATGAACGAGCCCAAGTTCAACACCCCGCCCGAAGCCTTCGCCACCACCCGACAGAGGGGGTGCATTTTCAAACGGCGGAGGGGGGTGAGTTTTCCACCGTTGCCGACATCGAAGACTGGGACGAAGCCGCAGGTATGGATTGCCGGATGGCGAGCGACGACCTCCCCGGCGAAGTCTTGAGGTGTCCGTCGATGTAACGACCAGCGATCGATTCGCCAACCTATAGATGTGAGCACGCCACCGGAAACAGCAGTGCCGGCCGATCGGGGCCTGTCTGGTCCGACGCTGGAGAAGTTCGGGGTGGCGTACCGGGCCAACTTCGATGTCGTCGTGGCGTACTTCGCGCGCAGGACCTCGGACCCCCATACGGTCCTCGACCTGACCTCCGAGACGTTCGTCCAGGCGATTGGCTCGCTGGCGACGTTCGATCCGGGTAAGGGAACGATTCGCGCGTGGTTTCTTGGCATCGCCCGCCGTGTCTACGCCAGACATTGCGCCGATCTCAGCGACGGGCGCGACGCTGCTGCCAGGTACGCCGGGCAGCGCGCGTTGGCAAACGATGAGATCGAGGAACTGATGTCAAGGATCGACGCCGAGCGCAGAGGCGCCCAGTTGCTCGAGCACTGGTCGCAGTTGCCCGAGCTCGAGCGCGCCGCCATCGAGCTGGTGGACCTGTCTGGGCTGACCCCACGAGATGCGGCGGCGACGCTGGGCGTGTCGTCCGGGACGTTGCGCGTGCGGCTCCACCGAGCGCGCGCGAGACTTCGAGAGGAGGACGCGAACAGTGGCTAGCGTCGAAGATCGCCTGTGGCGTGAACTCGTCGAGGATCACGGCGCCAAATTGGCCGAGACCCCGTGGCCGACCCCGAAGGGCCACATTCGACGCACCATCCTTGTTGGCGGAGCAGCGCTTGCTGTCTGTGGAGCTATCGCGGCGCTCGTGGTCGGCCTGAGCGCAAGTAGCCCGTCCGCAGACGCAGGCATCACGTACATCCCGCCGTCGAAGATGGTCCAAGAACTGGAGCGGGAACTCGACCTGCAAGCCCCAATTGCCGAGGCGCGGATCGACAACGTGCTCCTGGTGGTCGCGAAGCTCAGCTTTACCGGCACCAGGCCGCCGACGGCGCGCGGTCTGCCCATCTCCTACGTGTGCTTTACGACAATCGGCACCGGCAACGGTGGTGCGACTTGCGGACCGCCGGCTGGGCTCGACCAGACCGGTACGTACCTCATCCTCGGGCCTCCGCACGGACCGTGGACCTCATGGGGATACGCGCCGGTGGGCACGACCGAAGTCACCGTCGACGGCCGCAACTTCCCGCTCTCCGGGCGCTTCTACAGGGCGATCATCCCGCCCGGCCCGCAGAAGGTCGTGTTGACTACGCCGACTGGGCTGAAGACCTACCCCGGTCCGTAGCACCCCGCCAGGGCCTGCTTGCCGATCAAGGCGCGACGGGGGTCAGGAACAGCACCTCATGCTGACGCTCGTATGGTCCGACCGATTGAGCGCCAACTGCCCAGCAGGTCGCTCCTGAGGGGCAGACGAATGCATCGAGATGTGTCGATGGCGTACCCAGGCGGATTGCTGTGAAGCCCGTCGATGTGGTGCGCACCAGGATGCCACGGCCCGAGTTCCCGAAGCTGCTCGCGCGACCTGCGGCCAGGCACCGGCCTCCGGTTGTACAACGCACCGAGACTAGGCCGCCGGCCTGCGGGACCGATATCGGAGGTGACGCCGTACCCCGAACGAGTGACACGAGCACCGCTCGCGTGCTCACAGGTCCCGGGGTCTGGGAAAACGCCGTCCCAGTGATCAAGCAGTCGCCGACGTTGCGGCAGTCGATCCCAGAGAGGATGCTCGCGCCCGCAACGTTCATGACGCGAACCACCCGGCCGGCGGAGATCATCGTCAGGACGCCCTCGGTCGCCACCTTGGTCTCCCCCACACTCAGGCACACGTTCGAGCTCGCGCACCACAGCCCCTCGGCGCGCGGGGCATTCCCGAACACCACGTCTGCAGCGGGAGCAGCGAGCGGGTATGTGCGGGTGGCACCGTTGGCCGGGTTGAGCCGAACGATCGCCCACGGACGGGTCGCTGAGTTGGTCTGAGCCGTCAGCCAACATGTCGTGTCCGTTGGACACGACGACGCCCCGAGGAGCAGTTTGACGCCAGAGATGATCTTGGGCGGGCCGATGGCGCCGTTGCGGTAGCTGAAGATCGCGCCGCGAGCCGCGCGCAAGGTGGAATCGTTCGGGTTTTTGTCAACCGCCCCGACCAGCCAGCAGAGTGTCGTTTGCCGGCACCACACCGCGCCGTTGACGACATCACCGGACGGGACGTGCCGCACGGAGCCGCCGCGTCGAGAGATCACGCCAAGAAACTGTGGACCAGCCGGAGCCGGGGGTCCCGCCGGACGGGTGCCGATCTCGATGCACGTCGTAGTCGCCGGCGCGCAAGATCCGTCCGAGAAGCCCACGAGGCCGGCACCAACACTGACGCGCTGTGGTGTTGAGGGCTTCGGGGCGGCAAGCGCAACGACAGCGCCGATCACCAGCGCCGCGATGGCGAGTGCCAGCCAGAAGGGACGTGGGGTGTGACGCAATGCAGTGAGTCTCAAGACGGATACCCCCACCCGATACCTGTCGGTAACCAGCAACGGTGGGTTGCTGGCGTTACTCCCGATTGCCGGGGCGATCAGGAGGCGTTGGCCAGTAGTGTCCCCCACAAGCGGAGATGTTTCATCTCGAGTCATCCTAAGGCGCGCGATTGGCAGGCATAGGACGACCCAACGGAGCGGCCGTGCCGACCGATATTGCAGCCCACCCGCGCTCGCATCTGGCCGGCCCATTCGACTGTTCCGAGCTTGGTCGGCGGGCCGTGATCGCCGCAGCCACGTGTGTCGTGGCCATCGATGCCTCGGTTACCGATCGTTCAAGGTCGGTATCGCCGCCCCGCTACGGCCTGGACCGTGACTTAGAGCCCACGCGGGGACGAGCTTTCGAGACGACGGCCGCCCGGTGAAACAAAACGGCCGATGGCGGACATGATGGAGCGATGAGCCCACCAGATCGCCGTGCTGACGATGCGCTCGATGAACTATTTGGGCGCTACGCCGCGCAGATCAGGTCCTACGCGCGTCGGCGCATCGGCGACGCCAGTGCGGACGATGTCGTGACCGAGACGTTTCTCATAGCCTGGCGCAGGCTCGACCGGATGCCGGAGACCCCTCTCCCATGGCTACTGGGTATCGCCCGCCACGTGATGAGTAACCAGCAGCGCGCCGCCGTGCGCCGCGATCGTCTCGCCCAGCGAATCGCATTCCACGAACCGTCGGCCAGCAGCGACGCCGCGACTCCCGAAGTCGGCGAGGTCTTGAGAGCACTGGCCGAGCTTTCGGAGCCCGATCTCGAACTCGTTCTGCTGATCTGCTGGGAGGGCCTGTCATCCCGCGAGGCGGCGGCTGTGGTCGGCTGTACGCCGATCGCCGCGCGTGTCCGGCTGCACCGGGCCCGGGCACGTCTAGCGAAGGCGCTCACGTTCGAAGAATCGGGCATCGACGAATCAGCGGCGCAGGAGTTGGAAGGAGCATGAGCACGCCGCCTTCGATCGATCCGTTTTCGCGAGTCAGCGCGGCTGACCCCCTTCTCGGTAGCCCGGAGAGTGACCGAAGCGAGCAACTCGTGCTCGCGCAGATCCACGAGCGACTGAGCGAACAGCGGTCGAAGGTCGAACAAGACCGCGCGGGTCGTGGGCGGCGGCGACCCCCGAAGTTGGTGGCAGCCTGCGTGGCAGTGGCGGTCGCAATCGCGGCCGTCATCGCTGTCGTGCTCATCAGCGCTCGAACGACTCCATCGCACAACACCGCGTCGAACGCATCCCCGCAGTTCAGTGTCCTGCGCGAGCCCACGACGAGTGCGCTAGACATGCCGGACAGTCGGACAACGACGCTGCCGACGTGGCTTCGGACCAACGCCGCGATGCGTTACGCGGACCTCGATGTCGCAAGCGCACGCCTCGCCCAGCGCACAGCGAGCCGCGACTACTACGTCGCCCGCGCCCAGCAAGGTAAGGCGATCTGCCTCATCGACGCTGTCCCGCAGCCGGTCAGCGCGACATACCGTCCTGGCAACCCGGGAGGCGTGACGTGCCGCTACACCAACGGGCATACCCAGAGCTTCGCCCAGGGGTTCGTCACGGGCTTTCTTGCGGTCCAGATTCCGTCGAGCGCAACGACTTGGGTGATCGCCGGTGTCGTTCCCGACGGGTTTACTCGCGTGCGGACCGGGGCCGTCTCAGCTCCAGTGATCAATAACACCTTCGTAATCGTCGGGGCCAAGCCGTGGCTAGCGATCACCGCCACCGGCCCCGGCGGGGCTCGCACCGAGTGGCTCGGGGTGCTGCCACCGCAACCGGTTCACGCTCGCGGGACGCCGCTTTCGGTATCGATGTTTCGCAAGCCGCCGGCACCGGTAGCGAGCCTTCCGAGGTTTGTGCGTAACTCGCTGCGCAGTCCGCCTGCTGGACGGCACGCCTGGCTTGCCGGCGACTTCGACGGCCAGAACTACTGGGTCCTGACCACCGGCCGGCTCGGTGCGCCCGTCGTGACGATCATCAACACTTCGGACCACGTCGACGCCTACTCGACAGTCACCGTCGAGAACCTCTCCACAGGAACACACTCAAGCTACGTAGTCCTGCCGACCACGACCAGCGCAGACCCTCCGGGTGTTCACGGCGGCGTGCCGCTGACGGTAACGAGCGCGCTCGGGCGGGCGCTTGTCGGCAAGCGAACCGGCGACATCGTGAGCGTTGTGCAGCCCGGCGGGACGATGAGCTATCGCGTCACGGCCTTTGATCCCGGGCCCGGGGACGTCGGAGGCGCGAGTTGGCCGACAACGACCGCTCCAATCTCACTCGGCGGGTACGAGACCGGTTCCGCATCGTCACCGGCCGGACCCATCGCCGTCTACACGATGGCCGGGTTTGTCGGTGACGGCTATACGACGCTTGCCGGCGCTGGGCGCAGTGCGTCGGTTACGACAAACTTCGTTGGGCTCTCGGGCCTGGCCACAAGCGGACCCCCACTCAAGCTCACCCTCTCGGGCCCGGCCGGAACATGGTCGACCTACCTGCCGGGTCCGGGACTGGGATCGGGTACACCCGCCTGGTTCGGGCGCATCGGACTTCAGGTGCCGTACTAGCTGTGGCGACTGCCAACGCGGCAGGTGCGTGTCGAACTTAGGGTCGGCGGAACCCGAAATCGATCGCGCAGCGTGTTAGCCAATCGCTCAGCGACCCGGTCACGCCATCATCGCTGAGGGCCTCGTACCGAGACGCGTGCGCGAGCGGAGGACGCGACGCCCCAGGGTGGCCGCTCATGCGACGGTGGACCTCCCATTACGTGTCGCTGCCGCGCCTTCCAGGGGCACGGGAGCGACACGTAATGCCGAAGCCGTGCTCGATGCGTCGAGGTCGCACAACAGGGCCCGACGCCCCAGCTCACGTGCCGCCCGTCCGGTGCTCCCTGACCCACAAAACGGGTCGAGCACAAGCTCCCCGGGCTTGCTCGACTGGCCGATCAGCGTCTTGAGCAGCCCGACCGGCTTCTCGGTCGGGTAGTGCCCGCGAGTCGCTACGCGCGGGAAGGTGAGCACGTCCCCGAGACTCCGTGAGTTGCCCGGACGTCGACCTTTCGACAGGAGCAGCACCACCTCGTACTGCGACCGGTAGACCCCTTGCCCGAGTGCCGGAGTGAGTTTGTTCCAGATGATCCGGCGCAGATGGTCAAAGCCCGCCGCAGTCGCCGCCTGGATGAACCTCTCCTCGGTCCGTCGATCGCAGATCACATACGCATGGCGATCGGTGCGAAGGACGCGATAGAGCTGACCGAGGATGGCCGGCCACGCCTCGTCGGGCAGGTCAGCTCGAAACCAGTCCCGAAAATAGGTCCCGCCGCGATCGAACTCGTACGGCGGATCGGTCACGACAAGATCGACGCTCTCGTCGGGAAGGCCCGCCAGAAACGTCCGGGCATCCCCCTGCCGAAGACTGACGAGCCCGCGGATCTTGGGGCCATCGGCGCGCCTGCGATGTTCGGCGCTCCTGCAGGCACTCGAACAGAACCTGCGTGGCCGGCCGCGGGTGGGCTGCGTGATGGGTCCCCGGCAGCGCGGACAGCGCACGTGACGCGCGACGTCGGTACCACCGGGTGTTGGCGTTCGGGCCACGCACCCGAGGGTCTAAGGCCCAAAGCACGCCTGGAAGGTTTCTTACCGGTTGGGTTTCTCCCAATGCTTCCAGCGTGCCAACCAGCTGGCGCCCGCAAGCACACCCGCACCGTGGTCGCCGCAATCGGTGTGGTAGACGTAGTCGACCTCCGGCCCGGTCGTCCATGACCAGCGCTCCTCGGGGACCCAACTGTCGCAGCGGGCGCAGTAGAGCGCCTCAGGAATACGCGCCGTGAGGACCGTGATCTCATCGGCATGGGTCTTGCGGTCACGCTCCCTGGCGTCCTCGGCCCGGGCCAGCCGGTCCTCCAGACTCGCCACCTCCGCCCGGGCCGCATCGCGCTCGCGCGTGGCCTCGGCGAGGGCTGCATCGCGCCGCACGCCCTGGCGACCACCACGTGCGGTCGCGGTCGCCGTCGCCTCGGCCCGCAGCCCGGCGAGTATCGCGGCGCGCTTTGTGCCGTGGCGACGCTCTGCGGCCTCCAGGAGTGGTAGCTCCTCGGGGGTCAGCTCGACGATGACACGGCGCCGTAGGCGACTGGGTTCAGGTGCGGATGACGTCTGGGAGCTCATGTACATGATCATCCATCCATACATGCACGCCCATATCCAGCGAATCTGCGCACGATCAGGAAAGCCGGACCGCACGGGGCCGTCGTCGGACCCCGTGATCCGCGCCACCCGCCGAACGCACCAGACGAGGACCGACCGATGCACGAACGCGAACCGACACGCGAGGCCATCGAAGAGATCCGCGCTCACTTGGCCTCCAAGCACGACTGGACCGACTTCGATCTGCACCGTGACGTCGCCTTCGGGGACAACGCACCGCCCACTGCGGTGATCGCCTACATCGCCCAAACCCCCACCGCCAGCGCGCGATTTCGGTGCTCGGAATGTCCGACGCAGATCTTTCTCGCGGGCGAGCCCGCCTACGGCGATCCCGTGCGCAGCTCGCTGTTGCTGGTGGCCCACCCGGAACAGGAGATTCTCCTGCACGGGGCCGGGAGCCTTGCGGATCGCGCACTCCTGGGCGAGGAACTCGACCGCGGGGAGCTGGCAAGAAGTTTGGTGAGCACTGCCCAGAAGCGACGGGGCATGGCCACAAAGAAGGCCGACCGACCCACCGTCGACGAACGGCGCTCGCGCTGCCAGACCTTCCTGCTCGAGCGCGTCACCGACGGTGCGCTCGTGCACGAGGCAATCGCTGCCCTCGTCGACCTGCGCACCGACGACCCGGAGCGCTACGAGCGGATCACCGACGGCACGATCCCCTACGCCAACGAAACGTTTCGCCGCTACTGGCTGGCAATCGATATCGCTGAGCGCAACGCCGCCCGGGCGGCGGGCGAGGCGGCGCGCGCTGCCCGGCGCGCCGCGAAATCCACCCGGTAAGAAACCTCCCGCGACCCGGCCGGCGCGTGTCAGGCTCGCCAAGTGATGACGCCGCAGCTCGATCAACTCCTTACCGTGGACGAGGTGGTATCGCGCTACCGGCTGCGCGACCGCCGCACCGCGCGGGCCCTCATGCACGAGATCGGCGCCATCCGAATCGGACGGCGCCTGTTTGTGCAATCTGCCGACGTGGCGCGTTACGAGGCCGCGCACCGCGACGCGCCCGGGTCGGCGCGCTCCAGCGAGCCAGGCAGCCCCGCGGGAGCACGGACGCCGCCCAGGCGGACAGCGAAGCCCACCACGCCGCTCCCGGCCGGGTGGTGGCGACAGCGTCCGACCGAGTAACGGCGCGCGCGCGCATGTCCGTCGCACACCGAGCTATGGTCGCACCGCCCGAGATCCGGACTGGATTGACCAGAGTGCCGCAGCGCGTCGCCACACTCACAACCCAACCAACTGAGCCCCGCCACACGAGCTGGCGCGAGCGCGTCGATCCCGGGATCTACCGTGCCCACCGTCTTGGGTGTCCAGCCTCGGGCGACCGGCGCCCGGGTCGTCGCTGTGGATGTTCCTTTCAGATCCTCGTGCCCGGGGATCTCCCTGGACGTACGCGCATGCTGACGATCCGGGGCACGATCAGCGAGGCGCGCGCCGCCAAGCGAGCACGCCAAGCCGCGGGCCGACCGCAAGCACCGGTCGCGGGCGTCGCGGATGAAACGCTTGACGACTTCGCCGGGCGCTACCTGCGCGCCAAGGCGGGGGTGTTCTCGCCACACACCACCAAGTCGGTCGAGACCGAATACCGCTTGCGGATCTCGCCCACGCTCGGGCACTTGCGACTGAGCGAGGTCACCCGCGAGCGCGTCGAGCTGTGGCTGGCCGATCTCGTCGCCCGCGCGTCCAGCCGGCGGATGGTGACCCAAGCCGTCGCGAGCCTGCGGATGATTCTCTCGACCGCCGTCAGCTGGGGGCGGATCGCAACGAACCCTGCGTCGCGCCTGCGGCTGCCGGCCCCGGACACACACTCCCAGCAGCGCGTCGAGCGCGTCCTGACCGAAGCCCAGCTCGCACAACTCTTCAACGATGGGCCAGGCACCCTGCGGATCGCGACGATGCTGCGCGCAGCGGCCGAGGGCGGGCTCAGGCGGGGCGAGATCATCGGCCTTCGCTGGCCCGATATCCGGCTCGAGGAGCGGCGAATTGAAGTCCGTCGGTCGGTCTGGCACGTCGACGGCAAGGTCGGTGAGAAGACAGCCAAAGGGCGCAGGTCGCGAAAGGTCGCCATCTCCGACACGACGGCGCAGCTATTCGCCGACTGGCATGCCGAGTCCGTCCGGAGCAGTGGCGCAGATCCGCTGGGATATACATGGCCGGGGACAGCCGGCGGGCCGATGCACGCGCACTCCCCGACCCACGCGGTGATGCGGTCAATGGTCCGCGCTGGGCTCGTCGATGCGGCCGGCAAACCGCTCGTGAGCCTGCACGGCTTGCGTCACACCTGCGGGAGCATTCTTCTCGCCAGGAGCGTTCCGCTGATCGTTGTCTCACGTCATCTGGGCCATGCCGACCCAAACATCACGGCGCGGGTGTATGCGCATCTGCTCTCGGACACCCAGCTGGACCAGGCCGCCAACGTCTTCTCAGACCTCACCGTAGAGCACGTGAGCAGTCCTCTGGCGTATCAGTGACGCGCCAACCGTCGAAGGGCTCGCATGACGCGCTTCGGCATCGATGACAAAGATCTCGGCTCGGCCCTTCTCGATGTTCCGCGTGCGGCCGTGGCGTCCTCTGCGGCCGCGTGCCTAGCGGTGACGGTAATGCCCGTGCAATCGCCCGTCGCCAGCCACGGGCCCGCGTAGAGGCACGCTGACTCACACCCTCGGTCGTCGTGGCTGAGCGTGCCGGGTGCGAAGTGGTACATCTGCGCGCTGTGAGTCGCAATCCCCCCTGGCGCGACGATCATCGATAGGAACTGGCCGATCTCAAGGCCTGCGCAGCCGAGACTGAACGCGAAGACGTTCTCGTTGCGACGAAGGGGATCTTCGCCGGAGAGGTGCGCGATGTACTCGGGATCGTCGAAGCGACCTTCCCGCTCGCTTTGGACAGGTCCTGGGTCGTACTGGCCGAGGCACTCGAGGCAACGCCGGCCGGGCCCTGCAACGTGGGCCCGCCAGTCGGCGCCGCGCATCTTGCCGTCCCGTGTACGAGAGACGACGATGCCGCCATCGACGACCGGGATCAGGTGTGCGTAGGCGATGAGGTTGAGCACGGCACGGGGCCACGGCCGGTCGACGCAGGAGAACAGCACATCGCAGTCGAGCGCCGCGCGGAATCCCTCCTCCTCGACGACGCTCCACTCGAGGGCGTCGATCCGAGGCGCCGCGGCCGTCGCACTCGATCGCAAAGCGCGCTCGGCCACAGCCACCTTCGCCCGCTGTTCACGCGCGTCGGTCGGCGACGCGTGCAGGACTCGGTCGAGATTGAGCACCTCGATGGCATCGAAGTCGATTAGCCGGATGTGCTCGATTCCCATCCGGGCCAGCGCCTCAGCGACGATCGAGCCGACGCTCCCGAGACCGATCACGCCAACCCGGATCCGCGCAAGGTCGGCTTGTGCATCTGCGCCCCAGGCGGAGACCGTTCGCGTTAGCTCCTCGCGGAACGCAGGGCGCGGCCGCAGGAGCGGATGGAACGTTGCGCGAAGGCGCAGTCCGACGACCTTGACGACCTCACAGTCACGCCGCTCCCACGTCCGGGAAGCAACCTTCTCCCACGCACGCCCGCTCCAGCCTCCATCGGCACCTGCGAGCGTCATGCCGACAAGCGAAAGCCCCGTCATCGCCATGACGCGTGCCGCGTTACTGCGTTCAGCGTCAGTATCGTCGTTGCTCATCTCCTGCCATCCGCGACCGCTTGGATGGGAATGGAGCAGGACGAGTCCCGCATGTGCGGCGGCGGCGATTTCGGCGGCCCGTGCAAGGTAGCGGCCCTCGAACGAGGCATTGCCATGGACGTGGCGCTCGCCCGGTCGCGGCAGGATCGGCGCGCCTACGATCGCCGTCGTGCGGTCGGTACCTCGGCTTGGGCGCCAGAGAGCGAAACAGATGTCCTCTTGTCCGTCGCGGCGAGCGAGGTGCTCGCGCAGCGCCCGATCGGCATCCGTGGTCATCGCTGCCGCGTAGCTCATACGTGCACGAATAGGCGGTCGACGTGCTTCATCCACGCCTTGGCGTTGCGCTCGCTGCTCGCCCATGCGTCGTGGGGTCTGCTCCAGTACTGCCAGCCGTCCTCGCCGAAGATCGCTGAGTGGTCGCTGATGCCACCGTGAGGAAGCGTGCTCTCGTTGCTGAGCGGCCGAAGCGCGGGGTAGACGTATATGCCCCCAGGCGACGAAGCCGGAAAATCCGGAGGCGCAATGACGCCGATGGTGCAGATCTTGCCGGCGTGGGTGCCGAGCCGGATCGTGTACGGAAACCTCAAGAGCGCCTGCGCTCCTAATGCCTGAGGAACGGATTCATCCAGGTCGTAGCCGAGCGCCCGAAGGCCGGCGGCGAATGCCGCCGACCCCACCTGGATCGGTTGCTCCACCGCGTCCATCACGAGACGTGCGTCGGGCCCGTGTACACCGAGGCAAACGCGATGCCGGGATGAAGGTGAATCTCCTCATCCGGAGCCCCCTCATACGACTTCTCCTGCTTCCCG
Organism: uncultured Thermoleophilia bacterium; assembly: GCA_963842065.1. GTDB lineage: Bacteria > Actinomycetota > Thermoleophilia > Miltoncostaeales > Miltoncostaeaceae > CAITWD01. The sequence goes on along the minus strand of CAWJEW010000008.1, from coordinate 198,725 downwards.
TCCTTGAGGAGGACGAGGTAGTGCTGAGCGGGATCGAGCTCTGCGAGCGTCAGAATCGCGCGCGCCGTGAGCGTGTGCGCGGTGGTCTCGATCGGCTCGCCGTCGACGGTGAACTCGATCACATGGTGCGGTACCTGTGTGTCCATCGGACCAACCTCCATACACTAGAGTTGACGTCGTCAACCGTATCACGGGCCTCGGTGGAGCGTCAACTTTGGTGTACGGTGTCAACTCAAAGCCAGCGAACCGGACGAGGAGGTGAGCCGTGGCGGCAGGGTCATTAGGCGCGCAGCTCCACGAGGTCAGGAGGCTGAAGGGCTTGTCCTTGAAGGCGGCTGCGGAACCCGCGGGCATCTCCGCGGCGTACTTACAAAAGCTCGAGCGCGACGAGGTCAAGCGTCCGTCCCCGCATGTGCTGTATGCGCTCTCAGAGGTGTTGAACGTGCCCTACGAGACGCTGATGGAGCTCGCCGGATATGTAGTCCCGGCCGCAGGCAAGAACGAGGTCATCGCGACCAGTGCGCTTTCGCATGCCCTTAGCAGCGAGGATCTGAGCGAGGATGAAGCGGAGGTCCTTGCACGGTATCTCCGCTGGTACCGCGACGAAAAAGCACGCGCGGGTGGACGCGATAGCTGATGCTCTCGGACCTCGCTAGCGGAGGCCGGATCACAGAGGAGGTCGAGCGCGTTCTGCGCGCGGCCGATGTGCACGACCGGCTTCCCACGCCAGTTGACGACATCGTCGCGGCGGCGGGTCTGCACCGCGGAAACGAGGATTTGTTCGATGACCGGACCCTCGCCCGCGCCCCGAGCGAAATCCGAGAGGCAGTCAAGGGCCTGACCGGGCGAGTTCGGGCAATTCTCGATCGTCGCGAGCGAGCGGTGTACGTGCACCCGGAAATACAGGTTTCGGGGCGCCGGAACTTCCAGACCCTCCATGAGGTCGGGCACGACATCTTGCCCTGGCAGTCCGCACTCGCGTATGCCGATGATGACCTGCGGCTTTCGTGGTCGACTCGCATCAAGTTTGAGCAGGAAGCGAATCAGGCGGCGGCCGAACTCCTGTTCCAACGCGATCTCTTCACCAGGATCGCCAACGACTACATGATCGGTTTCGCGGGCGTCATCGAGGTCTGCGAGCAATTCGGAGCCTCGATTCACGCAGCCACCCGGCGCTATGCGGAGACCCACCGGGCAGCAGTCTGTGCGCTCGTCCTCAATCCGAGGCCGGTCCACGAGGACCCACTGTCGTACCGACGACGCGAGGCCGTGCACTCGGCCGCCTGGGCTGAGCGCTTCGCTCCGCCCAGCGTATGGCCCACGAGCTTGGACGTAGAGCACTTCGGTTTCGTGAAAGACGCAAAGCGAGCGCTGGTCTGGTCTCCGATCACGGGCGAATGGACGACCCCTGATCTTGAAGGTACACAGGTCAAGCTTGCGTTCGAGCTCTTCTCGAACAGCTACCGCACGTTCGTTCTGATCTGGGTGCCCCAGCGCCAGTGGCTCAAGAAGCGGCGGCTGATCGTGCAAGGAGCCTAGCGGTCCTGGGCGGCCAAAAGCCGCCGCGCACGACGCCCCAACGGTCCGGTTGGTGGGAGCGTGCAGGAGACGGGTTGCGTGTCGCTGATGTGGCGCCGACGAGTACGCATCCGTCACGAAATGCACTGCCGATCAGCACACCGTGCGATCCCCAGAAGGACGAGGAAGCGGCCTGGTGATGTGATGTACACGCAAGGTCTTTCTCAGCGCCGAGCTAGTGCGGGTCTGAAGGCACAGTCGGGCCAACTCGGCCACGAGGATCGTTCAGTAGAGGACGTCGATCGCGCGGTCGTTCAGAACCTTGCCGACACTTTCAACAACTTCGATCAGCTCCCCCGTCTTTGAACGCGTGAGCCGGACAAGTTCGCCACGGTGCACGATTCTGTGTCGAGAATTCGTCCAGTTGTCGAGGTTCTGAAATGTCTGCGGCGACTGGGTCGAATTGAAGTCATCACCGCGGAGACCGAGGACGCACCAGTCCGATACTTGCATGACAGATTTCGAACCATGCATCACCTTGGCCTGAAAATGTGCCTCAATAGCGTCTGCGAGCGCAGCGTCGCGGTCGGGGCTACCTAGATACAGCGCTCGGAGCACGAGTCCGGGGCTGTCCTTAGCGATGCGATCGAAAACGGCGGCGTCAGGTGCTGCTGTCGCGATACGCGGCAGCAGCTCGATGAGCAGTTCAGACAGGAACGCGTCGAGCGAGCCGATGCCGAGCACGAGCACCGCTCGCAGCAGCTCTTGCTCGTGAGATTTTGGCTGCCCAGCCGCACGCGGCTTGCCACCCGGCATGTCAAAGAACTTGTTAAGCAGCGTCGCCCCGCGACCAAGATTCTTCCGCAGGCGCTTGAATGACTCTGTCTGCCTTCGACTGGGCGGCATCGTGGGACACCCTAGATGATTGATTCCACGCGCTCAGGCGATGTAGTCCACCAGGGCGCGGCTTCGTCGACCGAGTTGGTGGTTGAGGGCGATGCAGGCCGCCAGCGCCAAGAAGCGCTGCAGAATGCGCTCCCTGATGCCGGCGAGGGTACGCGCGCCGTGGCGTTCGAGGGTTAGGATGTCCTTGCAGGTCCAAAAGATCGACTCGATCCGTTGACGGATCGGGGCAAGCCGGGGCCCGCTGCCGGGTTCGTCGTGGCGAGCCGGTCGGACGATGTGCACGCCCAGCTCACCGGCGGCCTCGGCGAACACTCGTCCGGCATAGCCCTTGTCGCCGACGAGGGTCAGGTCCCGCTCGGCGCGCACGCGCCCAAGCAGCACCAGGCCGACTTCGCGTTCGTCACGATTGGGTGCGGCCAGACTCAGGGCCCTGGGGGTGCCGTCGAGGGCAAAGATCGCATGCAGCCGAAAGCCCCAGAACCAGCGCGAGTGCGAGGGGCAATAACCATAGCCGGCAGCCTCGCCAAGCGCCGAGCGCTTGGCGGTCTCGCGGCTACGTGCACACTCGATCGGGGTCGAATCGATCAACAGCAGATCGTCGGTGAACCCTGGGCTACGGGCGGCGAAGATCCCCATCAGCCACTCGATGGTGTCCGCCATGCGGCGGCGGCGCTTGTGGTAGCCCGATTGGGCGGGCAGCGTGGGAAACAGCCCGCGCAAGCGCCCGTTGGCGACCTTCAGGAAGCGACGATCGCTGGGGATCCCCATGATCGCCTGGGCGACGCACAAGGTGACAACCTCCGCGTCGGTGACCTCACGGCGAGCGTTCGCCGCGGCGCGCGGCAGGAGATCGTCGGCTGTGCAATAAACGACCGTGCAGAGAGTGTCGAGGTCGGCGTCCATCGTGGCCTCCTGGTCGACGGTGTACTTGACACCGCCGACTTCGGCCTCTCTGTGCAAATCCCCTTGAACACGGCGATCGCCGTGGAATCAATCATCTAGGGGCGACTTCGGACATCCGCAGCCGGGGTGGCTGCGGTCCGGAAGTTGGGGTCAATGGGGAGACGGATCGCCGGCGGTGTGACCGGCCCGGAAGCCGCGCGAGGACGGCGCCTTGCGCCGGGCCACGCCCGAGGTGGTCCATCAGCCCGACTGACAAGCGACGGGCATCACCATGGTCGATCGCATGAACCGCTCCGTCCGCCAGGCTCTGATCGGCCGGATAAGGGCGAAGATACCGCTCCCACATGGATGACTGAAAATCGTGGTGTCCCCAGTTCGAGTCTGGGTCTCGCCATCTCAAAGAGCCCTGCAATTTGCGGGGCTTTTTTGTCGGATTGCCCAGTCCGGGATTCGATCGGAATCGGCCGGGATACGGCCATAGACGTTGCGGGGAACGTCCCGGACGTTGCGGGAGACGTTGCGGGGATTTGCCCGGCTTCCCCTGGGGCATGGGCGCAGGAGTTCCGGCGGAGTCACGTCAGGCGGGGCGCCGGGCCGTAGTGCCGAACGAAGGCTGGCGCCCCGCCTGACGTGACTCCGAGACGGAACAGCGAACAGACCCCCAAGGCGTCAGCGGACATGCCTCGCGTAGACAGACCGAATCGACGAGCACCACACCTGCTCCGATCGCGATCCCCGACTCCTCGGTCATGCTTGACCGCCGCGTCCACGTGCGCCGAAATCTTGAGTCGGTCCGCACCGTCCACGTAGTGATCAGTTGTGCTGATACATTATTTGTATGAAGACAACTGACTTCGCATCCGCGCGTGGCTGATCCGGCTCCGTTGCGCCCTCCCGGCTCCGGCAATGCCGCGGACGACCTCGCGGCGGCGATCCTGACCGCAAGTCGAGTGCTGATCGCGATCGCGGCGCGTTCCCTCGCTGAGATATCGACCGAGATCACCCTTCCCCAATACCGGGCGCTTGTCGTGTTGGCGTCGCGGGGTCCTCAACAGGCGGGCGATCTGGCCCATGCGCTTGACGTCGCACCGTCGACGATCACACGGCTGTGCGACCGGCTCATCGACAAGGGGCTCATTTCGCGCCGGCGTGCCGAGAACTCGCTCGATCGCCGGCGAGTCGACATCGAGCTCACCCGCGCAGGACGGGATCTCGTCGACCTTGTGACCGCGCGACGAGTGTCGGAGATCGAACACCTGGTCGATGCCGTTCCGGCTGATGGGCGCGAAGGCATGACCGCCGCGTTCCGGTCCTTCGCGGCTGCGGCTCGCGAGTTGCCGGACCAGGAGTGGCCGTCGGCGTGGCCCGTCTGATCCCTGACAGGCTCTTCGGCGGCGCGAGTCGGCGTGCATACGTTCAGCGCTGGGTCGCCTCGACCGGCTACGTGCGGCGCTGGCTGGTGCTCGGCGCGCTGATCGGCGTTGTCGCCGGCGTCGGCGCGATCGTGTTCACCTGGCTCCTGCGGATCTCGACCCGTTTTTTCCTCGGGCTTGTCATCGGCTATCACGGCCCGCGGCACACCGGAGCCACATATGTCTACTCGAGCTCGATCGCACGACCGTGGGTCCTTCCGATCGTCGTTGGGCTGGGCGGGCTGCTGTCGGGGATGCTTGTCTATCGATTTGCGCCCGAGGCGGAAGGTCATGGCACCGACGCGGCTATTGCTGCGGTGCATCACGATCCGAGCGGCATCCGTGCGCGCAGCGTCCTCGTCAAGCTGGTCGCATCGGCGCTCACCATCGGCTCGGGTGGATCGGCCGGGCGCGAGGGGCCGACCGCCCAGATCAGTGCCGGGTTCGGCTCGATGCTGGCGCGGATCCTGCACCTGTCACCCAGCGATGCCAGGATCGCCGTCTCCACGGGCATCGGATCGGGAATCGGGGCGATCTTCAAAGCCCCACTGGGCGGTGCCGTCCTCGCCTCGGAGATTCTCTACCGCAACGACATGGAGCCCGAAGCGCTGATCCCGGCGTTTGTGGCATCGGGCGTCTCGTATGTCGTCTACGGCTTTGCCGACGGCTTTACGCCGATCTTCCTCACCGCCGGACACTTCCAGTTCGCAAACCCACTGCAGCTGGTGTGGTTTTCGATCGTCGGGCTGGCTTGTGGCCTGGTGGGGTTGTTGTATGCCCGCGGGTTCTACGGCCTCGATGCGTGGTTCTCTCGCATGCGTCTTTCGCGCGTGCTGCGTCCTGCGCTCGGCGGGGTGTGCGTCGGGTTCATCGGGCTGTTTCTGCCCGAAGTGCTCGGGACCGGATACGAATGGATCCAGGTTGCCTTTACCCGCCAGGCGCTGTTGAGCGTGCCGCTCATCGTCGTGCTCATTCTCCCGTTCGCGCGCATCCTGGCCACAGGCCTGTCGATCGGCTCGGGGGGATCTGGCGGGATCTTCGGCCCCGGGCTGGTGATCGGAGGATTCGTCGGCGCCGCGGTCTGGCGGGTGCTCGAGCCGTTCGCCCCGTGGATCCCCCACAGTCCCACGATCTTTGTGATCGTCGGAATGATGGCGTGCTTTGGCAGCATCTCGCGCGCCCCGCTGGCGGTGATGCTCTTGGTCGCATCGATGACCGCCTCATTCGACGCGATACCACCGGCCATGTTGGCGGTTGGCATCGCAACGCTCATCGTCCAGCGATCCGACGCGACGATCTATCGATCGCAGTTCGGATCTCGAAAGGACTTACCGAGTGCGCAGCGGAGCGGTCCGGCGACGGACACGAAGCGAGTTGCGCGCGACTAGGCTGGTCCGGCCCGTCCCGACTACGACACAACGTCAGTCCCATGACACCGTCTCCGCGCCATGACGACAATGGCCGACTCCGCATGAGCAGCGATCCAGCCACGCCTCACCACGCGCGCGTCCCCCGGACGAGCAGGTAGATCGCGGTGCACGCCGTCTTGGTTACCACAAGCTCGGCGTCGGTACCGGCCGGCGTCAAAGCCCCGGATGTGCGCTCGCTGGTCATCATCTTGGCGGCATCATTTGGTGGCGCCATCTTGGCGCGCCTGCACCGCAACCTGGTGCTGCCGACGGTCGTCGTCGAGATCGTGCTCGGGATCCTGATCGGTCCGCAGGGCCTCGGTATCGCGAGCGTCGACCCGTACATCTCGTACCTCTCAGACTTCGGCCTTGTCCTTTTGTTCTTTTTCGCCGGCCTTGAAGTCATCGAGCGACACGTGCCGCGAGCGGCGCTCATTCGCGGCACCTGGGGGTGGGTGCTCTCGCTGGCGCTCGGGAGCGCTGCGGGCCTCGTGCTGCACGGACTCGGGGTGCACGCATCGTGGTGGCTACTGGCAGTCGCCCTCAGCACGACCTCGCTGGGAACGCTCGTGCCGATTGCCGTTGACGCCGGCCTGTCCGAGACGCCGTTAGGGGTAGCGATTCTGGGTACGGGGGTCGCGGGTGAGTTCTGGCCGATCGTGTTCATCTCCGTGGCCCTGACGGGCCTGTACGGCGCGGGCGCCGAGCTGGTGCTGCTCGTCCTCTACGGCGTCCTAGTGGTCGGGGCCGCAGTCGTCGCGCTGCGGGTGCGCCCGCCTCGTCTCGTACGGGTGCTCCGGGAAACGATGCACAGCACCAGTCTTGCCGCCGTGCGACTTGCCGTCGTGGTCATGGGGGTCTTCGTCCTGGTGGCTCGCGACGCCGGATTCGACTTCGTCCTCGGGGCGCTCGCGGCTGGGCTGATCGTCGGATTGGTGCTCGACGGTCCCGAGGGACGCGTCGTCCGCCTCCGGCTCGAGGGGATCGGCTTCGGGCTGTTCATTCCCATTTACTTCGTGGTGACCGGCATGACCTTCGCGCTCGACAGCCTGCTCACGGTCAGCGGCCTGGCGTTGGCGGCCGTGTTTCTCGCTCTTCTGCTCCTGGTTCGGGGCGCGTCCGCTCTGCTGTGGTGGCGGAACCTCGGAAAACGCGGGACGCTCCCGCTTGGCTTCTTCGCCGCGACGGGTCTGCCGCTCATCGTCGCGATCGTCGGCATCGGGATGGAGCGCGGCGACATCAGCGCCAGTGTCGGTGCATCGCTGGTCGGCGCGGGCATGCTGTCGGTGTTGATTTTCCCGATCGTGGCGCTCCGGCTCTCCCACGCCGACGACCCAGGCACCTCCGACACCGCGCTGGCCGACCTGCCCCGCACCGACGAGTTTTAGGGGCGGGGGCGTCTCGGCACAGCCAGTGCGTGACGCGCACGCCCTCGCCACGACAGCCGCGGAGCACACACCACCCGCTCGAAGGCGCCTTACTGCGGCGTCGACAGCTCTTCGATGACCTCCGTGCACCAGGCAGCGAACGCTGCTTGCGCGTGGACGCCCTTGCGGAGCGCGAGGCGCGCGTACCGTGGGGAGTCGTCGGGCAGTTCGGCGATCCGATGCTCGAAATCGTCACGTCGTCGCTCATGAAGGTCGCGAAGCGCCTCCACGTGGGCGATCACCTCGGATGCCGGGAGAACATCGGCAAGCAGGAGCTTCACCAGGGCCTCGTCACGAAGCTGGGCGAGACCCCACGGCTCGGCGACCCAGTCACGAAGCGCGTCTTGCCCGGCCGCGGTGATCGTGTAGACGCGCTTGTTGGGCCGATCGGCCTGAACGACGTGCTCTTGAGCCACGAATCCCAGCGACTCGAGCCGGCGCAGCTCGGCGTAGATCTGGGAGTAGGACGCATGCCAGAACTGGGCCGCGCCCGCTTCGAGTCGCGCCTTGATGTCGTAGCCCGTAGTTGGGCCCGATGCGACCTGACCGAGGACCGCAAAGGTCGTGACCGGGAGGCGACCGCGCTCGGTCGCGTGCTGAGTTGTCACAGGAGATCCATTGACGTATATTTCAACTAGTTATAATACGAGTCAGAATATGAAGGACTGTCATGCAACTCTACCATCGGTGGAAGTGCCCATGGTGCGCCGCTGCGCGCCAGGGAATTGAGAACGTCGGCGTCGAGGTTGAGCTGATCGAAGTCCCGTATCCGCGGGAAGAACGCGACGAGGTCGAGGCAATCAGCGGGCAGCGCAAGGTTCCGGTGCTCGTGGACGGCGGGTCTGTCGTTGTCGGTTCACGCCAGATCGTGCGCTACCTGTATGAGCAATACGGGGGTGAGCGGTTCGCGCGCTCTGCCGGCGAGCTTGCCAACGATCTTGACGGCGAACTCCCCGAGGCGTGCGAGTTCCCCTCCCGGGCCGCGCAGTGAGCGGCCCGGAGCAGTTTCGCGTCGTCCGTGCCGACGAGGTGCCGCTTCGCGAACGTCGCGACGGGGGCGCAAGCTCCCAGGACCTGTCCGGAGCCCTCGGGGCCGAACACACGACGCTTCGGCTGTGGCGATACGGACCCGGCCACGCCAAGGCGTACCACCGCCATCGGACCCAAGAGGAGATCTACTGCCTGGTCTCTGGCGGTCCACAGAAAGTCGTGGTCGATGGCGAAGTGGTCACGCTCAACGACGGCGACTGGATTCGTCTGCCCAAGGACACTCCCTGTCGGCGATCGTGGAATCGTCCCCACATCCGACCGTGAGAATTCCCCACCCCTGATGTCGCCGGCGCGGTAGCTCGCGGGAGCGACGGGCCGTAGGCCCGAGCGCAGCAAGCTACCGCGGGCGGTTCTGTCTGGGGCCCCCTCCAGGGTCGCGGGTGTCGAAGCCTGCGAGACCTGGAAGGGGCACTGGGGATGTTGACAAAGGAGGACGATGTGGAGATCCACGCGTTGGCGCGGCGCGGCTGGTCGGTATCTGCGATCGCCAGACACACCGGCCGTGACCGCAAGACGATCCGCAAGTACCTGGGTGAGCCCGCGGGCTCGCGTGAGCCGGCGCCCAGCTGCGTGGAACCGTTTCGTGAGTATTTGACGGCGCGCTTTGCCGACGATGCCCATGTCGACGGGACGGTGCTCTACCGGGAGGTCCTGGGTCTCGGGTTTGAGCGCTCCTATGTGACGTTCGTGCGCCAGGTTCGACTGCTCGGGTTGCGGCCTCGCTGCGAGGCGTGCCGCACCGGCGGGCATGGCATCACCATCGAGCTCGCCCACACACCGGGTGAGGAGATCCAGTTCGACTGGCTTGAGCTCAGCCAGACCCCCTGGGGTGCGCCGGCCTACGTGTTGGTCGGGGCGCTGTCGTACTCGGGCAAATGCCGGGCGGTGATCAGCGAGGGGATGACCTTCGCGCACCTGATCGAGGCGATCGACGGAGTCCTGCGTCGCCTCGGCGGCACCAGCCGCGCGTGGCGAACGGATCGGATGGCGAGCGTTGTCTACCCGGGCACGGACCGGATCACGACCCAGTTCGCACAGGCCGCCAAGCACTACGGCGTCGAGGTATGGGTGTGCCCGCCCAGGCGGCCGCAGCGAAAAGGCGTCGTCGAGAAAGCGATTCAATACGTGACGCGGTCGTGGTGGCGGACCGCACCGGTTGGTGGGATCGGTCAAGCCCAAGCTGATCTTGACCGGTGGGCGCTGAGCGTCAGCGATCGGCGCACGCGCAACGGGGCGACGATCGCAGAACTTGCCGAAGCTGAGGGACTGCTCGGGCTGCCGGGCACCGCGTTCCCCGCGCAGCTGACCGTCGAGCGAGTTGTTGGCCGCTCGGCACTGGTCGCATTCGAGGGCAACCGCTACAGCGTTGCGCCCGGCCTTGTCGGACAAACCGTGACCGTGACGGCCCGATTGGGCGAGCTGCACCTGGAGATCCTCTCCGCTGCGGGGCGGCGTGTGGCGCGTCATCGCCGCGCCCCGGCCGGCGCCGGACAGCTTGTGCGAAGCGTTGAGCACGCAAAGCTGCTCGAAGGGGCCGTTCTCGACGCGTTTACGACCGACCTGCCGTGCCGACGAAAGCCGAACCGGCCACCGGGCGACCAGGCGCTCAGCGAGGCCGCTCGCCTGCGTGGCCACAACGACGGCCGCGAGGTCGTCGTTGATCTCGAGAAGTACGCGCGGATCGCCGGGGTCGCCAGGTGAATACGCACGCGACCTACCAGCAGCTGCGCAGCCACCTCGCCTACCTCAGACTCACTGCGGCAGCCGAGCAGCTGCCCGCCGCCCTCGAACATGCCGAGGCAAAGAAACCGGGCTACACCCAGTTCTTACACGACCTGCTCGAGCTCGAGGTCACCGCGACCGAGCAAAGGCGCCTGGCCGGGCGGCTCAGGCTGGCCGGATTCCCCTCGACCAAGACCCTCGAAGAGTTCGATTTCACGGCCCAACCCTCGGTGGACAGGCGCTTGGTCGACGAGCTCGCGACATTGCGCTTTCTCGAGGAGAAAGCAAACGTATTGGCGATCGGGCCGCCTGGGGTCGGCAAGACGATGCTGGCGATCGCACTCGGGCTGAAAGCCGTTCACGCGGGTTACCGCGTCTACTACACCACCGCAGCGGACCTGGTTGCCCGCACCACCAAGGCCGCGATCGAGGGCCGCTGGCACACCACGATGCGCTTCTGGAACGGCCCGCAGCTATTGATCATCGACGAGCTGGGCTATCTCCCGATGCCGGGCGCCGCAGCGAGTCAACTGTTCCAGGTCATCAGCCGCCGCTACGAGCACGGCTCGATCATCCTGACCACCAACCGCGGCATCGCCAGCTGGGGCGAGATCTTCGAAGACACGACCGTCGCAGCGGCGATCCTTGACCGGCTCCTGCACCACGCGACGGTGCTGCAAATCGACGGTGATAGCTACCGCATGCGCGGACATCGCGCCCGACTCGCCACGCTGCGCGCCGGGCTCAACCACTCCGATTAGGGTGGGGAATTTTCGCGATCGCATCTGGGGAATTCTGGCGATCGTTGACACTCCCCGGCAGATTCGCAATGCGGGCGCTATCGGTGACGCGGTTTGGCTCACCATCGGCGCGCCACCTGGCGAGGGCATCACCGACGGTATCCGGCTCGATCCGGCTACTGGTGAAGAGATCCCGCGCTAGCTGACCCGCCCCTTATCTCAACCCGGAGCCAACTGACCGGCGTCGACCTGCCCCGGCGCGACGGGGTCAAAGTGTGGCATCGGTTCCCCGGTGGACTTGACAGTCCATACCTTGCGCACGAAAGTAGACTGAATAGTCCATTCCGATGCGCAAAAGGGGCCGCGATGTCTGTGAGTGACCGGCAACGCCCGCTGCAACTCGAACTAGAGCAGATCACTGCGACGATCCCCGATCAGATCGGCGCGCGCATTGCCAGCGGGGTCGGCGAAATCGAGGCATCGGGTAGCGCTCCTGGGCTGGCGATCGGTGACCAGGCACCGGCATTCAGCCTCCCCGACCCGTTGGGACGACCCGTTTCACTGAGCCAGCTGCTCCAACGCGGGCCGGTCGTGGTGACGTTCTACCGGGGCGAGTGGTGCCCCTACTGCAACCTGCAACTCCACGCCTTGCAGCAGGCGCTGCCCGCACTTCGGGAGCTCGGCGCGTCGCTTGTCGCTATCAGTCCGCAGGCACCTGACCACAGCCTGCCGATGACCGACAAGCACCAGCTCGAATTCCCCGTCCTCAGCGACCTCGACCAAGCGGTCATCCGCGCCTACAAGGTCCAGTTCACGCTCTCCGGCGATCTCGAGGATCTCCAGGTCAACGTCTTTCGCAACGACCCCGCTGAACAGAACGCCGACGGCAGTCGCTCGCTGCCGGTGCCCGCGACCTTCGTGATCGATCGCGTCGGCATCGTCCGGGCTGCGTTCGTGTCGGCTGACTGGCGTGTTCGGGCTGAGCCAGCTGATGTGCTCGCGGCTGTCGCGGCTGTCGCCACGCGGTGAGAGACGGGTGATGGTTACCTGACCATGTACTTCCGGACGTGACAGCGAGGACGAGGAGCACGCATGAGCGCATTCGAGATCTCCATCCCCCTCAGGCTGACCCCGGACTCGAAGAGCCTTGACCGCGAAGCCGATCTGCCGCCAGACGGCGTGACCGTGCACTTTGGAATGCACGGCGCCGTAGCCGAGCACTACAAGTCGGTGGCGACGAACCCGCTCCCGTCGACGCTCGACTACCTGGTCGCATCCATCGGCGGCTGCCTGATCGGAACCTTCGCGGGCTCGCTCAAGCGGGCGCGGATTCCGGTTTCTCCGGACACCCTGGGCGCGACGGCGATTGGGATCGTCGAGGCCGACGAGGATGGCGTCCTGGTGCTGAGGAAGGTGCTCGTGCACTACACGCTTGAACTCGCCGACGAGTATCGCGAGGCCGCGCAGCAAGTCCAGGCCGCGCATGCCGGCCGGTGCCCGAACGCCCGAAGCGTGTCCCCGGCGATCGAGATCGCGACCGAACTCGACACCGTTAGCCCGGTAGGGGCGTAGCGACGACCCGCACCCCGATGGTCCCCCGGGGCCGCAGATCTTGAGTAGACCCGAATCAGGCCGCTACGGATGCTTGTCGTCAACTGCCTCGGAGGCCCGGGTGCCCACACGTCCGAGGGTGCGCGCGGGAAACATCACCCCACGGCCGCCGGGTCGTGTGTCGTTCGGGGCCGGGAAGTGCAAAGCCCTCGGCGCGTCGCAGATCGCGATGCACCCCAGTTCCGCCAGGCGACTCAGCGTCGGGGTCCAGGAGTGGTCGAGAAGGTCCGCAGATACCCGAGGGACGAGGCGAGCGCCACCTCGAGTGGAGCTACGTCCCTGGCAGTCTTGGCCATCAGCAGGCCGCCTTGCAGGGTGGCCAGTACGAATGCGGCCAGCCGCTCAGGGTCAGCGTCCTCGGCCAGCTCGCCGCGCTCCTGCATGGACGCCAGCCCTGTAGCGATCAGGGCCTCCCACTCCTCGAAGGCGGCCTCGAGTTCGGCTCGGGCAACCTCAACGGAGTCGGCCAGTTCGCTGGCGAGGGTGCCGAGAGGGCAGCCGCCCCGCCCGCCGGCCTGGCGCTGGATCTCGACGATCGTGGCCGCCCAGCGCTCGAGGGCCTCGAACGAGTCGGGGGCGACCAGGAGGGGCCTCTGGAAGGAGAGGATCCTCGTGCGCACGCATTCCACAACGGCGACGACGAGGTCTTCCTTGCTGGCGAAGTAGTGGTAAAGCTGGGACTTGCTGGTGTGCGTGGCCCAGCGGATCTCGTCGAGGCTCACCGCCGCCACCCCCTTCGAGACCATGAGGTCGGCGGCCGCCTCGACAATGCGTGCACGGGTCGCTTGGCCTTTGGCCGTAAGCGGCTTGGTCTCGTTGACGGACACGGCCTTCGTCTCGCGGGAATCTTGAGACTCATTCTATCGTGAGCAGAATGGCCCGAACCGGCACCCGTGGAACGGCTCGATCGTCAGTCGTACGGATTGGCGTCACCAGGGTTACCTTTCGGTCGGACTCGCTCGCGGACGCCGTGAACGGAGCAAGACGAGAGCCCTGCCGCATTCTGTCGGCCGCCCTCCAGCACTGGCTGGACTTCGCCATCATCCTCGTCTTGCTGCTTGCTAACGCCGGGATCGGGTTCTGGGAAGAGCATCAGGCCGGCAAAGCGATCGACGCCTTGAAGGCCGAACTAGCGATCAAGGCCCGGGTGAAGCGTGACGGCAACTGGATCACCCCGCCGGCGCGCGAGTTGGTCCCCGGCGACGTCATCCGCCTGCGCTTGGGCGACATCGTGCCTGCCGATGCGCGCTTGCTGGAGGGCGACCCGATCGAGGTGGATCAGTCCGCGCTGACGGGAGAGTCGCTGCCCGCCACGCGCACGACCGGCGAGGCCGTGTTCTCGGCATCGATCGTCCGGCAAGGTGAGATCGGCGCGCTGGTCTACGGCACTGGAGCAAATACCTACTTCGGCAAGACGGCGGAGCTGGTGCAGGGAGCACAGAGCGTCAGCCACTTTCAGCGGGCGGTGCTGAAGATCGGGACCTTCCTCATCATCTTCGCGGTCGCGCTCGTGACGCTGGTCACGGTCGTCTCGATCCTCCGCGGCGATGCGATCCTCACCACACTGCAATTCGCACTCGTATTGACCGTGGCGGCGATTCCCGTGGCGATGCCGACCGTCTTGTCGGTGACGATGGCGGTCGGCGCCCGCCTGCTCGCCGCCAAGAAGGCCATCGTGAGCCGGTTGGTGGCCATCGAGGAGCTCGCAGGCGTGGACATCTTGTGCACCGACAAGACCGGCACCTTGACCCAGAACAAGCTGACACTCGGCGATCCCTTCGCGGTCGATGATGTCCCGGTCGAGCAGGTCATTCTCGATGCGGCACTGGCCTCGCGCGCGGATGATGCCGACACCATCGATCTGGCCGTGCTGGGTGGCCTGACGAGCGATGCGGCGCTTGAGGTCTATCAGGTGGTGCATTTCCAGCCGTTCGACCCGGTGGGCAAACGCACCGAGGCGACCGTCAACGCCGCAGACGGAACCTCGTTCACGGTGACCAAGGGCGCACCTCAGATGATCCTGGAGCTGTCGGCCAATGCCGCGCAGGTGCAGGAGGACGTCGACACGGCGGTCAACGCATTCGCGGCGCGTGGCTTTCGTTCGCTCGGCGTGGCCCGGGCCGAGGGCACAGGCCCATGGCAGTTTCGTGGCGTGTTGCCCCTGTTCGATCCTCCACGCGAAGATGCCAAGGCGACCATCGCGACCGCCCAACACATGGGCGTCGAGGTCAAGATGGTCACCGGCGATGCGTTGGCCATCGCCCAGGAGACCGCCAAGACGCTCGGCATGGGCACAGCCATCCTCGATGCCACCGGGCTTGGCGACGTCGCACGCCACGAGACGGCCGCGACGGCCGCGGCCATCGAGGGAGCCGACGGATTCGCCCAGGTGTTTCCGGAGCACAAGTTCCACATCGTCGACGTCCTGCAACAGCGAGGCCACATCGTCGGCATGACCGGCGACGGGGTCAATGATGCTCCCGCACTGAAGAAAGCCGATTGCGGCATTGCCGTCTCGGACGCGACCGACGCGGCGCGCGCAGCAGCGTCCATCGTCCTCACGACACCGGGCCTTTCGGTGATCATCGACGCGATCAAAGAGAGCCGGCGCATCGTCCAGCGGATGAACAGCTACGCGATCTACCGCATCGCCGAAACGCTCCGGGTGCTGGTGTTCGTCACGCTGGCGATCCTGATCTTCAACTTCTTTCCGGTGACCGCGGTAATGATCGTGATCTTGGCGCTACTCAACGACGCCTCGATCTTGTCGATCGCCTACGACAACGTGCGCTACAAGGATCAGCCGGAGGCCTGGAACATGCGCCTGGTGCTCGGCATCGCAACGGTGCTCGGTCTCATCGGCCCCGTGGCGGCGTTTGGCTTGTTGTACCTGGGCGACCGAGTGTTTGACCTCGACCATGCACATCTGCAGACGCTGATGTACCTCATGCTGTCCGTAGCCGGGTCGCTGACGATCTACCTGACACGCACGCGCGGCGTAAAGAAACTTCTCACGAGCCCCCCTTCGATCTGTCGGCGGACACGAGAAGCCGTTTGCGGCGACATTTACATCCGTGCTACCGGCCCGATCCTCGACACACTCGCGAGCCACCCCCTCATCTCTATGCCCGGCTCCATCAGGAGGTCATGGACTCCCTTCGGCGAATCACGCTGGCCGAGTGCCGTCGCTGCCTCCCACAAATCATCAGCGTCGATGACGTACGCGCCAGGTACGGGCTCCGCGACAAGGCGGCCGCCCGACGCCTGATGCGGCGTGCTGGGGGATTCGTGGTCGCGGGTCGACTCATGGTCCGCGTGGACGACCCGGACGCCTTCGAGCGCGCAGCAGCCAATGCATCCCGGTCGAACGCGTCAGCTGATCGCCGATGTGAAGCCCGCACCACTGCAAGACGAGTGTCCGCCCCGACGGAAACTACCCCGCTGAACATCGATCGGTGGAAAACAACTGACCAGAAGGCGGCATGACGGATATGACACGTCCGAAATGACATCACCGCGCCGCGGCTGGCGGGAGCGCATCGAACCCGGTCTCTACCGTGTCCACGCCACAAAGTGCCCACGTTCAGTGGACCATCGGTCGGGCGGCCGTTGCAGCTGCCCGTTCTCCATCGTCACTCCGGGAACCCATGCCGGAACGACCCGCCTGGTCCGCCACGACGGTCCCGTCACCGCTGCACGGGCCGAACGGCGGCGCCTCATGGCCGAGGGGCGCCCGCCCCCGGCGAGTCCTGCCCACCCGGAGAACCCGAGCGTCCGCGATCTCGCTACGCAATATCTCACCACGCGGGATCAGATCCTCGCGCCGAACACGATCGCGAACATCGCCACGGATTACCGGCTGCGCATCGATCCGATGCTCGGCGCCGCGCAGGTGCAGCAGCTGTCTCGCGAGACGATCGAATTGTTTGTGGCGCGACTGGTTCGCACGTCGACGAGCCGGCGGATGGTCGTGGGGACCGTCGCAAGCCTTCGGGCGATCCTGTCCGCTGCGGTCGACTGGGGGTACATCGACGCGAACCCCGCCGCCCGACTCCGGCTTCCGGTGCCCGAGCATCACGAAACTCAATCTGTCGAGCGCGTCCTGGGCCGCGACGAACTCGCGCGGCTCGTCCAGGCCTGCCACACGCTGAGAATTGAGACGTTGATCCGTATGGGGGCCGAGGCGGGGTTGCGTCGCGGGGAGGTCATCGGCCTTCGGTGGGACGACGTCGACCTCCCCGCACGGCGCGTGACCGTTCGGCGCAACGTCGTCCAAGTTCGTGCTGTGGACAAGCTCGAGCGGACGACCAAGGGACGACGTTCACGACGGGTCGCGATCTCGCCGAGCTTGGCGGCGCGATTGGGTGAGTGGTTCGCCGAGTCGGTCGTCGCCGGCGGTGCTGCTGCAACGGGGCCCGTCTGGCCGGGCCGGGACGGCGGCCCCATGGACGCCGGATCTCCGCGGGCCAGGCACTCGCGCGCGCACTGCGCAGAGCCGGCCTGGTCGACAACGACGGCCGCGAGCTCGTGACGTTTCACGGGCTCCGACACACCGCGGGCAGCTCGATGCTCGCGGCTGGCGTCCCCCTGATCGTGGTCTCACGTCAGCTTGGGCATGCCAGCCCGCACGTCACGGCACAGGTCTACGCCCACCTGCTCTCCGACGCGCAATTGGATGACGCGGCGCGAGTCTTCGACAACCCCGAGACGACTCAGACGTTGCGGGACACGTTGCGGGAATCCAGCGGCGACGACTAGAACCCGCTGGCCACGCGGTTTTTCGCGCCGACATCCTCACGACTGAAAATCGTGGTGTCCCCAGTTCGAGTCTGGGTCTCGCCATCAAGAAAGGCCCCGCCAGCGGCGGGGCCTTGTCGTCTTTGGGGTTCGGCAGGCCCTGGGGTGTGGGTGAAATCCACCGGGTAAGACACCCCCTCGGACACACGGCGGTGTGGCCGTGATGCGGGGATCGGGTCGACGTCCCATGTCCGCGTGGTAACGGCCGCTGGGCGAGGTGACTGCTCGGCAGCGTTCGTCGGTCCTCGCCGTCGTGGCGAGGCGATCTGCTCCCCGCCACTACGCCACCACTGGGGTCACGATCTCGAGCTCCGTCACGATCTCAATCGACGGCGAGACGCTCCGCGCAGAAGGGCACCGCATCGCGTGGACCCCGTGGACCTCCTCGGCGGCTGCCCGGTGCTCCTCGTCAAGCCGGAGCGTGTAATTCACCTGCACTTTGCGGAGCACGAGGATCCCATCTTCGTTGCTCTCCACGAATCCCGTCGCAACCGCGGTGATCGCCTCGGCGGGAACCACGGGCACGCGCGCGCGAAGCAGCGACCCCGCAAAGGTCCCGGTCAGACACGAGCCGATCGAGGCCACCATGTAATCGAGCACGCTCGGCAGCGGCTCCACAGGAGACGACTTGTAGTGCTCGGCGATCGGGCCGTGGACACCCATGCGAATGATGTCGCCATTCGGCTCAAGCGTCGCCTCGCGATCGAGGGTCTTTGAACCGGGCACGAGGCGAATCGGCGCGGTGAGCGCGAATGCAGACATGAAGGCCCTCCGGGAGGCTGTTAGAATTGGAGCAACTGCTACATAATTAATCCTCCCACCGGGTAGTGTCAAGCGCGATGAGCGACGTGAGGCGCGGACGACCGCGCACCTTCGACACCGAACGCGTGCTCGACGACGCGATGGACCTCTTCTGGCGCCAGGGCTACCGGTCGACGACGACCCGCGATCTGGAAGCGTCGCTCGGTGTCACACAATCGAGCCTCTACCACGCGTTCGGTTCCAAGGCGCAGCTCCTCGACTGCGCGCTTGCGCGCTATCAGACCCGCCTTGATCGCGGGTTGCTCGAACCGCTTCGAACGGGCGCAGACGGCTTGCCGGCGATCGACGCGTTTCTCGGGGGCCTCTCGGCCTGGCTCCTCGCCGATGGCACGAGGGGGTGCCTGCTCGGAAAGATGATGAGCGAGAGTGACCCGCCCGAACCGGTCGTCGCCTCCCGGGTGGCCGCATGGCACGATGAGATCCGCGCGGCGCTGGCAGCGGCGCTCGTCCGCGCCTCCCAGGCGGGCGAAATCCACGCTGACGACGTCGATGACCATGTCGCACTCATCGTGGGGATCGTTCTCGGGATGAACCTCGCCGTCAACGCCGGATTCGGTGAGTTGGAAGTCAAGGCGATCGGCGCCGCGGGGCGGGCAGAGGTCGCACGGTGGCGGCTGAGCGGCTGAGAACGAGGCTCAGACGATCATGGCGGTCCGGCCGACCGTACCGCGGAGGAAAGCGAGCGTAGCGACCATGGATTCGGGCATGAAGCCGGGTCCCGCCGCCTGATCATCGGAGCACAGCCACTCTCGCGGGTCCGGCATGGATGCCTGAAAATCGTGGTGCCCCCAGTCCGAGTCTGGGTCTCGCCATTCGTCGAAGCCCCGCTGTAGCGGGGCTTCTTCGCGCTCGATCCTCGAGTCGGCATCCGTGTCTGGGCCTGATGCGCGCTTGAGGCAGCGGTGGACGGTCCAAGACTATGGATCCGGGCATGACCGATCGTCCGTGCCACCACGGCCACGGTCACGACTGGAGCGGACGCAACGTCACCCGCTCGAAGGTGCCTTACCTCGGCGTCGAGAGCTCGTCGATGACCTCCGTGCACCACGCAGCGAACGCTGCTTGCGCACAGACGCCTTTGCGGAGTGCGAGGCGCAGATACCGTGGCGAGTCGTCGGGCAGGTCGGCGATCCGATGCTCGAAATCGTCACGTCGTCGCTCATGAAGGTCGCGAAGCGCCTCCACGTGGGCGATCACCTCGGATGCCGGGAGAACATCGGCAAGCAGGAGCTTCACCAAGGCCTCGTCACGAAGCTGGGCGAGACCCCACGGCTCGGCGACCCAGTCACGAAGCGCGTCTTGCCCGGCCGCGGTGATCGTGTAGACGCGCTTGTTGGGCCGATCGGCCTGAACGACGTGCTTTTGAGCCACGAATCCCAGCGACTCGAGCCGGCGCAGCTCGGCGTAGATCTGGGAGTAGGACGCATGCCAGAACTGGGCCGCGCCCGCTTCGAGTCGCGCCTTGACGTCGTAGCCCGTCGTTGGGCCCGATGCGACCTGACCGAGGACCGCAAAGGTCGTGACCGGGAGGCGACCGCGCTCGGTCGCGTGCTGAGTTGTCACAGGAGATCCATTGACGTATATTTCAACTAGTCATAACACGAGTCAGAATATGAAGGACTGTCATGCAACTCTACCATCGGTGGAAGTGCCCATGGTGCGCCGCTGCGCGCCAGGGAATTGAGAACGTCGGCGTCGAGGTTGCGCTGATCGAAGTCCCGTATCCGCGGGAAGAACGCGACGAGGTCGAGGCAATCAGCGGGCAGCGCAAGGTTCCGGTGCTCGTGGACGGCGGGTCTGTCGTTGTCGGTTCACGCCAGATCGTGCGCTACCTGTATGAGCAATACGGGGGTGAGCGGTTCGCGCGCTCTGCCGGCGAGCTTGCCAACGATCTTGACGGCGAACTCCCCGAGGCGTGCGAGTTCCCCTCCCGGGCCGCGCAGTGAGCGGCCCGGAGCAGTTTCGCGTCGTCCGTGCCGACGAGGTGCCGCTTCGCGAACGTCGTGACGGGGGCGCGAGCTCCCAGGACCTGTCCGGAGCCCTCGGGGCCGAACACACGACGCTTCGGCTGTGGCGATACGGACCCGGCCACGCCATGGCGTATCACCGCCATCGGACCCAAGAGGAGATCTACTGCCTGGTCTCTGGTGGTCCACAGAAAGTCGTGGTCGATGGCGAAGTGGTCACGCTCAACGACGGCGACTGGATTCGTCTGCCACAAGGACACTCCCCGGCAGATTCGCAACGCGGGCGCTATCGGTGACGCGGTGTGGCTCACCATCGGCGCGCCACCTGGCGAGGGCATCACCGATGGTATCCGACTCGATCCGGCTACTGGGGAAGAGATCCCGCGCTAGCGAGCCGCCATTCGCTCTACCGTGTGTCAACTCCCCGGCCGCGGCAGCGTTTTGGTGCACTGACGGGATGGCTTGGCACCCGCCCCCCGGGCCGTTGCGGGCTCGCATCATGGTTCCACGCATGGTGCAGCCGAATGCGGACCAGGGAATCCGGCGACGCGGCACCGATCTCACCGCCCACGGATGGACGGCTGACAATCGTGGTGTCCCCAGTTCGAGTCTGGGTCTCGCCATAGTGAATGGCCCCGTGAAATCGGGGCTTTGCTGTTTGGGACATCGGTGGGAATGTGGCGCGTCTGTGACCGTTCGCGGGCAGGTCCCCAGCCACTGGCCACCTCGACGTTCGCCCGATATCGGGCAATAATCTGCGCCAAGATGACCCGTGCGAGCAGTAACCAACCGTTCCCAGCACCTCGCGCCGGGGTTGACGAGGACGAACGGTCCGCGGCCATTAACCGCCTCCGTGACCTGTTCAGCAGCGGAGAGTTGTCCTTCGAGCAGTTCTCTGAAGTCCTGGAACAGCTCTTCGCCGCTCCGAGCAGCGACGACCTTGAGCTAGCAATGTTGGGGCTTCCTCCGCTGGTGCGGTTCACACGCGCCTCGCAGCGGCTGGCCAAACCCCTCGTGCTGCACACACCAGATGGCGGTCTGCACCTTGGTGCTGGCTGGCAGTTGGCCGCTGACACAACCATCATCACGGGATTCGGAACGGCCCGGGTCGATCTCACCGCTGCCAGCTGGGACGCACATCGGATCAATCTCCGACTTGAGACCTGGGGTTCGATGGAGATTCTCGTCCCCGAAGGTGCAACCGTTCAGATGGTCGGCGGCTCAGGACGCGTCCAGCTTGACTCGCTTTCTCCTCCCGTCCCCGGCGGGCCGGTCTTGCGGATCTCCACATCCGGCCCAACCGGGGCGATCCGTATACGCGACACCAAGAAGCCTAAAAGCGGGCCTTCTACGCGCAGGAGGCGGAGATGGCATCTCTTCGCGTCTCCACCGCACGGCCGTTCTTGAAATTCGTTCCCGGGAGGCATACCACTACGACGCCAGAAGGACCGGCCGCAGACCCGGGTGGCATTCGGCGACATCCTTGGCGCGGTCTTTCCGCTGCGGAAGCCCTCCCCGAACGTGCCAAGGCACCCCACAGTGTCCACGATTCCCAGGGCGCAGTTCACATGCTCCCGCGTGGGAGCACCCTGTCGAAGCCGCCACGTGTCGGCCCGCTGCATGGATACCTGAAAACCGTGGTGTCCCCGGTTCGAGCCTGGGTCTCGCCATTCGAAAGGCCCCCGCGACAGTGGGGCCGTGTGCGTCGCCGTACCGACGTGGCATAGGGCGATTGCCCTCCGCGTGCGGTCGCACGGGCGGGACGGCACCCGATCCGAGCCAACGGTCCAGGTGCGTTTGGGGAGCGACGTCCACCTAACCTCGTCGATCGTCCAGTAGGACTGGCGGGCGGGGTCGTGCTGTTCTAACGCCTGAGGAGTCCGGCGTCGGCGTCCAAGAGGTGGGCTGCAGTGGCGAGAGAGCGAGCATCAGGCACCCAGCGCCTTGGAACCAGAATACGGCGCAGCGTCTTGGGTCTCACGCTGTCAATCGGACTTGTCGCGATCGCGGTCGGGATCTTCGGTGGGTCCGCGCAGGCCAACGCGCAGCGACGCGGTCCGGACGAGCTGATCCCGCTATATGACAACGCCAATCCGAGCGATTGGACGACCGCCTGCTCCCAGGTCAACGGGGGCGGCGGGGGATCCTTCCTCATCGCCGACGTTGACCAAGGGCAGGGACCCGGTCCTGCGCCGGTCGCGAGCTGGAAGAGCGTAATCGACAGCTGCGACAACTACGGCAGAGCGTCGGTCATCGGATACGTCTGGACGAACTACGGCGAGGGCGGCACCGCGAGTATCGCCAGCATCGAAGCCCAGGTAAGGGCGTGGTACGCCTTCTACCCCAGACACATCGCGGGCATCTTCTTCGACGGTGTCTCGGACACTGTGCCGGGGACCACCACGAGCAACCAGAGCTTCTACCGGACCCTCGCCTCATACGTCCACAGGAACGAAGGGAACAACGACGAAGTCGTGTTCAACTACGGCGCGAACCCGGCCGCAGGGTGGATGTTCAACTCCAGCAATGCCAACAACGCCGACATCGTGGTCACCTTCGAGGGCTCGTACAACACACCTGGTGAGAATCCCTATACGGCATGGACCCCGGCCGCCTGGGAGCGTAACTATCCCGCTTCTGACTTCGCCGCATTGGTGTACAACGCCCCCGACAGTGCCAGCACCCCGCAGCCGTCATCGGCCTGCACGTCATTACTCCAGCAGAATCTCGGCTACGTCTATGTCGGCACCTGGTACGACGTGCTGCCCCCGTACTTCAGCACGTTCCTCACGGACTGCTGACCGGACCACATGACGGGCCCGGGGGCCCTCCCGCAGTCATCCGGCCCGACGTAGCGCTCCGGCGGCTCGAGCACGAAGCCCCCAACATCAGCGCCAGTGTCGACGCGAAGCATCAACGACTGAAATTCGTGGTGTCCCCAGTTCGAGTCTGGGTCTCGCCATAGACGTAGGCCCCGCCAACGGCGGGGCGGGGCGACTGGGGCCTGGCGGCCGAGGTCAGCTGCGGGCATCTCGGGGCTTGTCGGAGCGCCTCGGGTGCACTCGGACCATGCGGGGGAGTCCTGACGAGAGGTCACGACCCGGGCGAGCCACCGCACTTGCGGGCTCGCCGGCCGGACGTCGTCAGAACGACGGATTGCCGCCAGGGGCGATAAGCGGCGGAGGGACCGCTCGCCCAGACCGCTCGGCGTTCTCCCGCCTTGCCAGGTCGTTGGTGATGCCGCGCATCCGGTTGGCCTCGGGATTGCTGAACGCCTCGAAGGTCCCCGTCTCGGCGAGAGATGGCGCGGCGAAATGGTCGTAGCACACGTAGAGCAGGATCGCGTAGCTGAAGTGGGCTCCGTCAAGCGCGGTCCGGACGCGTTCCCAGGTGCGTCCGGTGACGATGCTGGGGACTCCGCCAGGCCTATTCCGCACACACGGGTCTGCGCCCCAGGGGCTGTGGTGGAGCATCGCGTTGTTCCGGACTTCGTGTGCGTCGAGCAAGCGCCCAAGCCGGGCAACGAGCCCCGTCCACCGAGGATCACGCCCCCAGGCGTGCTCGACTTCCTTGCGCCGCTCGCTCCGTCTGTGGCAAGTCCAGTGGGCACCACTCCGATTGCCAAACGCCGCGCGCACCGCCTCGGCGCGCTTGGGCGTCATGCCGAAAGGCAGGTCGGCTGAGCCGGATGGCTGAAGTCGGACGTTCTGCACGTCGAAGTGATCAATCCAGAGGCGGGCCAGCGCACCCTCGTCCGGGTGGACCGCTATCCAACAGGCGACCTCGACATCCTCGATCATCGTTCAGGCCAACATGCCGGCCCGGGGGCCAAAACCGTCCGCTGCAAGCTCGATGAGCACCCGGAAGGTGCTGGAGGACCCGGCGAGGGTGCCCGCAAGGATCGTCCTGCGAGGATCATCGGTCGAGAGGCGCCGGATCTGCCTGGAGAGCCGCACTCCACGATCGCGGAGCCGCCGCGCGAGGTCGAGGGGGCGGCCGAAGGTTCCGGGGGGGCACACGACGGCTGGGTGTGGCATGGACATCCGCTCGCTGGGGGGAGCTCAGATTCGCCAGATCCGCGCTTCGAAGTTCCAGCCTTGGATGGCGCTCGCCGGTCAGTTGTCGGCGAGGGCGACCCGGGCCAGAGCTTCGACCGGGGCCAGGGGGGCGCCGTGGGCTTGGGCCGCCACAGCGGTACGGCTCCCATTGGAGTAGGCGTTCACGATGGAAAATCCGCCAGCAGTCTGGCCGAAGGCCCCGTCGCCGACGCCGGAGATCCTCGGCATCGCCGGCGCCCCCGGCGCGTGGGCGACCTGCCCGGCGAAGACCGTCGCGGTTTGGTGCGCATATATCGCAACACCAGCAGTTCCACCAGCACCGGTGTATTCGCACAGGATCCCGCCGCCCGGCAGCCCGGTGCGGGTCGGCCCGCTGTGGGAGACTCCGAGCGCAGCATCAGCCTGCGCCAAGGTCGGGCAGGTTGGGGCGCCCGCGGCCACAGGCGCGGTGGTCGCTGACGGCGCGGTCGTTGCGGAAGACGTCGGGCTGGCGGTGTGACTGCTACTCCCCGACCCGCAGCCCGCCAGAACCAGGCCGACCATCAAGACGCCAGCCGCCAACAGCGCTCGACCATCCATCGCCACAACATACACGCTGACATTTCCCCCGGCGGTGCTGTGCCCTCAGGACTCCCTTCGGGGGGTTCACGCCACCACTTTCACAACTTGGGTCCAGGACTTGGGGCCAGATCAAGCTTGACCATTGGCCAGCAAATTGCCGTAGGTCACAACGCGGTGGAGATGCTCGTGCGACGGGCGGGAATCGGCGGACGGCCGCGATTCCGGGGAATTGCCAACATCGCGACGGCAAATGACCTGGTTGAGTGTCAGTTTGCGCGCCATGATCCCGAGCGGTTCTGGGTCACCGATGTCACCGAGCATCCTCCGCGCGAGGGCAAGCTCTACCGCGCCGTCGTACTCGACGTTTTCCCGCCGAGTCGTCGGTTGGTCAATCGACGCATCACCAACCGCAGCCCTTGTCACCAACGCCCTCGGCATGGCGATCGATGGACGTCGGCCCAAGGGCACCGTGACTCGTTCGGACCAGGGGGTGCATTTTACATCGTGGGCAATTACCCGGCGGGCGATCGACTCCGGGCTTGTGCCATCGATGGGATCAGTGGGCGATTCCTCTGACAACGCCGTCATCGAGGCGTTCTGAAGCCGGGTGCGGGTCGAGCTGCTCGACCGTAAACGGTGCTGCACCCGCACTGAACTTGCGAATCCGCTCGTCGAATACCTCGAGATCTTCCACAACCGCCTGCGCCGACATTCGTCGCAAGGCATGCTCCCGCCAGTGGAGTACGACGTTCAACATCAACGAACGACGACAGCTGCCTAGGAATCCAGTAACGCGACTCCACTGAACCAGGCAAGGCCACCGTCTCCGTCAAACCCAGGACGGCTCAGCGCGTTGTTGGCCCCGTCGGCGGCGCCCAACGCGATCCGCGAGCGTAACGCGAAGCCCTGACCGGTTTTGGGCCGCCGAGCCCACGCCTCACGCTGCGCCCGCTCGGTGTCTGTCAAAACGATCTCAACCGCTCCGGGAGGTGGCACAACCCATTTATCAGACTTCACAATGAGCTAGCGACTCATGACACTAGGGAATGACCGCGGTGGACGACCGCGATTGCTTCCCGGTACCGATCGCGTTCGTGGCGGTCCCGGTGAACGTGTACAAGGTGCGCGTCGACAGGCCCGTGAGCGTGATCGGGCGTTCTTTGCCGGTGATGTGCGCACCGCGGGCGAAGCGGTCACCGTATAGCTCGTGATCGGCGACCCATTCGATGCCGGCGCGGTGAAGTTCACCGTTGCGCGGACGTTGCCGGCGGTCGCGATAACCGGCGTGGGCATGCCCGGAACGCCCTTCGGAGTGACCGCGTTCGACGGCGCCGATGGCGGCCCGGTACCAAGTGCGTTCGTGGCGGTCACCGTGAATGTGTACGTGGTGCCGTCCTTCAGCCGGGTGACGCCGGTCGGGCTCGTCTTACCGGAGACCTGGGCACCACCAGGCGAGACGGTGACCGTCTAGCTCTTGATCGCCGACGCGTTCGTACCCGCCAGGCCTACGCAAACGACAGGTAACCGGGACACTGCACCGCGGCGTCGGCGTCATGACCCGTCGGTCGCGTCCGCACCCGGATTGACTACCAGACCCGATAGGGCAGGAACTTGCCGTCGAGGGTCACGACCACCCGATCACCTTTCGGGTCGGGTTTGCGTTCAATCGTCATCTCGAAGTCGATGGCGCTCATGATGCCGTCGCCGAACTCCTCGTGGATGAGTTCCTTGATCGTCGTGCCGTAGACCTGAACGATCTCATGGAACCGATAGATCAAGGGGTCGACCGGGACGCTGGTCCGGAGCGAACCCTTCATTGGTGGGCGGGTCAAGGCGCGTTCGACCTCGGAGTCGAGCCCCAGTGCCTGGGCGGCGCGTCGGGCTTCCTCCGATCCCATCGCCGCTTGTCCCAATAGGGCCGAGGTGGTCCACACCGGACTGCGCCCGACCGCTCCCGCAAGCGTCGTCCAACTCAGGCCAGATTTCTCCTTGGCCGCCCGAACAGCGGCGGTCGCCTCGTCCCGGGTCATCTGCGCCTCCCTTGCTACCGGGTACATGGGGGTCCCAGCCTATCCCTCGCTGCCGTAACCGGGCCACGCGAGTCGCTGACCATGTGGCCCACGATGTGGCTTGCCGATGCGGAGCCGACCTCTGGACGTACATCCGAGAGATGCGCCAGATGTCCGACCCTCGGACCGATGACCGAAAATCGTGGTGTTCCCGCAGTTCGAGTCTGGGTCTCGTCGTCTCGCCAAAGCCCCGCATCAGAGCGCTCTGGCGCATTCCTCCACCTACGGACGCCGAGATGGTTTACGCATCGTGGACACCTCTCACGCCTCGATGGGCGACTGGGACCATGGACGTGACCATGGACGGGTCAGGATCCTCGTCGCGCCTGCGGGTGCGGGCGATCACCACAGCAGGCGCAGCGCCAGCGGATCGGTGTCAACCACCGAGTGCTTCGTCACGGCGTCTGGACCCTGACCGTCACCATCGCACGCACTGCCGTCGCGGACGCGGGTACACGCCGGCCGTTCAGTCACCGAGGGGATCTCCGGGGAACCGCAGCCCGAAGCGCTGGATCAGGTCGGGAACAGTTGACGGGTCCATCTCGAGCCCATAACGCTCGCACAGGCTGCCGAGGGTCGCGGGATCCGTCTGAGTGACCCCACCGAGGTCCACCAGCTCAGCGAAGAACCCCTCGAATCCCGCCGGCGAGATGATCTCAAGGATCCGACACGGCTCGTCACCGGCGTTCCAGAACGTGTGCCATTCCCCGCGTGGCTTGAACACCAGATCTCCAGGCCCTGCCAGGAGTACCTGGTCGCCCAGTACTGCCCCCATCGTGCCCTCGATCACGTAGCTGTACTCATCCTCGCGGCTGTGCCGGTGCAGCGGAGCCGCAAGCGCACGCGCCGACATCGGGTGCTCAACGAGCGAGAACCGTCCGTCGGTCGTGTCGGCCTCGATCATGAATCGCACACCGATGGTACCGAGGAACCCAGCACGCCCCTCGCGCGGCCCGAGCGCGCGGGCCTCGTGTGTCACTGCCATGGCTCTCCCCTCATTTCATCGGACACTACTGTCCTACATCGTAGAATCGTCTTTAGGAATGCGTCAAGATGGCGGGACACGTATGACTCGCGAACATTCCACGCGCCCGTACCGCATGCACCGCCGGGCAGAACACCAGGCCGACACGCGGCAGCGCATCACTGAGAGTGCAGTCGAGCTACACGGGACACTCGGACCCGCCCGCACGTCGATGAGTGCGGTCGCGGCTCACGCCGGCGTCCGGCGCTCGACGCTTTACCGCCACTTCCCCGACGAGTCGGCGCTGTTTGATGCGTGCACCGCGCACTGGCTGTCTGCAAATCCCCCACCCGACCTCGTCGCGTGGGCGCAGGTTGCCGATCCCCGTGAGCGGTTGCGCATCGCCCTCGAAAACCTCCATGCCTACTACGGGCGCACCGAGCGCATGCTCGAAAACCTCTTTAGAGACGAAAGCATCGTGCCCCCGGTCGCCGAGCGCTTCGTGGCATTCCGCGGCTACCTCGCCTCGGCACAGGAGACGCTCCTGGCAGGTCTCAGCCCCACCGCGCCCGACGCGCAACGGATCCGCGGCGCCGTGGCACATGTGATCGCGTTCTCGACATGGAAGTCCCTTGTCCGTGAGCACGGAGTCACCGAGAGCGACGCGATCAGGTTGCTGTGCGTACTCGTCGACGCTGCACGCAGCCAAGCGCCCGAGCCAACCGCGGGTCGCAAGCGTGGATGACTGATAATCGTGGTGTCCCCGGTCCGAGTCCCGGTTTCGCCATCTCGCAACGCACCGCACGTCGGGGCGTTGCCCACCGAGGGCGTTCGAGAGTCGCCGTGGCAGCGACGAACTTGGGACACGGGCACAGCCAGCCGCCGACATCATCCGGCTGGCGAGCGAGGGCATTGGATCGATGCTGGACCGGAGCGGACGAGCGAGGCTACGCTGGGGTCCTGGCACCTTTGTGACCGACTGAGGGGGTTGATGTGCCGCAGATCACGCACGTCGGCAGGGTGATGGTGCCGGTCGCGGATCAAGATGCTGCGATCGCCTTCTATACCGGCACACTTGGCTTTACGCTTGCCGCCGATGTCGCCTACGGCGACGGAGAGCGGTGGGTCGAGGTCGCGCCGCCTGGCGGCGGAACGTCACTCGCGCTTGTGCCCGCTCGCGGCGAGTTTCAGACCGGTCGCGTACTCGGCATCGCCCTGGGATCACCCGACCCGCGCGCAGACCATGCAGAGTTCCTTGCCAAGGGCGTTGACGTCGACGCGAACCTCATGGGCGGCGACGGCACGGTGCCACTGCTGTTCATGTTCCGCGACGTCGACGCCAACCGCCTGATGGTCGTTGAGGAGCACTAGACGCGCGGACGCGCGTTGTGCTGCCATCGGGGTGCGGGTCGACGCCGCCGCAGCTCGTGATCCCGGACGACCCCGGGTTCAGCAGAGGATCACGTTCCCAACCACGATCAACGAGAGCCATCACGACGGGTCGACAGCGATCCCGCGCGACCTTGTCCGCACGGGTCGATACCTGAGAGTCGTGGTGTCCCCAGTTCGAGTCAGAGTCTCGCCACCACGGACAGCCCCGCCATCGGCGGGGCTGTTCCAGGCCACAGGCGGCGCCTCGGATGTCCGGGCGGACCTCGCTGATGACGGGGGCCAACGCTCGTTGGACCCGCCCTCGGTCATGAGCTAAGCCGCCGCCGGACGGCCCATCCTGGCGCCATTGCCGGTGAGCAGTGAGTGCCCGCCGGCTGTGCCCATCCTCGGCCAAACACGCAGACTCAGCGCTCCGCCGGCGCCACGCTCCCACAGAACGCAGGCGCATCTCTCCCGCCGGTGGCGCTTCCTCAATTCGACGCACGAGAATCGGGAGCGCTCCCCCCCCCTCATTCGGAGCGCTCACAGCATCGAGGCAACTCCAGATCCACCCACGCAACGAGGGCTCGCGCGCCTAGTGACACGGCCCATACCGTCGCTTAGGATCACCCGTACTTGGTTACAGTTGGAACCCTCGCGGTGTGTCCTCGGTCCGGCCGCCAACTAAGCACAAGCAGCGGTTCCGCATGCGCGCACCTACGCGGCGGAATCCACGGAGAGGAGGACACATGAGACTTGGACTGAGGAAAAATCGACGCGCGGTCATCGCGACCGCAGTCGCACTCGGTCTCGGTGGCGGGGCGATTGCCGCCCCGACCATTGCATCGGCAACCTCAACGACAACCCTGCCGGCTCGGACCGTCGTCTCGGCCTTGTCGACAACTGCGTACGGCTCGGTCTTGACCGTCGGCGGGACCAGCCCGCTCGCCGGCGCGCCGTTGTACGCGATCTCCAGCGATGCGCGCGGCAAATTCGGGTGTACGCCGGGTCCGCTCGTTACGACGTTCGAAGGACCGCTGACGTGCACGGGCCCCACAAGCGACTTCATCAACGGCGTGATGACCGATGAGTGGCCGGCGCTGACGACCCAAGGGCGCCCCATTGCCGGACCGGGCGTGAACCGTCACCTGCTCGGGACTGTGTACCGTGCGGGAATTGGCCGGCAGGTGACCTATGCGGGTCATCCGCTCTACCTCTTCGACCCGCCATCTAGCCCGTTCGTCCCGGCGGGCGAGGGCTTCCTCGAGACAGTGTTGCCCTTGCCGCCCTGGCACGGGCTATGGGATCTGATCTCGGCACGCAGTGGTCGACCCGACCCGGGCGTCGCGACGATCAAGACCGGCACGCTTCCGGACGGGGCACCGGTGGTCGCCGCCGAGGAGTATCCAAACGTCGTTCCCGGCGGCGTCGCCATCACCGCATACACCTACAGCCGCGACCACCGTCACGATTTGGACTGTCGCGGGGCGTGTGCGGTGACGTGGATCCCCGTCTTGACGACCGGGCCCCCGCAGGCTGGTGCGGGCATCAGCGCCGCCAGCCTCGGCGTCGTGCGTCGCCGGGATGGCAGCTGGCAGGTGACCTACAAGGGCAAGCCGCTTTACCTGTACTCGCAAGAGCAAGCGCAGTTCGCGTCCGGCCAGCCGCTGACGACGGGCACCGTCGGTAACGGGAACGGACTGTCCGGCCCCCACGGCGGCACTTTCTCGGACATACCGCTTGGCTGATCGGTGATCTGGCGCCCGCGTTGACCACGACACGGCCGCGGTTCGTCATTGGCTCGATCATGGGCGCACGGCAGGCGAGGTGCCCATGATCGAGCCAGCGCACCCGGGTGTTGTCGGAGATCGCGTTGCGGGCGGGGGCCGCGCTGCACCCGAAGCCGAGTAACGGTCACCAGGCCCGCGAGTTCGATCTGATCCTCGACGGCCTCGAGTGGGCCCGCGCGAGGGCTCACTCCGCATCGGCGCTGACGCGACGTCGAACGAAGAGGTAGTCGCTCGTCCCCGTTCGACCGCCTGCGCGCGCCGCAAAGAGCGCCTGGGCGAGCGAACGCACCGAACACCGGCGATGGCGAGCGGCTCCTGTACGCGGACGGCAGCGTCGAACTCCGCGTTCTGCACGGCGTCCGCTCGACACGCCCACGAGGCGACACCCCCCGAATGCCGACCCGGTCTTTGCGGGCGTGCGGCCCGCGCGCCGGGGCCTCTTTTGAACCGCGCCGGGGCGCGGTGCGCGTCCCGAGCGGCTGCGGCGAGGAACGGGCTCCGACGCGAGAAGACGTGACGGAGACGACCAGGCGGTCAGCGGCACCCGCTTGAGCCTCCTCGGACGTACGGGCGCCCCCGTAAACGCGCGATGCCAACGCTGCACAACTGGCCGACGGCGACGAACTGCTGCCGGTACGCAATACGCGGCGTCGGCCCCGGGACAGTCTGCCACCACTATCAATCGCAATGGCGCCCGACAGCCTTGACGAGGCGATTGGGAACGGCGCCCCTGGAAGGCTGCCACCGCACCAGGAGTAGGGTCATCTCAGCCCCGAGCCATTCTTCGTCGCAGAGAATTGACATGAGCGCAGATGCGCACTTCCAGCGTCCGGGCTGGTTCACCACCAACGTGGTCAACCGGATCGTCGCGGGCCTGGCTCGCGCGGGCATCAGCGTCGCCGGTTCGCGAGTGCTCGAGGTGCCCGGCCGCACGTCGGGCTCGACGCGGTGCACCCCCGTCAATCTCCTGATCGTCGACGGCCAGCGGTACCTCGTCGCTCCGCGGGGACACACCCAATGGGTCCGCAACCTCCGCGCAAGCGGCAAGGGTCGGCTACTGCTCGGACGGAGAGGCGAACCCTTCACGGCCGCCGAGCTCTCAGATGCCGACAAGACGCCGGTGCTCCGCGCCTACCTCACGCGCTGGAAGTTTGAGGTCGGCATGTTCTTCGGCGGGATCGGTCCGGACTCGCCGGAGGCGGACTTCCGTCGGATCGCCCCGGATCACCCGGTCTTCCGGATCACACCGCGCTGACGGAAGCACGCGAACCCATCTGACCCTCGGAAGGACATCTCGGTCCGGAGTGCACCCGCTCCGGCCGATTGAGGTCCTGGGGTGGGGTGCATCCGACCACCCGGTTCGGGTGGGCGTTCGGCTGGCACGTCTTCGGCGACGCGACTGGCTGCCGACTCGACACGGCCCAACGCTCTCGCGCGCCAACTGCTGACGCTGAGGACGAGGCCGGCGCCCAGACCCCCGAACCGACGGGGCCCCCCTCGTCACTCCGTTCGACCTCTTGGGCGACGGGCCGTACGGCGCCGGAACGCGGCAGAGGGTGGCACAGCGTGCGGTGTCGAGCAGCATCTCACCGCGTCTGCGCCGCACGCGCCCATCGCCCTGAACGCTGAACCGCGTGGCGAATTCCTCCGCACCGTCGGCAGGAGCCCTCCGCTCGGTCCAGACCTCCCGCGGGGCGGTGCGCCAGAGGTGGTCGAACATATCTGGGCGATCTGTCGCCGGCATGAAGAACTGGTCCGGTGCCCACATAATGGGCACCGGACGGCGAAGGAGCGCTGATCGAGGCCGTCCGGGACGCAGCCGGGCGGCACGTCACAAGGGTCCGCCGGCGGGTCGTCATCCCGTCGTGCGCGCTGGGAACGACACCTCAGCGAGCACATCCCGAAGCTGTGCAGCGCCGGGCCCACCTGCCTCGTCGGCCGCATCCATCGCCAAACTCTGCTACTTCTCTCCCGAGATCGATCACCCATACAAGGAACACACTCATCCGGGTCCCGGGGTCCGTACATGGGTTCGGAAGCCGCGATATCGCCGTGGACCTTGGCACCGCGAACACGTTGGTCTACGTCCACGGCCACGGCATCGTGATCTCCGAGCCGTCGGTCGTCGCCATCGATCAGGACACCGGCGAGGTCTATGCGGTCGGCACCGAGGCCAAACGCATGCTGGGTCGCACGCCGGGCAACATCACCGCGATCCGACCGCTCAAAGATGGAGTCATCGCCGATTTCGAGGTGACCGAGCAGATGTTGCGGTACTTCATCCACGCCGTCGCAAAGAGCCGATGGGCGCGTCCACGCGTCGTGGTCTGCGTGCCCTCGGGAGTCACCGGCGTCGAGCGGCGTGCCGTCGAGGAGGCAACCCTCTCGGCAGGAGCCCGGCATGCGTATCTGATCGAGGAGCCGATGGCGGCCGCGATCGGCGCGGGCCTGCCGGTCGCAGAACCAACCGGCAGCATGATCGTCGACATCGGCGGGGGCACGAGTGAGGTCGCGGTGATCTCCCTGGGTGGCATCGTGGTGTCCGTGTCGATCAGGGTGGGCGGCGATGAGATGGACGAGGCCATCACGGCTTGGGTCAAGCGCGAGCACCAGCTGATGATCGGCGCCCAGACCGCCGAGGCGGTCAAGCTGGAGATCGGCTCTGCGTATCCGGTGGTCGACCAAGACCACGTCGAGGTCCGGGGACGGGATATCGTCACTGGCTTGCCCAAGACCCAGGTGCTCTCAGCTGCCGAAGTGCGCCACGCAATGCAGGAGCCGGTCAGCCACATCCTCGACGCGATTAGGACCACACTGGACAAGACCCCTCCTGAGCTGGCCTCCGACATCATGGATCGCGGCATCATGCTCGCCGGAGGAGGGGCGCTGTTACGCGGGCTCGATGAACGCCTGCGGCAGGAGACCCACATTCCCATCCATGTTGCCGAGTCCCCGCTGACATGTGTCGCAATCGGCTCCGGTCACTCCCTTGAGGAGCTTGCGAGCATGCACCGCGCGACCAAGCGCCGCAGGCGACAGCGCTACTGACCGTGCCCGAGCAGGAGGCATCGACCTTGAAGTGCGGCTGCGCCCTGGCCACGCTGCCAAACTGATCGGGCGACGTCTTGGAGATACGCGCCGACCTCATCGTCGTTGGCTACAAGGGCCACTTCGCCAGAACGCATCTGCTCGGATCAACGGCCGACCGGATCGTCAACCACGCACAGGCACCGGTCCTTATCGTGCGATCACCCGAAGATACCGGGTCATCGATGGGCGCTGTGTGGTCGTCCGAGAGGCCATCGAGCGTCGCGTCGACACCCTGGCCGCCGAGCTCCTCACCTCGCTGAATCGGGCAGCGATCCGTGGCACCTCGGCAGACATCCGGCGTCCTGGGCCGCGGCCGTGATCGGTCGCACGGAGCCCGTCCATTCACCGAGCTGACCGACCAACCACAGCCGATCGTGCCAGCCAGTCATGGATGCCTGAAGATCCCGGTGTCCGCAGTTCGCGTCTGCGTCTCGCCGTATCAAAACGCCCTGCTGACTGCCGTGTTCTTGGTGATCTGGCCCCCGGGAGGCACTGCACGTGGCCGAAGTCGAGGGGATCACTCAGAACCAAGCGGCAGCACGCCTCGGTATTTCGATCTCCGACATGAAGGCGTCTGTGTGACGTGGCAGCGGCCGCGGACTCATCGGATACCAGTCCAGTCGTGCATCGTGCGATACGAGTTGGCCCAGAGGCAACACGATGGCGAACCGAGCACCTGCCAGCCACACGGACCCCGACGAGCACGCACGCGCACCAGGGCGAGTACCGTGAGAGGGGCTGGGCAACGTGTGCTCGGTCGGGCGGCACGACTTGCGCCGTCCCGGGATTGACGTCGGAGGTCCTATTGGACGCCTGCAAGCACGTTGCGCTAATCGCCCACGACAACCGCAAGCTGGACATGCTCGACTGGGTGCGCTTCAACCGCGAGACCCTGGTCGGGCACGAGCTCTACGCCACCGGGACGACCGGTGCGCTCATCGAGGACCAACTCGGACTCCCCGTCACACGTTTCCTGAGTGGGCCGCTCGGCGGCGATCAGCAGGTTGGTGCAGGGATTGCCGAGGGACGCTTGGACGTGGTCTTTTTCTTCTGGGATCCGCTCGAACCACAGGCGCACGACGTCGACGTGAAGGCGCTGCTGCGTATCGCCGTCGTGCATGATTGCCCGATCGCCTGCAACCGAGCGACGGCTGACTTCCTGCTCTCGAGCCCGCTGATGCGCGGACGGTATGAGCAGCTCGATGCCCCGGTGTCGATCGCGGCCTAACGGCCGGCGAGTGGACCTCGCGCACGGCGTCACGGGCGGAGTGACTGACGGCAAGCGATGGCCGACCGCGATGGCGACAGCGACGGCTGCCGGCACAACGAACGGGGCTGCCGACGAGATCCCGAAGCGGAGCGCGACGAGTGCAGCACCTGCCGTGGCACGGGCACGCCGGGACTGGCGCCTCGGTCAGCCGGTGCGCCACACCACGGGCGACCGCTGACCGCGACGCCCCCCAATCGTGTCGCCGTGATTCAGCGCTACAGTGCAAGTACACCCTCTTGGGAGAGTCGCCTCGCTGGGACTGGGAGGCGACAGCTGCCCGGTGCAGGGTCGACGCCTCGACTGAGCCAGATCGAGGAGACCGTCCATGCACGTTGCCCCAGAGCCTCTCCTGCCCGCGCCCTTGTCGGCGAGTGCCGGTCGCTCCTACGGCATCCTCAGCACGTACCCGCCGACGCCGTGCGGCCTCGCAACCTTCACCGCCGCCCTGACCCGCGGACTCGAGGCGAGCGGCGCGGCCGTTGGCATTGTGCGCGTGGCCGACGGGACGAACTCGTCCGACACCAGGATCGTGAGCGAGCTGGAGAACAACGTGCCGGCGTCGGCGGCTCAGGCCGCTACCAGTCTGAGCGACTGCGACATGGCGATTGTCCAACACGAATACGGCTTGTACGGCGGGCCCGACGGCGACGAAGTCCTTGAGATCCTGTGCGGTCTCACAATCCCGTCGATCGTGGTTGCCCACACCGTCTTGCTGGAACCGACCGAGCACCAGCAACAGGTCCTGGAGTCCGTCACCGAGGCGGCCAGCGTCGTCGTCGTGATGACTGACGCGGCTCGCCAACGGTTGTGCAGCCGCTTCGACGTTGACCCGTCCAAGGTCGTGACGATCCCCCACGGTGCCGCAACACCATCCCCCCGGGACCCGTACGACGGTTCCGCCGGCCCGGTGTTGCTGACGTGGGGCCTGATCGGGCGGGGGAAGGGTATTGAGTGGGCCATCGACGCCATGATGGACCTGCAAGACCTCCGGCCCCGGCCGCGCTACGTCGTCGCAGGTCGCACGCATCCGAAGGTGCTTGCCTTCGAGGGAGAGGTCTACCGTGACATGCTCGTTGAGCGAACGCGGACCAACCAGGTTGCCGCGTCGGTGAGCTTCGACTCCGGATACCGGGACCTGGCGTCCCTGACGGACCTGATCCAGGACGCCTCGGTCGTCGTGCTGCCGTATGACTCGCGTGACCAGGTCACATCCGGCGTGCTCGTCGACGCCATCGCCGCGGGTCGGCCCGTGGTGGCAACGGCCTTCCCCCACGCCGTGGAGCTGCTCTCGAGCGGCGCAGGCATCGTCGTGCCCCACGGCGACGCCACAGCGCTGGCGGCCGCGCTGCGCCGCGTCCTCACCGAGCCCGGCCTCGCCGCAGCGATGGCGAGAGAAGCGGCCCGCCTGGCTCCCACGCTCGGATGGCCCGCGGTTGCAGGCCAGTACGCCCGCCTCGCCGAGCGGATCCTCAGCGCTCCCGAACCGGTCCCGGCGTGATCGCCCAAGCGCCCCGTTTCGACCACCTGGCGCGGATGACCGACGCGTACGGGACCTTCGAACATGCTGATTACACGACCCCCCGCCGGGAGCACGGCTACTGCACCGACGATATGGCTCGCGTCCTGGTGGTCACGACCCGTGAGCCGCATCCCGCTCCGCTGGTGAGTGCCCTCGCCCAGACCGCCCTCCGCTTCCTGGTTGACGCCCAGGGCGTGCGCGGCGACTGCCGAAACCGGCGAAGCAGCCACGGTGTGTGGCAGGGCCGGTGTGGCGTCGAGGACTGCTGGGGGCGGAGTCTTTGGGGCCTAGGCACGGCCGCTGCCCGGAGCCCGGATGACGCGGTGCGCCGGGTCGCCCTTTCGCACTTTGAGCGTGGCACCCAGCAGCGTTCACCGTGGCCCCGAGCGATGGCATTCGCGGCCCTCGGCGCCGATGAGATCCTGACCGCCTACCCGGACCACGGTGGGGCCCGGGATCTGCTGATCGACGCCGCCGAGGTCGTCGGTGACCGCCGGCCCAACAGCTCCTGGCCATGGCCCGAGTCCCGGCTTGCTTACGCCAACGCCGTGCTCCCCGACGCCATGATCGCCGCCGGCGTGGCCCTCGACCGCACGAGCCTCGTTGACGACGGGCTCGACCTCTTGGCGTGGCTCGTTGAGTCCGAGACATGCGACGGCCACCTTTCGGTCACACCGGTCGGCGGACGCGGGCCCGGAGAGCGACGCCCGGAGTTCGACCAGCAGCCCATCGAGGTCGCCACGCTCGCGGACGCCTGCGCTCGCGCCTCGCGACACACCGGAGCTGATCGATGGGCGGCCGGCGTCACGGACGCGGTGGCCTGGTTCCTCGGGGACAACGATGCGGATGCACCGATGTGGGACCCCGAGAGCGGAGGAGGCTATGACGGGCTCCGCGCCGATGGCCCCAATCTCAATCAAGGCGCGGAATCGACGCTGGCGTTGATCTCGACGCTGCAGCACGGCCGCACTGGCATCGAGGTCGGGCGATGAGCGACGGGCCCGAACGACAGCTGGTGATCCACAGTCCGCTTCGGATCCACCCAGACGTCGGGCGGGTCATCGCGATGGTGTTCATCCCGGGCGAGGAGATGCCCGGAGGAGGCTCCCGAGCCTCATCGGTCATCGATCGCATCCTGGCGATGGATGACGCCGAGGTCACGAGCACGCTCGCCGATGTCAGGCGGCGCTTCGTTCACCGGCACCGCCACCTCGAGGCGACATGGTCACGTCACTTCCACCTGGCAGCCCACCGCGCGGGGCGCGGTTTGGGCGTCAGCGCCGACCGAGCGCTGCTCATGGGCGCCTATTTCACTCGTGAGTGTTCGCTGGAAGCCGCTGCCCTGTTCAATCCGTCGATCGTCACTCATCCCGATCAGCGCGGCATGGCGGCCGACGAGACGCGTTTCGTGATGAGCCTGCGCGCCGTGGGCGAGGGTCACATCTCGTCGATTGAGTTCCGCACGGGCGTCGTTGACGGCGATGGCGGCATCCGCATCGACGACCCGGGCACGTTCCTCGATGCCGGCCAGCATTCGCCGGGCCCGTACCAACGGTGCCTGTTCGAGTCCAAGCTGGCCGAACGCGGGTGCGACCACGAGGCCGCATCCCTCGTCCTGAGCCACCTTGCGTCCCAATTTGGGCCAGACGAACTCGAGATCGCAATCGACTCGCTGCATCGCGACCTCCCATTTGGGCCGGCAGCCAGCCACGCAGTCGAGTGCATCCGCTGGGTGGCGGCGAACAACTACACCGTCGCGTTTCCGGCCGACACGGCCATCGCTGAGCGCGTGCTGTGGCCGAGCGGCCCGGCCGAGCTTCAAGGCATGGAAGATGCTCGGTTTGTTCGGTTTGTCGATGACGACGGCACCCTCACCTACCTCGCCACCTACACCGCATTTGACCGCCCGCACGTGGCTCCCCAGATGCTGTCGACCAGCGACTTCCGGACCTTCGTCGTCTCCCAGCTCTCGGGACCATTTGCCGCCAACAAAGGCATGGCGCTGTTCCCGAGAAAGGTCGGAGGACGGTACGTTGCCTTGTCACGCTGGGACCGCGAGCGCTCAGCCGTCACGATGTCCGACGACGGCTACGACTGGGCAGAGGCCACCACCCTGGACCCCACGCTCCAGCCGTGGGAGCTGGTCCAAGTCGGCAACTGCGGGTCACCGCTCGAAACTCGTGAGGGATGGCTTGTCCTGACCCACGGCGTGGGGCCCATGCGAGAATACGCGATCGGCGCGATTCTCCTCGACCTCGACGACCCTCGTCGCGTGATCGGCGCGCTCCGTCGTCCGCTCCTCGTCCCGATCGACGACGAACGCGACGGCTACGTGCCAAACGTCGTCTACTCGTGCGGGGCACTCATCACGGACGAGACGCTGGTCCTGCCCTACGCGTTCGCGGACAGCGCCGTCGGTGTCGCCCTCGTTGACCTCCCCGAACTCCTGGGCCGGTTGACGGGCTCCGGTTGATGACCGCCATCGGCACCGGGTCGTCGTTGCGAGTCGCCGTTCTGGCACCGATCTCCTGGCGCACCCCTCCTTGGCACTACGGGCCCTGGGAGCAGTTTGCGTCCCTGCTCACCGAGGGCCTCGTCGAGCGGGGGGCGGACGTCACGCTCTTCGCGACGGGCGACTCAGCGACGGCTGCCCGCCTCGTCTCGGTCATCCCGCGCGGGTACTCGGAGGATTCGGGCACGGACCCCAAGGTCTGCGAATGTCTGCATATCGCCGAGGTCTTCGAGCGGGCCGCCGAGTTCGACCTCATTCACAATAGCTTCGATTTTCTCCCACTGACCTATTCCGAGCTCGTGTCGACCCCGGTGCTCACGACCATCCACGGGTTCTCGTCGCCGCGCATCCTCCCGGTGTTCAAGAAGTACAACGCCCGCTCCGGATACGTCGCGATTAGCGAGACAGACCGCCATCCCGACCTCGACTACCTCGCCACCATCCACCACGGGATCGACACCGACGCGTTCACCTTGCAGGCGTCGGCCGGGACGTACCTCCTGTTTTTTGGCCGCATCCATCCCGACAAGGGGGCGGTCGAGGCGATCGACGTCGCCACCCGCGTGGGTCTCCCACTGGTGATGGCCGGCATCATCCAGGACCGCGAGTACTTTGATGCGTCGATCGCGCCCCGTCTTGATGGCGAGCGCGTTCGGTACGTAGGCTCCGTCGGGCGGGAGGAACGCGATGCGCTGCTCGGCGGGGCCCTCGCCCTGCTTCACCTCATCAACTTCGAGGAGCCATTTGGTTTCAGCACCATCGAAGCCATGGCGTGCGGAACGCCGGTCATCGCCACGCGACGCGGGTCGATGCCGGAGCTGATCGACGACATGCGCACCGGCATCCTCGTGAACAGCGTCGACGAGGCCATCGGCGCCGTGAGCCAGGTCCGAGCGCTCGAGCGCACCGCCATCCGCGAGGAGGCCATCGCCCGATTCGGTCGCGATCGCATGGTCGATGCCTACCTCAAGGTCTACGAACGGGTGCTCAACGGTGGGAGCTGACCCGGGCCGCTTCCGCCTCGGCGTCAACTACTGGCCCGCGTCCACGGCGATGGCGTGGCTCGCCGACTACGACCAGGCGATCACCAGACGCGACTTCCAGCGCATCGCCGGCGCGGGGATCGACACGATCAGGGTGTTTCTTCGCTGGGAGGACGCACAGCCCGCGGCCAGACGCATCGACAGCCGCATCCTCGCGCGACTGGTTGACGCCGCCGATGCCGCGACCGAGGCAGGTGCGGAGCTGATCGTGACCCTGTTCACCGGGCACATGAGCGGCGTGAACTGGATCCCGCCGTGGGCCGTCGGTGGAGCGGCGGGTGATCGGCGCTTTCGCGTCGTATCGGGGGGTCGGGTCCAAGCGCCCGGATGCGGCGTGCGCAATTGGTACTCGGATGCCGACGTTGTCGCCGCCCAGGAGCGGCTCGCCGCCGCCGCCGCCGGTGCGCTCTCCGGCCACCCGGCGGTGTGGGCGTGGGATCTCGGTAACGAGAACTCCAACTGCACGGTGCCGCCGGACACATCCACGGCCGAGGCCTGGTTGGAGCGCATGACCGGGGCGATCCGGCGGCGCGACCCAGGTCGGCTGCTGACGCTCGGGATCCACATGGAAGATCTCGAGGAAGACCGCGGCATTGGTCCCGCAGAGGTCGCCCGCTGGTGCGACGTTCGTGTCCATGCACGGCTATCCCATCTACGCCGCATGGTCAGCGGGGCCGGCGGATACCCGGGTGGTGCCATTCCTGGAGCTCCTCACGCGCTGGCTGGCAGGCGGCACTCCTGTGCTCTTCGAGGAGTTCGGTCTGCCCACCATCCCCATCGCCGGGCCGGCCAGCTCGATGGCCGTCGACGAACGCCTCGCTGCGGAGTACACGGGCTCGGTAATCGATGCGCTCTGGACGCAGGGCGCCATGGGAGCCGTAGTGTGGTGCTTCAGCGATTACGCCACGCCGCTTTTCGCCGGTGCCCCGCTGGACCTGCCTGTCCACGAACGCACCTTCGGTCTATGGCGGGCTGACGGTGCACCGAAGCCAGCCGTCGCCGAAGTATCCGCGCGTTCCGATCGGCGTCGCAGCACCGCGAGCAGCCTGAGCTGGTTCGACATCGGTCCCGAAGAGTTTTATGCCGATCGGGACGCGCAGCTGGCGCGTCTGTACCGCCGTTACTGCGATGGGGCGAACGGAACCGCCTGCCACGGCGCAACCGCTGACGACGCGATGAACGACGTGTAGATCGCCCAGGGAGGTGGGTGCCGCGCCAATCGCGACGCTGTCAGGCGTCCAGGCCGTTGTGCGCGTTGCCACACCGCGGCGACGCGTCCGGTTCAATCCTCCCGGCTCAGCCGAATGGAGTCCTGATCGGTTCGGTGCCGTGGTGGTTGGGACCGTGCATTCCCTCCAAGATTCCTGCATCGATCAGGATCCAGATCCATCCAACGAGGGGAACCAGCGCGATCAGACACCACCAGGCGGACTTGCCGCGATCATGGAAGCGCTTTCCCGTGACGCAAACACCCACGTAGACGAGCGCGATATCGACCAGGTACCCGATGAAGATGCGGTCGAGGACGACATTGTTGACGATGCTGACGCCCGCCGCGATCAGACTGCCGATCCAGTAGGCCTGACGGCCGATTCGACCGTCGAGGCTCCCGTACAGCCAGGGCAGCGACCCCCGTTGAGAGACCTGGTCGGCCA
The DNA here is from genome assembly GCA_963842065.1 of uncultured Thermoleophilia bacterium. Lineage (GTDB taxonomy): Bacteria > Actinomycetota > Thermoleophilia > Miltoncostaeales > Miltoncostaeaceae > CAITWD01. Next base: position 156,539 of record CAWJEW010000008.1, on the reverse strand, counting down.
GTGACGCCACGGCACACCCTTTGCATCGGCACACGCGACACCGAGACAACGCAGGTCGCAGCGTGACTGTAGGCGGCCGGCCGGATGGCAGACAGGCAACGCCAGCCCGGCGCAACATGACCGCCTGGGTCGATGCGCACCTGTCGGCGGACTCACGGCTCGATGCGTCCGCGGCGGCGTGTGCGGGGCGGCGGTAGGGCCCGACACATGCGCGCGCCGAGGGGACGACGACGCGCTGAGGGCCCACCGGGGCCGCACCCGGCATGCCGACGGACACTCGACGTCGGCACCGGCGTACGAATGACGGAACATCGTCGCATCCCCAGTTCGACTCCCGGGCCGGCCACTCCAAACCGTCCTTCATGTGCGTGTCTGTTTGTGGCGTGGCGAGGCCTCGCAGCGGCAGTCTGGGTGTATCTGGATGCCGCGCGGCACACCCACAGCTGGTGCGGGTCGGTGCGGGGATCCGGTCCGAGACCGGTGACACCTCATCCCTGGCCCCTCGGTACGTCGGGGTGCTGCGCGACTCCGACGAATTGCCACGCCTGTCGCTGACGGTTGCCGTCGAGGCCGGCGCGCACGACGGCGCGCCGCGACGCGTAAGCTGCGGAGCGGCAGAGGGTGCGGCTCCAGGAGATCTCCGCACGGCGTCGTGCACCCCGCTGAGACGACAGGGGGGATCGCGACGCCACAGACGCGATTGCATGAGGTGCAGGTCCAGGCGGTCGACGTCGCGCGTCTGGCCCCCCTTATCGGGGCCGAACGAATGTCGACGCTTGAGCACGTCGCCGAGGCCGCTCAGGCAGCGCTGACGGGGCGTGCGGTGATCAACATCAACTCGACCGCGGCAGGCGGAGGAGTCGCGGAGATGCTGGTCTCCCTGCTCGCGTACGTGCGCGGGGCCGGCATCGACGCGAGGTGGCTCGTGATCCAGGGCGACCACGCGTTCTTTGAGATCACCAAGCGCATCCACAACGGGCTCTACGGGGGGCCCGGCGACGGTGGCCCACTCGGAGAGCCCGAGCGTTGGCGCTATGAGCAGGTGCTGCACGAGAACGCGAACGAGCTGCTGACGCTCGTCCGCCGGGGAGACATCGTCGTGCTCCACGATCCCCAGCCCGCTGGCCTCGCGGCCGTCCTCGCCGCTGCGGGTGCACGTGTGATCTGGCGGTGCCACGTTGGCTGTGACGCCCCGAACGAATGGACCCGGCGCGCCTGGGACTTTCTTCGTCCGTATCTTGATGGGGTCGAGCGCTATGTGGTGTCCCGCGCAGCGTTCGCGCCTCCCTGGGCGGACCCGGAGGGAATCACCGTCATCCCGCCCTCGATCGACCCCTTCTCACCCAAGAACCAACCGATGTCACGCCGAACCGTGCGCTCGACGCTGGGCTACGTCGGACTTCTTGGCGACGGTGGGCGCCCGCCGGATGTTCCGTTTGCACGCAGTGACGGATCACCGGGACGCATCAACCGACACGTCGACATCCTCCAGACCGGGCCACCGCCGCCGCCGGAAGCCCCGCTTGTCGTTCAGGTCTCGCGCTGGGATCGCCTGAAGGACATGGAGGGCGTGATGGCAGGCTTTGCCGAGCACGTCGACCCTGGGCTCGGTGCACACCTCGTGCTCGCCGGACCGATTGTCACGGGGATCGCCGACGATCCCGAAGCGAACGCGGTCCTCGCAGAATGCATCCGGGGATGGCGCCAGCTGCCGCACTCGGAGCGCACCAGGGTGCACCTGGCATGTCTGCCGATGGCCGACACCGATGAGCAAGCCGCGATCGTCAACGCCCTTCAGCGACACGCACGCATCGTCGTGCAGAAGAGCCTCGCCGAGGGCTTTGGCCTCACCGTCACGGAGGCGATGTGGAAGGCCCGGCCGGTCGTCGCGAGTGCGGTCGGGGGCATCGTCGATCAGATCAGCGACGGCGAGAACGGGTTGCTACTGGATGACCCGACCGACCTCGCGAGCTTTGGACGTGCCGTCTCCGCGTTGCTCCGAGATCCCGGCGATTCCGAGCGGCTGGGCCGCGCCGCCCAGGAGCGGGCCACCAGCGAGTCCCTCGGGGATCGGCACCTGGTGCAGTACGGGCGCCTGTTCGTGAGCGCGCTCTAGCCCAAGGGCCCCAGGGACTCGTCGACGGGGCCCGCCGGAGCGGCGCCGGACCTCCAGGGTGCCGCCGTCAGAGCGGCCTCTCCGTCGTCGTCGGAGCGACGGAAAGTCGTGGGATCCGGAGCACGAGTCGGGGTCTCGTCATTCACCATCCCCATGTCAGAAGGCATTTCCATCGTGATTGGTCAACGCTAGTCGACGCGGGCGGCCGACGGGGACGCCCTCGGCGACTCGTGTGTCGGTGAGGACATCGACGTAGCCGGCGACGGTGCCGACGTCGGTCCAAAGCAGGCGGATCGTGGGCCTCGACTCGCACGATCCGGCCTTCCCGGCAAGACATCGCGCGTGGCGACAACGCTTCGCGAGGCGACTGGTCCGCTCCCTGCAGACGGGTTTGCGGTGGGGGTTGGGTGCCTCGGCTTTGCGACTGGGCAACGACCAGAGCAAGCACCAAGCGTCATCCAGCTCGTCGACGCGCATCCCGTTCCCGCGGCACCTACCTCGATGCGCGCGAGACAACCGTCCGAATCGCGCCAGGCCTCGCCACCGGCGCGGGATCGTCGATCGTCGCGCCCGCCACCGCTCACCCTCTGCTCCCGGGGCCAACACGCGGACCGCGGACGCGACGATTCGCGGGCCGCGCCGCCAGGGCTTCGGCAGTCATCGAAATCGAGAACGCGGCGTGTCAACCACAGGGTGCGGGCCTCAATACGGCACGTGCGTGAGTTCGGCAGCCGTCCGAAGATAGATCGCGAAGAAGTCCTTCTTGCTCAGCGTCAAAAAACGGGTCGCCCCCTGATTGGGGTTTTGCACGAAAAGGCTCGGCGCCGCAGCATGTGGGCCGCCAAAGGTCATGAGGGCAGGCCAGGCGGGGTTGATGTCGAGCTCCATCGCACGGATTGCGCCGGAGTGGACCATGAGCCGGGCGAGGCTTGGAGCTGTCTGGTTCGGCCCTGCCGCGTAGATCAGGTTTCCGTGGCGGTCGACGCCGAGCGCTGACCGCCACGTTGCTGCGACGCCACCGAGCGTTGCGCCCCAGACGTACGATCCGGCGGCCGCAGGCGTGGGCCGCCCCGCGTCGACGATCAGCCGGAGATTCTGACGCGCAACGACAATGTCGGGGCCAGGCCGTGCGCCGCCAGTCCACGGAGCGATGTCAACCGTACCGTTCGTGGACTGGACCACGGCGGCGAGTCCGCGGACCATTGGGTCATACAGGCGGCCGTCAACGAAGAACCCGGCGGGCCCGGCGGCCTCATAGAACCCGGCATTGAACGTGGAGAGCAGCTTGGACCGTGCTGAGACCGGGACCATCTCCCGACCCCGCGGAAGGACACTGGGTCCCGGGCCCTCATAGCCGGGATACAGGGCCAACTCGGTCCGGCTTGCGCGGATCCAGGCGACGTACGCCCGATCGCCCGAAGCATCGACCGGGAAACTGGCGACGAGTAGCGGGGCAGGAGCCCCCGCCCATGGCTCGGGGTTGCGCCATCGTATATCGGCGGTCGTCCGCACCAAGGGGAGGATTGTTGGCGGCGTGGCGGCGGTCGCGCTGGTCGTTGTGGGCGTGACGGCACTGATCTTGATCGCCGGGCGTGAAGGACCGCCAGCGCCCCAGCCGATCGCAATCGTTGTCGCGACGACAAGCGCGACCACCGCGCCCAGCGCCGCGACGCGCCGGCGTCGTGTCCGGTCGGGCGCACGAGACCGTCGAGGCCGGGTTGACTGCATGCATGTTCCAAACCTGTCGCGCGGCGCTGCGCCCACGGGATGATCCCAAGCGCTTGTGGTGCTCGGTCTTGGAAGCGTTTTCTCCCAACGGGCGTCGCACCGATCGATCCCACGAGGATGTCGGCGGATCGCACCGAACCGGCGGCCGCGCCCTCGGAACCGATCGCGCAGATACCCCGGGGCGCCGTCGACCAGTGCCATCTCACCGCTACGGCCGTTGCCGATCATGGCGAGGGTGTCGGCGCCGAGACGCCGCCCCCCGGCCGCGGATCAACGTTCCCGGCGTCTGTGTCGTCGCAGGGTGCATCGGCAGCGTCGCGCGACGCAGGCCGTCGGGCTCACCGGCGTCGACGCGTCACCTGACCACCGCCATCGACGCTGCGGCCGGTCGTGGCGTCAGGTCTCGGTGCGCCCGACACGTTCCCCGAGTGCGGGGATGAGGGTGGCGAGTCCGGCGGCGTTGATCTCGGCCTGCGCTGTCGCCTTGGGGGTCAGCTCGCCGTACGCTCGAAGATGCCCTGGTCGCGACGCCTCGACGTCACGCCGCACGAACCCGAGGCCCCCACCCGTCCTGTGATGCGACGGCCCGCGTTCACGGCGTGGTGACGACCGCCCCGGTTGGCGACATCACGTACCAGAGTCCGCCATTGAGGTTGAGCGCCTGCCCCTGGGCGGCGCCAGGCGCCGTGTCGGCGGCGTACGTGTAGAGCGGCCACCCTGCGTACGTGACGACGCGGCCGCCGCCTGGGTTGGGATCACTGCTGAGGAGGGCCTGCTTGGCGCCCCCCCCGGCCTGCGGCGTCTGGCCGGCGGTCAGTTGCACCGGCGGCCAGACGGACGCGCACGCTCCAACACAGGTTACGGATGCGTGTTTGTCGGGTTCGAAGATATAGAGCGTGTGCCCCTGCCCGTCGACCAGGACCGTACCGAGGCCGGAGACGGTGCCGGTCGCGATCGTCGTCCCGCCCGAACTCGTCTGGCTGGTGGTTGTCGCCGCCGAACTTCCGCTACTCCCACATCCTGCCGCGACACACGCGCTCCCAAGGACGATGACTGCGCCCATCGCCAGCCGACGCTGCCTTCGCGTGTGCACGCTCACCGTGTGTCCTCCTATCTCGCCCCCGCCAGTCGGTGCGCGTTCGCATCGCCCACCACCCGGCGGCGGAGATGCGGCCAGAGTGGTTCCTGACTCGCGCGCTGATCCGGGTGTACATGGTTATATACCCGTATCGCACGAGGTGAAACCGAACCGGGGCCTGCATGGCACGACCTGCAGCGGAACGGCGCATTCCCGGCGTCGTCATCGACCCCCGCCACTGCTCGACCGCGGCTCGCGGGTATCAGGCGCCCGTAAGCACAACCGCGCTGTGCGCGGACGGCGACATCAACCCTGAGCGCGATGGCCGACGCGGCAAATCGCACGGCGCATCCGCACCGGTCGCCCCCCAATGGGCACGGCGCGCCGAGGTCCTACGGCGCCCCGTAGCCGCTGGCAGGCCTGGATGGCGTATTCGGGTGTGCGCCTCGAATGCGAATCCGGCGGCTGCGGCCCCGACGCAGCGCAGCAAAGGATCGCCCGAGGCCAAACCACGCCGCGCTGAACATGGCGACGAAGAACCCCACCGGCCAGTTGGATTCGAACGAGCATGCAATCGCGCACCACACCGTGACGAGCGCAATCGCCACCGACCCGAGCATGGCAAGACCCGGTCGGTCGGTGAAACAGCGGGCCGCCGCGGGGGGCCCGATCATCAACGTAAAGATCAGTAGAGCGCCGACGACCGGGACCGTCATCGTCGTTGCCAAGGCCACCACGACGAGAAACGCCATTTCGATCTTGTGCGGCTGGAGTCCCTTCGCCGCGGCGACCTCGGGAATGAGCGAGGTGAGCATGAGCCGACGGTAGAGCAGCCCAACCAGGCCGATGCAGGCGAGACCGAGAAGTGCAATGGGCAGAATCTCCGATGTGCTTACGCCAAGGATCTCACCGAACAACAGCGAGAAGATTTCCGGTTCGTATTCGGTGCTTTGACTCAGAAAGGCAGCCCCGAGCGCGAGCATCATCACGAGCGCAAGCGCCGTCGCGACGTCGGGCTTGCCGCGCCGGCCGAGCGATCCGATGCCGAGCGCCGCGACCAGCGAGAACACGCCGAGGCCGAGTAGCGGATTGACGCCGATGAGATTTGCGCCCGCAGCACCGGCAAACGCACCGTTCGGAATCGCATGCGCAGGGAAGGCCGCGCCACGAAGCACCACGAAGAAGCCGACGACGCCCGCCACGATGGCCACGATCGTTCCCACTTCCCAGGCATTGGTCATAAAGCCCGAGAACATCAGCGTCCCTGCCGCCGCGTAATCGCACTATGGGGCCCCACGGCTGCGAGATCCCGGTGCGCTGTGTCGTCGCGCCTGCCCACCCGACGGCGAATGACCGGCAGCCCGGACAGAAGATAGAGCGTGAAGGAGATCCCGACGATGAAGAAGCTCACCGGCAGGCCCTGACTCGAGGAATCCCAGTAGAAGCTGTCGTAGGCAAGGAGAATCCCAAGCCACGTCGTGGCGATCCCAAGAGCGCACGCCACAACCATCGCGGCGCGCACGCTCCGGGTCAGGCGCAGCGCGGTCGCCGCGGGGCCGATCAGCAGCGCGGTCGAGAGGATCGACCCGATGGCGATCGAGGAAAGCCCGACGGCGACGGCGAGCGCCAACATGAACAGCAGCCCCACCAAACGCACCCGTATCCCCCGCGCCGCCGCGATGTCCGGGCTCACCGAACTCAAGAGCAGTGGCCGATAGATCACCGCGATCGCGGCAAGCGTCACTGCGCTGAAGACAGCCACCAGCGGGATCGTGGACGGATCGACGGTAAAGATCGACCCGAAGAGAATCTGCTGGGTAGCTCCGGTCGTCGCGCTCTGCGTCGCGTCGAGATACAGAAACAGGGCCGCCAAGCCGGTCGACGCGCCGAGCACGATGCCCGTGGCGAGGTCACGGCTGCGGACCCGTTCGACGCCGATCAGGTCCATGGCGCCTGCGCCGATGACGCTGCCGCCGATGAAGCCCACGAGCGGCTCGACCCCGAACAGGAACGCGCCCGAGCCGCCCGTCGTTGCGACGTCGGTTAGCGCATGCCCGGCGAAGGACTGGCTGCGCATCACGGTGAAGACGCCGACGATCGCCGACACGACGGCGACCACCGCACCCAGAACAGCTGCGGTGTGGACCGGGCCGCTCGCAAAGAAGCCGGGCTCCAGCAGAAGGTGCACGGGCGCTCAGGCCACCGTCAAGGGCGGATGGTCGGGAATATCGTCCGTGGCGGCCCCCGGCTCGGCAACCACGAGCACGCGTCCATGAAGCTTGAGCACGTCGACATGGTGACCGTAGAGCTTGCTGAGCACCTCGGGCCGGACTACTTCGTCGGTGGTCCCACTCGCCGCCCGACCGCCCGTCAGGTAGACGATCCGGTCCATGACCGGCAGCAGCGCATTCATCTCGTGCGCGGACAAGAGAATCGCCACCTGGTGATCAGCGGCGACGCGATGCAGCAGCCCAACGATCTCCTGCACGCTCTTCGGATCGAGGTTCGCCAGCGGCTCATCGAGGAGCAGGAGCTTGGGTCGACTGATGAGCGCGTGCGCGATCAGCACACGCTGCTGCTCGCCCCCAGAGAGGCTGCCGACCCTGCTGTCGGCAAAGGCGTCGGCATCGACGGCGTGGAGCATCTCGGCGACAAGCTCACGCTGCTGCTTTGAGCGTCGGCCGACACCAAAGCGGTGGGCGTCCATCCCCAGCGCTACCAAGTCGCGTGCCCGCATCGGGACGTCGGGGTCGAGGATCACCTTCTGGGGGACGTACCCCAGCGAGCGAGCGCGTCGCGACAACGGCGCGCCAAGGACACGCACGAGGCCCGAACCAGGCCGCTGCACGCCAAGGATCACCCGAAGCAGTGTGGTCTTTCCGACGCCGTTGGACCCGATCAGTCCGGTGAACTCACCGGCGCGGATCTCAAAGGAGACGTCGTCGAGGATGGTCCGGCCTGAGAACGCGACGCTGACGCCCTCGACCTGGAGGACGGGGACCTCACGCTCGGTTAACATCACTCGCGCCATCACAGGTGCTCGGTGGAGATCCCGTGCGCCACGGCAGCGTCGAGCGCGGCAACCTCGGCGAGCATCCAGGTCTGGTAGTCGTAGCCGGGCGTTGGCATCGTCTCGTAGACACCGACCACCGGCACGCCTGCGGACTGGGCGGTCTGGCGGATCGACGTCGTAAGGGAATCGACGACTTGCTGGTTGTAACAGAAGACCTTGACCTGATGCTTGGTGAAAAAGCCATTCTCCAGGCTGATGTCCTCGGGAGCCGGGTCCACCCCGTTCATGATGTCGGCTTGGAAGACGAACGGCGTCAGGTTCGTCATGCCCATCGCCTCGAGCAAGTAGTCGGCGACCGGCTCGGTCGTCGCGACTGCCACGCCCGGATAGCCCACCCTGAATGCGGCGATGGCACGCAGCCAGGGCGTGAGCGACGCATCGAACGACCCGAGCCTCGCCTGGAAGTAGGCCGCATGACTCGGGTCCAGCGCGGACAGGTCCGCGGCCATCACCTTGGCGACCGCGGGCATCGTGGTTGGGGCGTACCAAAGATGTGGGTTCGGCGTGCTGTCGGGAAGGCCCAGCACATGCTGGACCACGATGACCCTCCGGCGCGAATTCGGCGACGCCGACTCGATCTGATTCATAAAGGTGTCGTACCCGACCCCGTTCTGGACGATCAGCTCGGCCTGGCTGACCTCCTGTGCAACGCTCGGACTGGCCTCAAATGCGTGCGGGTCGGCGTTGGGGTTGTTGAGTATCGAGGCGACGTGGACGTAGTTGCCACCGACCTGGGAAAGCACGTTGGCGTACTCGTTCTCGGCACCGATCGCGTTGATGACGCCAGGTGTGGACGAGCTTCCTGACGTACTGCTCCCGCAGGCCGAAAGGAACACTGACAGCGTAAGCACGGCGCCCGCAGTGGCGAACAGGCTGCGTGGCGAGGACCGGGGTGGACCAACCATGTCGGAAGTGTACACCGAGACTGAGACCCATTACCATTACCCACGTCCGCCCGGCGCGACGCGTTCTGCGTGGATCCTCATACTGGCGCGGAGGCGGAATCCGGCCGGGTCTCCGCGAGTTCGTGACGTGCTCGATGCAGGCGGTGATCCGGGGGCCTGCGTCGCTTGAGATGGGGTCCACCATCGGGGACAACACCGATCGACCTGCGAACCTGATTTGTCTCGAGCACCCTGCGATTCGGCTCACGTCGCCGTCGATCTCGCGATGAACGTTCACGCGCGACGGTCGCGCCACACACAACGGGTTGCTGGTCGGAGCTCGCGCGGCATGAGCGCGCGCAGCACGGCCTCCGCCCGGATTCGAGTGCTCGCGGCGGTGTGTCTGCTGCTGGTCTTCGGTGCGGCCGCGTTGATACGGCCGGCGTACGCACGCGGCGTCTCCCCGCCTTGAGTGATCGTCTCCCTCGCATTCGACGATGGCTTTGAAGGGTCGTTCGCCGCGTTTCCCATCCTGCAGCAATACCGCATGCATGGCACCTTCTACCGCAACAGCAGCCTGCTCAATCGGCCGGGACGTCTCACCGACGCGCAGGTGCGAGCGCTGTATGCCGCAGGAAACGAAATTGGCGGCCATTCCGCGCAGGACCTGCACCTTCCGGGCCTCGACCCCGCCGAGGCAAAGCGGCAGATCCGTGATGACCGAATCGCGCTGGCGGGAATCGTCGGACGGGCGCCAACGGACTTTGCGTACCCGTTTTCTCAAACGGACCCGGCGATCGACGCGATGGTGCAGGCCTGCGGCTACAACAGCGGCAGACTCACCGAAGGGCTCTCCGACGGGAATCGCGGTACCACATGCGCATACGCCGAGTCGATTCCGCCCTCAACCCGTATGGGGTGAGAACGGGCGTCACGGTCATACCGTCAACGCCCGCCACGACACGCGAGGACCAAGTCGCCGCAGCGCTCAACCACGGTGGCGGATGGGTCACCTTCGTCTTCCACAATTACTGCGACGGCTGCTCCGTGATTGCCGTCATCCCCACGACCTTCACGACGCTGCTCGCGTGGCTTCAAAGCTGCACGCCGATGGCGTCCAGGTTGAAACCGTCCAGCAAGTCGTCGGCGGAAATGGCCGCCCGCTCGTTTCGGGACCTGCGCCGCGATCCGGTGCCAGCATCATCAACCCAACACTCGAAACGCCGGCGAGCCCGTTCGCGACGAAGCACGGGTTTGCGGCGGGGATCGGTGAGGCGAACACCTGCTGGGAAGCGGACCGCTTCGGCACCAACGACGCCACCTTCGTGCGCGTCCGTAGCGCCCACTCGGGTCAGTGGGCCGATCAGATCACCGTCAGCCAGTATTCGTCCGGCGACGCCAACCTGATCGTCGCGCAGGACATCGGAACCTGCTCCATTCAGGTGCAGCCCGGGTACGACTGTCACCTGAGCGGGTGGTACACGGGGACAGCGCCCGCCCGATTGGACGTGTTCTACTTGAACACGGTGACCGGGTGGCGGTATTGGGCGAGCTCCCCGTATTCGGCGCCCGCCCCGGGATGGCGCCAGATCACATGGACCCCCCCCCGGCCGGAGACGAGCGCATGAGCTTCGGCATCGGGCTCACGGCGGTCGGACAAGTCACCGTCGATGGCTTCGGCATCTCCCAGGGCCAGAACATCGCCGCTGCCAACGTTACGGCGAGCAATCGACTGCGTTCTGTGGACGGTCGTCGTCGTGTTGCTCGCCGTGGTCGCGGTCATCTGGCGCCGACGCCGCCGGACGAGGAACGCCGCCGCGCCGTGACCGAGCCAAGACCGCGCGCCTGCTGAGAAGGTGTCGGAGCCATCCGCACCTGGGAGACCCCGTGTCGCACCCGCGTGGGCGCCTGCCGCCCTCGGGGCGACCGCTGTTGGTCGAACGGCTGACCGCGGGCACATCTCGCGGCGCCCATGACGCTACGACGGCCCCGTGCGCTCACACGTCGGCGACTCGACCTGGGGCAGATCGTTGTTGGTAGGGCGCAGGGACGCCCTACCAACACACAGGGCAACGCGCAGCCTGCTGCTCCTACTTTTCCGCTTCGCGGACCTCGGGGGTCGGGCCTTTGGTGATTTCCTCGCCCTCGTCGCCGTGCCCTTCAGCCTTGCGGATCTCGGGCGTCGGTCCCTCGGTGAGTTCGTCTTCCTTCCGGCGATCTTCGTCCTTCTGCTGGTCGTTCATCTCGGCCTCTCGTTTGATCGTTCGTCGCAACCTCGTGGGTGACATCGTGACGATTGACACCGCCACTGCCCGACGTTACACCCTCTGCGTCGGCCCGAACCGGCTCCGGCGCGACAGCGCGGGATCGCGAGCAACTCGCGGTCGCCCGTGCCGGTCGTCGGAAGCTGCCCGAGGTCCGTCCCGCGATGGGCGGCCAGGCCCCGGTTGCGGGAACACGGCCGCGCAGCGGTCCGCCGTACGGCCACCGCCGCACCCGCCAACACCGACCCGCACGTTCGCTCGCACATCTGCGAGCGGCCGGTGGTGACGACGCGCTTACCCGCCGCTGAGCTCCTGGGGAAGGGCCTCGACGCCGTCCGGGTACAGACGATCGCGCATTCGCACATGGTCCTCGGCCGCGAGCGGAAATGCTTCGGGCGGAGTTCCGGCGATGAGCCACACGGCGTCGCGGTCGGTGTCGTTGAAGACCTGACGCACCGACTCGGGTTCGACGAGCACCGCAGACAGCGGCGACAGACGGACAAGCGTCTCGTCGATGCGGATGCGGCCGTCGCCCTTCAGCAGGAGGTAGATCTCCGTCTGATACTCGTGTCGGTGCCGGGGAATCGCCTGTCCTGGAGCGACACGCCACACGCGTAGCGCCATGCCGTCGAACCCCAACTGACGGGTGAGGTTCGCGTTGACCACGCCGAGCGGATTGGTGACCTGCCAGTTCTGATCCGAGGCGGCGAGGACCCGGAAACCCATGGCACTCCTCCTTGCGGCTCGCGGGGATACATCGTGGTCCGTAGCAACTGCTGTGCGCAGGATAACTCGGTCACATGCCCCGCCCGTGCCCGGACGTCGCACCTGACACCCGCAGCCGTCGTCCGCCGCGTGCGCTCCACGCCGTCGGAGGCCGGGGCCGATCGGCGTTCCGAACGCGCCTCGGCGAGCGCATCGCGCCCCGGCGCACCCGAACGGGCTGGGCGCGCACCAGACGTGCGTGGGGGATGCACCGTCCGATGGTCGAGTCTTTCGCGTCAGACGGTCACACCGCACCGGCCGCGCTATAGCATCGCCCCGCGCGCCGGATTGCCCGTCACGTTGCGGTTCTCGGGTGGCACAGCAGTCAGACTTCGTGTACGTTTTGCTGGGGTTTTTTGGTGAAAACTAAATGGCCCCGGCAGCCCTTTCGATTCGTGGAACTGATGACCGCTTCATCATTCACACTGCATCGTTGGACTGCTTCGTTGGTGGCTCACCGCCATCCCGGCAAGCGGCATGGGGGACAGGCCCGTTGGGGGACGGGCCTCACCGGAATGGTGGTGGGCGCCATTGCCACCTGCGGTCTTGCGTGGGCCGCCGGGATCGCGCCGGCACCGAGCTTCGGATCGTCCGGCCACGTCGGTCCCGGCGCCACCGTAGCGATCACCGCGCCGCACGTCTCGGGCATGCAGGGCATCTACCCGGGGGGGAGCGGTGACGTCGCCGTCGCGATCGCCAACCGCAATGACGTCGCGGTCCGAGTGACGGCCGTCGACCTGCCGAGTGAGACGACCTATGCGACCGGATACACCTCCAGCGCGCGCACGACACGGCGCGCCGGATGCTCGGCCACCACGTCCGATGTGGTGTGGACGGGATCGACGCACGCCGTCGGAACCGTGCAGCCGCTGGCGACACCGCTGGTCATTGGGGCGCACGAGACCGCCATCGTCACGATACGGGACGGCGCGTACATGAAGATGTCCGCGCCCGCCGCCTGCGAGGGGACGTACTTCTCGATGCCCGAGCTGATCGGCATCGGTGCGCGGACCGACGCCCATGCGCCGACGGCGATCCCCGCCACCGACAGCTGGGTGCGCCGCTAAGCGCGACGCGCCGGACGCCCGTCATGCGTGTCCGCCCTGCGGGCCGGTGACCCGCGATGCCGCCACGTCGCGACCTCGACGGCGGCGGCGAGTCGGGGACCTCCGCCGGGATCTGGGCGCCCGGCACCGCGGATAGCTTTGCCGACCGGCCCGTGACGACCAGGGCCAGGGTCAGGTCTCGGATGATGCCGCAGATCCCCGCCAAGCTGCCGGCATCGTCGGGCTCACGCGCGACCCCGCCCCGCGTCGGGAGACGAGGCATTGTGCCCCTGACGGCACATCTCCCCGGCGACACCACCGATCGCTCGACGTCGGAGAACGCCGGGGTGTGATCGGCAGGTGTCCGACCGCACCACGCCCCCCGCGCCCACCCCCGCTGTGCACGGGCGCCCCGTGTGCGCCGACCGACGCCCGCCGCTAGGCGGCAGGCAGCGCGCGCAAGCGCACTTCGCACCCTGCGACGATCGGGTCACGCACCTCAAAATGATCGAGCTCGCCGCCGAGCGCCGCGGTCATCCCCTCAATGAGCCCGCGGTGCAGCGTGCACACCGTACGGCCGCCCTCGGCGGTCACCGCGTCGCGGAACGGACAGCTCTGAAAGCTCAGCCGGTACGCATCTTCCTTGGCGTCCTGGCGCGACGAGCGATCGCGCGGAGCGAATCCGAGCTGCGCCATCGTGTCGACGACCCCGTGCGGGAACTCGCCGGTGGCCATGTTCGCGCCGCGCTCCCGGGCCAGGTCGAGCATGGCCTGTTCATGCTCGCTGTCCCCGGCGACGACGGCGACCAAAATGCGCACCAGCTCCGGCCACCCGCTGGTCGTCGGCGACAGGCGAAACCGCAGCGTCGGACGCCCGGGGCCGGCCGGGTCATCCTTCAGCGTCGTGACCGCGCCCGCCGCGACGAGCGCCGATAGCCGGCGTCGTACCTGACTGTCGGACGCGCCCAGAAGCCCGACAAGTTCCGAAACCGTCAGACCGTCGGCGCTGCTCGCCAGGGCATCGAAGATGCCCTCTTGCTCGGTCATGCAACATCCCTCGGCTAGGCGACCACGGTGGTGGACTTTACCGTATTCGGGCCGCGTTGACCATCGGAGCCCGAGCCTGGAGTTGCGCTTCGGCCACGCGGCGTGGCGCACAGAGCCGTCGAGCGTTGCAGAGGTGATCGGCCACCTCCCGACGAGCACCATTTCCCGCGGCGCGGCGACTGTCGGCGCGACGCGACGCGCAGCCGAGATCGCGTCAGCCGACACGAGTTGTGAATTTTTTCGCAAAGTGTTTCGGAAAGGGTTATCGGCCCCACGAGTCGCCGCCGACAACCTGTCTAGATCGCGCCACGCACTCGTTTAGCAAGGAGGCCAGACGATGTGGCAGCAGGGACCGAGTCGCGCAGCGCTCGAGGAAATCCGTGCACATCTCGAAGGCGTCCACGGGTGGACGGGTTCGATCCGAGCCGCGATGTCGCGTTTCCGGACCGCACGCCCGACGGCGCGTGTGTTGCCTACCTTCCCGCCACGCGGTTCGCGCGGGCCCGCTTTATCTGCTCGTGCTGCAACGGCGGGATCTTCATCGAGGGCCAGTCGAGCCCGCAGCATCCCGAGCGCAGCGCCGAGATCCTGCATCCGCACCCGAAGCTCGGGGTCGTGATGCGCCACGGCGCGCAGGACAGCTCCGCGCTCGCGCTCCTGGTGCGCGAATGGAGCGGGCACCGCCTCGGACGGGCCTAGGTCCGTCCGCGCCGGACTTGCGTCGGATCGGACCCCCGGCCTACGGTGGGCTCATCGGCACCGCGCCATGGAGGCCCGCATGAGCCCGACGCCCCGCATCCCCACAAACTACCCGCGGGTGTGCCCACGTCTGTTCGTCCCCGACGCCGACGCGGCAATCGCCTTCTACGTGGGCGTGTTCGCGGCCACTGAGCCCGCGCGATGCGGTCTGCGCGCCGGTGCGGACGGGGCGCCGCGCGGGCGCGGTCCGGTGCCGGCGGTGCCGCCGATCGAACAGGCAGGCCGAGACTCCGCCACGGAGCCGCACATCCGCTTACGCTTCGTCCCGAGTCGCAATCGTTATTTGCGACCGGCGCGGCACCCTGAAGAGCGCCGTCGTGTGGCGGATCTCGCCCGCGCGACACCGTGCTCAAGTGACAGCCCGTGGTGCCGATATGTCATGCAAGTGGATGTCCCCGCAGCCGCGTGCCGCGGGCCTGACCCCTTCGCCCAACGCTCCACCTGTCACCACGCGATGAATGGAAAGTGGTTCCCCCATGCCCAAGTCACCCCTCTCGTTTTTTCGAAACGCCAGGGAAGATAAGCCCCTGGTACTACCAGGACGCTGCGCAAGCGGCGGCCTCGGGCGGTGCGGGTCGCGTCCGTCGTCACCGGCACGGTGCTGACCGCGGCGGTGGCATTCGCAGCCACGAACTGGACCGTGAGCCTGAACAGCGGCTCGAGCGGCGAGGCCCAGTCGGGCACGATCGCAAACGTCACGATCGCCGCCGTCGCCTTCCGGCGGCGTCTAACCTGCTCTTCCCGGGCGGCAACGGCGACGTCGTCGCGACGATCACCAACCCAACTCCGTGGCGGTGACCCTGACAGCCCTGAGCCTGCCGTCCAGCCGACGTATGCGACGGGCTATACCGCGTCCAACCTCACCGGAGTAATTTCCGACGCACGTCGACCGCGGAGCGACCAGTCTGACGTCATCTGGAACTACTCGACGGGCAGATCGAACCCGCACACGCTGACCACCGCGCTCGTCATCGGTGCCAACTCCAGCCTCACGGTGACGTTCACGAACGACGCCAGCATGACGGCGGCGGCGCCGGCAGCATGTGAAGCAGCGTACTTCTCCATGCCATCACTCACTGGGGTGACCGCCTCAGAGACCGCTGGCTCGACGGCGACCACGAGCCCGACGACCGACGCCTGGACCAGCTAATGGTCCGATAAGCGTGTGTTCCGGGGGGGTCAGCCCCGGAGCCTGCAGCCCGGCGTACGCCGATGCACGGCACGGGGCGGGCCTTCGGGCCGCCCCTGGGCACGTGCCTCCCCGGTGCCCACCGACTCGCCCGCGTACGCGCCAGATGAGCCGGGCCGTCCCCGGGAGTGCGTGCGGGCCCGCGGGCGGCCGATAGCAGAACGCGACCGACTCGCGGACTACCCTTCGGCGACGGACCGCGGCGGCAGCCCCTCCTCTGCACTGTCTGGGCGGAGAGTCGGAACCCCGCAGCGCCTCGAACAGCAGATACGCCCGGAGGGCGACCGCGAGCGCGAGACGGATCGTCGGGTCATCCAGATCTCTCCCGGAGACGTCCTGAACGCGCCCGAGCCGGTAGTGGAGCGTGTTCGTGTGGAGGTTGAGGCGCCGCGCGGCCGCGCGCAGGTTCCAGCCGTCAGCGACGACCGCCTCGAGCGTCTCGACGAGCGGGGCCGCCGCAGGACCGCGCTCGTCATGGGTGATCAGATCTCCCAGCCACTCGTCGACATACGTCCCGAGGCACTCGTTGTCGGCGATCTCGAGCAGGAGGCGATCGACCCCCAGACGTGCGTACGCCAATACCTCGCTGCGACGGTGCCCCTGCTGCACGAGGGTGAGCGCCCGCTCGGCTTCCGAGACCAACCGCCGAAGCTCGCCAGGACCCGCCGGGTCCGCTGCCGATGCCGGCCGAAAACCCGTACCCGCCAGTCCGTGCCTGCGCGGCATCCGTTGCGGCGCGCGCGATGTGCTCGACGCGCGGTAAATCCGCGTCGCCCGGAACGAGCAGCACGAAGGTGGTCCCGCGTGCAACGACCTGGCCGCCCGGCACGTCGATGGCGTCGCCGAGCGTGCGACTGACGCGGCGGGCGACGGGGTCTGTCGCGACGGCCCGCGCCCCTTCGGGATCATCGGGTGCGATGACCACCGCCCAGACGCGGCCACGGATACGCAGGCCCAGACGCGAGGCCTTCCGCGCGAGCCGCGACGAGTCGGTCGTGCCGGCGCGCACCGCAAGCAGTTCGTCCAACAAATCGGCCCGCAGCCGGCGCTCGGCTTCGGCCGCGGCACGTTCGCGTACGAGGTCGAGTGCGAGCACGGTCGCCCCATGCTCGATGGCCAGGCGGCGGCCGTGCGGGTCGGCACTCTCACCGGGTCCGACGGCCAGCCAGCCGAGCGTGTCCTGTCCTGCCCGGATCGGCACGAGGGACAGCCCATCACCGCGGGTGGCGGGTGCGGCGATCCCCGCCAGCCGTTCGGGGAGCCCGGTGCCCGGGCTTGCGCAGAGGCGCTCGCCGTCGTCGTCGAACACGGCGGCAGGGGCGCCGGCGTGCGCCGCGACGACCGCGCAGATCGCATCGAGTCCGGCACCCGCGAGCGCAAGATCCGTGAACCGCTTATGAATCTCCTCGGACCGGTGCAACTCCGCGATGTGGCTCTCCAGCCGCCCTTGCAGCTCGGTGCGCTCAAGCGCGCCGGCGACGTGCGCGGCGATCGCCGACAGCAGCCCGACATCGCCCTCCCCGAATTCGCGCGGGTGGTCCGTCTGGACGTTCACGCACGCCGACGAGCCGGTCACCCGAGATGATCGGCACGGAGCACATCGACACATAGCGCTCCTGGTCGACCTCCGGCAGCCAACGGAACCGCGGCTCGACCCGAACGTCCGGAACCACGACCGGCTCGCGCGCCTCGGCCGCCCAGCCGGTGACACCCTCACCCACCCGCAGCCGGACGCGACCGACGCCATCCTGCGAGAGCCCATTGGTCGCGGCGAGCACGAGATGGTCGCCGTCGGCCGCCAGGAGGTAGACCGAGCAGACATCGGTCTCGGTCGCTTCGGTGGTCTCGGCGATCACCAGGTTCACCAGCGCCGCCCCATCAAGGGTCGAGCTGGCCGCCAGGGCAAGGCGCTGAAGGAAGCGGAGTTCGCGAATTGCGGGGACATCACGCACGCCAAGGCAGGGTATGGCCCGCGTCGCGCGCGCTCCTTGGCCAACGGGACAAAGATCACTGCCGGCCGGGATCCGCCCGGTCCACGTCAGGCCGCGTGACGATGCTTCGGCGCAGCACGGATAATCCCGACCGCAGAATGTGAGGTAGTCGTAAAAAAGCACTATTTTGCAGGGATTGATGGCTCAAGAACGAACTTCTGATGCCGATACCTGAGATGAGCGGTCCCCCCAATGCCGCCCAGCTCCGGCACCGCCCCTGGGCCTGGAGCACGACGGTCGTTCGCGACGTACCGAAGGTTTCTCCCGACCAATGCCGATGTCACCCCCCTTTCGTCTGCGAAAGTCACGACAGGAACACCCCTGGTATCAGGGGTATCTCCGTGCACGCCGGATGCGCGCGTGGCGGGTTGCCGCAACGCTCGTGGGCGTCCTGCTGGTCGCCGGCGTGGCGTTCGGGGCCACGAACTGGGCCGTCGGGGTCCACGCGGGGTCCAGCGGCCAGAGCCAGGCCGCGAGCATCGCCAGCCTGACGATCACGGCGACGGCGTCGCCGTCGCCGGTGAACCTCGTGTACCCCGGCGCGTTCGGCGACGCGGTCGTGACGATCACGAACACGAGTGCCGCGCCGGTCACGATCACGGCCGTAAGCATCCCGTCCAGCACGACCTACGCGACGGGCTACACCAACTCGTCGCTGACGACGACGAACACCAACTGCACCGCGGCGCAGGGGACCGTCGCCTGGCGCTACGCGACCGGAACGAACCCCCACACGCTCACCTCGGCGCTGGTCGTCGGGGCGCACTCCACGCTGACGGTGACGTTCACCAACGACGTCACGATGGGGACGTCGGCGCCCACCGGTTGCAAGAGCACCTACTTCGCGATGCCGTCGTTTACGGCCGTCACCGCGACAGCCGGGTCGGGGACCGCGACGACCAGTCCCGCAACCGACGCCTGGACCGCCTAATGGCCGGATCCCACGACGAGAAGATGCAGGCATCGTGAAGCGCCCCCACCTCACACGCAAGGTCGGCGCGCTCGCGATCGTCGTGGCACTGATCGGCACCGTCGGCATCGCCGCCGCGACGGCGTGGACCGTGTCGCTTGCCGCCGGGAGCAACGCCCAGGCCCAGACGCCGGCCGCCACGCCGGTGCCGACCGGCGTCACGTCGGCGTGCGCGACGGGCACGAAGGTTACCGTGACGTGGACCGCGGAGACCGGCGCCGCGAGCTACACCGTCTACGACTCGACCTCATCTGCGACCGGACCATGGACGTCGCTCGGAACCGGCACCTCGCCATATACGACCGCCTCGCTGACCGGTACGGCGGGCGGCACCAGCTATTGGTTTGCCGTCACGACGACGCTCACCGATTCCGGCTGGGGCGCGAGCACCCAGTCGACTGCCAGCGCAAAGCGGACGATCACGACATCGACCTGCTCGTAGCCGCCAGCCAGAGCGGGCAGCGCCGAACGTGAATGCGTCTGTCGTTCGTGCCGAGGCACAGATGCGCATGACGGGATGTGCGGCAAATCGGCAACGCACCTCGGCCAGGTGCGCAGCGATCGACTCCCGACCCGAACGGTGGATCAACGGTCCCGCCGGGCACTCTGCGGACCTGGAAATGTTCATGCGCGTGCCGGGGGCTGGGATGAGTGGATCTTCGCCGGCACCTGCGGCGCGTCGGCGATCGCCGCCGTCTCGGAGGTGATCGAGGCATCCGAGGTCGATATCGCCTACGCCATGTCGACCATCCTCGTGTTCAACCTGATCGCCGTCCCGCTGATTCCCCGATTGGCCACCTGCTGGGGCCCAGCCAGAGCGGCTTTGGGCTGCGGGCAGGCACGGCGGACAACGACACTTCATCGGTCGTCGCGACGGGCTACGCCTATGGGCACGTTGCGGGCGTGCACTCGGTCATCGTCAAGCTCCCGCGTACCACGATGATCATTCCGGTCGTCGCCGCGCTCGGGGTCATCGCCCGACGCCGCGACCCTGACCGCACGGTGCGCTGGCACACGGTGATCCCATGGTTTCTGGTCTCGTTCATCGCCGCCGCGGTGCTCGAAAACGTCGGGCTCGCGCCGGTCTCCCGGCACGCTGCACTCCCCAACCTCGCCATCGTGCTGATCACAATGGCGTTTGCCGGCATCGGACTGAGCACGCGGCTCGGCCAAATGCGCCGTGCCGGCTACCGGCCCCTCGTCCTCAGCACCGTCACGTGGATGACCGTCGCGCTCACCGAGCTTGTGCTTCAGGTCGCCGTCGGCAGCTGGTAGATCGACGCGGTACGTGTCACCGTGGTGAGACACCGCGGTAGCCGCGACCGATCGGGGGCGCGGGAAGCGCATCTCGGGCTATCTTCGATCTCAGAACGCTGCGCACACCCCGAGGACACATCGCCCCATGAGCTCAACCGCCGGCGCGCCCGCGCACGCGCTGCCCGACACGACCCATGTCGCCTCCGTGCGCGTCGGGGTGCGAGACCTCGAACGATCGCTGGCCTGGTACGACCGCTGGTTCGGCCTCGTCGCGCACGCGCTGGATGAGCACGGGGTGCTGGGTCTGGCCCCTATCGGCGGCGCAGTGATCCTGGAATTGGTCGAGCGCCCCGGCGTCCAGCCGTTCGGGGGGCATCACACCGGGCTGTATCACTTCGCCCTGCGCGTGCCCGAGCGAGTCGATCTCGCCCGCTGGCTCGCACACGCCGCCCAGCAGCAGCTGCCACTGGTCGGTGCGGCAGACCACTTCGTCAGCGAGGCGATCTACCTGACCGATCCCGACGGACACGGCATCGAGATCTACTGGGACCGCCCGCGGAGTACCTGGGAGGGGCAGGTGCAGCTGATGACGACGGCGAGCCTGGACATTAACGATCTCTTCGGGGAGCTCGACACGCTGGCGATCAACAGCGCGAGTGCCCGTGTCCCGACGGGCACGGTCATGGGGCACGTCCACCTGCAGGTTGCCGATATCGACAGCACTGTCGCGTTCCTGCGCGATATCGTCGGCTTCGAGCTGATGACGAGCGTCGGACGACAGGCGGTGTTTCTCGCGGCCGGGGGCTACCACCACCACGTCGGTGCGAACACGTGGTCGTCCCGCGGCGCGCCGCCCGCACCCGAGACCATGGCGCATCTGGAGAACGTCACGTTCGCGGTACCGGACCAGTCGGCGCTCGATGACGTGCGTGAACGCGCCCGCCACGCGGGCCTACCGAGCGGCGAAACGCCATTCGAGGTCACGCTCACCGACCCGTCGTCGAACCGGCTGATCTTCCGTCGAGAAGCGAAACCGTCGGGCTCCGCAACTCCATAGCCCAAATTGCAGCCGGCCCCGTTGACACACCGCGAGAATCGCGGCGGGCGGTCCATGCGATGTGGGTATGCTGTCGTTCGATCGACGTCGTGCCCCGAGTTCCCTGGGCGCACTTCACGTTACACGTGCTCTTTTCAATCGGGGAGGACCCGCATGAGCTTTTGGCATTTTCTCTGGGAGATGCTGGTCGTTTTTGCCTTCGTGGTGTGGATCATCATCTTCTTCCACGTCGTCTTTGATCTCTTTCGCAGCAAGGACGTGTCCGGCGCGGGAAAGGCCGGATGGATCATCTTGCTGATTATCCTCCCCTTCTTGGGGGTGCTGATCTACCTCATCGTGCGCGGAGAAGGCATGGCCGATCGCGCCGTCAAGACGCAGCTCGAGGATGCGGATCGACTCCGAATCGCAACCGGGCACGCGCCGGCCGATCAGATCGCCCAAGCCAAGCAACTGCTCGACCAGGGTGCGATCACCCAGGACGAGTTCGACGCGATCAAAAAGCAGGTCATCGCGTAGTACCCGCCGGCGGACCCCCGCCCGCGCGCCATAGGACCCGTCGACGGGTCCTACGGCGCGCGGGCGGGCGTCATCACGACGGCGAGCACGCCGCCAGCGCCGAGTTGCGCCGCCGCGTTGCCGCAATTCTCGGCGACGGCCAGATACCCGTGGCTGTCGATGTAGACCGCCAGCGCGCCACGCGCGACCTCGCCGAAGGACTTGGCAACGACCGCGGCGCGGCGCCCCCCTGGCCCGCTCACCTCGACGGCCACTCCGATTCGGATGCCGGCCGCCTGCGCGTGCTCGGCGCGCGCCGCGAGCTGCACGTTGCCGAACCGGTCGCATCCAAGGATCTCGGCGGCAATACGCCCCGGTGAGACCTCCGGAGCGGGGATCGCGAGCATCGCGATGTCCGCCGGTTCGACCGACGTCCCGAGCCGTTCGAGTGCTTCGCCGAGCGCGAGCCGCGCTGCCGCGGGGGCGAACACGTCGCGCCCGTCGAAGGTCGTCGCCGCCCCGGAATGGGCCGGCAGCGCGACGGCGGCAACCGCGCCGAGTGCGACCGCCGCCGGTCCAAGCAGGCCGTTGTCCGGTCCGACGAGCGCCCCGCCGGTGGCCAGCCGAACGGCGAGTGCGCGACGCGTCGATCCGACGCCCGGATCGACGACGGCAAGGTGCACGGCCTCAGGCAGCCGCACGGCCAGCCGCTCGAGGACGACGGAACCGAAGCGGATGTCCCCCAGGCGGATGTCGTGGGCGAGATCGACGCGCACGATGCCCGGGTCCGCCGCCACCAGCACCGTGTGCAGCGCACCGACGTGCTCGCTGTGCGGACCGTAATCGGTCAGCAGGGTGACGACCGGCGGGCTCACCGCTCCTGCCCGGCATCGGCGAGCAGAGCGTCGACAAGCCCCGGCACGGTGTGCGGATCGGCCTCGGCGTGAACCGGGATGCCCGCGGCGCGCATCGTGTGGCTCGTGACGGGGCCGATCGAGACGGTCCGGCCGGCGAACCCGACCGCCCGCTCGGATCCGACCAGCTCGATGAACCGTGACACCGTCGACGACGCGGTGAACGTCACGTAATCGGCCGCGAGCGCGCGTGCGATCTGCTCCGGCGCGGGCGTCTCGGCGAGCGCCTCGTAGAGCTCGAGCTCGTCGACCGCCGCCCCTGCCGCCGCGAGGCCGTCGACCAGCGTCGCGCGCGCGCCGCGGGCGCGGGCGACGAGCGTCCGCACGCCCGCGAGCGCCGTGTCGCTGAGCGCGGCGAGGATGCCCTCTGCCACGAACTGCTCCGGGACCAGATCGGCGCGGATGCCGTGTGCGGCCAAGCGCTCGGTGGTCGCCGGGCCAATCGCGACCACCCGCGCGCCGCGGTCGATCGCCCGTGCATCGAGTCCGTGCTCGGCCAGCCGCGCAAACAGGGCATCAACCCCGTTGACGCTCGTGACGACGATCATGCGGTAGTCGGAGATCCGGTCCATCACCTTCGCAAGGTTGGGCGGATCCGCAAGCGGAGCGATGCGGATGACCGGCAGCTCGATCACCTCGGCACCGAGCTGCGCGAGCAGGCGGGTCAACTCGCTCGCCTGTGCCCGCGCCCGCGTGACGACGACCGAACGGCCGCTCAGCGGTCGCGAGGCACGCCAGTCGATCTGCGCGGCGAGCCCTGCGACGTCACCCACGATCACCACGGCGGGGTTGCCCAGACCCGCGCGCCCGACCGCGTCGGCGAGCCCGCCGAGGGTGGCGACGACCTGCCGCTGGCGCGGGGTCGTACCCCACTGGACGGCGGCCGCGGGCTGATCGGCAGGCCTGCCGCCGGCGATCAGCGCCTTGGCGATCGCCGCGAGGCGCCCCATGCCCATCATGATCACGAGCGTCCCGGGCGTGTGCGCGAGCGCCTGCCAGTCGGTCTGCTCGCTGTGCTTGGTGGGATCCTCATGCCCGGTCACGACGGTGAACGACGTCGCCACCGCACGGTGGGTCACCGGAATGCCCGCCGCACCCGGCGCGGCGATCGCGCTCGTGATGCCGGGGACGATCTCCACGGGGATACCCGCCGCGCGCAGCGCAATCGCCTCCTCGCCGCCCCGGCCGAACACGAACGGGTCGCCACCTTTCAGGCGCACGACGCCGAGGCCCTCGCGCGCCAGCGCCACGAGCGTCTGGTTGGTCTCCTGCTGGGTCAGTGCCTGACGACCCGGCGCCTTGCCGGCATCGATGACACGCGCATCGGGACGGCAGAGCGCGACGAGGGCCTCGGTTCCGAGCCGGTCGATGACGACGGCATCGGCGGCCTCGAGAAGTTCGCGGCCGCGCACGGTCACCAGACCGGGATCACCGGGCCCGGCGCCGACCAGTGCCACCCATCCGCGTGTGGTCATGCCGCATCCTGACGCAAGGCGGCGACGGCAGCGTGCCCGATCGCGACCGGATCGCGGTCGCGACTGCTGACGGTGACGTGCCGTCCGCCGGTGCCCTCGGCATCCTCGGCGGCGAATGCGGCCACCCACAGCCCGAGGTCCGACGGCACGCACAGGGCGCCGAGCGGGGTCATGCAGCCACCGCCCATCCCCGACAGCACGGTGCGCTCGGCGATCAGGCTCGCGTGCGCGTCGCGGTCATCGAGCGCGGCCAGCGCAGCCCGAGTGGCGCCGTCCTCGGCGCGGCCCTCGATCGCCAGCAGCCCCTGCCCGGGCGCGGGCACGCACACCGGCGGGGCGAGCACGAGGATGTCCGGGCGCCGGATCCCGAGCCGGATCAGTCCGGCCGCGGCGAGGACCAGTGCGTCCACGTCGCCGGCGTCGCGGCGCGCCAGCCGCGTGTCCACGTTGCCGCGCAGCTCGACGATCTCCAGGTCCGCGCGCATCATGCGCAGCTGCGCGCGCCGACGCGGGCTGCTCGTACCGACCCGCGCGCCAATCGGTAGCGCGTCGATCCCGCCGGTGACCCCGACGAGCACATCGCGCGCGTCTTCGCGCGTGGGGACCGCCAACACCGCGAGCCGGTCCGGCAACTCCACGGGGAGGTCCTTGGCCGAGTGCACGGCGAGGTCGGCGCGGCCGTCGAGCAGCGCCTGCTCGAGCTCCTTGACGAACATGCCGCGGTCGGTCGGCGGCGCGTCCGGTGACGCGCTCCAGCGATCCCCGGTCGTGACGATCTCCAGCAACTCGACCTCGTGGCCGAACGCCGTGAGCTGGGCGGCAATGGCACGGCTCTGCGCCAGCGCCAGCGCGGAGCGTCGGGTAGCGAGGACCAGCCGGATGGTCGGCTCCGGCCCTAGCGGGATGCGTCGCGCGACTGGGGTGCGAGCACCTGGTCGCCGGACGCGGCGGCATCCGTAATGGACTCATCGAGCCCGAACAGGTGCCGCAGGCTTTCGATATGACGCAGCCCTTCGGCGTTCTGGACCGCGGCGCGGGCCCGCACCGTCGGCTCGTGCAGAATCTTGTTGACGATCGCCTTGGTGACCGCCTCGAGTCGATCGCGATCGGCATCCGACAGCGATTCCCAGGAACTGGCCGTGCGCGCGAGCTCCTGGCGGCGAATCTCCTCGGCCTGGTCGCGCAGGCCGCGAATCGCCGGTGCGGCGACGAGCCCCGAGCGCCACTCGGCGAACGCGGTGACCGCCTCGCCGACGATCCGCTCCCCGTGCAGCGCCTCCATGCGCCGCCCATTCAGATTGGCCTCGACGACACGATCCAGGTCGTCGATGTCGTGCAGGACGACCGATGGGAGCGTGGCGATGCCGGGATCGATGTCCCGCGGCACCGAGATGTCGATGATGAGCATCGCCTCGCGCCGGCCGGCCCGCATCGCCTGGACGAGTCGCTCGCGATCGAGGATCGTGTGCGGCGCATCGGTCGAGGAGATGACCACGTCCGCCCCGGCGAGTTCGGTCTCCAGGGCGTCGAAGCCCACCCCGCGGCCACCGAACCGCTCGGCCAGGTCGCGGGCGGCGCCCACGGTGCGGTTGACGATCACCAGATCGCCGACGCCGATGTCCGTCAGGCTGACCAGGACGGCCTCGGCCATCTCACCCGCCCCCACGACGACGACCCGCCCCGCCGACAGGTCCGCAGCGCTTTGGCGCACCAGGTTGACGGCCACCGCGGGCACGGAGGCCGGGCCGTGACTGATGCGGGTCTCGGTCCGGACCCGCTTCCCGACCTCGAGCGCTTGGCGGAACAGCTGGTTAAGGATCGGGCCGACGGTCTTCTCCTCGACCGCGTGCTCCCACGCGGTCCGGACCTGGCCCTGGATCTCGCTCTCGCCCACCACCATCGAATCCAGGCTTGAGGCGACCCGGAACAGCTGCGCCGCGGCCCGCTCGTCGCGCTGGGTGTAGCTCGCGCACGCGAGCTCGGGAGCGGCGATGCGGGTATGGGCGACGAGCGCGTCCACGAGGATCTGCTCAGCGGCGGCGGGATCGCTGGTGGACGCATAGAGCTCGGTGCGGTTGCACGTCGACAGGGCGACGACTTCCGACACGACGCCGGACGCGATCACCGTGCGCAGCAGCTTGCGCCCGCCACGATCGGACAGCACCGCCTTCTCGCGTTGTTCCACCGGCGCCGTCTTGTGCGACAGGCCGACCACCACGACGTGCATCTATACGGCTCCCTCAAGATCCAGGGTCGTGCGCGCGTACCGGTAGGCCTCCTCGGTCGCCCCCGCGCGCAGCAGCGCGAGCACGCGACCATCGTCCAGAAGGGCCCGCACGGCTGCGGCGCGCTGCGCAGGCTGAGGATAGCGCCGCTTGGTGTCCTCGCGCAGATCGCCGAGCAACCTGAGCAGCGCGCTCCACTCGGGGCCGAACAGCTCCTCGAGCCGGCGCCGAACGCCCGCGGTCACGGCGGGACTGGCGCCACCGGTGGAGATCGCCACGGTCAGGTCGCCACGCTGCACGAGTGCGGGGATATGGACATCACATGCCTCGGGATCGTCAGCCACATTGCAGAGAATGCCGCGTGCATGTGCGTGTTCCGCGATTTGCGCGTTGATTTCCCGGTAATTCGTCGCGGCAAGCGCCAGAAACACGCCATCGAGGTCTTCCGCGGCATACCGGCGGCGGCGTAGCTCGGCGACCTGGCCGCGGGCGACCAGCTCGGTGAGCCCGTCCGAGAGCTCCGGCGTCACAAGTCTAAGCACTGCGCCATGGGCGGCGAGCAAGCGAGTCCTACCTTCGGCGATGCGGCCTCCGCCGACGACCAGGCAGACGCGACCGGTGAGGTCGGTGAACATGGGAAAGTACGGCGCCGCGGTCACGATCACCGACCGTCCGCGGAAAGTGAGGGGGTTCGGGTCAGGGTAGTCGCCAGCCTGCGGTGACCGCCAGGGCCGGACGGCCCGGAGCGGCGGACGAAGGTCCCGTGCGCGAGGACGGCGCTCACGGCCTCAGTGGCCCACCCCGGCGGCCTCGTCCGGGGCCGCAGCCGCGTCACGATCGTCAAGCAGCCGGAGCAGGAGCTCCGCCTCGCGGGCAAGGCGTGCGGTCCGCAGGCTCATCGAGACGACGTACAGCACCAGGATGACCCAGATCACCGCGTACGCGGCCACGACGAATTGCGTTCCGCTACTCATTCGCGCCCTACCCCCTCTCCAGGCGAAGCTTGACTTCCTGCAGCGCCCGCTGCGCGCGGTGCTGCAGCAACTCCACCTGCAGCAGCAGGAAGAACAGCGCGGTCATCGCGCCCAGCGCGACGACGAACCAGATCAGCATGCTGTTCGGCATCGCTGCGCCCGAGCTGGTGAACACGACCGGGTGCACGACCGATTGGGCCACGCGCACCGCGTAGAACGAGATCGGTACCGACACGAAGGCGATGATCGCGTACACGGCGGAAAACCGCGCTTGCCGTGATCCTTCGGCCGAGCTGCGCAGCACGAAGTAGGCGGCGTACAGCAGGATGACCAGCGTGTAGGTGGCCAGACGCGGATCGCTCCAGATCCACCAGGTGCCCCAGGCGGCCTTCGCCCAGATCGAGCCGGTGACCACGGTCAGCACCGCGAAGACGAGCCCGAGGCGCACCGAGATGAGCACGACGTCGTCCCACCAGTCGCTCGGGCGGCGCAGGTACATGGCGCCCGCGATGAACGCGACACCGAAGGCCAGGAGCGAGACCAGCGCGATCGACACGTGGAAGTAGAAGATGCGCTGGATCTGGCCCTCGCTGGTGTCCTCGGGCGCGACCAGGAACAGGCCGATGATCGCCAGCGCGGTCAGCACCGCCGTCAGCACGCCGAGGACCACGATCCGGCGCGCGGCCGGGTCAGTCGTCGAGGATGTAGTCGAAGGTGGCGTAGGCAACGAGTGCGAAGATTACCGCGTAGACGGCCAGGAACAGGCAGTAGCCACGATACTCTGCCATCTGCCGCGATGGGCTCAACACGGCGTCCGTCGCACCACCGGCCGTGATGACGACCGGGATCAGTGACGGCAACAACAGCACCGGCAGGACGAGCTCACGCGTGCGCGAGAACACGCTCATCGACGCCAGCAACGCGCCCATGATCCCGATGCAGGCATCGGCGAGGACGCAGACGCCCGCGATCAGCAGCAGGTTGACCGCGCTGGTGCCGTTCACAAAGAAGACCACCGCCAGCGGCACAACCACGACCTGGACGCCCAGCAGGTAGATCACCAGCGCCGTCGTGCGCGCGGCCATCATGACCAGGCGCGAGACGGGGGCGATCAGGATCGCGTCGAGCACGCGCTGCTCGCGCTCGGGCACCCAGGTCCGGCCCACCCCGAGTACGGCGCCGAGCGCCAGGGTGGCCCAGATGATCCCGCCCGCGATCGGGGCGGTGTTGCCAAGACGTTCCCCGATCGTGAACTCGAACAGGATGATGACCACCAGCGAGAACAGGCCCATGGCGACGACGGTCTCACGGGTACGGAACTCCAGGCGCAGGTCCTTGCGCAGGAGCGCCAGATACTGCCGGCGGCTGCGCGGGCTCATGCGGTCAGCTCCTGGTAGTCCGCGCGGAACCGTTCGAGTCCCACGCCCGCGGTGGGCAGGCGCGCGACGACCCGGCCGGTGCGCATGACGACCGCCTGGCCGGCCAGCGCGAGCGCCCGGTCGAGCTCATGGGTCACCAGCACGACGGCCTCCCGATCGCCGAGCTCGCCGAGCAACTCGTCGAGAATCCGCGTGCCTTGCGTGTCGAGGCCGGTGTAGGGCTCGTCCAAGAGCAGCACGCGCGGCGCGTGCAGGGTCAGACGCGCGATGCCGAGTCGTTGGGCCATCCCCCGCGAGAACGTGCGCACCGGATCGTGGGTGCGCGCGACGAGCCCGACGCGACCCAGGACGGCGGCGATCCGCGCCCGGGCGTCGTCGACGCCGTACAGGTCGCAGAACAGTTCCAGGTTCTGCTGGGCGCTCAAGTCCAGGTACACCATGGGATCGTGCCCGAGATACCCGATGTGCTCGCGCGCGGCCTGGGATTGCTTGGGGATCGCCGCACCGGCGATGGTGAGCGAACCCGCCTCGGGGCGCAGCAGCGTGGCCAGGATGCGCAGCAGGGTGGTCTTCCCGGCGCCGTTGGGCCCGACGACCGCGACGCGCTCGCCGGGACGCACGCACAGGTCGACCCCGTCCACGGCGCGCCGCCCGCCAAAGCTGCGGGCGACCCCTCGCGCGTCGATCAGGGCCGCGTCATCAGGCGCCACCCGGAGCTACCTGACCCCGACGCTGAGGATCACAAAACCGATGTACACGAGCGCCAGCACACCGTTGGCCGTCCCGAACGCGGCCTGGATGCGCCGCTGGTCGTCCGGGGACACGACGACGTTCTCGACGACCAGCACCGCCGCGCAGACCGCGACCCCGACAAAGTAGATCGCCGCCGACCCGGCGAACGCGCCGGCGAGGATCAGGCAAATCACGGCAAGCGTGTGCATGACGCGCGTGACCCAGAGGGCCTTGGCCGCCCCGAACCGTGCCGGCACGGACTTGATGCCGTGGGCCCGGTCGAACTCGACATCCATGAGGGCATAGATCACGTCGAACCCGAACATCCACGTCGCCACGCCAAGAAACAGAAAGATCGGGGCGACGGCGAAGTGCCCGGTCACTGCGATCCACGCGCCGAGCGGTGCCAGCCCGATGACGACGCCGAGCACCAGATGACACAGCCACGTGAAGCGCTTGGTGTACGGGTAGAGCACGAAGCCGGCCACCGGCACCGGCCACAGGAACCACGTCAGGCGCGGAAGCTGGCTGACGGCGACGAGCAGCGCCGCAAGGCTGATCGCGCAGAACACGGCCACCTGGCCGAGCGTCAGGCGCCCGCTCGGCAGGTCCCGCCCCGCCGTGCGCGGATTCTTCGCATCGATCTCGGCGTCGATGACGCGGTTGAGCGCCATCGCCAGCGAGCGGGCGCCGACCATCGCCAGCAGAATCCAGCCCAGCGTGGACACCGGGGGCCAGCTCTGGTGGGCCATGAGCGCGCCAGCGAGCGCAAATGGCAGCGCAAAGACGGTGTGCTGGAACCGCACCAGGGACGCGAACGCGCCGATCAGCGACACGCCGCGGGCGGCCTGGGTGGTGGAAGAAGTCCCGGTCACGATCGCCAATGGTAGCCCGCGGCCCCCGCGAGGGCGCGCAGGTTGTGCCGCTCGGAGCCGCCCACCGGTGCTGGGCGTATCATCGCCTCATGCCCGGGGTCTGGAACATCGCCCACCGCGGCGCGTCGGCCGATCGTCCCGAGAACACGCTGGCCGCCTTTGAGGAGGCCATCCGGCAGGGCGCCGACGTCATCGAGGCGGACGTCCGTACCACCTCCGACGGCGAGCTGCTGATCATCCGTGATCCCCTGCTCGACCGCACCACCAACGCGACGGGCCCAGTCAGCGGCACCGACTACGCCCGAGCGCGCAGCCTCGACGCTGGGCACGGCGAACGAATCCCGACGCCGGACGAGGTGCTGGAGCTGGCGCGTGGGCGGGCGCGGGTCACGTTCGACATCAAGGATCACGAGGCCGTCGAGGGCCTTGTCGCGATGGTCGATGAGCTCGCGATGACCGACAGCGTCACCTACTCGAGTTTCGAACCCGAGATCGCCGAGCGCCTGCGCGCGCTCGGTGTGACGAGTCCCGTGATGCAGGTGGTCGAATCCGCGGCCGCCGTCGCCAGCCTTACCAGCGGGCACGTCGGCGCCGGGCGGGCGATCTCGGGCATCGGCGTCCCCGCGGCGCTGGTGTCTGCCGAGCTGACCGACCGCCTGCACCGGCACGGCTTCGGGGTGTTCGCATGGACCGTGGATGATGCCGGCGAGATGGAGCGACTCGTGCGGGACGGGGTCAACGGCATCCTGACCAACCGGCCCGGCATCCTCGCCGGCGTGCTGCGCGCGCACGACGCCGGCCGCGTCTAGCCCGGCCCCGCCGCCGGCGGGCCATGCGCGGGACCGTAGCGCGCCGGATGCCCGGTCACCAGGCCCCAGAACTGATCCCCAAAGTCGAAGTGCCACCACTCCTCGGAGTAGTTCGTAAAGCCCCCGGCCCGCATCGACCAGTACAGCAGGCGTCGCAGGTCGCGCACCGGCGAGTCGCCGTCCTCGAACGCATGCGTCTCCGCTTCCGGGACGAACGCGTCGAACGCGGTGCCGAGATCCCGCTCGACGCCGTCGGCAAAGCCGAGGGTAAGGTCGACCGCCCCACCGGTCAGATGCGGCGGCGGTGCCAGCACCGAATGGCTGGGCGCCGTCACGTACCGGCCCGCGGCGATCTCCAACGCGTCGGCGGGCATTTCCGGATGGACCGCGATGAGCTCGGCCAGATAGGCGTCGAACAGTGCCGTCTGGACCTCGAGCGGCCGGTAGGCGTCCCAGACGACCAGCGTGAACCCGGCAGGCAGGGCGTCCGCCACCCGCCCCAGACGGGCGGCCACGCCGTCACGGACCCACAAGCGCTCCAGGCTCCCGGGCAAACCCCAGGCGTGGTACTGGGCGCGATCGAAGATCCGCCCATGGATCGCGTCGACGGGTACCAGCGGCTCGTCGGTAGCGCTGATCGCCACGTTGCGCCAGCCCTCGTTGGAATGCAGCGGGGGGATCGGGGCTAGCTTGCCCCATTGGCGCGCCTCCACGACGCCGCCGGCCGGTGCGCCGGCCGCGATCGCGATAAACGGCTCGACGATCGTGCGCGGGTGCGGTACCGTCGCCGGATCCTCAGAGGGATACGCTGCACGCCGCATCTCGGTGCGCACGCCCCCGGGGTTGATCGCGACCGCGCGCACCCCGCGCGCGGCAAGCTCGTCACCGAGCATCTGCGTGGCGACGTTCAGCGCCGCCTTGGTGAGCCCGTAGGCCCCCCAGCCGGCACGACCCGCGGCACCCGAGGTCACGTTGATCACGACCGCCCGGTCCGAAAGGACGTCAGACAACCCCGCCACCAGCCCGACCGGACCAACGACGTTGACCGCCAGCGCCCGGAGGAGGTCCTCGCCCGGCATCCGTGTGAGCGGCGCGCGCTCACCCAGGATCCCCGCGTTATTGACGATCACGTCCACTCGGCCGAGCTCGACCCGGGCTTCGTTCGCCGCGGCACGTACCGAGGCCGGATCGCCGAGCTCGAGCGCCACAGTGCGCGCGAGGCGGCCCGGCAGCCCATCGGCCGCACGACTCAGCGCATCCAGATGCGCAAGCTCACGGGCGGTCGCGACAACGATCGCCCCTTCACCGAGGTACGCCTCGGCGACGATGCGGCCGATGCCGCGTGAGGCGCCCGTCACAACGGCCCGCAGTCCGTCAAGCCGCAGCGGGCTCATCGTCGGATGACGCGAGTGATCACGCGGGCAAACCCGCGCGCATCAGGTCCGGAACTTGACCGGGCGCGCCTGCGGGTCTGGCGGCGGCGACAGGCGCGCCTGGCTCGCGGGCATCGTGCCAGCGACGCTCGCGATGTAGGCCGCGATGTTCGCGGCGTCCTGGCCGGAGACCAGGTTCCGCGGCATCGGCGGCTGAGCCTCGCTGATCCATTGCTCGACCAGCTGCTTCATCCCGTTGGGCTTGAAACCGTCTGCACGGGCGGCGCCGAACGCGTCGTCGAGGTTCGGGCCGACCTGACCCGTCGTGCCCGCCTCGGCGAGCATGTGGCAGCCACCGCAGAGCTCGGTGAACTTCTGCTTGCCCGCCGCCAGGTCGTCCGCGTTCGTCCCGGACGAACCGCAGCCGGCCACGGCCAGCACGCCGGCGCCGATCAGTGCGACACCGAGCAGTCCTCGGCGGACTCGTCCCATCTGCCGTCCTTCGGTCATAGGAGGTACACCAGGCAAAACAGGATCACCCAGACGATGTCGACGAAGTGCCAGTACAGCGAGGTCGCCCAGAGCATGCGTCGCCCGCTCGGCCGTGAACTCGTGGCGGCGACGCGAACGCACGTAGCAGATGGTCAGCAGGGTCAGGCCGACGATCACGTGCAGGGCGTGCAGCCCCGTCAAGGTGTAGAAGGTCGAGCCGAACGCGTTGGTTTGGGGGGTGAACCCGAGGTGCGCGTACTCGTTGAGCTGGACCACCAGGAACGTGAGGCCCAGGAGGATCGTGACCTGCAGGCCGCGCTCAACCGACTTGCGTGACCCGCCGTGCTGCAGGCGGTACTCGCCCCACCAGAGCGTGAAGCTCGATGTCACAAGAAAGAGCGTGTTGACGGCGGTGACCGCGATCGGGAGCACGTACGGGTGGCCGGTGGCCGGGTCGACCGGCGGCCACACGTTGTCGGCGACGTTGAACCGGATCATGAAGTATGCCGTGAAAAACGAGGCGAAGAGCATCGCCTCGGACCCGAGGAACAGCAGCATGGCGAGCGTCGCCTGGCTGATGTGCCCCGACTTTTCCTCAGGTGCCTCCCCGCCGCGGAGGTCGGCGCCCAGCGTGATGTTCTCGGTGGTCATCGGCCCTCCGAAGCGCCCGACGGCGTCGAGGTTTGCCCGTCGGTCGTCACCTGCTCGACAGCCATCTCCCCGGCCGCCGCGGTGATGTCGTCGGTGATCTCGACGCGATCGCCCGGACGTGTCGCCAAGAGGACGGTGTCGGCGTGGTGCGCCGTGCGGGCCACCTTGACGGCGTCTGCAACGGACCCGTCGATGATTTCCCCGCGGGTCGGGATGCCGGCTTCCTGGAGGCGTGCGATCAGGGTTGCCGTGCGACCGGAGGCCTCCTGACGGATCGCCTCGGCCTCCGGCGAGTTCGGTAGGCCGTCCAACGAGAGCGGGCAGAGCACGACCGCGGTCAGCGGCTTTTCGTCGGCGCGCCGCAGGACGAGTTCGGCCAGGCCCGCGTCGTCGATGCCGTAGTTGGCGATGACCGCGACCTTCTCGAGCGTCGTCGAGGCGACCGTCGCGCGGGCCTCGCTCGGCAGGATGGTCAGGTGCGTCACGCCGACGCCCGCGGCCTTGCGGACACGGTCGACCAGATCCTGGTCGAGCCACGCCGACGAACCGACCGGGAACGTGGTGAGGATGATCTCATGGACGTTGTCCTCGCGCATGACCTTGTCGATGGCCTGCATCGGCGGCGCATCGATGACGGACCCGTTGGCGTCGATGCCGGACTCGGCGAGGACCGCAAGGGCGGTCTGCAGACGGCGCTCGGCGGCCCGGTGGTCCTCGAGCGTGCTCGGCACGACATACGTGAAGCGCCAGTACCCTTCCGCGTTGCGCCGGCGGATCTCCTCGATCAGCGCCGGCGAGGCGACCGCTTGGTCGGCAACGATCAGCACGAGTCGCTTGTCGGTCTCGGTCAGCTCGCCCCCACCCAGCTCGGGGCCGGCGAAGACCACCGCGTGGCGGGCGCCGGGAATGCCGTAGTTGTAGGGGCCACCGACGACCTGCGGGATGACGTCGAAGTTAAACAGGCTCGGCGGCGAGGACACCATCCACTCGAGCGTGCGCCCGCGCCACGGGTTCCACGGCGCCTTGGGTCCCTTCGCCCACGAGTAGATCATGTTGTAGAAGAACACGATCGTGCCGGCCACCATGATGAGGCTCGCGATCGAGATGAACAGGTTCACGTCCGCGAACCTCGGGGCGTAGTCGGCGACACGGCGGGGCATGCCCTGGGTGCCGAGCCAATGCATCGGGAAGAACGTGAGGTTCATGCCGACGAACGTCAGCCAGAAGTGCCACTTGCCGAGCGTCTCGTTGTACATCCGGCCGGTCATCTTCGGGAACCAGTAGTAGGTCCCGGCGAAGATGGTCATCACGCTTCCGCCGAAGAGCACGTAGTGGATGTGCGCGACCACGAAGTAGGTCGAGTGCATCGCGATGTCCGTCGGCAGCGTGCCGAGGTAGATGCCCGACAGGCCACCGATCGTGAACGTGACGATGAACCCCATGGCGAACAGCATCGGGGTCTTCAGGTGGAGCTTGCCGCCCCACATCGTGCCCAGCCAGGAGAAGATCTTGATGCCGGTCGGGACCGCGATGAGCAGGGTGGTCATCATCATCGGGATGCGGATCCAGGAGGCCATCCCGGACACGAACATGTGGTGCGCCCAGACCCCGAAGCCGAGGATCGCGATCGCGACGGTCGAGAAGGCGACGGCCCGGTAGCCGAAGATCGGCTTTCTCGAGAAGGTCGCGATGACCTCCGAGACGATGCCGAACCCTGGCAGCATCATGATGTACACGGCCGGGTGCGAGTAGAACCAGAACACGTGCTGGTACATCAGCACGTCGCCGCCGTTGGCGGCATTGAAGAAGTTGGTGCCCATCACGCGGTCGAACAGGTTCATGAGCTGCGACCCGGCGATGAACGGCGTACCGAACACGACCAATGCAGACGTCGTGGCGTTCGCCCAGACCAGCAAGGGCATGCGCCAGACGGTCATGCCCGGCGCGCGCATGGTCACGATCGTGACCATGAAATTCAGCGCGGTCGCGATCGTTGACGCGCCGGCGAATTGGACGGCGATCTCGAACATGGTGGTGCCGGTCGTGCCCTGCAGGGCCAGCGGCGGGTAGGCGGTCCAGCCGGAGCTGAACGCGCCGAAGGCCGGCGCAAACGCCAACAGCACGACGGCCACGACCAGAAGCCAGAACGACAGCGCGTTCAGCCGCGGGAACGCCATGTCCTTGGCGCCGATCATGAGCGGCAGCACGTAGTTCGCGAGTCCGGCAAAGACCGGAATCACGAAGCCGAAGATCATGACGGTGGCGTGCATGCTGAACAGGCCGTTGTAGGTCTGCGCGTTGACGAACTGCTCGCCCGGCTGCGCGAGCTCGGCACGGACGCCCTCGGCGTACAGGCCGCCGATCACGAAGGCGATGAAGGTCAGCGACCGTGTATTGGATGCCGATGACCTTGTGGTCGGTGTTGGGGCGCAGGTAGTCCTTCCAGGACCTCGCGCCGTGCATCGTGTGGTCCTGGAAGCCGACGCGCCGGCCGCGCAGGTAGTCCCACCACCAGTCGAAATTGCCGATACCGATCAGGAAGCCGATCGGGCCAAGGATGAAGGCAACCGTCGCGTACACCTCGGCGTTCCAGAGCGGGGTGAAACCCGCGGCCCACCGGAAGAAGAAGGTGATGCCGTACGCAAGGATGACCCCAACGACGGTCGCGACGAACGCGCGCTTCCACCAGTATCCCAGCGGCTTGGGCTCGGGATGATGGCCGGCTCCGTGACCGGGGTCGGTGTATGCGTGGGTGGGTGCGTGGGTTGCCATCGATTATGTCCTCGGGAACTCGGAGTCGATCTCGGGGCTCGTGGTAAACGAAGCTCGCGCCGCCAACGCTAGCGACGCCGTCGCGGGCGTTGGCGAGCTGGCTGCCGCCGCGGCCGCCTTGGCCTGGGCCTGGGCCTGGGCGGCCCAGACATTGAATTGCGCCTGCGTCTGGATGATGACGCGCGCGCGCATCTGCGCGTGGCCTTCACCACACAGCTCGTTGCAAATTACGGACCACGTGCCGACCTTGTTCGGCGTGAACAGCAAATGCGTGGTGATGCCGGGCACGGCGTCCATCTGGAGGCGGAACTGCGGCACCCAGAAGCCGTGGATCACATCGAACGAGTTGATGTTCAGCTTGGTCTGCGTCCCGTCGATGACGTGCAGGTCACCGGACGAGATACCGAGCGACGGGTAGTCGAACTCCCACGAGTACTGCCACGCCTTGACGTGGACGACCTCCTGGACCTTCTGCGGGTTCTCGTTGCGGGTGACCACGAGGACCGACCACCCGGCAATGACCGCGACAATGGCGAGCGGAATGGCGGTCCAGACGATCTCGAGTTTGGTGTTGCCGTGGGTCGGCGGACCATCGGATTCGTCGCCCGGCGCGGCGCGGAAGGCCCAGGCCGAGTAGACCACAAAGCCGCACACGATCGTGAAGATCACACCCGAAACGATCGTCTCGAACCAGATCAGCTGGTCGGTGCGACCGGCCTCCACGGATGCCGCGGTCGGCAACCACGGGATCAGAAAGATCACCCCGAAGGTGATGATTCCGACGACGAGCATGATGGCCGCAAGCGGCAAAATGTGACGGTTCTTCATCGCGATGCGCAAGCTATCAATTTTCCCGGTCCCCGGAGGAGGGCAGTCCCGATGTCAACTGTCCCGCATCTGGGCACATAATGTGACTCGCTGACGAAAAGCCATTCGCGACGGACCGCGGGCGTTCCTACGC
Organism: uncultured Thermoleophilia bacterium; assembly: GCA_963842065.1. Taxonomy (GTDB): domain Bacteria; phylum Actinomycetota; class Thermoleophilia; order Miltoncostaeales; family Miltoncostaeaceae; genus CAITWD01. Next base: position 119,188 of record CAWJEW010000008.1, on the reverse strand, counting down.
CGCCGCGGGGCGCAGCACGCGGCGCGTCGCGACGACAACGCAGACCGCCGCCAGCGCCGCCCCGAACGCGAGCGGCGCGGACGGGTTGATGTACTCAAACAGGGCTCCGGCGACGATCGGTCCCCCCACCCGCGCCAGCCCGCTCGACGAGGCCGCGACGCCCAGCACGCCGCCTTGCATATCGACCGGCGCGGCATGTGAGATCAGCGCGCTGAGGGTGGCAAAGGCGAGGCCCGAGAACACCCCGAGGATCGCCAGGGCGATCAGCACGACCACGATGTTGAAGGCCACCGCGAGCAGCGCCAGCCCGACCGCGGTGCCGATCAGCCCCCAGACCATCACCTGGGTCTCGCCGTAGCGGGCGACCGCGCGGCCCACGATCAGCCCCTGTCCGACCGCGGCGGCGAGGCCGACGAATGCGAACAGCATCCCCATCGCGCCTTCCCCGTAGCCGAACCGGTACGCGCCGAGCAGCGCGAAGGTCGCCTCCATCCCCACGAACGCGAAGGTTGCGATAAACGACATCCACACCAGCGGCGCGAGACGGCGACTGGTGAGGGCGTGTCGCATCATCGCCCACCGGCCCATCGGCGCGGTCAGCGACCCCGGCCGCCGGGACTCGGGCAACAGCCGCCAGGCCAGCACGAGGTTGACGCCCGCCAGACCGCTCGCAAAAAAGAACGGTGCGGCGTCGCTGACCAGCGACAGCCCGGCCCCGAGCGCCGGCCCGATGATGAAGCCGATCCCGAAGGCGGCCCCGATCAGTCCCATGCCGCGTGCCCGGCTCTCGTCGGTGGTGATGTCGGCCACGTACGCCTGCGCGGCGGCGTACGAGGCGCCGGAGACGCCGTTGATGATGCGTGCTACGAACAGCAACAGCAGCGTGTGGGCGATGCCGATCATGAACGCCGACACGCAACTGCCCAGGAGCGTGATCAGGATGACCGGGCGGCGCCCGGCCCGGTCCGACAGCCGCCCCCACACGGGCGCGAAGATGACCTGCATCAGCGAGTAGGTCGCCGAGAGGATGCCGATCTCGGTCGCGGTGGCGCCGAAGTGGTGGGCCCACAGCGGCAGGATCGGCAGCACGATCCCGAAACCGATGAGGTCGATGACCACGGTCATCAGGATCAACGCCATCGGCGCGTCCATCCGCCGGGCGCGTTCCGGCCGCTCGCCCATCCGCGACCTACGCGGCGTCAATGGCCATCAGCACGAACACGAGGGCCAGGTACAGCAGGGAGTAGTGGAACGTTGCCTTGGCGAGCGCACGACTCGGCGTGCGCCACAAGCGGAACGCGAGCACGACGAACACGGCGTTGAGGATCAGGGCACCCGCGAAATACGTCCAGCCCGCCAGGCCCGCCGCACACGGCAGGACCGTCACGCCCACCATGACGATGGTCCACAGAAAGATCTGGCGGCGGGTTGCATCCTCGCCGTGGACGACCGGGAGCATGGGGATACCGGCGGCGGCGTAGTCGTTTTGCAATAGCAGTGCCAGGGCCCAGAAGTGCGGCGGCGTCCAGTAGAAGACGATCGCAAACATCAGGCATGCGTAGAGGCCGATATGGCCGGTGACGGCCGCCCACCCCACGAGCGGCGGAAAGGCTCCGGCCGCGCCTCCGATGACGATGTTGTGGATCGTCGAGCGCTTGAGCCAGAGCGTGTAGATCCCGACGTAGATCGCGAGTCCCATCACGGCGAGTGCGGCGGCCAGCTCGTTCGCAGCGACGTCCAACAGGACCGCAGCCACTGCGCCACAGGCGAGGCCGAAGACCAGCGCCCTGCGTGGCGTCACACTGCCGGCGACGACCGGTCGCGCGTCGGTGCGCTTCATGCGGCCGTCGATGTCCCGGTCCACGTAATGGTTGATCGCGTTCGCCCCGCCCGCGGCCAGGTAACCGCCGACCATGGTCCAGAGGACCAGCCAGCCGTTGGGCACCCCATGCGCCGCCGTGAACATCGCAGCAGCCGTCGTCACCAGCAGCAGCGAGATGACGCGCGGCTTGGTGAGCTTGAGGTACTCGACGACGATCGCCGAGGCCCGCGCGGCGTTCGGCACCGGGCTCACGACCCCGGTGCTCACTGCACGCCCGCCCAGATCAGGAGGGCGATCAGGCCCACCAGCGGGGCGACCGACCACACGGCCTCGAGCGCGCGCGCCCTCGGGGTGTCCTCGGCCGGCCGAAGTTCGAGCATGTGACGCAGGCTCAGCCAGCCCGCAGGGATCATCATTACGGCAGCCAGGCAGAACGACGCCAGCCGCAGCGGGGAGTCGTACAGAGCGCTCACGCTGGCGAGGATACTCCAGTCCGCATGCCCGGCGACGCCCACTGGCGCGGCCACTCGTCCCTCACGCACCGGGCCGTGTCGGCGCCATCGGCCTGGCGCCGACACGGCCCGCGCGCGAAGATGCCGCGATGCCGACCTCAGCTGCCCCCGTCCCGATGGCGAACCCGGATCTGCTGGTGCTGGGCGCAGGGCCGGCGGGGCTCGGCGCCGCGCTGCATGCCGCCCGCAGCGGCGCGCACGTCGTCGTCGTCGACCAGAGCGCGCAGGTCGGCGGCCTGTGCGTGACGCGTCGGGCCGGACCGCTGCGCTACGACCTGGGCGGCCACATCCCGTTCGTCAACGATGCCGCGCGCCGGCGCTGGCTGGCCGAGCTGCTCGGGGATGATCTGTTGTGGGTGCCCAGGCCAGTGAGCTCGTGGCGCGAGGGCGCGATACGTCCCGGCCGCTACCTCGATCAGCGGCCGGGCGGCGGCGCGCTGGGCGCCGCGCCTGCCACGATACCGACGCCGGGCCCCGGCGACTCGGGACGCGACGTGCTCGATACGATGTTCGGCGGTGCGTTCGTGGACGCCGAGATGCGTCCCTACCTGGAGAAGATCGACGGGGTCGATCTTCAGCGTATCCCCGGCGTCCGACCGCTGCGGCTGATGCGCGAACAGGCAGCCCCGGACGGGTTCTGGTTCCCGCGCTGGGGCATCGGACAGCTGATGCAGGCGATGGCGGACGCCATCAGGGATCGCGGTGGCGAGGTCCTGACCGGGACGACGGTCACGGCGATCCAGGCACCGGGCGGGCGGGTGCAAGCCGTCGATCTCGTGCGCGAGGGGCACGGGGCCCGAGTGACGACCGCCCAGCTCGTCGTCAGCGCGCCGCCCGGAACGGTCGCGCGGCGCCTGGTGCCGGCGCCGCCCGCAGCTGCGCTCCCGCCGGTGCGCATGCGCGCGGTGCGCATCGTGTACCTGGAGGTGGCCCGGCCGGACGTCACCGGTGAGGCCTGGGTCCAGATCGACGATCCGCGCGTGCCAGCGGCGCGGATGTTCGAGATGCCGAACTGGAGCCGCGCCATGTGCCCGGAGGATCGCACGGTGCTCGGGATGGAGTGTTATTGCACCCCGGCCGCCCACGACCCGACCTGGGCGAGCACCGACGCCGAGCTCGGCGGGCGCTGCGCGGCCGTGCTCGTTGACCCGCTCGGGTGGCTGACCGAGCCCGGCCAGGCGCGCACGATCGAGGTCGTCCGGCTGCCGTCCGGATACCCGGCCCCCGATCTGGCGCAGCTGGACGCGGTGAATGCCGCACCACGACTCCTGGAGGGCATCGCGGGCCTGCATCTGGCCCGTGGTTCGGCGGTCGTCGACGCCGTCCGCGCGGGCGAGGAATGTGCGGCGGCGGCCTTGGCAGCGGCGCGCTAGGCTGGCACGTCATGGCCACCTTTGTCACCCCGTCCGGAGTCGATCAGTTCCGGGCGATCGTCGGCCCGCAGCGCGTGCTCACCGAGCAGCTCGAGCGGCTGCTGTATTCCAAGGACGGGTCGATGAATCAGGGCGAGTGCGGCCTGGTCGTCCTCTGTGACTCGACCGCTGAGGTCGCCGCCTGCGTGCGACTGGCGGCCCAACTGGGGTTGCCCATCGTCCCGCGCGGGTCCGGGACGAGCCTCGCCGGCTCGGCGATCCCGCTCGACGGTTCCGTGGTGATCTCGGTCGCCCGCATGCGGCAGGTCCTGTCGATCGACCCCGACACGCCGTGCGCCTGGGTCGAGCCGGGCGTCCTGAATCTGGATTTGACCGCCGCCGTGACGCACCTGGGCCTGCACTACGCGCCCGACCCCTCCAGCCAGGCGGCCTGCTCGATCGGCGGCAACGTCGGCACGAACGCCGGGGGTCCACACTGCCTCGCCGCGGGGGTGACGTCCCAGCACATCCTCGGAGTTGAGATTGTGCTGCCCGACGGTGAGGTCATCGAGATCGGCGGGCCGGCCCCCGATCCGCCCGGGCTATGACCTGCGCGGTTTCATCGTCGGCGGTGAGGGCACGCTCGGGATCGTCACGAAGGTCTGCGTGCGCCTGACGCGCAACCCGCCCGTGGTCCGCACCCTGCTGGTCGACTTCACCTCGCTGACGGCGGCCGGCGCCGCCGTGCGTGACATCATTGCCAGGGGCGTGATCCCGGCGGCCATGGAGATGATGGACCGCACGATGACGCGCGCGGTCGAGGCCTTCGTCCACGCCGGCTTGCCCGTCGACGCGGCCGCGGTGCTGCTGGTTGAAGTCGACGGCACCGCCGCCCAGGTGGCCTCCGACACAGCCGTCGTCGAGCAGATCTGCCGGGAGTCGGGTGCGAGCCACATCCGCGTCGCCACCGACGACGCCGAGCGGGCGCTGTTCTGGAAGGCTCGCAAGAACGCGTTCGGCGCGTGTGCGCGCATCGCCCCGAACTACTACCTGCACGATTGCGTCGTGCCGCGCACGCGCCTGGTCGAGGTGTTGGCCGCCATCGAAGGCATCGCGGCACGCAACGATCTGGTGATCATGAACGTCTTCCACGCGGGCGACGGCAACCTGCATCCGCTGATCTCGTTCGACCGGCGCGACGACGCACAGGTCACGCGGGTCCTGCAGGCCGGACGCGAGATCATCGAAATCTGCATGAGCGTTGGCGGGACCTTGTCCGGTGAACACGGCATCGGGATGGAAAAGCGCGATTTCATGCCGCTGCAGTTCGGGGTCGTTGATCTGGACGCCCAGGCGCGCAGCCGCGAGGCGTTCGATCCCGACGGCCGTATGAACCCGCGCAAGGTACTGCCCGCCGGCAGCAAGTGCGGCGAACTAAACTTTCCCCACGGCGAGCTGCCGGAGGGGACATGGATCTAGCCGCGGACACGCCGGCCACCCGCACAGCGCTCTGCGCGGCACTGCGCGGCGCCAGCGAGGACGCGCAAGCAGTGTGCATCGCAGGCGGCGGCAGCGGCGGCCGACACGGACTCGCAAGGTCCGCGTCAGACGAAATTGTGACGACCGCCCAGTTCGACCGCATCATCAGCCACGAACCCGCCGATCTGGTCGTGACCGTCGAGGCCGGCGTCGCGGTCCGCCGGCTCCAGGAGGCCCTTGCCGTACACGCCCAGACGTGGATCCAGGCTCCCGACATCCCCGGGGCGACGGTTGGAGGACTGCTAGCGCGCGCCGCCAGCGGGCACCGGCGACTGCGCTACGGCGCGCTGCGGGACTCGCTGTTGCAGGTCGTCATCGTGACCGGAGATGGACGCCTTGTTCAGGCGGGCGGCAAGACCGTCAAGGGCGTTGCCGGCTACGACATCCCACGGCTGGTCGTCGGTGCGCACGGCACCCTGGGGGTCATCGTGGAGGTGACGCTGAAGCTGTGGCCGCTGCCGGCCTCGAGCGCCTGGTTCACCGCTGAGGGCCCCGGGCCGGAACTCGTCGCGCTCGGTGAGCAGGTGCGCCGGCACGTCCATCAGCCCGCCGCGGTCCTGCTCGGGCCGGCGCGCCTCGACATCGAGCTGATCGGCCCGCCCGAGGACCTGGTCGCCCCGCCGGGCATGCGCGCGTGCGCGCCACCGCCGGTCTTCGGGGCCTCCGCCGTGCTCGAGGCCGGCGTGCCGCCGGCGCGGCTGGGCCGGTTCGCGAACGACCTGGCCGCACGCGGCTACCCGTTCCAGGCCCACCTGGGCGTCGGGTCGTCCACCGTCGCGATTGAGGATCTCGTCCAGCTCGAGGATGTGCGCGGGCTCGCCATCGCCGCAGGCGGCCATGCGGTCGTCCGTGATGCACCGGACGAGCTGCGCGCGGACCCCTGGGGCCCGGCGCCGGCCGGCCTTGCGATCATGCGCCGGCTCAAGGCGGCGTTCGACCCCGCCGGCATCCTCAACCGCGGACAATTCATCGGCGACCTGGCAGGTGCCCCGTGAGCGACGACGAGCTGCGACCGCCTCCGATCCGACCGGCGAACTGGCTGCCCGGGATCGCGGCTCCGGTCGCCGAGGACATCGTGTCGTGCGTGTCGTGTGGGCTGTGCCTGCCGCACTGCCCGACCTTCCGCCTGACCGGCCGCGAGACCGCCTCACCGCGCGGGCGCATCGCCGCCATGCGCGCGGTCGAGGAAGGTCAGGCGACCGTCGACGCCACGTTCGGGACCATGATGGACGAGTGCCTGGCCTGCCGGGCGTGCGAGACCGCCTGCCCGAGCGGCGTGCCATTTGGCCGCATGATCGAGGCGGCCCGTGCCCAGGTCGAGGCGGTCCGCCCCATGCGCGAGCGCGGCGTGCGCGCGCTCGGACTCAAGTACGTCCTCCCGCGGCCGTGGGCGGTCTACGCCGCCGGCGCGGCACTCGGGGTCGCCCAGGCGCTGCGCCTGGACCGGCTCGGACCGACAGCCTTGCGGGACGTCAGCCCACGGGTCTCGCTGCGGCAGCTCGCGCGCCCGCTTCCGCGCGAGATCGGGACCGGTCCCACCGCGGCGCTGTTGGGCGGGTGCGTGATGGACGTGGCATTCCGCGACGTGCAGCGCGACACGATGCGCGCCGTCGCCCGCTCCGGCTACCGCGCCGTCCGGGCGCGCTCGGGCGGCTGCTGCGGTGCACTTGCGATGCACTACGGCTATCCCGACGCGGCGCGCCAGATGGCGCGTGACCGCATCGCCGAGTTCCAGGACGCCGAGGTGATCGTCGTCAACTCCGCCGGCTGCAGCAACCACATGAAAACCTGGGGTCACCTGCTGGCCGGCGATCCGGTCTGGGGCCCGCGGGCGGACGCCGCCGCCGGGCGCGTGCGCGACCTGCTCGAGATGGAGCTCGCGACCCGGGCGCGGGATCTGGGGACGATCGCGTGCCACGACGCCTGCCACCACATCAACGGCCAATCCCTCGCTCCCGACCTTCGCCGGATGGTCGCGTCGGTCGGCGGCACCCCGGTGGAGATCCCCGGCGACGGGCGCTGCTGCGGCGCGGCGGGCCTGTATTCGCTCCTGCAGCCCGACCTGTCGGCCCAGCTGCGACGCCAGAAGGCCGAAGCCATCTGCACCACGGGCGCCAGCACCGTCGCCGTCGCAAACCCCGGCTGCGCGATCCAGATCGCCCAGGGGCTGCGCGAGATCGCGTCCCCGATCCGCGTCGTCCACCCGGCCCAGCTGATCCGCTAGGCGCCGGCCGACCCCGCCCCGCCGACGCGGGATGACCGCAGCTCGGCCATCTGATCGGCGAGTTCGTCGGCCATCTGGGCGCGCTCGACCGCGCGCTGCAGCCGGACACGGGCACGGTCCAGGCGTGCCTGCCCGTCGACGTCGAGCTCGCCGAGGGCATCGGCCTCGACCAGGCCCTCAACGGTCCGCGCCAGGCGGCGCACGCGGTCCCACAACGCGTCCGCGACCGCTTCGGATCCGAGGGGCTCGGTCATGTTTCAAGCATAGGCGCCCGTCCGACCGAAACGCGCGCGCGGCCGTGCCGGATTAGTCCCCGGCGACCGACGGCGACGGATCGTCGGTGCCGGCGGACCCGCCCGCGCCGGCGCTTGTACGCGACGGTCGGCGGCGGCGGCGGCGGCGGCGGCGATTCCCGGTGGCGACAGCGCCGTCCGAAGCAGCGTCGGCGGGGCCGGCGCCGTTTGGGGACGCGGTCTCTGCCGTTGGGGGTGCGGCTCCGGTCGCGGTGTCCGCCGGCGGAGCGTGCAGGCGGCGGCGGCGGCGCCGTCGCGGCTTGGCCCCGTCCTCAGCGGCGCCGTCACGGCGCCGCTGGACCTCGCCCAGCCCGATGTCCTCGGCGGAGGGAAGTCTCGGGAACCGCGTGCGCAGCGCGTTCCAACCGCGCCGGGACAGCAGCGCCTTGGGCTGGGTCGCGCCGACGGCCGCCCGCAGCGCCCGGCGCGCATCCGGCGTCGTGAAGTCCAGCGAGTCGAGCAGCCCGCGCAGATGCGCCCACCCGCCCGCGGCGGCTGCCGCGCGCGCGGCAAGCCGAACATGCTCCGGGCGGGTCGGCACGTCGCCGGGCCCGAGCACCACTGTTAACCGGGCGATCTGCCCGAGGCGCAGCGCGGCGGCCGTCTGTTCATCGGGCGCGATCGGGTCGGGCGGGGGTCCGCCGGCCGCCCGCAGCCAGCCGGCGATCAGGTTGATCTCGCCACCTGCCGAGATGAGGTGGCGTGCTTCCCAGGCGGCGATGCGGGCCGCCTCCTGATTGCGTCCCGGGCGATGGGCTTCGGCCAGGCCGCGCGAGACATCCCACGCCCATGCCGGGGCCCACGCGGAGGCTTCATCGAGCGCGGACCAGCGGCGGCGGCGGTCCCCGGAGCGCCCGAGCTGCTCGAGCGCGGTGATCCGGTCCCACTTTCCAGCGTGGTCGGCGTGGTACCACAGCGCCCGCAGGCGCTCGCGAGCGGTCATGCGCAGGTTGTCGAGGACCTTGCGCGGCGCGTCGTCGGTCAGCCACATCCGCAGGTCCGGCTGCACGACGAGGGCCATCGCCCACTCGCGCCACATCGGCTGGTCGACGCCGTCGCGCGCATTGCGGGCCAATACGCCGGTCAGACCCCACCAGGCCAGCGCCCCCTCGGGCGGGATGCCTGCCGCCACGCGCTCGGCCACCTCGATGCATGTCGCATCGGCCGACGCGGCCTCGATCCATTCCTCGATCAGAATCCCGCGCAGCTTGCTGGTATCGGCCTCGCGCCAACCCCCGTCGCGAAAGCCCGCGGCGATCTGCCCGGGATCGGCACCCGGGTTGACCAGCTCGGACACGTGGCCGGCCTGGTCGGCGAGCACGCGCGCGGCCTGCGCCAGCTTGCCGCGCTCGTCGCCCGCGTCCGGGGGGCCCGCGACGCGGCCGAGGGGCTTGTACCAGCCCACCCCGAAGACGTCGTGACTGGTCTTGACGCCCATGAGGTCGCCCTTGGGCAGGAACTCCACCGACACCGCTTCCTTCTCGGGCGCCGGGCGCATTACGCGCCCCAAGCGTTGCACGAACACCCGCTCGGAGGTCGTCGGGGCGAGGTGCATCACCACCGACGCGCGCGTCTCGTCCCAGCCTTCGGTCAGCAGGTCGGCGTTGCAGAGCACGTCGATATAGCCCTCGCCGAACCTCTTGAGGATCATTTGCAGCTCGCGCGCCGGCGTCTGACCGGAGACCGCCGCTGCCTTGACCCCGCGCTGGGTCAGCTCGTCGGCGAGGTTGTGCGCCTGCGCGACGGTGGCGGTGTACGCCACGCCGGCGAGTCCCAACGGCTGGAAGTGTTCGGTCCAGACCTCGGCGCACGCCTGGTGCCACAAGGCCCGGTCCAGTGCCCGACCAAGGCTGCCCTGGTCGAAGTCGCCGCGTACACGTGCCACGTCGGACAGGTCGACCGCGCGCTCAACCCGCAGTGAGCGCAGCGGGCACAGGATCCCGCGCTCGATCGCCGACGCGCGGTCCAGCGTGGTCGCAACCGGGCCGAAGATCTGCTCCACGTGTCCGGTGGTCGTCGCGCCGGTCGCCGTGAACCCGACGATGACGGCGTTGGTCGCGCGGTCGAGCAGGAGGCGGGTCTGGGCACCCAACGCCGTATGGGCCTCGTCGCAGACCAGCAGGGTCAGGTCTTCCCACTGGATCCGGGCGGCGTGCCGCAGCGCCGCCTGGTACGTGCAGATCGCCACGCCTGGCTGACCGATCCCGTCCGGCCCCTCCTCGTGCACCTTCACCGACGGGAAGTGCCGCTCGAATCCCGCGATGGTCTGCTCGGCCAGGTTGCGCCGCGGGACCAGCACACAGGCCGCACCGTCGAGGGCGGCCGCGAGCGCACAGAACAATACCGTCTTGCCCGACCCAGTCGGCGCATCGACCCACGTTCGGCGCACGCCGTGTGCCAGGCGTGAGGCCAGGTCGTCGAGCGCCTCGATCTGATGCGGGCGCAGCGTGACGTCCGGCCAGACGGCGGCCGGATCTTCCAGGGCGACGGCAAGGGCCTCAGCAGGCGAAGGCGGAGCGCTCGTGTTCGAGGTGGGACGCAGGCTGACTGGCATCCAGTGACAGGGCTTGCCGCGGACTACGCATGCGGCGAAGCGATGTGGCCAAGCGAAGGCGAGTACAGGGGGCCTCGGGTCGCGTGGCGACGGGCGCTCAGGTCAGTTCAGCACGGAGCGACCGCCTCACGACAGCGACCGCGCGCAGGTTACCACGAATCGCCGGACTGCATAGCGCGACCCCGACAGCGGATCGGCCCCCGGAGCGCCCGGTACCATCAGGAGCGATGCTCGCGTTCCGGGACCCGTCGCGATGAAGCGACCCGACATGTCGTGGCGCCCGACCACCGGCCAGCTCACCACGACCGCGCTGGCCATCGTCTGCCTCCTGCTCGGCTTCTGGATCGGTTGGCAGCACCGCTCGAGCGCCGATCCCCAGACGGTGACCCCCTCCATCCCCAAGGACATGCGTACCCGCAACGTGATCATCCTTCCTCCAGTGACGACGACGGCGACGACGGCGACCGGCGCTACCACCGCGACGGGCGTGACCCCGACGGTGGCGCTGCCGCCGCGCTCACAGGTGAAGATCGCCGTGCTCAACGCCGGCACGACCACGGGCGTCGCGGTGCAGATCGCGGTCAGCATCGTCCAACTGGGCTACCCGACCCCGGTCACCGGAAACGTCACGCTGCCACCGAGCCTCGTACCGACCCAGACGGTCACCACGGCGCCCGCGGGTGCGGCAACCTCCGCACCGCAGACATCAACCGGCGTGACCGGGCACGCGGCAACCGCGACGACTGCCCCCGCGCCATCGACGGCCACCACCCCGACGACGCCCGCAGTGCCCCAAATCATCTACTACCGCACCGGCGAGCAGGGGGTCGCCGGACGCCTGGGCGCGGACCTCGGCATCACCGATGTCGCACCCCTGCCGGCGTCGGCGGCGCTGCAGGCGGCCGCGCCCAACGCGCAGCTCATCATCGTCGTCGGCAACCCGTGAGTCGCCCGGGCCTCCGCATTGGGATCCGCGTGCCCCAGTACGGCGGCACGTGGGACGAGATCCGCGGCGTCGCCGAGTCGCTCGAGGGGAGCGGGGTCGACGCGCTCTGGGTCAACGACCACTTCCAGTCGCCGGGGCGGATCAAGACCGATCCGACGTTTGACGCCTTCACGACACTCGCGGCGCTCGCGGCCGCCACCACGCGCATCCGTCTCGGGGTCGCGGTGTTGTCGGCCAGTTACCGGCCGCCGCAGATCGCCGCCAAGATGGCCTCGGTGCTCGACGCGATCGCCGGCGGCCGCATGATCGTCGGGCTGGGCAGCGGTTCCGACATCGCCGAACACGCCGCATACGGCGTCGCGTTCGGGACGCCCGCCGAGCGCACCGCCGGTGTCCGGCAGGCGCTCGCGGTCATGGACGCGATGTGGGACCGCCCCGAGGGGGCGAACGTCGCCGGGTTCGTCGCCGGCGCACCGAACCGCCCCCTGATCCGGCGCCCGCCGGTCTGGCTGGCCGCGCACGGACCGCTGCTGCTCCGGCACGCCGGTCGGCACGCGGACGGGATCATCGCGGCGTGGAGCAGCGCCGACGAGCTCGCGGCCCGAGTGGCGGTGGCGGCCGCAGCGGCCGCAGCGGCCGGACGGCCGCCGCTCGCCGTTGCCCTCTACACCTTCTGCCTGGTCGGGTCGAGCGAGGACGACCGCCGGCGCCTTGTCGGTCCGCAGGCGGCGCGCCTCGGGACGTCGCCGGAGCGGCTGTTGCGCTGGCTGGACACGACCGGGCTGGTGGGAACCGCCGACCAGGTACGCGAGCGACTTGCCGAGTACACCGCCGTCGGGGTCACCGATGTGATCCTCGCGCTTCCGGAGCGGGTCCCTCGCGAGGCGTACACCATGCTCGCCGAGGCACTGGCACCCGCCGCACCGTCCCCACCCCCGGCGCGCGCCTTCGGCGTCAGCCGCGAGGCCAACCTCGTCCACGCGCTGGTCGGGCGCCACCGGTCGGCGGGCCGTGGGGCGACGACTGCGGTCATCGACGCCGACGGACGCTGGAGCTACGACGAGCTGTGGGTCGCTGCCCGCCAGGCCGCCGGTGCGCTAGCGCGCGCCGGAGCCCGGCGCGGCGACCGGGTGGCGGTCGCACTGCGCGACGGCCGGCCGTGGGTCGCTGCCTTTCTCGGCTGCGCCTGGCTCGGCGCGGTCGCGGTTCCCGTCGACCCGATGAGCCCGGCGGATCGCGTCACGACGATCCTCGAAGACTGCGAGCCCAGGCTGGTGGTCGCCGACGGAGAGTGCCAGACGGGCGCCTGGCCGGTGCTCAACCCCACGGCACTCGGTGCCGGAGAGGGTCCCGACTGCGCGCGGGTGCATCCGGAGGACCTTGCCTACATGATCTATTCCTCGGGCTCGACCGGCCGCCCGAAGGGCGTGATGCACGCCCACCGCGACGTGGTCGCCAGTGTCGAGACCTATGCGCGCCACATTCTTGAGCTCGCGCCCGGCGAGCCCTGCCATTCGGCGGCGAAGTTGTTCACCTCGCTGGGCTTCGGCAACGGGTTCTTCCGCGTGCTCGGCGCGGGCGCCACAACCGTGCTCAACGGCGGCCGGCCGAACCCGCGGACGACGATCGAGCTGACGGCGCGGCACGGGATCCGGGTGCTGACCGGCGTGCCGACCTTCTGGGCACAGCTGATCGAGTACCTGCGCCGGCACCCGCAGCCAGATGCCCTGGCCGGCGTGCGCCTGTGCGTGTCATCGGGCGACAGCCTACCTGCCGGGATCGCAATGGGATTCGCCGAGTTGATCGGGGTACCGCTGATCGAAGGCCTTGGGTGCTCCGAGTGCTCAAACGTGGTGATCTCGACGCGGCCGGGCGCGCCGGAGCCCGGTTGGCTCGGGCGCGTGGTCCCCGGCGTCGAGATCGCGCTACGCGACTCCGACGGCCGTGACGTCCCCGAGGGCGCGCCCGGGCAGCTGTGGATCCGCAGCCCCTCCAACACCTCGGGGTACTGGCGCCGTGCGGCGGCCACCCGTGAGCTGGTCTATGGGGAGTGGATCAGGATGGGCGACGTACTTGTGGCCCATGACGGCCGCTACCGGCACGTCGGGCGTGTCGACGACCTGTTCAAGGTCGATGCCCGCTGGGTGAGTCCCCGTGAGGTCGAATCGTGCCTGCTCGAGCATGCGGCCGTTCGCGAAGCTGCCGTCGGGGGTGTCGCAGACGCAGCGGGCCTCATCCGGGTGGTGGCGTGGATCGTGCCGGAGGACCAGGCGCTCGGCGGCCTCCCGGCCGATCTGCGCCGCCACGTCGCCCGTCACCTGGCGCCGTACATGGCCCCGCGGCAGGTCATCCTGCGGACTGAGCTACCGCGCCTGCCCTCGGGCAAACTCGATCGCAAGGCGCTGCGCGACCGCGCCAGCTAGGCGGTGCCCGCCAGCCAGTCGATCAGCAGTGCGTTGACGGCGTCCGGCGCCTCCTGCTGGACCCAGTGGCTGACCCCGGGCAGGCGCTCCACCCGCAGCGGCCCGGCGACCTTGGCGATCGAGCGCTCCAGCAGCCCGAGCCCCAGGAACGTGTCGCCCTCGCCCCAGATAACCATGGTCGGCGTGGTGATCTCGGGCAGCTGCGGTGGTTCGCGAAGCCATGCCGCCGCTGGCATGTTTGCCCGGTAGTAGTTGAGCGCCGCCGTGAGCGCGCCGTCGCGCGAGAACGCGTCCAGGTAGACGCACACGTCCTCGGGCGTGAACGTCCCGGGCGCGGCGTTCTCGAACACCATCTCGCGCAGGTTCGCGAAATCGTCGTTGGCCAGCCAGCTCTCGGCGACCCCGACGAACTGGAACAGCAGCATGTACCAGCTCTTGGCACGCTGCGCGGCGTCCTCTCGGCGAGCCTCCGCCGACGCCACCGGATGCGGGGCATTGGCGATTATCAGTGAGCGCACGCGCTGCGGGTGCAGCGCCGCCGTTGCCCACGCAAGGCCGCCGCCCCAGTCATGGCCAACCAGGTGGACGCGCTCGTAGCCGAGGGCGTCGATCAGCCCGACGACATCTCCGACCAGCGCGGGCACCGCGTACGCATCCACGCCGACGGGGCGGTCCGAGTCGCCGTAGCCGCGCAGATCGGGGGCGATGGCCCGATAGCCGGCTCCGGCGAGGGCGGGGAGCTGATGCCGCCACGAGTAGGACAGCTCTGGGAACCCGTGCAGCATGAGGACCGGGTCACCGGCTCCCGCCTCGCGGATCGCCAGCCGAATGCCGTCGACCTTGATGCGCTCCATCGCGTTCCCCCTCGCGTCGCGGTTGCTGCGGACCCCCCGCGCTTACTGGCCCGGCGGGGGCGTGATGACACCGGACGCCGAGATGCGTGCGGCCGTCGTGCCGAAGTCCTCCCGGGACAGGGCCCGGATGTCGGAGATACCGTACCCGCCGGGTGACGGCACCCCGACGGCGTTGAGCCGGATCGGGCGCAGTCGGGCCGACACGAACTGCCCGTCGGCCGTGAGCGTCACCTGCAGCACCGCGCTCTGGCTGAGTACCCCGCCGAGCCCGAAGGCCTTGTACCCGAGGAAGTTCCCCATGCTGAAGGCGATCAGCCGGCCGCGCCAGAACTGCATCCCCCGCAGCACGTGCGGCCCCGACCCCACGACGAGATCGGCGCCGGCATCGACCGCCGTGTGGGCGAACGCCAGGACGTTGCCCCGGTTCTCGCCCAGGTAGTACTCGTTGCCCGGGCGCACGTGCTGCGCGCCGACGCCTTCCGCGCCGGCATGCACGTGGACGATCACCAGGTCGGCCTCGTGGCGCGCCTTGCGCACGAGCGCGGCGACCCCGGCGAGGTTGAGCGAGTTGTTGGCCCAATTGTACGGGGCGAAGCCCAGGATCGCGACGCTCACGGGGCCGACGTGTTGGATGGCGATCGTGCCGGGGGGTCCCGTGTAGCGGATCCCGACGCGCCTGAGCGCGGCGGCGGTGTTGGCCTGCCCCGCAGCACCGAAGTCGTAGGAGTGGTTGTTGGCGCCGTTCATGACGGTGAAGCCCGCGCGCTTGAGGTTGGCGGCATAGCTCGGCGGGCTGCGGAACGCGTAACAGGTCGAGCTCGGCCGCGCACACTTGGAGGTGCCCGTGTAGCCGGTGAGCGTGCCCTCGAGGTTGCCGG
The DNA here is from genome assembly GCA_963842065.1 of uncultured Thermoleophilia bacterium. GTDB lineage: Bacteria > Actinomycetota > Thermoleophilia > Miltoncostaeales > Miltoncostaeaceae > CAITWD01. The sequence continues at coordinate 103,791 of CAWJEW010000008.1, read as the reverse complement.
TCACGATGTCGCCGACCAGGTACCGCGTGACGGCCGAGAACAGATGCCTGCCGTCCGCCGGCGGCAGCCCCCACGGCGGCGATCCCATCATCGTGTCGCCAACGTCGGCGATCGACACCGTCGCGTTCGGCGCGGTGACCTTCAGCGGCGTCTGCGGCGCGCTGGCGAGCACGCCGAATGACGATCCGGTCGCCGGGCCGCCACCGGCAAGGCCGCCGATCGCGATCATCCCGACCAGGAGCGCGGCGAAGGCGCCTGGGCCGCGACGCACGGTCACGGGTCCGGGCCTCGAGCGACGGGCGTCCATCAGGCGGCCGGCGGGGTGATGACGCCGCTGTCGGAGATCCGCCCCGCCGTCGACCCGAAGTCCTCCTCGGAGACCGCCTTGACCAGTGGGATTCCCTGCCCGCCCGGAGACGGCACGCCGTTGCCGTCGAGCTCGACCGGGCGCAGGCGGGCGGAGACGAAGCCTCCGTTGGCCGTCAGCGTGGCCTGCAGGACCCCGCTGGTGCTCAGGTTGCCCGCCGAGGCCGAAGCCCTTGTACCCGACGAAGTTACCCAGGCTGTAGGCGATCATGTGGCCGCGGTAGAACTGGATCCCGCGCAGCACGTGCGGACCGGTGCCGATGACCAGGTCCGCGCCGGCGTCGACCGCGGTGTGGGCGAACTGCTGCACGTTGCCCTGGGGATTCCCGTCGACGTACTCGTCCCCCGGCCCCACGTGCACGGCGTCGGCACCTTGCGTTCCTGCGTGGAAGTAGACGATCACCAGATCCGCCTCGTGGCGTGCCTGCGCGATCAATGACCGCACCGCAGGAAGGTCGAGTGAGTTGGCGCACCAGTTGTACGGGGCGAAGCCGAGGATCGCAACACTGGTCTTCCCAACGTGCTGGATCGTGAACTGTGCCGGCAGACCGGTGTGCGGCAGCCCGACGCCAGCGAGTGCCGCCACGGTGTTGGCGAGCCCGACCGCCCCGAAATCGAACGTGTGGTTGTCGGCGAGGTTTGCGACGGTGAAGCCCGCCGCGGTCAGGTTCGCGGCGTAGCTCGGGGGGGTCCGAAACGCGAAACAATCGGTGGAGCTCGGCCCGCACTTGGACGGCCCGGTCTCGGTGAACGTGCCCTCCTGGTCGACGATGACGACGTTGCCGACCAGGTACTGCTTGACGGCGGAGAACAGGTACCTGCCGTTGTCCGGGGGGAGCCCGTACGGCGGTGACCCCATCATCGTGTCGCCCACGGCGGCGACCGCCACCTCGGCGGCGGGTTCGGTGGGCGTTGCCGGGGTCGTCGTCGTGTCGGTCGTGCGTGTCGCCGCCGACGACGCCGAGGGCGCGCTGTGCGAGCCGCCGCCGGATGACCCGAACGCAGTCCAGGCCAACAGGACCGCCACCAACACCCCCGCGAGCGCAAGCAGCGCCACCTGGCGCCGGTGCCGGACGCGACGGCGGCGCTCGGCCGCTCGGCGTGCGGCCCGGTCTCGTGGCGGCTCTGCCATTGCGCGGCCAGTGTAGATGGTGCACGCGACCACGGAATCGCGCTGCGCTGCCTAGACTGGGCACAGATGAGTGCGTCCGCAGGAAGTCCGCGCGGAGCTGCCGCCGGTCGAGCACGTGATGCTGGACATCGGCGGGGTCATCCTGCCGTCGGCGATGCCCCAGGTGATCGCCGAGCTGTCGGCGAGTTCCGACCGGAGCGAGCGGCAGCTGTGGCGGTTCTTCAACACGCACCTGTTCAGCCCCTTCTGGAGCGGCCGGATCGGCCTCGCAGAGTTCTGGGCGGCCTTCACCGACTATGCCGCGGTCCCACCCGAGACCGGCAGCTGGCAGACCGAAATGACGGCCTGGATGCTGCGTCCGATCGATCACATCGGCGTCATCCGGCGGTGGGCCGACGTTGTGCCGGTCGGGGTGCTCTCCAACCAGCGTGCCGAATGGGTGCTGCCCGTCTTGACCCGCGAGGGGCTTGCCGACGTCCTTGATCCACTGCTGATCTCCAGCCTCACCGGGATGGTCAAGCCGGATCCCCGCGCGTTCGCGCAGCTGACGCGCCTGGGCCCGCCGCCGGAGCGCGTGCTGTACGTCGACGACCGTCCGCACGCCTTGCGGAGCGGCCGAGCAGCACGGGATCGCCACGCTGCAGGCGCACGACGACCACGCGTGGATCGGGTGCATCTCGGCCCGCCTCGGGCTGGATCCCGCCATCGCCGTCACCTGAGCCGCGCGGTCGCCGTCGAAACGTTTGGCCCGATTCGACCGCGTTCCGTGGACCCCGACATAGGCTCCGGCTCGATGACCAGCCTGCTCGCTCGCCACACCCGACGCTCGCGCGAGGTCGATGCCGGCCCCGACGTCCTGCGCGCAGCGCCCGGACGCGGGCCCTGGACCGGCTGGCAGGTCGTGGCGCTTGCGGGTGTTGCCGCGATCGCCGCCGCGATCCGGATGGTCGGCCTGCTCAGCACGATCGGGCGCCTTGATGCCGATGAAGCGGTCACCGGCATCATGGCCCAGCGCATCCTGCACGGCGACCTGTACGCGTACTTTGCCGGCCAGAACTACCAGGGCGCGCTCGAGCAGTATCTGCAGGCCGCCGTGCTGGGCGTGTTGCCCAGCACCCCGACGAACCTGCGCCTGGTCGAGATCGCGCTGTGCACGGCGACGTGCGTGCTCGTCGGCCTCGTGGGCCGGCAGGTCACCGGCAGCGGCTGGGGCGGCGTGTTCGCCGCCGCGATCTACGCCGCAGGTCCGTACTACAACGTCTACAAGGGTATCCACAGCCACGGGGCGTACGACACCGCGCAGCTGGTGGGGACCGCGTCGCTGCTGGTGGCCTTCGGCCGGGATCGCGATCGACGGCCCGGGCGGTATGCCGCGCTGGCGCTCGGCGTCTGTGTCGGCCTCGCCATCTGGGAGAACAGCCTCGCGCTGTTCTTGGTGGTCCCCGCGGTGCTCTGGGCCGTGGCGTCGGCCCGCGGATCGCTGCGCGGACTCGTGCCTCCCGCGCTTGCCGGCGCGATGCTCGGCGCGGCGCCGGCCCTTGGCTATCAGCTGCACCACGGCTCGGTGCTGCCGTGGCAGCAGGGCCTCGGATCCTCGGCCGGATCGGTTTCGGGAAAGCTTCACGGCTTGGTGGACCCGGTGCTGGAGATGTTCCTGGGAGCCGCCCGGCCGTTCTCCGGGGCCCGCGCGGCGGACTGGCTGCCGCCGCTGGCGATCGGGATCGTCGCGCTGGGGCTCCTCTTGTGGGCAGTGCTCGTCCGCTGGCGCGGGCTGGTGGATCTGATCAGCTTCCGGACCCGGCACCGCGCCCCGATCGATGTCGCGCTGGCGGGCTTTCTCCTGTTCGGCGCCGCCTATGGGTTCTCCGCCTACACCACCTACACGCGCGAGCCGCGCTATCTGTTCACGCTCTATCCGCTGCTGGCACTCGTGCTGGCATGGGGCGTCTGGCGCATCCGCGGCCGTGCGCGTGGCATCGCCGCGGCGGCGCTCGTTGGCGCCCTGCTCGCCATGACGCTGACCACCATGCACACCGCGGACGCGTTGGGCGAGACGACCGGACACGTCGGCGGCCTGCCCATCAAGACGCAGGACATGCCCGCCGTGGTCGCCGAGTTGCAGCGGCTGGGCGTGCGCGACGTCTACGCCAACTACTGGCTGGCCTACCCGATCGCATTTGCTGCCGACGGCGCGGTGTCGGTGGCACCGACCGGCGGGATCGTGCGGTTCCCGTCGCAGGCGCGCGCGGTCGCCGGCGCGGCCGATCCCGCGTACGCGGCCCCGGTCGGCCCGCCGGCCGATCAGCTGCAGGCGGCGCTCGCGCGTTCGGGCGCGCACGCCGAGCGAATCGACGTCCGGAGCATCGCGATCTTCGTCCACGTCACGCCGGCCCGGCGTCCGCTCCAGCTCGTCGACGCCGGGCTCTAGCGCGGCGTGCCTACATCACGACCCCGCCGTTGACCGAGAGCACCTGCCCGGTGATGAACCCGGCCGCGGGTGACGCCATGAACGCCACCGCCTCGGCGATCTCGTCGGGTACCGCGGCCCGGCGCATCGGCGCCGCGCGGATCGCGCCTTCGACGATCTTCGCGCCCACCGGATCGGCCGCGAGCCGGTCCTGAAAGGCCGTTTGCGTCACGGCGGGCGAGACGCAGTTCACCCTGATCCCGTCACGGGCGACCTCGCGGGCCAGCGACTTGGAGAAGGCGACGACCGCGGCCTTGGCGCCGGCGTAGGCCGCCTCGCCCCAGCCGCCGACGCGCGCGGTGTCGGAGGCGATCGAGACGATCACGCCGCCCTCGGGGGCCTCGCGGAGCAACGGAATCGCGGCGTGGCTGCCGTTGAGTACGCCGAGGTAGTTGATCTGGACGATCCGCAGCCAATCGGCCGGCTCGGAGTCGGCGAACAGGCCTGGGCGGTCCCAGCCGGCGTTGTTGACGAGGATGTCCAGGCGCCCGAATCGTTCGCGCACCTGCGCGACGACCGACCGCGAATCCTCGACACTCGTCACGTCGTGCGTCAGCGCGAGCGCGTCCGCGCCGAACGTGGTGGCGTGATCGAGGACGGCGGGATCCAGGTCGGTGAGCACGACCGTGGCGCCACGCGCCGCCAGCAGCCGGGCGATGGCCTGGCCCATGCCGCCGGCCGCACCGGTGACGATGGCGACCTTGCCGTCGATACGGGTGAGCTCGCTCATGCGTCACCCGTCTTGAACCGCATGAACGTGCCCTGCGAGCTGGCGACCAGGCGTCCGCCCTCGTCGCAAATGTCGGCACGGGCCACGGCGATCCGCCGGCCCATGTCAACCACCGTACCGGTACCGACCAGCTCACCCGGATTGCCGGGCGCGGTGAAGTTGGCCTTCATCTCAATCGTCGCGCAGCCCTCGTCGGCGGGCATCTTGGCGAGCAGCGCCAGGGCCATCGCCGCGTCGAGCATGCCGGACAGGATCCCGCCGTGCGCGGTGCCGTACAGCTGGGTGTGCCCGGGAGTGATCGTGATCCGGAACAGGCTTCCGTCGCCGTCGGCCCGCTCCACGCGCATGCCGACCATCTGGTAGTAGCCGCAGCCGTTCCACCGGTCGAGGATCGCGGGGTCAAGTACGTCAGTGGCCATGCGTCACCTTTTGGTTTGGGTTGCTCAATGCCGCCCGCGCTCGCGCGTTCAGCTCGGTGCGGTCAACCTTGCCGGACGCCGTCACCGGCAGCTCGGTGGCGACCAACAGGGCACGGGGACGCTCGAGGGCCGGAAGCGCGGTCAGGCGCTCCCGTAAGCGTTCCTCAAGCTCGGGACCGGGGCGCGGCGTCGCGACGGCGCCGACCAGACGGGTCACGCCCTCGTCGTCGACGACGGGCACGCAGATCGCATCGGCGACGTCGGGGTCGGCCAGCAGCACCTCACGGATGCGCGCCGGATCAACCCAGGAGGCCCCCACCTTGACGCGGTCGCCAACGCGGCCCAGGATCCGGATCTGGCCGTCGGGCGCCCACTCGACCAGGTCGCCGGTGTGCAGCCATCCCCCCTCCAGCGTGCGCGCGCTCGTCTCGGGGTCGCCGAAGTATCCGGCCATCACGGTCGGGCCGGCCACGAGCAGCTCTCCCGCGCCCTCCGGCGCGCCATCGACCGGCGCGATGCGCAGGCGGTAGCCGGGAACGACCCAGCCGATGCGCCCGGCCGCCGGGCTACCGACAACGTCGGACGTGTAGAGGTTGGTCGCCTCCGACGAGCCGAGCGAATTGACGATGCGCATGCCGGTCGTCTCGGCCACCGCTTCCCACACGCGCGCGTCGAGCAGTTCGCCCGCCGCGACCGCCAGCCGTACGCCGGCGAACGACGCGCCGTCAACACGGCCCTCCCGAACGTGCCGGGCAAGACGCGCCCACCACGTCGGAACCCCAGCCACGACGTTGACCCCGTAGTCACGGCAGGCGATCTCGAGCCGCTCGGGGTCGCGCCCGTGTCGCTCGATCCAGGCCGCCGCGCCAGCGCCGATCGGGAAGTACATGCTCTTGCCGAGCCCGTAGCTCGTCGGCAGCGCGGCCACGGACCAGACCAGATCACCCGGACGCAGTTTCAGGATGCGGCGCCCGTAGGTCGCGATACACCCCGGGATATCGCGGTGGCGGTGGACGGCCCACTTCGACGGACCCGTCGAGCCGGAGGTCAGCAGCATGTAGCAGGGGTCGTCGGCGCCCACCGCACAGATCCCCGGATCCGCCGCGCCCGTAGCGGCCGCGGCCAACGCGGCGGGATCGGCCTGCGGGACGTCCCCCAGGATCGGCGGGCCGTCGGAGATCACCAGCCGTGGCGTGGCTCGTTGAGCGACATCGCGTAGCCGGTCGTCCGTGATGCCCATGCCCGCCAGCGCAACCACCGCCCCGCAGCGCACCGCCCCGAGGAAGGTCGCGATCCAGTCCGCCGAGTCCGGTGCGCGCAGCAACACGATGTCCCCCGCGCCAACGCCGAGCCGGGCGAAGGCCGCGGCCATTGCCACCGTGCGCTCGCGCACGTCCGCCACGGTCCAGGTCGCGTCGTCGGTCACGACCGCCCGCAGGCCGGCGGCACGCTGACCCGACTGCTCGAGCAGGATCCATGCCAGGTTCTGGGTGGTCCGGCGGGCCGCCGAACTGCTCACCCGGCCGGTCACCGGCGCCCCCCGGCGCACGCGCGCGTCCGCGCACGCGCGATGGCCCCCCGGCAGAGCGATGATCTCCGCGACACTGTCGTCCTCCTCGTTCCGGCAGCGTAAATCTACGCTGAGCAGGCCAACATCCGGCCACCGGCGCGGTTTGGGTCCGGGAATCCCCGGACCGGCGGCGACCCCTGGGAGGCCGGGCTGTGGCTCCGGAAAACCCCCCGGCCGACGCTGGACCTCGGCGTGCCGGGGCCGTAGATTCGGTGCATCGATGCGCACCAGCGCGCGTCGACGCCCCCGTCGTTCTCTCCTGGGATGTACCTCATGGCACAGGACACCGCAGCCATCGCCGTCGCGCCCGATGCCCACGGTGGGCCGCCCCCGGCCGTCCCCGACTTTCAGATCGTCCCCCTCAAAGGGATCCCGATCGTCGCCGCCGCGGTCATCGGCCTGATCGTCGCGATCGCAAGCAACAACCTCTGGGCGCTCACCTTCTTTCACATCGTGGGGGGCGGGCTCTGGACGGGCGTCGACCTGTTCGTCGGCCTCGTGCTCGGCCCGATCATCGGGCGCATGTCGATCCCGGCCCGCATCGAGTTCACGACCAAGTTCATGCCGAAGATGGTGCTGCTGATGCCCACGCTGGTGACGATGACGCTCGCGTCCGGTTGGCAGCTGGCACGCCACCTGGGCAATCTTGACCCGAGCTCGCCCAACCACGCGTGGCTGGTGGCCTCCTTCATCGTCGTCGGCATCATGGCGACGATCGCGATCGGTCTGCTCGAGCCCGCGAACCTCGCCGTGCTGTTCGAGCTCAAGAAGCCAAAGCCCAACGGTATGCGCATCGCTCGCCTGATGCGGATCTTCGTCTACACCGCCGGCGTGACCGGCCTGATGCAGGTCGCCACGCTCATCATCATGACGCGGGTGGCCTCCCAATGACGACCGCGCCCCCGCCTGCGCCCACCGAGCGCAGCTTTCCGCCGATCGACAAGCTCGCCGACGTGGCGATGGTCCTGGTGATCATCGGCGGGATCTACATGGCCGCCAACCTGCCCGGCAATATCTCCCTGATACCAGCCATCGTGCTGCTCGTCCTGGCCGTGATCGTGCTCATCGCCGACGTCGTGCTGCTGGCGCGCATCGACGACTTCGCGTGGGGATCCTTCCGCTTGGTCGCCGGATGGGCGCTGGTCGCATACCTGGTGATCGCCGGAATGATCGGATACGCGTTCATCTACGACGGGACGCGCGGCGAGCCGCTCGTGATCCTGATCGCGATGCTCGCCGTGTTCGCAATCGCCGTCCCGCTGCTCCTCGGCTTCTCGGTGGCGCGCTACCAGCCGACGGCCAAAACCGCCGAGGCCCAGCCCTCGCTGTGACCGCTGTGGCCGCGGTGCGCGAGCGCGCCACGGCCCACGCGCGAGGACCCGGGTGGGCATGCGATCGTCGGCGCCACGGGCGACGGGAGGGGCATCAGCGTGTCCACATGCCGCCTCGGGTCGACCGCACTCGTGGTCGTAGAGATCGGGCTCGGATGCCTGGGCATGTCGGAGTTCGTCGGCCCCACTGACGTCGTGGCGTCGACCGCCACCATCCACGCTGCCCTTGACGGGGCATCACGCCGCTCGACACCGGTGCGTTCTACGGCATGGGCGCCAACGGATTGCTGAGCCGCGGCGCTTCAAGCCGCGCGCGACTCGAGAACGCCTTCAAAGCGACCAAGCTGTCGCGTACCCCCGCACGGCTCGTGCGCGTCGAGGCCGCGATGCCCGCCGCAACGGTCCCAGGGAGCCGCTCTGCGGCGCACTCGCTGTCCCAGCTGCGCAGCACGCGCGAGCCGCCAGTTCCCGCACGGGCGTGTCAAGGTCCCCGAACCGTGGCCCCGATCACCGCGTCGGTCAGTTCCAACCGTCGGCGTGCACCTCCGGTTCCTCGGCCCACACGTCCAGACGCAGCCCGGATACGCGGAGGACCTGCACGCGCGTCCCGGCGCGCGCGGTTCCGTTGACCGACGTCGCCGACCACTGCTCCCCGCGGACCCGCACCAATCCGTCCGGGGCCAAGTCGTTCACGGCGATGCCCTCAGCGCCCTCAATCCGCTCGGGATGGTAGGCGACCGTGCCCCGTCCCGACAGACCGACCCAGCCGACGGCGACGGCCGCCGCCGATACGACGAGGACGGCAGCCAACAGCGCCCACACGGCCGAGGCCGATCGTCCCTGGATGAGCATCATGACGAGCCAGGCTGCCGCCACGATGCCGAGGACGCCCGCGGCGAAGTGCACGTGCGGTCCGAGATGAAATCCCGCCAGCGACGCAATGACAACCAGTCCAATCAGGACGCCAGCGGCGATCCACATGGGCGCCTCCTCCTCGGCCCGCAACACCCATGATAGGACCGCTCGCCCGAAGACTGCAGCCGTCCGGTCTCGCACCGCCCCAGCGCCGGCATGCGGCGGCACGAGGCCGGTCCCACCCCCGGCGGGGGAAGAAGTGCCCCTGGGGCGGGAACCGCACCTCATCGGTGGGATGACGATCGCTTCGTCGAGCTCGCGTCGGCGCCGCGCTCAGCTCGCGGCGGTGATCCCGGTGCGGGTGACGGTGAAGTCCGCGGTGCCGCCCGAGAGCGCGAGCGCGCGGCCTCCCAGCACGGCCTGCAGGCGTGGCGTCCAGCCCACCCGCATCCACAGGGGCTGCGACACCTGCAGGCGCTCGCTCGAGCCCGCCGCCAGGGTCCCCTCGTAGACGATCACGCCAGTGGAATCGCCGGCCCGGACCATGACGTAGGAGCCCGCGGTCCCCGAGCCGGTCAGGACGAGCGTGGTCGGTGCGGGATGCACAGGCGGGAGGATGGCCGGCGCTCGGGCGGGTCGTATTGACGTCGGCGCAATGCTGATGTGGGCCGGCGTCGGACCCGGACCTCGGGTCTCTCCCAGCCACACGAGGACTCCGAGTGCGAGCACGGCGCCGATTCCCAACCAGACCAACTTCCCGGGTCGTGGTCCGGGCAGGTCGGCGAGCCGACTCCCGAGTCGCGCGCGCTGCCCACGCTCGGGCGGGTCGGGCGGTACCAGCTGATGTTCGGCAGAGAGCGTGACCGCGTCGTGGCGCTCGTCGAACTCCGTCACCAGGGCATCGGCGTCCAAGCCGAGAAAGCGGGCATAATCGCGGAGGAAAATCCGCCCGTATGCCGGATCCGGAAGCCCGTCGATGCGGTCGTCCTCGAGCGCCGCCAGAAACTTGGCGCGGATTTTGGTCGCATCCTCGCAATCGGCGAGCGAAAGGCTACGCCGACGGCGCTGCTCAGCGAGCTGTTGACCGATCTCGAACACGCATTTCGTTTGGGTTGGGCCGACGGCGCGGCATCACCGATGATGCCACGACATCGGCGTCGTAGCATCCCGCCGGGTACGGGCGTGGAAGTGTCACGTCCACGCCGCCGCCGAACGTGCCGACCCGGCCGCCGTTCGGGGTCGTCGTCACGCAGCTGCGGGTCCGGACATCGCGACGTTTGAGCATTTTTCTGCTAATTCGACAGAACCCGGCCGGGACGCCAGATCCCCCGCCGTGGCGCCGGCACCTGCTCGCGTAAGTTCGGCCCAGAGGCCCGCCGCCGGCAGGGCCGACCAACCCTCAGGAGACCCCCATGCCCACCGTGATCGCGCACCACGATGTCAAGGACACCGATCATTGGCTCGCCTCGCCGAAGCGCGAGGAAGTGTTCGGTCCGCTTGGAGTCACCAACATCCGGACGTTCGTCGACCCGCAGAACCCAACCCAGGTCGCGGTCCTGATGGACGTCGCCGATATGGATGCCGTCATGGCCGCAATGCAGACCCCGGCGCTGGCAGATGCGATGAGGTACGACGGCGTACTCCCAGAGACGTTGGTAATCCTCGTCGAGGCATAGTCCTCGTGGCTCCTGGCGACCCTGGGGCAGCCCCTGACAGGTGGCGGCCGCCACGGCGCGCAACCTGCGGACCTGCTCGGACCTGATGCAGCCGCCATCGGCCCGAGCGGGTCGGGCCGATGGCGGCGCGCACCGGCGGACGTACCACGCGTACCGCCACGCCCGGCAGCATCGCGGCGCCACGCGCTGCCACTGGAGCGCTCGGTCCGCATCACCGCTCAGCCGATCAACCGCACCGGCGGCGTCGCCAACTCGTGGTGACCGCCGGCGGAGCGCTTTCGCCGCGATACCGGAGCGATCAGCCCCCTTCGTACACGCCCTCGGTCGTGACCAGCCGGATCATCGGCGCGAGCTCGCCCCGGAGCCCATGCGGGCCGGCAATCGCCGGATCGGCATCCCGAATCGCCTCCGCCTCCGCCAGGTCCTCAACCAAGAGAATGCCTAACCCGTAGGGCCCCTGGGGGTCGTTGACCGGCCCGAAGGCGACTGCCTTGCCCCTTTGCATGAGCTCCGCCCAGTACGCAGCGTGATCGTTCAGCGTGGCGCGCTCTTCTGGCGTCATGTCGACGGCGAACGTCGGCCGCGGCGCGAGCAGCCGATAGACGAATCCTTTCATGGTGCGACTGTACCCGACTCGGCGCCGCCCGGACCCCGGCGAGGGCCATGCACCGACCAGACGACACCGTGGGGTCGCCCGGCGGCGGCGCCAGAGCATCCGCCCTTGTTGCGCGCGGGAGGTCGATCTACATTCGGGTAGTCTCAGAGTCCTCCGGGTTGGGACAGCCCGGCCGGGCCAACGAAACGGAATGATGATGAGCGACGCATCACTTGACGAGCTCGGTCCTGTTGACTACCTCGTCGTCGAGTTCCCGGCAGGGGCCGCGAACTTCACGGGCGACATGGCGGCGGAGCTCATCGCACTCGTCGACTCCGGAATCATCCGGCTCATCGATGTACTCATCCTCAGCAAGGCCGAGGACGGCACCGTCGAGGCCATGGAACTCTCCGACATCGACGAACTCGGCGAGCTGCAGCGGCTCGAGGCCGAGCTGGCCGAACTGCTGGCCGCAGAGGACGTCGCCCACCTCGCGGCCGCCATGGATCCGGGAAGCACGGCCGGGGTACTCGTTTGGGAGAATCTGTGGGCCGCGCCCTTCGCATCGGCGGCGCGCCGCTCAGGCGGGCAGCTGATCGCCAACGGACGGATTCCCATTCAGGCCATCATCGCCTCCATCGAAGCCGACGAGGAATCCGAGACCGAAGGAGCATGAGCATGCCAGTCAGACCAGCACGTGTCGGCAGAGTCGGTGTCATTGGTGCGCCGGTTGCGAAAACCGCCGTCGTTGTCAAGGCCGTGACGCCCGGCCCCGCGCCGGTTGCGAAAACCGCCGTCGTGGCTGCGGCCGTTACGCCGGGGAGGCGTCGGCGGCGTATCTAGTCAGCGTTGTATGCGGCACCGCGCCGCGCCTGCGCGCGGCGCGCCACACGTCAATCCGTGCCCGTTCGCAGGTGCCAAGCGATGCCCCGGGACGATTCCGAGAGTCGGACACCAGCCGCAGAAAGTCGTCCGTCGCACTCCCGGTGGCACGCACGCCCTTTAACCCACCGGGTTTCACGGGCCATCGGCGCGAACTGTGCGATCGGTGAATCACGGGCTGCGCGATCCCGCGTGTCGGGTGATGCACTGGGTGCCAGGTTCGCACGGTGGCGTCTCAGCCCGTCCTGTTCGCTCATCCGGCCAGGAGGAGATAGAGGGCTCTGCGCAGCTCGGTGATGAGCTCGACTGCCTGGGCTTTCTGCTCCTGGGTGCCGATCAGGGCGATCTGGCGTGCCGCGATGTGCACGGTCTGAACCGCCTCGCGCAGCTGGACCTGCGCGGGATCCGCGTCCCGGACCATGGCGGCCCACGGGGCCTCCTCGACCGAGGTCTGGGCCTCGGTGCCGGCGGCGGTCAGCGCGAAGAGCTTCTTGCCGGCGATTGTCTCGCTGCGGACCAGGCCCTCGTCTTCGAGCATCGCTAGCGTCGGATAGACAGAGCCGGCGCTCGGCTTCCAGACGCCGCCGGTGCGGGTCTCAAGCTCCTGGATCATCTCGTAGCCGTGCATCGGCCGTTCGCCGAGCAGGGCCAGGACCGCGGCACGGACGTCGCCACGTCGGGCCCGTCCCGCGCCTCGTCCGTGGCGGTGGCGCTCGCTCGCGTGTCCTGGGCGTTCGCCGGGGCCGCGGTGGTGGTGTCGACGGCTGTCGCCGTCGATCTGGGATGCGCGGCGCGAGCCGCAGGTGTCGTCATACATGGGTGGTCCCTTTCGTGACGCGCAATCAATTCGATTGCTTACTAGCGATCACGATACATCGTTAACTATCGCGTTGTCAACACCGACGTCGCTCCGGTCGCCCACCTGCGGGCACCGGGCGCCAATTCCCGCCCGACAACGGAGCTCGAAGCTGGCGCTGCTGAGAAGGCGGGCCCGCGCGTGAGCAACGACCGGCCCCACCCGATTCTCTCGAGTGACCGCCTGAGGAAACTGCTCGGCGCAGTGGCGGCCGCGTGGTTGGACGGCCGGTACACGGTCTTGAAACATCGGTCCGGGCGGGCCGCTCGGCATTGCCGAGGCAGGGAGGCGCCCGACATACTCGGGACACGATGCCAGCGCCCCGACCAAGAGGCAGAACCCCCGAGCACCTGCGACTGGAGCAGGCGCGCACGGGCGACGCGCCGTGGAAGGCGTGGGGGCCGTATCTCAGCGAGCGGCAGTGGGGGACGGTGCGCGAGGACTACTCACCCGGCGGGGACGCCTGGAACTACCTCACCCACGACCAGGCGCGTTCGCGTGCGTATCGCTGGGGTGAGGATGGAATCGCGGGAATCTGCGACAACCGCCAGCGCCTGTGTCTGGCCCTGGCACTCTGGAACGGCGCTGATCCGATCCTCAAGGAGCGGATGTTCGGCCTGACAAACGGCGAGGGCAATCACGGCGAGGACGCCAAGGAGTACTGGTTCTACCTCGACAGCACCCCCACGCACTCCTACTTGAAGTGCTTGTACAAGTACCCCCAGCGGGCGTTCCCGTACCTGGATCTGGTGTCCACCAACGCAAGCCGTGGCCAGCACGACATGGAGTACGAACTCCTCGATGCCGGCATCTTCGACGACGACCGCTACTTCGACGTGGTCGTGGAGTACGCCAAGGCGGACTGCGACGACATCCTGATGCTCGTGACCGCACACAACCGGGGACCCGACGCCGCCCCGCTGCATCTGCTGCCGACCCTGTGGTTTCGCAACACCTGGTCGTGGGACGATGGCGACCCCAAACCCTCGATGACGACCGTCGCCGATCGCTCGGGCGCTGCCGTCGTACGCGCCGAGCATGTCGAGCTCGGCACATGGCTGCTGCATGCCGACGCGTCCGCCAGCTTGTTGTTCTGCGAGAACGAGACCAACAACCAGCGGCTATTCGGCACTCCGAATGCCTCGCCCTACGTCAAGGACGGGATCAACGAACACGTCGTCGGCGGCAACGCCGACGCGGTCAACCCCGGGCGCACGGGGACAAAGGTCGCCGCCCATCATGTGCTCCATGTCCCGGCCGGCGGAAGCGCTGCGATACGCCTGCGCCTATCGCTGGAACCCGGCGGATCGGCAGCGAACGGCAGCGAGCCGCTTGGCGTGGAATTCGACAAGTTGCTGGACGAGCGACGCCGCGAGACAGACCAGTTCTACGCCACGGTGATCCCGCCGGCGCTGCATCCCGACGCGACGCTGGTGAAGCGTCAGGCGCTGGCGGGCTTGTTGTGGAGCAAGCAGTACTACGAGTACGACGTGCACCATTGGCTGGACGAGCACGGGGTGAACCCGTGGGCGCAAGGCGCCTCCAGCTCATCGGTCCGCAACGTGCCGTGGTTCCACATGGTTGCCCGCGACGTGATCTCGATGCCCGACAAGTGGGAGTACCCGTGGTTCGCCGCCTGGGACCTCGCCTTCCACACGGCACCACTGGCTCTGGTCGACGTGGACTTCGCCAAGGAACAGGTCGAGCTGCTGCTTGGCACCCGCTACCTGCACCCCAATGGCCAGGTACCCGCGTACGAGTGGAACTTCTCCGATGTGAACCCCCCGGTCACGGCGTGGGCGGCGCTCTATGTCTACGAGCGCGAGGCCGAGATCCGCGGCGAGGGCGACCCGGAGTTCCTGGCGCGAGTGTTCAACCGGCTGGTGACGAACTTCACGTGGTGGGTCAACCGCAAGGACCCCGATGACCGGAACCTGTTCCAGGGCGGGTTTCTCGGCCTGGACAACATCGGCATCTTCGACCGGTCCGCACCGCTGCCGGGCGGAGGCTCGCTCGAGCAGGCGGATGGCACGGCATGGATGGCGCTCTACTGCCAGTGGATGCTGCAGATCGCGATCGAGCTCGCCAAACACGATCGCGCCTACGCCGACATGGCGCTCAAGTTCGTCACACATTTCGAGTGGATCGCCCTCGCCATGAACCCGCCCGGCGGTGACACCTCGCTGTGGGACGAGCAGGATGGCTTCTACTACGACGTGCTGCGCATGCCGGACGGCACCACGTTCCCGCTCAAGGTGCGCTCGCTCGTCGGCCTGCTCCCGCTTTGTGCGGCAACAGTGTTCGACGCCGAAATTCTGGAGCGCTATCCGAATATGACGGACACGGTCTGGGGGTTCCTGCGCGACTTCGCCGACTACGTGCCGTCGCTGCACCTGCCCGGTGCCAGTCCAGAGGGCCACCGCATGCTCGCCCTCGTCGACGAAGAGCGTCTGCGGCGGATCCTCGCGGTCATGCTCGACGAGAACGAGTTCCTGGGTCCGCACGGTATCCGCTCGATCTCCCGCTCGCACCTCGACCACCCGTGCGTGTTCGACTGGGGCGGCCAGGAGTACGAGGTCGGCTACCTCCCAGCCGAGTCCGATACGGGCATGTTCGGCGGCAACTCCAACTGGCGGGGACCCGTATGGTTCCCGATGAACCTTGTGATCCTGCGCGCACTGACACAGCTGCACCGCTACTACGGCGACCGGCTGAAGGTCGAGTGCCCAACGGGGTCCGGCCGTGAGCTCAACCTGGGCGACGTCGCGACCGAGATCAGCACGCGCCTCACGACGACCTTTACCGAGGACGAGCATGGGCGCCGCGCGGTCTTCGGCGGGACCGAAAAGTTCCAGACCGACCCCCACTGGCACGACCTGGTGCCGTTCCACGAGTACTTCCACGGCGACAACGGCGCCGGCCTCGGCGCCAGTCATCAGACCGGTTGGACCGGCGTCGTTGCCCTGCTATTCGCCATCAGCGAGGGGTTGCGCGAGCCGGGCGCGATCCCGGGCCTCGACGAGTAGACGCCGTGTCCGCACGCCTGCCTCCGCGCCCAACCGTGTATGAGATCAATACGGCGGTGTGGCTCGAACGCCTCGGCCGCGCGCGCGAGCGCCCGCTTACGCTCGAGGGCATCCCGGAAGATGTCTGGGATGCCCTCGCGGCGCTGCCGGTCGACGCCGTCTGGCTGATGGGCGTCTGGCGTCGAAGTCCTGCCGGTCTGGCAATCGCGCTGGAGAACCCCGATATTGACGCCGGCAACCGCGCCGCGTTACCCGACCTGCGCCCCCAGGACATCATCGGATCGCCCTACTGCGTCCGCGACTACGTCGTCGACGCGCGCTTCGGCGGCCCCGAAGCGCTCGCGGCAGCCCGCCAGCAGCTCGCCGACCGGGGGCTCGCGCTGATCCTCGACTACGTTCCGAACCATGTGGCCCCGGACCATCCCTGGATCGCCGAACGGCCGGCATGCTTCCTGCGCGGCAGCGAGGACGAGCTCACCCGGCATCCGGAGGCCTTCCTCCGGACCGGCGCCGGCATCGTTGCCAATGGACGCGACCCGTATTTCCCTCCATGGCCCGACGTTGTGCAGCTGAACGCGTTCTCGCCGGCGCTTCGGGACGCCGTCGCCGAGACGCTCGTCGAGATCGGCCAGCAGTGCGATGGGCTGCGCTGCGATATGGCGATGCTGATGACCAACGAGGTCTTCGCGCGCACGTGGGGCGAGCGGGCGGGCGCCGCCCCGGCGGACGACTACTGGCCGACGTTGATCGACCGCGTCAAGCGGGCCCATCCCGACCTGCTGTTCATCGCCGAGGCGTACTGGGACATGGAGTGGGCGCTCCAGCAGCAGGGATTCGACTTCTGCTACGACAAGCGCCTGTATGACCGCCTGGTCCACGACCCCGCCGACGCGGTGCGCGGGCACCTTCAGGCCGCTGACGACTACCAGGAGCGCCTGATCCGCTTCATCGAAAATCACGACGAGCCCCGCGCAGCGGCGACGTTCGCACCGCAGCAGGCGCGTGCGGCGGCGGTCGTGATGTCGACCCTCCAAGGTGCGCGCCTCTACCACGACGGCCAACTGGACGGTCACCGCACACACATCCCTGTCTTTCTAGGACGCGGGCCCGACGAGGCGCCGGACGACGCGCTGCGGCAGTTCTACGCACGGCTGCTGGGGGCAGTCCGCGACGCCGACATCCACCGCGGCGACTGGCGGCTGTGTGAGTGCACAGGCTGGCCCGACAACGTCTCACACCAGCAACTCGTCGGCTGGTGCTGGTCGAACCCCGGCGGGCGCTACCTCGTGGTGGTCAATCTCGCGGACGCCCAGGCGCAGGCACACGTGCGCCTGCCGTGGGCAGATGTCCTTGCCGGGCGCAGCTGGCAGCTCGTCGACCAGCTGACTGACCAGACGTTCGTGCGCGACGGCGACGAATTGGCCGACGCGGGTCTCTACGTCGGGCTCGCGGCCTGGGGAACGCACTTCCTGGCGTTCTCCGGCTGAGGACGAGCGCCGCGACGCGCGGACGCGCGTCCACGGCGCCACGTGGGTCGTGTGCCTGCGCCCGACGCTCGCGTCCGATCACCGGACGATGGACGTCGGCCGCATCGAGCAGAGCGGCGGCGGCCCTACAGGCGTCCTGGCGGGGACACGCGTGAGCGTCCCCGCCATCCCCACGAACGCCCGCACGGCCGGAGCCCGATTTTCTGCAGGTCAGCGCCTCGTGGCGTGCGTCGTTAGCTCCCGAGGTGCTGGTGAGACACCAGATCGATCCACGTGATGCTCGAAGGCGGTCCGGTGATGCCACCCCTGACAAGTGCGGGGCCAAGGCGCTCCTCCATGAACTTGGCCTGGTGCGCCGGGGTGTCCCACACCTCAATCACGACGAGGTGTCCGTCCTCGTTGAGACCGGCGGAATGAGCCACCATGCCGTCAGGCCAGATGCCCTCCCCGGTTGCTGCGTCGATGCCGAGTTCCTTGTTTACCGCCCAGTACTCCGTGGTGGTAATGCCCTCAAACTCCAAAATCAACTCCGCCGCCATGACGCCCGCCTTCCTCTCTCGGTGCCGGTGAACACGCCTCGGCATCGTCCCAGGTCTGCGCGCATCACGCCACCCTTCCTGGCGCCGTCGCCGGTAATGGTTACGCCAATGAGATCGGTGGATCGGGTGACCATGCCGGCATCGGGATAGGCGCCGCCGTGAGGCCACTTGCCGAGACCGCCGATCAGCGCTTGCCACGACAGCGTCGGGCCTCTGGAGAACGGCGCGCGGTTTGCCGAAGTCAGCCGGACTGATCGTCTGGTTCGACGACCCTTGCCTCGCCCGACGAGTCGTGGACCCGCGGCGGCGGCGATGCCTGATCGGGCTCGTGACCACCAATGTCCCAGGCGGAACGGCGGGTACTCATCGGTCATCAGCGCGCCGTACACGCTCGCGCGGATAGCGTCCGGTGATCAGGCGGACCACCAACGTGACGAGCGTCAGGACCGCAAAGGCGAGCCATAAGAACAGCAGCATGACGACGTGCGGAACGGCGAGCAGCCACTTGACCAGCCACAACCATCGCGAGAGCGGCTCGTCAAGGCGACCTCGATCGCCAGCGGGTACGCGCCGCCGTATCCGTCTGCCTCTGGCCAGGACATCGCCGTTAACGTGGCGATGTGATCGCGCGTCGCCATCCGCAATTGCCCAGGGGTGCGGTTCGGCCACCGCCACGTGGTGGCCAGCCTCGGATGTGGACCGAAACGATGCCCGAGGATGTTGATGCGGGCTCCCGGCGCATCACGGGCGGCAGAGTCATGTATCGCCAGGGGTAGAGCTTTCACCCGTTGATCGTCCACCGTGGCGAGGGAGACCCCAAATGACGCTGCTCTGGTTCATCGTCTGGCTGATCGTCGATACGTTTAGCAATCACCAGCCGCTGCTGTTTGACCCTGTCAATGCGTGGACCGCCACGCTCATCCTGGCCATCGGCCTCGACCTGGCGAGCGCCCATGCCCGGACAGGTCGGCGAGCGCGATGAGGCGTGCGG
Source organism: uncultured Thermoleophilia bacterium (assembly GCA_963842065.1). Lineage (GTDB taxonomy): Bacteria > Actinomycetota > Thermoleophilia > Miltoncostaeales > Miltoncostaeaceae > CAITWD01. The sequence continues at coordinate 84,869 of CAWJEW010000008.1, read as the reverse complement.
TTATCTGGAGTGGCGCAGCGCCGCCGCCCACAGCGGCCAATGCGGCCGCAGCGGGCACGGTCCGCCGCGCATCCTCGGGATTGCTGGTTGGCTCGTCGAGGACCTTGTTCGTCGTCCACGATCCGCGCCACGCGTCCGGTATCGACGACCAGGGGGCCGCGTTCGGGGACGAAGGCTGCCGCGGGACCCGTGCTGCGGATCGTGTCGCCGGGATTTGATGAAGGGATGAGAACCCGACGCGTTTCGGGGCGGATGGGCGCGGCCGCGATCATCATGTTCGTGGCGTATCGGACGCAGGCCCGGCCGCGTTGGTCGCGGTCGCGGAGCCAACTCGGCGGAGGTCGCCCGCGATCTGCCCGGCGACGACGCGCTCGCGCGCCCACACCCGATCTTGACCCGTGCGGTCACCGTCAACGCGCGTCCGGATCGGATCTGGCCGCGGTTGGTTCAGATGGGCGACGGTCGAGACGGGCTGTCTAGCTTCGACTGGCTGGATCGGCTGTTCGGCTTCATCGGCGCTGCGAGCGCCGACATCATCCTCCCCGCGTTCCGGCACGTGCACGTCGGGGACGTCATCCCGCTTGGCCGCGGGCTACGTTGGCCGGTCGCGCGCGTCGAGCCCGGCCGCTGTCTTGTGCTCGAACCGGCCGCAGGCGAAGTCTCGTGGTGCTTCTTTCTCGTACCGCTCCGGGGCGACACGACCCGTCTGATCAGCCGCGTGCGCGTTGGCACCGGATCCAAGGTGCTCCTGTGGCTGCTCTCGCCGATCGTTGCCACACCATGGCGCTTGATGGAGCGCAAGATGCTGTTGGGAATCACGCGGAGGGCCAAAGCACGAGCGGCCGCGCCGCCATTTCCCCAACCGGTGGGGGATCAGCCACGTCGAACGCGACCCCCGGTCGGTTGAGATTCCGCCTGAACACGCGCCGCTGGCGGGCGGTGCGCGGCATCTTGGCACTCGTCCGTTACGACACGTTCGTCCGGCCGCGGATGTTGAGCTGGGGAGCCGACGACGACGAGCGCGATACGCCGCCGCCCGGCGATGACATCGTCGAAGACCTCATGACACACAACACCCGCGCGCTCACAATCAACGCTCCGCCCGACGTCGTGTGGCCATGGCTGGTGCAGATCGGCGACCGCCGGGCTGGCTTCTACAGCTACGACTGGATTGAGCGCTTCCTCATCCTCGGCACGGTGCACCACATCGAGCGCACGCACTCCGCGACCCGTATCCACCCTGAGCTCCGGCACATCGAGGTCGGCGACCGCATCGATACGGGATCGATGGGCAGGCTTCACATCGGGAGTCCAGTGACGATTCTCGAACCCAACCGCGCGCTCGTCATCGGCACATGGTCGTTCGTTCTCCGGCCGCTTCGTGACCACCGCACGCGACTGCTCGTCCGTGAGCGCGACCGTGGCTGGATCCGAGCGGCTGCGCCGAGACGCTTCGGACTGCTTCGTGCCGGCGGCGCGCTGATCGACTACTTCATCGGCGAGCCGCTCCACTTCCTCATGATTCGCCGGATGATGCCTGGCGTGGAGCAGCGAGCGGAACGGGAGGTCACACACCTGTCCGCGGCGAGCCGCCCGGCCGAGCACGGAGACCCTGCAGCCCGGGCCGTCTTGTGCCACCCGATGATGCGCCGATCGGGTGCGCCGTCACGTCATGTGCGGACGCCGCGTTCCAGGCCGCGTCGACCCCATCAAGGCCGGGCAACGCCCCGGACTGAGCGGCCGCCTCTCCACGCGAGCCCGGTCGGTCGGGCAATGCCGTCACGCGGACCGGCGCCTCCGACCGCGCGCCCGCAATACCGCCAGCATTCGGACCGTGGTGAGGGCGGCGAGGACGATCAGCGTGACGTTCACTGCCGGCACCCAGCGGACTTCGCCATCCCGCACCACGTACGCCCCGACGGGGACGATCAGGCCGCCGAAACCCCCGCCCGCCTCGGATCGCATGCTGCTGTCAGGCACAGGTCCAGCGTCGTCCGCCGGGTTCGAGGCGGGGCGTGGGTCCTGGCGCTCGGGCGACATCGCCCGCTGTCCACCGCCGCCGCCCCCGGCGACCATCGCGACCGGGATCACCAGCAGTCCGTTCTTTTCGTACGCGGTGCCGAACGCGCGTCGTACCGCCAAGCCGTCGGCGATCCTGCTCGCCAACTCGTGCGTGTCCATGCGCGGCCACCTGCCCACTCGCTCGGAATATTCACCGTCGCTCGAGTATAGGCCTGCTGCTGCGGGTTCCGGCCAGACCAACACGCGGTAATCCGCTCCCGTGGACACCGATGCGGAAGCACGGTCGGGGTCACAGGCGCCGAGAAAGCGCCGACCATGAGGACGGTGAACGCGGTCGTTTGCAGGGGCATGCGTCCGTGCCCCTGGCATGATTCGATCGTACGACACCCGATTTAAGACCTCGCCGAGCGGACGCGTCATGACCGGCAATCGCTCAGTCCAGCGACGCGACGATGACCAGTGCAGGATCCGGCGCGCACCCGTCAGGCCAACGTCGAATGCCTGTCCGACCCGCAACCCGCGGGAGCTCTGGTGCGGTAGCCACGGCCGGTTCGACCAGGTGGTCATGCCGTGCAACGCGGGCTAGTCCGGAGCGACACTGTGGACATCCTCTGATGATCTCGTGAACGCATCTGCCGAGCCTGAGCTGCACGGCCCACGGCGTGACACCACCAAGCGTTGAGGAATCGGATCATGAGCAAGCTCGCTGCAGTTCGCGGCGGACCTCCTTCGATGACTCGGTCGCTCATCGAGCTGGTCGACGTCGAGAAGGTCGATCGGAGCGGCAAACTGGAGTATCCGGCGCTCCGCGGTATCGACTTGTCGATATCGGAAGGGGAGATGGTCGCGATCGTCGGGCCGTCGGGCAGCGGCAAGTCGACGATCATCAACATGATCACCGGGATCGATCCCAGCGAGACGACCTCGCCACCTATCGCAGCGTCACGACCGCACTCACGGTGCTCGGAGTACTCATCGTGGCGATCAGCATGATCGGATTGATCAACGCGATCACTCTTGCCGTACTCGAGCGCACCCGCGAGATTGGAATGCTTCGCTGCATCGGTGCTCGTGCGCGGGATGTCCGCAGGATCGTCGCCACCGAAGGGCTCGCAGTGGCACTTGCGGGGTGGCTGATCGGCGTGCCGCTGGGCTTCGGATTCGCCCACGGGATCGTCATGCTCTCCGGCGATGCGGTCAACCAGACCGTGCTCGTGACGTTTCCCCTCGAGGATATCCCGATCGCCTCGGCCGGGACGCTCGTGCTCGCCATCCTGGTCATGCTCACCCCGCTGCACCGCGCGGTGGCGCTCAGCCCCGGTGATGCCCTTCGTTACGGCTGAACCCACGCATCGAGACCCAGGGCTGCTGTCGGCCGCACGATGCCCTCGATGCCCCGTCACGATTCGGACCTGCGACACCGGCCCTGGGAAGTGTGCGGGGAGTGCCGCTGAGTGCATTCCGATCCAGAAGCTCCGGGAAGACTGGCGGTCTGCGCCGGCGTCGGGCAATCTGGGTGTCCGCGTGCGCCGTAGAATCTGCTGACCCCCCCTTGACCCGTCGGTCTCACGACGTCAATCACTTCTCCGTGTCGGTCGTCCGTGACGGCGCATCGGCGGTCTCCGACCGTCGCCACGATTCACCTCGCGCCCGGATGTGGTTACAGTGGGCGGCAAGCGGGTGACCCTGTTTCAACGCGATGCTTGGCGGTACCAACGTGCAAGCTAACGGCATGGTTCGACGGCCTGGACGAGCCCGTCCGCGACGGCTCTGGTCCGGTCTCGCAGCACTCGCTCTGCTCGGCGGCATCGCGCTCCCGCAACTCAGCGACGCCAGCACGTATCACGGCGTCGTCCTCGGCTCCAAGTACTTCCTGTCGTCGGTCGGCGACGGGGGAATCGGCTGGGGGACCCCGCGTCCGAAGACCATCTTCAACGGCGGCGACCCGTCCGGATATGTCAGCAAGATCCGGTGGACGACTTGGGGCGGCAAGGTCGCGATCGGCTACGGGCTTAACCCCACCTACAAGCCCGGCGGCGGGTATTACGCGACGCCGGTGAGAATCGAGCTGAAAGCCCTGGATATCGGCCTCTGTTACAAGGGGGGACCGCGCACGTACCGAAAGCTCGTCGCCCGAGAGCCGTCGCGCCCCGGCGGGCCGATGGGCGCGTGGTTCCTTTGGGGTGAGCAGAAGACCCTCTGCAAATGGCAATAGCGCGCGGGAGCGTCCCTGACTGGCGATGCCGGCCGTCCGGAGCGTCGCGGGATCGCGAGCTGCAGCGACGCCGGCCAAAATGCCGACGCGGTGGACGCGCCGTCGCTATCCAGACCTGTCTGCCACCACGAGGCCGACGGGGGTAGCGAGGCCCGGTGAGCCCGATTCGAGATTCGTCGGACCACCTGCTTTGCAATGCAATCTGACGTGGACCTCGTCTCGGCAGGAGTCGATATTGCCCCACCCGAGCTGAGCCCCCAGCTCCAGCTGGCTCGGACTATCATCACGACGGTGCGCGGCTGTCGACTCACACCTCACCGTGAATAGCACCTCGCTGCGACAGCTGGCAGAGTCGCTGGTCAGAGTGCGCACGCATCGATTCGTCGTTCTTCCGCTGCCGGGCCTGCGACAACACGCCATCTACGACCGCCGCACCAGGACCTGGACGACCCTTCGCGTGCGTCCTGGCTCCGATCGAGACGTTGTCGCACAGGTCTTTTTCACCGAGAGCTACGCGGTGGAGAAGCTCGCCCGTGGGAGCGATGTGCTCGATCGCTACGAGCAGATCGTGGGCCAAGGCCGTCAGCCGCTCATCGTTGACTGTGGAGCCAACATCGGCGCGTCGGCGGCCTATTTCTCGATGTGCTTTCCGGCGGCTCGCATCGTCGCCCTTGAGCCTGACGGAGCGAACCTCGAGCAGGCCAGGAAGAACTGCCGGTCCCCGAACGTTGACTTGCTCGGAGCTGCCGTCGCGTCGCGAGCGGGGCGAGGCGACGTCGTCGACCCTGGCTGGGGCAGTTGGAGTCTGCGCGTGAAGGAAAGCGATGTCGGTGCAATTCCGATGATGGCGATCGACGGGATCCTCTCGTCGGACCGTTACCAACGGTGCGTCCCATTCATCGCGAAGATTGACATCGAGGGATTTGAAGACAACCTCTTCTCCGAAAACGTCGAATGGTTCGATCGCTTTCCGTTGGTCATGATCGAACTTCATGACTGGTTATTCCCAGGCGAGGGCAGATCCAGGACGTTTCTTCAGGTCGCCGGTGAGCGCAACCGGGATTTCGTCCAGATCGGGGAGACCGTCTTTAGCATCGCCAACCCGTAGCCGTCCGACGTTGGGTACCGCGACGTCCAACGATCCGATGCTGCTCCCGCGTGATGGCATCCCTGCGCGGCCGCACCGGTCCTGGACCACCTCTGGCCGGTTGCCCCCTCTGTTGACCTCATGAGTTCAACGACCAGGATCCCGGTTCGCACCAGACGCTGAATATGGCGCCTCCACGATGTTTGGTTCGTGCCTCCGACATGATTCGAACCCGCGACACCCGGCTGAGGAAGCCCGGCCGGCCGGTACCCTGGAGTGCATCCCTGTCGGGCAATCGCCGTCGAAGAGGGGGTTCCACGCCCCTGAAAGCCGCGTGTGACTGCCACCGGGTGCCGTAGGGTCTGTGGACCAACGGCTGACCCATCGGCGACGCGCGCACCTTCGTGGCCGGGTTCGCGATCGGTCCGGCCGTGCACACCCACGCTGCTTCGCCGGTCCTCATGCCGCCTTGGTCCTCGCCCGGGTGTGTCGTGAAGCTCGATCCCAGCCAACATGCCGTGACCGGGGGCATGTCCCCAGAGTCCCTGCCAGGCCGGGGTTGGCTGGGCATGTTGTTGGCATTCAGCGTTGCCGGACCGGCGCTCGTCGTGTTCCTGCCGCGGCGGCTCGGCCGCTGGGGCGGTCTCGTCGTCGCAGCTGGCTGCGGCGTGCTCGTTGTCCGCGATGCCACGATGGTGGCCACGGGGGTGCCCGCCAGGTTGCGGCCGGTGCCGCGCCGTTTCCTCGTCGTCGAGCTGGCGACGTTTCGGGTAGCCACCTCCGCTGGTCCCTGGGCATGGGTGCGGCGTCCGTCAATCGGCAAAACGGCTGCGGTGGAGGGGACAGCGGTGCCACAGGGTCACGAGCGCACGCAGCACGTCGCGTCGCCACAGTTGCCGCGGGCGCATCGTTTGTCCTGCACTTGGTCCGTTATGCCATCCATCTCAGCCCCAGCCTCGACCGTCAGCCGCCGCCGGGGCCTTTCGAATGAGCCCGGGACAACCAGCCCCGGCTGGAAGATTGCTTCGGCGAAGAAGGACGACTCGCTACACGCGGTGTGTGGATGCCCCCGGCACGATGCGAACTTGCGGCACCGGGTTTCCGGAGTGTCGGCCCTGAGTACCGCCGAGTGCCACGCGGTCCGTTGACCATGTGGTGACCTGGCGGCAGCCGAGCGTCCAGGCACACGCGACGCCGACTAGCTCAGCGGTCCGCGTGGGCGGAGGTGACCACGCCGCACGCCGGGTGGCGTCCGCGCTCAGGACGCATCCCGATACGCTCCGGATGGCGCGACGACGTACCACGTGCCGCCGGAGCCTTGGCCGCTGGCGGTACCCGCAGACGTGTCGCCCGCGTATGTGTAGAGCGGTCTGCCCGCGTACGTGACGACCGTGCCGCCGGCCGGATCTGCGATCGTGCCAAGTAAGGACGCCTGTGCTGTCCCGATTGCCATTGGCTTCTGACCAGATGCGATGGCGAGCGGCGGCCACGCCGATGCACAGCCGCCGGTGCATGTCACAGCGGATTTCCCGTCGGGCGTGTAGATGTACAGCACCCTGCCCTGGCCGTCCTCGAGTACCGTCCCCAGCCCGGCGACAGCACCCGTGGTGACCTCAACGGCCCCGGCGCCGCTCGCACCGGCCCGGGTCCCAGAAGTCGTTGACCCGCCCGAATAGCTCGAGCTACTTCCGCAGCCGCCAACCAGCAGGCTCGCCGCAGCCAGACCTGCCACGCCGAGCGCCGCGTTGCGGAGACGTGAATTGCTTGCGTCCAACGTCATATCGGACTGCCTTTCGGATCGGCGGCCACCGTCGCGGCTGAACAACGGACGGAGGACGGTGGGCGGTGTGGTGGCAGCGACGCAACCGACGTTCGTCGGAGCCACCGCGCGTCGCCGCGACACGGACCTGCTGTTGGCGCCAGCCCGCGCGCAGTCGCCAAGCGGGCTGCTCATCGAGTTGCACGGCGCTCATCCTCGGACGACGACAAATCCGCCGACTCCGTTACCGGTGACCTGCCCCGGTGCGTCGAAGGCGAAGGTGTAGAGCGGCAACTTGTTGCGCGTCACCTGAATGGTCCGGTTTGGCCGCCTGATCGTGCCAAACGTTCCCGTGACGCCGGCGATGTGAGGGGGGATCCTGACCGTGCCGGCGACAAGCAACGGTGGCCACGTCGTAGCGCACGACACGACACAGTGGATGCGGTGATCCGCGTGTTCCGGCCCGAAGGTATAAAGCGGCAGCGTGCGGGGCGTCGCCAGGACGGGTCCGAATCCCGTCACCGTGATCTTGATCACAAGTTGGCGGTGCGCCGACGTCCGAGAGGCAGTTAGCCGAGCGGACAGCGGTCCGGGCGGGGCGAGGGGTCCGACGCTTCCCGTACCGACTGCGGCGACCGCGACAGCGGTGACTGGTACGGCGGTGGAGATGACAGCGATCGCGAGCGCGCGACGTAATGGATTGTGTGGCATCCGGGGGCTCGTTTCGTAGTGCAGGGTTCGGGGCGCAGATTCGGATCAGTTCGTCGTTTCGGGTCCGGTGACGTGCGGGTCACCGCAATCGGCTGGGGCCCGCTCCTGCCGCCTCTGGTCCATCCACGCAGATCCCACGCGCACGGTTCAGCTGTGGCACCCGACGGGTGGATGCCATCGGGTCGGGTTCACACCGGACCGCTTGACGTTCGGCCCGCATGCGCGATAGACCGCGCTGGCCCCGTGTTGAACCATCGGAACCTCGCGTGCGTGTACGAACGATGGGAAGGAGACCCGACACCGCCGCGGTCGAGGAGCGATTCGTGCGTGCGCTCTATGACGAGCACGGGGCCGTGCTGCGGAGCTACGTGACGACGATCACGCACGACCCTCATGCGGCCGAGGACATCGTTCAGGAGACCGTTCTCCGGGCATGGCGTCGCGCGGGCCCCCTCACGCGCGACGGCAGGCCGCTTCGGCCCTGGCTGATGACGGTTGCCCGCAACCTCGCCCTGGACCGGCAACGCCGAGCCTCGACGGCTCGAGAACAGTCGTCGACACGAGCACTCGAAGCCATCGCCGAGGCGGACACGCTCGACCTGGTGCTCGACGCACGCCAGTTGGCCGATGCGTTGCAGCAGCTGAGCCCCGATCACCGCAGCGCGCTCGTCGAGCTCTACTTTCGTGGCCGGTCGGTGACCGAGGCGGCGACCGCTCTTGGAGTGCCTCCCGGCACTGTCAAGTCGCGCACCTACTACGCGCTCCGTGCGCTGAAGCTCATCCTCGAAGAGCAAGGATGGACGTCGCAATGAGATCCGACGTGTGTCAGGCGATGCGCCTCGAGCTCGGCGCGTACCTCCTGGGTGCTCTCGATGCGGCAGATCGCGCACGCGTCGCGGCCCATCTGGAGGCCTGCTCAGAGTGCCGGGATGATCTCGCCGGGCTCGCACCGTTGCCGGGTCTGCTTGCACGGATTCCCGGCGAGGATCTGCTTGCTGGCGCGACGGAATCTCCCGGAAACGCTGAGCGACTGCTCGCGCAGATCGCCCGCATTCGCCGGCGCCGCCGGCGCGTGGTGGCCAGCCTAGCTGGCGCGTGCGCCGCGGTGGCGGTGGGCATCGTCGGCACCCAGGCCGTGCTCCAACGATCTGCTGGGCCTCGTGGAATCGTTGTTGCGGCCGCAAACGCTTCGTCCCACGTGTCGGGACGTGCGACGCTCCTCGCCACGCCGGAAGGAACGACTGTCGAGGCCGCAATCACCGGTGTGCGTCCCGGGACCCGATGCCAGCTCATCGTTCTTGGCCTTGATGGTCGGCGCGAGATCGCTGCGACGTGGCAGGCGAATTACGAGGGCATGGCCACCGTGACCGGCGCCAGCGCCTTGACACCCGGGCAGATCCGGGAGCTCGTCGTGTCCGCTCAGCCCGGGAGCGCGCTCCTCGTCATCCCACGGATGCTCCCGCCCGGTCATTCCGCGACGGCGACCTAACGCGCGCAGGACGCCACGGTCCTCCGTTCACCCGCGCCCGGATCCCTGTTTCGGCCCGAGTGCAACGTCGGCAAACGTGACGGGCTCGCTCCGTCCGAGCGATGACCACATGCGTGCTCGACGGGCGGCGCTCCACAACGCAAACCCGGACCGGACGCGCTGTGGAGCCGCACGAACTCGGGTTCTGTCAGGACAGCCCGTTGCCGCGCTTGGCGTCGACTCCCGTGGTCCTGCACGTCGCTCCTGGTGTATCCCCGGCAAGAATCGAACGCGCGACACCAGGTTCAGGAAGTGTCGGCCCGGAGTGCCGCCGAATACATCCCTGTCCAGAAACCCCAACAACAGATGGCGTTCTCGGCCGGTGAAGCCCAGTCTGCCAACCTCCGAGTGGCGTGGGGCCTGTTGGCCCAGTGTTGACCGTCTGCGGACGAGCCCGCTCGCAGGACGCGTCTGGGTTCTCTGTGCACAATTCGGTCCATCCTCACGCTTCCACGGGGCGCGAGGATGAGCGTGCAGACAACACGGCGGCCGAACGCGCGCCGGCTCGACAGCACGCCACCGGCGCCGCTTCGCCACCGGGACCATCATCGCTCAGTACACCTTGTTCGATCACCTGCCAGGTGGAGCCGCAATACGAACCCTGCGATCGACATGACCATGGTCCAGAGGGCCAAGAGAACGGCGGCTCAGCCCCCCCGATTGTGGCCCGCGGGCCGATCACGGGGCCGCACGTGCGATGGAGAATGCCGTCGAGCACTTCACCATCACCTGGGGGCCGTCGTCACGCACAGGGGGCACTGGCGCCGACGCTGGGCCTGCAGCCGCGAAACGGAGACTCCGATTGGTCAGGTGAAGGCCGCCTGGTGACCCCAATGCGGGAGCTGACAGTGAAGATCGATGAGGCGCAGTTCGTGGTTGCCGAAGACCCCGGCCCATGGGTGTACGGAGCGATGGTCACTCGTGGCGGCCGACCGATTACGCAGTTGAGAATCGAACGCGACGAGTCGAGCGGCGTGCCGGTGCCGTGGATCGAGATCGTCCAACGCGGCCCGTTTCGCGTCGCCGAAGCGGAGATCGTGGCAGAAGCACTCCAGTCCATCGCAGCGGAAGCTCGACTGGCGCAGGCCGATCTGGAGGTCCTGCGTACGCACGACTGAGCGTCTCGCGGCCGAGTGCGGCGATGCCGAAAGCCGTCGGCGTCACGGAAACTCGCGCAACGGCGTTGCGACGACGACCCCGCTATCGGTGGCCTGCCGCTCACGGCCATCAGGAAATCGACGAGGTGCCCCGGACGAGTTCGGGCAGTGAGGTGATGCGTCGAGGTCGGCGCCGCCGCCGCCGCCGCCGCCATGCGTGGGCCGGGATGTTCATCGCGTCCAATCTCCGACTGGTGGCGGGGCAGCGCACACGCGTGGCGTCTCGGGTCACGGAGCCAACATCAAGCAGTCCGCCGCGATGTGCCCGGCGGGCTCCACGAGGGTCAGCGGTGGATCCACCGCCAGCACCGGCGTCCCGCGCGTCAACTGCGGTTGGAACGTCGTGGGTGTCAATGACTCAACGACGTTCAGGGCGTTCATCGCGCCCATCGCCATCTCCGCGTCGTAGTTGGCGACCAGCGCAGGCCTCCGCGTGTGGATGCCACCGGCGCTCGCGTTGTACGGACGACCCGTGTGCGGCCGCCGTTGCGTCGGGCGAACTGCAGCGAATCAGGCGCTGTGCAGGCCGTCGGTTGGAAGTCGCTGAACCCCGTCTGAATCTGCGAGCTTGAACGGACGGCCCCGGCAAGATTCGAACGCGCGAGACCAGGTTTCGGAACCCGCGGCGCCATGGCAATGACCATTGTGCACGTCGTATCTCGGCAATGGGGTCACGCGAGGGTCATCCCGACCGGCGCGCGTCGATGGCACGTTCATATCGCACGAGACGACGGGATCGCGGACGCTCTCGACCTCACGGTGCGCCAAGCGACCGGCGAAACGCCGACCGGGACCGCCGGTCCGGCGATTGGGTGGCTGGACGGGGTGGGACAGCGGCGAGCTTCCGCGTCTGGACGCGTCATGAACCGTCACGCTCGTCGATTGCTCCGACCTTGCCGGCGCGATGACCCTGGTGGTCCTCGACAACCTTCCGCCAGCCCGCATGCGGTGCGCCAAACCTCGCTCACTCCAAGATGAGGTGGCTGTCGCCAAACTCGTGCCAGAGGTAGCCGGCATCGAGCGCTTCGCGGTAGCAGGCCTCGAGCAGCGGCCGGCCGGCGATCGCTTCGAGCATGGCGAAGTGGGATGCGCGAGGTTCGTGCCAACCGGTGAGCAACCCGTCGATGCTGCGCACGGCGCGGTCGGGGGTGATCACGAGCTCGGTCCATCCCGTTCGCGGTCGCGCGCTGCGTCGGGTATCGGTGACGCTTTCGAGTGCGCGCACGACGGTGGTCCCGACGGCGATGACCCGTCGGCCGAGGCGACGCGCGAGGTTGACGAGCTCCGCGGTTTGGTTGGGGACGTGGTACCACTCCGCCGCTGGGGGCTCATGCGCCTCAGGGGAGGCGACGCCGGAGTGAAGGGTGAGCGGGGCAAAGAGGATTCCGCGGGTCACGAGCCGGGTTACGAGTTCGGGAGTGAAGGGCCGCGCCGCGCTTGGCATCTCGGCGCTGCCGGGATGGTCGGCGAAGACCGTCTGGTAGTCGTCGATCGGACGGTCGCGGTCGATATCGCCGTAGCGGATCGGGCGGCCGTGACGAGTCATGTACTGGAGCGGCGGGAGCGGAAGGTTGACATCCGCGATCCAGAGTCTAGTCGGCGGGCCCGGCGGTGCGGTGTCGATAGCGGGGGCGACCAGCCGCGCGACCCCGCCCTCGGGAAGTCGTATGACGGTGCCGGCCTCGGCGTCGAGCCACGGTGTGCTGGCCGGGCGGTGCTCGGAGCGGAGCCGATGGGCCGGCGCGTGTCGCAGCTCGACGATCCATCTGCCGTCCGGATGCGCGGGCGAGCGCCCTGGGTCCGCAGTGGAGAGGTGGAGCTCCGCGGGCATGCCGTCGGCGGAACGTGCGTCTATGGCAGCAGGAAGCGTGCCCGAGGTGTTGACGACGAGCACGTCGCCGCGTTCGAGGATGTGCGGGAGGTCGACGAAGCTGTGGTGCTCGATGTGCTGGCCCGTGCGGCGTGCGACGAGCAAGCGAACATCGTCGCGTCCGAGGCCGCGCTCTTCGGGTGGCCGGGCGGCCTCGAGATCGCTCGGCAGATCGAAGTCGATCGGCTCCCGGCATCGCGCGGGCATTCGCGGCGTGTTTCCCGCGTCAAGGTGCGGGACGGTCGTCATGCGCGCGTCCGCGCCGCAAGTTCGGCGGCGGCGTAGCGCCCGCTTGGCGTGTTCGACTCGACGAGGTAGATGAGGGCGCCGACAACGCTCTCAGGTGTTGGCCGGTCGCTGATGTCCTCGCCGGGGAACGCCTCCTGGTGCATCTGGGTCGCCATGTCACCCGGGTCGACGCTCCAGACCCGCAGCCAAGGCTCTTCCATTGCGAGCACTCGGCTGAGGTGATCGAGCGCAGCCTTCGATGAGCCGTAGCCACCCCATCCTGCGTACGCTGCGATGGACGCGTCCGAGGTGATGTTGACCACGCGGGGCCTGACCGATCCGCGCAGCAGGGGGAGCGCAGCCTGGATGACGGCGAGCGGGGCGATCGTGTTCGCGTCGTAGACTTCTCTCAGCCGCTCCTCAGGGTAGTCGACAAGCGACGGCTGCGGGCTCGGGCCGAGAACCCCAGCATTGTTCACCACCAGGTCCAGGCCCCCGAGGTTCGCGGCCGACCGCACAAGGACATCGCGATGATCGGCGTCAGTGACATCGCCCGCGAGGGCGATCAGTTCGGCACCGGGTGACAGTTGTGCGCGCACCTCAGCCGCCGCCGCTCCAAGTTCCGGCGACCCGCGGGCGTCGGTCACGACCGACCACCCACGAGTGAGCAAGGCACTGGTGAGGGCCTTGCCGAGACCCCGGGACCCTCCGGTGACGAGCGCGACAGACATTGCTCTCCTCTCAAAGCTCCCCGCGTCGCTGAGAACCGACCCGAGCCCCCCAGCGTCGCTCGCGGTCATAGTTCAGCCGCATCAACTCGATAACGTCGCGGACGTCCGCGTCGCTCGCGATTCTGCGCGCGGCCGGGCCGCGGGCATTTGGGAACACCGGGTGGGGCACGATTCGACCCTGCGCCATCAACTCGGTCCAGAGGTCTTTGGGGAAGACGAAGTGTGCGGCGTGGTCGCCGTGCAAGTGGCCGATCTCCCGCCGGCCGAGCCTGAATGCGAACTCCCCGCGTCGACCCGGGCCTGCGTCAACCCCTGGCCATGCGGCGACCGTGTCGGTGATCTGTTGGCTTGCGATGCGTGCACCCGACATCTCTGCGTCCGCCAGTGCTCGAAGATCGTGTCGATCACACGCTACAAGTTAAAGTGAACTTGAAGTCAAGAGCCGATGGTGGTTTTCTTGGGTCCATGGATCCGTTACTGACGATCGGGGAGGTCGCGCGGCGCAGCGGCGTCGCCACGTCAGCACTTCGGTTCTACGAGCAGCGGGGCCTGATCACGTCAGAGCGCGCCGGGTCGGGCCACCGTCGCTACCCGCGCTCGGTACTTCGCCGAATCGCGTTCATCGTCTTCGCGCAGCATGTCGGGCTCACGCTTGACGAAATCGGCAGGGAACTCGCCAAACTGCCAGCACACCACGCTCCCACCGGCCGCGACTGGTCGCGCCTGTCGAGCACCTGGACAGCGAGAATCGACCAGGGCATTGCTCAGCTCGAGCGCCTCAAGACGGGGCTCACCGGGTGCATCGGCTGCGGCTGCCTCTCGCTCGAACGGTGCCAGCTCGCCAACCCCAACGACCACGCTGCGGGTCTCGGCCCCGGTCCGCGCTACTGGATTGGCGACCCCCCGGACTAACGCAGCGTGCCGGAAACCGATCGGTCACCCCACCGGGTAGCCGCCTTTCCGTACCTCAGCAGCTCCGAGGCGGCCGACATCCTGCGCCGCCGGCGACGCGGGATCGACGAACTCGTGCAGGATGGTAGGTTGCCGCGTCCCGGCGACGCGCGGCGCTTGCTGACGCTTCGGGCCGACGTCGAGGCGTCGGCCGTTGGCCGCCTGAGTACGAGGAGAGGCCCGCACATGCACCTGTGAGTGACCCCCATGGGCACATCAGCCCTCTCGCGGCTGCTCTACTCGACGTAGACACCCGCTTGTACAGGTCTTTCGCTCTGTGCCCCCAGCATGATTTGAACATGCGACACCAGGTTCAGGACGTGTCCGCCCCGACTACTGCTGAGTACGTCCCTGTCCAGAATTCCCTCTCATAGAGCATGTTCCGCGCAGGTGCACCGCAGGCGTATTCCCCCCGAGTGCCGTTGGGTCTGTCGACCATGTGTTGACCGCCGGGAGCCGATGAGCCAGGTTCAACCAGCGCCGGCTGGAGCACCACGCCGGCGGGCAACGTGAGGTCGACCCGGACGCTGGGGCCGTTGGCGCTGATCCTGGCGGACATGCTTGGATTGCCAGTCAACTGCCAACCGACCGTGACCCGTGTCCCGGCGACCACGCGCGTCGGCGGCGGGAGGTGCATCGCTACCCATGGCCGATCGCTTGAGCGAGATCGAACAGGTCCTGGCGCTCGCTAACCGCGCCGAGGTTGAGTCTGCGCCGCGCGAGCTTCTCGGCGTCCAAGCCCAGCTCACGCGATTCGCCGCCGACGTCGAGGCGGCTCGGCGGCGCCTGGAGGCGGTGCACTCCGCGCTCGCAGCCGCACGAGAGCGACTCGCGCGACTCGAAGCGGCCAATGCGACACTGGTGGACGCCCGAACCCGCTTGCACGCACTCGAGGCCGCAGGACCTGGCCTGGAGCGAGTCCTCACTCGCGTGCGCACCCTGTCTCCGAGCCTTGAGTCTGCGCGGCGCGCCCTGGAGATGACCGCACCGGGGATGCCGCCCGCCGCCAGACATCAGATCCGGGCGCTCGCCACCGAGCTCGAGGCCATCTCGCGGGCGCTTGCTGCGTCAACACCCGTCCTCGAGTCCCTGCGGATACGCGTGCGGGCGCTCGAGGCGCTCGAGCCCCTGCTCACGGCGGCCCGCGAGGAGGTGCAGGCGCTTGACGCCCTGGTTCCCGCCGTTGAGCCCGCCCGCCGCGAGCTGCGCGCCCTCGCCACGGAACTTGAGGCGCCACGGCGGGCCGTGGACGCAGCCATTGGTGTCTACCAACGAGCGGGCGGGGCGTCGGTCGTCTCTCTGAAGGCGTGAGCACCGGGGGGCCCGACCCCGTCTGACGAGCACCCGGCACCGGCTGAAACCGATTCGCGCCGACTCAGCTAATCCGGACCCCGGTGCCCGGCCGTTGACTCAACGCGTTTCGCCGCCCACGTCTACGATCTCCTCAAGAGCACGATGGACGCGATTTACAGCGCTTCATCCAATGCCCCCGGCAAGATTCGAACTTGCGACACCACGTTTAGGAAGTGTCGGTGAGTACCGCTGAGTACATCCCTGCCCAGAACCCCCAGCAAAAGAGGGTGTAGCAGGCCGGTGAAGCCCGGGCTGACGTCGCAGTGGATATTCCGCGCCTTGCCCTGCGCGGCCCCGATGGCTCTCGCGCGGCCACGCCTCCGCCGGCGGGATCGTTCGAGGCCGTGGCCTTCGGGCCCGTCGACGACCCGCGCGGTTCGTATGGCCGGGCGTTCTCCTCGTGGACGACCTCGGCGAGGCCGAAGCCATTCGGGATACCGACCCGGCCCGACCGCCCCGCACGGGCTCCATGCCGCACGCTTGCCGATGATTCGACTGGTCACCGGCGACGGCGTTTTTTACCGGGTCTGACGGGGCCTCGGACCGCTAGTCCGCGACGCTCTGAGCACCGACGATCCGCGTCGGCGTCACCCGCACCAGCAACTCCGGTGGCACCGCATTGCGTCGTACGTACTCTTCGGCTCGGTCTGGTCCGATGTACCGCCCGGCGATCCGCGTCGCCCAGTAGAGCAGCGCGTCGGCGTCCGTCGACGTCGTGGCGGTGCCGGAAAGGGTGACGAACGCAAACGGCGGCCGCTCGTCGTCCCAGCACAAGGACACCCTCGGATCGCGCAGAATCGCCCTGCCTTTGAGCCTCGTGGCGGACGTCATGAAGAGGACTTGGTCCGCGTCGAGATCGACCCAGACCGGGGCCACGTGGGCTGAGCCGTTGGCGCGAACGACTGCGAGCTTCGCGGTCCGCGCGGGCGACTCCAGTACGAAAGACCGCCACCATGTGTCCGTGCTCCCGTGGGCAGTCATGGCAGGAAGCGTACCATGACGCGTTCAACGCCCAACGACCAGTCCAGCGCGCAGTGAGCCGTCGCGGTCGCCGCAAGAGCGCGCGCATGCGCGAGGCACTTTGCGTTGTGACGGACGGCGACGGCCTTGAGTCTAGAGCCGCACAATCTCGGCAATCTGATCGGGCGTCGGCCTCGGAATGTCAGAAGGCTATCCCTCGGTGGACGCTGTTCTCGGCAGCGGCCTGGCGCATGGTCCCAGAGCCCGTTCGCGTGCAGTGTTGCGTTTGGCGTTGCGTCATGGGGAATGTGGCATCGACAGCGCGACCGCAGCTGGTGGGGGCATACGCCACATGTCACTCTCTGTCAGCGTTCTTGAGCATATGCCCCCGGCAGGATTCGAACCTGCAACACCCGGTTTAGGAAGTGTCGACCCCGAGTACCGCTGAGTACATGCCTGTCCAGAAATCCCAGTAATTGGCGGGGTTCCGCGCCGGTGGAGCCCGGTCTGACTACCGCCGAGTGTCATGGCGTCTGTTGACCCAGTGTTGACCGTGCTCCGACAGTAATGCCCGCATGACACGGCTGGGGTCTCGATGGAGGAACGGGTCCTTCCCGCGAGCTTCCTCGAGGCGCGGGTCTGTCGGTGCCCTTGAGCGACGTTCAGGACGCCCGTCATCACGCGCAAACCGTGCAAGAAGCGCTGCAACCCGCCCGCGGGTTGCAGTTCAATCGTTCTCATGTACCGGGCCGAGGACTAGTTTCGACCCATATCAAGCGGCAGGTTGGGTTCGTCAATCAACCGTGCGCCGCAGATGCGACAAGGGGATTCACGATGTTCGCACGACTCGTCAGGTTCTCGTTCGCAGCCGGTCGGCGTGCCGACGCCAAGGCGCTCAGCGACGAGATCGCTCCACTGATCGCGTCTCAGCCGGGCTGCGAGAGCGTGACGGTGTTCGGCGACGACAGCGACGGCGAGTATGGGATCTTCGTGCTGTGGGACACCCAGGCAAACGCCGACGCCGCGTCGGTAGTTGTTCGCCCAAGGTTGGAAGCACACTTCTCGGGCAAGGTCACGGGCGCTCCAGAGATCCGCCTGTTCGAGGTCATCTCGACGTGATGCCAAGCGCCTCTCGATACTCGAGCTGAGCGGTCCGTTCCCCCAAACGGAACATCGGTCCGCTTGTCAAAGCCGAGCGATTCGTCGAACGCGATCGCCTGATCCTGGTTCGCCGTGGGGACGCACACCAGACTGACCTGGCGGATCCCAGTTGCAGTGGTGGTCATCCTGCACTCTCCTGGAGTCGGGGTGTGCGCACCTTAGACGCGCCGGGTCAGGAAAACTCATTGCTGCACCCGGACCTCGCGATGACGGTGGCGGGACGGCAGCGCAGACCGGTCCGCGGCGGCCGATGTGGTCTCGGAAGCAATCCGGGTGCGGCGCCAGCCCCCCGGCACGGCCCACCCGGACACTCGCGGGCCTGACGAACAGTCAATCGTCGTCTAGCCTGCGAGTGTCGTGGCCGATCCTCCTCCCCACATCGCCGCGCGCCGTGCCCGCCGTCGCGCGCAGAAACGTCGTCGCAGGATCATCACGCTGGGCTGTACGTTGGCCGCATCGCCGCCGCCATCACGGCGGTCGCAGCCCTCGGCCCGCCAGGACGCGCATCGTCCGGTCCCCGCAGCCACCGCAGCGGCCCTAGTCAGCCCGCCCCAACCACCCATGCCGCGGCGCCCATCGGAAGCGTCAGTGCGGCTTCGGGCACCGCAACGGTCCAGCGCCTCATCCGGCTCGGTCTGCCGATCTATTGCGGCGGCCACATCGGCAACGCTGTCGCCTTCACGTTCGACGATGGGCCAGGGCCTTACACCCACCTCGCGCTTCCAAAGCTCGCCCACGCGGGCGAGCGTGCGACGTTCTTTGTCGTCGGCCGAAGCATGGACAACTTCCCGGGCTTTCTGCCGCGCGAGCTCAAGATTGCCGCGATCGGGGATCACACCTACACGCACCCGCAGCTCACCTCGCTCTCGCCGAGCATGATCACCTGGCAGCTGGAGCACACCGCGCAGAAGATCGAGGCGCAGTCGGGCGAGCATGTCGAGCTCTTCCGCCCGCCCTATGGGCTACATGACGCGGTGGTCGATCGGATCGCCAGGCGCCTCGGCCTACTGGAGATCCTGTGGGATGTCGATTCTGGAGACTCACTGGGAGCCAACTGGGCGCAGATCATCAAGAACGTCGAGGCCGGCCTGCATCCCGGCTCGATCATCCTGATGCACGAAAACCATGGCCAGACGATCCGCGCGCTCAGCACGCTCCTGCCCGAGCTGCAGCGCCGCCACCTACGCTCGGTAAGTGTCCCGGAGCTGCTTGCCATGGACCCCCCCTCGATAGCACAGGTCCGCAAGGGAGAGGCGGGCTGCGGCGTCACCGGCCCGATCATCGACGTGAGCTGAGCTCCCGCGACGGTGCCGCTCGCGAGGGTGGTGCAAGACGTGTGCCGGAAGCCGGGACGCTCGGAGGTCGATATCCGCGGGGGCTCGCCGACAGAACCCGCGTGAGAGCATCCTCCCCGACGTGCGCGCGGATGGCCGGCCGCGCCAGCGAACGCGCGTGTTGCCCGGACTGTTTGCGGATGGCACCGCGCCTGGGCAGCAGGTCGCACCGACGTAGTCGTCAGCGGACGGGTGGAAGCCCGGGTGTCGTCGGGCACGCGCATCAGACCGATTCGCGGGATCGTCCTGTTATCGGCCGCCGCGACCCCGCGAGCGACGCCATGCCAGACAAGGTCTGAACGCGGCTCGTCCAAATTGGTCATCTCGCGCGTCGACCTAAGCGGTCGCCGTCTACGCGCACGACCGTTGTCGCCATTCATGGGCTTGCGACCCGAACGGGGCAGGTTGCCGTCAGCGACAGTTCGACCTCACGAGGGCATGGCACGTTGCCCCGTTACGGCGACGGGCGGCGATTGCTGGTGCTGCGGGCCGACGTCGAGGCGTTGAGCGCTGGGTTGCGAGGAGCGACCCGTACGCAGGGGCGCGAGTGACCATTCGCGTGACCCTTGCGTGTACGTCGGCCCCATCGCGACCGCACCGCTCGGTCTAGTCAGCACTTCTTGGAGGCCTTTCCTTGTATGCCCCCGGCAAGATTCGAACCTGCGACACCAGGTTTAGGAAGTGTCGGCGCCGAGTACCGCTGAGTACATTCCTGTCCAGAAATCCCAGTAATAGACAGTGTTCTGCACAGATGAAGCCCGGTCCGGCTACCGCCGAGTGCCGTGGGGTCTGTTGACCATGTGTTGACCCCCCCCGGTAGCCGATGGACGAGGTAGATCGCCCGCCGACCGGAGGAACAACCCGCGCCCACGAAGATCCGGTTCAACGGGCACAGTCTCCCCGCGTCATGGCAACCCCATCAAGACGCGGCTGGCGGTCGGCGATCCACGTTTCGACCAAAACTGGCGATCGGTGCTCTGGCCGTGATCATCGCCGATCGTCGTATAGGTCGCGAGCATCGCTGCGCGCACATCGAGCACAACGCATGCACATCCATCTAGGACCGGGCCCAGCACGATCGCGTCCATCGCGAACGCTGACCTACATCGACCGGTTCAACAACCGTCGTTTGCACGACGAGATCGCGATGTGACCGGTGGCGGAGCCTGAGACCACCTACTACCGCCAGCACCGTAGCAGCCGAAGAGGTTGTGCCCCGAACAGCCGGGACTCGCTGAAACCCAAGGCGGCTCGCACGTCAAGATTGTCATCGCGATCGTTGTCGTCGCGGCCAAGACGGTGGCGGTCACGGCGTTGTCGCGGACGACACCAGGCGACCTCGGATCGTCGAGATCCGTTCGGCAGCGACCCTGGCACACGCACTTCGTCGCGACTCTCCGCTGCGCGTTCCCCCGCTGCCACCAAGCGCAGTGAGGTCAATGCCGCCGAGCCGCTCCCGCCATCTCCCGCTCACCCATTTCATGAGCTCGCGTTGTTAATTGTTTGTGATGTATTTCCGTGTCGGCGGCCCAGACATGCAGTGTCGAGCCAGCTGGCACCGCACCAGGGGGCTGATCGAGGTGTTCGCCCTGCAGAGATCTGATCTCTGGGCGTAGCTGCTGCAATCACCTTCGGCGCAAGATCACTCATGGTCGGCGCAATGGAGATCACGAGTTCGAGGGGAACTTCCCAAAAAGTGGCCGGTGCTGAGAATCCGCCGAGTCGTGCTGTCGCGGGACCTGCTCATGTCGCTCCTAGACTCATGAATACCCCGCGGAACACTCGGCTGAGTTAGAGGATCAACTCAGCGTCAGGGTGGTCGATTCGACCCGCCAGCGCCCCGGGGCACGATCGGACCTCCACCGACAAGGGTCACGGATGACCATTCTGCGAAAGGTGGTTCCGTGAAACGTTCTCTATGGGCCGTCGCTGCTGCGACGGCGGTGGTGCTACTTGCCCTATTCGCCGGGCTGGCGAGCGCTGCTCCCCGATTGCCCACAACCACGACGATTGTGTGTCCGGCCAGTGTCACCTACACCGGCCTCCCGCAGACCCCTTGTACGGCGTCGGTGACGGGCACTGGACTCAACCAGACGCTCGTGGTGCGGTACCTCCGCGACAACACAGATGCCGGAGTCGTGGTCGCCAAGGCCGAGTTCCCTGGTAACCACACATATCGTCCGTCACAGGCGTTCCAACGGTTCATGATCACCAAGGCGACGTCCACGACTACGGTGACCTGCAAGCCGGTGACGTACACCGGGCTTCCCGTGCAGCCGTGTTGGGCCTGGG
Source organism: uncultured Thermoleophilia bacterium (assembly GCA_963842065.1). GTDB lineage: Bacteria > Actinomycetota > Thermoleophilia > Miltoncostaeales > Miltoncostaeaceae > CAITWD01. The sequence goes on along the minus strand of CAWJEW010000008.1, from coordinate 63,510 downwards.
TCAAGGGCGCCGGTGGGCTCCGCCTGATCCGGATGCCGACCTACAAGAGGAACATCAACGCCGGAGTCTTGACCGCAACGGCAAGCTACGCCTACAGGGGCGATCGCAACCACACGGGTTCGAGCGACAGCACGAAGTTCACGATCAGCAAGGCCGCGTCGACGACCACGGTGACCTGTCCTAAGTCGATCACGTACACCGGACTTCCTCTGAAGCCATGTTCGGTCACGGTCACCGGTGCGGGCGGGCTCAGTCTGACCCCGCCGCCGATCTATAAGAACAACACCAATGCGGGATACTTGACCGCATCGGCGAGCTACACCTACAAGGGCGATCGCAACCACACCGGTTCGACCGACACTGCAAAGTTCACGATTCTCAAGACAACGTCGACAACCACCGTGACGTGTCCTTTGACCCAGTGACGTACACCGGACTTCCCTTGAAGCCATGTACGGCCACGGTCACCGGTGCGAAGCTGAGTCTGAACAGGACACCCAACTACAAGAACAACATCGTTGTCGGGACCGCGACGGCGAGCTACACGTACCCTGGCGATTCTAACCATTGGGGTTCGAACGGCTCCGCGACGTTCGCGATTGGCCAGGCACCGTCGACGACCACGGTGACCTGCACGACAGCGACCTGGACCGGATCCGAGGTGACGCCATGTACGGCCACGGTCACCGGGGCACACCTGCTCTGAACAAGACATCGTCTCTGGTCTATGCGAGCAACATCGCTGTCGGAAACTTGACCGCATCGGCGAGCTACACGTACCCTGGCGATCCCAACCACACGGGATCGTCCCAGACGACCAGCTTCTCGATTGTCAAGGCCAATCAAGCGGCCCTGACGATTACCCCTCCGGGTGTTGTGCTCAGTGGGACAGCAGGTGTACAGCTTGCGACAAGCGGCGGCAGCACCGGCCTCCCTGTCATGTACGCCAAGACGGGCGGCACCGCCACCTTGTGTGCGGTCTCGTCATCGGGCTTCCTCACTGACGGTGGCAGCGGTGCCGGCACGACCTGCATCGTCCAGGCCACCATGCCGGGAAACACCAACTACAACGTAGTCATGAGCGCACCCCTGACCATCACGTTGTCCTGACCACGACTACCGACGCTCGAATGCATCACCAACGGGGGCCGTCGGCCCCCGTTGTCGGTCGTGACCGGGTGCCACGGCAGCAGCCTCCGGCGGAGGTATGTACGACTACACCGGCGGAGGCGCTGCCACCGTGTCGCTTGCCCAAGGAGCAACGGTGACCGACAGCAGCACCTCCTACTGCTACTTTCGCTATGCCCCCGGCAAGATTCGAACTTGCGACACCAGGTTTAGGAAGTGTCGGCCGCGAGTACCGCTGAGTACATCCCAGTCCAGGAACTCCTGCACTAGAGGGTGTTCCACGCGGGTGCTACCCGCTGTGACTAGAGCCGAGTGCCGCGGGGTCTGTTGACCCAGTGTTGACACCCGGGACCAGCCCGCCCGACGGGTCCGGGGCCTCGATGCACGAAGAGGTCCGTCCTCAGGCTCGCCGCGCACCCGGGTCACCATCAGCCGTATCATCGGCGCCCCGGGGGCTTGGACAACGCCCCCGGGGCGAACCGAGCGGTCAGGTGATTCTGAGGTGCTCGACCAGGCGCAAGGTCCCGGCGGGCTCACCGCGACTGGTGAACGTGCCGTAACCGGCGAGCGTTGACAGTCCGCCGTTGCCTTCACCGCCGGAGATGACGAGGAAGGTGCCGCTGGTCGTGCCCTTTGCGGACGTCGTCCCATACGCCCTGATCGTCACGGTCCCGGCTTGGCCACGGAAGCTGCAATTGCAGTTGTCTTGGGCGATGAACGACGACGAACCATTCGCGTGGGCGGTGGACAGGACAAACTCTCCCGTGCTGCCGGTCGGGCTGCCGGGGACGACGGTGATCGTGCCGGTAAGGCCGCCTCCGGCGAGGACATCATTGTTGAGCGCGCCGACGAGTGTCTCGCCCGATGTGGTCGTCCCGAAGGTGACCGATTCAACGCTTGCCCCGATCTGGGTGTGCGTGCCCCAGTAGGTCCCGAGGCTCCGGGCGCTCACCGCAACGTGCTCGGGGATGCCGGGTCCGGCCATGGCCTCCGGTGGCGGGTTGAGGGCGACGACACCGAACCCGCACTCCCCGGCAGCGCGCCGGCCCACGATGTTGGGGGCGGCACCCGAGTCACCGAACTGCACGGCCGGCAGGTTGGACCGGCAGATCATGTCTCTGCCGACGAGGTTGTTCTCGACCTCGACCGCGTCGGGGTCACCCATGGTGTTGTGGGCGATCGTAGCGCTGCCGCCGATTTGGTTGCGCAGCGATCCGAGCCAGCACGACTGCAGGCCGACGATGGTCAGGTTGCCGCCGATCGAGTTGTCCTCGGCGTCGCTGTAGACGGGGATCGGCATACCGGGGCCCTCGCCGTTTCCGAGGGAGGGATCGGAAGCCCACAACGGCGGGACAGGTGCCGGCGTATTGGTGGCGGGGTTGCCGCCGCACACCCCGGTCTCGGCTCCGCCGATGACGCCGCCTCCGCCGCCCAGCAGCGAGAAGTTGCCACCGATCGAGACCGAGTGGACCACGACCCCGAGTGCCCCGGTCGCGGTCAGGTTCCCGCCGATGCGGTCATAGGTGACGGCCTTTGGACAGGAAATGTTCGGTGAGCACCCGAGGAACAAGACAGCACCCTTTCCCACGGAGACGTCACCGCCGACGAGGACGGTCGCCGGCAGCAGGGGGGTGGCGACGGGGTCACCCGGAGTCACGGCATCGAGCAGAGCCCCGGGTGCCACCGTGAGGTCCTTCCGGACGTTGATCGTGCCGACGGGCATGTAACACACCCCGGTCACGAGGATCGAGCGGTAGGTGCCCGGCGGGATGTTTCCTCCGGTACAGGTGTAGGTGTGATCCCGTGGGGCGGGTGCTGCATGTTCCGCGACCGCGGCACCGATCACCAAGAAAAAGGTGAGCGCGATCAACGAAACGAGCTTCAAAGCCTTCACGGTCTTCCCCTCCTGGCACATGAAATCGACATCATGCGCCGAGGCTGCGACACGTGAAGGGCCGAGCATCAGTCCCTCAAGCGACGACGCTACAACCGCCCTCACCACCGTGCAACCCGCCTCGTGGGCTTCGAAGCCGTCTCGCCCGAACGACACCCGAACGCCCCGCGATGATGCGCGCTGGTTGTCATCCGGTGCCAGAACCGCGCCGCCCAGCCAGTTGTAAGCCGCCCCAACGACGGTGCTCTGTCTGACGACATCGCAGATGGCCATGTCATGCCTCCACGCCGGGCAGATCACGAGTGTCTGGGACGCATCGCCTCCCGCGATCGCAAGGCCGGTGATGCGAGATCGTGATGACGCCATGCTCCCCGCGCACGCAGCCGCTGACCCGCTCCACCCAGCCTGCCCGGCCCCGGACAGGACCCGGCTAACATCGTCTGGCGTCCGGCGCGTTGACCAATGCCCCCGGCAGGATTCGAACCTGCGACACCAGGTTTAGGAAACCTGGCGACGGGCGACCGAAAACCCGCTAGGCCAAGCCATTCTCGCGGGCCGCCCGGTGCTCCCGCACCGTCCCCCGCACCGTCCGCGTCGCCAGAACGCGGTCCAAGGCATCCGACGCGGCGCGCAATTGCTCCTCCCCGGAGACGAGGTGCGCGTACACGGATGCGGTCGTCTGGACGTCCGCGTGGCCGAGGATGCGGGAGACCGCGATCAGGGGCACGCCGGCCGCCAGCATGAGCGACCCGCAGCCGTGGCGCAGCCCGTGCAGGGTCACCAGCGCTCGCCCGGAGGCCTCGAGAAGCCCGGCCCGCCGGCAGGCGCGCTCCACCGCGCGCGTGGGGGTGCCGGCGCCCATGGGGGCACCGTCCGCGCCCGGCCAGACGTACCCCTGGGCGTCGGTGCCGGCCTCCACGACGCTCGTCGCGTACCAGTCGGCCAGGACGCGGGTCAGGCCCCCTGCGATCGGCACCGTGCGCGCCCGGTGGCCCTTGGGCTCCTTGCTGGTCTTGGCGCCCCCGCGGGCGGGGTCCTGCCACACCGAGCGGCGCACGTGCAGGCGCCCGCGCTCCAGGTCCACGTCGCCCCAGCGCAGGCCGATCAGCTCGCCGCGCCGAAGGCCGGCCTCGGCGGCCGTGCGGATCACAGAGACGGTGCGCAGGGTCCCGGCCGCCTCGTACAGGCGTGCGAGCTCGTCCGGGTCGAGCACGCGCCGCTCGCCCCGGTCCCGGTGTTCTCCGGCCCGCAGCGAGCGGCCCGTGATCCCGGCGCAGGGGTTGGCGGGAATGCGCCCCCAGCGGACCGCGGCCGCCATGCACGCGCGCAGCACCTCCAGCGTCTTTGCCACCGTGCGGGCGGATGTCGCGGCACCGGCACGCTCGGCCAGGAAGCCCGCGACGGCCTCCGGCGTGATCTCGGCGAGCTCCCGGTGGCCGAGCGCCGGGGCGATGTGCAGGCGGAAGGCCGCATCGCGGGTGTAGAGCGTGGCAGGCGCCACCCGGTGCGCGTCGGCGCGCATCCATGCCCCGAAGAACTCGGTCAGGGTCTCCGGGCCCCGCCGGGGAGCCTCGGGCCGTCCCGCGGCCTGTAGACGGCGCCGCTCGGCGCGGGCGTCCGGCAGCGGTCCCGGGTGGCGCACGAGCCGCGTGGCGCCCGGAGCCATGCCGGGCGCCTTGAGGTGGTACGGACAGCCGCAGCGCCCGCCGGTCCGGTGATCGGCCGAGCGCGGGCAGGCCACCCGGTGGGCGCGGTAGACCCCCGGCTCCATCGTCTCGCGCCACCCGCGGCGGGGACGGGCGGTAGTCTCAGGGTGCATCAGGGTCACCTCCTGGTGCCGGGGGCCGGGTGTGTCTCGCACCGCGGCCCCGTCTGTCTCGGTTCCCACGTTACGCCCCGTCGCCGCCGCCACGCCACCAGTAGGGCTCGAGGTCGGCCGGCTGACCTCGCGCGCGTTGCGAACGTGACGTGCGGGGAGCGGAGCGCCCCGCCGGTTGCGCGGCACGCCGGCCGGCCTCGGCCAGCTCGCGCTCGTAGGCATCGAGATCATCGGCCCGGACGACCACCCGGCCGGCGGCGCGAAAGCCGCCCGCGGCACGCATGTGCTTGCGGGCCGCCGGCAGGTCCTTGAGGCCGTAGCGCGCCGCGACCTCGCGGACGCCGAGCAGCCTGGGCAGCTCAGCGCGCCGCGTCTTTGTGCCGCTCATGGTGCGTCCTATTAGGCATGCCTCTCAAGCCCCCGCCAAGGCCACCCCGCGGCCGGCGCCAGCGCCCCGCCCGGGGTGACGGCACGCCCGAGGGGATCTGCCGACCGGGGGCCGGGGTAATGGCCGCATCAGCCGCGCCCACCGGCGGCGGGAGCGGTGGCTCGCCACCGCTTGCGGGGGGCAGGCACGCGCTCGATGAGCGCCCGGTCACGAAGCAGCGCCAGGCCCTCGCCGACGAGCCCCGGATGGTCGATCGCCGCGGCGGCACCCAGCTCGTGCCGGCACAGCGGCCGATCGGCGCTGCGGATCACCGCGAGCAGGGCGACCGCGGCCCGCTCATGATCCACGACGGCGGGCGAGATCCAGTGCGGGAACCAGCGCCAGCGCACGTCCGCGGGATCGCGTTTCATCGCAATGAGCCGCCAGCGATCCACGCGGTGCCGGAACCGGTACAGGGCCCCGGAATCTCCGACCGCCAGCGCCTCGACGGCGGCCGCGTTCAGCGGGTCGATGCGCCGCACCGAGACCAGGTGCAGCCCCGGCCACAGCTGCGGCGGGTCGATGCCGTCCAGCGGGTCGGCGCACGAGCTGCACAGGTCGCCGAGCAGCTCAGGATCGGGCACCCACCAGCAGCCGCCGGGGCACGGGGCGTCCTCGGTGCAGCCGCAGAGGCGGCACGTCGCGTCCGAGATCTCGGCGTGATGCGGCGAGGGTGATGCAGTGGCCATGTTGGCGCTCCTTACCGAGGTTGATCTATGCCGGCAGCCCGAGGGTGAGCTGGTCGGGGTTGGGCGTGCGTCGACCTCGCGCGGCGAGACGGCGAGGGGCCCAGCGGAATCGCGACTCGTCGACCGCCTCGATTTCCGCCTCGGCGAGCCAGCGCGTGACCTCGTGCGGCCCCGAGCCGTGGACCACCCGGACCTGCGTGCCCTGACGCTCGAGCACGCGGCCGTAGGTCCAGGCGCCCGAAGTGCCCCGCCAGCGCACGAGCGCTGCGCGGACGGCCGGCGACGAGGTTGAGGTCGGCACGCCGGTGCCGGTCACGACGGCAGCCGGTAGTTGGCCACGAGGATCTCGCGGGCCCTGGCCTGCTCCGGCGATCCCAGGCGCCGTGGCCGGACCTCGCGCACCTGCCAGCGCGTGCCCGATGGCAGCTGTTTGCGATCTCCGATCGCGAGGCTCATGAGGAACTTGCCGCGGATGCCGGCGAGGCCCTTGCACAGGCGCTCCAGGTCGCCCGGCGTGAACCTGGCGGTCCCGAACTCCTGCTCGCGGCTCGGGAAGGGCGGGTCCAGGTAGAAGAAGGTCCCGGGTGCGTCGTAGCGCTTGATCGTCGCCAGCGCGTTGCCGTGGTGGATCTGAACGCCCTCCAGGCGCGCGCGTGCGGCCTCCAGGCGCGCCGGCATGCCGATGGTGGTCCCGACGTCCGAGGGGCTCACATGAAGGCGCTGGGAGCCGTAGGAGCCCGCGACCAGGTAGGCGAACCGGTAGAACCGGTCGACGGGCACCTGCGGCTTGCTGCGAAGCAGCCGGTTGAAGCGCGCCTCGGTGACGGTCCAGTCGCGCCGACGCAGCGAGGCGAGCTCCGTGCGGGTGAGGTCGCGCACAAACCGGTAGGCAGCGGCGATCTCGGGGTCGCGGTCGGCCAGGACCTCGCGGGCTGTCGGGGGCTTGGCCCAGAACACCGCGGCGCTGCCGGCAAAGGGCTCGACGTAGGTCCGGTGCGCCGGGATCATGGCGACGATGCGCCCCGCCAGCAGCTTCTTGCCCCCCGGTGAGCCCCACAGCGGCCGGAGCGGTGCGGATCGGGTGCGTGGGCGCGAGGTGGTGGCTTTCACAGCCATGGGTCCTCCCTAGTTGGGATGGAGGCGGCGCGGGCCCTGCGGGCGAGCTTGCGGCCGGCCCGGCGCGCGGCCGCGCTGACGGCCGGGCAGTCATCCTCGTGGCGCATCTCCGCCAGGTAGACCTCGCCGGGGACCAGGTCCGCCGGCACGCCCTCGGCTCGTGCGCCGCAGGCGCAGTGCCCCGCGGCGGTGGCCGCGTTGCGCACGGCCAGCGCCAGTCGCTCCGAGCGCGTCAGGCGTGGAGCGGAGGAGTCCGGGACGACCGCCAGGACCCTCAAGCCGGGCTTGAGTCTCTGGCGCTTCATCGCGACCGCCGGGCCGCGGTCCGGGGGTGCGCTCGAAGGCGCGGAGTCAGACCGCCCCGGCCGCCAAATTCCGTCTGGCTTCTCAGACCGCCAATCACTTGGCGGTCTGACTCTTGGCGGTCTGCGCTGCTGGGTCGATCGCCCAGAGCCGCACCGCTTCTCCTGATCTGCCTGCACCCCGGGACTTTTCCGAGCGGGCGACAGCGGGCGCCCGTCACGACTGCACCTCCTGGTGTGGGCTCAGACCGCCCAGACCGCCAAGTGCCGGCTGGTTTCTCAGACCGCCAATCACTTGGCGGTCTGAGTTTTGGCGGTCTGAGGGAAGCTCCCAAAACCACGCCCGCTGCTGCTGGAACGATCGCACGCCGATCCGCCTCCGGGCGCGTTCGAGCGTGCGCTCTGTGATGCCCATCTTCTCGGCCGCGTCGATCGCGGGCTGCGCAGCGCGCTCGCCGTCCGCGAGGTATCCGAGCACGAAGTCCTCGGCCTGCTCGAGGGAGCCCCCGCGCCCCTTCCCGTTCGACGCCTCGGTCGTCGTGAGGATCGATGCGATCGAGCGATCGCTCTCGCCCCGCCAGCCCACAGTCGGATGCACCTGGCTCTCGGCGCGCTTGGCGAGCGTCAGCTCGACGACCTTTGCCGGCGGCCCGAGGTTGGACTTGGTCAGGCTCACTATCCGCGCGGGCGAGTCCTCGGGCTCCAGCGGGTCGCGCGTGAAGAACAGGACGCTGCGGGCCGCGGCGGCGATCCCCACCGAGCCCATCACCCGGTAGTTCCACGGTCCGCTCGCGGTGGACTTGTTGAGGTGCGAGATCCCGGTGATGGACGCGCCGATCTCGGCCGCCAGGCCATAGAGCGGCTTCAAGGCCCGGCGGATGTCCTGGTCTTTGTGCGAATCGATGCCGGCGTCGATCACGCCGGTCAGCGGGTCGAGGATGAGCAGGCGCGGCCGCTCGCGCTCGCAGAACTGCCTGAGGCGGCCGATTCCCGACGGGAAGGTCAGGTCCTCGCCGTCCCCGGCGCTCCAGATCTTCACCCGCGTCATGTCGGCGCCCGCCTGCTCGAGGCGCGGCTGGACCGTGACCGAAAGCGAGTCCTCGGTTGTGATGATCCCGACGGTGGCCGGCTCGGCACGCTCGGCGTCCGTCTGGCCGGGGAGCACGTGCATCTGGCCCCGCGAGACGCGGGCCGCCAACTCGATCGTCAGGAGCGATTTCCCGAGGCCGGCGTCCCCGCAGATGATGGTCAGCGAGCCCAGCGGGATCCTGTGCCGCCACAGCCACGAGACCTCCTCCGCCTCGATGTCGGAGACGCTGATCCACTGGCCGCCGGTCGTGCCCGACATCAGCGCGGGGATGCCGGCAAGGCGCTCGGTGAGCCGGGTCATCCGGGCGGTGCGCGGACCCTGCGGCCGACTGAGCTCGGCAAACATCGCCTCGGTGACGGCCAGCTCGAGCAGCTGGTGCACATGGGTCGGGGCCGAGCTCACCAGCACCGGGAGTTCCGCGAGATCGAGGATCTTGGCGCGGCCCCCGAAGGCCTCGAGCTGGGGGAGGCTCGCGCACCCGAGCAGCGCCTCGGCATCGGCGGCCTCGCCCCTGTCGATGCGGTCGATCATCCACTCCCAGAACCGGCGCGCCGGCCCCGCGGGCAGATCGTTCACCTCGACGGCCTCGGCGATGCGCTCGCGCAGGTCCCGCGGCGAGAGCATTGTCACCGCGATCACGCGAGCGCCCGCGTCGCTCCAATCCTGTCCGTTTGCTGGTCTATTCAGAGCCATGCGCAGTCCTCCCTTTGAGATGTTGGGCAACGCTGAAGGATCGGGGCGAGCCTGCCCCCACAAGCCCGCCATCCCGGGTCCAGGGCCGCGATGCGGGGCGAGCCGGGACGGCGCTTTGTTGATCGGCGGCGGCCATCGGGGGCGAGAATAGAGGCACCCGAGGAATCTATCCAGCGCTCGGCGCGAGTACGCCGCGTGGTAGTATGCGTGGTGCCTCGTGAAAAGGCAGTCACCATGCGCCATATGACCGGTTTTGACCGGTTTCCTAATTACGCATGACATCCTCCACACCAAGTCCCCCACCGCCGGGTGGTCTGCCCCCCCCGCCACGGTTTCTTGAGCGTCTGCTGCGGATCGTGGAGAGGACGCCGGGCCTGAGCGGCAAGCAGATCAAGCGCCAGGCGCATGTCGCGCCCAAGGCGGTCGACGACGCCATCGCCTATGCCATCGAGAAGAGGCTGATCGAGCGCCGCCCCGTCGCCTATGTCAATGCGGATGGGGACCCGCGCACCCGTCCGGGTCTCTTCCTGGTCGGCGACCGGCGATCGGGGCCGGCGGGCCGACACAAGACGGGACCCGATCCGAAGATCGTAGCCGCGCGCACGCGGCGCCTGGCCGAGCTGTGCCTGCCGGCGCTGCTTAAGCGACTGGAGGTCCAGGACGGTCTCGCGGCTTGGCAGCTGCGCCAGGATCCCGACCTCGCGGCCTACGGCGCCGACATCGACAAGGCCATCGCGCTCGCGCGCGAGCGCCGCCTGATCTACGCGGCTCCGACCTTCTACGTCAGCGCGGGCAACCAGCGCCGCACGCGCACGGGCTTCTATCTCGGCGCCGAGCCTCCCACGCCGGATCCAGAGCGGCTGGAGGGCGCTGATCTCAAGAAGAAGCGGGTCGAGCTTCGCCGCAGCCAGGCCCAGCTCGCCGAGGCACTTGGCATCTCGACGATGCTGCTCGCCTCCTGGGAGAGGAACGGGATGCCACTCGCGCGCGTGGAGGAGCGCCGCAAGCTGGACGTCATGAGAGCCCTCCCGAGACCCGAGGAGCACGTCGCCGCGCTGGTGGAGACCCTTGTGCGCATCGTCGAGGGCAAAGAGGGCCTCTCGCGGGATGTCCTCCTATCCCGGCTGCACCACGCCGCGCAGCCGCCGGCCGTCGCCCGACCGTCCGCCGGCAAGCTGGCCCACAGAGCGCTCGTGGTCGCCCTGAAGGAAAAGCGCGTGCATAAGCGGCACGATCCCTATTTCAACGCCGCTGGCATCGCACGCACGCGGTGCGGCATCTACCCCGGCCCGCGCCCGCCGGATGCGGAGGCGCGGCTGGCGGGAACATGGCTGTCGGGAGAGCTCGAGCGGCTGGACTGGACCCGCGCCGACCTTGCTGACCGCGTCGGAGTGACCGAGACTGGGGTGGCCTACTGGCTGACCCACGGCGTGCCGCCCGCCCGCGCTCCGGCCGTACGATTGGCCCTGGAGCTGGAGAAGCCCCACTCCGGCGGGCCGCGAAAGGGCGCCCAGGGGCGCGTGCCTGAGGTGCTCGCCGCCATCGCCGCTCACCCGCCGATGACGCGCAGGGAGCTCTCCCACCGGTTCTTTTCCGATTCGCGCGTGGGGCGTGCGGCGATCCGGCTCGCCATCGCGTCCGATCAGGCCCACCTGGGTCCGGGCCCGCGCCCGCGCGTCTACCCCGGGCCCGCGCCACCGATTACGGATGAGGGCGACGTTGCCGCCGCCCTGCGCAAGGCGCGCCTCGCCCTCGGCCTGACGCAGGCCGAGCTGGGGAAGCAGTTGGACCGCTCAGGCGGGACCGTGAGTCACTGGGAGAACCGTCGCGAGACCATCCCTCGGAAGTGGCATGCGCGCCTCCGTGACCTGTCGCCCGAACTGGCGGCTGCGCTTGATGAGTTGCCTCCGGCGCCTCAGTCACCGCCGGAGATCTCGGCGTCTGAGCTGCGCCGTCTGCGCCGGGAAGCCAAGCTCAGCCAGGCCCAGCTGGGCCGGCGGCTCGACCCCCGGGTCTCGAAGAGCCTGGTCTCGGCCTGGGAGATGGGACGGGTCCCGGTGCCGCCCAAGTGGAGGGAACCGTTGCGCGCGGCCCTCGCCGCGACCGTCCGCGCCGTCGTCCTGAGCGCCTGAACCATCCGGCGAGATCACGGTCTCCAAGCGCCGTCTGACCGGTTTCGACCGGTTTTCCGACCGCCCTGGCGATGTTGTCTCGAATGCGCAGAGGAGAGAGCGGCCGGCCTCGTCGCGCACCAGAAACCAGGCCCGGGTGCGCGAGCGACGGGGCGGTCGGCGCGGTGCCCCATGCGAGCGGGGGGCTAGCGGCCGTCCAGACGCCGCTGCGCCTGCAACACATAGTCGGGGACGCCGGTCGGTCTGGGCACCTGGAGGGAGGCCGGTGCCGGCGCGGCGCCCTCGGCCGCAGATAGGTCCTCCGCGAGGACGGGCCTCAGGGCGCCGGCTGCTCTCCCACGCGAACGAAGCCACAAGATCACCGCGGCGGGTACGGTGATGACGAACAGCCAGCCCCAGGCATCGGAGGCGCCGTCGTCCGAGGCGTTCCGGGGCGCCACGGGTGCCGGGTCTTGCGCCTCAGGGTCCTTCGGAGAGGCGTCGTCTGCGGCCGGCGTCGGGGCCAGCTCGGCGCTGACGGGCACGGCCGGCGCATCCCCTCGAGGCGCCGGAAGCGGCTCCGCAGGTCCCGGATCGTCGCCTCCAAGCCCCTGCCGGCGGCGCGCGAGCTCCCAGCCGGCCGCGGTCAGCGAGACCTCGTGGATCGGCCCCTCGATGAGTCCGTCGCGGCGCAGCTCGCCGAGGCCCTCGGCCTGCGCGGTGTGCCCGACGCGCGCGACTGCCCCCAGGTCTCCCGGCCGCTGCGGGCCGCCGCCGGCTTCGGCGAGCGCATCGAGCAACCGGTCCGCGCTGGGGCGCCGGGCCGGCGTGGCGATGTCCTCCGACCTTGGTGGGAAAGCGTGGCTCATCGTCGCCAATCGTACCTCTCCGCTCTCCGCGGAGGGCGGAGAGTGCCTGCTAATGACGAGGTCTCCGCTCTCCGCGGAGAGCGGAGACCCGCGAGCGGAGAGCGGAGAGTCCCTGCAAATCGCCAAAAGGACACGTACCCCCCGGGGGGTACGTGGACATCAGCTGATGTCCACGTGGACATCAGGTCCGCGAAGAGCGCGAAGAGCCCCTGCAAATCACGAGGTCTCCGCTCTCCACGCCGAGGGGTCGACCCGTAGGGGGGTGCGGCGTGGAACCCGTCCCGCCCCGGCGGGCCGCCGAGCCATACTTGGTCCAGATGACACTCCAGCGAGACGAGATCCAGCAGCTCGTCGCCCGCGGCCAGGCGCAGGGCTTCCTTGACCTCGAGGAGGTCGCGGCCGCGCTCGAGGCCCTCGACCTGGACCCCGCGGCCGCGCAGGAGCTGCATGATCACCTCGAGGAGCTGGGCATCGAGCTCCTGGACCAGACGGACGCCCGCCAGCGCACGGCGCAACTCTCCGAAGAGGCAGACCGCCCCAGGAGCCTCAACCTCACGACCGAGACCAGCACCGACGCGCTGGTGCTGTTTCTTGCAGACGCCGGCCGCGTGCCGCTGCTCACGGCGGCCCAGGAGGTGGCGCTCGCCAAGCGCATCGAGCTCGGGGACCTGGGCGCCAAGCACCAGATGGTCGAAGCCAACCTGCGCCTGGTGGTGTCGATCGCCAAGCACTACCCACGCGGCGGCCTGGACTTCCGGGACCTGGTCCAAGAGGGCACGATCGGCCTCGTGCGGGCGGTCGAGAAGTTCGACTACCGCAAGGGCTTCAAGTTCTCGACCTACGCCACCTGGTGGATCCGCCAGGCCGTCATGCGCGCGGTCGCCGACCAGGGCCGCACCATCCGGCTGCCCGTGCACGTCGTCGAGAAGCTCAACAAGATCACCCGCGCGGAGCGGGAGCTGGTGGGCGAGCTTGGCCGCGAGCCGACGATCGCCGAGATCGCCGCGGTGGTCTACCTGCCCGAGGCGGAGATCGAGTGGATCCGGCGTCGCGCCCAGGCGCCGATCTCGCTCGAAAAGCCGATGGGCGATGAGGACGCCTCGGAGCTCGGACAGTTCCTCGCCGACGACACGGCGCCCGATCCGGAGATCTCGGCCCAGCAGGCGCTGCGCACCGAGGCTCTCCGGGACGTCCTGGGCACCTTGAGCGAGCGCGAGCGGCGCGTGCTCGAGCTGCGCTACGGCCTTGGTGGCGAGCGCCCGCGGACGCTCGACGAGGTCGGGCGCACCTTCAACGTCACGCGTGAGCGCATCCGCCAGATCGAGGATCGCGCGCTGCAGCAGCTGGCAAGTGCCCCCGAGGCCCAAAAACTGCGCGAGGTCGCCTAGACCTGGGCGCCGTCCCGCCGGCCGGGGAGAAACCCACCCCGTAAACAACCCCCCTCGTGATGGATGACCTCGGTGCCACCTTTCGTGTCGCGGCGACGCTCCCCGTAAGGCACGGCAGCGACACGAAAGGGCGACGCAGAGGGGCGCAGAGAGCTACCTGCGCGAGTCCTTTACGATGAGACGCCATGGCCTCTGAGCGCGCCACCTGCGGCGACATCTTGGGGCTCCTGGCCGAGCCCCTGCATCCAATCAGGCCACCGATCTTCGACCACTGGAGGCATCGCTGGATGTGGCTTCCTCCCTGGTGGGCGGGCGATCCGCAGGCCCACGAGCGTGACGGCGAGACGCTCGCGACGAACTTCGAGACGGCCGAGGCCCTGCTTGGCGAGATGCGCCTGCTCATCGTCTGCGAGCACGGCACCCCAACCGGCGTGCCCTGCCCGGGGTGCCGGGCGCGCGTGGTCGAGGTGCTGCACGGGCCTTCCTCAAGGCGGTGATCGAGGATCGCACGGGCGCCGTCGTTTCGTAGCGATCGGCGCCCGGTTTGGGCCACAATTCCGCGACGAAACGCGCGCCGGTTCGACGCGCGCCGGCAGGGGGACCCCCGCGGCGGCGAGGCTGCGATCTTGCCGCGCTTGCGACCGCCGGGATCGGGCGCTTAGGCCGGGATGGCGCTCCCCGTCGGCCTGGCCGCGACCTCCTCGATGTAGGCCTCCAGCCGGGTCCCCAGGTCGGTCAGCTCCCCGGGGCGGCGTGGCCCGCCGATGCACTCGCAAAACCGCTCCGCGGCCATCGACCGGTATGCTCGGCCGGCGGCCGTGAGCCCGGGGTCCGAGCCGGTCATGGCCTGATCGGGACCAAGTGATGGCACTCGCGAGGCGCCGAGCACCGCGGCCAGCTGGTCGACCTCGAGTAGCACCGCGGCCAGGTCCGGGACCGTCAGTTCGCGGTGGGCCTCATCGAGGAGGTCGATGACCGGGGCGAGCGGATCGCCGAGGGTGGCCGCGCCATCGGACCGACCGTGTGGCGTGTAGGAGAAACGCTGCATGGATTCCCTTCCTTCGTGGGGGGTACTCCGCTCGAACGTAGCCCGGTTCAGGATGCCCGTTGTTGCAGATCCGCAAAAGAGCGATTAAGGCATGCGCCGATGTTCCGGGACACCGCGCGGGGGTGACGCGGGCGGCGCCGACGCGTAAAGGAGGCCGGTTCGATGCGTATCACCTACGCCGCGGACCGGCGTCGCGCATTCCGGCCAACTCCGGCTGGCCTCACTCGGCTGGTTGAGATTCAGCGGCTTCGTCGGCCGGCCGAATCTCGATGACCGGACTGCGTGGGTAGGTGACGATCCAGCCGGCGGCGGCGAGATCCGGCCGACGCGGGCGGGGCTCCGGGGGTCCCTTTCGTGTCGCGAGCGGGGGCCCCCGAGCTACGGCAGCGACACGAAAGGGCGCCGTGTCGACGGGCCTCTATTTCGTCGCGATCGGCGCCCGGTCTGGACCACAATTCCGGGACGAAACGCGCGTCGGTTCGCCGAGCGAGTTCCTGCTAGCCTTACTACGAACCTAGTGGTTCGTAGTACCTCCGGTCGAGACCGGAGGGGCCCGAGAATCGCCACCGGAGGTTGTGTGGGGAGTGCCAAGAATAGTGACAACCGAGGATCTGCGCTCCCACCTGGGGCGCGAGCTGGACGCCCTGCGGGAGGGCGCCCCGCCGCTGTACGTGACCAAGCGGGGCCGAACGGCGGCGGTGCTGCTGGCGGCGGAGAGCTACGAGGCGCTCGTGGCGCTCTTGGAGGATCTCCAAGACGCCGCGGCCGGCGATCAGGCACTCGCCGATCGCGAGCGGCTGATCCCGTGGGAGCAGGTGCGCCGGTAGCGGGCACCCCCTATCGGGTGGAGCTGCACCCGGTCGCCGCCCGCGCCTACGAGCGCCTGCGCGGCCCCCTCCAGGCCCGCGTCACGCGGTCCATCGACGCGCTGGCCACGGAGCCGCGGCCGCCCGGCGCCGCACGGATCATGGGGAGGCCAGATCTATACCGGGTGCGCGTGGGCGACTGGCGCATCGTCTACGTCATCGATGACGATGAGCGGCTCGTGGCCGTGGCACGGATCGCCCACCGCCGGGAGGTGTACCGCCGGCTCTAGCCACCAGGTGAAGGCAGTCTTGGCCGCGCGCCCGTTCCGTGGTTTTGGTGGCGCTTTTGCCCGCCGCCGTCCGTGCCCTGCAATGTGGTGGCGCTTCTAGGCAATCGCGCCACTATCAGAGGATTGGGCCAACAAGATCTGGGGATCGTCGCCCCAGATAGCACGACAAACTCTTACAAGGCGCAGGTTGGCTTCGACCTATCATGCCGTCATTCTCAAAGTCGAAATGACACGTAGACAGGGAGCATCACGTCTTGAGACACATCCGTAAGCCTTCGAACTCAACGATGCTAGCATCGGCCGCTTTGACTGTTGCCATCGTTGGCGCAGGAGTCGGAACAGCAGCAGCAGCAGGTGCCATCAACGGATCGTCAATCATCAACAACACGGTGGGCTGGACTAAGCTCACCCCTTCTGTCCAGCAGACGATCGCTCGCAGAGTAGGAGCTACCGGGCCGAAGGGAGCTACCGGTGCAACTGGGCCAAGCGCGGCTTCGAGTTCCACCACCGTCGTGACGGCTGGCGCGGCTGGCACCGCCGAGGTCACGGCAGCCTGCCCTGCCGGTAAAGTTGCAATCGGTGGAGGCGGTACAGACACCTCGACGACTGGGTTCGTTAACATATCGGCCCCGAGCGTCGGGGGAACCCCAGTCACCAGCGGACACCAGGGGAACGGCTGGACGGTGAAGTTCCTACCCGTCGTGGGCACCGATGTCATCACGGCATACGCCGTCTGCTCGTCGTAGTACCCGTGATGGGCGGGCTCGCCCTAACGTGTGAGCCCGCCCATCACCAGCACGCAGCGTTCTTGATGGCCAAGCCAACGTGTGAGCCGTGCAGCGTCTGAGACCTGCGCTGCGTCTGCGGGCGGCGTGAGCTTCGCGTGGCCCCTCCAACAGCCCATTCGACCGTCGAGGATTGGGCCAGGCGCGGCGTCATCCCGTCCAGGAAGTACGGTGGTGCTCGTAGGCAGTCGCGCCACCGGATCGTCGCCGGGGGGATGTCCGCTTCAGCCAACACGGGAACCGGCGACGAGCCCGCGGCCATGGTCATGAGTTTTTCGACGGCGGCCGATAAGGGAAAATAGGCTCGCTTCAGGCCGCGCGTCGGCGAGAGTGGGTGGCGTGAGCCCACGCACTGCCCCGCGGTAGCCTGCGGTCGCCGTGCCGCCGCCCGCGGCCGGTAGGATCGGATTACATTGCAAGGGATGGCGGACTCATGAAACGGACTTTGGCAGGGGTAACGGCGGCGGGGGCATTGTTCCTCGCCGCGGGGCCGGTCATCCCGGCCATCGCCGCAAGCCCGGCGCAGCGCGATGTCAGCGTGATCAAGAGTGACGCGGCATCCGTCAAGAAGGACTACGAGGCGGCGTATCGCCTCTTTCAAATTTCACTTGTGGTGCAGCACGAGGCGATTGTCGCCGCGACTGCGGCCTGCGTCACGCCACCCGGTGATCCAACCGGCGACGTATCGTCGGCCTGCGCGCAAGCGAACGCCATCATCGTCTCAGATTCGCTGACCATCACGCGCGTGATGGTCCCCATGCTCACGCGCGCCGCGGCCGTCTACCGCGAGTCCGAGGCACTCGCGAGAGAGGCGAACATGCACCGCCCCCTCAAGAGCCTTGTGCGCTGGGAAGGCCTCGGGAATACGTACAAGCGGAACGAGCTGGACTTCCTCCGCAACGCGGCGGCAGCGCGCGCCCGGGTCAAAAGGTAGGGCAACGGACCGCGCGCCACGCTCGTCGTGGCGCGGGCTTCGTTCGGCTATCCGCGGCGCCCCGCGATGATGGCCGCCTTCTGCACGCTCAGGTGCATGTAGACGTTGACGATCTGCGCACCTGCGGCCTGGATCAGGCGCCACATGGTCAGCATGGGGCGCCATCGCGGTCTTGGCCGGCGGATCCGTCCATGCCGCCCCCTACGGTGGCTCTCACGACGACAAGAGCTGCGCCACGGCCGATCTCGCCGGCCGGCCCGGTCACAACCGCGGCCTGCGCTACCCCGCCGAGACTGCGGCCCGCGGCCCTGAGGCCGACGCACCGCCACGGACCCGGTGCCGTCGGTCGCTACTACGGCGCAGGTGGTGGCACCGGCCCGTACGCGACCGTGAACCCGTTCAGGGAGACCGCCGAGGGTGATGACACCACCGCGCCGCCTTGGACCATGAAGAGCTGATCCACACCTACGGGCGTCCCATTTACCCCGAGCTGGTCAAACGTCACGTTCGGCGTGAAATCGCCCAACGTCGCGATGGATCCCGAGACGGTCGGCGCCTCAACGATCCATTCGGCCGACGCACCGGGCCCGGTGTAGGCCAGCTCCGTGCCGTAGCTCTGCCCGGTCGTGTCGTCTGCGACGATGATGTTCCAGATCGACCCGCTCACCTGCCAGATCCGGACCGTGACCACATCTCCGGTACTGACAGCTAATGATGGGATTGGCGTTTCTGGCGCCGGCAGGATCTCGTACCACGCCCGGGTGTAGACCAGGCTGGTCGTGGGGTCGTATTCCTCCCGGACGCCCGCCTGAATCAACGAGCTGTTGGTCGCTCCGTCGATGCCGACCCATTCAGAAGTGTCCGTCTGAGTCGGCGCCACATACAGGTTCGGCACGTTGAACGTGCCTTGGACTTGGGTGAACGGGCCGCCCACGTCCGCGTACCCGGACCAGTTGTCTGAGTAGCCAATGGTGACGGGGACCGGCGGCGCTTGTTGGGTCAGCGTCAGGGTGGAGGTCGCCGATTGGCCGAGGCGGTTGCGTGCGGTAAAGGAGAAGGTCCACTGTCGCCCGGACTCGCTGGCGGGAATCGTGACGGCGTAGGTGCCATCACAGGCCACCGGCGCCGGATTGGTGCCCGACCAAAACGCCGGATTGGTGGAGAGCGTGCAGCTCGACGCGTTGCTGGACGTGTAGTGGATGGTGGTCGAGCCCCCGGTCGACGGCACGCTGGCTTGGTCGATCGAGATGAGGGCGGTCTCGCAGACCTGGACATGCACCGTGGTGGTGTACGGGCGCCGCACCTTGACGGGCACGCGCACGACTTTGCGCCTGTGATGGACGATGACGGTCTCGCGCCGGTAGACGTGGACCCGCTTGCCGTGGACCACGCGGTAGAGGTACACGAGGTGCGTGCCGTGGTGAACCTCGGCAATCGTCGAGCATGTCGTCGCAGCCGATGCCGCTGTGGCGAGGCCACCGAGAACACAAAGCACGCCGATACCGATGATGAGCCAAATGCGCAAGCGCGTCGTCAGACCGGACACGCCGCCGTCTCCTGAGTGGTCCTGGCCATCACTCGTAGCGTGGCAGTGCGCGCGGTCAGAACGTCTCCTCGGCGAGCGCACGTGCCTCATCTAGGAGATCGGCCGGATCCTTCTCGGCCTCAAGGGCGCGAATGAGAATCGTCGAGCCCCCGGGGAGCCCGCGATGACCGCCGCCGCCTGAAGCGCCGCGAGGGGTGGGCGGGGCGATTCCCCGCACCGTCTCCCGCACCGTCTTGGACGCTCCCGCACCGCCCCGCACCGTCCCGCACCGTCTCAGACCGCTTTTGCATAGGTTCCGGGACTCGCCCCGGGAGACGGAAAAGCCCCGCAGGTGCGAGGCTTTTCGAGATGCCCCCGGCATGATTCGAACCTGCGACACCAGGTTTAGGAAACCTGTGCTCTCTCCCCTGAGCTACGGGGGCGCGCCGGAGGAGGACGCCGCCAATTGAGGGTCGGCGTCTGTCCGGCGCGTCGATGATCGCAGACCTGGCGCGCGACCGCCGGCCCGCGCTTCCCTACCCGCCCGCCAGCGGGTATCCGCTGGAGTCGACCAGATCGCCCGCCGGGCCGTCCATCACCGCGTCCAGGACGGTCAAGGTGACGCTCTGGATGATTCGTGCGGCTGTCGGATCGTTGCGGACCGTGCCCACGACGATGTCTGGGTCGGTGTTGATGAGCGGGGGCCATAAGTACACGGGGTTCGACAGCACGACCGGTTGAGCAGGCAGACCCAACCCCGGGTGCCGACGTCGAGCACCAGGCCGCCGCCACTACCCGGCGCCAGGGTCACCGCGCTGCCGCCATTGGCGATGCCGTCCTGCGGGCACGCAAAGGCAAGCGACGTGACGACCCGTGTCCCGGTCGGCATCGGACCCGATGTCGGGGTGTCGGTCTCCTGGTAGATCACGCCGGGCAGACTCTCCCCCGGACTCGCACCGCTGCCGGAGAACAGCCAGCCCAGCGGATTGGGCACCGTCATCGGCTCAAGGACGTCGGTGCACCCGAACTCCTCGCCAAGAACCGCCTGCTCGGGCTGGTTGATCGGTTCCTGGCGCCACTGCAGCGACGCCAACTGCGGGATTGTCCGCGTTCGGATCGAGTGCGGCGATCTTCCAGATCGACAGCTCGCGGTAGGGCCGCGTCGATCCGACGGGGACTGGGCGCCAGTACATGTTGTTGGCACCGAGGAACACGGCGTTCGCCCCGCGTGCCAGCGCGGCCTCCAGGTTCGTACGCATCCCCGTCGTCCAGTACTCGGTGTGGGACCCGAACACCAGTGCCCGCGCGTCGCTGACCGCGGTCACACCGCGGTCGAGATCCGGGTCGGTCACGTAGGACACGTCCAAGCCGTGCGCTTCGACGAAGCGCACGATCGGATAATCGTCGGTGACCAGCGACACCATCCCGTACCCGTCGAACGGACGATTGAGGCTCACGACGCGCGACGTGCGGGGCGTCGGAATACGCGTCGAGCCCACCCCAGGTGTTGTACATCTGCCACGTGTTGGTCGAGAGCACCTCCACGAGCGTGGACGTGCGCGTCGCGTCGCGGACGACCAGCGGGATCATGCCCGGATGCAGACCCGTGCGCTGCGGCATCGATCCGCAGCTCGTAGACGCCCTGGGTCCAGGTGTGCGGAACGGTGAAGCTCAGCGTCGGCCGCCAGGGTGCGGTGACCATGTTGGTCACGGGGCGATCGCTTCCCACACCGTCGGCCGCACCACGCGCACGATCCCGCTGGTCCACACCAGGCGCCGCCCGCGCCGCGGTAATAGCCGAGACGGTAGGCGGCGATCCGGACTGGCACGGGGCCGGGCGACTGCGTGCCGAGATACAGCGTGACCCGCTGCCCGCAGACGGCGCTCGTCGTGTTGGCATAGCCCTGGACGGTGGGCGTCGCGGGGGTCGCGCGGGGGTATCCACCCGGTCCGCCGGGCTTGGCGTTCTCCTGGGCGATCGTGACCGGCGCGCACCCGGTCGGGGTCGCGGAGGCCTCCCTGCCGTCGTCAGCGCCGCCGCCGCGATGATCAGCGCGAGTGCAAGCACCACGCGCCGGCCGCCGCAGCTGCGCGGACCCGCGTGTCCCCGCCGAGCCGCATGAGCGCCCACCGTACTAGGTCGGGTGCCGCGGTCCGCACCAGCCGGCCGGCGCCGGTGGCCGCCTCACGCGGTCGAGATGTACGGCTCCCAGCTCTTCGGGCGGCGCGGTGCGGCGACGGCGATGAACACGTCCGGAGCCGGCGCGCGCGGCGTGGCATGCGGGTGCATGCCGATCTCCTCCGGGAGCCGATCGGCCTTGCGAATGTTGCACGGCGCGCACGAGGTCACGACGTTGTCCCACGACGAGCGCCCGCCGCGGCTCTTGGGCACGACGTGGTCGACGGTCAGGCGCACCGTGGCGCCACAGTACTGGCATCGGTAGTTGTCGCGCGCGAAGACCGCCCGGCGCGAGATCTTGCGCTTGTCGTTGCGCGGAACGCGCACGTAGCTCACCAGACGGATCACCAGCGGGTATACGTGGCTCGCCGTCGAGCTGCGAAGGGCGCGGTTGGCGCGCTCGAGGACCTCCGCCTTGTTCTTGAGTACCAGCACCACGGCGCGCTGAAGAGAGCACACGTTGATGGGCTCGAAGGTCGCGTTGAGCACGAGAACCTGCTGTGCCATGTCCCTCAATCGCTTGGCGGACGGCGTGATCCTGCGTCAGTGTAGCCCGCTGGCGAGTCGCCGGTGCAGACGTGCCGTGCTTGTAAAAGATTCTCATGCTGTTCGCCCCGGCCATCACAGGTCAAGAAGTCTCCGGGCCGAGGGTTAAGGTGCCCAAGTCGCTGGTCGATGATACAGGCAAGGAGGCCGCGTGAAACCAGTGAGGCTCATAGCGTCAGGTGTCGCCGCATGCGCAACCGCGCTGCTGGCGATCGGTCCAGCTGCAGGGTCGTCGACCACTCCCCTCACGATCGTGTACGACACGACGTCGACGACGCACCAGCTCGTGTTCCCGCGCGGCGGCAACGGCCTGAGCCCGAGCCGCGGCGCACTGCGCCAGGACCCCGGGCTCGACGGGATGTTCGCGCCGGGCAACAATGCACCGTTCCGGGTCTCCAAGGTCTCCGGTGCGACGCCCTCTACCGCGAGACCGTCTCCCAGATGGTCTCGACGCTCGCAACGGCGAGATCATCCGCGGCAAGTACGGCGCCGAGGCCCATCTGGTGACCATCGATGAACTAATGGAGACCTTCGGCGACCCCGGCACCGCCGGCATCCGGTTCTCCGACGCCATGAAGATCCTCGCGTCCCAGCAGAGCCCGTGGGGCGGCACCTGGGCATCACGCGTCGAGGTGTTCGTCGCACCTGGAATCGTCACGTCGATCGCCATCGGCCACGGGCCACAGCACGACCTGGCGCCCGACGGCCGCCGCCAGTACCGCAGCTGGACGGGCGTCATGCCGGGGCTTGGCGCTCGCCGGCGGGCTGCATCTCGAGATGTACCACGGCAGTGGATCGCCCCTGACCGCGTTCACCGCGAGCCTGTGGCGCAACGCGCCGGCCGCCTTCCTGGACCTGCTTGCGCGCTACGGCGGCAGCGCCTCGCGGGTGCACTTCGTGTTCAGCTCGACGACCAAGCCCGCTGGCGCGCCGAGCGGCTGGGGCGACGCAATGGAGACCTCGTGGAGCCTCGCGCGCTCGACGCCGGCTGGGCGCACGATCCTCGCCAACGGTCCCGACGAGTACCGGCTCGGGTCGCGGGCCGCCGAATGGCTCAAGGAGTACAACCGCTCTTTCCCCGCGTAGGCGCGAGCGCGCCCGCGGGGGGGCGGCCTCAGTCCGGGGCGCCCGCCGGATAGGAGCCGAGATCGACGACGTGGGCCAAACCCTGTTCGTCGATCGCCCGGATCGCCGCGGCGACCGACAGGTCGCGGTCCTGACTGCCCTCGATGTCGATGAAGAATAGGTACCGACCCAGTCCGGTCTTGGCCGGGCGGCTCTCGAGCTTGGTGAGGTTCACCGCCCGCAGGGCGAATTCCTGGAGGATGGCCAACAGGGCGCCCGGACGGTCGCGGGTCAGCATGCAGATGATCGAGGTCCGGAACCGCCCGGGGCCTGTCGCGTCGACCGGCTCGGTCCCGATCAGCACGAAACGCGTGCTGTTGCTCGGGTTGTCCTCGATGTCGGCGGCGAGGACCTCGGCACCATAGATGTCGGCAGCCCGCAGTGGACCGATGGCCGCCCACGATTCCTCGGTATTCGCACAGACGATCCGGACGGCCTCCGCGTTCGAGGTCGCGGCCATGATCTCCACGTCGGGAAGCGTTGCCGCGCAGAAACTGGCTGCACTGGGCCGGAACCATCGGATGGGTGACAATCCGCTCGATCTCGGAGATGCTCGACCCCGCGCCGCGCGATCAGGTGCTGCCGGATCGGGTGAATCGCCTCCGCGCGGATCACGAGCCCCTGCGGCCCGAAGGCAAGCTGGTCGAGCGTCTGCGGGACGGATCCCTCGATGGAGTTCTCCATCGGGAACGAGCGCCTGCGGCACCTCTCCCGAGGCGACCGCATCGAAGCAGTCGGCCACCGTCCCGTAGGGCACCCCCTGCGACGCCGGCGCCCGGGCCGAACAGCGTCAGCAGCGCCTCTTCGGTGAAGGTCCCGGGCGGGCCGAGGTAGCCGACCCTCATGCGGCCCGATCCTGCACGTCGCCGGTGGCCATCGCGATCGCGGTCGAACTCCTCCGGCGAGAGCCGCTGGTCGGAGACGCCCTGGGTGACCTCCTTGACGTACATCCGCGCATGGTCACGGGCGTGCAGACACGTCATCACGCTGCCGGTGCCCGGACGCATCCACCAGCGCAATCGACCACGACTGCTGTCCGCCCATGTCCCCGTAGGCGTCGTACCGCACGACGCCGTTGACCCTCAGGCACTTGCCGATCTCGCGTTCGGTGTTCGCGGCGAGGTCGTCCGACCTGGGTCGTCAGCTGGCGAATCGCCTCATCGACGGCCAGGACGTCGCGGCGCAGCGTGGCGTGCAGATCCACCAGGTTGCCGGTTGAGCCGTCCGGCAGGAGCACCGTCTGCGCGCCGCGTAGGCGTCGCAATCGCACCCACAGCACGATCGCCAGGACGATGGCGATGATTCCCGGGATGCTGGCAACGATCATGCCGGCGATGACGGTCGTGCTCATCGACGCGGCCTCAGCTGAAGGTGACCGTGATCGGGTAGTCCGCGGCGTTGTTGGCGACGTTCTGCTCGCCGGGCACCGTCGCGACCTGGACGTGGAGCAGGCCGAGCGTGCCGAGCTTGACGGCGCTCGCCTGCGGTCCGGGGATGCTGATGAGCAACTGCTGACCGGGGTTAATTGAGGTAATCGTGTTGGTCTCGACGTCGACCGGCGTCGTGCCGTAGCTCAGCGACGCGCTGACCTTGATGTTGTTCTCCACGTACGACCCGCCGTTTTGCACGGTGACCGCCCAATGCAGGTTGCTCGACTCCGGAATCGTCTCCGCGATGCCCGGGGTCAGGGTGATCGCGTTTGGCTCAGCGACGACGGAGACCAGGCCCAATCCCACCGGCGCGCCCTGGCCGGAGGACTCGGTGCCGACGTGGCGCAGCGGGCTCAGCAGGCGTGCCGCACCGGAGGCAAGCACGTACGCCTGGTTGGGACCCTGCAGGAACGTGACCGAGTTGGCGCTTGGTACCGAGACGCCCGTGATCGAGTTGTTGCGCAGTGCCTGGGCCGTTTCGGTCAGATAGGAGTCTTGGACGATCACGTCCGAGGCCAGGAACTGCTGCATTGAGCCCGCGATCGACTGTGCCGCGGCACTGTCAGAGTTCGAATGCACGATCGTCTGGAGGTTGGTCGACAGCGCGTCGAGGCCATCCTGCCGGTACTGCAGCGCAAGCACCAGGGCCCGGTTCGCATCGACGACCCCGGATGGGACGTCCAAGCCCTGGGCCTGCGTGGTCTGACGGCTCGCCTGGCTCGCCAGCGCATTCAAGTCGGCCTGCAGCTGCGCGGTCGGTTGACCGGTGGTGTTCTGCATGGTTCGGACGAGGCTCGTGCCGAGCGCAGCGGACGCCTCGGCGATCTGGCCCGAGTTGGTGACGTAGGAGGTGTAACCGTCTACCAAGCGATTGCGCTCGTAATCCCGCACGATAAGCACGATGACCGCGACGGCCACGACCACGAGCACGACCCCGAGCAACATGCGAACCCGCGGGTTGGCGAACGGCGACTCGGCCGAGCGCGTGCGGGGCGACCGTCCCGATGTTCCGCCGGAGCGCCGCCGTGCGCCCGCGCCACGCATGCGCGCGGTCCGCGAGGACCCGGCTGCACCAGGCTCCTGGGTACCGGTCGGCTGCTCCGGCTCGTCGCGGGCGATCTCGTCGAAGCCGAAGTCCTCCGGCTCGGCCTTGGGCACGATCTCGTCGCCGCGGTTGCGGCGCTCCAGTTCCGCGAAGAAGCCCTCGGGGTCCTCGAGGTCCCCGTCGGGCATGAAGTCACGCGGGCCGTCATCGTGCTCCCCCGCAGGGGGGGTGCGGTTGCGCCCGGTTGCACCCGTGTCGTCAGGCGGCCCGGTAGGGGGCATGTCCTCCGCATCGGCCACGGCTTACGACCCCTGTCGGAGTACTTGTGGAAACCTATTCACCGTTGTTGCTTGAGGTGGGCGAGGGGGGACTCGAACCCCCACGCTCGATGAGCACTAGACCCTGAACCTAGCGTGTCTACCAATTCCACCACTCGCCCATGACGTCCTGTCGCACGGACAGTCGGCGAACCCTACCACGGTCGTTTCCGAGCGGCAACGCGGCCCGGCCCGGCGACCCCGGCAGGGACGCCCCGACCCGCGGCGAACAGGTTAGCCTGATGGGACCAAGCCGCCCGGATATCGCGCTGGGCCGCTACCGGCTCGGCCGCCTCTTGGGCCGTGGTGCGACCTCGGCCGTCTACGTCGCCGAGGACATCCATTCGGGACGCACGGTTGCGGTCAAGACCATCCCGGCCTCGCCCGAGCTGCTCTCGCGGATCGAGGTGGAGATCCGCGCCGCCCAGCGGCTCGAGCACCCGAACATCGTACGCCTGCTCGACTGGGGCCGCGGGTCCGAGTTGGTGTACCTAGTCTGGGAACTCGTCGACGGCCCGTCGCTCGGCAAGGCGTGCAGCGAGCGGCGCCCAGCGACGGGGTGGGCAACTCAGCGGATCATGGAGGTCCTGCAGGCCCTTGAGCACGCCCACAGTCGCGGCATCGTCCACCGCGACGTCAAGCCCGAGAACATCCTCATCGATGCCCACGGCCACGCCCGGCTCGCAGACTTCGGCGTCGCGCGCCTGACCGACCACGCGACGATGACCTCGACCGGGTCGCTGGTGGGCACCATCGCCTACATGTCGCCCGAGCAGGCCCGCGCGCTGACAGTCGGGCCGCCGAGCGACGTGTACTCGGCCTGCGTTGTGCTCTACGAGCTGTTGGCGGGTGCGAACCCGCTCGCCGGCCCCTCGACAGCCGACACGGCGCGGCGCGCGGCGATGGGCGAGATCGCACCGCTTGCCGACGTCCGCCCAGACCTTCCGCACCAACTCACAAGCGCCGTGATGCACGGGCTCGCGCGCATCCCCGAGTCGCGCCCGTCGGCGCGGGAGCTGCACCGGGAGTTGGACGCGGCAATCAACGGCGCCCGCGAGCACGTGCAGCGCCAGCAGCGTCTGCGGCGCGTGCGCGAGCCGGCGATCTCGCTGGCGGCCACCGGCCTCGCCGCAGCCGCAGTCTTGAGCGGCCTGAGCACCCTGCACGCGGGCGAGGTCGCCATCGGTGCCGGTGCCGCAGGCGCAATTGCGGTCCGGTGGCCGCGACTGGCGGCGAGCCTCGTCGCGCTGACGACCGTGCTCCTGGTCGGCCGCACGAGCGTCGGGGCGGCGATCCTCGTCGCGATCGGGCTCACCGCCTTCATTGCCGGCGGCTGGCAATGGCCGCGCCGGCTCGGCCTCCCGCTCGTGGCCGTCGCCGGTGCGTGGGTCGGGCTGCTGCCCCTAGCCTGCATGCTGAGCGCCGGAATCCGGTCGACCCGCGAACGCGTGTGGGCGGTCGTCTGCGGGCTCACGTTGACGTTCGGCTGGGAGCTGTGGACGGGACGTCCGCTGCTGCTCGGGCCCGCGGCATCCCGACCCGCCAGCGAGGTGCTCGCCGGCGTCCGCGACCCTGCCGCGGCCATCAGCAGCATCCACGAACTGCTGGCGGGGTCGTGGTGGATCGTCTGGGGCGCCGCCGGGCTGCTCGTCGCCGCGTTGGCCGCCCCGCTCGTCCTGCGGGCGCGCCCGGGGCGCCAGCGGGTCGTCGCGTGCCTCGTGTGGGCCGCGGCCCTCGGCGGCGTCGGCGTCGTCGGATTGCCCGACCCGACCGTCGGCCTGGCCGCCGTGGGACCCTCGGCTATCCTGATCGTCGTGTGGGCACTACGTCCCTGGCGTACCCTGTCGCGGATGGGTGCTGAGCCGCGGTCCGCTACCCTGCGTGGACCGATCTGATGAGCGTATTTCGACGCATAGAGCAGTCGCTTGAGACCACGTTTGAACGTGGCTTTCGGCGCGCCTTCAAGACCCAGTTGCAGCCCGTGGAGCTCGCACGCAAGCTGGCACGCGAGATGGATCTCAACAAGACGATTTCCGTCGCCAAGGTCTACGTGCCCAACGAGTACACGGTGCACCTGTCGCCGCAGGATCACGAGGCGTTCAGCAGCTACGAGGCGACGCTCACACACGAGCTGGCCACCTATCTGGAGGCGCACGCGCGCGGCAGCGGGTTCTCGCTGGTCGCGCCACCGACCGTGGCGATCACGACCGATCACGACTTGCGTAATGGCGAGTTCGGGATCAGCTGCCGGATGGCCGACGCACCGGCCGTCGAACCCGCCGCACCGGCCGTCGAACCTGCCGCAGCGGCGCCCGCGTACACGACCAGCCCGTCGGACGACGCCGGGGTCCCCCTGCCTGACGACTCGCTCGGCGCCGTTCCGACGCCCGTGGGTGTCCCGCCGGCAACGCCGGTCGCCTCGGCCAACCCGGCCCTCGCCGGCGTCAGCGGCACCCAGGTGATCTCCGCCGCGGACGCTCGGCGAGCAGGTCATCGTCGTTCACGTCCACAGTTTCGCGCTAGTTGGCGAGTGCCTCAAAGATTGGCCAGCTGCACCTCGACCCGGCGTAGCGGGGTCACCCACAGGGCCACCGGATATGTGCCGTATCTCGAACTACAGCCCGGCCAGTCCCGGCCCTTCAAGACACGGGAGAACCTGGCGTCGGTTCGCCACCAGAAGCATGAGGTCTATGGCTTTGCCTCTCACCTCCGGTCCACTTCCCTTGGTCCAATCGAGGTCTGTCGCCACCAAGCGGAGACCCTGCTGAGGTTCGGCATGGACGAGCATTCGACCTCTCCGCCAATAGGCGTCCAGGACAGGGGCCGCGTCGGCTGGCGGCGCATCCACATCGAGGCCGAGGGGCCGGAAGGCGTCAGCACTGTGCACGAGGACATCACCCAAGCCCATCGCCTCGGGGAATCCGGGGGGACGGAATCCCCCCTCGGCCGCCGCGCGGAGACGATCAGCCAGCTCCGCGACGGGCACGTCACCGAGTTGTTTGGCCGCGTTGCTCACCGCTCGATCCGGTCGTAGTCCGCCTCGAAGGAGGACGCGGTCAGTGACAGAGGCGTCATCTCAGCACCTCGCACAAGGTGGGCGAGCACGTCGCGCACCCGCCAACCCGTACACCAGGACGGCGGCGTTCCACGCCGTCTCGTCGAGCGATTCAACCTGGTCGGCGAACTGGCGACGCAGACGGGCGACCTCCTGCGGTACATCCACAGTCTCCACGACCCTTGAGTCTTGCAAATCTAGGGGTCGCACGGCTCAACGCCCTATCCCCGTACGGAATAGCGGCACACGGACTGAGTCCCTGAAACAATGAGCATGTGGCTGCTCTCTCCCATTCTGAACCGGTTCCAGATTGGCTCCTCGACGAGGTCGCATCAGCTGGAAGGGAGAACCTCGACTCCGAGCACGTCGCCCGCTACGACAACAAGATGGATGCTGGAGCGGAAGAGGAGATTGCACTCTGCGAGTCCCTCGGCATCGGGCCGCCGTCCACAGTTGTCGAATTCGGTAGTGGCACGGGACAGTTCACGACAGCCGTGGCATCCAAGTGCGCCCGAGTTGTGGCCGTCGATGTGTCGGCCGTCATGCAGGACCGGCTCCACGCCAAACTCAAAGACGGTGGTATCACCAATGTCGAGCAGGTGCGGGCCGGCTTCTTGACATACCGGCATACCGGCGGACCAGCCGATCTCGTGTACTCCCGATTGGCCCTTCACCACCTCCCAGACTTCTGGAAGGCCCTCGCCCTCGCTCGCATTCACGGGATTCTCCGGCCCGGAGGGATTCTTCGGCTCTGCGATGTCGTCTACAGCTTCGAACCGCGCGAAGCGGTGGAGCGGATCGAGAACTGGTGCTCAACCGGGGGTTTAACCGTCGAGGACGACTGGAGCCGGGCAGAGCTTGAGGAGCACGTTCGCGATGAGCACTCCACGTTCTCGTGGATCCTCGAGCCGATGGCCATCAGATGTGGGTTTGCTGTCGAATCTGCCGAGTACTCAGATGACCAAATACTCGCAAAGTACATTTTGCGACGGACCCGAACCCTGCCCCCAAACGCCGGTCTCGTGACGCGCCTTCGCGGTCCCACGGCCGACGTTGCTGCCGTTCGCGAGCGGGGTCCGCACCGCCCACCGACTTCCAGCCTGCAGGCTTCGCCGTAAGCGGAACGGCTTACGGCGCCGATCGACTCAGTCGACCGACCTCGGAGAGATCCGGAGCCGCCGATCCGGTGCACTCGGCCGCCGATCTCAATCTCCCGCACGGCCTCCGGGGTGGAGCGATATGAACGCTTGCTAAAATGAGAGGGCGGCTCAGCGCCATGCCAGATGTCGATCCCATAGTCCGCGTTTGGGGATACCACCTAAGAAGAAGGCTGCGAAGGCGGTTCAGCGCTGTAGGGATTGGCTGCCATGGCGGATTGGGCTTGAGCAATAACCGGGGTACTACAGATCGGTGCAGCAGTGGTCGACGTGACCGAGCACATCGCTGCGATCAAATAGTTCGCCGTGCCATCCGCAGCCTGGGCGACTGGACTTGACGGGTCGTCGAGTTGGGAGGCGATCTGATCCAAAGTGAGGTTCTGCAGCACCCCCGGGTTCGCACTCGCGCTCAGGGACACGTACTTGCCACCGATGTCGACGAACGGGTAGCCCCTTTCACTGTAGGCATCGAAAGCCTGCGACTGGAGAGGCGTGAGGCTCTGGAGGGGCTCGTACCCGGTGCCTGTCGAGTTCGGGGTGGACGAGTAGACCTCGGCCGGGTCGAACGCCAACGACGAACTGGTGAATGCGGAGCCGTCGAAGCTCCAGCTCTGGAGCCCGGGGAAGACATCAGTGGACGATGACGAGATCGTCTGGCCGAGGTTGGAGAAGGTACCGAACCGCGACAGGGCCACCACCAGCGCCCAGCGCGCCATTGCGCAGTAGGGGCAGAACTCGCCGCCGATGAAGACCACCACCGGTTTGCCGTCCTGCGTCAGTGGTGCACCAACGCTGACCGAGTTCGGTGCGAGAACATTGGACGGCAACCCAATCGTTTCCAGGGTGGAATCCGAGACCGAGACACCTTTCTGGATGTAGGCGGTCAGGCGCGACGAGGAGCCTGAGCCACCACCGGGCTTCGGCGAGGACGGGGCGAGGGTCGCGACCATGACCACGGCGGCGACGAGTAGGACTGCTGTGGCTCCGCCCAGGAGGCGGCGATGGCGTCGGCGCTGTCCTCGACGACGCAGATCGGAAACCGGCGGGGTGGGGACAACGGGATGATCCAGCAGCGGTTGGGCCATGCGGCTGAGTTCAGACATTGTGCCTCTCTTCGGTCGGGGGCTCGTCGTCCAGGAGGGTCCCGAGACGTTCGTGAGCGTCAATCAAGGTGCTGGACACCGTGCTTCGCGAGATACCGAGCACTTCAGCGATCTCGGCTTCACGCAGGTCTCCGATGTGGCGAAGTACTACAACCTCACGTTGTCGACGAGGGAGGCCGGAGACGACCTGCCAGACCTCCCCGGCCGGAGCGGGAACCGGGACATCCCTTGCCCGCCTGATGAAGAGGCGATGCTCGATGGCCCGCCGTCGAGCCGTGCGCCGAGCGTGATTCAGCGCCACTCGGAAGGCCCATCCCGTCGGGGACTCCATGGTGCTGACCTGGTCCCACTTCTCCAGTGCACGAGTGAACGCCTCGTCGACGCCTTCGGCAGCCAGTTCTATGTCGCCCGTGCTCAGCAGCATGGTGGCCACCAGACGGGGGTGTTCCCGGGCGTACCAACTGTCGAAGGATTCAGACCTACTGAGCTTCACCAGTTGCCCCACTCCGTCCGTTCCAGCGGCCACCTGTCCACTCAAGTCACGAGCGACTCCGAATGCCGGGTCCCGGTGCCAAAATCCTCGGGATCCGCTTCCGACAGGAAGACCGAGTTCCCCTCGGTATGGCATAAGTGCCTGCAGCAGGCAACTTTCGCGAGCACAGCGCCAGCTTTCAGCGTCCCATATATCGATCCCCGATTGAGTCTTGGCCAACGCATAGCCATTTCGTTCAAGCGAACGGTCTCTTCACGCGGACTTCGCCGTGACGGGTGAGGAACTCTTGTGCTCGACCCGCCGGCGGGGTGGTGGGTGGAACGAGCACTCTCGCGGTTGGGCCGGAACATATCCACCGCCGATAAGGAGCATCTTGTACTCAAGCTCGATCACGCCTACCTCGCTCCGGAGGTCCAAGCGGGCTTACTGAAAGAAGATTGCGACGTACAGGTCCACCGCGAGGTCAAGCTCCGATGGTTTGAGCTAGCCGGATTGGACGAAGAGCTTTCGGTCGAGCTGTACGAGCTCGACTTCGACCCTGAATGCCACCCCTTCTATCCTGATGTGCCCGATGTTCTTGCAGCACTCCACGCAGCCGGCATTAGGGTGGCTGTCGTGAGTGATATCCACTTCGACCTACGTCCGGAATTTTCTGCAGCTCATCTCGACCGATACGTCGACGCTTTCGTGCTCTCCTTTGAGGAGGGAATCCAGAAGCCCGATGCCCGCATGTTTCAGCTGGCACTCGATCACCTTGACGTGGCGCCATCAGAGGCGCTGATGGTCGGCGACCGACCGAGCCACGACGGTGGTGCGGCTTCGGTCGGAATCACAACGATGATCCTTCCACCCCTTCAGACCCTCCTTGATCGAGGTCTGAAGTCAGTGCTCGAACTGTGCGGTTTGGGATCGTCGTCGGGTCGGTCATCACCACACTGATGTGACATCCTGAACACCCGTGGAACCGTCCAGTGTGATGAGGTTCATGCAGAGAACTATGGTGCACGAGGGCCGGTCTTGCTTGCGATCTGCGGTACTGAGCCGGCGGTCGGAGCTGGGGCGCCGAGATCGAAACTCCCGACCAGATTGGAGTCCGTACGCAGCTCGCTCAAATACACGTAGAACTTGCATCTTTGCTATCGCGCCCGTATCGGTCTTCGATCCGGACCACATCGTCAAGTTCCGTGGTACTTGCTTCTAGGACGACAGTGTCAACGAGGGCTGTCATGCGGTGGCGGGTACCTGGAGGTAGATGGACGGATTCGCCCGGCAGTAGCTCGAATGATTCAAGCGAACCCTCAGCACTTCCGACTTCGAACAGGAGCTTCCCAGATTGCACGGCAATCGTCTCCTCTTTACGCTCGTGGTACTGCAGAGAAAGAGCATGTCCGGCGTCAACGTGCAGCGTCTTTCCACAGTACTTTCCAGGGACTAAAGCAAAATGAGTTTCGAACCCCCAGGGTTTGTCGGTACGCTCCACCCTCGAAGCCCATTCCGCCTTCGGCATCGCCACTCCTAGATTTGACTGATACGTCGATCGTACCTGGCAGTCCCAAAGGTGCCTGATCAAGGGCGTAACAACTTGAGAAAGTATTGAGACCGCCTGGCCAGATTGTGAAGCAGTGGCGACGCGTGGGCGGCCCCCCCGTAAACCGATCGTCGAGCGGGACGGTTACTGTGAGGTCGACGGCACTGTGGCGCGCTGAGCGGATGGAGTATGTCGTACTCGGCGCCGGGGCGATCGGAGGCGTTGTTGGCGGCCGCCTGTTGCAGGCAGGATGCGGCGTCACCGTGATTGCCCGTGGTTCTCATCTTGAGATGTTGCAAGCCGCGGACTGCGGATTGAATCACCGGTGAAGACCGAGAGGGTTCCCCTTCGGCCGTGGGCGATGCCCGAGAGATCGACTGGCGGACTCATCCCGTCGTGCTCATGGCGGTCAAGAGCCAACACACCCTGGCCGCACTCATCGATCTCGCTGGAGTCGCTCCGCCCGAAACGCCGATTGTTTGTCTGCAAAACGGCATCGCCAATGAACCGGCCGCCTTGCGCTCGTTCCCCAACGTGCAAGGGGTCAGCGTGGCGTGCCCGACCAGCCACCTCGAACCTGGAGTGGTCCAGGCCTGGTCCACTCCGGTGACCGGCCTATTGGATATCGGCCGGTACCCACTCGGGAGTGATCAGATCTCCGAAGCCGTCGCCGCCGATCTTCGGTCCGCCACGTTCAGTTCCAATCCCATCGATGACATCCGCCGTTGGAAACACCGCAAACTGCTCACCAACCTCGGGAATGCAATCGAGGCGGTATGTGGACCCCACGAACGGAAAGGTCCACTGAACGACATCCTCCTCGCTGAGGGTGAATCCGTGATGGCGGCCGCTGGTTTGGAGACGGCAACGGTGGAAGAGGACGGGACTCGACGAGGAGACCTTCTCCAACTTGGCGAGATCGCTGGGCACACCCGACCCGGTGGGTCCTCATGGCAAAGCCTGCGTCGCGGTACCGGCGACATTGAGACGGACTACCTCAACGGTGAGATCGTGCTGCTCGGTCGGACACACGGCGTTCCGACACCGGCCAACGAGCTGATGCAAAGGCTGGCCCGTGAACTCGCGAGCAACCGAGTCAACCCTGGGACAACCCCGACAGCATCGATACTGGAGCAACTCAAAGCGACCGGAAGGCCAGGTGGCGCTGCGCCCGCTTGACCATTCCCCTGCGCGAGTCTTCCTTCGTAGTGGGCTTGTTGGGGCACATGGCCAGATGGCTACGATTCTGCCCGCAATATCCCGTAGATGAAGCTGTCGTGCCACTCCCCGCCCCTGACGACGGCCTCACGCAGGTTGCCTTCATGTTGGAAGCCGCACTTCTCCAGCGCCCTCTACTCGGCAATGTTGT
The DNA here is from genome assembly GCA_963842065.1 of uncultured Thermoleophilia bacterium. Lineage (GTDB taxonomy): Bacteria > Actinomycetota > Thermoleophilia > Miltoncostaeales > Miltoncostaeaceae > CAITWD01. The sequence goes on along the minus strand of CAWJEW010000008.1, from coordinate 29,249 downwards.
CCGAGTTAGGCAAGCAAGCGAGCCCACAACTGGACCCTCGGCGGCCTTCGCTACTCCTGGCGGCTTGGTACTCACTGCCGGGTGAACACGGCGTGGATCGTGAGGGCGTTGTTCATCGAGACCATGCCCAGCCGGTTCCAGGTGAGGCCGAAATCGGCCCGGTTGATGTGGACTTCGGCGTCGAGCCAGGCCTCGCGGGCGCCCGGGACAGACGCCGCTGCATCGAAGGACAGGGTCCGGGTACGGTCGCGTACGGTCAGCACGCCAGTCACCGTGATACCCCGCCCAGACAACCGGATGTCGCTCACGGTGAACTTGATGTCCGGGTCGTTGTCGCTGTCAAAGAAGTCGGCAGAGCGCAGGTGCCTGTCGCGCCTCGAGTTCTTGGTTTTGATAGACGCTGCCGCCAGCGTGAGGGTGCCACTGATCTCGCCGTCCGGGGAGACGGTGCCACTCCCGCCGACCTCGCCGAAGACGCCCTTCACCGGAATCATCCCCCACATGATGCTGCTTTTCAGCTCGATACTGGACCGGCGTGGGTCCACAAGCCACTCCCCAGTCAATCCTCCGTCCTTTAGCAGGGCCTGCAGCGCAGGTGCGCTCATTTGTTCTGACGGTGCCATTTGGCGCTCCTCCTCATCGTCGTGAACATGCTGCGAGAGCCGCGGCACGATAGTGCGAACCGTCGTCTCACCGACCGTGCGATGACAGCTCACCCGCTTCGCCGCGAGGTGCTGGGAATCCCCAGTTTTATCGAACAGTGGTCAAGCCACAATTCAGCGTCTCGCTTTTTCGACGCCTCGTTTTTGGTAGGCGGGTTAGCCGAGCGCCTCCGCTGAGAAGGGCGCCGCTCCCGCCAAAGGAGTCGAGTCGAGGTATTTGATTTCGTAGACGCGCTCCGTGAACTTCCAGCCGTCCGGGGTGCGCTGGTACTCGTCGTGGTACACGCCGTAGTTCAGCAGCGAGTTGCCGTCGCGAAAGCGCCCGAGCTCTGAGACGTATGCACGACCGACCGCGGTGTCGCCATCTAGCTGGATCGTGCCCGGGTGCGGGGTTTGCACGAAGTAGTCCCAGATACCCTGCAGCCGCTCGATCCCGGCGCGGATCTCCTCCCGGCTGACGAATTCGGCGACGTCGGGGATCCGCCACGCGCCGTCCTGCGTGAACAGCGACGCAAAGCGATCGTAGTCGCGCATCATCCCCGCGTCGGTAAACTCGCCGCGCAGCGCCTCGATCTCGAAGCGGTCTGCGATGGCCTGAAGGTCGCTCATCAGGTTCCTCTCTCGTTGTATTCCCTCGTCTGGATTCACGACGCGCCCGCCACCTGCCTAGTGTTGGGCTAAAGCAATTCCATGCCACACTTGTAGGGCGTCGAGGACGCCGGAACGTTCAGCGCCGGGTTGACGATCCGTGCCTGCATGAATGTCTCCTTGTCACATCCAACGGATCTGACGTGTCATCTATATGACACGTCGCAAAGGAGAAGTGTGACCGAGATGACCAATTCCGCCTGGCTGGCGGACGGGTTCGAGAAGAACCGGACCCGCCTGCGGGCGGTGGCCTACCGGATGCTCGGCTCGCTCACCGAGGCCGACGACGCCGTCCAGGAAGCCTGGCTGCGTCTCAGCAGGTCTGACGCTAGAGGTGTCGAGAACCTCGGCGCCTGGCTGACCACGATCGTCGTCCGGGTGTGCCTGAACGTGCTCCGCTCTCGCAACACGCGGCGTGAGGAGCCCATAGGCGTGCACGTGCCCGACCCGGTCATCAGTCGTGCCGACGGGAGGAGCCCCGAGGATGAGGCGCTGCTGGCCGACTCGGTCGGGCTGGCGCTGCAGGTCGTGCTCGAAACACTGAGCCCGGCCGAGCGGCTGGCGTTCGTCCTGCACGACATGTTCGACCTGTCCTTCGACGAGATCGCCCCCATGGTGGAGCGGACCCCGGCCACGACGAGGCAACTCGCTAGCCGGGCCCGGCGCCGAGTACGAGGAGCCGATGTCCAAGCCCCCGACCCCGATATCGCCCACCAACGAGAAGTAGTCGACGCCTTCTTTGCCGCGGCCCACAGCGGAGACCTCGATGCGCTCGTCGCGGTCCTCGACCCAGACGTCGTGGTGCGGATCGACGCCGGCGCGAAGCGGCCCGCAGCCTCCGTGCTGATCCACGGGGCGGCAGCCGTTGCCGGCCGAACGCTCCTGATCGCGCAACCCTCCGCACTGAAGCGGCCGGCACTGGTGAATGGAGCCGCGGGTGTCGTCGTGACCGTGGAGGGGCAGCCGGTCGCGATCATGGGCTTTACTGTTTCGCGCGGCAAGATTGTAGAAATCAACGCGATCGTCGACCCTGAGCGCCTCCGCCGGTTTGACCTGGCCGTCCTTCAGGACTGACGGCTCGGGCGTGCTAGCGCGACGCGGTCAAACTCGTATCAGCGAGCGGAGCAGCCAGGCCCGAAGTAGCCCTGGTCGCCAGTGAGCTTGTCCTGAACAAGCCTGAACCTACGCCAGGCTCATTTGCGAGGTTGGCTTATGCCGATAGAACCTCCTTCCGAAGCCGAGTCCCATCGAGTACGACATGTAGCAGAATCGTTCGGCTCAGACGCTGAACGGCATGACCGGGCACGGCCCCAGCTACCCCGATGACATGGTGCAGTCGATCGTCGTCGCCAGCCCGGGCCCGACGTTGTCGACGTCGGCATCGGCACCGGTATCGCAGCCCGCCAGTTCCAGGCGGTCGACTGCTGGGTGCTCGGGGTCGAGGTCGACGCGAGGATGGCCGACCTCGGTCGCCGAAATGGATTTGGGGTCGAGGCGGCTGCGTTCGAAAAGTGGGACCCTGCCGACCAAGCTTTCGATGCTGTAGTCGCCGGACAGACCTGGCACTGGATTGACCCGCTCGAGGGAGCAGCCAAGGCGGCCGAGGCGTTGCGACCGGGTGGCCGGGTTCTGGGATGTGTTCCAACCCCCGCGAGACATATGCGAAGCCTTCGCAGCGATCTACGGCCGGGTGATGCCTGACTTGCCGTTCAACCCCTGGGCGAAGCCCGCCTTGGACCTCTACTCGGTGCTCTTCACTAAGGCGGCGCGTTCGGCGATCCGGACCAGTGGCGATTCGACTGGGAACGGCCCTACACCCGGGACGAGTGGTTGGACCATCTGCCTACGCATGGCGGTCACACCCTGCTCCCGCCGGCACAGCTCGACGAACTGCTCGCGGATGTTGCGGTCGCCATCGACGCGGTGGGAGGTACCTTTATGATGGGTTACACAGGGTGGTGGTCACCGCTGTGCGAAAGGCATCGACGGCCTGAATCAGATCGGCGAGATGCTCCCCCAACCACTCCCCGGCGCGAAGATAAACTGATGACCGCGATTCCCCCGGACTATGAGGCACCGTGCTGGTAGCGAACCGGGTCACGAGCTGGCCTTCGTATCCGCCAACTTGGGCGGGTCCAGCAGTTGCCGGAGGCGAGCGACCTCGTCGTTAATATCGCGGGCCAGCCATGCCCCGAGGAAGCGATCGAATATCGGCCGCAGCGGACCGTGCGGGTGGAACTCCTCGCGGTGCACGACCTGCGTGCCGGCCGCGGTCAGCGTGCAGACGACGCTGCCGCGGAAGCTGATCAGCCGGTCCTGCCAGCACGGCACGGACGTGATGTCGACACGCTCGTCACCGGTGCGTATCACCCGTTGCTGGACAGCAGGCGTGGGAAGCCCGCGAAGCTTGGATCGGAATCGAACGACTATCGCATCGCCATCCACGTTGGTGTCGAGCACCTTGCGGATCTTGGTGTCGGCAGCCTTGTACCGCTCGAGGTCACAGATCAGGTCGAGCACCTGAGCCGGGGTCGCTGCGACCGTCGTACTGGCTTCGCCGTAGATCATCAGTTACCTCGTTGATAGTGGCCACGGCCGAGTTCATCCACGCGGTGACGTAGGCATCGACCTCGATATCGTCGGGGGCGTGCCCGATGAGGGCCTGCAGCACCCGGTTCGGGCCGCCTACGACGTGGACCTTGATCGGCTCCTTCAATGGGACCGTGCTCCTTGTCTAGGTGGCTGGACGAGCCGAAACACCTCACGAGGGCGTGATTCGCGCTCGTCATAGTCGAAGTCCACTCCTGCTGCCCTTGCGGTAGCAAACGACGAGGCCATTGCCTCCTCAGTCTCCCATTGTGCAGTCGAAACTACTGCGTCACCGGCGACGGTTACCCAGCAATCAGCTGACAGGCACCCCGGGGTCGGCCGCATTACCTCGACGGCTTGCTGGACGCGCGAGATGAATTCTTCGCGGCTAGAGATGTGCGGATAGTGAATTGCTACGAAGCCTATCTTCATGCTGTTTTTCTCCTTGAGGGTGTTTCTACTGTGTTGGTGTCGGATCGTTGGCGGCCCCACCCGTCCGAGGCGCCGGGCGTCGTCAGCGCCCACACGTCCTCGAGCCTGAAAAGCGCCGGTCGAGCTCGTGGATCTGCCTGGGCCGGAAGGGGAACGCGGTCGTTTTCGAGACCATCACGATGACCTCAGCGTTTTCCACCATGTCAGCCCCGGACTTCGACGCCTCCGCGCCGTTAGGCGGTCGACTCGACCCGATTCGGTCGATCTGCGGTGACGACGCCGGGCCGCGACCCACAACCATCCCCGGACTGAGACGTACTGACTTATGGAGCGACGGCCGCACCTAATCATTGACCAGGCAAGATCGTCAGGGGTACAAGAGTCCGGGTCTGGCACCGAATCAAGCCATCTTCGATCTCGCCTCCGCTGGGAACGCCAGGCGATCGCTGGCTCCGCGACATCACCCTCGACGACCAACGGAACGCCTTCGCCTCCGTGGAACTGCCGAATCGTTGCCAATGCCGGTCTCCTCAATCTCGCTTCGGTTACAGATTCCTCGCCGCGTAGTGCAGCAGGACGGGCACCGCTTGGCGATGCATGATGGACACTGGTGGCCAGACGAATGCTGCTATCAGCCTGTCGTAGCGGACGAACGTGGCGAAGGACACCTCCTCACTATCGACTTCGAAGACGATATGGACGGTCATAAACCATGAGGCCGCCTCGACCCTGAGCCAGCCGTCGCCGCGGTGACCGATCTTCCACCCGCCCACGTAATCCGGCGACGGCCGCCGCTCGAGACGGAGGCCGAGGGCTACTTGCCAGAGGAGAGGGGCGAGTCGCGCCGGGGGGCTTCGACCGCGGCACGGGCCCACTGCTCGGGTGACCTGTCCGTGGCCCCACTTGTTGTGGCGGTGAAGAAGTCGACATAGTCGGGGCTGGCTAGGGAGCTGCGGGATCGGATCGCCTGGGGGACGTGGCGGTGTTCAAGAACAGTCAGCGTGGGAATCACCTCTCATTTGAGTACTTCCGGCCGTCCATCACTGCTACGCACAGCCAAAGGGCACTTGGCCGTACCGCGCTCCTTTGGCCGACGTTGGCATTTCAGCGTCCCCGCCAAGCAGGGCTTCGGCCCTCGGCCATTGCCTCGATGGCCTCCTTGAAGTCCTCCGACTCAAGGCATCGGATCTGCCCTTGTAGGGCCACCCTGAAACTCTCCTCGGGATCGCAGTGCCACGCTGTGTCGATCGCCCGTCTGGCCCCCCGCACTGCGATCGGCGGTTGGGCGGCCAGGCGCCCGGCGAACTCAGCCGCGGCGGCATCGAGGTCGCCGTCGGCGACCACCCGGTTGGCCAGCCCGATCCGCAGGGCCTCGGCGGCGTCGATGATCTCGCCGAGCAGGATCAGCTCCCGGGCCCGGCTCTCACCGACGATTCGGGGCAGCCGGACGGTTGCGCCCATGTCGGGAAGGAGTCCGTAGCGAGTCTCCAGCAGACCGACCCTGGTGCCCTCCGCGAAGATGCGGAAATCACACGCCAGGGCGAGCTGCAGACCGGCACCGTAGGCGTGGCCGCGTACGGCGGCAACGCTGGCGCAACCGAGGGCGGGGATCCAGCTGAAGGTCGCCGCAGCAGCCTGGCCCGCGGGCAGGTTGCGCTCGTCGTCGGGCTGTTCGGCCCAGCCGGCCACCATGCCCGCCATGCCCTCGACCAGGTCGATGCCGGCCGAGAACGTCGACCCGTCTCCCGTCACCACCAGGCACCGGAGGGTTTCGTCGGGCAGCAGTTCGACGCCGAGCCGGGCCAGCTCCTCCCACATCAACGGGTTCTGAGCGTTGCGCTTGCCGGGACGGGCCAGGCTCAGGGTGCCGATCTCTCCCTGGCGGTGGTAACGAATGGTCTGGTAATGGCTCATTTGTTCGTCAAGTCGCCGGCCACTCGCCTCGGCCGGCCTTTGGTCCGCCGCTTCATGGCCGCCCTGATCCCGGAAACGGCGCCGTAGATGCCGGTGCCGTCACTTGATTTGAAACGAGTATCGACGAGGTCATGGTGCCTACGCCCGGGCTGACTCGAGCAGGGCCCGCGCCTGCTCCCGGCGTCGCTCGGCGAGGCGCTCTTCGCCGTAACGGCGTCCCGCATCTCCGAGGACGTGCTCAGCGAGGTCCGGTAGGGTGAAGACGCGCCCGCCGAGACCGTACGTGCCGTCGGGCACCTCGAAGGTAAAGACCCACACGCGCGCCTCGGGGTTGGGCCACTTACCGTCCTCGGCCTCGACTAGCGCCTCCGTCATCGCCTTGGTGACGGCCGCGCGGCGCGCGTCGTCGTACTGGCCTTCAGGGACCTGGCAGACGAACTTGTAGTGCGGCGCCTCGGCCGGGGCTCCGCCAACGTACATCTCGTGGCGATGCACGAACACCCAGGCGAGCGACCGGATCTTCTCGTTGGTCAGTGCGGCACCCTCGTGCTCGATCAATAGGTCAGTACAGGTCGCGAGCAGGTGGCGCTCCGCATCCGGTGACAGAACTCCCTCGGGAATGTATGCGTCGAGCATCGGCATCCGCTGTTCTCCTCAGATCGGGCGGCGAGCCCAAGTTGGAATTCTGAACGATGGGAATACATCCATACAGTTGTGTATTGATGTATTATTAGGCATGCTCAGCGGTAGTGTCAACCCCGCCGGAACGCGATAGCAGGTAGACGATGGCCGCCCCGATCCGCACGCCTCGCAGCATGTGGATCGACGAGGGTCTGCGGGCCCTTGCTGCCGGCGGCCCCGACGCCGTCCGGATCGACTTGTTGGCAAAGACGCTGGGTGTCACGAGGGGCGGCTTCTACTGGCACTTCGAGGACCGCAGCGCCCTGCTCGATGAGATGCTCGACACCTGGGAGCGGACCAGTACCGATGAGGTGCTCCAACTCGTCGAGGCCGAGGGCGGCGACGCCAGGCGCAAAATTCGCCGAGCGGGTGCGCTCACCTTCTCTCGGGCCCTGCTGCCGATCGACCTCGCGGTTCGTGACTGGTCCCGGCGCGACCCGACGGTCGCCAAGCGCCTTCGACGCGTGGACAACCGGCGTATGGAGTACCTGCGCTCACTGTTCAGCACCTTCTGCTCCGACAAGGCCGACGTCGAAGCCCGCTGCGTGCTTGCATTCTCGCTGGCGATCGGTACCCACTTCATCGCCGCCGACTACAGCCCACGCAGCCGCGCCGATGTTCTGGAACTGGCGCTGAAGCGTCTCCTCGCCTAGTAACGCCTTAGCGACGATACCTGACCCCGGCCTCACGTCGTGTGTTCGTTCGGGTGGTGGAGGATCGGATTGTCGTTGATGTTCTGCCGCGCATCGCCGGATACTGGCTTTGGGTCACGACGAGCCGGTAGCCGGCATCGCAGGACGCCGTACGAGCAGCCTTTCCTGCAACGTTCACGGATCGTTCGGTTGGCTTGCGCACCCTGCTGATGCGGCCAACGTCTGGCGCCTCGAGTTTGCAGGAGCTCCCAAGACGCTCAGTACTGGACACACCTTCGGCCCTTCGAGTTGACCTTCGGTTAGACGGTGTTCAAGGGGCGCCCGTTACTTATGACGGCATTAATTCCGTGACATGCTGTGACGTGCTCGCCAGAAACCCTCGAAGGCGACCGCCACCCCCAGAACCACGACGAAGGCAAGACTTTCGCGACGGTCAATGATGCTATGGCCAATGACAATCTCCCCGACCTCGAACAGACCGAGTGCCGCCCATCCGATGCCAGTCACAATGCAGTGCGCCTCCCGGCACCGCCAAAAGTTGAGCAAGCAATAGGCGCTCGCGACAAGCGTCACCGTCGCTACGAGCGCCAGTCCGGCCAGCGACGGCAGGCTGGTTGCAACGCCGACACCCACAGCGATCGCGACGAAGAAGAAGTACCGCCATGGGCCACTGGGAAGGAGTCGATCGACGACACTCTTGATACGACTGTCTTTCGACAGACGGGGTGGAGAACTCCCGATCCCTCGCGACCATCGGAGGTCACCCATTGCCGACGACACTACCCAGCGGGTCGGTCACAGTGCACCCGTCTGGCGAGCGACAAGTATCTCCTCCGCCGGCAGCAAGGGCCCGCATACCCTCACAGATCCACCTACCGAGAGGCGTGCAGGTCGGGGGGCCACGGTCTATCTCCTGTCACATCGCGCCGGCATTGACAGCACCAGAGATGAAGCCTACTGTACACGGTGCATCCATACATAACTGTACGGATGCACCGTGAAGTCCACGTCGTTTGAAGAGGAGCTACCACCATGCCGACCTGCGATGCGTATCTCGCAGAGGGCATCGTGTCGGAAGCGGATGGAGCACCGCACGGCCAAGTGTCCTTTGGCATATGCGTAGCAGCGGTGAACGGCCCGGGGTACCCGAGTGAGAGGTGATGCCGCGCTGACTGTTCTTGAGCACCGGAACGTCCCTGCGGCGACCCGCTCTCTCAGCACCTTGGATCGTCCACCAGCACATCCGAGAGGTGGTTCCCGGTGAACCCCGTCGTCCCAATGGTGTTTAGCCGTTATGTGGCTCTCGGCGACAGCCAGACCGAGGGTGTCGGCGACGATCTGCACCGCGACGGCGTCGAGCGAGGATGGGCCGACCGTTTCGCCGAGGTCCTAGCCCTAGAAAACCCTCACCTCCTCTACGCGAATCTTGCCGTGCGCGGGCGTCGAATCGGCGAGGTTCATGAGCAGCAGCTCGCCGCGGCGCTCGCGCTTGAGCCGGATCTAGTCAGCGTTATCGCCGGCATGAACGACGTGATCCGACCACGCTTCGACCTCGACGCTGCCCTTGCCCACATGGACGAGATGCAGCGCGCCCTGTGCGCCAGTGGAGCGACGGTCCTCACCACCACGTTTCCCGACTTGTCCTCGTTTACGCCCGCCGCTCGCCTGGTGCGCACACGCCTGGCGCGTTTCAATGTCGGTCTACGAGCGATCGCTGAAGCGAGAGGCTCGCTCCTATTGGACGCCGAACAGATCCAGCTCGCTTCGGATCGGCGGCTATGGTGCGATGACCGGTTGCACCTCAACCCGGACGGGCACCGTGTCTTCGCCTCCGCGATGGCCGGTACGCTCGAGTTGAGCGCCGTCGACCACACCTGGAGGGGCCCACTCCCGCCAGCGCCCCTTGAACCTCCCGGCCGACGCCTCCAGGACGAGTTGCGATGGGTCCAAACGTTCCTGCTCCCATGGATAGGACGCAGGCTAACCGGGCGCTCCTCGGGCGACCGACGGTACGCCAAGCGTCCAAAGCTCGAGTCGTTGCGCTCTCGCGCCGTCGACCTGGATCGTCAAGCGAGGTCACCTTGGCTCTGATGAGTGACATCCACGACACCAAGCTGAGCTCCGTTCTGGGCTACGAGCGTCCAGTTCGGAACTCACCCTGAGAGGATAAGTTTGCTATGCCTCGGCACTCTCCCGTGACAAAGTTTCAGGCGGCGGTTGAGTCTCGCGAACCTGGAGGCTCTCCGAGATGCTCTTGCTCCCGATGTGCGGCTCTTTCCGCCAATTCAGTTCCAATCCTTCGTCGGACGCGAGCTGGTCGCCAGCGTTTTGAGAATCCCTACCGATATTTTTGCCTTCCACGACTCGTTTCGCTATGTCACCGTAATGAGCAACGGCAACGAGCACGCGTTGTTTTTCGAAGCATTGATCGACGAACGTCACATCGATGGAGTCGACTTCATCCGAACAGATCGCGACGGACTCGTGTCCGAGCTTAGAGTGATGATACGACCGCTTCCCGAGCTTCAGCGGTTCGCCGATCGGGCTAAGGAGATGTTCGCCGAACTGTTCCCGTCCCCTTAGCGAAAGCGCAGCTCGCTTACGCCTGGAATCAATACATCTTCGCCGTGCCTCCCCGAGAATCTCCGTTGGGGCTGGACCGGCGGATCGGCAGCGTCAGCGGCCGGCCGCGTTCGTGACATCGTCATGAGGCGTGGCAGCCGCTGGTGTCGTCAAGTCCCGCGATGGCGTGTCGCACTGCGTTGTGGGCCACTTCGCTGAATAGGCCGGGAGCCGAGCTCGCGTCGGTTGCGACCGCGAGGGTGCGCGTGCGGAACACCGCGGGACGGTCACGCCAGGTGGTGCCAGGGAGGTCTACGGCTCCGGTCTCGTTGGAGAGCTCGTACGCTCGCTTCCACCGTAGGTGGTCGGTCCAATCCGCCGCGGTTGTGTCGAGAAGGTGGTAGACGCGCGCGACTGCGGCGGAGAAAGGCTCGCCGGGCGCCAGAGCAGCTCCGACTTGGATGAGGTGGTGTCCAGTGGGCGCAAGTGACGGGTCCGTCTCGCTATAGCGGGCGGCGTAGATCCGTGCGTCGAGATCGAAGACCCGGAACCAATCGATGGATGCCGCGGGGCCGAGCCCGAAATCGAACAGTGCGGTACGGGTACCTGACCAACAGAGACTCGGGTCTCCCGTCACGGCGCGCGCTGCGGGCAATGTGGTCGCGATGATGGTGGGTTCGGAAGGAACAACGCGGACGTGGGTTCCGCGGCACAAGACCACGCCCAGATCGATGGCCCGCTCGGCGAGCAGATCGATCAGGCGAGCCCAGCCGCCCTGGACATATCGGACATGGGAGCCGCCGCGGCGAAGACGGTCGTGAACGAAATCGGCCGACAGTCGGCCCGGGTCGTGGTCGTATGTGACGACGAATGTGAGCCCGACGACAGCCTCGACGAGTTCACGGTCATCGATGTGACGACTCAGCCACCCGCGGAAGCTCTCGTCGCTGGGAGCGCTGGCGGGCAGCGCGGCAATCGCCTCGAACATGCCAGCGGGCCGCTGTTGGACCCGTCCAGCGAATCGGTACAAAGTCTCAGCCCCGACGCCCACGTTCGGTGGCATCAAGCCACGCTGTTCAAGCCACAGCCACAATGGCCCGTCGGTGTATACCGCGTGGGGGCCGCGGTTGGCGCGGTAGGACCCGTCGAGGGTCCGGGCCCGGCCGCCCAAGGTCGACCGAGCCTCGCACAGGGTAACTTCCCAACCCCGCTCCGCCGCCTCAATGGCGGCCACCAGGCCCGTCACTCCAGCTCCAACTACGGTCAACCGCATGGGTGCTCCTTTCGCTCGTACACCCAAAGTGCGCGGGAACCCTCTGGAGGTTCCCGGTCCCTTTACCGAGGTGGACCCGGGTTTGGTGCGTGCAGCGCAAGGAGGCGATGGGTTCGCTGTCGACGAACTGATCGATGCGCTCTATCCCCTTGTGTGCCGCATCTCGGCTCGGATCGCCGGCTCCCAGGGTGAAGACGCCGCACAAGAGGCCCTACTCGCCATCTTCCGAGAGTTGCCTGCGCTGCGATCCCCCGAGGGCAGTGATCAGCTGGGCGAGCGCGGTGACAGCTCGGATCGCTGTCCGCGTCGATCGCACCAACCGACGCCAGCGTGGTGGCGCGAGCGTAACCGACCCAGAGCGATTCTTCGCATGGGTCGACTTTGACGCGCTAGAGGTGACAGACGTGTTGGCCCGACTGCCGGCCCGTGACCATGCCGTACTGGTACTGAGTGATTTGCAGGGACTCAGCGAACGCGACATTGCCGCAACGCTCGGGGTGCCCGTCGGCACTGTGAAGTCACGTCTGCACCGTGCCAGGAGACGCTTTCGGGAGGAGTGGAGCCGATGAACCACGCCAGCGACGACCTGCTCGACCCGGTGCTCCGCGTGCATCTGCTTGCTGCGGCCCTGCCCGGGTCGGTGGTCGCAGAGCGCAATGTTGCGGCGCCCTTCGATCAGGTGTGGCGGGTGGTCACGGATCTGGAGACAATGGCGCCGTGGTACGAGACCAACGTCACCGCGATCGAGATCGTCGAGCGATCGTCGAAGTGGGCTCGGATCGTCGCAACTCTTCGGGGCGGGCACCTCGAGGAGATGGACGTCCGGATCGTCCCCGGCTGGTGTCTCATGCAATCGCAGTCAGTCATTGTCGCATTCGGCGCTCGACCGGCGGGACAACATACCTTGCTCGCTCATCTAGAGCACAGACGCACCTCGGCGTTGGTCGCTAACATTGAGTCTCCCCACAACGCGTATCGGACTCTGCTCGCGCGAACTCGCCGCTATCGAGTTCCTTGCAGTACACGCCGGCATGCGCTAGCGCCAGTCCACGCACCGCGATCACCGGTGCCATACTTTCGGCTCGGAACCAGCTCGACAAGAACCTCGATTAGCGGCTCCCTCGGAGGGTAGCCCAATTTCCTGGGCGACGGCGGGCTCGGAGTGAACGAGCTTGCTGCCAGTCCACGCGACCGCCGGCATGTATCCAACGTTCAGGCCTCATGGTCAAGAAGGATGCGCTATCTCGATGTTCACGCAACTGTGGCTCATCTCCCACACCTCCTAGTGAAGGGCGCAACCGTCATCTGGACCACGTGCCGACGCGATCCGGACCTGACGCCGACCATACAAGCTTGGTTCAGTGATTCCGGTTTCGAAGAGATCGCCTTCGATGGGAAGGAAGGAACGTCATTCGGAGTCGGAACCCATCGTCTGATTGGTGGACCGCAACCATTCGAATCAGGCCGAAAGCCGTTCACATTCTTTGGCGATGGAGCTGCCGCCTATCTGTAGATAGTACGGATGGGCGGGTCGTGGAACGGGAACCCCGGACTCGATAGCTACTTCTTCCAGGCGCGGAGGTCGAACGCCATCGCGTGTCCTTGGGTTCGACGTGCACAGATCGGCGGGATGCGTGCGTGCAGCAGACGGATCGCTTTTGCTGCTCCCGGAGGATCGGCCACCGAGACGCCAGAGGTTGACTATTCAGAGGAAGCGAACGTCGTTGGCGCCGCCGCCTACGGTGCGGATAGTCGACTCTGGCATAATGTCGAGGTGTCCGACCAAGCGAATCCTGACCACCGAGTTGTCGCTGGACTTCTCCGCCAGAAGGGTCGCGTTCTTCTCTGCCACCGCTCACCTCAGCGTCGCTGGTACCCCGACACCTGGGACCTGCCCGGAGGACATGTCGAAGATCACGAGCAGCCACCACAGGCGCTCACCCGTGAGCTCCGGGAAGAACTCGGCATCCAAATAACGCCACCAACGACCGAACCGTTTGCTCACGTCCAGGGATCCGATTTCCGAATGGATGTCTGGCTGGTCGACGAATGGACGGGTCAACCTTCGAACGACGCCTCTGATGAGCACGACGCTCTTGCGTGGGTCAACGCGGAAGAGGCACTCGGGTTGCAGCTCGCCGACGTTCGATTGCCTGTCCTAATCGAGGCGGCCCTGTCGTAGCCGGCGGATCTGCGTTAGGCCGATCGCCGATCCCGTTACGGGAACCCCTGATTGCCCGTCCAAGAGCCTCCCGTAGCCCGGTATGCAACCATGGAGACGATGACCTCCATGGCGACGGATCGCCCGTTCCGATTTGGGGTTTCGATCTGGGGAGCGGCAACACGTAAGGAGTGGCGCAAGAAGTCCAAGTTGGCAGAATCGGCTGGGTTCGACACGCTTCTGACGGCCGACCATCTTGTCGATGGGATGCTGGCGCCACTGACATCATTGGTCGTCGCTGCCGAGGCCACCAGCCGAATCCGAGTTGGCACCCTCGTGCTCAATAACGACTTCCGCCATCCCGTCGTACTCGCCAGAGAAGCCGCGACGGTGGACCTCTTGACGGACGGGCGCTTGGAACTGGGCTTGGGAGCGGGCCACATGAAGTTCGAGTACGACAGAGCTGGCCTCTCCTACGATCCACCGGGCACGCGTGTGGCGCGCCTGGGGGAAGCGGCGGAGGTCATCCGACGTCTCTGGGACGGAGAGACGCTCGACTTCTCTGGCGATCATTACAAGCTCGATGGGGTGCGGTGCTTTCCCGAGCCGAGCCAGAAGCCGTTGCCCCTGCTCATTGGGGGAAACGGACGTCGAGTCCTGTCCACGGCAGCTCGATATGCCGACATCGTGAGCTTCACAGGCTTTAGTCAGGTCGAAGGCACGCGGGATGTGAACCCAGACCACTTCACGCGTGCCGGGCTCCAGACGCAGATTGGATGGGTGCGCGCTGCGGCTGGCGACCGCTTCAATCATCTTGAGTTGAGCACGCTGGTGCAGGGTGTCACGCTCACCGACGACCGTCGGCTGACCGCACAAGCCCTACAGCCACTATTGCCCTCACTGAGCGTTGACGACCTCCTGACTTCACCTTACGGACTCATCGGCACTGCGGATGAAATCACAGACCAGCTCCGCCAGCAACGCGATCAACTCGGCGTCTCCTACATAACCGTGTTCGAGAAGGACCTCGATGCGATGTCGAGCGTCATCGATCTACTGAAGGAATAGCAGTTCGAGGTCACCGCGTCCGATTGCCCATCCCCTGCGGACAACTGAGAAGGTGCGCCAGATCAATAGACCCGAAGACAGGTCCCTCAGTGGGCAGAATAGGGCCAGTCGTCAATCTGTCGGCTACTGTCAGCTCGCTGCTGGTGTCGTAGATTCTTGGCATCATCTCAACTGGAGATCTTGACCGATGCCATCATTCATCAAGTACGTAACTTTCGACTGTGCCGATCCTCGGCTTCTGTCAGCATTCTGGTCAGAAGTGACCGGCTATGTACCGCTCACGGTGCAAAACGACTTCGCAGCCTTGGCAGCTCCAGATGAGCGTGGAGTTCGGGGAACCTTGCTTTGGCAGGTTCCCGAACCCAAGACCGCAAAGAGCCGAATGCATATTGACCTTGCCTCTAGGAACCCTGAGAACGAGGTAGACCGGTTGATCGAACTTGGTGCTCAAAGGGTTGAACACCGCGAAGGCAACGGTACAAGTTGGACCGTGATGCTGGACCCTGAGGGCAACGAATTCTGTATTGGTTGAGGATGCCGCAGCGGGCCTAGTTGGAATCCTCCATGCGACGCCGTCTCCTGTCGTACGCTTTGAAGATGCCGCAGTTCGCCCTTGAGGATGTGATACCGCTTCATCTCGCAGACGTAACGTTTCCAGACACCCACCCTCTGAGCGGGCAGACTGGCGAAGTCTTCGCGTTCGCGCTTCGCCACCAAACGGGACTCCTCCTGTACGAAACGGGGATCGGCCGCGGCAACGAGCACCTCGACAGCTACTACCAAGTCGTTCACCGCCCGATCGAAGCCGCGCTCGAAGCGCACGGCCACCGCGTCGACGACGTTCGACTCGTCGTCAACTCCCATCTCCATTTCGACCACTGCGGCAACAACATGAAATTCCCCGGCCTGCCGATCTACGTCCAGGCCCCCGAATACGAAGCCGCCCGACGACCCAACTACACCGTACCGGAGTGGGTGGACTTCGAAGGTGCCGATTACGCCGTCGTCGATGGCGACACCCAAGTTGCGAGCGGCGTCCGCGTGATGTCGACGCCAGGTCATACGCCCGGACACCAATCACTGGTCATCGACACCCCAAGCGGGACCGTCGCACTCGCCGGGCAAGCGATCTACTGCAAGGCGGAGTACGAGTACATCCGAACGACCGGCGCTGCACCCGAAGACGACCCGCCGCCGGACCCCGCCCGATACCTGTCATCGGCGGCGCGACTCATCGAACTAGAGCCGCGTCGCGTCTACTTCAGCCACGACCGGGCGGTCTGGAACGCGAGCCACTAGACGTAGCGAGCGAGCCGCCCGACCACGCCCGCCAGATGTCGTGGTTGCCGCAGTGCGCTAAAGATGGCCGATCTCAACATCACGCTCCGCCCGTCCCGCGAACGGCAATCGGTGCTGGGGGACGCGTCCAGCGCCGGATCGGCCATCGTCGTAGGCCGATTCTTGACCGGCACAGAGACGGGTTAGCTGCGTGCCTGGCGGTATGTGCCTGGTCGCCGATTGCCTGCTACGTATGTGATCATGAGAATTGTTGTCACCGGCAGTTCCGGCCACCTTGGTGAGGCCTTGGTCCGCGTCCTCGGCGATGAAGGCAACGACGTCATCGGACTTGATGTGCTCGACTCACCATTCACCAGCGTGGTGGGCTCGATAGCGGATAGCGCCTGCGTTCGACGGAGCCTGGAGGGCGCCGACGTCGTCCTACACAGCGCAACCCTTCACAAGCCTCACATCGGCTCGCACGGACGCCAAGCATTCGTAGATACCAACATCACCGGCACGCTGACCTTGCTAGAGGCGGCCGTCGCCGCCGGCGTCAGCAGCTTTGTATTCACCAGTACAACAAGCGTCTTCGGGCGGGCACTCGCCCCTGCAGTGACCGCTCCCGCAACGTGGGTCACCGAGGACATGGTGCCGGTCCCTCGTAACGTCTACGGCGTTACAAAGTCGGCGGCCGAAGACCTCTGTGAGCTCGTTTCCCGTAATCACGGGCTGCCGTGTGTCGTTCTGCGCACCTCCAGGTTCTTTCCGGAGGGGGACGATCTCGACGAGGTTCGGGCGACCTACGAGGATGCCAACGTGAAGGCCAATGAGCTTCTGTATCGCAGGGTCGACCTAGAGGACGTGGTCAGCGCCCACCGTCTTGCCATAGATCGCGCCCCCGAGATCGGCTTCGGCCGGTACATCGTCAGCGCCACCTCGCCCTTCGAGCCCCACGACCTTGCCGAACTGCGCGCAGACGCTCCCGCCGTTGTACGTCGGTACTTTCCCGACTACGACACCGTCTATTCCGAGCTCGGCTGGCGGATGTTTCCGACCATCGATCGCGTGTACGTCAACAGTCGAGCGCGAAGTGTGCTGGGTTGGGCTCCGCGTTACGACTTCCGCCACGCCCTCAACAGTCTCAAAGCTGGTCAGGACCTGCGCAGCCTGCTCGCGAAGACAGTGGGCGCAAAGGGCTACCACGTAACCTCGACCTGGCCTTACACCTCGCGATAGCCGTGCCCTGTAAGAGGATCCCTCATCGGGACCAATGCCACGTGGACTCGCCGCCGGCTCCATGACCTCGGATGTCAGCTCGCTTTACGGGCTGCGGACCCGACGGACCGCTCCGCACTGAGATCGCAGCCGATCCTGGTCACCCCGGACTACGCCTCGGTCGGACCGCGATGACAAGGACGGATCGTGCGGCCACGGTGCCGGTCGAGTCGCACACGTCAACCGGAACCTCCACCTCGGCCGCCTCGCCGGCTTCAACCAGTGTTCGTGCGGCACTGAACACTTCGACCGGGATCTCCCCGGTGGCTACGACTGCCCCCCGAGCCGGTGCCAGATACTCGATCGACGCGCGCTTGACCACCGTGTAGGACCGAGCCGCCAGTTCCAACATTCCGGCGACCACCGCTCCCGCTCCTGCCACTTCGGCCAAGGCGTAGAGGATCGGCGCGTTCACCGTGCCGTTGTGGTTGAGGTGGACCGGCTCAGGATCGAGCCGGATGACCGCCCGTCCCTCCGACGCGTCGAGTGGTTCGATGCCGAGGAACTTGATCCAGGCCATCTCGGTGAACTGCGCGGTGGACTCATTCTCCGAAGCTTGGCTCTCAGATTGAGGCATCGGTCCTTCCCGCGACCCAGGCGACGCTATGTTTCATACCAGGGACCCGCCAACCGCTCCATAGCGGTGGACACGCCAGCCTGCTGTGACGGCCCAATGGTCGTGATCGTGACAGTCCTCCGCCTGGTCATCTCGATCCGGACGGTGCCCCTGACGTACCTCAGAGCTCTCGTTCAATCGCTGTGGGGTCGCGGAAAGGCTGGGATGTATCGTCCGCGTCGTGGCGAAAAACAGGCATGGCGTACTCTCGCGAGTACCCGCCGCAGGGCAGGTGCCCCCGATGAGCAGCATCAGGCACGAGCTCAGTCTGCTCGGCCGTGGACAGGGCATCGTCTCGATCAAGAGCATTTCCATTGGGATCGTCGGCGACGTGTGGCTCGTCAGATATCACGACGGTTCCCGGATCGTCGTAAAGACGTCCTTCGACGTGCCGAAGGACCTCTTCGCCGTCGAAGCCGATGGCCTCAACGTCCTCAGAGCCACCGGGAACGTACAAACAGCGGAGGTGCTGGCCGTCACGCGAAGCATGCTCGTGCTGGAGGCGCTCGGCCCCCGGGACGACAGCCGAGCCGCCTGGGAGACTTTCGCCCACGACCTCGCCGAGCTCCACCGTGGCACGGTCCATGACCGCTTCGGTTGGCACCGCGACGGCTACCTCGGCTGGCTCCCCCAGCACAACACCTGGACCGAGAACGGTCACGCCTTCTTCGCCGAGCACCGCCTCCTGCGCTACCTCTCGGAACCCCTCACCGATCAGGCTCTAGAACCAGCGGACCGACGCGCCATCGAGCACTTGTGCGACCGCCTGCCCGAGATCGTCCCTGAAATGCCAGCGGTCCTGACTCACGGTGACCTCCATTCATTCAACATGCTCGGTGGGCGCGACGGTCGCCTCGTGGTTATCGACCCCGCCGTGTCCTACACCTGGGCCGAGGTCGACCTGTCCATGCTTTGGTGCGACGAACTACGGCCGCCTGAATCAGAGCACTTCTTCACTTGTTACCAAGATCTGAACCCCTCCCCGCCGGGCTGGACTGAACGCATGCCGCTCCTGTTACTTGCGCGAGGTGCTCAGCACCATCGCCCATCTCGGCGGCCCGAGCGAGTTCTACGGCCCAGCAGGCAATCAGCTACCTGCGGCGGACCCTGGCCCCCTTCTACCGCACCTGACATTCCCTTGTGCCAACGGATGGTGACCGCTGGCGTTGAGTTCCCCGCAAGACCGGCGCGTTTCGTGGCGTCTTCGATGGCCGGTGCAGAGAAGTCCACCCGGAAACCTGGGCTCCCGCTCGTGCAAAGGCGAGCGTGTTGAGCTCGAAGTGGCACTGCAGGTAGAGCAGGCGCAGTCCGGCGAAGTCCCCCAAAGCCTCGATCTCACGGGGTCGCGTGGATGGCGGTCTGTTCGTCCCGGTTCGCTCGATTGGAAGCCAACTGCTCCTCCAAGTGCTCGGGGGTCATTGGGCTGCGGCCTTCCCAACCAGGGCGGAGAGGAGCGGATGTGGGTTGGCCGGCGTGCTCGAGGTCTGCGGGACGAACAGCGTGGCCACGAAGAACCGGAGGTCAGGAAGCTCCATGACCCGGGCCTCGTCGTCCTGGTCCACGCCGCTCACGATGAGACCGGCCGCAACGAGCGCATCTTGGTAGTCGGGGTTGAGCCCGAAGTTGCAGTAATAACGCTCCGTCGCCTCCGTGGATCCGTACGCTCCTGCCGTCCTGCTCCCCGGGCGGAGCGCGACCGCCATTTCCTGTCCAGCGAGCGAGCAACTGAGCGGTGTGATGAACAGCTTGGAACCGTACGGGTCGTACTCGGCGTGCTTGGCGTCGGGGATGCCCAGGACATTACGGGCGAACTCCAAGACGACGTGCTGGAAGCCGCCGCAGGTTGCAAGGAGCGGAACGTCGTTGGTGCGGGCGAATCGGATCGCGCTCATGGCACCGTCGATGCTTAGGTAGGGGCTCCCCGGGGCGATCACCAAGCCGTCGAAGCCTCCCGACTCCAGCACCTTCTGGGCCCCGACCTCCGCCGTCCCCACCCACGTGACTTCGACGGCCCGGCCGGCGGCATCGCCCGCATGGTGCAGCGCGGCGGTGGTGGCGAGGTGGGTCTCCTTCGCGGGCTGGTAGTCGCCGACAACGCCGATGCGCATCATGTCCTCAGTCTGCCAGGTGCCATTCCGACGGCCGTCCGTCGATCTCGCGTCACCGCCAGCGCGAGCCGCCCAACTCCCTGGCGACGTCCTGGTTGTTGCATCGCCCCAACATTTGCGGGGGCCGCTCTCAAGTCGCCGGGATTGCCGATTCGCGTACGGCCGGCGAGTAGCAACTCAGGTCCAGATCTCTGCCACCACGACGGAGATGTTGTCACGACCACCTCGGGATAGAGCCAGCTCGACGAGCCCGATGGCAGTCGCCTGGATGTCCTTAGGTGCCGCCATCATGGACGCGATTTCGTCGTTTGGCACCTCATTGAAGAGGCCGTCAGTGCAGACGAGGAGGCGATCACCTTCGACGGCGGGATGGGCGGTGCTGTCCAGTTCAACATCCGGTGCGACGCCGACCGCTCGGGTGAGGACATGGCGGTAAGGATGATCGAGCGCCTCGTGTTCGCTCATCTCTCCTCGCCCCACGGCCTCGGCGGTCACGCTGTGGTCGTGGGTCAGTTGCGTAAACGAGCCGTTGCGTAACAGGTAGGCACGGCTGTCGCCCACGTTGACGACCGCAAGGCTTCCGTCTTCGATCATGCCAGCCGCACAGACTGTCGTCCCCATGCCCTCCAGTTCGGCGCTTTCGCTCGCGCGGTCCCAGATCGCCATGTTGGCTGCCCGTACCGCCGCTTGAAGTTCGTCGAGCGACCGCCCTGTAAAGGCGGCCTGCATGAGCGCGATCGCCACCGCGGATGCGACCTCGCCTCCAGGATGACCTCCCATGCCATCTGCAACCGCGGCAAGGCGGTCACTACTCACGATGGCGTCTTCGTTGTTGTCGCGCACTCGGCCGATGTCGGTGCGGCTGACAGTCCTCAACTTCTTCATCGATACCCTCCTTGAGGGCTCATTGCTGGTGGCGGGGAACGAGGTGGCCCCTAGGGCCAGCAGGCGGCGTGCGAGATCGAGGGCCTCGTGACGCTGCGCTGCGTCGATCTCCACTCGCTTTGCCCAGGCATCAAGCTGCTCGCCCGACGGATCGCGGAGGAGTGCTCCGATGTCGGCGAGGGGCATGCCCGCCTCTCGCAGCGCGTCGATCAGTTGGGCCTCGTGCAACTGACCCGGCGAGTAGTACCGGTAGCCGGATGCCGAATCAATTGCCGCAGGGAGGAGGAGTCCACCGGCTGCGTAGCTCCTGAGGCGCTTCGGTGACAGACCAGAGCGCTGCGAGAACTCTCCGATCGGCATGAGTTCGTCCACGTGATGCAGCATGAACCCTGTCCAGGGGTGAAGGTCAAGCGCCAGAGCGGATTGAGTCCTGGAAGTGCCTTGTGTCGCCGAGCTAGGGGCGTAACGACGGGCGGCTCCGACGGAGCGCATCTCAGCCACGGACCCGCAGCCGACGCCAGCGCCCTGAACGATCCCGGGCGCGACGGACGGACCAACAGCGGCATCTCACCCCGATCGTCAGGGGTCTCAGTACCGGAAACACATGCCAGCAGATCTCCCATACGTTGGAGTCGGTGAGAACGGCGCCCGCGGGATTCGACCAGCATCAGTTGATCGACTCGCTGACCGCAGGCTGGAGCCTGAATGTCGAGAGCCTGAAGTACGTCATGGAAGGCTTCGGCAGTTACCACTGGCTCGCGGTGGACGACGTCGGAAGACGCCATTTCGTAACGGTCGACGATCTCGACCAAAAGGGATGGCTGGGGAGCGATCGAGGGTTGGCCTTCCAAGGGCTGCGGCGCGCCTTCGACACTGCCGCTGTCCTGCGTGCCCAAGGCCGTCTGGACTTCGTGGTGGCGCCGGTGCCGAGCCGAGGACGAGACACCGTCGCCCGTCTCGGGCCGCACTACGCGGTCGGCGTCTTTCCGTATCTCGACGGCGAGCCAGTCCACTTCGACCAAAACCCGGCACCCGATGAGCGTGCTGAGGTCGTGCACATGCTGGTCGAGCTGCACAAAGCGACCCCGTGGGTTCAGGCCATTGCAGCCCATCATCGCGTTGAACTCTCGGCCCGCCGCCACCTCGATGCCGCCCTGTACCAGGTTGAGACGACGTGGACGGGCGGGCCGTTCTCACAACCAGCTCGGGCGTTGCTCGGTGCCCACAGGGACGGGGTGATCGGCCAGCTCGCAGCCTTCGACCGTCTCGTCGCGGAGATGGCGACACGAGGCGGTGACGAAGTCATCACTCACGGGGAGCCGCACTCGGGCAATGTGATGCGGGTGGGCGGGAAGCTGGTCCTCTTGGACTGGGACACCGTCGGTCTGGCTCATCCCGAACGCGACCTCTGGATGGTGGCCACCGAAACGGGCGAGGAACTAGCCCTCTACTACGACCTCACAGGTCGAGTTGTCGACCAGGCTGCCCTGTCGTTATATCGTGCTCGCTGGCAGCTCGACGATATCGCCTTGTTCGTAAAACTTTTCCGGTCGGCCCACTCAGCCACGGACGATACGGAGCTGGCATGGCTCGCACTCACCCGTCATCTCGACGATGTGGTCGGGTGATGATCTAAGGGTCGATCCCGGCGCAGGCGTGGTTGAGGATACGACCCGCCTAGAATCGCGAGCGCATCTCGTAATACGTCTCGGATGGTTACAGGGAGGCGGGTGGCTCGGACAAAAGTCCCGGGCCACATCGTGAGTGCTCCAGCTTGCACCACATTCGGTGCTGAACGAGGTCGTTCACGGGTGGGATGACCCTCTCCATGGGACTGGACACCTCGAAGGCGTTCCAGCAGCCGTCGAAGTCACACAGAATCGCACCTTGACGCAAGGTCCCAGTTCCCCACTGTAGATCGCCCGGACCGGCCACCCGTCAGGGCTTAGGAGAGATCGGCGAAACGCGCCGCCCCTGATGGGGGCGATGCTTTCGGTGCCCCCGGACTGCCGTGACCCCACGATCGGCCCGTTCTTACCCCAGGGCCAATGCCGACGGACCCGATTCCCCTCCGGGACGTAGGCTTGCCAGCCGTGCACTACCTTTTGCACTGGCTCGGCAGTTGGCGTGGGTTGCTGGCGTGGGCCGGTCTCGGCTTGGTTGCCTTCGTGGCAGTGGTCCTTGCCATCCGGGCCGAGGCCAAGAACCTCCGGGCTTGGACTCGCGGACGAAAGACGGCGACTGGGCCTTCTGGCAACGTCGCCCAGTAGCACTCTCCCGGGGACACTTAGGTGTCGATCACCGTGACCTCGCGGTCGTAGACAATGGCCACAGAGACAAGTCGCTGGCCTCGATGACAGGGTCATGCCAATATCGCCACATGCCCGCGGACTATTACAACGAGGAGGTTGCTGCTCGCTACGACGAGGGATCTGTTTGGATGTTTGACCCCGCAGTGCTCGGGCCAACAGTTGACCTGCTAGCCGAGCTTGCGGGAGACGGCTCTGCACTCGAGTTCGCTGTCGGCACGGGCCGGGTTGCATTGCCGTTGGCAGGTCGAGGTGTCCCTGTGTCCGGGATCGAACTTTCGACCGCCATGGCCAAGCGACTCCGAGCCAAGGTTGACGGGGAGTCACCCTCGGCGTCAGTTCGAGTGAGGACGGGTTGTATCAGGGCCGTACCGATACCGTTTCCTTGCCAATCCGGGTGGGTTCCGAGTGCCGCCAGATACCAGTGCGGCGGGCCGGTGGGATGATTGCCCTCGAGGGTCGTGTGCACCTCGATCGCCCGTGCAAGGTTGGACCCGAAGATCGATGCGTACCCTTGGACAGAGGCAGCCATCGCGTCGATATCAAGCTGCCAGCGCCCGGGCGGTGCCCATATCGCGGCGCCGACTCCGTCAGGGGTGGAGTAGGTCTCAGCGAAGGAAACGTCGGAGCGCAGCAGAATAGTGAACGTGGCGATCATGCGAGTGTGGCGCCGGGCTCGTGGGAGCATCCAGGTGGCAACGGGGTCGTCGCAAAGGCGCGGGCCAGTTGCGTCGCCATCCTCGGAACGTCGTTAGGTTCTGCCAGCTGTATCTGAGGGGCTGTAGGCGGTTCTGCACCTCCTGCAATGGGACTACGGCTCATCGGTTTGCCGTCCGCAGTCCAGCCAGGATGGTGTCGAGTTCCTGGGCCCACGTCGCGTCGTTCCACTGATGGGTCAGGGGCGCTGGCGATGATCGAGGCCGACTCGGCGAATAGACCGAAGAGCAGCTAGGCCAGAATCTAGGGTCTGCTGGTCTCGATGATGCCTTCGGCGGCGGCGTTGGCAAGCATGTCGCCAAGCACGTCCAGATAGCGGTGTTCCACCTGGCGGGCGCGTTCCCACACGACGGCGGACCGGGCCTCGCTCAGAATCCGGCCGGTGTTGGGATGCACGCACACATCGAGGAACGCCAGGCAACCGTTGCCGAGTTGGTCCCACATGTCGCCAGCGGGCTCTGAGGTGGTCGGCTCTGAGGCGGTGGTGCCGGCTCGGACCAAGTCCTTCTCGACGTCATCGAGAACGGCCAAGAAGAGGTCTTCCTTGTTCTCGAAGTGGTGGTACAGGGCGCCCTTGGTCACCCCGGCCTGGAAGAATAGAAGAACCTG
The DNA here is from genome assembly GCA_963842065.1 of uncultured Thermoleophilia bacterium. Taxonomy (GTDB): domain Bacteria; phylum Actinomycetota; class Thermoleophilia; order Miltoncostaeales; family Miltoncostaeaceae; genus CAITWD01. Next base: position 4,806 of record CAWJEW010000008.1, on the reverse strand, counting down.
GCGAAGAACTCGATCTGCCGCCGCTCTGCCGAATCAGCAGGGCGGGGCGTTCAGACGTGAGCTATTTCAGCCCACCCTTTGGTTCCTTTTACCATCGATCGATAGGTGAGGGCGCGTGAAGCTCACAGGATTGGCCGTCGGTTCAGTCCACCGAAGACGTCGCGTGTAACCTCTCATGTAATGGTCCCTGGTTATGTAAATCCCGAACATGATTAACCACACAGTCTCCGGATAGGCCCGTATTTTTTCATCCCGCCAGCCCCAAGGCCGAAGTGATGCTTCATTCCGAATGAGATGGCCGCCACTAACGAGACCGACGCGGAGGCAAGCATAAAATGCCGTAATCCTTCAGCGATCGAGACAAGTGCGAAGCCGAGCAACAGAATGCCCACGTTCCCCACCCCGATCGCCATAACGGCGCCCGTGACGTGCAGGGTGCCATTGGTGTTCTCTGGAAACGAGCCGACCAAGATCGTGCCGACGCCGGCGATCGCGAGCAGAATGAATCCCAACAATGCGGCAACCTTCTCCCGACGCAGCCCGCTATCGGTAAACTCCCTGTAGATGAGTAACGAACCCACTGCCATCGCTACGCCTAAGATGGCGAAGGATAGGTCCATCAAAATGTAGCGGGGCGAGCACACCTGGGCCCCTCCGTATTGACCGCAGGCTGTGTTCCCCAAATCACTGATCGTATTCTGCACAAAGCTGTACTCCGGACCGCCAGAATGTGAGCCCCGAGCTGGATTGAATACCCACCCGACAATGATCTGTGCCAGCAAGTACCACACGCTCAACGCCGCGACGGTTGGACCCATCCAGTCAAACCGAGCGTTAAAGGTTTTCGCTCGGTGAGCGATTCGACCTCCCACGGTCGCGCGGTTCATGTTTGATTCCGAACTCATGGATGGCACTCCCTCGTCCGCACATTATGCGTCACAGAAGCTCAACCTCTTGGTTCTTTGGTGACCTGAGCAGTATCCGCGGCCCGGGAGCGATCCGGCTGGTCGGACCGGTCAAGTTCCACGGGGCGCGCGCTGCTCCGACATACTCTGACCAACAGCCTCGAAACCTACGGGAAATATGCGCTATTTCGACCACGACAGTGCGATGACATATCGCCGGTTAAGACGCGCGCCCGTTTCACATCGGGGAAGCCAAGATCGCGCGTGCTCGATCATGATTTACAGGCAGCAGTGATTTCACTCGGGGACTGGAGATGTGGTCGACGGATCCGTGAAATGTCGGACTTGGGGCAGGCCGAGCACCGCCAGCGTGCTGACAACCTGCCACACGGCGCCGAACCACAGGATGTTGGCGGTCCCGAGTTTGGTTGCAAGGGGACCTACCAGTGCGAGCCCGAGCGGTCCGAGGGCGAACGAACCCAGGTAGTCGTAAGAGCTCACCCGGGCGAGCACTTGAGCGGGGACGTTTCGCTGCAGGGTGGTGTTCCAGATGGCGACGAAGGCGGCTGAACCGATCCCGGCAACGAAGGCAGCGGCGGCAATGGCAGGGACCGGAAGCAGGAGGGCAAGACCGGCGAGGGGGAGCGCCCAGGCGGCTTGGGCGATGGTGACGACGACCAATGGGCGAGATGGCCGGTGGCCCATGATGGCCAGTCCCGTGATCACGGCGCCTGCCCCCTGGGCGGTGAGGATCAGACCCCACGCCGTCGGCCCGCCCAGGTGGCGTTTGGCGACAATCGGACCGAGTACGAGAAAAGGTGCATAGACCACGGCGTTGAAGAGGGCGAACTTGATATCGGTGATCCAGATCCAGCTCCGGGAGCGCCAGGCACTCCATCCGTCGCGCAACCCAGCGAGCAAGCGTTGTGCTGGACCGTCGATCTGAGTGAGCTGCAATAGGCTCAGCGAGATGACGCTGATCACATACGAGGTTGCATCAATGGCAACAACGGCCCCGGGGTTGGTTAGCACGATGAGCGCGCCGGCGGTTGCTGGTCCAGCGATCCTCCCCACATTGGTCGCAAAGCCGATCAACACGTTGGCGTCGTGGAGGTCGTCCTTCGGGACCAGCTCGGGAGTGAGGGCCGTGAGCGCCGGGGAGAAGAAGCCCGTGGCTGCACCGCCGACAGCGGAGGCTCCTACGAGAGCCAGCAGCGGTGGGTGACCGATGAGGACGAGGGCGGCGAAGGCTCCCTGGGCACCGCTGCGAACGGTGTCGCTGCCGAGCATCACGGCTCGGCGGCCGAACCGGTCAGCCACTACCCCACCTAGGGGAAGGCAAATGACCGTCATCAGGACGCTTCCGGAGATGACGAACCCAAGGTCTGTCGCCGTGCCCCCGTTGTTCAAGACGGCGAAGGCCACGGCAACTGGTGCCATGCCAGTGCCGAGGAGCGACGTGCTGTACCCCACGAAGAACCGCCGGAAGTTTCGATTCCGCAGGGGCGCTACACGGAGACGCAATCTAGGCACACTCATCCCACGGAAAACTGACACCGGCCAAGACAAAGGCGCCGGCAGGGAAAACGACCGTCTCAGGGCCAGACCGTCCTCGGCAATGGGGCTCGTGCAATGATCGACCTGGTCGGCTGATAGAGCTGAAAACTCTAGTTGTCATTTCGGTATCGACCTCGATCGAGCGAGGTGTTGGTAGCCGAGCTCGCATACGGCGGGGCCATAGCGGCCGCATCTCTCAATGTCGAGTGGGCTCGTAGCGAGGTCACCGATAATCAGCCTCCAAGTCATGCCGTCGCGACACCGGCCACTGGGTCGACACCCGTGCGCCGGCGTCCTGACCTCGACGCTTCTCGCCGCGCTCGGTCTGCGCTCGACGTCAGGCGGCTGGGGATCGCGATTCCTCAGAGTTCCTTGGCGTGGAGCGCTGTCCTTAGGCTTCGTGCCATGGCGGCCGCCTGCTCGGGCGCGGGCCCTCGGTGATAGATCGCCGAGACTGCTGGCGTGAGCCATCGCATCGCAAGAGACCGGTCTGGGCGTATCGACCACATCCCGATCGCAGCTAGAAGCAGAGTGAGAATGAGAAAAATCGCAGTTTCGCACCATTGGAACCTCCAGTAGTGACTACTGGGCTGATAGTTCACGGATTGGTGGATATCTTTGCTGGCAATTAGAGCCATGCATTGGTTGACGGTTCCAGCCTGGCAGTCGGTACTGGGCAGCACGTACTCTCGACCGGTCCGGGTAACGGCCTCGTTGGAGAGAACTAGAGCGCCGGGTATGTTCACCAAAGCACCCGGCACGTCTATTGGCAAGGTCAACTTGCCGTTGTTGATGAAAATGACGTTATTGTCGAGGAATCGAGCACTTATCGGTTCGGATATCTGTGCGGACCTGACCGGGTAGTGCGGCCTGACCAAGTTGGGGATGATGAGCTGTACCGCGACGAAGATGAGCAGCGTAACCGCCATGGCTGGCACGATCCGGCGGAATAGCGCACCGATAACGACGCCAAGCACGAAGGCAAAGGCGGCATAACTGGTTGGAACGACGCCACTCGCGGCGAACGCCGACGGAGAGAACCGGTCGAGGTAGCTCAGATCGCCAGGTGAGACGCCGGTGCGAAAGAGCGGGCTGCTCCACCACATCATCATGAAGCTGAGCAATCCAGTGACGGCGACCGCGATCACTCCGATCAGTGCGAGCTTGACGGCCAGCCAATGTTTCGGGCTGACGCCTTGACTGCCAGGCCAGCCGGAAGGTTCCTGACTCGAACTCCCGGGAAACCAGTGGCGCACCCCAGAAGATGCCAATCAGCCCGGGAGTGGCCAGCGTTGCGCCAATCCCGAAAAAGTACAGGACAGGGTAAACAGCGTCGGCTTTGACCCGATCCAGGTAGTCGCTGCTCAACCTGGAGCAGTCGCCATGGTCATGGCAGGTCTTTAGGCCACTGGTGGCGTACAGGTGAGCCAGGTGCGGACCGGTGATCGCGAGAAAACCCCGATGACCATCAGACCTGTGGCCGCAACAAGCACCTGTATGCGGAACTGCAGCCAGGTGAGTCGAATCATCGGGCCACCTCCAAGCCCGTTTTGTACGCGAAGTCGTCGCCCGAGACCCCGACTGGCTCAGGTACGCGAGGACGAGGTCTTCAAGGCTCACCGGCTTCACCGTCCACACCGGGTCGAGGATCGGCTCTGGGGTGCGCACGAGGAAGGTGCTCTGTTTATCCGTGTGGCTCTCCTCAATGACGATCTGCCCGGAAGAGGACGCGCCCGCATCCCGGCGCGAGCCCGATGCGGAGGTGCTGTGCCAGAAGTTCGGTCACGTCGCCGGAGAGACCGACGTAGGAATCGACGAGCATGATGAGGTGGTCGCATACCCACGGCGAGATCGTCGACAAGGTGCGAGGACAGCACGACGCTCACGCCTTGCGCGGCGACCTCCTCCATGAGGACCTGGAGGAACTCCCGCCGGGCAAGAGGATCGAGACCGGCCACGGGTTCGTCGAGGATGAGAAGCTCCGGACGTTTGGCGATCGCCATCGTCAACGCAACCTGGGCGCGCTGGCCGCCGGAGAGCGAACCGGCCCTCTGGTGGGGATCGAGGTCGAGCTGTTCGATCCGAGTCTCGGCGAGCTGTTGATCCCAGTTCGCACAGAGGGAGGAGCCCATCATCAGGTGCTGCGCGACGGTCATCCTGTCGTAGACCGGAGCGTCCTGGGCGAGGAATCCGACCTTGTTGAGCTGGACCCGCCCCGAGCCGGGGCGCCCGCCGAGCACCCTGATCGTCCCTGAGGTGGGCGACAACAGTCCGACTGCGAGATTGAGCAGCGTCGATTTGCCCGCACCGTTCGGTCCGACGAGGCCTACGACCTTCTCGCTAG
>CAWJEW010000007.1:0-520612 GCA_963842065.1 uncultured Thermoleophilia bacterium | reverse complement strand
GCGCAGGCGTCCGGTCTGCGCCCGGAGACGATGACGCTCGTGCTCGACGGCGAGCGGATCCCGCTGACCCAGCGTGTGACGTCCCTGGGCCGCAGCCGCGAACGCGACATCGTCGTGCCGACCCGAACGTCAGCCGCCAACACTGCGAGATCCGTCACGTCGGCTACGACTACTTCCTGATCGACCTGGACTCGACGAACGGCGTCTCGGTCAATGGGCGCCCGATCACGCGGCATGCGCTGGCCAACGGCGACGTCATCACGATGGGGGCTACCCAGATACGCGTCGAGGTCTCGTGATGCGCGCACCCGTGGACGGGATGAGTGCATGACGAGCACCCAACTGCTGATCACCCAAGCGGCCATCCTGGTGCTGCTATTCGGCGTGGTCGTGTGGATCGTGCGTTCGTCGGCGCGCCAGATCAAGACCGCCACGCCGCCGCCGCTCGCCCTCCAGGACCCCGTGGAGCCGCGCGCCGATGCCGGCATCTGCGACCGCACCGCCCCCGCCGGCCCCGCCGGTCGCAACCCCTCCGCCCCCGATGCGCCAACCGGTCCGGTCGCCGTCGCCGCGACAGCCGTGCCGAGCTGGCCCCCGCGAACAACTCCAACACGCGAACCCGAGGTGGATGACATGGGACGCTCGGGCAGCTTCGACTTTGACGCCAACCTGAGCCCGCGGCTCGTCATCGAATCGCGGTCCCGGCCTGACCGCCGGGACCGAGCTTCCCGCTCGAAGGTGGACTGTCGATCGGGCGCGCGGCGAGCAACGGCCTTGCCGTCGACGACCCGTTCATTTCCCACATGCATGCCCGCATCCTGCGCCGCGGCGCGTTCTTTTATGTCGAGGACCTGGGCTCGACAAACGGCACCTTCGTCAACGATCAGCGCATCACCGGCGATGCACAGCTCCGCGTCCACGACAAGCTGCGGCTGGGCGAGACGCTGCTGCGCTACGAGGAATAGCCGGTGGCGGACGCGCCGCTGCATGTCGTCGAGCTTGCTCGGCACACCGATACCGGACGTGTCCGCGACCACAACGAGGACCGGGCGTACGCGCACGACGAGCTGGTTGCGGTCGCGGACGGCATGGGTGGTGCGGCGGCCGGCGAGGTCGCCGCGCAGCTGGCGATCCGCGCGATCCGGCAGCTGACGGGGCCGATCGACACGGCGAGCCTGCGGACGGCGCTCGAGTCGGCCAACAGCGCCATCCGGCGCACGGCCGCTAGCGACCCGTCCAAACAGGGCATGGGTACGACCATGACAGCCGTCGCCGTGGACGATGGCCTCGCTCAGATCGTCCATGTCGGCGATTCCCGCGCCTACTTGTGGCGTGACGGCGAGCTGCGCCAGCTGACCGATGATCACTCGGTGGTCGCCGAGATGGTCCGCCGCGGGACCATCTCGGCCGACGAGGCGCTTCAGCACCCGCACCGCAACGTGATCACACGCGCCCTCGGCGCGGAGCCGGACGTCGTGATCGACGCGAGCACCGAGGACCTGCGCCCCGGTGACGTGCTGCTGTTGTGTAGCGACGGGCTCTATACCGAGGTCGACGACGCCGGAATCGCGGACGTGCTGCGCCGGGCACCGCTCCTCGACGATGCAGCCCACGCGCTGGTCGACCGCGCCAACGCGGCCGGCGGCGCGGACAACGTCACGGTCGTGCTCGCGCGAATCGGATACGGGCCCGCAGCACCGGTCCTCGCGACCCGACACGAGCGGCACCACCCAGGAGCACCCCGTCGTGGACGGTGTCGGCGAGCCCGTGCCTGTCGCCGCGCCCGCGATCGGCGCGCGCGTGCTCGAGCCTGCGGCGACAGCCCGACGGCGCGTCTCGCGGACCGGCCTGCTGATTGGTGCGGCCGTCCTGGTCATCCTCATGATGCTCGGCGGCGCCTGGTGGGCCATCTCGCGCAGCTTCACGATCGAATCCGGTCCGGGCGGCACGGTCTGGGTCGACCAGGGCGTCAAGCTCGGACCGATCGACCTGACCTCCCACTGGCAGGACACCGGTGTCCCGGTCGCGGACGTCGAAAAGGGCCAGTTCTCGCAACAACTCGGAAGCGTCGGCGGCGAAGGTGCCACCGTGCGGACCGCAGCCAGCATGGTCTGGGCGGACGGGCTCGGCCAGCAGATCCCGGCCATCACCGCCGCGCCCGCCACCACCGCCCACACGACAACCGGCGGCTAGATGTCCCCGCGCAACCGTGAACTCGGCCTGCTGCTGCCGGCCGCGGCCATCGGGCTGCTCGGTGCCGCCAGCGTCGCAAGCGCCCAGTCGCGCAGCCTCGAGGCGGGACCCGTCGCCGTGCTCGGCGTGATCGCCGGCCTGTTCATCCTCATGCACATCGCCCTGCGCCTGCGGGCGCCGCAGTCCGACGCCTACCTGCTGCCGATTGTCGGGATGATCACGGCGCTCGGAATGGTCACGCTCTACCGCATCAACCCCGTGCTGGCGCGGGAACAGGTGCTCTGGTTGGGGGTGGCGACGGCCATTTTCATCGGCGTGCTCATCTTCATCCCGGACCATCACATCCTCGAGCAGTACCGGTACATGTTCGGGGTCACCGCCGTGGCCTTGCTCCTTGCGACGGTCGTCTTCGGCACCGACATCTCGGGGGCGAAGCTGTGGATCCGGCTCCCGGGCGGCCAGACCATCCAGCCGAGCGAGCTCACCAAGGTGCTCTGGTGATCTTCCTGGCCGGCTACCTGCGCGACAAACGCGAGCTGCTCGCGATCCCGACACGGCGCTTCCTGGGCATCCCGGTCCCGCCCATCGCCGTGCTCGGCCCGATGCTGGTGATCATGGGCACCTGCCTGGCCGTCCTCGGACTGCTCAACGACTTCGGAACGCCGCTGCTGTATTTCGGCGTCTTCATCGCGATGCTCTACGTGGCCTCGGGGCGCGGTGCCTACGTGGCCGGCCGGACTCGTGCTGTTCGTCGTCGGCGCCGTGGGCGTGTGGGCGGTCATCCCCCACGTGCAGACGCGTGTCGATACCTGGCTGCATCCGTTCTCGGACGCCCAAGGCCAGGGCTTCCAGATCGTCCAGTCGCTGTACGCGCTTGCCAACGCAGGAATCATCGGTCCCGGCTGGGGCCAGGGCTACCTGCTGACCGACCACCGGCAACTACGTGATCCCGGTGCTCGACACCGACTTTATCTTCACCGCCTACTCGGCCGAACTCGGACTGCTGGGCGCCGTGGCGCTGTTGTGTCTGTTCATCGTGCTCGTTGCCCGCGGCTTCACGATCGCAGCCCAGGCGCCCGACGGATTCTCCAAGCTCCTGGCGGTCGGGCTCGCCACGACGCTCGGGGTACAGGCGTTCGTGATCGTCGGCGGCATCGTCCGCGTGATTCCGCTGACCGGCGTCACCCTCCCGTTCATGAGCTACGGCGGCTCGAGCGTCGTCACCAATTTCGCGATCATCGCGCTGCTGGCGGTGGTTAGCCACCGCACCCGTGTGCCCTACCGTCCCCGCGTGCCCAGGCGCGTCCGGGCCGCTGAGCGCGAGCGCGCCCTCGCGATGGAGGGCGCCGGTGAATAGGTCGATCTCACGGGTGTTCTGGGTCCTGGCCGAGCGGGTTCGTGGTGCTGGCCTTAGCGCTCGGCTACTGGCAGGTCCTCCACGCCAGCGCGATCAACAACCGCCCGGGCAACCCGCAGACGATCCAGCGCTCGCGGCTGATCGCCCGCGGGCCGATCCTGGCCGCCGACGGCGCGCCGCTGGCGGTCAGCGTGAGCAACAACATCAACGGGCAAGTCGTCTATCACCGCACGTACCCGAACGGCACGCTGGCGCCGCAGACCGTCGGATACTCGAACATCCAGCTGGGCTCCACCGCGCTCGAGCTCAGCCAGAACAACTGGCTGACCGGCGACTACGGAGCCGAGTCGCTGCTGGTACGCCTCGGGCTGCGCTCCAAGCACGGTGCCGCCGTGCACACGACGATCGTCCCGGCGGCCCAGCAGATCGCCGACCAGATGCTGGCCGGTCAGAACGGTGCGGTCGTCGCACTCGATCCCCGCACCGGCGCGGTCGCTCGTCATGGCGTCGTCTCCGGGATATGACCTGAACCAGGTCGCTCAGCAGCTTTCCGTCGATCCTCGCCCAGAAGAACAGCCCGCTGGTCAACCGCGCCGTCCAGCAGGGCTACCCGCCCGGATCGAGCTTCAAGGTCATCACCGCGACAGCAGCGCTCCAGGACGGGCTCTACACGCCCGAACAGCATGTTCAACGACACCGGCACGATCATCGCCTCGGGACAGCCCCTGCATAATTTCGGCGGCGAGAAATTCGGCCCCAACACCCTCACCCAGGCCCTGACGCACTCGATCAACACCACCTTCGCCAAAGTCGGCCTGGCGCTCGGGGCCCAGCGCCTGGGGGCGGCGATGACCGCGTTCGGCTTCGGCCGGGCACCGTCGGTGGACCTGCCGGCAGGCATGGTCGTCCCGTCGGGCCGCTACAGCAAGAGCCACGCTGCTGCCCAGCAATCAGCCCGGCGAGGACACCGCCCGGATCGGCATCGGCCAGGAGCAGCTGCTGGTCACGCCGCTGCAGAATGCGATGGTCGCCGCGGCCATCGCAAATCACGGGATCGATCATGACCCCGTATCTTGTGCAGCGCGTCACGGACACCAACGGATCGGTGCTCGCGACGCACCATGACACCGTCTTCTCCACCGCGACGACCCCCGAGGTCGCCGCCGAGGTAACCGCAATGATGCGCGACGTCGTTCAAGAGGGCACCGGTACCGCCGCCGCGCTTGCGGGTCTCGACGTCGCGGGCAAGACCGGCACCGCGGAAACGTCGGTCCCGGGCGTCAACGACGCGTGGTTCATCGGCTTCGCGCCCTCGTCGGCGCCCACGGTCGCGGTCGCCGTGCTGATCGAGAACACTCCCAGCCAAGGTGGCGTCGTGGCCGCGCCGATCGCGCGCGCGGTCATGCAGGCGATCATCGCGAGGAGCCAGTAGTGGGCGATTTTCGGCCGGGCGAGATCATCGGCGGACGCTACGAGATCATCGAGTTGCTCGGCAGCGGCGGGATGGCAAACGTCTACCGCGCACACGACCCGCACCTGGGACGTGATGTCGCGATCAAGGTCTTGGCCGATCGCTACACGGCCGATCCCGCGTTCGTCGAGCGCTTCCGACGCGAGGCGTCGGCGGCCGCCCAGCTGAACCACCCCAACATCGTCCAGGTCTTCGATCGCGGTGAGACCGACGGGACGTACTTCATCGTCATGGAGTACCTGACCGGACCGGACCTTAAATCGCTGATCCGAACCCGCGGTGCGCTGCCGCCGCTCGAGGCGATCGACAACACCCAGCAGATCCTCGGCGCGCTCGCCGCCGCCCACCGCCGGGACGTGATCCACCGCGACATCAAGCCGCAGAATGTGCTGCTCGCAAGCGACGGCCTGTTGAAGGTCACCGACTTCGGGATCGCACGGGCGGGCGCCGAATCGGAGATGACCGAGGCGGGCTCTGTCATCGGGACGGCACAGTACCTCTCACCCGAGCAGGCTCACGGCGGCGAGCTCACCAGCGCCAGCGACTGCTACTCGGCCGGAATCGTTCTCTACGAGATGTTGACCGGGCGCGTGCCGTTCGACGGCGAGCGGCCCGTCGTCGTTGCGATGAAGCAGATCAACGAGCCGCCGGTGCCGCCGAGCACGTACGAACCGGACATCCCGCCGGCCCTGGAGGCGGTCGTCCTGAAGGCACTGGCCAAGCGACCCTCCGAGCGCTACCGCAGCGCCGAGGAATTCTCGGCCGCGCTCACCGAGGTGCGGCGCCAAATCGACCCGTCGAGCACCGGGCAACACACGATGATCCTCGGCGCCGCGGCTGCCACCGACGCGACCGCGCAGACGTCGCTGATGTCCGCGGCCCCGCCCCCGTCTCAACCGACCGCGACAACACCGCTGGCGGCCACCGCGCCGCCCGGCGGCGCCAAGCCCCCCGCCAAGAATAAGCGCAACCGCACGACCGGCATCGTGATCGCTCTCATCGTGGTGCTCGGCATCGCCGCCGTCGCGGGCGTGCTGTTGCTCTCGCGCAGCAACGGATCCAGCAACTCGGTCACGATCCCGACCGACATCGCCGGGCAGTCGGTCAGCGCGGCCGAGTCCGAGCTCACCGCCCTCGGGCTGAAGACGACCACCAACAAGGTCCCGAGCTCCGACGCGAACAAGGGGCTTGCGGTCAGCACCGATCCGGCCGGCGGTCAGTCGGTCAAGAAGGGCAGTACGGTGACCATCAACGTCGGTGGCGGACCCAAGACGACGAGCGTGCCCAACGTGGTCGGGTTGTCGCAGTCCGCGGCAACAAGCGCGCTGCAGAGCGCCGGGTTCTCGGTGATCGTGCTCACCTCGTCGAGTTCGGCCGTGTCAACCGGAAACGTGATCTCCCAGAGTCCCGCGCCCTCGACGCAGTTGGCGCCCCAGCAATCGGTGACGATCACCGTCAGCTCCGGCGCCTCGGTGCCGAACGTGGTCGGCAAGTCGCTCTCCTCGGCAACGCAGCTTCTCAAGTCGGCCGGGCTGGTCGTGGGGACGGTGACCAACCAGTCGAGCTCGAGCGTCTCGAACGGTGACGTGATCTCCCAGAACCCCTCGGCGGGCTCGTCGACACAGCCCGGCAACAGCGTCGACCTGGTGGTCAGCACCGGCCCGGCGACGGCGACGGTGCCGAGCGTCATCGGCCTGACGAGCGCGTCCGCCGCCTCCGACCTCACGGCCGCCGGGTTCAGCCCGGTCGCCGAGACCGCCTACAGCTCGTCCGCCGCTGCCGGCACGGTGTTCGCCCAGACGCCGAGCGCGGGCACCTCGCTCGCCCAGGGCGCAACGGTTCGGTACACCGTGAGCCTCGGGCCGCAGACGAACACGAATACGACGACAACGACGACCGGGACGTCCACCACGCCGGCCCCTCCGCCCGGGTGAGCATGACGACAACGGTCCTGATGCTGATGGGCGGCCGCAGCAGCGAGCACGACGTCTCGCTGTCGTCGGCGCGCGGGGTAATGGGCGCGCTCGACCCGGAAGAGTTCTCGATCGTTCCGGTGGTCATCGACACCGGCGGCACGTGGATCCACGACGGCCGTGCGGTCACCCTGAGCGCCTCCGCCGGGCGGGCGTTGTTGGTGGACCTCGATGACGGGACCTCGACCGCGATCGACGTCGTGTTCCCGGTGCTGCACGGGCCGTTCGGCGAAGACGGGACCATTCAGGGCCTGTGCGAGATGATCGGCGTCCCATACGTCGGCGCCGGCGTCGCCGCGTCGGCCATCGGCATGGACAAGGCCCTGTTCAAACTGATCGCTCGCCAGCACGGGTTGACGGTGGCCGACGCGGTCGTCGTGACCCCCACGAGCTGGGACGTCGACGGCGCCGCGCTGCGTGCCACGGTTGACGCAATGGGATACCCGGTCTTCGTCAAGCCCGCGCGGCTCGGCTCGAGCGTCGGGATCTCACGGGTGGCCGCGCGAGACGACCTCGACGACGCGGTCGCGCTGGCGATGACGTTCGACACGAAGGTCCTGATCGAACAGGCCATCTCGGGCAAGGAGGTCGAGGTCGGCGTTCTCGACGACGGGGAGCTGATCGTCTCACCACCGGGCCAGATTCGGTACGCGGCCGAATGGTACGACTACGAGACCAAGTACGAGGCCGGCCGCGCGGAACTCGAGATCCCCGCCGAGGCTCCCCGACGAGATCACCCACCGGCTCCAGGACGTCGCCCGAGTCGCGTTCCGCAGCGTCGGGTGCGAGGGCATGGGGCGGATCGACTGCTTCGTGACGCCGTCTGGCGAGGTGGTCGTGTCCGAGCTCAACACGATCCCTGGATTCACGCCGACCAGCGCGTACCCGTCGCTGATGGCCGCCGCCGGGGTCCCCTACTCCCAACTCGTGGGCCGCCTGGTGCACGCGGCCGTCGCCCGGGCGGAACGCGAGCGCGCGCTGCGCCGATGATCCCGGCCTCCGGCCGTACCCTCCGCGTCGGGCTGGTTGCCGACTCCCACGTGGGAGAGTTCCTTGACGCCATGCCCGACTGGGTCGGCGAGGCGCTGTCCGGGTGCGACCTGATCCTGCACGCAGGCGACCTATCGGTCATGCGCGTCCTCGATGAGTTGGCGTCGCTCGCACCGGTTCGGGCGGTCCGCGGCGACCACGACCTCGAGGCGGACACCCTGCCCGCATCACTGGTCGCGAGCGTGCGCGGCTGGCGGATCGGTCTGATCCACGGTTCCTGGAACCAGGTCTGGGATGCGGCGACCGTGGCCCGGACCACGATCATGGGCAGCCGCGGCTGGCAAGGGCGGCTCGACGGCGAGTTGCGCGACCGCCTGGGCGCGGTCGACGCGGTCGTCTACGGCCACTGGCACATCCCCCGGATTGCCTGGCACGGGGCGACCCTCATGGTCTGCCCCGGCGCGGTCTGCCCCGGCGGCGCCCTGGCCGAAGGGGAGCCGATCCCGCGGTCCCTGCACGCGCCGATCGACGTCGCGGTGCGCCGCTTCCGCCGCACCATGGACCCGGAGCAGTACCGCCCCGCGGTCGCCGTCCTCGACGTGGGATCATCCGGCATTCGCCCCCGCCACATCATCGCTCCGGACACGTCGCCCCACCCCTGAAGGCCCACGCGTGGACACACCTGACCCGACAGCGCCTCATCTCCGCCGGACTCGTGCTCGCGATCATCTCGGGCCTCGTCGCGATGGCCGCGCCGGGCCGTCCGCTCGTGTCGGGACCGGGGCGAGTCGCCGCGCATCATCTGGTCATCGACCTTCCCGCGAACACGATCTTCGTCTTCGTGATCGCCGCGCTCGCGCTCGTGGGCATGCTGCTGCTCACGGCCATGTGGGCGAAGCTGATCGGGGCCGCGATCGCGTTTGGGCTCGCCGGCACCGAGGCCCTGATGGTCACGATCGCCAAGACCTCGACCCGCTTTCATTCCGGAGCGGCGACGCACCTGGAGTCCGGCGGACAGATCCTCGGCATCGCATTCGTCGTGGCTGTCGCCGGCGTCGTCGTGATGATCGTGGGCGCGCGCGAGCTGATGCCGGAGCCGGACGCCCTCGCCACGGATCTGGACGCGGCGGGACTGCCAGTGCGCCCAGGGAGCGCAACGGTCGCGCTCGGCTTCAGCCTGCTCGGAGTGATTTTCTTCCCCGCCGCGCCGGTCGGGGTGATGCTCGGTCTGATCGCCTATACGCAGATCGTCCAGGCGCGCGAGCTCGTCCCCGGACGCAACGTCGCCCTGGCGGCCGTCATCCTCGGAACCACCTGGATCAGCCTATGGGTCATCCTCGTCTTCGGCACCGGCATTTGGTCCGCGCACACGGTCTGAGCATCCGCGTTGCCGGGCTCGTGGCGCTCGCTGCGATCCTGGCGATCCTCGCCGGGTGCGGCTCGAGCGGGTCGGCCGATCCCACGCCCGCCTGTACGACCGCCCAGGCCACGATCGCACCCGTCTCGGCGGCGGCGACGCGCGCCGCGGCGGTCGCGGCCGCCCAGGCCGCAGGCGCCGCCTTCGCCAAGCTCAACCTGGCGCTGGGGGCGCTCCCCGACACCTCGCCCAATCCCGAGGCGCTCATCAACCTGCGCAACGCCGCGAACATCGAGGCCCTCGACTACCGCGATCTGGCGCTGCTGCTGATCCAGCCAGGATCTGGCCTGCTCGGCCCCCTCCAGATCCAAGGTGTCGCGGCCTACGCGCAGATCGATCAAGCCGCCGCGCAACTCGGGACGCCCGCCTGCAGCGCCCGCGCCCTCGGGCGCACACTGTTTGGCGCGCTCGTGGCGCGCACGACCGCACCCGCCGGCGTCGATCTCCAGATCGCGGGGCGCGCCGCATGCCAGGACATCATGTCCGCCTACGGCACGACCCAGGTTGCGATCGACACACACGCCGCGCTGACCCAGCTGCAGCGGTCCGCAGCCGTCCTGGAGGCCGCGCGCAATGATCTTGCCGCGGTCCGCGGCGCCGGGGGCGCGCACCTTCGGGCGTCGATCAGCGAGGCCAGCGCACTCCTGAACGCGGCGGTGCTCGCGGTCGACCGTCGGGCGAACCCGGCCGTGACGACCATTCGAGCGTTCAGCCGCGCCGGAGCCGTGCTGCGCGGGGGCTTTCGCTCAGTCGGCGTCGTCTGCACCGTTCCCGGCGCCTGACCGCGCGCGGGGGTGCGCGCGGTCGAAATCCGACTTCAGATGCGCCGCGGTTACGTGCGTATAGACCTCGGTGGTGACCGGCGACGCATGGCCCAGGTGCGCCTGGACGTACCGGATGTCGACCCCGGCCTGGATCAGGTGCGTCCCGCATGAGTGGCGCAGGGCGTGCGGGAAGACGCGGCCGCCCTCGTCCAACAACCCTGCGCGCCGTCCGATCGCGGTGACGATCCGCCAGACGTCCTCGCGCGCAAGCCGACGCCCCCGCACCGATACGAAGACGGCGTCCGCGTCGGTGTTCCCCGTTCCGCGGCGTCGAGCGACGAGCTCCGGGCGGCCGACGCGCAGATACGCCTGCAGGGCGACGCGCGCGCCCTGCGGCACCGCGACGGCGCGGACGCGCGCGCCCTTCCCGGTGACGACCAGGTAGGGATCCTCGCCGTCGTCGAGGTTGCAGGCCGACACGTTCAGCCCGACCGCCTCGCTGGCCCGGAGGCCGCAGCCGTAGAGGATCTCGATCAGCGCCACATCGCGCGCCCCGACCGGCCCGGGACGCCGCGCGGCCTCGAGCAGGCGCCGCATGTCGGCCTGGGCGAACGCCACCACGTCCTGGGCCGCACGGCGGGGCCCGCCCCTCGCCCCGGGAGGCCGCAGGTCACTGACCGGATTCTCGAGATCGCACGCGCGCGACCACCACCGGCAAAAGGCGCGCACGGCAGCGACCCGGCGCCGGCGCGTGGCCGGGCTGCCCGTCGAGATCGTCGCGCCACCGGCGCCACCATTCAGGCCCCAGGTTGACCAGGTCCTCAAGCAGCGCGCGCACGTCGGGATCATCCTCGATGCCAAAGGCGTCGCGGATCGCCTCGTCACTCGGTATGCCGCCCTCGCCAACCTCGAGCGCGGACGCCAGATGCGTGAGATCGCGGCGGTAGGCCTCGCGGGTCGAGGCGCTCGCGCGGGTGGCCAGGAACGCGGCCACCAGCCGACAAAACGCCGAGGTGTCGACGGTCATCCGCGTGGATGCCCGCGCTTGAGCTGCCGCTGGATGTCTTTCGTCGTCACTCCGGTATATCGCTGGGTCGTCGCAAGACTCGCATGCCCGAGCACCTCTTGAACGACTCGCAGGTGTGCCCCCTCGTGGTGATCATGGCCCTCAAGCAGATGGGTCGCCGCCGCGTGGCGAAGGAGGTGCGGCCCACCCGCGCGCCCCATCGCGCGGAGGCGTGCCGCGACGATGCGATACACGGCACTCCCGTCCAGCGGCCGGCCGCGCACCGACACGAAGACCTCGTTGCGCGCCGGCGCGGTGTGGTCGACCAGCAACGGGCGGCCCTGGCGCAGCCATGCCCCGAGGGCCTCGACGGCAGGCTCGGTGAGCGGCACCGAACGGGCCTTGTCGCCTTTGCCGACCACATGCACCGTCTCGTGCTCGAAGTCGAGTCCTGCCAGCGTCCAGATCGCAGAGCTCCTGGCGGCGCAGCGCGGAACCGTAGAGCAGCTCCAGGACTGCCCGGTCGCGCAGCTCAAGCGCGCTGCGAACCCCCGCCGCGGGCGCCGGGTCCGCGTCCGCCGACTCCATCAGTCGCTGCGCGTCACGCTGGGACAGCCGCGGGATCAGCGGAGCACGGACCTTCGGGCGCTCCAGCCGCTCTGCGGGAGATCGCCCGGACGGGAAGTACGGGGCGAGCCATTCGCGCGCAGCCGTGAGCGCGCGCGCCTGCGTGGCCGGCGACCATCCCAGCGCCCGCAGGGCGGCGCCGAGCACCGACGGGGTGATGCGCTCGGGCCCCGGGATTCCGTGGGCGTCGATCCAGCCCGCCAACGTGCGAACGTCCTTGAGATACGCCGTGCGTGTCCGGGGCGCCAGCTGCGCCCGGCGGGATCCTTGACGTTCAAGTCGCGCCGCGAAATCGCTCAGCGACGCCTCCCAGGTGGTCATGCGTTAGTTGTTCGGCACGCCCCAGACCGATACCTCCGAGATCCCGGCCCAATACGCGCCGACAACCTGCGGATCCGGCACGAGGCGGACGATCCAGATCACCAGATCCTGCGGCGCCGTGGCGGGCAGCGCCAGCACCTGGTCGTCACCGGTCATCCGCATGGTGCCGACCAGTGGCGCCCCGCTGAGCTTGCCAATGGCGCGAATCTGGAACTCGGCGCCCGGCGTCGGGGACCGCAGATCCAGGCGCGTCGGCCGCGAGGCGGGGTGCACCGCCACCAGCAGGCCGACCCCGTGCTTGATCCCGCCGAACGTCGGCGATCCGCCGTAAGCCTCGGTGTACCAGGCCGTCCGCGGATTCCCGTCGGTCACATAGTGCACCTCTCCCGGATTCTCCACCCCGTCGCCTTGCGGGTCATAGCTGGTGACGGTGATCGCCACCGGACGGGGGACCGGCGGCGGGGCGGAGCCAGAGGAGAAGGCGGCGCTCAGCCCCCACGCGATCAGTGCGACCGCGACAACGATGGCCCCCAGCGCCACCGCGCGCCGCCGGCGGTAGGTCCGGCGGCGCGCCGCCCGGGCATCCGATGCCCGCGAGCGCCCGGACGCGGGCGGTCCAGCGCCACCGACCGGCGTGTCCTCTGTGGCACACGCCTCAAGCTCGGCGGCAAAGTCCTCGGCGCTCGCGAAGCGGTCCCCGGGATCCTTGGCCGCGGCCTGCAGCACACATTCGGCGAGCCGGCGCGGGATGGCTGGCACGCGCTCGCGCGGATCCGGCAGCGGGTCCTTGAGCTGCCGCATTGCGACCGCGACGAAGTTCTCCCCCGGGAAGGGCAGCTCGCCGGTAAGGCACTCCCAAAGCACGATCCCCAGCGCGTAGGTGTCGGTCCGGCCGTCGACGGGCCGTCCCTCGGCCTGCTCCGGGGCGAGATAGTCGCTGGTGCCGACCATCATTCCCGACCGCGTCAGCCGCGACTCGCCGGTGGCCTCCAGGAGCTGTGCGATGCCGAAGTCGGCCAGCTTGGCGTTGCCGTTGCGGTCGATCAGCACGTTCTGGGACTTGATGTCGCGGTGGATGACCCCGTGCTGGTGGGCAAAGGCGAGCGTGGACGCCACCTGTGCGCCGATCCGGGCCGCCTCGCGCGGCGGCAGCGGGCCCTCACGTGCGATGCGCGTCTTGAGGTCCTCGCCGTCGACGAGTTCCATCACCAGGTACGGCCCCTCGTCGTCCTCGCCGCCATCCAGCAGGCGAACGATGCCGGGATGCGACAGACGGCCGACGGTCCGGGCCTCCCGCAGGAACCGCGCCATCGACTCGGGGTCCTCGCGGAGCCCCGGCCGAAGCCGCTTGAGCGCGACGGTCCGGTTCAGGACGGTGTCATGTGCCCGCCAGACCGTTGCCATGCCGCCCCGGCCGATTTGGGCACCGACGACATAGCGGTCCGCGGGGGAGCCGCTCACCGACCGGTGCCGGTCGCCGGACGATTTGGGTCCGCAGCCATCGCGCACCACAATACCCCGTCGGCCTTCCGGCCCATTCGCCGCTAGGCTGCGAGGTATGCCGACCGCCCAGACGGTGCTGGTCGTCGAAGACGACGACGCAATCCTCGAATCAATCGTCTACCAGCTCACGCGCGCCGGGTACCGAGTGCTGCGCGCCGCCGACGGGACCCAGGGGCTGCGGCTGTTCCAGAGTCAGCGCCCAGACCTGGTCATCCTCGATCTGATGTTGCCGGGCATCGACGGCTGGCGCTTCACCGAGCAGGTGCGGGCCGAGGATCCGCGGATTCCGGTTATCGTCTGCAGTGCTCGCACGAGCGAGTACGACCGCGTCCACGGGCTCGAGCTCGGGGCCGACGACTACGTCACCAAGCCGTTCTCGATGAAGGAGCTGATGGCGCGAGTCAACGCCCATCTCCGGCGAGCCGAACTGCATCGCCAGCCCGCGGGCCGCACCGCGATCGATGCCGACCCGTTGCGCATCGACCCGGAGCAAGTGCAGGCGTACGCGAACGGGCAGCCGATCGGGCTGACCCCCCGGGAGTTCGAGGTGCTGTACGCCTTGGCGCGCAACGCCGGCAAGCCGATCCCGCGGAGCCGCCTCTACCGCGATGTCTGGGGCTACGAGATGCTCGCCGGAGACCGCTCGGTGGACGTGTTCGTGCGCAAGGTCCGCCAGAAGCTCGCCAAGGCGCTGCCCCACCATCCCTATATCCAGACCCACTACGGGGTCGGTTACCGGTTCGATCTGGTGCCCGGATCCGGTCAGGATGACCACGAGCCCGACGAGATCGACGCGGCCTCGGCACCCTGACCTGGGGGTGCGCAGCGCGTGTGTGGGCCCGATCACCCAGAACCGGTCGAAGACGGTTGTAGATGCCCGGGTCCGTCGGCTAGCCTTCCGAGGCTTTCCTTTGGGGGGATGCCCGAGCGGCCAAAGGGAACGGTCTGTAAAATCGTCGGCTACGCCTACGGAGGTTCGAATCCTCCTCCCCCCACTGGCCCCATCTGGAGTGTGTTCTGGAGCAGTCGAATTCGCTCATCCGGGGGCGCTTCGCCTGCACCCTGGCCGACTGACCGGCATCGCGACCACCGTCTGAGCAACCAGCGAATGCGGCCCTCGGCGGATCAGAGAACCAGTACCGGCCGCGCGCACCCGACGAGGAGCAAGCAGCGGACGCCGTGGATGCCAGGCCTGGTGGGCGTGTCGACCCAATGGTCGTCTCTACATCGCCCGCCCAGCCGCATCGACGACAGACCAGCGCTGGCGCGATGCACAGCCGCGCTACGACCCCGGCCCCCCGGAGGCGGTGCATGAGCGGGGATCCCAGGGGGCGAGGGCTTGCACGGGCGCGCTGGGGGTTTGGAATCCGGGGGGCGCCGCACTCGCGGACGTCGTCGACGAGCTCGCCGCTGTCGGGGCGGGTGGCGTCTGAGCCGCGCTCGTCGCAGTCGCCGGTGTGGTGACGTCAAAATAGCTCCCGGTGACCACCGTGACCTGTGACCCCGAACTGACCATTACGGGATCCTCAGCGGTGACCACAAAGCCCGACAGCGAACGCGCCACCGCCTCAGCCGCCGCATGCTCGAGCGGGCCGGCGTAATAGGCGACCGTTTCCTCGGCCTGCGTGCTCACCGGAGGGCTATCGCCCGTGCCCGCGATGCGGAAGCCAAGCCGCGCGAGGGCGGCGGCGGTGCTGGCGGCCTGACCGGTGACCCCCGTGCCGTTGAGCACTGCGACGCTGACCGACGCCGGCCGCGGCAACGCCCGGCCAGTCATCGTGTCGGTTGAGGACGTGACCCCGAGGAAGCTGTCGATGGCGTTCTGATCTGCCGGTTGGGTGGGGAAGACAACGTCCCCGTACGTGCCGCCCTGATAGGCATAGCTGCCGAAGGTGCTTGTCGAGATGGGAATCGTGACTTGGGGTGCCTTGTTCGGGTTGACCCCGCCAAAGCTCACCAGCAGGTCTGCGATGTCGGTCAAGGAGAACCCCGAGTCGACTTCGAGCTGTGGGGCGACCGATGAGACCAGCTGCACGTCGGTCACGGGATTGCCCAAGCCCTGGTGGGCCAGCGCAGACACCATTACCCGCAGAAATTCGTGATCGCGCCGGATCCGCGCCAAATCGCTCTCGACTTCCTGCGGCCAGGTTGCCGGGTCATCCGAGGTGACCCCGGGTCCCTTGTACTGCAAATGCCGGGCCCGCACGACCTGCAGGGCCTCCACGCCGTTGAGCGTGTGACAGCCCGGCGTGGTGACGTTCAGCCCCGAGTAGTGATCGTAGACGGGCGTCGGAAAGTACATCCGCACCCCGCCCACCGCGTTGACGATGTTCGCGAACGTGTCGAAGTTCAACTCGACGAAATGCTGGATCGGAATGCCGAAATCCTCTTCGATCGACGCGATGAGCTGGTTCGGGCCCTCCGCCAATCCTGCGTCGATCTTGTTCGCCCCCTCGGCGCGCGCATTCGGCACGAAGGTGTCGCGCGGGATCGAGAGCAGCGAGACCTTGTGCGCCCCAGGCTGCAGGTGCACGATCATCACGACGTCACTGTTGACCCCCGCATTCTGCGAACACAGGCCGTATGCGGGGTTTTGGACCTTCAGCGCGCAGCGGGAGGTGGAGCCGATCAGCAGGATGTTCTCGGTGCCCGCCTCCGCGCCGACACCGTCGCTCGCCAATCCTTTGATATCCACGCGTTGGATCTCGGAGTTCAGGTACCACGCGTATCCGGCGAATCCGGCGACGATGAGCACCAATACCAGCCCGACGCCCCCGAGCGACCACAACACGATCCGCTTCCCGCCGCGACCTCGGCGTCGCGACGCCCCAACGGGAGGCTCTGGAGCCGGCCGGCCGGCTGTCCCCGTTCCCTGCGGCCGGCTCTCACCCCGGTTCAGGGCGCGCAGCTGTTCCAGGCCCTGTTCGGGTCGCGCGGAGCGACCGCGTGAGCGGTACCGCGCGATCCGCCGCTCAGCCACCGCGCCCGCGCCGCGTGGGGGTAGTGCGCCGACGATTCGTCAGCCGGGGCGCCCGCGGCGCACCGGCTGAGCCGGTGTCCCGCGGGGTCATATGGCAGGACTGGCTGACGTCACGCGTGCCAAATAGCGGACCACTATTCCGATTGGCCGATCGAGTGATTGCACGTGATCCTAGAAGCGGACGGTAAGCAGACGTTGTGCGCGGGTAAGAATTTGTCGAGGCCCGGCGTCGCCGGCCCCGCACGCTCCGCGTGCACGAGAACCACGGTGACGTCCGCACACCCTGGGCCGAGCCCGTCGTCCCGCCCCGGTCATATGCTCTTGAGGTGCCTGAGCCACGGAGCCATGTGCTGGTCGTCGACGACGAGATCGTCGAGCTGTCGGTCCGCGAGTGCGACCTGCTGGCCTTCCTGATGACCGCGCCGGGGCGCGCGTTCTCGCGCGAGCAAATCTACGAGGGTGTCTGGGGCTACACGTACCCAGGCCGCGCCAAGGTCATCGCCGTTTTCGTATCCGCACTCCGGAAGAAGCTCGACGCCCCCGACGATGTGCTTGTCCGCGCGGTCAGGGGTATCGGGTACACGGTCCGCCCGTGACGTTTCGCGTCCGGCTGACGCTGCTGTTCGTGCTGTCCCTCGCCATCCTCGGCGCAGTGAGTTCGACGATTACCTACGTGATCGTCCGAGACCGGTTTGCGGCACAGGACGCGCATGCGGCCACGCAGCTTGCCGACAGTGCCGCGGTGGCGGAGCCCGAAGGCGTCGAGCTGGACCGACTCGCCGCAGCCCAGGATGCCATCTGGCTGCTCGATCGCCGGGGCGAGGTCGTCGCCAAGACGTTCCGCGCCGGCGGCACGGACTTGACCGAGGTTCGTGCGCTGGTGCGCCAGGCAACGGGAAACGGGATGGTCAGTGCGCAAGCGTCGTCGTCCGACGGCGGCCAGGCGATTGTCCTGCACAGCACCGCCCAAACGCAGAGCGCACTGGCGACCGTACGCCGGACCCTGATCATCGTGGACATCCTCGCCGTCGCGCTGGCGGCGGTCGCCGGCGCCGTCCTCGCCTCCCGGGCGCTGCGTCCCGTCGAGCGCATGCAGGAGGAAGCCGACCGTATTTCCGGGCGCGAGTTGAGCCGGCGGCTGCCGGAAGGGCGCAAGGATGAACTCGGCCGCTTGGCGCGAGCCTTCAACCGGCTGCTTGCGCGCGTGCAGGCCGCCTCGCGGGAGCAAGAGCAATTCATCGCCGACGCGTCCCACGAGCTCAAGACTCCGGTGATGGCGATTGAAGGCCACGCGCGCATCCTTTCGCGCGTGGCGCGCAGCGGCGACCTCGCGCGACTGCAGACGTCTGCGGCCGTCGTCGAACGCGAAAGCCATCGGATGGCCCTGACCCTCCGCGAGCTGCTCGAGTTGGCGGAGGCCAACGCAACCGACACCCTCCGCGAGGTGGTTCGGCTGGATCTTGTCGCCGAGGACGCGCTCCGCGAGATCCAAGCGACTGCACCGGCGCGTCTGCTGCGCTCCGACACGTCGACGACGGTCGTCGTGGGCGATACGAACCGCGTGCGCGAGTTGCTGGTGGTGCTTCTCGATAACGCGATCAAGTACAGCCCGTCAGATCGGCCGGTTGATCTGACCGTCACCCAGTCACCGCGCGACGGTCCCATCGTGCGCATTCGCGACTACGGCCCCGGCCTGACCGACGCCGATCGCGCGAGCGTCTTCGGACGATTCGCGCGCGGCTCAGCCGCAGTCGGCGTTCCCGGCAGCGGCCTGGGTCTTGCCATTGCCCGGACCATCGCCGAACGACATCACGCCACGCTGAGCCTCACCCAGGCGGACGGCGGGGGCACGATCGCCGAGGTCAGATTCCCCGTGGCCGAAGGTCACCAGACCGATTGATCGGTCGATCCGAAGCCGTGGCCGCTGAGGTCGCGCTGCGGGGAGCGCCGCGGGCTTCGTGCCAATCGCGGCCGGATCCCAAGAGGGCGTGGTCGCTACACGATATAGGATCGGATTCATCGGCAACCGTGATGCGAAAGGCACTCCACACGATGGCTACACGCGATGCATACGCCGAATGGCACGGCGGGCTCAAAGACGGCTCGGGCACCGTCTCGGTCGGCAGCGGGCTCTTCTCCGGCAAGTACTCGTTCGCGACGCGCTTTGAGGACGAGCCCGGCACGAACCCTGAGGAGCTGGTCGGCGCCGCACACGCCGCATGCTTCTCGATGGCGCTCAGCAGCATACTGGCGGGCGCCGGCCACAGCCCCGACTCGATCAAGACCGCCGCGAAAGTGCACTTGCGCCCAGTCGACGGGAGTCCCACGATCGCAACGATCGAACTGCTCACGGTCGGGGTCGTGCCCGGGATCACCCAGGAACAGTTTGCCGAGTATGCCGCCACGGCCAAGGCTGGGTGCCCGGTCTCGCGAGCCCTCGCCGGGGTCGGCGAAATCATCCTTGAGGCCACCCTGGCCGACTAAGTCCGCGACATCGCCGCTCGATCCGGCTGCTCAGGGTGTCGATCGGCCCGTTGCCGACACCGGGGTCGGCTACGGGCGGCGAGTGGCGACGCGCACGGTGCGCCACATTGACGGTCGGACGGAAGCTGCGCGCGGACGACGCCGGTCGCGAATGCGCGCCCCGGAGTCACTACGCGCGCTCGAGCGCGGCGACGTCGAGCTTGGTCATCCCGAACATCGCCCGGGTGACGCGCTCTGCGCGCGCCCGATCGGCGCCGGCGAGAAGCCGCGGCAGGACCTCCGGCACGATTTGCCACGAGATGCCGAAGCGGTCCTTGAGCCAACCGCAGACGTTCTCCTGGCCCCCGTCGGACAGACGGCTCCAGTAGTGGTCGATCTCGTCCTGGGTCGCGCACATGATCTGGAACGAGACCGCCTCGGTGAAGGAGAACTGCGGGCCGGCGTTGAGCGCCACAAAGCGCGACCCACCGATCTCGAACTCGGCGGTCATGACGGACCCTGCGGGCCCCGGACCGGCGTCGGTGTACCGGGACGTCCCGACGACCCGACCATCGGGAAACACCGACGCGTAGGACTCGGCGGCCGCCTGGCCGTCGGTGTCGAACCACAGGCAGGTGATGATCGGTGGAATCGCGGTCCTTTCTCGACCGGATAGTCCTACCCGGGGCGCCGCGTCGTCAACCACCCTCGCGTCCACGGACGCCCCCCGACAGGACGGGCCCGCCCGAGCACGACGGCGGGCGCCTCGGCTCAGCCGGGCAGGCGTCGAAAGACCGACTCCGGCAGGTGGCGCAGCACCATCGTGACCCACCGCAAGATGCCGGGAACCCAGACGACCCGGGAGCCGCGATCGATCGCCGTTGCCACGGCGTCGGCGACCTTGGCCGGCGTTGTGGAGAAGGGCGCCGGCTTCAGATGCGCCGTCATCCGGGTCCGCACGAAGCCTGGGCGCACGACGACGACGTTGACCCCGGACCCGTGCAGCGACGCCGCGAGTCCCCGGGCAAACGCATCGAGTCCCGCCTTGGCGGCGCCGTAGGTGTAGTTGGCTCGCCGCGGACGCTCGCCGGCCACGGTCGACATGACCACAAGCGTCCCATGGCCCTGCCCACGCAGGCGCTGTCCAACACCGACCAGCACGGGCACGAGCCCGCGGAAATTGATGTCGACGATCCGCGCCGCGGCCGCCGGATCCCGCTCGGCGACCAGCTGGTCGCCCAGATAGCCGGTCGCCACGATCACCACATCAGGCTCGTCCGCGAACGCCGCCGCAACGACGTCAGCCTGATCGCCCATCGCCAAGGCGTCGAAATCGACGATCTCAACGCGCGCGACGCCCTCACTGCGCAGCGCGGCCGCCGCACGTTCCATATCGGGGCGGTCGGGGCCCGCGAGGCACACGACGGCGGATTCGGCACGGGGCAGGCGCCGCACGATCGCGAGGCCGATCTCCGACGAGCCACCCACCAACAACACCGACTGAACTCGGCCCACTGCGTCGCGCATCACGCGTCCTTTAGGTCAGGGATTGCGGCGCCACCAACGACAGCCGCCGCTCGAGGTCCGATCGCATCACGCGGCCGGGGTCGAGCCGGTTCCGTACCGCACGCCACTCGTCGATCCGCGGGTACATCAGCGGCACGAACTCGGCGCGCAGGCAGGCATCTTTGGCCAGATAGACCCGACCGCCGCACTCGGCGACGTCGGCATTGAGCCGATCGAGCGCGGGTCCGAGGCCGGACACGCCGGCGGGGATGTCGAGCGCCAGCGTCCATCCCCGCAGCGGAAAGCCGAGCGGCCCGCGGACCTCGCGCAGGCGCTTGAGTACCGCCAGGTAGATCGGCACCCCATCGGCGACCAAGCGCTCCACCATCGGGATCAATCGGTCGGTCGCCGCCTCCGGGATCACGAACTGGTGCTGGAGCATCCCCGCACGCCCGTAGAGCCGGTTCCAGTCCCCGACGGCGTCCAGCGGAAAGAAATACCCCCAGATCGGCTCGATTCCCCGCGACGGCTCGGCTGGCGCGCGACGGAAGTACAGCTCGTTAAACAGGCGCATCCCCCCGGGATGCAACACGCCGCCACGTCCGGGAACCCTTGGGACCGATGCGATGCGCCGGTTCGGCGGCACGGCGATCCCGGGCATACCGCCAGCGTCCTCGAGCTCGCCGGGTGCCGCATGTTCACCCGCGGTCACCACGCCGCGCCCAAGCGCCCCGCCACGGGACAGGAGGTCGACCCAGGCCACGGTGTACCTGGCCGTCGCATCGGCGTCGCCGAGCGCGCGCATTGACTCTTCAAGGTCCGCCGTCCGGGTGGTGTCGACCCGCATGTACCCGGTGGTCACCGGCTGCAGCTGAAGGTCGGCCGCCAGCGCCACGCCGGTCAGCCCCATCCCGCCGGCCGTCGCCCAGAACGCGTCAGCGTCGGGCGCGTCTGGAGCTAGCGACGCGCGTCCACCACCCGGCAGGGCGAGCTCGATCCGATACACGTGCTCGCAGAAGCTTCCGTCGCGGTGGTGGTTCTTGCCGTGCACGTCGCTGGCGATCGCCCCGCCGATGCTCACGAACTGGGTGCCCGGGACGACTCCCGGAAACCAGCCCCGCGGCAGCACGTGCGCGATGAGCTGGCCCAGGGACGTTCCCGCCGACACCCGCGCGTGCCCGGTCGCCGAGTCCAGCTCGACGAGGCCGGGCAGTCCCTGGGTCGAGATCACCAGCCCGCCGGCGTTCTGTGCGGCGTCCCCGTAGCAGCGGCCGAACCCTCTCGCGATCGCGCCACGCGGCCCGGATGCGGCCAACACATGGTTGACGCCGTCCGCGCTGGTGGGTCGTTCGACGACCGCGCGGCTCGGCGCCGTGCGGCCCCAGCCGGTCAGCAGCAGCTCTTGACGCTGAGGTTGTCCTGCCCCGGCGTCCACTGAGCGCCTAGCGCGCATAGAGTCCGATCGCGTAGATCGCCACCCAGATCACGCCGGACAGCTGCAGGATCCGGTCACGCAAGAAGACGTCCTCCGGCGCCTCGCCGGCGCCCGACTCCAGCAGCATGGCGTACCTCAGGATGCCGACCACAAACGGAATGACCGAGATCGCCGGCCAGGGCGGCGGGATGTGCGGCCCTTTGCCGGGCAGCAGCGCCCACAGGCAATATCCGGTCACGGTGATCGTGGCCGCCATGGCCCAGACGAATCGCAGGAAGCCGTCGGGATACCACTGGAGGACCTTGCGGGTCCGCACGTCCGAGACGTCGGCGGCCATCTGCTCGGCGTAGCGCTTGCCGGCAACGACCAACAGCGCCCCGAACGAGACGACGACCGTAAACCACGGCGACAACACGACGCCGACCGCCTCACCCCCGGCGGCCGCACGGAGCACGAACGCCAACGCGAGCAGCACCATCTCGACGACCGGCTCGTGCTTGAGCCAATAGCTGTAGCTGACCGTCAGCGCCAGGTAGGCGAGCGCGACCAGCGCCACCTCGCCGCCCATCCACGCTGACAGCCCAAACCCGATGACAAACAGCACGGCGCCGATGGCATAGGCGAGCGGCACGGGCACGACGCCGGAGGCGATCGGTCGCAGGCGCTTGCGCGGGTGGCTGCGGTCCCGTTCGACGTCGAGCGCGTCGTTGAAGAAGTAGCCGCCGCTGGAGAGCGCGCAGAAGGCCACAAACGTGACCAGCAGGCGCCACCAGACGTTCTCGTGGGTGATGATCCCGGCCGCGAACGGGGCCGCAAAGACCAGGACGTTCTTGGCCCATTGGCGCGGCCGCGCGGTCCGAACGAGGGCGGCGATGAGACCCGTGCGCGGCATCGCGACGGGTTCCGGGGCGACGGTGTGTTGGGTCTGCTGGTCGGTTGCGTCGGTCGACGCGGAGCTATCCATGAGTTTGGGTCACCGGAGCGCGAGCAATGACAGCAAAGAAGTCGCGATCGTCCGGAACAAGGTACCGCGTCCCACCATGGTCAATCCCGTCGAGCAGCTTGCTCGGCACCCCTCCGTTGGGAGCGGCGTAGCTGATGAACGTGACCCACTCGTAGTTGATGTCCGTCTCCATCGCCCGCACCGCTCCCGCATGGATCATGATCTGGGCAAGGCTACCAACTGTCTGCTGGTCGGCCGCGGCGTAGATGAGATTCCCGTTCTTGTCGATGCCCAGGCCCGAACGCCAGACCCGGATCGCGTTCCCGAGCGTCGCACCCCATTGGGAGCCGTCGCTCAGGTTCGGATTGGGCTTGCCGTTGTTGACGATCATCGGCAGGTTCTGACGGACAAAGACGACATTCGCCGGCGGCGTCGACCCGCCCTGCCACGGGATGATGTTCATCAGGCCGTTCGAGTATCCGACGGCCGTCGCCAAGCCGTTGACCAGCGGTGCCCACAGATGGCCGTTGGCGTAGAAGCCGCCATGGCTGTCTTCCAGGCGGAATCCGGAGTTGAAGGTCGCCAAGAGCTGACTGCGCTGGTCGAACGGCACCTGCATCGGCCCACGCGGCCCATTGCCCGGCGGCTCGTAGCGGCCCGGGACCAGGATCACCCGCGACTTGCGCTGATCGATCCACGCGACACCGGCAACCATCCGTGGATAGACCGGATCGGACCGGAAGGTGGTGACCAGGACCGCCGGACCGCCCGTGACGTTGAGCCCGGTCGTCCGCCAGACACCCTCACCCGGCAGGGCGGGCGTGATCACGGGTGTGATGCTCGGCGGCAGCTGGGACGCGGCCACCTGGCTCAGATCGACGGTACCCATGCCCACCGCGGGCAGGGTCTTGATGGTCGGCCCCCCCTTGGCCGGGGCGTTCCAGCTGTAGTACTCCCGCTCGACCTCGTCGACGAGCCATGAGCTGACGTTTGCCCGCACCCACTCGACCGACCGCGGGCCGAAGGGGACGCTGGAGGGCTGCGACATAAAGCGCGCGTACGAGATTCCCTCGAGCACCAGGACCAGTGCGATGAACCCCAACGCGACGCGACGCACGAGGCGCCAGTTCGGGCCCGCGGGCTGGCGACGGGCGCGCCCGCGGCGCGGCTGGACCCGCTCGGGCCGGGGCAATGGGCGCGAGCCGGCTTGTTGCCGGTCTCCGCCGGTCCGGCGGCGATCCGATCTCGACTCTTGGGTCACGGCGCCGTCATGCGCCAGCCGGCGACGCTCCCGCTCACGGCGACGCGCTTCCCGCTCCCGAGCGGCGTGCCGGCGTCGCGCATCGTCATCGCCGACAGCGTCGAATGGGTCTCCTGGATCCTGTCCTCGTCCGTATGTGGTCATCGCGTCTGTGTTGCACTACCGATCACGGCGGCCGCTGTCAACGCGCCCGCTGTTGGCGGGCCGACGTGTCCAGCCTGACCCGCGCCGGCCCGCCCGTACGGGCGGGCCTCATGAGTCACTCGCGGCATCCGCGATATCGGTCGGTCGGCTGCGCCGCCCCACCACCGTACTGCCTGGTAGAGCCCATGCGTCGCAACATAGTTACGGGCCCTGTGGCCGCGCTGTGAGCGATGCGTAGAAGCGCACGCGCTCACCGAGCCTTAACGCGCGGCGAACGCCCAGATCCGATTGAGCCCGAAGCTCAATGGCGTGACGATCGCCAGCGCGATTGCCTGCGCGAGTACGGTCTCGACCCCGGCGACCACCAAGATGTGCAGCACCACAAGGTCCGCGGCCAGCACGATTGCGCTGACGACGAAGTACCGGAATCCCTGGCCGACGACCGACGATTCCCGCTCGCCAAACGTCCAGTGCCGATGGCCGACGAGTGCGACGACCCATCCACATGCGTACGCGATACAGGCCGCCAGCAGGTAAGGCACATGGGCATACCGGACCAGCGGCGCGAAGATCACCAGGTTCGTCACATAGCCGACGCCACCCACGACGCAAAAGCGCAGGAATTGGGCGGGTATCCCCGCCGTCAGCGTGCCAATGACGCCATTGTGTGTTCGTGCCATGTGCCGGAGTACCCCCGCCTGCGCACCATCGGAGTCCCGCTCGCGACCCGATGTCGCGTCACCTCGCGCGGACGCCGCAACGCATCCGCTAGAATCCGCCGCCCCGGCGTGGTCGGGGTATCGTTCGGAGCGGGTCCAGCATAAAGATCCACCGCGTGCGGTGGGCCGCCGCGGGCTCGTTGCACCCATGCCCAGTTAGCTCAGTTGGTAGAGCACCTCCATGGTAAGGAGGGGGTCAGCGGTTCGAGTCCGCTACTGGGCTTCTCGCTCGCGGAGCCCCCGACACCGGGCCCCGCGATCGTCCGCGGCGCGTGGCTCGATCGGCACATCGGCCGCAGATGCCGACGGCCGGGCGAATGACCCGATCAGATAACATTCCGATCGCCGACGCGACGACCGGTCGCAGTCGCCGCCCTCGCGCACCACGGCGGAGTAGCTCAGTCGGTTAGAGCAGCGGAATCATAATCCGCGTGTCGGGGGTTCGAGTCCCTCCTCCGCTATGTGGAAAAGCCCTGCCAGCGCGGGGCTTTTCTCATATGAGTAGGCGTTGGCCAAACTCAACGTCGGGCGTTTGGACACGTCCAGGGACGTTGCGCGCATGTCCAAGACGTTGCACAGCACGTTGCGGGCACAGAGTTGGTCGGCGCCCAAGAGGGCGAACCGGCGACGCCGGGAGGGCGTCGCGTTCCGGTGCTCCTTCCACGGCTGCGGCTTCGGCTCGGGCTGGCGCCGAGCGTCACGAAATACCATCGGCAGCAGGAGGTGGTGGCTTCTTCTGGCCAGGAGAAGTCCACCCGGTTCGCGACCCCCTGCCACCTCGCCACCGCACCACCTGAGAATAGAGGGCACCTTTCGTCACGCACGGGGCGCCCCCAGACCTACGGCAGCGCGACGGAGCGGGGCGGCGGGTGCTCGTGGGTCGCGACATCGTGCACGAGCGCTACTTTCTGTGAGAGGAACGCCCGCAAAGTTAGGGGCTGCGGGACAGCCGTTAGGTGAGG
Source organism: uncultured Thermoleophilia bacterium (assembly GCA_963842065.1). Lineage (GTDB taxonomy): Bacteria > Actinomycetota > Thermoleophilia > Miltoncostaeales > Miltoncostaeaceae > CAITWD01. Next base: position 494,577 of record CAWJEW010000007.1, on the reverse strand, counting down.
CACATGACCCTCAGGCGGATCGTCGCGGAAGAAGAGGTCCGGCAGCTGGTCGCACGCGGCCAGGAGCGGAGCTTCGTGAGCCTCGAAGAGGTCGCGGCCGCGCTCGAGGGCCTCGACGTCGACCCCTCGGCGGGGGCGGAGCTCTACCGGCACCTCGAGGAGCTGGGCATCGAGCTGCTCGACGAGACAGACGCGCGTGAGCGCATCGCCCGGCTGTCCGAGGAGGCCGACCGCCGCCGATCTCCCGGCCTTGAGACCGAGACCGGCACCGACGCGCTGCAGCTGTTTCTCGCTGCCGCCAGCCGTGTGCCGCTTTTGACCGCCGCGCAGGAGGTGGCGCTCGCCAAGCGGATCGAGCGCGGCGACCTCGAGGCCAAGCGCCAGATGGTCGAGGCCAACCTGCGCCTGGTGGTCTCGATCGCCAAGCGCTACCCCCGTGGTGGGCTGGACTTTTTGGACCTGATCCAAGAGGGCACGATCGGCCTCATGCGGGCGGCCGAGAAGTTCGACTACCGCAGGGGCTACAAGTTCTCGACCTACGCCACCTGGTGGATCCGCCAGTCCGTCGCGCGCGCGATCGCCGACAAGGGCCGCACCATCCGGCTCCCGGTGCACATCGCCGACAAGCTCGCCACGATCACCCGCGCCGAGCGCGACCTCGTCTGCGAGCTCGGTCGCGAGCCCACGGTCGCCGAAATCGCCCGGGTGGCGTGCCTGCCCGTCGCGGAGGTCGAACAGCTTCGCCGCAGCGCCCAGGCGCCGGTCTCGCTCGAGAAGCCGATCGGCGATGACGACGAATCGGAGCTCGGCTGGTTGCTCGCCGACAACAGGGCGGCCGATCCGGAGAGCGTGGCCCACGAGGCGCTGCGCACCGAGGCCCTCCGGGACGTCCTTGCCACCTTGACCTACCGCGATCGCCGCGTGCTCGAGCTGCGCTACGGGCTGGGTGGCGAGCGCCCGCGGACGCTCGACGAGCTCGGGCGGACCTTCAACGTCACGCGCGAGCGGATCCGGCAGATCGAGAATCGCGCGCTGCAACAGCTGGCCACCGTCCCCGAGGCCCAAAAGCTGCGCGAGGTCGCCTAGATGGGCGGCCACATCCGGGCTAGATGGACACGGCCTCGCTGCGGCCGGTGCCGCGCGTATCCTCATGGCGGGCACTGAGGCGCCGAGCTGAACTGGGAGTCGGTCAGATGGCGGAAGCCACGACACGGGTAGCAACAAGTCCTCGGCCTGCCTGGATTGTCGTCGCCGTCCAGAACGAAGGCGTCGCGCTGGTCGTCCAGAACTCGCGCGCCAGGATCATCACCGGTGAGCACCCGGATGAGGCCGAACTCTTCGCCCAGGCCGAGCGCGCCGAACGGACTTCAAGCGCGCAGGAAGACCTCGCCGAGTCGCTCCTCAACGAGCCGTCCGAGACATCCGCGTCACCCATCCGCACCTCAGTCGGCGAGCAAGCGGTCTTGGCGGTCCTCGAACACCAGGCTGCGAGCGAGTTGTTCGTCCTCGTGCCTGATGCCGCTAGTCAGACGTGGCTCGCCGATCACGGTCAGGGGACTCGTGAGGTGCTGCTCATCGATGACGTGGAGGCTGTGGCCGCTCCGCATATCCGGAAGCACGCCACAGAACCGCTTGAGCGCTTGCGGAACCGATCGCCGGAGGACGCGCTCGCTCGAGCCATGCAGACCGCGTCGCGGGCGTTCTGGGCTCTTAACGCCGACATCGCCAAGGACAAACACGGGGTTACGGCGCGTAATCGCGAGCAAATCATCAACGATGCCGGGGCTCGGACGTGAGCGCCCTGGAATGGGCGGGGCGGGTTGGCGCCATCGCTGGAATCGGGGTCTGATTGGCAGATGTCACCGATGACGACGACTGGTAGCTGACCGGCCGAGGACAAGGGCTCGTCGCCGATGCGCCACCGAGGCACGCGCGGGACGCACATGGGCGGGCACATCCGGGCTAGATTGACACGGCCTCGCTATGCCTGACATATCCCACCGAAATCCCGCCGACGATCTCGCCGCCGGTCGCGCGCTCGGCGCTGATGGGTTCGCGGCGATCGATTTCGAGACGGCCACCGGCTCGCGAGCGAGTGCCTGTTCGGTGGGCGCGGCGATCGTCCGCGATGGGCGGGTCCATGAGGTGCGGTCCTGGCTGATTCAGCCGCCGGGCAACGAGTACACCGGCTTCAACATTGGAGTCCACGGCATCAGGCCGCACATGACCGCCGCCAGCCCGACGATGGCCGAGGTGTGGCCCGAGGTGCACGCGTTCGTCAAGGGCCGCCCGTTGGTCGCTCACAATGCGTCGTTTGACATGAGCGTTCTGCATAGCTCGCTCGCGGCATCGGGCCGCTCGACGCCCGATCTCCTGTTCGTGTGCACCCTTATGCTGTCGCGGGTTGTCTGGCCTGGCAGGCTTTCGTATCGCTTGCCGGATCTCGCGGACGAATGCGGGCTCGTATTCCAGCATCACGAGGCGGCCGACGATTCAGCGATCGCGGCGGAACTCGCCGTCGCGTGCTGCGGCGCGGCGGGTGAGCGCGAACTACTCGACGCGGTTCGCCGGTTCGGGTTCAGCCCGCGGCGGCTCGTGTCGTACGGTGAGGCGGCCCGGCTGTCGCAACTGACCCGGAGCGTCGATGAGGTCCCGGGGGACAGCCCGTTTCTCGGCAAGGTCGTCGTATTCACGGGTGCGCTCTCGCTGTCGCGCCGTGATGCCGCCCAGATAGTGGTGAACGCCGGAGGGAAGGTCGCGTCGAGCGTGTCACGGAAGGTCGATTACCTGGTCGTGGGGATTCAGGACGCGGCGCGGCTGCGCGACGGGGAGCATTCGTCGAAGATGATCAAGGCCGCCGATCTGGTCGAGGCGGGGGCACCGATCGAGCTGCTGGCCGAGGACGATTTCCTCCGGATGCTGCCCGGGGAGAAATCCACCCGGTAAGAAACCCCCCAGGGGCTTGAGATTCGAGAGCGGACTTACGTCACGCGAAGCGCCCCGTGAGAGCTACGGCAGCGACACGAAAGGGCGCCGTCGACGAGCCGGCTGTTTCGTAGCGATCGGCGCTCGGTCTGGGCCACAATTCCGTGACGAAACGGCGCCGGCAACGGGCGCGGTGAAGCGGTGCGGTCGTCTGGCCAGATGAATTCCACCCGGCATGAAGCCCTCTGCCACCGCACCACGTGAGATTCGAGAGCGCGCATTTCGTCTCGCGCGGACCGCCTGCAGGCCCACGCGAGCGAGACGAAATGATGGCGGGCGGGCCCGTGCGCTCCCGTGATGCCAGCCAGCGCGGCCGGGCGGCGGGCGGGTCATGGGCGAGCCCGTCCGCTACCCGGTCCGCGTGGGCGACCGGCGCATCGTCGACGTCGTCCGCGACGCCGAGCGGCTGGTGCTCGTGCCCCGCGGCGGCGAGGCCTCGAGCTTGCCGCGTGTGCAGCCGCCGCAGATCGGGCGGTTAGGCGGGGATGGCGCTCCCGGTCGGCCTGGCCGCGACTTCCTCGATGTAGGCCTCCAGCCGCGTGCCCAGGTCGGTCAGCTCCCCGGGGCGGTGTGGCCCGTCGATGCACCGCCAAAACCGGTTCTTCGGGCATTCACGTGGGTAACTCGACGGGAATTCGGCCGCAAACGAGGGTCAGCATCGACAGCAAGGATTCGAGCCGTCGGAAGCCTCGTGCCCGATGGCTGATGAGCCGTACGGTGGAGTTCATGCCCTCAAGGCGCGCGTTGGTGAGCCCGAGCGTGATGGCGTTTGCGATCTCGCCTCGGTAGCGGTCGAGGGTGAGCGCCGTCCGCTGGAACGGCTCCATGCCGGACTCAAGGGCTGCGAGGATCCAGTCGTCCAGGAGCTCTGCGGCCTCGTCGTGGTCGTGGGCCACATAGACGCCGCGCAGTTGCTCGATGAGCAGCCAGCCGGCGTAGAGCTCCTGGTTGGTGAGCTTCAGCTCATCGAGGATCGTGCGATCCGAGCCGCGCAGGTTCTCCGCGCGTCGGCGGATCGCAAAGCGGGTGCCCTTGATCCAGGAGGCCCGCTCCGGGTCGGTGCGCCGGAGCTCCTGCCACATCCCGCGCCGGACCTCATCGAGGGCGCCCATAGCGAGCTTGACGACGTGGAAGGGGTCCGCGCAGATCGCCGCAGCCGGGCAGTGCACCCTGATCGCCGACATCCAGCCGTCGTGCAGGTCGACCGAGATCGCCCCGATCGCGGCGCAGCGCTCGGGGCCGAGGGCCGTGAAGAATTCCTCGAGCGTCGTGCGGCTCCGGCCTGGGGCGGCCCACACCAGCCGGCCGGAGTCGTGATCGGTGACGCACAACAAGTAGCGATGGCCTTTACGGTAGGCGACCTCGTCGATCCCGATGCGAACGAGTCCATCCAGGCCGTCGCCGATTCGTCGTGCGCTGTGCTCGGCGACGACCCGCTCGATCATCCGGCCCACCGTGTGCCAGTCGATGCGCATCAACTCGGCCACCACACTCTTCGGCGCGGATCTCACCAGCCAGACGCACGCGTCCTCGAAGGCCCGGCTAACCCGGGATCCCGGCCGGGCCCACGGCACGGCCTCGGCGCTGACGCCGCACTCGGAGCAGATCACGCGGCGCACCTCGGCCGTGAGGACGCACCGCACCCGGAAGGCGTCCAGATGACGCCAGGAGCGGACCTGGCGGTCGTAGACCGACCGTGCCCGCTGCCCGCAGCGGCCGCAGTGCATGCGGCGGTTCGAGCGCCGGGCAACGGTGAGGGTGATCACCTGGCCGCCGGGTTCCTCGACGATCCGCACGTCGCTCACCCGCACCGCGTCGATTCGCAGCAGGCGCTTGAATATGTCGGCCACGCGCATCTCGTGCTCCTTGCTCGATTTTCCCTTAGCAAGAAGCGAGCCTACTCAGGGGCCCGAGATCGCGCGTGGCACTTGGGATCTCGGGCGTTGGCGGGGCTCAGCTACCCACGTTTATCCCCGAAGCGCCCCAAAACCGCACGGCGGCCGTGGACCGGTATGCCCGGCCGGCTGCCGTGAGCCGGGGGTCCGAGCCCGTCATGGCCTGATTGGGACGAAGCGATGGCGCTCGCGAGGCGTCGAGCACCGCAGCCAGCTGGTCAACCTCGAGTAGCACCGCGGCCAGCTCCGGGACCGTGAGTTCGCGATGCGCCTCATCCAGGAGGTCAATGATCGGGGCGAGAGGATCGCCGAGGGCGGCCGCGCCATCGGAGCGGCCGTGTGCTGGGTTGGAGAAATGCTGCATGGATTCCGTTCCTTTCTTGGGGGGTACTCCTCTCGAACGTAGCCCGGCCCGGGGTGGCCGTTGTTGCAGATCCGCAAAAGCGGCATTACGGCGCGCGCCGATGTTCCGGGACGCCGCGCGGGGGTGACGCCGGCAGCGCCGACGCGCAAAGCTAGGTGGTTCGACTCGCGCCGCTTCTGCCGCCGATCGGTGGCGGACCGCCCGCCGCGGCCGCTCCCCGACGTTCCTGCCTGTTAGAGATCCGCAGTCCAGCCGACGGAGGACGCTCGGCTTGTTGGTTAGCAGACCGGTGCCGGCAGTAGCGCCGGGCTGGTCGCGCACACTCGAGAGCCCCGTTACGCCCTGGGCCTCTCGCCACATGAGCATCACGAGCGACATAAGGAATCGCTCCTCTAGCCGCGATTGGGGTCCGACTCGAGGGGCGCCACAACCCCTGACGCGGCGGGTTTTGTAACACGCCGCCACAACCCCGCTATCGTCGAGTATCACGCTCCGAGCAGGCGGGTTAGGTTAATTGCCGGCAGTCGCGATGCTTTGTCGTGGGACCGACCACTGGGGCGGTGCGCGTCTCTCGATGCAGTCGGGATCGCTCTGCCGCGACGCCCCTCCCAGGCTTCCGAGGTGCCTCGGAGGGGCGTCGTTGACCTTCGTCTCGCCCTAGCGCGCAGGCGGGAACGGTCGTAGGTTCCACTCATGCGCGTCGCCGCGTCGACGAGGATGCGATCCCTGATGGGGACGACTCCTCAAACACGGTTCGGCTCCGGTGGCCTGCGTGCTCCTGTCGGTCTGCGGGGGCACCCGTAAGGCGCTCGCTCCGGTGAAGTGTCCTCCGCCGGAGCCAGCGCCTTACGTCGAACGGCCACGCCACGGTGCCCCGCGGTCGCTGGCGCGGTTCCGCCCCGGTTGCGCCCGCACCAGCTCGAACGACGGAGGATGAGCCAGACAGTGGGTCGCTCGTGGTGCCCAGCCAACCCCGAAATTGCTGAAACCGTGACTCCCCGAGGGATCAGGGTCAGGTCCGCTAGTACTCGTACGCCGCCAACTGGGCCGTGCCGGGCGAATTTCCGTCAAGTAATTTTCACGTCCTGCCGATCACGGTCGTGGAGTGACACGCAGGCGGCGGTTGTGGCAGCGGTCCGTCTGTGTTGCGGCGCCTCTCGATCGACGCTTTGGGGGAAGCGGCAAAGGGGCGCCGCGGGCATCGCCGTCACGACACTTGCGCGGGGACCGCATTCGCTGCCAAGTCCACAACGACCCGTGGCGCAAAAGCGCCGCCCGAACGAACGGCATGACAGCAAATGGGGTTCGATGTTGCTGGCGGCCTTGATCGATTGGAGGATCGGCATGGATGACTGGTACCGGCATTCGGCCTCCGATGGTGGCCTCGACGGCGAGTGTGAGCGTTGCTCCGTCGCGCGGGCGATCAATCCGGATGCCGGATACATGTCCGAGTGGCCGGTGAGCGGCGATGAGCGGATCGCTGCGCCCGTCTTAGATGACGAGATCTGGACACCTGTTTGGATGATCGCGGGCACCGTCGCCGTCACGGGCGGCAGCGTGTCCGATCGCATCGAGGCCGTCGCGCTCATCCGTCAGCGGCTCAACGCCAACCTGGACCGCTTTCGGGTGCTCTCGGAGAGCAGGGAGGCGTCGGTGACAACGTTGAACTTCCAAGCGGCCACCGCCACGAAGCACGAGGATTGGACGCTGGAGGCGATCGGGGCCGCGTGTCACAGTGCCAGTTCGCTCAACGGCACGGCGACAGAACCCTCAGTCACCGCGAGTGTCGTCTCGCTCCGAACCAGACGCCAAATAGCGGCCTAGCGGACCGATTCGGGTCGTTCCGCCCACGGCAACCTGCCCCCTGTCAAACTCCCCGAGCGGCGAGTATCCCCCTAGGTGCAGGCTCGATAGCCTCTGGGGTGCGGACGGGGGGCTCCCGTGGGGGACGGTGAGCGTCATTCGACCGGCCCGAGTTGCGACGCCGACGGGTCTAGCGCGCGACCAGAGGATGGCGCGAGTGGAAGAAGGATCTGTCTTCGACTTGGACCCCGCCGCGGCTCACTGGCTGGCGGAGACGTTTGAGGTCGGGAGCCCGGAGCACGCGCTGCTCGACTCGCTGGCGCTCGCCGCGGAGGCGAACGCCGTCCGGCGGGGCCTACGCGCCAAAGACGCGGACTGCGAGCCAAGGCCACTTGCGGATCTCCTATCCCGGGAGCGGATCAGTCTGAGCGTGAGCGCTGTCGCGGCCGCGTTTCCGGACTTGCCGGTCCCCCGAGCGCCGGGGCCGTCACAGGTCCAGGCGATCGACGCGTTTGTCCGTCAGCCACGGTCGGCGGCGGGCGGCGATGGCATGCCGAGTCGGAGGCCGCGCGTCGTGGCCGGCTCGGAGGTGGTGGGCACCGTCGACATCTCGGGGACCTGCGAAGAGAACGCTCAGCAGATCATCCGGGCGATCCGGGCCCGGTTCGAGATGGCCATGGACCTTACCGACGTCAAGTTCCCGATCCTGGTCACGGAAGGCAACCACACAAGGGTCGCGTTCCGGGTGGGCGTCCGCGGACGCGAGCGCGCCGAGGCGCGCAAGTGGGTGGAGACGCTCTGTCGCGACGCGCTGCGACCGTTCGATCTGGCCAACCCGCCGTTCACTGCGGACGTCGACCTCGAGATCGACGCGCCGTCCGCTTGACGCTGCCCTCCGGTGCGGCCGCCATCCGGGCGACCGCACGGGCACCGACGCCCGGCAACAGGCTCGCCCGCCTGTCGCTGCTGTATCGCCAACGGACGCGACGACGCATCGACGGTTGATCGCGGACCGGGAGCACTGCGCCGTGGCGCGCCATCCCTGCTTCGCTATTGCTGACGCGTCAGCGGCCAGGATCGCCGCCCGAGTTGCGTCCAGACGGTCAGCATCCGACCTGGCCTGCAAGTAGGCTCGTCGCCATGGACACCCTGCGCCGGACGAGGAGTCTTGGAGTCGGTGCGCTGGCCGTGTTGCTCGGCGCCACCGTCGCCGCCGGCTGCGGTGGCTCCTCGCACTCTGCCGCCGCGACCGCATCGGCGACCACAACGCCGACGGCCCTGTCGATCGCCCAGCAGCGCGCCGACTACCTGAGCGCCGTGGCCGTGTACAACGCCGCCGGGTCGAAGTTCCTGAGGCAGTTCAACAGCTTGCCCCAGAGTGCGACCGCGACGCAGCTAGCCGCGATCAGCGTGCCGCTGGCCAACGCGCTGCAGACGACCGACACGCGCCTCCTTGCGATCCCGTTCACCGGGCAGACCCGGACCGACGTCGACACGCTGGCCCGCGACTCTGCCGCTGTGATCGGCGTCCTCGACACCGCATCTGGGGTCACTGCCGATACGGCAGATCAGTGGGACCAGGGGTTCGTCGCCGACTTCACAAAGACCCATACGGACGCCGACATCATCCGTACCGATCTCGGCCTGCCTCAGGCCCCGGCGTCATGACGGACGAGCCGGGCCCCAGGAGTGAATCAGAGCCGACCCAGGTCCTCGAGGCGATCGCCGAATACCTAAGCCGGATCGCCAACGCGCTCGAGCGGATCGCCGACGCGGTAGATGAGGAGTCGGGCGAGGGAACGCTCCACCAGTACGAGCCGCCTCGGCAGGTTCTGGGACGGGGGCGCCGTCGTGCCTGAACACCTCGTCGAGGGGCCCGCATGGGTGCTGCCGTTTGGCACGGTCGCCAGGGCGGCGAGGCTCTCAGTCCTGGCCAGCGGCGATAATCGGGTGTGAATGGATGACCACAGGGTGCCCCGAGAGATCGTAGATGACCTGGCCCGCCGTGCGGTAGACGCGTCTGAGTCAGACGATCGGCGAGTGTTCGAGAACCCGCCGCGCCATGTTGCGACCGCACTCGCCGGCACCTCTCGGTGCCGGCGGCTGATGATGGGCGTGGTCGCGCTCGCCGATGCCGATCTCGACGACGTACTCGGCGTCGCACTGCGCTCTCTCTATGAGCAGTGGCTAATGGTCGCGTACGTGCTCAGCGAGGACCCCGACGTGTCAGTCGGAAAGCTTGTTGAGCACCAGAAATGGCAGGACAAGCACGCCGCACGAGGTCGCGGCGATGACGTCACCCACCTTGATGACGGCAGCCGGATCGACCTCACCCGCATCGCGGCGCGGGTGAGCGACGCGTTCGCAGCGCGTGGCCGCGAGGAGGCCGAGTTCGCGCGCAGGGCCCAGATGACGTACTACCGCATGGAATCGAGCCAGAGTGTCCACGCTGGCCTCGGGAGCATCGAGGGACATGTCGCTGTCGAGGGCACGTCGATCCGCATCCTGCGCCGCTCGGCGACGACCACCGACCGAGTCTGCACAGACCTCCTGTTTGGGGTCATGCTCCTCGTTTCGGCTGCCCACATGACGTGGCGCCAAGCTGGGCTGCCCAGCGCGGGGCTGGATGAGCTCGCCATGCTCCTGGAGGCGCTTTAAGCCGAGGATGCTCGCCCCACGGTGCGGCACGGTGCGGCCCCCGGCCACGGTTAGATCGAGCCGGCGCTGAGCAGGCGCTTCGGCCGGCGGCGCAACGGACGGAGGATCCGGCGCCTATTCCAGGCAGCACGCGCCGAAATCGAACGCCCTGCTGCGTGCGTTCGCCCAGAGTGCTCCCGCCTCCGGGCTGAAGTCAGGGTTGATTACGCGCCCAATGGGCACAGCTGCAACGACGGTCGCACCAGCAAGTGTCAGAGCCGAAGCTGCACTCTGGGTTCGCGCTCCAGACGTGAACGTGTCGTCAATGAGGAGGACCTTCCACCCTCTGACGTCGTGTGTCACAGCGAAGCCCGTGTCACTAGCCAGGCGGTGTGCGAGTGGACCGTCGCCGCGTTTCAGTGTTGACCGGTACTGGTCGTCGAGGTCGGGTGCGCTCTGAATGGCCCGCTCGAGCGGATGGAGGCCATCTCGCGCTTTGCTCGATGGGACCGACGTGATCACATCCCACCGTCGTCCGGCTGCCGCAGCAATGCACTCGTCATGAGCAGAGAGAAAGCGCCAGAGCAGTGCAGCAACCTGGAGACGCAGCTCGGCGCGAACGTCTGCGTCGTACCCATCCTTGTATGCACGTAGGACGTGATGCAACTGACTCTGCAGGGCGTACAGGGATATCGGGACGACGAGCTCGACTGGATGGGAGACCTGGTGCGTGGTGAGGTGGCAGCTCTCGCATCGCGAATATCCAGTCCGCGGCGCGCCGTGGCAGACGTTGCAGATGCCGGCGGCCGGCGCTGGGGGCGGAGTGAAGGTGCCTAGATGATTGATTCCACGGCGATCGCCGTGGCGAAGGGGTTTTGTACAGAGAGGCCGAAGTCGGCGGTGCTAACCACACCGTCGACCTGGAGGCCACGATGGACGCCGACCTCGACGCTCTCTGCATCGCCGTTTATTGCACAGCGGACGATCTCCTGCCACAGCCCCCCGGAAACGCCCGCCGTGTGGTCACCGACGCGGAGGTCATCACACTCTGTGTGGCCCAAACAATCATGGGGATCCCATCCGATCGGCGGTTTCTCAAGGTCGCAGCCAGGCGCCTTTGCCACCTGTTTCCCGGGCTGCCTGCCCAGCCCGGATACCACAAGCGTCGGCGTCGGTTGGCCGACACGATCGAGTGGCTGATGTGCGTGTTTGCCAGCCAGAGCCCCGGTTACACAGACGATCTGCTGTTGATCGACTCGACCCCGGTCGAATGCGCCAAGAGCCGCGAGACCGTCAAGCGCTCCGCCCTGGGCGACGCGGCCGACTACGGCTGGTGCGCCTCGCACTCCCGTTTCTTTTGGGGCTTTCGTCTGCACGCGATCTTCGCCCCCGACGGGACCCCGCGTGCGCTTGCCCTCGCCTCGCCCAAACGTGACGAACGCGTGGTAGGCCTCGAGCTGCTGGCGCGTTGTGAGCGATCTGGCGGCGAGACCCTCCTGGGCGACAAGGGCTATGCCGGCCGCGAATTCGCCAATGCCGTCAGCCAGCTGGACGCCAAGATCCTCCGTCCCCGCCGCAAAAACGAGGCGGGGACGGACCTGCATCTCGCTCCGATCCGCCAGCGCATCGAGTCGATTTTCTGGACCTGCAAAGACCTGCTCACTCTCGAACGCCACGGTGCCCGCACCCTTGCGGGCATCAAAGAGCGCATCCTGCAGCGCTTTTTGTGCCTCGCCGCCTGCATCAGTCTCAACCACCAACTCGGCCGACCAAGCCGTGCATTCGTCGACTTTGTCGCCTGAGCCCGTGGAATCAATCATCTAGGTATGGATCGGTGAGATCCCTCACCGTCCTCCGCTGAGGGACCATCGCCTGGGCCGCTAGCCGAGCGCGAGCTGCTCGGTCGGGCGCGCGAGATCTGTCAGCACGTCAATGACGTCGCTGACGCTCGCGATCACGGTCGTGGCCGGATGCTGGGCATACCTGGCCGCCCACTCCTCACGGGTAACGAGGGATTCGACGAGGAACAGGCGCTTGCCGTGCTCGAGGGCGAGGCGTGCCTGCATCTTCGCGCCGCTTGTCTTCGACGCCTCGACGACCACCGTCCCGACGGCCATTCCGCTCATGACGGCGTTGCGCATGGGGAACGTCCACCGAGCCGGCGATGCCTCGGGCCAGAACTGCGACACGACGGCCCCGCCACTCTCGATGATCCGATCGGAGAGCTGCGCGTGCTGCGCCGGGTACACCCTGGTGATCCCCGTCCCGACGACGGCGACCGTTCGACCACTGGCCGCGAGCGCACCCTCGTGGGCCGCGCCGTCGATGCCAAGCGCGAGACCGGATAGGACCGTGACCCCCTGCCCCGCAAGATTCTCGGCCAGGAGTCGTGCCTGACGCAGGCCCTCGCGTGAGGCGCTTCGCGTCCCTACGACCGCGATTGAGTAGTCGTCGGTCGGAAGCAGCGTCCCGCGAACCCACAGAAATGGGGGGCGGTTGAACACATACCGAAGGTTTCGCGGGTACCCGTCGTCAAGGATCGTCAGCAGGTGAATGCCCCGACCAGCGTACACGCGGATCATCGCGTCCCATGCGCCGAGTTCGCCCTCGTCGACGCTATGAACAAGCGCGCTCGCGACTACGTCCTCGGGCTCAAACCCTGTCCAGTCTCCGCGAACGATCCTGAGGGCACTGCGGGCGCGCTCGATGAGATCCGCCACTCGGCTCCACTCGCCCTCCGCCTGCTGGGCATGCTTGACCAGGGCAAGGACGGCCGCCTGCTCGCTGGGCGCGTACACGCTTGTGGCACCTCCAAGACCGAACATACGTTCGATCGTAGCGTAGGTGAGACATCGGACAGACGGGACACGTCTACAGGGTCACCGCTCGGTAGTCGAGGCTCGTGTCGGGGCATTGTCCGCACAGAGCGATCGGGTGAGTCGTGACACGGTGCGGGTACCGGCCACGCCGAGACCGAGAAGCCGCTGAGCACGGGTCTCGGCAGGCCGTGCAAGGGACGATTGCTCATGCACACGGCGCCATGACCCGCAACCGTCAGCTATGGCTCCCTGCACCAGTGCTGCCCTGTGCTGATCATCGGGTCGAGAGCCGGGTGCCGGAGGCGGGCAGGATCACCGTGGCAAGCTGGCGCCCCATCGCGTCGAGGGCCTGGTTGATGTCACCGTAGACCGCTCCCTGCATGGTCAGGTAGACGATCACATTGCCGCCACCGCCACCGCCCGCGGCCGCGCTCACCGGAGACGACACCGACAGTGGGGCGACGTTCCCGGCCGAGCTGACCACGCCGGCGCCGCCAGGGATGTTCGCGAGCGGGATCACGACCTCGGGGCCCGCCTCGCCGACGACCGCAAGGGTCGGCGACATGACAAGGCCGCCTGCGGCGAGGCCGAGCGCGCTTACGATCTTCCCCGGCAGGCCTGATGTGAGGTCGTGGATGATCCCGCCAGCCAGACTCCCGATGTCGCTGGGGATCGCTTTGATGGCGTTGACCACATCGTTGACGAAGCCTTCAACCGCGTTTGATGCGTCACTCCAGAGTGAACCGAACGCCCCCGCGATGTCGTGAACGACGCCTGCCGCCCAGCTCGCGGCGTCGGAGAAGTAGCCCTTGATGTCGTTCCATGCCTTCGATGCGAGGGACTTGACATCATCCCAGAGGACCTCGAAGAAGCTCAGGACCGGGCTGACGACGTGGTCGAAGATCCACCCGGCGACCGCCGACCAGATGCCCTTCACGTCGTTCCAAAGATCCTCCCAGCCCTGCTTCTCGTGGTTCCAGAAGTCCTCGAAGAAGCTCTTGATCGGCTCGATGACGTTCGAGTTGAACCAGCCCGCGAGGGCGTTCCAGAGCCCCTCGATGAAGGTCAGGGCGTCCTGGGCCCAGCCGTGCAAGGTGTCCCACATCGTCTGGAAGAAGCTCTTGATCGGCTCGATCACATTGGAGTCGAACCAGGACGCGATCGTGTTCCAGGCCCCCTTGATCGCCGAGAGGACGTCCTTCGCGGCGTCCTCGATCTCGTGCCAGTGGGTAACCACCAGCGCGATGACCGCGATCAGCGGCATGAAGATCATGAGCGCCTGCTCCCAGTGCGCCTTGATCTCATCGAATGCCGTGTTGAAGATGTCGCGCACGATCGCGACGTGTTCGTAGAGCTCGTACATGATCGCCACGAGCGCCACGATGGCGAGGACGATGACGCCGATCGGATTCGCGTCCATCGAGGCGTCGAGCCCGATCTGGGCCTCTGTCGCCTCCTCGGTCGAGGCCGTGAACAGGCCCATCACCGCCTGCACCCCCGCAACGCCGGCACGGTAGACCGCCATCGCCGCATTGCCGATCGCCGTCGCGGCGTTCCAGACCTTCTGGGCGACCCCGACCGCGATCAGGGTCACCGCCAGGCCGGCGATCACACCGAGGAGGATCTTCACGACCCCGGTGTTCTTGCCGAGCCAGCCGGCGAGCGACGCGAGCCCGCCGGTGACCATCGTCAGCGCGGGGAGCATGGCGTTGCCGATGTTCTCCTCGAGGTTCTCGAGCTGGGCGTGGAAGATCGCCATCTTTCCCTGGGCGGTGTCGGCGTAGGCCTGCGCCTGGCCGTGGACCTTGTCGGTCAGCTCCTGCATGATGGCCGCGCCCGAGGCTTCCTTGTCCTCGAGCTTTGCCTGTTGGGCGAGCAGTGGCGGCACGGCCTCCCCGAGCGCCTTGTACTTGGCCGTCAGCTCGGCGGCGTGGGCGTTCACCGGCACGTAGGCGATCCCGAGCTGGGTCAGCACGCGCGCGGATCCCGCGTGAGCCTTCGCGACGAGTGATGCCGCAGATGCCAGGTCCATGCCCTTGAGCCGCGCCACGCCTTCGGCCAGGCCGAGATCCTGGACCGACTGCTTGGTCGATCCGGTCGCGATCTCAAGCGATGTCAGCGCCGAGCGGGCTGCGTCGTTGCCGAAGCCGAGGTTGCGAGCCGAGGATTCGGCCTGATCGAGGACGGGGCTCATCGCCTGCACCGACTGGTGCGTGGCACGCAGGGCCGCAGTGAGCTTGGCCTGGGAGACCTCGCCCTGCTCGGCCGCGTCGATCGACTTGTCGATCCCGTAGGCGAGCACGCCGCCGAGCACGAGCCCCGCGCCGAGGGCCATCTTGGAGAAGGTGCCCATCGAGCCGGATGCCATGTCGGTCTTGGCCGCCGAGTCCTCGGTGGCTGCCGCTGCCTCGTCGGTCCTGGCGGCCGCCTCGTCGGCGACCGCAGCGGTGCGCTGGTAGGCCGCGGCCATCTCATCCTGGGCGGCAATCACGCGATCGGAGGCGTCACCGATGTCCCCAGCCGCGGCGTCGGCGCTCTCGTCCATCGCGTCGTAGGCCGCCCGGAACTGCTCCCCGGCACGGTCGGCCGCGTCGCCGGCCACCTTCAGCGAGTCGTCCATCTTGTCGCTGGCCGCCGCCACGCGGTCGGTCGCGGCCTCGGCCGTCTCGCCGAGCGTCGAGATCTGCTCCTTGACGCGCTCGATGAACTCGGAGGCCTGGTCCCTGGCCTCCAGGATCATGGCAATGGTCAGCGCCTCAGCCACCGACCCCCTGGGTGGCCGCACGACCAGCAGCACAGGGTCGGCCGGCATCGGTCACGACCTCGGTCACGCCGCGACCTTCGGTCCGTAGGTGGCGCCCCAGCCGCGCTTCTTGGGGCGCTCGGCGGTGTCGTCCGGGTCAGGCTCGGGTCGCGGACCGTAGGCGATCGCCCACGAGCCGTGCGAGACGATCCCGAGGAAGGTCATCCCCCACACCAGCGCATCGACGCGGTCCGGCGAGTCCGCGGTCTCACCCGGGATCCACGTGGTCATCTGCTCCTCGAGCTTGGCGAACTCGCCGACATGGCAGATGCGCCCTTGCGAGTAGGCGATCGCCACGGGTTCGGCGCGCACCATCTTGCCGCGGGTGGCACGCACCGACTCGTACCCGCCGCGGTAGCCGGCCGCGCGCAGGGCGTTGCCGATGTAGTCCCCGCCGTTGTTGACCTCGGCGATCACGCGGTCGGCCTGCCAGCGCTGGTGGGCGTCGATGACCACCTTGGGCCAGGCGTCGACCTCGTACACGCCCGACAGGTCCTCGAGCACGTAGCCCTTGCCGTCGGCGCCCTTGGCACACACGATGATCCCGGTCTCATCGGAGGTCTCAGACGCCGTGACCGCAGGGTCGATCGCGACGGCCACCCGCACCGGCTGGATCAGGTCGTACACGTCGGCCGGCACCGGGATGATGCGGTTGTCGTCGATCACCGCGATCGTCCACAGGGCGCCCTCGACCTCGTCGAGCAGCTCGCCCTCGAGCTCCTGGCGCTCAAGGGCCGTGCCACGCGACGCCATGAACTCGGCCATCGTGTCGGCGTCGAGGTTCACCGCGTTGTCGATCGTGCGAAGGCGTACGTTGGTCGTCCGGCCACCGAGCGACACGTCATCATCGAGCAGGCGCTTGACGAGCACTCGCGCCGGCATCGTGCGCTTCGGCGTGCCTGAGGCGATGATCTTGGCCGGCGAGATCCGGACCGCGTAGCGGATCGATTCGTCCCACGCGGCGCGCCACTTCTTCCACAGCCCGAGCTCCTCAGCCCACAGCGCCATCAGGTTCTTACCCTGGATGCGGTAGGCGCCGTCGTCGGCGCCGTCCGAGTACACCACGCCGCCGTTTTTGAGGTACAGCGTCCCCTCGGTCTTCGAGTACCCCTCGACATACGGCCCGTGATCGGTGATCGTGCCGCCGGAGATCACCGACGCACCGAGCGCGACCAACAGGCCAGACGTACCCGACTCCATGCAGACCGTGCGTGCGTCGCCGGCGGTCGGGGCGACCACCGCCCACTCGCCGGGATGCTCCCACCACTCGACGATCAGACTCGCCAGGGCTTGGGATGAGGCCTTGGTCTTCCCTGACCCACGGCCGCCGCGGAAGTAGATCGTCCGGGCCCAGTCGTCCGGTGGGCGCTGCGCGTGCCGAGCGTGCTTACCCGGCATGCCCTCGTGTGGCTGGCCGTCGCACTCTGGGTGATCGCAATACCAGTCACGGGGGTCGTAGACGTGGGACAGCGCAGCGCGCTTTCGACGCAGCTCCTGGGCGCGAGCGATCTCTTCCGGCGTGGCCTCAATCACCTGGACGAGATCAGTCGTCACGCTCGCCCTCGTCTGCGTCGTCGTCTTCGCTCACGATCTCGTACGTCGGGCCCTTTCCTTCCAGGGCCTTGACTTCGGCCTCGAGGCGCTCCAGGCCGACCATGAACGCGTCGTGTGAGATCACATCGATCCGTCGCAGAGACTGGGTCGGTGCGTCGAGCCCGAGCAGGCGGGATCGTTCGCGGATCACCTTCAACGCGGTCGAGATCGAAGCGATGATCGGCATGTCGTCGATCAGGTACCCGCCATCTGGCCCGTTGACAAGATCACCGTCCCTGGTGACCACGTAGTGAGGCCGGCGCAGGAGGGCGACCAGCTCGCGCTCGTAGAAGTCCAATTGTTCGAGGACGGCGTTGCGCACGTCGGCGATCTTCTCGTCGGCGATCGAGCCGGCGTAGCGCTGGACGGCCTGGCGGGCACCCTCATTGCTGACGCCCAGCTCGTCAGCAATCTGCGCGTAGGTCTTGCGCTCGGCACGCAGCGCCCAGGCCTGCGCGTCCCGAGCCATCGTCACTGCGTTGCGGGAAAAGCGGCCGCTTCCTGAGCGCGAGCGGTCAGACATACACACCTTCACAAGCTGGTATCGGCAAGTTGCCCCTGCACATCAGAACACCGCGCGGTGCACGTCCGGGCCAGTGCGCGCAGGGAGAATGAACCGGTCGAGGTCCTCGCGGCGGATGCGCACCGGCGAGGAAGGACCGGGTCCAAGTCTGCAGGCGGCCAGAGCGCCGCTCGCGATCCACCGCCGCACGGTTGCCCGACTTACCGCGCACCCGCGAGCGACCTGCTCAACAGTGAGGAGGTCGTCCGCCGGCCGAGGAGTCCCGCGAGTTCCCATGAGCACGATTGTGGAGACCTGCGCCTGCCGGCTCCCATAGGGTGCCAACGGGTGCGACCCAGTTTTTATGGCCCCGATTGGCGGCCATAGGCGTTGTCGTCAACGTGCCGCGCTACCATCGCACTGCCGCCTTCTCACCGGCGCCGGGATTGGTTGAGCTGTCGCTGCCTCGTAGGCGGGCCTCGGCAGCTCCCACCCACCTTTCGCTAACTGAGACGAATATTCGTTCCGCACCCTGGCGAGCGCGTGCTAGCGTCAGCCCTGACAGCACGTTTAGAGACTGTCGCGGAGGGTGAGACCTCCGACTGCCTGCGAGTGACCCATAGGGGGTCGGTGAATCTTGATTTCGTTGAAGCGGGCCTAGCCCCCGCTAACCCAGCAGGACACTTCCCGGCCTCCGAGCAACGCGCTCCCCAGGCCGGACACACGGGCGAGGCGACCACGATCGGCGTCGAGTTCTCGCCCGATGCGGCGAACTGGCTCTTTGGCTCCCAAGAAGAGCGCCATCGCACCGCCGCCAACCTCATGGCGGCTGCCGAAGACGCGGCGCGAGTCACCCGCGGCGAATATCTCGGGTTGTCGGGAGGGCTTTTCGATGAGGCTCTCAAGGGCTCCGAGACCGCCGACGAGCCAGAGTCGCGACGAGTCGGCGAGGCCCCTCAGGACCTGGCTGCAGCAATGGCGCGCTACTGGAACGACGTCTTCGAGAGCCTGGGCGAGCTCACCCCGCAGCAACTCCGCGTTCACCTTCTTCGGGTCCGCGCGCACGTGCGGGGTGAGCTCCAGCACCACGGGCTGGCGCTGGGCGGGACCGACCCGAGGGGCGCAGGGCGGGCTCGAGCCCCGAGGCGTCGGGCGTCAGCGAGAGCCCCTGACGGCGACCCGGACCCTGACCCTGATCCGGACGCGGCCTACCGGGCCGCCGAGGGGCGCCTCGCCCTGGGTCAGGCCGAGGCTCAGCTCGAGGCCCAGCGCCGCCAGGTCGCTGACTGCTTGGCCCAAGCCGTCGCCTCGGCCTTCGCGGCGACGGGGGCCGAACCGGGCTCATCCGTCGTATACGAGCGCTGTCTCGCCCTTGCGCTGCGGGAGCTTTGGGACGGACCCCGACGAACGCTGGAGATCGAAGAGCTAGCCGCCGGCGCCGGGATCTCCGAGCGAACGCTTAACAGAGTCCGTCGAGACCTTCGAGTCATCGCCGAACGGTGCAGATTTGGCCCCGGCGGCGTTTGGTGGTTGAGCCTGCCGGCGGCTGGCAGTGATGTCCTCGAGGACTTCGCCGGACGCTATTTCGTTCGGACCCCGTCTTTGTACGGGGAGACCCTGGAGCAGCACGCCAGCCGCCACCGCGAGCGCGTGCGGACGGCCCTCGGCCGTAGCCGACGGGAGAGCGATCTTCGACCTGCCGGTGAGTACCTCGAGCCCGTCCTGGACGCTCTCGCGGATGGTGCGGCATGAGCGCCATCGATCGCACGGCCTGGCCGTGGCATTCCGCGGCGGCGGCGTGCACCGACTACGACGAGGCGACCTGGCACGCGGTCCGGAAGTCGTCCGCCGGTGCGCTGCCCGTCCAGTCGCTCGATCAATGGGTGCGACGCCAGCGAGCATCGCGAGACGTCTGGGAATGGTCCGAGCCGGAGTCGCTCAGCGAAGCCGAGCACGAGCAGCTGCGCGTCGACCTGATCGAGGCGTGGAGCGATCCGCGTCTCGACCCAGCGGTGATCGAAGCCCGAAAACCACGATGGGTCAACGGCGCCCTGGTCGGCGGTGGCGAATGAGCACCGACGCGCAGTCCGCAACAACCAACGGTCGCGGTCGCCACGGACGCCAAGACTGGGCGGCATTCTGGACCCGCGACTGGCTCGAGGTCGACTGGCTGTTCGAGGATGTCCTCGCCCGCGCTCGCGGCCATGCCATCTGGGCAAAGCACGGCCAGCAGAAGTCCCTCTTCATGCTGTGGGTGGCAACCGAGCTCGTCAAGGCCGGCCACGTCGTCGTCTACCTCGACTGGGAGATGAGCGAGAGCGATTTGTTCGAGCGCCTCTCGGACATGGGATTCGGGCCGCACAGCGACCTCGAGCGCCTGGTCTACATCAATCACGTCGAGTTGCCGCCACTCGACACGCCCGACGGGGGCAGGGAGCTCGGCATCTGGCTCGATGACATCGCCGAGGAGTTCCTCGGCCGGCACCTAGCCGTCGTGATCGACACGATCGGGCGGGCGGTCAGCGGCGAAGAGAACTCGAACGACACTGTCCAGGCGTTCTACCGGTACGCCGGCCAGGAGCTCCGGGTGCGCGGGGTCACATGGGTCCGCCTCGATCACGCCGGCCACGAGGGCGAGCACGCCCGCGGCGCGTCCGCCAAGGGCGACGACGTCGACGTCGTGTGGCACCTTGCGAGCGCCGACGATGGCCTCGCGCTCAAGGTCAACAAGCGGCGCATGAGCTGGGTGCCCGAGCAGGTCGTGTTCCGGCGCATCGACGACGGCGTACTTCGGTACGAGCCCGCCAAGGCCCTGTGGCCGGATGGGACCAAGGAGCTCGCACGGATCCTCGATGCGCTTGGGGTCCCGATCACTGCCACGACGAGGACGATTCAGCAGCGGCTCAGGGATTCCGGCGACGGCAGGCGCCGAGAGGTCGTGGTAGCGGCTCAGAAGTACCGGCGTTGGCTCCATGAGCAGGGCGTGGAACCACCCGATCCGGGGCCAGGAACCACTCGGGAACCACCGCTTTTGGAAGGCTCCGGGAACCACCCGGGAACCGCTGACCAAAAATCCGACAGCCAACGGCAGGAACCGCTACCGGAACCACTCGGAACCACGTCTGAAGGCACCCCGGGAACCACCGGGGGGGTATCTATAGGAACCCCCCCTGGTCCCGAGCCCGTGATCGACGACCTCGAACTGGCACATTACGAAGGCATCATCGGTGGTGCGAAGTGACAACGTCGCCTCTCCCCACCCTCCTGACCGTCACCGACGTCGCGGCACGATATGGATTCGCTGATCGTCGAGCTGCCCGTGCGCTGATGGACCGCGCGGGCGCCCTCCGGGTGGGCGGCAGGGTGTTCGTCCGTGCCGACGATCTTGAGCGGTACGAGCGCGAGGCGATCGACGCACGCCGGCGGCAGGAAGCGCCGGCGGCCACCACGGCTCACCACCGGCGGCGATCTACGTCCGGGCCGCCGGAGCCGCTGAAGGCCAACTGGTGGAGGGAAGCCTCATGACAGCGACTGAGGAGAGGTGTACCGTGAGCCTACCTACAAAGTGGGGCCGCGCGCTTGCAGGCGCCGACCCCGTGGCAACGGAGGAGAACACTCCGATGCAGCGACACCGTATACACGAGTACTCGGGTATGCGGGTCTTGGCGTCGTCCCCGCCTCCGCGTGCCGATCTGACACATGGAGGCAAGACATGACCACGCCGTCACCCACCCAGACCTCGCCCATCACCGATGCCGACCGGCAGGCGATCTCCGACGACGCCTGCGAGACAGTGCGTCTGGCCACGTACCGCTTGCTGTGCGACGTCGCGAACGGCGCGAGCTCGGCCGACGTCCTGAACGCCGTCTCCAACCTAGGCCGCCTCGCGAGCGTCGCTCAGTGGGTCGGACCCGAAGGGCTGACCAAAGCGCCACCGACGCACCTCACTCAGGAGGACCTCGACGGACTGGCGATCGCGGCCGAGATCGTTCAGCAGCTTCCCGACGATTACTTCAACCCGACCCAGATCGGCGAGGAAGTCGCCCGGTACTACACCAGCGCACGCGTGCAGGCGCAGCGGGTGACCTCGTGGCTGGAGTCCGCAAGCGCCGAGGCTTCCTGATGGGCAGCGCTCAGACCGATCTCCAGAGCGAGACAGGTTCCCGCCGAGGGTGGCGGGAACGGTTCGAGCCCGGGCTGTATCGCCAGCACAGCCGTCGCTGTCCCCGCAGCGCAGATCACCGCCCTGGCGGTCGGTGCGGTGACTGCCCGTGGGTACTGGTCGTGCCCGGCGCCGCCCCCGGCATGACGCGTCAGGTTCGGCACTACGGCTCGATTACGGAGGCCCGGGCAGAGCGACGCAGACTGCTCGCAGCGGGTCGGCCCGAGGTTCGGCCAAGCGCATCTCACACCGACATCGTCACCGTGAGGGATCTCGCGCGTGCGTATCTGGTCGCCCACGACGGGATCCTCGCGCCGAGCACGCTGCGAGGGCACTCCCAAGCGTATGTGCGCTCGATCGACGCCTTGCTCGGCGACGTCGAGCTGCGCCACCTCACCCGGAGGCAGGTCGGCCAATGGCTCGCAGCGATCGCGCAGACCCACGGCCGGCATGGGTGCTGGAAGGCGCTCACAGCGTTGCGCACGTTTTGCCGGTACGCCGAATCGATCTCGATCATTCCGGAGAACCCCGCCAACGGTATGCGCCTGCCCAAGGCGACCGGCGACGATCAGGCGCGCCGTGGATCGCGCCGTGTACTCACGCTCGAGGAACTCGCGCGGTTGATTGGCGCTGGGGGTAGCACGCGCATCGAGGTGATGATCCGCGTGTCTGCCGAGTGCGGTTTGCGACTAGGGGAGGTGGTCGGCCTACGCTGGCCGGACATCGATCTGCAGGCGCAGCAGATCACGGTCGCCCGCTCGGTATGGCAGGAGCCGGGCAGCAACGGATCGCCACCGATACGGCACGTCAAGCGCCCGAAGAGCGGCGAGGCGAAGACCATTGCCATGGGCGCATCGCTCGCCGCCCGACTGGCCGACTGGTACGCCGAGAGCGTGATCGGCTCGGGTGCGCAAGCCGACGGATATGTCTTCCCCGGCAAGCTCGGCGGCCCGATGGGCGCGTTCACGCCCGGTCAGGCGCTCGGCCGGGTCTGCCGGCGCGCGGGGCTCGTCGACGACACGGGCCGGCCGCTGGTCTCGTGGCATTCGCTGCGTCACACGTCGGCGAGCGTCATGCTGGCTCACGGCGTGCCGCTTCCCGACGTCGCCGCGCAGCTGCGTCACGCGGATCCTCGGATCACTGCGCAGGTCTACTCGCACAGCCTCGGCGCCGATCGCCTGCAGGCCGCGGCGTCGGTCTTCGACGCCCTCTCACCGACGCGGACATTGCACAACACGTTGCACGCGGAGGCGGGGCGGGAGTAAAGCCCCTTGCTCATGCGGGTCTGCGGACCGCTGACCAGCGGAATCATAATCCGCGTGTCGGGGGTTCGAGTCCCTCCTCCGCTATGTGGCGACGAGCCCCGCGACGCGGGGCTCGTCGCGTCGTGGCACTTACGGCCGCTGCGGCGGTCCGATCAGCGGGGTCCGGACCGGCGCGGCCAACCCGATGAACTCCACCAGGCCGTTGCCGCCAACCGTCGGGACGATCCGCTGCCAGTTGTTGGCGACCCAGACGTTGCCGGACTCGTCGATCTGCACGGCGGTCAGGTGCTGCAGCCCTCCGTTGCTGAACCCCCGCGCGTTCGGTGAGATCGCCGCTCCGGTGCGCACGCCGGGCGGGCAATACGAGCGGTTGGCGCCGCACAACTCGGTCAACGTTTCGCCGATGAAGCTCGTGACCCAGATGTTCCCATTTCCGTCCACCGCGACGCTCCAGGGACCGATGAGACTCCTGCCGATGATCGGGGAACGCGGGTTGATCGTCCCATTCGGGCTGATCTCGGTGACGCTGTTGCTGCCGAGGTTCGCCACCCAGACGTTGCCCCGCTGGTCGACGGCCATTCCCTGGGGCGAGCTCAGGCCGCCACCCCTGATCGCCGGGGAGACCGTGCCGCGCGCGTCGATGCGCGTGACACCGCCGACGTCTGTGGAGATCGCGTTGTCATCGATCCACGTGTTGCCGCGCCCGTCGACCACGACCGCAAACGGCAGCGTCAAGGTCGCGCTGGTAAACACCCGTGCCGCCGCCGGGTTGCCATCGGGATACTCGGTCACCGAATTGCCGACATGGTTGGCGATCCAGATGTTGTCGTGCTGATCGACGGCGATCCCCTGCGGCGCGCGAATTCCGCCGTTGGTGTAGCCGGTCGATGACAGCGCCACGCCGGCATCATTGAACTCTGAGACGGTGTCGCCGCCGATGAATCCCGGCTGTGTGAACGGCGTCTGGTCCGCCCCGACGTAGTCGCTGGTCCAGATCCGGTTGTGCTGGTCGATGGCGATGCCCCACCACGCGCCTTGCAGGCCACCGCCGGTCACCGGACTGCCGTTGATCGGCAGACCGGTGGGACTCAGGGAGATCAGCCCGAGTCCCGCCTCGGTGCCCCTCGGGGGTTGGAAATTGTTCGTGGACCACACGTTGCCGCGCGAATCGAGCGCCATCCGGCCCGGCCCGCTAAAGCCGCCCGCGGTGTAGACCAGCGAGAGCACCCACGCCGTCGGCGGCGCGGACAGCCGTGGCGTGTAGTCGCCGGTCGTTGGCAGGGCGAAGATACGCGCCGCGTTGTGCACCGGGTTGTGGGCGATGTCGAGCACGGCCTGCAAGGTGGTTTTCGGGGTGGTTCCGCCCGGGGGTCGAGCGACGGCGAAGAGTCGGGCGCACCCGACAACACTCCCCTGGGTGCAGCCTGAAACGATGTCGGCCAGGTCCGCGAGCGTCGCCTGCGTCGTGGTCTTCGCCCCATTCGGAGCGGTGGCCACCACCCTGCCGAACCCCCCGGTTGACGGGTTGATGAGGTTCAGCGCGGTCGCCGCGGCATTCTCGAGGCCCGGTGACGTGCCGGAGATGCGTGCCCCGTGGGCGAACTGGCTGAGCGCATACGCCGAGCCGACGGTCGTCAGCTCGTTGATCGTCACCGCGCGCAGCGGCCGTCGTACCGTGCCGGCCACGCTCAGCAGCTGGACCGCCGGTCCGGTCGGTCGGTCGGTCGGTCCCGGTCGCCGTGACGTACAGGATGCCCACACCGTGGGGCCGCAGGTAGGGAATCCGGAACGCCCCGGCGGGCGTTGTCCAGCCCGCGCCCAGCCGCACCGGCGCGCTCGTGCCGGCCGCATACAGCACAACGCGCGAGGCGCCGAGCGGCGCGGTGCCGACACGGGCCACACCCGACAGCACTGCCGGCGATGCTCCGGCGGCACTGCCCGAATGCCCGGCGCCCAAGAGCGCACCGGTTGCCAGGAGCGCGGCGCCTGCCATCGCCAAGCCGATGCGACGCCGTCGGTGCCGACGCTCAGGAGCGCGCACGTCCAGGATCACTTGCCCTCCGATCACGCCGGCCATGCGCCAACTCGGCGCACGCCCGTGCGGCCACCCGGCGACCCAAACGCCGGGGTGCGAGCCTAACCGGCGCCGTCCCATCGGACAACACGCCAACGCACGCGATCGCCTGCCCAACCGTGGACCGCGAGCACCACCACGTACCCCCTCACCGGACGCGGCCAACCCATCCTGTCGCTAGGGAGCAAGTGCTTCCCCGCGTCGGGGCGGTGTCGCCGGCGCGATCCGCGAATCCACCAGGAGCGTTGTCGATGTCCCCAGAACTGCTTACCGTCGGTGAAGTCGCCGCGATCTTCCGCTGCCATCACGAGACCGTCCGCAAGATGATCGCCACACGCCAGATTGCAGCGATCAAATTCGGCAATCGCTGGCTAATCGACGCGCATCAGCTTCCGCGGCCGTCGGTCATCGGCGCCGACGGCCCCGCAGCGATCTAGGACTTGCCGGCCGGCGCACGCGGCGGCGCGCCGCTCGTGCGCCGCCGCGCGGCTGCCGTAAGCTTGACGGTGACGACGTCGCGGCCTACCACACGGCTGCGCGTCGGCGGCAACCCACCCCGCGACACCCGGAGGATGCCATGGAGGCCCTCGACGCGATCGCCATGCGCCGCGCGGTGCGGACCTACACCGACCAGCCCGTCGACGATGCGACGCTCGATGATCTGCTGCGCGTCGCGCTCGCCGCACCGACGGGATCGGGCGCGCAAGCGTGGAGCCTGTTGGTGGTCCGCGATCCGCAGCGGCGTGTGGAGATCGCCGATCTGATCATCGCCGGTGCCACCCGCTACTTCACCCTGATGCGTCCGCCCGCAGATGGCGCGACGCCTGACGCACACGCCCAATGGGCGCGCGAGTACGCCGAGACGACGCTGGGCAGCTACCGGGCGGTCCCGGTGTGGATCCTCGGGCTCGTGGTCCCACGGCACCGGTACCCGGCGTCGATGCGGGAGCTGGAGCACATCGATGAGACGGTGTCGTTGGCGTTCGCCATGGAGAACCTGTTTGTCGCCGCGCGCTCTGTGGGCCTGGGCACCGTACCCACGACCGCCTTCCAGTACTTTGAAAAGGACCGACTCCGCGCGCTCGTCGGCCTCCCGGACGAGGTCGATCCGCTCATCGTCACGCCCCTCGGGGTCCCTCCGAGGTTCCCGGAAGGCCTGCCGCCCGCAATCAAGAAGATCCGACGTCCCTGGCGCACGCTTGTCCACGACGACACGTGGGGGAACACGCGCGCCTCATGACCCGCGGCGGACGCGATCGAGCCGGCGGCGATCGCGCTTGGTCGGCCTGGCGCCGATGTCGGCGCCAGGCACGGGCGCCAGCCGACGTTCGGCGCGCTGGCGCTCTCGCCCCGCGAGACTCTCGGGCGTCTCCTCATAGAGCTCCCGGGCCCGCGTCGCAGGGCCCCGCCGGTACTCCACGTCGCGCACCACGACCGTCCAGCGCTGCTCTCCGGCGGTCAGCTCGATGACGTCGCCCGGGCCGACCTCCTTGGCGGCCTTCGCACGTGTGCGGTTGACCTCAACGTGGCCGGCCTGAATCGCCTCGGCGGCCAGCGAGCGGGTCTTGAAGAAGCGCGCGGCCCAGAGCCAGCGATCGATCCGCACGTGAGGTGATGGGGCGCTCACATGACCCATGATTCCACACGCCAGGCCCCCGTCACGAGATGAAAGAAGTGTAAAGAACCGGCACCCGCCGTCAGCCCGCGGTCAAGACGCGGCGCCCAGAGTCCGATGAATACGGCGTGAGACGCATTCGCGCAGCAGTCATCGGGCTCGCCGCGGCTGCGGCGATCGCCGCGCCGGCGGTCGCGCAGACGCTCGGCCCGACGCCCACCAACCCCGGCTACCGCTGGGCGGCGGGAGCCCTCGAGAATCTGGTCGCACACCACGGCTGGCCGTCGCGCGACACGGCCAATCTGGGCCGCATCGCAACCCGGCGCGAGCTTGCCCGGGGGCTCGCGGAACTGATGATTGCGCACGGCGAGACGCCACCCAGCACCCTCGTCCGCCCGCCGGATGTCGCCGCCAACGATCCCGACGCCGCCGCCATCTCGTGGGTGTCGACGATCCGGCTGCTCGGGAGTCCCGGCGCGGTGTTCGACCCCGACGGTCAGGTGTCGACGCGAACGACCGAGGTCGCGATCATCAGGATCTTCGGCCTGAGCACCGAGGTGCACGCGCTCGACACGCTCCACACCGAGAACGGCACCCGACTGGGTGTGCCGTCCGACTTCGGTCAGGAGGTCCTCGCCGCGGAACTCGGGCTGCGATACAACTATCCGTCCCGGTACGACAACCTCGAAGTCGGTCCCACCGCGCCGATGCCGCTGGCCAATCTGGCCGGAATGATCGATGCGGCGGTCACGATGCCGTCCTGGCGCCTAGGGTCGGTCACCGACTTCGACTCGATCGTGCTCCCGAACATGACCGTCAACCAGACGACGGTCGTCGAGGCGGCGCTCGCCGAGGTGGGCATGCCCTACGTTTGGGGCGGCACGTCACCGAGGCCCCAAACGCTCTTCGGTGCCCGGGTGGCCGGCGGCTTCGACTGCTCGGGTCTGGTGTGGTGGTCCTACAAACTCAGCAGTACGTCGGCTGCCCTGGGCCTCGGCCGCGACCTGAAGGGCCGCACGGCCGACGCGATGGCCTGGGAGAACCCGCTGGAGAAGATCCCCCTCTCCAAGCTCGGGGTCGGTGATCTGGTCTTTTTCGGCCCGGCCGGGCCCAAGAGCCCGCGCGGCTCGATCTCCCACGTGGCGATCGCGCTCGGCAACGGCTGGATCGTCCAGTCGACCGGATCACGTGGTGGCGTATCGGTCACCCACCTGATCGGGTACTGGGACTCCGCCCTTGCCTGGGCGCGCCGCCCCGCCGCGATGCGGGTCGGCACGACCGTCTCCGTGGTCAAAACGACACCGACCGCCGCGCCTAAGACCACCGGGACCGCGTCCGCGCCGACGACGCCGAGCCTGGTTCCCGGCCAGTCCGGGTCCGGCGCCGCGCCCGCTCCTGCACCGTGATCGGCAGCCCCGCAGGGCCGGCGGGTCGAACCCGCCTGCGGGCCGAGCGACCTAGAGGCGCCACTCCCGTGCCTGCACGGCCGCGATGACTTCCTCGGGCGTGCACTGGACCAGGTAGCGCCGCGCGCTTCCGCTGACTGCCACGCCAAGATGG
Source organism: uncultured Thermoleophilia bacterium (assembly GCA_963842065.1). Taxonomy (GTDB): domain Bacteria; phylum Actinomycetota; class Thermoleophilia; order Miltoncostaeales; family Miltoncostaeaceae; genus CAITWD01. Next base: position 466,500 of record CAWJEW010000007.1, on the reverse strand, counting down.
GTCTCGATCAGGGCCGTCGACAGCCCTTCGGCCGACATCTCGGCAGCGCACGCGTAGCGCAGTCCCAGCGGATGCACGCGCTTGGCGATGCTCGCGCGACGCGCGAGCCGCGGCAGCAGCTCACGCACATAGGCCGCCTTGAGCTCTTCGCCGGCAAGCGTGCAGAACAGGTAGTCGACGCTGGTGATCCCGAGCCGCTCACGGCGCGCGAGCCAGCGCTGAACGAGATCGAGCGTTTGGGCGTCGATCCCGGTCACGCGGCCGGACCCGCCCTTGCGGGCAGGGATCCGGACGATCCCCTGTGCCACGTCGACATCGCCAACGCTCAGGGCCAGTGCTTCGCCGGGGCGCAGCCCGACCCGGTACATCATCGCGATCAGGGCACGATTGCGGATGCCGGTGGGCGCACGGTTCGACGCGCTGCGAATCAACTGCCGCGCTTCGTCATGGGTGAGAAGCTCGTCGGACACTGCTGCTGCCTGCTCGGAGGGCTCAGTTACCCGGGTCGTCGTCTGTGAGGTGATGGTGAACTCCCTGGACCCGGCAGCGCCACGGGTCCTATGGAGTCCGGCCGCGGCGTGCGGATGACACGACATTCGTCCCGCAAATCACGCGCATCGAGACGGTGGGAGCCGTCCGGCGAATATCGTCGGGACGGTCCAGCCGGACCCCCCCTCGTCTCGCGCACATTCCCGACTTTAGTCTCCGTCGTCGGCGATCCCGCGCCTGCCGTGGACGAATTTCGCAACTTTCGCCACCAAGTTCCCCCCATGCGGCGCACTCCGCGGGAGCATGTCGCCGCAGCCAGCGGGCAAGACGGGTCGCATCCAACGGCAGGTGCGCCGATGCGCGAGCCTAATCAGGAAGCTCGGCGACCTCGATCAGCACCTGCGCCACACCCGAGACGTCCAGCAGTCGTCGCACGGCGTCCGAGGGCTCGAAGATCCGAATTGGCGCGGCGCCTTCGCGGCTGCGCTCGTTGGCCGCGAGCAGCGACCCCAGGCCACGGCTATCCATGAAGGTCACGCCCGCAAGGTGCACGTACACGGTTCCGGACCCGCGCTGGGCGTCCGTGAGTTCCCGCGAGACGATCGGAAGCGAGAGCGCATCGACGACGCCAGCCACCCGCACGAGCACTCCGTCCCCGCACTCCGAGACTTCGACTTGGACTTGATCCTCGCTCATCGGGCGGGCAGTTTACACTCTGTCACCCTGTACTCCGAATCGGTGTACATTTCCGTTGCCGTTACCGTGTCGAAGGAGCATGCATGCGCGGACTTCCCGCCCTCATGATTCTGGCCCTGATCGCGTTGAGTGTGCTCATGATCTCGGTCGGGTGGTGGAAGCACAACGACGCCGGGTACATCCCGTTCATCATCGGCATCCTCTGGGGGCTCTTCGCGCTGGCCGCCATCGTTGGCCGCCTGCGCCCGGCGTCGCGCTAAGACGCCAGCGGCTGCGCGAACGACGCCACCCGGCGACGACCGCCGGACCGGTTCCCTCGCGCTAGAGACCCCCGACGCGGGTCGGGTAGTCTCCCCGGCATGCCAGAGAACCCGTACGCACGCCCCAGCGATCCGGCCAAGCGCCACAGCGCCGCGATCACCGACGGACCCGACCGCGCTCCCGCACGCGCAATGCTCAAGGGGACCGGCTTCACCGACGACGACCTCGCGCGGCCGATCATCGGGGTCGCCACCACGTGGATTGAGACGATGCCCTGCAATCTCAACCAGCGTGAGTTGGCCCAGCACGTCAAGCGCGGCATTCGCGAAGCCGGCGGAACCCCGATGGAGTTCAACACCGTCGCGGTATCGGACGGCGTGTCGATGGGCACCGAGGGCATGCGGGCATCGCTGGTGTCGCGTGAGGTGATCGCCGATTCGATCGAGCTGGTCGCCCGCGGCCACCTGTTCGACGGGTTGGTCTGTCTTGTGGGTTGCGACAAGACCATCCCGGGCGCGGCCATGGCGCTCGCGCGACTCGACATCCCCGGACTGGTGCTCTACAACGGCTCGATCGCCCCCGGCCGGTTCCGCGGTCGCGACGTGACCATCCAGGATGTGTTCGAGGTAGTTGGCGCACACGCCGCCGGCAAGGTGGGCCCCGAGGAGGTCCACGCGCTGGAGGACGTGGCATGCCCCGGCGCCGGCGCCTGCGGTGGCCAGTTCACGGCCAACACGATGTCGATGGCGATGGAGCTCATCGGCATCAGCCCGGCGGGCCTGAACGGCATCCCGGCCAACCACCCCCTCAAGGCCGAAGCGGCAGCCCAGACGGGGCGTCTAGCGATGCAGCTTGTCCGCAACAACACCCTGCCCAGCGGGATACTGACCCGCAAGGCCATCGACAACGCCATCGCCGGCGTCGCGGCGAGCGGCGGCTCGACCAATGCGGTGCTGCACCTGCTGGCAATCGCCCGCGAGCTGGGCGTTCCGCTCGAGATCGACGAGTTCGACGAGATTGCCGAGCGGACCCCGATCATCGCCGACCTGACCCCCGGCGGACGCTACGTCGCGACCGATCTGCACGCGGCCGGCGGGGTTCCGGTGATGACCCGCGAGCTACTGTCGGCGGGCCTGCTGCACGGCGATGCACGCAACGTCGACGGACGGACAACTGCCGAAATCGGCGCGGACGCCACTGAGACCGATGGCCAAAAGGTGATCCTGCCGATCGCCACGCCGCTCAAGCCCACGGGCGGGCTCGGGATCCTGCACGGCAACCTTTCGCCCGAGGGCGGCGTCGTGAAGCTGGCCGGCCACGAACGGCGCCGCCACGTCGGGCCCGCGCGCGTGTTCAACAGCGAAGAAGAATGCTTCGCCGCGGTGAAGGCGCAGTCGATCACGGCCGGAGACGTAATCGTGATCCGGTACGAGGGGCCGGTCGGTGGACCGGGCATGCGCGAAATGCTCCACGTCACCGCCGCCATTGTCGGTGAGGGCCTGGGCGAAGACGTCGCGCTGATCACGGATGGGCGCTTTTCGGGTGCGACTCACGGCCTGATGGTCGGCCACATCGCCCCGGAGGCTGCCCGCGGCGGTGCCCTGGCGGCGGTGCGCGACGGCGACACGATCACCGTCGATGTCGACGCCCGCCGGCTGGACGTGGACCTCACCGACGAGGAGATCGCCGCCCGGCTGGCCGACTGGTCACCCCCGGCACCGCGCTACACGATCGGCGTGCTCGCCAAGTACGCCTCGCTGGTGTCCTCGGCGTCGGAAGGCGCCATCACCCGTCCGGTCTGATGCGGTCACCCACTGCGGCGCGCCTCCGGCGGGCGCGCCGCAGTGGGTGACACCGGACACCGCCGTTCGCCTTCCATGCTCACGGTACGATCGGCCGTCATGCCACCCCACGTCCCGATCTCCGGCGGTGGCTGGGGCGTCGGCGACGGCGACGGTGCCGTCGATACCGGCCTGGCGGTGCCGAGCGTGCGCGTCGAGGGCGTGACGGACCAAATCTCGGACCCCATGGCGGCAGCGGACGCTCTGATGCGCGGCTAGGCGTCCGCCGGCACCGCGGTGGCGGGCGCCTCCGGGCGCAGCCACTGGAAGTACACGAATGCCGCCCCGCCGGCGATGATCCCCACCAGGGCGACCCAGAAGTTCAGCCGTTCGCCGAGGATGATCGTGGCCGGATCGACGCGGAGCAGTTCCAACAGGAGCCTGATCACGCAGTACAGGCACACGTACAGCGAGAACAGCGCCGGGGGGCGGATCCGGAAGCGTGAGTCCAGCCACAGCAGCAGCCCGGCCAGGCCGATGTCCCAGATCATCTCGTACAGGAACGTCGGCTGGAACGTTGTCGCGGTGGCGTAATGGGCCGGCCGATACTGCGGGTCGATGCGCAGCCCCCACGGCAGCGAGGTTGGGCCGCCGAACAACTCCTGGTTGAACCAGTTGCCCAGCCGCCCGATCCCCGCGGCAAGCGGCAGCGCCGGGGCGACCGCATCCATGAACTCGGTGATGCTGGCGCCCCGACGGTGGACCACGAATGCCCCGACCAACACACCGAACAGGACCCCGCCCCAGATGCCGAGGCCGCCCTGCCAGACGGCAATCGGCGCATACCACTGGTGCCCCATCTGACCGGGCGTGGTGACGTCGAAATACAGCCGGCTGCCGATCAGCCCGGCGATGACCGACCACAGCGCGACCTCGAACACCAGATCCGGATCCCCGCCGCGTGCGCCCCAGCGCCGATAGGTGAGCCAGATCGCCGCAACGATGCCGATGATGATGAACAGAGCGTAGTAGTGGACGTGCAGCGGACCGATGGCGAACCACCGCGACGGCGGCGACGGGATCGACGCCGTCACGATCTCGGTGCGGCTCAAGGGGCCGGTCATCCCCGACCTACATCAGCGCCGGGCTGAGGCTTGCCAGCTCGACGTTCAGGCTGGTCATCAGACCGGTCACCATGAGCACCCCGAACACGATCAACAGGACCGCGCCGACCTGGCTGATCAGCCGGATATGCCGCTTGAGAATGCCCATCGCCGACGTGGCCTCATGGATGAACAGCCCTGCAAGCAGGAACGGGATCCCCATGCCGAGCCCGTAGACCAACAGAAGGCTTCCCCCGAGCAGCCAGCTCCCCGACCCGGCCGCGAGCGTCAGTGCCGCGCCGAGGGTCGGGCCGATGCAGGGCGTCCAGCCGAACGCAAAGGCCGCCCCCGCAAGCCCTGCGCCCACGAGCGTGGCCGGGCGCATCTTGCGGTGGAAGCGGCGGTCGCGCATCAGAAACATCGGCACGCCGCGTCCCAGCAGGACGAGTCCCATCGCGATGACGAACAAGCCGCCCGCGACCTCGATTGTGTTCCGGTGCTCCAAGAGTCCCGTTCCGGCGAACCCAACGCTCGCCCCGAGCGCCATGAACACCAGCGAGAAGCCGACGACGAACGCGAGTGTCGGGAAGAAGACCGCCCAGCGCCGCTTCTCGAACTCGGCGAATCCGATGCCGGACACGACCCCCAGGTAGGCGGGGACGAGCGGGAGAACGCACGGCGACGCGAACGAGACAAAGCCCGCCGCGAACGCCACCGAATACGAGACCGGATCTGCACTTAACATCTGCGGCTCCGAGGATGGCACATCGGGCACCGCACATGCTGCCCGGATCCAAACACGGGACGCTCGGCCCCCGCGGGGGTCGAGAGTCGGCTGCGACTAGCGGCGACCCCCGCCGAGCAGGTTCAGCATCAACAGGAACACGTTGAAGATGTCCAGGAAGATACCCATGGCGAGCATGATCACGTCGCCTTCACCGGCGCGGTGAATCCGCTGGAAGTCGTACATCGTGAAGACCGAGAAGATCGCCAGCCCGATGATCGACCACGCGAGGTTCGCGCCCGGAATCGAGACGAAGATGAGGATGAACCCGACGACGATCAGCGCGAGCAGCCCGAAGAAGGCGATCCGCATCAGCGGCGCGAGGTCGCGCTTGGTCGCGTACCCGACCGCCCCGAACCCGGCAATGAACAGGCCGGTGAGGGCCGCGGCCTGCCAGAGGATCGTCGCGCCGTTGGGCTGATGGGCGTAGATGGCAAGCGTCGGGCCGATGGCGACCCCGAGCAGCAGCCCGAAGCCGAACAGCAATCCCATGCCGAGCGACCCATTGTGTGCCTTGCGCGCGAAGCTCATGCCGAGCATTACGGCGAACGCCCCGATGAAGGCGATGATCGCGACGCCGCCCGATGCGTCGCGGGCGATGTACGCCCCAGCCGCAGCGAAGATCGCCGTGACCGCGACCAAGAACATGGTCTGGCCGAAGATCGCACGCGTATCGACGCCGCCGATCGGGCGCGCGGTCGGTCCCGGAGGGCCCCAGGCTTGTTGGTTCGTCGGTGGTCGGGTGCTCATGTTCCCCTCGTGATTGGCAGTTCGTGCCTCAAAGGGTAGCCGGAACGCCGATCTTCGTCATGTCGACCCGTCGCGCGACAGCGCGAACCGGTCCCGCCGCGCCAGTGCCCGATGCGGCGCGCAGGCGCGCAATCCGCCCGGCGTCGGCTAGACCGGCGTCCTGCCACAGTACGACGCCACCGGCCACCAGCATGGGCACGACGCGGCCCATGCGATCGGTCCCCAACGCCCGACAGCCGATCCCAACGTCGGTGTACGCGGTGAGCGTGTGCGCTCGGATGTCGGGACCCGCTATCGCGCCCACCATCCCGAGGTCGATCCAACCGCGCAAAGGTCCCCAGGCGCGTGCGAAAACCGGCATCACCCGGAAACCCAGGCCCTGGCGCGACTCCCCCTCGGCCGCCGCGGGCCATCCGTCGACGCCGCCCTGCTGACGACGCCGCACGGCGAGGACCAGCAGGCCGCATGAACCCCGGAGATCATCCGGCCGCGTCATCGGCTGCCCGTCGAGGTTGCGCCGCAAGCTGCGGAAACCGACTGGTGTTTCCCGCCGTCAGCGTGGCGTCCACCGCTACGACCGTGCTGCGATCTCGTATCCGCGCATTTGCGCTCCGCGCTCCCGTGTGCGCTCACGCCGCGCCTTGCCGCCCGCCCGGTCCGTTATGAATTGACCACCGACCAGGGAGCCGGAGTGACGACAGCGGCAACACCAGCGAGGATGAGTACCGCGACGCGGCACGTGCTGGTCACGCTGGCGGCCGCGCAGTTCCTGATGACGCTCGACATGTCGGTGATGAACGTGTCGATGGCGACCGTCGCGAGCGATCTACACACGACGATCACCGGCATCCAGACCGCGATCACCCTCTACACGCTGGTGATGGCCACGCTGATGATCACCGGCGGCAAGATCGGCACGATGATCGGACGCCGCAAGGCCTTCATGATCGGCGGCATCATCTACGCCTGCGGCTCGCTGACGACCGCGGTGGCGCCGAATCTCGCCGTGCTCATCATCGGCTGGTCGTTCCTGGAGGGGATTGGGGCGGCACTGATCATGCCCGCAATCGTCGCGCTGGTGGCCGGCAACTTCGCGCCGACGGATCGGCCGCGGGCGTATGGGTTGATCGCCTCGGCAGGTGCGATCGCCGTGGCCGTCGGCCCGCTGATCGGCGGAGCTGCGTCCACGTACGCGTCGTGGCGCTTGGTGTTCATCGGCGAGGTCATCGTCGTCGCGGTCATCCTGCTGCTCGCCCGCCGCATCGCCGACGTGCCATCCGAAGCCGCCGGCCGGCTCGACGTTGTCGGGACGATCCTGTCGGTCGCCGGATTGGGCCTGGCCGTCTTCGGCGTACTGCGCTCGAGCGAGTGGGGATGGATCACCCCAAGGCCCGACGCGCCGTCGGTTCTCACGCTCTCGCTGACGTTCTGGTTCATCGTCGTCGGGCTGATGATCGTCTGGATCTGGATGTTGTGGTCCGTGCACCTGAAGCGCACGGGTCGCGACCCGCTCATCGATCCCGCCATGTTCGCGAACTCCCGGCTCACCGGTGGGTTAGCGATGTTCTTCTTCCAATTTCTGCTGCAGGCGGGCGTGTTCTTTCTGATCCCACTGTTCTTGTCCGTGGTCCTGGAGCTCTCGGCGATCCAAACCGGACTGCGGATCATGCCCCTGTCGGTTGCGTTGCTGGTCGCCGCGGCGGGCGTCCCGAAGCTCTGGCCGCACGGCTCGCCGCGACGGATCGTGCGCGTCGGCGTCCTGCTGATGCTTGCCGGAATCGTCTGTCTGATGTCGGGAATCGACCTCGATGCCTCCGCCGGGGTCGTGACGATCCCGATGCTGCTGCTCGGCCTCGGGATCGGAGCCCTCGCATCGCAGCTTGGCGCCGTGACCGTATCCGCAGTACCGACCAGCCAGAGCGGCGAAGTCGGTGGACTCCAGAACACGGCGACCAACCTCGGCGCGTCGGTCGGCACCGCGCTTGCGGGATCGGTGCTGATTGCCGTCCTCACGACGACGTTGATCGCCGGTATCCAGAACAACCCGCAAGTGCCGGCCTCGGTCAAGCAACAGGCCAGTACCGAGCTGGCCTCCGGGGTGCCCTTTATGTCCGACTCGGCCCTGAGGAGCGACATGACCAAAGCGGGCCAACCGGAATCCGTCACGAATGCCGTCGTCGACGAGAACCGGTCCGCCCGCGTCGCAGGACTCGACATTGCCCTTGCGGTCCTGGCGATCATTGCGGTCATCTCGCTCTTCTTTACGGGCCGCATCCCGACGGCCCAGCCCGAGGGGTCCCCGAGCACGGCATGACCTCTCCGCCCTTCCGGGTGCCGCGACGCCGGACCGCCGGTCCGCGGATCTGCGGACCGATCCGGATCGACACGCTGAACTAGACTCCGTCCGGTGGCACGCCCAGCTCACGATCCGCACGGACGCCCCTTCAACGTCCTGATCAGTTCCGCCGGACGTCGCGTCGTGCTCGCACGGCTCTTCCGCACCGCGCTCGCCGACCTCGGGCTGCCGGGCGATGTTGCCGCCTGCGACGCGAGTCCTCTCTCGGCGGCCTACACCGACGCCGGCACCCGCTTTCTGGTCCCGCCCTGCAGCGACCCCACCTTCATTCCCGCACTGCTCGATGCGTGCATCGCCAACCAGATCCATCTGGTGGTCCCGACGATCGACACCGAGCTGCCCATGCTGGCCGAGGTCCGCGAGCAGTTCGCGGCCGTCGGCACGACGATCGCGGTCTCGGGGCCGGGCACGGTCGCCATCACCCAGGACAAGTCCCGCACCCACCGCTGGCTTGTCGATGCCGGCTTGCCGACCGTCGACCAGTGGGACATCGTTGATGCCCCCGAGGACGCATCCGTGTACCCGCTGATCGCCAAACCACGCTGCGGCAGCTCGTCGGTGGGTGTTCAGGTCGTCGCCTCACCGGCGATGCTCGCTTCCCTGCGTGGCCGCGACTACGTCGTTGAGGAAATCGCACCCGGTCGCGAGCACACCGTCGACATCTACATCGACCGCTCCGGCGTCCTGATCACGGCGGTTCCCCGCCGTCGGCTGGAGACGCGCGGCGGCGAGGTCAGCAAGGGCCTGACGGTCCGCCATGATCAGCTGATCCGCCTCGCCGGACGGGTGGCGGCCTCGCTCGAGGACGCCTATGGTGCCCTGAACTTCCAGTGCTTTGTCGATCCGGACACGGACCGACTCTCCATCATCGAGCTCAACGCGCGGTTCGGTGGTGGCTTTCCCTTGAGCGATGCGGCCGGAGCGCACGTGGCACGGTGGATGATCGAAGACATCGCCGGACTGCCGTCAAGCGCGCACGGCGGCGCGTTCCAGGATGGTCTGGTGATGCTCCGCTACGACGATGCGGTCTTCACGACCCGCGATGCGCTCGGACCGGGTGTGCTGTAGGTGCTGACCCGCTGCGTGGTCCTCGACCTCGACGACACGCTGTTTCTCGAGCGCGACTACGTGGTCAGCGGCCTGAGAGCCGCGGGTGCCTACGTGGCCGCAACCACCGGCCGACACGGATTCGCCGACGCCGCGGTCGCGCTGTTCGAAGCCGGCGTTCGCGGCACGACGGTCAACCAGGCTCTCGAGGGGCTCGGCATCGAGCCGACCGACCAACGGGTGGCCGAGCTCGTCGGGGTCTATCGCCGACACGTCCCGGCGATCGATCTGCTGCCCGATGCCGCCCGCCTGATCGAACGACTCGATGGCCGCTACCTCGGGGTCGTCACCGATGGTGCGATCGACAGCCAGCGCGCCAAGGCGCAGGCCGTCGACGCGCCCCGTTGGGCCGAGCTGATCGTGTATACGGCCGAGCTCGGACCCGGTTTCGGCAAGCCGCATGAGCTGGGCTTTTCGATGCACGAGACCCGCATCGGCCTGCCCGGCGACCAGTTCACCTACATCGCCGACAACCCGGCCAAGGATTTCGGCGGCCCGAAGGCCCGCGGCTGGAGGACGATCCGCATCCGGCGCCCGGCGTCGCTGCATGCTGCGCTTGCCAGCGGCAGCGATGTCGACGCGGAGATTACCTCGCTGGACGAGCTCGGGGCCTAACGCCAACCAGCGACGGGGCCCGGGGGCCCCGCCGAGGATGCGCGATACGTTCGTCTGCCCCGCGATCCGCGGCGGCCCGCACCGTCGGGCCCACGCATCGGGATTCGCACGATCCTACCGGCGGGTCCGGTCGGCGGCGTTTGGGGAGCCGACAGGCCATAGATTGCGGGCGTCGTCCCTCGCGCCCAAGAGATCCGCCGGCACACATCGCGCATGGGGAGGCCGAACGGCCTCCCCATGCGCCGCACGCGGCGATGCCGTTCTGCTCAGGAACAGCCGGAGGTGCTCCCGCAGTTCTCACACTTGTAGCAGGTGCCTGACCGGATCATCGTCCACCCACAGCTGCCGCAGATGACACCGTCGTCCTGACGGAAGGTGTACTTGCCGCCACGGTTCGGCGGCAGTGCGAGCGCCGTCTGGCCCTGGGCTCCGCCGGAGGACACCGGCAGCTCGATTACCTGACCGCCTTGGCCGTCCTCGTCGCCGCTGTCGAGCTCGGCACGGGCCTCCTCGCGCATGTCCTGCGTGATGATCCCGACTTCCCGCTTTTCCTCTTCGGTGAGGAACTGCGAGGAGAGCCAACGCACGACGTAGTCCACGATCGACTTGGCCATCGGGATCTCGGGATTGGCCGTGAACCCCGACGGGTCGAAGCGCATGTGCGACAGCTTGTCGGCCATGATCTCAAGCGGCACGCCGTGCTGGAGTGCGATCGACATGCAGATCGCCAGGGAGTCCATGAGTCCGGACACGGTCGAGCCCTGCTTGGCCATCTTCATGAAGACCTCGCCCGGGCTGCCGTCCTCGTACTTGCCGACGGTGATGTACCCGTCGTGTCCCGCGATCGAGAAGTGGTGCGTGGTCGCCTCGCGAGTGTCCGGCAGGCGCCGACGCGTCGGGTGGGCGCTCGTCACGACCGCCTGTCCCGTCTCGGACTTGCCCGTCGACAGCGGCTGGGTGCGCTTGGAGCCGTCGCGATAGATCGCCAGTGCCTTGACCCCGCTCTTCCAGGCGAGGATGTAGGCGCTCATGATTTCCTCGGGCGTCGCCTCAGTCGGCATGTTGACGGTCTTGGAGATCGCCCCGGAGATGAATGGCTGAACGGCACCCATCATCTGGATGTGGCCGCGATAGTGGATCGACCGCGTCCCGTTGATCGGCGTGAACGCGCAGTCGAACACCGCCAAGTGCGCGTCTTTGAGGCCGGGCGCACCCTCGATCGTCTCGTGTTCGTCGATGAAGGCCACGATCGCCTCGACCTCGTCGTCGCCGTACCCGAGACGGGTCAGCGCCGACGGAACCGTGTTGTTGACGATCTTCATCACGCCGCCGCCGACGAGCTTCTTGTACTTGACCAGCGCGATGTCCGGCTCCACGCCGGTGGTGTCGCAGTCCATCATGAAGCCGATCGTGCCGGTCGGCGCCAGCACCGACGCCTGCGCATTGCGGAAGCCGTGCACCGCGCCGCGCTCGACCGCGGCGGCCCAAGCCTCGCGTGCGGCCTCGAGCAGGGCGGGGTCGTCGACCAGCGTCGGGTCGACCTCCTCCACCGCGCGCTGATGCATCCGGATCACGCCCTGCATCGGGGCGGCGTTGGCCGCATAGCCGGCAAACGGACCCATGCGCTCGGCCAGATGCGTCGACTGCTCGTAGGCGCGACCGGTCATCAGGGCGGTGATCGCGGCAGCGTAGGCCCGCCCGCCATCAGAGTCGTAGGGCAGCCCACGGCTCATCACGAGCGCACCGAGATTGGCATAGCCGAGCCCGAGCTGTCGGAAGTCGCGCGCGTTGCGGCCGATCTGCTCGGTCGGATAGCCGGACCGGGCGACGATGATGTCCATCGCGCTGATGGTCACGTCCACGGCTTGGCGGAAGTCGTCGACGAGGAAGGTCCCCTGGTCATCGACGAACTTCATGAGGTTCAGCGACGCCAGGTTGCACGCCGAGTCGTCGATATGCATGTACTCCGAGCACGGGTTGGACGCGTTGATCCGCCCACTGTTCGGGCATGTGTGCCAGCGGTTGATCGTCGTGTCGTACTGCATGCCGGGGTCCCCGCACAGCCACGTGGCCTCTGAGATTTCCCGCAGCAGGTCGCGCGCTTTCAGCGTCTCGAGCGTCTCGCCCGTCGTGACCGCGCGCAGGTGCCAGTCGCCGTTGGCCTCGGAGGCGAACATGAACTCGTCGGTCACCCGGACCGAGTTGTTGGCGTTCTGGAACTGGATCGACTGCCAGGCCGCTCCGTTCATCCCCATGTCGTAGCCCATCTCACCGAGGGCCCAGGCCTTCTTCTCTTCTTCGGCCTTGCAGTTGACGAACTCGTGAATGTCCGGGTGGTCGCAGTTGAGCACGACCATCTTGGCCGCGCGCCGCGTGGTTCCGCCGCTCTTGATGGCGCCCGCGCAGGCGTCGGCACCGCGCATGAACGACACCGGCCCGGAAGCAGTGCCGCCGCCGGAGAGCAGTTCTTTGCTCGAACGCACGTTTGACAGGTTGAGCCCCGAGCCCGACCCACCCTTGAAGATCATCCCTTCCTTGCTGATCCACGACAGGATGGACTCCATCTCGTCTTGGACCGACAGGATGAAACATGCCGAGCACTGCGGGTTCTCACGCGTACCGACGTTGAACCACACAGGAGAGTTGAACGCCATCTTCTGCTGGACCAACAGGTGTATCAGCTCCGCCTCGAAGCTGTCCGCTTCTGCGGCGTCGGCGAAGTACCCCTCCTCCTCACCCCAGGAGCGCAGCGTCAAGACGACACGATTGATGATCTCCCGGACGCTCTTCTCACGCTGGGGCGAGCCCATCGCGCCCCGAAAGTACTTGGACGCCACAACATTGGTCGCGAGCTGGCTCCAGCCCTTGGGCACCTCGACGTTGTCCTGGTCGAAGAAGCTCTGGCCGCCTTCGCCGGTGATGGACGCGCTCCGGCGCTCCCAGGTCACCTCGTCGTACGGATGTACACCCGGAGTCGTGAAGTAGCGCCTGATGCCGAGGCGTGCGCCGTGCGGGCGCTCGGCGGCGGCACGCTGGTCGAGCGCCTCAGTCGCCATCCGGAACCTCCAATGTCGTAGATGTGGTGTTGGTCGTCACGGTGTCGATCGTCTCGTCGGTCGGGATGTCGTCCCGACCGCCGCGCAGCGCGCGCAGCCGCACCCGGCTGCCGCCGCGGTTGGTGGGATCGGCGTTGCCAAACAGGTGCTCGTCCATGGTCACCTGACCGCGCGCCAACAGCGGCTCACGCTCAAGTCGTGCGAGCTCTTCTTCGAATTCCTCGACGTCAGCAAATTGGCGGTAGACCGACGCGAACCGCACATAGGCCACCTGGTCGATTTCCTTCAGGCGCCGCAGCGCCAAGTCCCCGATCAGCGAGGTCCGAACCTCCTGGCGCAATCGGTTGCGCAGTTCGGTCTCGATATCGCGGACGGCGACCTCCAAGAGGCCCGTCGGCACCGGACGCTTGTGACACGCGCGCTGCAGGCCGGCCAGGAGCTTCGCGCGATCAAAGAACTCGCGCTCGCCGGAGTTCTTGATCACGACGACCGGCATTTCCTCGACCCGCTCATAGGTCGTGAACCGGCGCCCGCAACCCAGGCATTCGCGCCGGCGGCGGATCGCATCCTTGCTATCGGGAACCCGCGACTCGACGACGCGATGATCCGGGTGCTCACAATATGGACAAATCATGGCTCAGGACTAGATATGGGGTGTCGGGGTCGTGGCACACGCTACATTCAGCGTGTTGGCGGTTGATCCTTCCACGAGTCGGTCCTACGTTTCCAGGCCTTTGGCCCGCTCTTGGCGCCGGGGTTATCGCAATTAGCACGCAAGTTGTGCGCTGGCGCGCAGTCGCACCGCGGCCTCGGCGCGCCCGTCCGCGGGGTGGACCATCCCCGCGCCTGGCCCCTAGATGATTGATTCCACGGCGATCGCCGTGGCGAAGGGGTTTTGTACAGAGAGGCCGAAGTCGGCGGTGCTAACCACACCGTCGACCTGGAGGCCACGATGGACGCCGACCTCGACGCTCTCTGCATCGCCGTTTATTGCACAGCGGACGATCTCCTGCCACAGCCCCCCGGAAACGCCCGCCGTGTGGTCACCGACGCGGAGGTCATCACACTCTGTGTGGCCCAAACAATCATGGGGATCCCATCCGATCGGCGGTTTCTCAAGGTCGCAGCCAGGCGCCTTTGCCACCTGTTTCCCGGGCTGCCTGCCCAGCCCGGATACCACAAGCGTCGGCGTCGGTTGGCCGACACGATCGAGTGGCTGATGTGCGTGTTTGCCAGCCAGAGCCCCGGTTACACAGACGATCTGCTGTTGATCGACTCGACCCCGGTCGAATGCGCCAAGAGCCGCGAGACCGTCAAGCGCTCCGCCCTGGGCGACGCGGCCGACTACGGCTGGTGCGCCTCGCACTCCCGTTTCTTTTGGGGCTTTCGTCTGCACGCGATCTTCGCCCCCGACGGGACCCCGCGTGCGCTTGCCCTCGCCTCGCCCAAACGTGACGAACGCGTGGTAGGCCTCGAGCTGCTGGCGCGTTGTGAGCGATCTGGCGGCGAGACCCTCCTGGGCGACAAGGGCTATGCCGGCCGCGAATTCGCCAATGCCGTCAGCCAGCTGGACGCCAAGATCCTCCGTCCCCGCCGCAAAAACGAGGCGGGGACGGACCTGCATCTCGCTCCGATCCGCCAGCGCATCGAGTCGATTTTCTGGACCTGCAAAGACCTGCTCACTCTCGAACGCCACGGTGCCCGCACCCTTGCGGGCATCAAAGAGCGCATCCTGCAGCGCTTTTTGTGCCTCGCCGCCTGCATCAGTCTCAACCACCAACTCGGCCGACCAAGCCGTGCATTCGTCGACTTTGTCGCCTGAGCCCGTGGAATCAATCATCTAGTTGAGAAAGCTAATACGGCCGAGCGGCCAGTACGTGATCTCCGCCTGGCCAATCACGTTCTTTTCCGGGACGAACGGATCGACGGCCGGATCCGGCGGCGAGTTGACCCACTGGTGCGAATCGCAGGAATCCGGCCGGTTGTCGCCGAGCACGAGCAGGTCGCCCTTCGGCACCGGCGGGAAGGTCATGCTGTACTCCGGCGCCACCTCGCCGGAGACGGTGTACACCTTGCCGTTGACCCGGGTAACGCCATCCTCGACGGTCACGACATCGCCGGGAAGACCGATGACCCGCTTGACGAACGGCACGCCCTTTTCGGGCGCACACGTCGCGATCGCCGACGGCGGCGGGGAGAAGACAATGATGTCGCCGCGCTCGATCGAACGAAAGCGATAGATCATCCGATTGGCGATCACCCTGTCGTTGGGCTGGATCGTGGGCACCATCGAGTCGGTCGGGATCTCGTACGGCTTCGCAATGAGCGCCTGGATGATGAATGCCAGCACGATCGCGACCATCACCGGCAAGAAGATGTCACGGATGACCCGTCGCAACTGGATCCTGCCTCCTTGAGCACTCGGCGCATCGCGGGCCCGGCGATGCCACATCGGGGGGAGCGTGGCCAGGCGACGCGCGGTGGCATGATCAGGGAGGCTGACCATCCGCCGGACCCGCGCCGCACGCATGGGCGCCCACGGCGAGCCGCATGCTATCCCCGGCATGCACGAGCCCACAACCGAGCTCGGTGCGCCTACAGCCGGTGTGGGCGCGCACCCGCGGCGGACGTCAGGCGGCGACGGGCCGCTGCTTATGGACATGGCGCAGGCGGCGGCGCAGGCGCGGCACGAGCGTCGCCGCCTCCAGCACGATCGTCCCGCTCATCTTGGACTCGCCCAGTTCACGGTCGCTGAAGATGATGGGAACCTCGGTGACCCGGAACCCGAGCAGCAGGGCCCGGTAGGTCATCTCGATCTGGAAGCCATAACCGGCTGCGTGCACCTGATCGAGCGGGATCGCCTCGAGCACGGCGCGGCGAAAGCACTTGAACCCGCCCGTGAGGTCATTGACCGGGACGTTGAGGATCGTCTTCGCATACAGACACCCGCCGCGACTGATCATGCGCCGGGTCCAGCCCCACTTGCGCGTGCCCCCGCCTTCGACATAGCGACTGCCGAGCACCAGGTCGGCGTCCTCCGCGGCCGCGATCAGGGACGGGAGCGCGTCGGGATCATGCGAGAAGTCGCAGTCCATCTCCACAATCAGCTGGGCCCCGGCATCCAGGGCATACCGGAAGCCCGCCCGATACGCGGGCCCGATCCCGTCCTTGGAGGTCCGGTGCAGCACGTGGATGCGCGGGTTGGCGGCGGCCATTTGGTCGGCGATCTCGCCGGTCCCGTCCGGGGATCCGTCGTCGACGACCAGCACGTGCCCATCGATGTCTGCACGCTCGAAGACGTCCATGAGGGTCTCCAGCATGCGCGTGATGTTCTCGGACTCGTTGTAGGTCGGGAGCGTGACCCACACATCTCCCTGATGGGTCACCGGCCACCACCTTGGACGTCACGAATATCCATGCATACTCCAGCCGCGCGCAGCGCGGTCGCTCACAACATGGGGGTTGACGCGCGGCGGGGTCACGCGACGGCACAGCATACGGCCACGCACCGAAGGCGGTGCATTTCCAGGTCACATTCACCGTCGGCGCGCTCGACCCTGCCAGACGGGGCGTCAGCAGCGCGCGTGACGGCGCGCGGTCCCGATTGACCGGTGTGCGACGCTTGAGTCGTGGCCGCATCGACCCCGCTTGTCCTGCTGCATCCGTATCCGACGGACGCCACGTTCTGGAATAGGTTCCGGGCGTCACTGGGCGACAACTGCGCCCGTGATGGCTCCCGACGCGCCGGGTTTCGGGACCGCTCCCCTGCACCCCGGTTGGAGCATCGCGAGTGCCGCCGACGGTGTCGCCGAATTGATCGCGCACCTCGCTCCGGATGGACGCGCCGACGTGATGGGGCTCTCCATGGGCGGATACACGGCGCTCGCATTGGCCGCGCGGCATCCGCAGCGTGTCGCGGGGCTCGTCCTCGCCGGTACCCGCGCGGATGCGGATGATGACGCCACGCGCCAGGCGCGCCATGACGCGATCGCCGCGCTCGCATCCGGCGGCCGCGAGCGGTATCTGTCGGGCCTGATGGGGCGACTGATGGCCCCATCCGCCACGGCCGACGTGCGCGACGAGGTGGCTGCCTGCGCCGCGCGCCAGCCCTCCGAAGCGCTCGCGGACGCACTGCGCGCGCTCGCTGGGCGTCCCGACCGCCGAGCCGAGCTTGCCGGGGTCACGATCCCGACACTCGTGGTTGTCGGCACCGAGGACGTGGTCACCCCTCCGGCTGCCGCGCAGGAGCTTGCCGCGGGCATCGGCGGCGCGCGCCTGGTCGAGGTCCCCGGGGCCGGGCACCTGAGCGCACTCGAGCGCCCCGGGCCCGTTGCTGCCCTCGTCGCCGGATTCCTGGACAGCCTTTCGAAACCGCACAATGTCCGCGCATACCGTGGGGGGTTTGACAGGACGTTAGGGGCCTAATAAATTAACCGGTGAAACACCTTTCCTTTCGCCTGCTATTAGTGAGGTTTGGCACGAATGCCGTCCCTTCCTCCCGCAATTGACCTCAACGTGCGTCACCGTGGACGCGGTCAGCTCGTCGTTGGGCTGCACGACCTCAACCACGATGGCCGCCAGATGCTGGACGCGCTGTCGATGCTTCCTCAGCGCGAATATCGGATCGTCGCCCCGGACCTGCGCGGCCACGGCAAATCCCCGTCGCCGTCGGGTCCCTGGAGCATCGATGACTTTGCCTCCGACGTCGCGCGGATCATCGCCGCCGAGGGCGGCTCCGCCGTCGTGGTGGGCCAGGGAGTCGGTGCGGCGGCGGCGCTTGCGCTCGCGCTGGGCCACCCGGGCCTGGTCAGCGGCCTCGTCGTCACGGGCGTGAGCCCGCGCAGCGAGGACGCCAAGACGCAGGACCGCTGGACGAAGGTCGCGCGAATCCTGCGCGAACGTGACCGGGAAGGAATCGCCCTCACCGCTGAGGCGATGGCCAACCGCCCTGACTGGCGCGGCGCCCTGCCGCAGCTCGATGTCCCCACGGTCGTGCTCGCCGCCACCGGCGATCGGACCGTCCCCGTCGAGCTCCAACGTGAGCTCGGCACGTGGGTGCGCGATGCGCACGTGCACACCCTCAAGGCAGGCCACGACATCGCCGCCGAGTTGCCAGAGGCGCTCACCGAAGCCATCGGCGAGGTGCTGCACGGCGAGCCGCAGGCAGTCGCCGCCTAGCGCGTCACGTCCCCGCCCGCACGGGGCGGGGACGACCGCGGCGTCGGTCGACGGCCGGGATCAGGCCGTCGCCGCGGCGTCGACCAGCTCGTAGAGCGTCGTCCGCTGCACGGGGACGCGGCCCATCCGCCGGATCGCCTGCTCGAGCTCCTCCGGCGTTGCCAGCTGCCCGTGTGCAGCTCCGGACGCCCTGGAGATGCTCTCGTTCATCAGCGTGCCGCCGATGTCATTGCACCCCGCCTCAAGGAGCCGGGCGCCGGCATCGAGCCCGAGCTTGACCCAGCTCGCCTGGATGTTCGGGATGAGGCCGTCGAACGCGATCCGGGCCACGGCGTGAACGAGCACCACCTCGTCCCAGGTCGGGCCCGGGCGGGACTTGCCCTGCAGGTACATCGGCGCGCCCATGTGCACGAACGGCAGCGGGATGAACTCGGTAAAGCCGCCGGTCCGGCGCTGGATCTCGCGCAGCACCTCGTAGTGGCGGGCAAGCGCCTCGGGAGAGTCGATGTGCCCGTGCATGATCGTGCTTGTGGCGCGGAGCCCGAGTTGGTGCGCGCTGATCATGACGTAGGCCCACTCGGCCGTGCGCAGCTTGTCCGGACACAGGTACTCGCGGACGCGGTCGTCGAGGATCTCGGCCGCGGTCCCGGGCAGCGTGCTGAGGCCGGCGTCCTTGAGTATCGCCAGGAACTCGGGGACGCCGATATCCAGCGTCGCGGCGCCCTGCCAGATCTCCAGCGGGGTGAAGGCGTGGATGTGCATCCCGGGCAACTCGGCTTTGACCGACTTGACGATGTCCAGGTAGAAGTTGCCGTCGAAGCTGGGATGGATGCCACCGACCAGGCACACCTCGGTCGCGCCAAGTGCCCACGCCTCCTTCGAGCGCTCGACGACGGTGTCGATTGACAACAGGTACGGGTCGTCGCGGAATTCCAGGCTTTTCGGGCCGCGCGAGAACCCGCAGAACCCGCAGCGGAAGTAGCACTGGTTGGTGTAGTTGATGTTGCGGTTGATGACGTAGCTGACCGCCTCACCGCACTGGCGCTCGCGCAGCTCGTCGGCGACCGCCGCGATCGCGTCGACCTCGGGTCCGCGCGCCGTAAACAGCACGGCGACCTCGGCCTCGGACGGCGGCTGGCCGTCGAGTGCCCGGGCCAGCACCTCCACGATCTCGGGGCGGCTGCGACCGGTGTCTGACGAGGCTGCGCGCCCAGTCCAGGCGTCGTCAGACCACTCGGAAGAGAACCGCGTGTCCGGTACCGGCGCGGGCATGTCCCGACCGGGCGCCCATTCGTACCGCGGGCGTGCCGCGCCCGAACCGTCGGTCTGATTGCACCACGCCCGAAACTCAGTTGCCGAGAGCGCATCGCGCATGGCGTCGATGCTCACGAACAGGGGCAGTGCGGTCCGTTCGACCAGCAGGTGCTCCGCAAGCAGGTCGCGCAGTCGGCCGATCTCGTCGCCAGACCACGTGTATGGGATGACCAGATCGGTCGCGCCGTCGCCCACCGCAGCCAGCGCATCCTCAAGCGTCTCGACCACCGTGGAGATCGCGACGTGGAGGCCCGGCAGGTCGGTCAGGGCCGCAACCGCGTCGACATCATCCCGCTCGGCGCGCACCCACGCGGCCCCGGCGCGCACGACGGCATCGACCACGTCCCGCTCGGGACCGGTGTTGCGCACGGTGATGCGGGCGCCGGCAATGCCGGCGTCATGCAGGCGGATGGCGTCGCCCGGATCGACCACCCAGGCCGTGGCCTGATGGTCCGCCGCACCGGCGACACCGAGCAGGCCTGCCGCGAGCACCGTCGCGGCGAGAGCGGCAGGATCCCCGTCGATGTGGGCCGTGGTCGCGCCGCCGGCGCGGGCGCGCCGAAGATCGTCCTCGTTGACGCCGTCGCCGACATGGAGGGTACGGCAGAAGGTGACGATCACGTGGGCACCTTTACCAGTCCGGGCTCGGAATCGAGCTGTGCGTGGATGAAGGGTTGCACGGCCGGGGAGACGAAGCCCGGCCGCTCGATGTATTCAGGGTAGATTGTCAGTCGCTCGGTGAGGGTGTACCCGGCTTCGTCGCAGAGCGAGGCCAGCGTGCCGATGTTCGGCCACGGTGCCTCGGGGTTGATGAAGTCCGGGGTCAGCGGCGAGATTCCGCCCCAGTCGTCGATTCCGGCGAGCAGCAGCGGCCCGTAGTCGGCCGACAGGTTGGGCGGCGCCTGGATGTGCGCGTCGGGTCCCATGACCAGCCGCGCAACCGCACAGGTGGTCATGAGCTCGATCAGCCCGGGCTCGCCCGCGGCTGCCATCGGTGTGTTCTCCTTGGCGCGGAAGTTCTGGACGATGATCTCTTGGATGTGGCCGTACTCGTCCTGAAGATCACGCAACGCCAACAGCGCTTCGATCCGCTCGCGCAGGGTTTCGCCGATACCGATGAGGATCCCGGTCGTGAACGGGATCTGGAGCCGGCCTGCCTTACGGATCACCGCCAGACGCGTCGATGGCCGCTTGTCGGGCGCGTGCTCATGCGGTCCGCCCGGACCGCATAGGCGGTCGGCGACGGTCTCGAGCATGAGGCCCTGGCTTGCCGACACCTCCTTGAGTTCCGAGAGCTCGCGCAGCGACATCACGCCCGCGTTCGGGTGCGGCAGCAGGCCCGTCTCGTCGATGACGCGCTTGCACATGGCCACGAGGTAGCCGTGCGTGGAGGTGTGCCCGTACCGCTTGAGTAGCTCGCGATGGCCGGGCCAGCGCGTCTCGGGCCGGTCGCCCAGGCAGAATAGGGCCTCCTTGCAGCTCATGCGCTCCCCGGCTCGGACGATGGCCATCACCTCGTCCGGACTCATCGTGTGGGCCCGCGGATCGTCGGGGTTCTTGGCGAAGGTGCAGTAGGAGCACACGTCGCGACACAGGTTCGTCAGCGGGATGAACACCTTGCGCGAGTAGGTGACCACCGGCTCGCGGCCGAGGTCCCGCATCTGCGCGGCGGCCGCCCAGAGCGCCGGATGGCGGCCGCGAGACACGTCGGCGAGCGAGAGCGCGAGGTCCCGCGGGATGCGACGACCCTGCTGGGCGTAGTCGATCACATCCCATAGCGCGGTCGATAGACCACGTGTCGTCGGCGGAGGCTGCACGGAGGTCATGGTCGGCGGGATCCCTTGGCGGCTCAGCCTGGCTCGGGGCCGGCACCGTCACGGAAGCCGCGCCAGTCGGGCTTGCGCTTCTCCTGGAACGCGGCGATGCCCTCCTGCGGCTCCGGACCGAAGATGTGGTTGAGCGCCACCAGCTCGAGTCCGTGCTGGACCGACCCGTGCAGCAGATCGGTCGCCGAGTTCATCGCCAGCTTCGCAAGCCGCAGGCCCTGCGGGGAGCGCTGCAGGATCTGGGTGCACCACGCGTCGACCTCGGCGTCGAGCTGATCGTCGGGCACGACCTTGTTGACCAGCCCCATTTGGAGGGCTTCCTGGGCGGTGTATTGGCGGGTCAGATACAGGATCTCACGGGCCTTCTTCTCGCCGACGACGGCGGGCATGAGTTGGCAGCCCCACCAGAGCGGCGCGCTGCCGATCCTCGGCCCCGCTTGGCCGAACTTGCCGGACTCGCCCGAGATCGTCAGGTCACACATCACATTGAGCTCGTTGCCGCCGCCGATGCAGTAACCGCGCACCTTGACGATGATCGGCTTGCCGTTGTTGCGGATCGCCACGGCGAGCCGGTCGCTGACGTGATGCACGTGGCGCTTCTGCTGGATCGTTCGCGTCGGATCGGCGACATCCCCGCCGACGCAAAAGGCTCGCTCACCGGCGCCGGTGAACACAATCACGCCGACACGCTCATCGTCGGCGGCGCCCTCGAATGCGACGCACAACTCCTCAAGCGTCTGCGTCCGGAACGCGTTGAGCTTCCCCGGTCGGTTGAGCGTGATGGTGGCACGCGCCCCATCCACCTCGTAAAGGATGTCTTCGAAATCCATCGCGGAAGGCCCTCCTTGGGGGTTGCGATCTCGGCGAGGCCTGACGAAGTCTAGCTGTACGGGGCGCAGCGGCGACGGGGATGTGACGAACGCAACGATGTCCGCGGCGCCGGCGTAAACGCACTACGCCGAACACGGTGCAAGTTGGGAAACCCACTTGTGTTCGGTGTTGCACGGGTGTAAACACAGTTTGTTCCATCCGTTACGAGACGCCATCTCACAATGCAAGACATGACACCGACCGCCGATCAGCCGACTACACCAACCCCGCAGAGCCCGGATCATTTCCAGCCGCAGTACCGGATCCAGGCGCTCGAGCGGGCTGCGGCGATCCTCGGTGCGTTCACCGCGGACGAGCCTGAGCTGCGCCTCAGCGACCTCGCCGAGCGGCTGGGTCTGCACAAGGCAACCACCCACCGCTTCTTGGTGAACCTCGAACATCTGGGGTTCGTCGAGCGCGCACCACGCTCGGGCAAGTACCGGCTCGGCTGGCGCCTGTTCGAGCTGGGCGGCCTTGTCTCCCAGCGACTCGACCTCTGGGACGAGTCATTGCCGTTCCTGGAAGAGCTGGTGCGGAACACCGGCGAGACCGGTCACCTGGCCGTGCTCGAAGGCGGCCAGGCCGTCTACATCGAGCGCGTCGAGACCCGGCGGGCGCTCCGGCTCCCGTCGGCCGTGCGGCGAGGGTACCCCGCGCACGCGACGAACCTCGGCAAGGTCCTGCTTGCCTTCGCAAGCGCCGACGTGGTCGACGAGATCCTGCTGACGCGGGAGCTCGCCGTGTTCACGCCCAACACCATCACCAACGTCGAGCAACTGAGAGTCGAGCTCGCCTCCATCCGGGAGCGCGGCTATTCGGTTGACAACGAGGAGTACGACGAGGGCCTGAGATGTATCGGCGCCCCCGTCCGCGACAGCTCCGGCCACGTGGTTGCCGCAATCGGTATCGGCGGACCTGTCACCCGCATCACCCCTGCCCGCACCGAAGACCTGGCACGCGTCGTCATTGCCGCCGCCCACGGCCTCTCGCTGCGACTGGGCGCCGGTCATGCGCCCGCCTGGGCATCCGCCGGCGTCCGCCCCCGCGACGCATCGCAGTTTGTAGCCAGCGGGCCATTACCCAGTCGCTAGTCTTCACCGGCGACTTCAGACCCCAACCTGTTTCGTACTAGACGAGTATTAAGGAGATACGCCTTATGGCGACGACCGCAGGCACTTCACGGCTTCGTCTTTCAAGCCGCACCTCGCATTTTGTGTTGCCCAAGCAGTGGGCGTCCATGCGTAAGGCTGAGGCACTCGAGAAGGAGACCGGCAAGCGGGTCATCCACTTCGAGAAGGGCGACTTCCAGGGTGACGAGTTCTACCCGGCGCCGAATATCTACGATGCTGCAACCCGCGCGATACATGAAGGACACGTGCGCTACGTTCCGGGGCCTGGGATTCCCGAACTGCGTGATGCGATCGCCGAGGAGGCCACCAAGCGCGGCCGCCCGACCCAGCGCGACGAGGTGCTGGTCACGATGGGCGCCAAGCACGCCCTGACCCAGTCGCTGTTGACCATGGTCGACGTCGGCGACGAGGTCATCTTCCCGAATCCTGGCTACCCCCCGGACGAGTTCTGGATCACCTACGCCGGCGGCAGGGTCGTCTACGCACCGCTGGTCGAGCCGGACTTCCACTTCGACCTGGACAGCCTGCGCAACCTGATCACCCCCAGGACCAAGATGCTGATCATCAACTCGCCGCAGCGTCCCAACGGCATGGCCGTTGGTCACCTGGACGAGATCGCCGAGATCTGTCTCGAGCACAACGTCGTGGTGCTGACCGACGAGATCTTCAGCCACATGGTCTACGCGCCGTCGGTCCACAAGACCATTGCGGCGGTCCCCGGCATGGCCGACCAGTCGATCCTGGTCGACACCTTCAGCAAGACCTACATCATGACCGGCTTCCGCATCGGGTGGTGTGTGGCCAACAAAGAACTCATCACCGCGATGGACATCTTCCAGCAGAACTCGGTCACCAACGTGCCGGCGTTCGTGCAGCTGGCCGCGCTCGCCGCGATCACCGGTCCCCAGGACCACGTGCTCATGCAGACCGCGCGCCTTAAGGCCAAGCGCGACAAGGTCGCCGCCGCCCTCAACGCCATCGACGGCATCGAGTGCCAGGCGCCGGACGGTTCGTTCTACGTGTTCCCGGACATCCGCGGCACGGGCATGACCGCCCAGCAGTTCGCCGACTACCTGATCGAGAACTACCAGGTCGGTGTCGTCGCCGGTACCTCGTTCGGTGACCGGGGCGAGGGCCACATCCGTCTCACGTACGCGTGCCCGGACGACATGCTCGAGGAGGGCCTCGACCGTATTCGCCGTGGGGTCGAGAACCTCTAGGCATCACTCCACCTCACACCTCACCAAGGAGCCGAAGCGTGGCAGAAACTCGCTTGCTGTGGGAAGACCTGAACACTGGTGACGTTGCTGTCTCCGCGGGTCGCACCATCACCGAAACCGACGTCGTGAACTTCTGCGGCCTGTCCGGTGACTTCAACTGGTTCCACACCGACAAGGTCGCGGCCGAGCAGTCGGTGTTCGGCCAACGCGTTGCCCACGGCATGCTTGTCGCATCCATCGCCACCGGCTTGCAGGTCGGCCAGATGGAGCCCAAGATCGCGACCGCTGCGTTCATGGGCCTCGAGGACTGGCAGTTCCGCGGGGCGGTGTTCTTCGGCGACACGATCCGCGTCAAGCGGACCATCGGCGAGAAGTCCGAGCACCCCAAGAACGCCTCGCAGGGCTTTGTGACCTACGAGTGCGAGGTCCTCAATCAGGACGACAAGGTCGTCCAGATGGGCAAGTGGAAGATTCTTGTCCGGCGTCGGCCCGCCGACGCCTGACCGAGCGTACCGCACATCCGGCGGGCACATCGTGTGCCCGCCGGATCGTGCGGTACGTGGACCCCGCCCTGCGGGACGTCCAGCGACTGAACCGCCTGACGGTCCCCGCCTGACCGACCGCTGACGGGCGCGACGAGCCGCCGGCTCGGGCGGCGCCACGCGACGGGCGTCCGGGTTCAGCAGATCGGGCCGATCGACGCCGCGGTCATCGCCAGCATGTCCCGCACCACCGACACGTCGAGCTGGTCGGGGCGGCGGTAGCGGACGCACCCCTTGCCGAGACTGAGTCCGGCAAGCGCGTCGCGGTGCGCGTCCAGCACGACCGTGCGCAGGATGTACAGCGAGACGTACTGCTGCTGGTTGGCAAACGCGACCTCACACGGTTCGTCGCGGACGTACGCGGGCATGCCGTAGCGCATCGTTTCCGTGAACCCCGTCAATTGCGTCCGGCACAGCTCACGGATTGTCTCCAGCATCGGACGGCGGTCCACAGCGGCGGTCGCAATGTACGCCGCGACGCGATCATCCCCCGTGATCACCGTTGCCCGCTCCCGCTCGTGGGTGCGCCGTGGTGGCCCGTCGATCGCGATGGTACGCCACGGCCGCGGCGGGGCCGCTGCGGACCCCGCCGGGACAGCTGCTACAGGCCGATCTCGCGGCTGATGATCAGCTGCTGGATCTCACTGGTGCCCTCGGTGATCGAGGCGAGCTTGGCGTCGCGGTAATACCGCTCGACCGGGTACTCCACGATGTACCCGTAGCCGCCATGGATCTGCACCGCCTCGCGGCACACGTAGTCGGCGACCTCGGCCGAGTAGTACTTGGCCATGGAGGCTTCCTTGACGCAGGGTCTGCCGGTCGCGTAGAGCCACGCCGCCTTGTAGGCGAGGCTCTTGGCGGCCTCGATGCGGGTTGCCATGTCAGCGAGCTTGAAGCGGATCGCCTGGAATTTCGACAGCGTGCGCCCAAACGCCTCACGCTCCAGGGAGTACTTCACGGCAGCCTCGAACGCGGCCTGGGCGATGGCGGCCGACTTGACCCCGTGAGAGACGCGGCCGGTGATCAGCGCCTCCATGAGGGCGCCGAACGCGCCTTCCTCGCCGCCGAGCAGGGCCTCCTGCGGGACCTCGCAGTCCTCGAAGACGAGCTCGGCGGTGTCGGAAGAGCGGTGCCCCATCTTCTCGAGCTTGCGTGTCACCTCAAAGCCCGGAGTGGTGCGGTCCACGATGAACACGCTGATGCCGTCGCCACGTCGAGTCTTGTCGGTGTAGGCCGCGACGAGGCAGAAATCACAGATGGTGCCGTTGGTGATGAAGTTCTTACGACCGTTGATCACGTAGCCGCCGTCTTTCTTGTCGGCGCGCGTCGACAGGCCGGCGGCGTCCGAGCCGGTGTTCGGCTCGGTGATCGCGTAGGCACCGATGATCTCGCCGGCGATCGCCCGGGGCAGGTAGGTCTCGCGCTGGGCGTCGGTACCGAACTTGTAGATCGGAAACGCGGCAAGGTCGGCATGGGCGTTCACCGAGGCGGTGATACCGGCACAGACCTTGGCCATCTCCTCGACGAAGACGCACTCCGTGATCTTGTCGGCGCCGATGCCGCCGTACTCTTCCGGGAACACGATCCCCAGAAGGCCCAGCTCACCCAATTTCGGGAGGAGGTCGACGGGAAACTTCTCGGTTCGCTCGGCCTCCTCAACGAGGGGAAGAATCTCGGCGTTCGCAAACTCGCGAACCATCTCGCGAAGGTCGTTCTGCTCCTCCGTGAATTCATAACTCAGCGCCATCGTGTGTTGCCCCCCTGGGCTGGAATCCGCCCGGATGCGTCGCGGTCGTTGACTGGAGGAGTTTACCGCGAGCGGACCGGTAGACTTGGGCGGTGCTGGAGAATCCGTACCGCCTCGACGATCGCACGATCATTGTCACTGGCGCCTCCCGCGGGATCGGCGCGTCCGTCGCACAGGCCGCGGCCCGCCAAGGCGCCAACCTGGTGCTCGTCGCCCGCAGTAGGCCCGACCTCGAACAGCTCGCCGGCGAGCTGACAACGCACGTCCGAATCGTCGACGGAGACGTGTCCGACACCGAGACCGCCGAGCGGGCGCTCGACGCGGCTGAAGAGATCGGCACCCGGGTCTGGGGCCTGGTCAACAACGCCGGGATCAACCCGTACTACCATCCGGCCGTCGAGACCCCGCTGCATGAGTGGGACGACGTGCTGCGCGTCAATCTCCTTGGAGCAGCGGTGTTCGCCCGCGCCGTCGGGCGCGTGCTGGTCGAACAGGGCGGCGGGCGCATCGTGAACCTGGGATCGATCGCCGGCCTCACCGGCCTGCCGAATATCGGGCCCTATAACGCCTCGAAGGCCGCGATCGACGCGCTGACCCGAACGCTCGCCGTGGAGCTCGGCCCGAGCGGGGTGCTCGTCAACTCGATCGCCCCCGGCACGATCCGCTCCGAGATGGTCGACGGGCTGCTCAACGCCAACCCCGCATTGGCCGAACGTCTCGTGGCCAAGGCGCCGATCGGACGCGTCGGCGACTGCCACGAGGCCGCCGAGCCGATCGTGTTCCTGTTGACCGATGCCGCCAGCTTCATCACCGGCCACGTGCTCGTGGTCGACGGCGGCCGCTTGGCGGCTGGCTAGACCGACAACTCCAACGGAGGCGACGAATGCGGGTCGTGATCTGTGGTGCGGGGACGGCGGGGTGCGTTGCCGCCGCGCGTCTGAGCGAGGACCCCGGCACCGAGGTCGTCCTGCTGGAGGCGGGTCCGCATTACACGCCGGGTACCTGGCCGCCCGAACTCGCCCACGCATTCCGCATCATCAAGGACAGCCACGACTGGGACTACTTCGCCCAGGCCGGCGCGTCACCGCGGCTCGTGCACGTACCGCGCGGCCGGGTCGTGGGCGGCTCGTCGGTCACCAACGCGGCCATCGCGCTGCGCGGCCTTCCCGAGCATTACAACGAATGGAACGACTACGTCGACGGCTACGACTGGACCTCGTGGCTGCCGTGGTTCTGCGCCATCGAGCGCGACCTGCAGTTTGGTGACCGCGACTACCACGGCGCCGAGGGGCCGATCCCGATCACCCGCTACGCGCCGGACGACTGGTACCCGATCTTCGAGCGATTCACCGAAGCCGCCCTCCAGGTCGGGCATCCGTGGATCGACGACCACAACGCCCCAGACGCGGCCGGCGTCGGCCCGACCCCGTTCAACATGCTCGACGGCAAGCGCCAGACCCCCGCCGACCACTACCTGGACCCGGCGCTCCCACGCCCGAACCTCACCCTCGTCACCGGGCTGACCTGCGACCGCATCCGGTTCGAGCGGCAGACGGCTGTCGCGGTGGAGGCGGTCGCCGCGGACGGGACCCACGTCGCCGTCGACGCCGATCACGTGATCGTCTGCCTGGGCACCTATGCCAGCCCCGCACTGTTGCTGCGGTCGGGTGTCGGACCGCCCGCGGGGCTGACCCCCCACGGAATCCCGGTCGTCCACGAACTGGACGGCGTCGGCAACGGCATGCAGGACCATCCCAAGATCTCTTACCGGTTCTGGATCGATACCCCCATTCCGAGCTGGCCCCACCCCTGGATTCAGGTGCTGCTGACCGCCTACGGAGACGTCGACGGCGACCCGCGCCTGTTCCAGGTGATGCCGTACGTGGGCCAGGACACGGCCGGGCACCGCTTTACCGAGTTCAACCTCCAGGTCGCCGATTCGCGCGGACGGACCGGCTCGATCCGCCTGCAGGGACGCGACCCGCACCTGCAGCCGGTGCTCAAGATGGGATGGCTCGACGACGCCGGCGACCGGACCCTGTCGGTGGTGGGCGGTGCAGAGCTCATGCGCGTCGCCCGTACGCGGCCACTTGCCGACGTGATGACGCCCTGGCCCAACCAGGACGATCCCGACCACGCCCTGCGCACGGTGGAGACGTTCCACCACGTCGTGGGTTCGCTGCGAATGGGGCGTCCCGACGACCCGACGGCTGTCACCGACGCCACCGGGCGCGTGCTGGGACTCTCCGGCGTGTCGTGCTTCGACGCGTCGGTGATCCCGCGGGTCCCGTCGGCCAACACCCACCTCGCCGTGATCGCGCTGGCGGAACGACTGTCGGCCGACCTCCGGGGGCGCAACAACGCCGCAGCGTCCTGACCGATCGGGCCGACACCCCGATTGCCCAGCAGTGGTGCGGGTTTCGCCCGCGATAGGGACGCGAGGTACTAGTCTGTGATCCACAACCCTTCGCCAGCCACCGGGAGACGATCTCTTGCCTAGCCTGCCGCCGCCTGCGGACCCGTCCGCGAAATACGTCGCCGCGATCGAAACCAACGCCGGGGTGATCGAGATCGAGCTCTGGCCGGACCTCGCGCCGCAGACGGTGGGCAACTTCGTCGGGCTCGGGGAGGCCGGCTTCTACGACGGGACGATCTTCCACCGCGTGATCCGCGGCTTCATGATCCAGGGCGGCTGCCCGCGCGGCGACGGCCGTGGTGGCCCCGGCTACCAGTTCCCCGACGAGTTCAACGAGCGCAAGCTGGTCCGCGGCGTGCTCGCCATGGCCAATGCCGGACCGAACACCAACGGCAGCCAGTTCTTTATCGTCACCGCCCCGGCAACCCCGCACCTCGACGGAGCACACACGGGCTTCGGCGAGGTTGTCTCCGGCATGGAGGTCGTCGACGCCATCGAAGGCACTCCGACCGGCCGCGGAGATCGGCCGGCCACCGATCAGCGAGTCCAGGGCATCAAGATCGCGAAGTCCGAGAGCGCGTAAACGCACCCCGACGTGATCGCACCGACACCGACGGATCGTTAGGGACGAGCCGATGGCCACGGCGTCCGCACCAGCCTGGGAGGTGACATTCTTGCGCCGTGCCCGGGGATCGTCCCGGGCACGGATCGCGGGTCGACTGATCCTCGAGGCTCCCGACCTTGATCATGCGCGTCGCGCCGCCGAACAGGCACTCACAGCACGGCGTGAGCAGACCCGGCTGAGCGGCGAGACCTCGGTCTGGTCGCTCGGCCTGCTGCGCCCCCTGACGCCAAGGGCGCCGGGAACGAAGCGCTACCGGGTCACCTTTGCGCAGTGGGAGGCGTTCGAGGACCACTTCGAGCGCAACGACGTCCACGAGATTGATCTCTGGGCCGCCAACGCCGCCGGCGCCCGGCGGCTCGCCCAACAGGAGATTCAGATGCTCCGCGACTACCGGCCCTCGTGGCGGATCCGCAGCGTCGAGGCTGTCGTGGACGCAGAGTCGGTGAGCGACGACCTCTAGGCGGTGTGTACCCGCCGCGCGTAGACCAGCTGCTCAAGCTTCGGACGAGCGCCACCGTACCCGCTATCGCGAACGCCGCCCACCACCAGGTGCGGATCCTGGTAGAGCGGGCTCTCGTTGATCAGCAGGCGCGCAACGCGCAGCCCGTCACCGATCCGCCGGTGATCTGCCGCAACGCCACCGAACACCGATGCGCCGATGCCGAACCGCGTCTCGCCGGCCAGGGCGATCGCCTCGACGATGTCGTCCACGAGCACGATGCCCCGAATGGGCGCGAAGATCTCGCGGTGCCAGAGCTCCAGGCCCGCCAGCCGCTCCCGCGGAAGCAGCACGAGCCGCGGCACCGTTTCGCCCGCGGCCGGCAGGCGCCCGACGACAAGCTCGCCGCCGGCCGCAAGCGCCGCGGTGAATGCCGTCTCGGCCACCGACTGGTCGGCGTCGATCTCGCGGGCCAGATCCGTGCCCGGATCCGCCGGGTCCCCGATCACGATCGCCGCGACGGCATCTGCGAGGGCGGGTCGCAGTCCAGACCACATGGAACGGTGCACGAGGATGCGCTTGGCCGAAAAGCACAGCTGACCGGCGTTGGCAAACGCACCGAGGGCGATCGCCTCGGCGGCCGCGACGACATCCGCGCCCGGGAGCACGATCAGCGCGTCGTTGCCGGAGGCCTCCGGAATGTACGGCCGCAAGACCGCGCCGCCGGCATAGGCATCGGCAAGGGTCGCCAGATGCTGTTTGCACGTCGCGGTCGAGGCGTGCGCGACGATGGCATCGATGCCTGCCGCCGCCAGCAGCGACGGGACCGCGGTGCGGTCACAGGCGGCGATCGCCAGCGCACCCTCGGGCCACGGACCGGCAAGCGCGCCAAGGACCTCGGTGGTTGTGCTCACGACCCGGCGCGAAGGCCGGCACACCACCGCGTTGCCCGCGACCAGTGCGGACATGCTGACCACGGTCGGGACCCAGATCGGGGAGTTCGCCGAATGCAACCCGAGCACGACGCCGAACGGCCGCCATTCGAGGACCGTCGCGCCCGAGGTCGCAGGCAGGTGACGCGGGCGCAGCGCCTCGGCGAACTCGGGCAGCGCATCCATCAGCAGCAGCGCCGCTCGGAGTTCGCGCTCGACGAATTTGCGGGGCATGCGCGCCTCGCGCACCGCGGCGTCCACGATTCCCGGACCCGCCGCGACGAGCCGCGCTCGGCTACGGTGTGCGCGATCCAGCCGCTCATCGAGCGACAGCGCAGCGACCGCACCTTGCTGCCGGGAGGCCTCGTCGACACGCCGTGCAAGCCACTCTTCCATCGCATGGACTCTAACGATCTCCTGCCGGCGGGACTCACCGTCCACGGCGCGCCACACGACATCGCCGCGCACTTCGGCGCGGTCGCGCTGCTGCAGCCGGTGCGCGGCACGGGCGCCGGCGTGGTCTGCGCGCCGCGAGCCGCGCCCGAGCTGGCAGTCCGCGGACGCGCGGCGTGCCCGCTGCCGATGACGCCGCTTGCCACGCCGCCCGCCTGGCCCGACCCGCCGTCGCTCACGAGCGGGCGCTGGTTCATCCGCAGCCCGGACCACATCGCTGCGCCGATGGGCTTTCGTGAGCTCGTCCAGGTCCGCGGCGAGGGGTTCGGCGAGTGGCCGCACCCGACGACGCTCCTGTGCTTGCGCGCGCTTGAGGCGCTGGCGCCGGCGGCGGCCATCGATCTCGGCTGCGGCTCAGGGCTGCTGAGTCAGGCGTGGGCGACCACCCACGGGCCCGTCGTGGCGGTTGATCTCGACCCGCGCGCGGTCGCCCACGCCGCGGCCTCGCTGGCGCACGCGCATCCGGTGCACGAAATCGCGCTGCGCCACGCGCCGATCGCCCGGGTGCTGCCCGAGGCGACGCAGCCGGTCCTGCTCGCCAACGTCCCGCCCGTTGTCCACGATGAGATCGCCCGGGCGATGAGCTCTGCCGCCCGCGTGCTGCTGGTCTCCGGCGTCCGCAGCTCCGACGCGACGCTCGCCCTAGCGCGGTATCGCGGGCTGGGGTTCCGGATCACCCGGTCCGCGGAATCCGCGGGCTGGGGCTGCTGGGTGCTTGCTCGGCGCTGATCGCGACCCCTCGACGCGTCAGGTCTGGTTGCGCCACCGCGCGGCCGGCTCCTGAACGCCT
Organism: uncultured Thermoleophilia bacterium; assembly: GCA_963842065.1. Taxonomy (GTDB): domain Bacteria; phylum Actinomycetota; class Thermoleophilia; order Miltoncostaeales; family Miltoncostaeaceae; genus CAITWD01. Next base: position 434,020 of record CAWJEW010000007.1, on the reverse strand, counting down.
CCGGTCGTTGAGGAGGCCGGCGCGGCGGCGCGGGACCGCGATCGGCCGCCCACTAGCGGTTCTCCGACAACTGCAACGATCCCCGGTAGGCTCATGCGGATGGACCTCGCGCCCGACATCGAGCGTCTCCAGCAGCTGATTGCCGGCGCGCGCCGTCCCGTGGTCCTGACGGGTCTCGGCTTCGGCCAGGACGTGGACGTCGAGCTCAATGCGGGTCAGAGCGATTGGGCGGACCACGCCAGTCTTGAGACCCTCCTTATTGACCCGGCACGGTTCTGGTCCTACTACTACGCCGCCGCGACCGAGGCCTCGCGGCGCGAACCGTCGGCTGCACATATCGCGCTCGCGCGGATGCAGGCCGCGGGGCTGGTGTCGACGATCATCGCCCAGTCGGCCGATCACCTCGCCGCCAAGGCCGGCGCCACCGACGTCATCGAGATGCACGGCAACGTGCTGACCGCCAAATGCGAGCGCTGTAACGAACGGTATGGCCTTCCCGAGGTCGGCGCCTTCCTGGAACAGGCCGACGACGGCGTCCCACGGTGCACGAACCCCGGCTGCGGCTATCCGCTGCGCCCGTCGGGAACGCTGTGGGGCGAGCCGCTGGCCGAGGGCGCGATCAGCCGGGCCTGGGAGCTCGCCGCCAACGCCGACGCGTTCATCTCGATCGACTCGGCGCTGCGGACCATTCCGCTGTCGCTGTTGCCGTCGGTCCCGTTGACGCGGGGTGTGCCGCTGGCGCTGGTCGGCCGGACCCCGACCCAGTACGACCGCTATGCGCAGGTGGTGATCCGTTCGGCGGGCGCCGCGATCATCGAGGCGCTCGCAGAACGCATGCTTGGTCACCCGGCCGGGGAGAGCGGCGCCGGGTGAGCCGCCCTACGCCCCGGCGTCGGGGTCGACGACGAACTTCTGGCTGTAGTAGATGTCGCCTTCGTGCCCCAGCTTCATGCGGCGCAGCGTCGCTTTGACGCGGGTGCCAACCTGGACGTCCTCGAGCGCGGTGTCCACGACCGGTGCCGGCATCAACACGTCTTCGTCCATGGTGATGTGGCCGACGACGTACGGCTCCTGGCCGAGAAAATCGCGCGGCGGGTAGTACACGACCGTGTAGTTGGTCAGCGTGCCCCGTCCACCGAGGTAGACCTCGGTGAGCTTGTCGTTGCCGCACTTGTAGCAGTGGAACTGCTCCCACCAGGGGCTGATGCCGCCGCACGAGCTACAGCGCATCCCATACAGACGCAGCTTCGGGGGACCGAGCCGTGAGAACTCGATTGCGGAGACGGTCACCCTTACTCTCCTTCGAGCCGCTGGAAGATGTGGATGGCCCCGACCGCACCCGGGCCGCCACGACAGGCCGTGATCCCGATCTCCGGGTCCTGGGCTTGGATGCCTTCGGGCGCCGTGCCGCGCAGCTGCTCGATGATGTCGACCGCCTGCGTGGAGCCGGTCGCGCCGAGGGGATGCCCCTTGCACAACAGGCCGCCCGAGAGGTTGACCGCGACCTTGCCGTCGATCCACGTGGACCCGTCGGCCGCGCCCTTCCAGCCATCGCCGGGCTCGGCGAAACCGAGGCCTTCGATACCGAGCGGCTCCTGAATGGCGAAGGAGTTGTAGATCTCCGCCACGTCGATGTCGTCGGCGGTGACCCCGGCCATCGCGTAGGCGCGGGTGGCCGGTTCGTTGAAGAGCCGGTAGGCGTCCTCGAGCGTGTCGGTGGACGCGTACCACGTCCCGGTCGCCATCTGGGTGGCGGTGATGTAGACCTGCGGCTTGTCGGGCTGGTCGCGCAGGATCTCCTCCCGGCACAGCACGAGCGAGGACGCCGCGTCGGTCATGGGGCAGACTTCGAAGAGCTTGAGTGGGTCGGCGACCTTGGCCGACTTCATGACCTCGTCCACGGTGCACTCGAACCGTAGGTGCGCATAGGGGTTCCGAGCACCGTAGTGGTGGTTCTTGACCGACGTGTGTGCAAGGTCTTCCTCGGTGAGACCGTAGATCTGCATGTACTTGCGTGCCGTCAGGGCGACACCCGATGGGAACGTCAGCCCCGAGAAGTACTCCTCCTTGGAGTCCGCGGCCTGGGCGATGATCGAGGTGGCCTCAACCGTGGCCAGATCGTTCATCTTCTCCGCGCCGACGACCATCACGGTGTCGTAGAGCCCCGAGGCGATCGCGATGACCCCGAGGTGCATTGCCCACGCACCGGTGCCGCACGCGGCCTCGACGCGCACGGCGCCCGCCGGCACCACGCCGAGGTGGTGGGCGGCCATCAGGCCCGTCGAGTTCTCGAAGTTGAAGCCGACGGACCCGACGTTGCCCACGTAGAGCATCTGGATGTCCGACGGCGAGACGCCCGCGTCGGCGATCGCTCCGCGACCCGCCTCGACGATGAGATCGCGAAGACTCTTGGAGTGCTGGATCTTGTGCGGGGTCTTTCCGATTCCCAAAACACCAACACGCATGAGAATTCTCCTAGTGCGGTTCTGCTTGCCGGCCCCGAGTCCAACGGTAGTACGTTCCGAGATCGATCGCCTCACCGGCGAGCTTGTCGGCAATCCCCACAGCGGGCGGTGCCGCGATGATCTCAATGCCGCGCGCGATGGCCTCGCCTGCGCCGTAACTGATCGCAAGCACCTTGTCGCCGTCGCCGGAGCGATCGAAGCTCAATGCCAAAGCGAGCCCCAGCGACGCCACCCCTAGGTTGCCGATTTCGGCGACGAAGCTAGTGTGGGCGAGCTGGTCGTTGCTGACCCCCGCCTTGCCCAGACCCCGCAGCACCTGCGGGTGCGGCTGGCTGGCCGCGACGTGCGTGTAGTCCGCCGTGCCGACACCGGACGCCTTCTCGAGCTCCTTCACTGCGGCGCCCATGACCGTGGGCGAGGTTTCGAAGAGCACCTCCAGGCGATAGCGAGGCTCACGCTCGCGCGCCAGGAACCACATGTCGTAGACGTCGGCAGAGGACTGGGCGGTGGCGCCGAGCCGTGCAAAGCCACCCGTTTGAGTGACCAGAAACGCCGCCGCACCACCCGCGGCAAGGGTGTCGCAGACGCGCTCCTCAAAGCTCACGACATAGTCGGAGGCAACGACGAGCACCGGTCCCGCCGAGGCGACCAGCGCCTCCGCCACCGCGAACGCGTCGCTCAGGCTGCCGGGGTGACCGCTCAGGTCATAGGTCGCTGTCTGGGCCGACAGGCCAAGCGCCTCGGCCACGGTCGAGGACACCTTGCGCAGTCCAAACGGCGGGGACACGGTGACGGCGATGAGCGCGCCGGGCGGGCGGGCGTCGTTACCGAGCGCCTGGTCGGCGGCCTCATAGGCCATCGTCAGAGCATCCTCATCGAGCGCCGGGACCGAGAGCGTCTTGGAGCGCGGGCGCCCGGGGCGCCCATAGAATTTCTGGACCTCCCCGAGCGGGACCCGGTACTTCGGTAGATAGGCGCCGTAGCGCGAGATCTCGGCCACTGCCGCTCCCCTAACGCTTCACCACGATACCCGCGGCCTCACGGTCGAAGGTGTCGGGGGTGATGCCCTCATCGCGCAGCTTCACCTTCTGGACACGCTCGGTCGGGGTCTTGGGCAAGGTGTCGACGAACCGGATGTAGCGGGGCACCATGAAATACGGCATGCGCTCGGCCATCCAGTGGGTGAACTCGGCCGGGTCGGGCGCGCTGCCCTCGGCGATGCACACCACCATGATCTCGTCCTCGGAGGATGCGCCCTCGCCGGCCTTGACGCCGATGACCGCGGCCTCCTTGATCTGGGGGTGGTCCGACACCTGGCGCTCGACTTCCATGGATGACACGTTCTCGCCGCGGCGGCGGATGTAGTCCTTGACGCGGTCCATAAAGTAGATGTAGCCGTCGGCGTCCATGCGCCCCAGGTCGCCGGTGTGCAACTTCAAGTTGCGGAAATCCTCGGCGGTCTTTTCCGGCATGCCGTAGTAGGCGCGCATGACGATGTTGGGGATCTTCATGTCCACGACGATCTCGCCGGGGGTGTTGGGCGCAAGCGGCCGGTCGCTGCCCGGCTCGACGATCGTGACCTCATAGCCCGGGTTGGCCTTGCCGCACGAGCCCGGGATCGGGTCGCGGGTGGGGTCCATGTAGGTGGCCATGCCAGTCTCGGTCAGGCCGTAGCCCTCGATAAAGCGGACCCCGAAGCGCTCCTCGAACTCGTGGTAGATGTCCTTGGGCGCAGGGGCGGCAAACACGGTGTGCACCCGGTGGGCGCGATCGAGCTCTGAGGGCGGGATGTTGTAGATGAAATAGCTCACCGCGCCGATCGAGTTGAAGATCGTGGCCTGGGCGTCTGCGACCTGGCGCCAGAACTGCGAGGAGGAAAAGCGCTCGACAAACGCGATCCGCCCGCCGGCCACCAGGGCCGGATAGGCCGACAGCACCTGGGCGTTTGAGTGAAACAGCGGCAGGCAGCTAAAGAAGGTCTCTTTGTCGAGGTCCTCCAGTGCGGTGCCGTTGAGCGTGCGGATCACCTCGAGCAGCCCCCGCGCCGAGAAATAGTCGGCGGCGTTTTGCTTGATCACGCCCTTGGAGCGCCCGGTGGTGCCGGAGGTAAACATGATCCGGGCATCATCGGTCCAGGAGTACTCGAGGTTCGGTTCGGCATCCGTGCCACCAAGCAGCTCGGCAAGCGGCTCCCAGGTCAGGGCCGGGTCCGGGCCCGCTTGGGCGCCGGTGGCAAACACGATCACGTGCTCGAGTTTGGGCAGCTCGGCCTTGATCAGGTCCAGCCGGTCCAGATAGACGTCGGCGATCACGAGCTTTTTGGCCTCGACCAGGTTGATCGTCCAGGACAGAAAATCGCCCTTGTAGGCGGTGTTGATCGAGCTCATCACCGCGCCGGCCTTCAAGATCCCGAACCACACCGGCACGAACTCGGCGCAGTTGGGCAGCATCACCGAGACCGACTCGCCCTTGTTCACACCGCGGGCGATCAGCGCGTTTGCGACCTGATTGGCCTGGGAGTTGACCGTGCCGTAGCTGATCCACGGCTCATCGGCGAACTTCAAAAACTGCGCATCGGGGGCGGCCTGGGCGCGCCCGCGCAAGATCTCCGCCAGGACCCACGTGGTGGGGTCTTCCTTGGTGTACCAGTCGCTCCAGTCGGCCATGGTGTCGCGTCCTCACTCGAGACTCTGCAGATACCAGCACCCTCCCCCCACGCCTTGGGGGGAGGGTTCACACACACCCTCGATCAGTCGACGGGCGTAAAGCGCGGAAGCGTGTAGTCCTCCGACAACTCATCAAACACGACACGGACACGCTGGCCAATACGGACCCGATCCGGGTCGACGTCCGGGAAGTTCTCCTCGTCCTTGACGAGGTTGGTCATGACGCGGACGCCCTCGTCGAGGTCGACAAGCGCGATGACGTGCGGTGGGTCTCCCCGCTTGGAGAATCCCGACGGTCCGATGTAGTGCACCGAGTACGTGTAGACGGTGCCCTCACCCTTGGACTCTGTCCAGCTCACGTCTTCGAGGGTGCCCTTTGCGTACGCGCGGGGGTACCAGAACGGCGTGCCGTCGGGCCCCGTCGGCAACAGGAGCTTGCCCTCTTTGGTGCCCGCCCAGAAGGGGCGCCCTTCGGGGCGCGACCCCTCGTGGATCTGGGCGTTCTGCCAGTTGATTCGAGCCTCGTTCTTCTCAGCCACTGCGATCGTTCTCCTTGCTCAGGCCGATGGCGGTTCGCTGGACAACACGATGGCGCTCGTCGCGGCGAGGATCCCCCCGGAGCCGTTCGTGATCGCCAGCTTGGCGCCCGGGACCTGGTGGTTGCCACCGCCCCGGCCGGTATCGTCAGCCTCGCCGCGCAGCTGCAGCGCGGCCTCGACGATGTGGTGCATGGCACCGAGGTGCGCCTGACGGATCAGGCCACCGGCGGTGTTCATGGGGAGCCTGCCGTCAAGTTTGGCGTTGCCCTCCAGGACCCAATCGCCAGCCTCGCCCTTGCCGCAGATACCGAAGCCCTCGAGGGCAATCAGCGGCGTGAACGAGAAGCTGTCGTAGATCTCGGCGACGTCGAGGTCGTCCGGCGTGATGCCGGCGACTTCCATCGCGCGACGACCCGCGCGGCCCAGGCCGGCACGAACCGAATCGACCGACTGCGCCTGCGAGATGTACTGGTGCGAGTAGCCCTCACCGATGCCCGTGATGTAGACGGGCTTGGTCTTCATGCTCCTGGCCCGGTCGGCGGTGGTGACCAGGAAGGCCGCCGCGCCGTCGTTGACCAGGGAGCAGTCGAGCACGTGGAACGGCGTCGCGATCATCCGCGAGGCGAGCACGTCCTCAATCGTGACGGGTTCGCGCAGCATGGCGTTCCACTTCAGCGCACCGTACTCGGACTGGGTCGCCACCACCGCGGCAAGCGCCTCTTGCGGCACACTGTACTCGTGCATGTAGCGCTGGGCCAGCAGGCCGTAACCGCCGATGGTGGTCACGCCGTACGGCCACTCGAACTCGCCCTGGGTCATCTCGCGGGCCTGGGCGATCATGCCCGAGCTCGAGATCCCGGACCGCGTGTTGTCACCGCGGACACACAGGACGACCTCGGCGAGACCGGCGTCGATTGCGAGCGCGGCCTGGACGGCCATGAGCGGCGCGGTGGCGCCACCGACGGCGACCGAGGCGAAGTAGCCCGGGTGGAATCCGAGGTAGTCACAGAACGTCGTGGCGTGCATCAGTGTGTGTTCCACAAAGCTGAATGCCGTCACCATTCCGTCGACGTCGTCGAGCGTAATGCCCGCGTCGTCGAGGGTGAGCTTGGTTGCTTCGGACAAGAGGTCGAACGACCCGCGATCCTCGAGGATGCCCTGCTCCGTCTCGCCAACACCGGCGATGACGATGCCCTTGTTCAGCATCCGTCGGGCTTCCGCGACGTCGGGCGTGGCCTCGCGCACGCTCATCAAATCTCCTTTGGTCAGCGACGATCGGAAGGGGCTGCGGTGCTCTTCGCGGACGAAAACATGCACAGTCGGCGCGCACAGACCAATAAGCCCATCGCGGGCCCCAATTCTCGCAGGAAGCTACAGGGCACCAGAGGTCGAAGCAAGTTGGCCCGCACCACGTGATTGCCCTGCAAAAGCGAGATTTCGCCCGAGTTGATGACCGGCCTACCGAACTGCTGTCGCGATCGCCCGGCCGCTGTTAGCATGATTTGGCACTACCGAACCATGGCCGAGGAAGGGGACTGCACTGAGCCCGGAACCGCAGTACGACCAAAGTAGCGACACGTATCGCCACATCTACAGGAGCCACCCGAACGCGACCGCGGTCACCAATTCCGAGGGGATCACCGTCTTCTTCGACCCGGACACGCACGAGGTCCTGGGCTTCCAGATTGCGAACTTCACCGAGTACTACAAGAACCATCAGACGCCGGAAGGTGAGTTCGAGATCGTGCTCCCGGCGCGGGTCCCGGTGAACCTCGAAGAAGAGATGGACTTCGACGTCGAGTCGCTCACCAGCGGCGTCCGGATCGCCGAGATCTACTAGGGCGCTCGCGCTCGGTCGGTCCTGGCCGAGCCGGAGCCGCCGCGTCGCGGCACCACCGAGCGGCTGACGGCCGGGCGCACGCGCCCGGCCGTCAGCCGGATGTTTGGGCCGCCCGACCGGACGGCGGTGCGCTAGCCCTTGACGATGACGGCGCCCGGGCCCTGGCCCTGCGGCACCATCGGGAACACCTTCGCCATCGGGTCGACGTTGACGTTGATCAATGCGGGACCGTCCGCGTTCAGCGTCGCCAGCAGCCCCTCCTCGAGATCTTCCATGCGATCGACCGAGCACCCGGGCATCCCATAGGCCGCGGCGACCTTCACGAAGTCGGGCTGGAAGGGCGCGAAGCTGGTGCCCGAGTAACGGGACTCGTAGAACAGCTCCTGCCACTGACGCACCATGCCCAGGTAGCCGTTGTTGAGGATGATGACCTTGACCGGCAGGCCGTACATCTGCGCCGTCGACAGCTCCTGCAGGGTCATCTCGAAGGATCCGTCACCGGCGATGTCGATCACCAGCCGCTCCGGGAGCGCGACCTGCGCACCGATGGCCGACGGTAGACCGAACCCCATCGTGCCCAGGCCCCCCGAGGTGATCCACTGGCGCGGGCTGTCGAAGATGTAGTGCTGGGCGGCCCACATCTGGTGCTGGCCCACGTCGGTGCACACGATCGCGTTGCCACCGGTCACCTTGTAGAGCGCCTGGATGACGTGCTGGGGCTGAATGAACTCGCGATCGCTGGCGATGTGGTACGGGTGCGCGGCCTTCCAGGCGTGAATCTTCGCCATCCAGGCCCGACGCGACGCGGCGTCGTGCTTGACGGGCAGCCGCCCGTACGCATCGGCGAGACCTTCGAGCGCCGCCGCGGACTCCGCCGCGATCCCGATGTGGGCGGCGCGGTTCTTGGAGATCTCAGCCGGGTCGATGTCGATGTGGATGATCTTCGCGTGGGGCGCCCACTGGCTCATCATGGTGGACAGCACACGCTCATCGAAGCGCACGCCGACCGCCAGGATGAGGTCTGACTCCTGGAAGGCGTACGTCGACGCGGCGAGGCCGTGCATCCCGGGCATGCCCACCCACAGCGGGTGCGAGCCGGGGAACCCGCCCAGGCCCATCAGCGTGGTGTTGACGGGGATGTCGGCGACTTCCGCCAGACGGCGCAACGCGTCGGCGGCGTTGCCGGCGATGATGCCGCCGCCGGCGTAGACGACCGGCTGCTTGGCTTTGGCGATCGCCTCCGCGGCGGCCGCGATCTGACGGGGGTGTCCGCCCGAGGTCGGCGGCGCGTACCCCGGGATCACCGGCGGGAACGGACCGGTGTACGGCTCGACGTCCTTGCCCCAGACGTCCACGCAGACGTCGACGAGCACCGGTCCCGGCCGGCCGCTCTCGGCGATGTAGACCGCCTCGGCGAGCGCCTGCGGAAGGTCGACGGGGTCCTTGATCAGGTATGAGTGTTTGACGATCGGGAGGGTGATCCCGACGATGTCGGCCTCCTGGAATGCGTCGGTGCCCACGCGGGTCGAGCCGACTTGGCCGGTGATGGCCACCATCGGCACCGAATCCATATATGCGTCGGCGATCGGCGTCACCAGGTTGGTCGCGCCGGGACCCGAGGTGGCGGTGCACACCCCGGCTCGTCCCGTCACCTTGGCGTAACCTTCAGCCATGTGACCCGCACCCTGTTCGTGCCGTACGAGATAGAGCCGGAGGTCCGGGTCGTCGTGCAACGCATCGAACAATGGGATCAGGGGACCGCCAGGCAGCCCGAAGATCGCATCCACGCCTGATCGCTTCAGGCTCGCCAGAGTCTCATCAACCGCTCTCATGCCGTCAGGCCTTTCCGCTCATACGCACGTTGCGAAAGTGTACTCACCATCGTCCGCGAGACCTAGCCCGCCTCCCACAAGGAGATCCGATGTCCACAACGCCGCCAGAACCCGGGAACGACCCGTCGTTCGTCAACGAAAACGCGCTGCGCATCGCTTCTGAATCGCTGACCCGATACGACGAGACGACCGACACATATCACTGCTCCTACGGCCCGCCAATCCCCGGCATCACGGTCCACGACACCGAGCGCGACCTGCTGGTGCGGATCGATCCGGGAACCCGCCAGGTGATCGGTTTCACCATTCCGAATTTTCGGGCGTGGTATGCCGCGCACGCCGACGAAGACGGGTCGTTCGACGTCGACCTGCCATCGATCTGGGGGGGCGAACCAGACGGCCAGTAGCAGGGCCCGTTTGTAGCAATCGTCGCTACACTTGTTCGTTCAATCGGCCGTGAACAGGTAAGGAGTTTGGTATATGGGGGTCGAAAGCCAGCGCGTCGAAGAGTTCCGACTGACGAAAGAGCCGTACTATCTCCCCCTCGGGGACGAGGTCGAGCTCTTTGAGGCGGCGTACAACGCCCGTCTGCCCGTGATGCTCAAGGGCCCCACCGGATGTGGCAAGACCCGCTTCGTGGAACACATGAGCTGGCGCCTCGGCCGAACGCTGATTACCGTCGCATGCCACGAGGACCTCACCGCCTCGGACCTGGTGGGCAAGTACACCCTCAAAAACGACGCAACCGTGTGGCAGGACGGCCCGCTGACGACGGCCGTCAAGTCGGGAGGCATCGCGTACCTGGACGAAGTCGTCGAGGCGCGCAAGGACACCACGGTCGTGATCCACCCGTTGACCGACGACCGACGCGTGCTGCCGATCGAAAAAAAGGGCGAGATCGTCCAAGCGCCCGACGACTTTATGCTGGTGATCTCGTACAACCCGGGCTACCAGTCCGTGCTGAAAGACCTCAAACACTCCACCAAACAGCGTTTCGTCGCGATTGAGTTCGACTACCCGAAGCCCGATCTCGAGGAGACGATCCTCCAGGTGGAGGCGGGGATCGACGCCGACGTGGCGGCCAAGCTGGTCAAGATCGCCGAGAAGGTGCGCAACCTTCGCACGCACGGGCTGGAGGAAGGGGTCTCCACGCGACTGCTCGTGTACGCCGGTCAACTGATCGCCGGCGGGATCGAACCGGTCGCCGCCTGCGAGAGCACGATCTGCAAGCCCATCACCGACGACGTCGAAATGCAGCGGTCGATCGTCGAGATCATCGCAACGCAGTTCTAGACGCACCACGCGCGCCGAGGAGAGCCCAGAATGACCTTCGGACCGAGTGTCGGCAACGTCGGGATGTACGTGGCCCGCGAGATGCTGGCGGCCGTCCCCGAAGAGCAACGCGACGCGTACCTGCGCATGGTCGAGGGCATCTCCGACCTCAAGTACCAGTTGGGCGTCGAGGTGGCGCGCCAGCTGCCGCGCCTACTGGCACAGGAGGATCCGGACCTGGTCGCGCGCTACCTCAACCAGGTCACGGCGGTCGCCAAGCTCGGCTGGAAGAGTGGCGTCGAGGTCGCCAAGCAGTTGCCGGACCTCTACGAGGCCCCGGACAAGGATCTCGCCGACAACTACGTCGAGATCATCGAGCACGCGACGACCGGAACGGCCGAGGATGCCGAGACGGGGCAGCTGTCGACCGAACTGGCGCAGCTCGAGCGCGAGATCCAGGAAATGGAGCCGAAGGTCAAGCGCGCCCAGGAGCTGCGAACCCAGCTCGCCGCCCAAGACCGCCGCGACGAGAAGCGCAAGAAGCACGCGGTCGAGCTCGCGACCGCCCTGCCCCCGTTGCTGGCGCGTCTGCGCCCGAAGCATCGCCCGGTCTACCTGGAGGAGGTCCAGAAGGTCGCGGGCGCCGATCCCGAGGCGTCGCTGGAAGCCGCGGATACGCTGCTCGACCTCCTCAACGGCGAGCGCGTTTCGCATGAGGGCGCGGCCGAGTGGGTCAGCCGTGGCCTCGACGTGCTCGACCGCAATAAGGAAGTCGGACGCGGCTACTTCCGGCTCGGTTCCAAGTACAGCCTCGAGGTGCTGGAAGAGCTACGTGAAGGTCTCGCGCTCAAGAGCATCGCCCGCGTGCTCAAGCTGTACGCGACCGCGCTGTCGGGGCGCGACATCGCGATCCGTTCGACAGAGGACTCCAACAGCCTCGAGGTCTATACCGCCGATCACATTGTCCTGCCGCCCGACATGCGGGTCTTCGACGAGGAGCGTCAGAACTTCGCGGCCTACAAGCTCGCGACGGCCCAAGGCGCCGGCCGCATCGAGTTCGGGACCTACCAGTTCAGCCTCGACGACATCAGCGACACGGTCGACGCAATCCGAACCAAGTACTGGAGCTGATCGTGGCGACCCGCGACGCCGACACCAGCACGCTCACGGAGTTTTACGACCTGTTCCCTTGGCCGGCGCTGGCCCGAGACCTGTTCAACGTGGCCGAGAGCTATCGGGTCGATGCCCGCATCCGCGCGACCTACCCGGGCATCAAGCGCGACATGGACGCGATCTACGCCGCGTCGGGTGACGATCGGCCGGATCTGAGCGTGCTCTCGGACCCGCAGGCCGTCGTCGAAGCGCTCCTGCAGACCGTCATGGGCCATGAGCCCGACCTCGCAGAGGTGCCGGCACACACCCGCACGCTGATCGACGCCTCGCGCGCCTGCCTCGAACGCCTGACAGACGAGTCCGCAACCGTCGCCGATACCGCCCGCTGCGTCGCCGAGATCTTCGCGCTGGTCGCCGACAACGAAGCCCAGGCCCGGACGGAGGCGGTGAACCCCGATCTGCCTGACCAGCCCGAGATGCCCGATCAGCAGCAACTGCAGCAGCCGCAGCCCGACATGGGCGGTGAGGATGAGGGCGACTACGAGCCTCTGGAGCTGCCGCAGTTCATGACGCCGGTGATGGAAGAGCTCGTGCGGCCGCCGCAGCAGTCGCCCGCCCAGCGCGAGGCAAACACCAAAGAGCGTGACCCGGAGCGCCCCGGGGAGGACCAGGCGCCCGAGGACGCCGACCAGGCCCTGTCGTCCGCACAGCCGGAGCTCGGTGAAGGCTCCCCGGACGAGGTCGCCCAGAAGACCGAGTCGACCGGGGCCGAAGATGAGCAGGGCACGGCCAGCTCGGACCAGAAGGCCGATGAGGAGAGCACCGGCAGCGGGATGACCCCCGAGCAGTCGGCCGAGGCGCTCGCCCACGTCGACAGCGACGCCGAGGAGGACCTCGGCGAGCAGACGTTCATGTACGACGAGTGGGACTACCGTATTGAGGACTACCGCCCCGCGTGGTGCACGCTGCGCGAGACGCGCTCGACGCGCACCCAGGAGTCCTTCGTCGCGGCGACGTTCCACGAGTTCGGCGGGATCGTCAGCCAGATCCGCCGCAACTTCCAGCTGATGCGTCCCGAGCGGCTGCGCAAGATGCGCTATCAGACCGAGGGCGACGACCTGGATACCGACGGCCTGGTCGAGTACGTGGTCGAAAAGCGCGCCAAGATCTCCCCGTCAGGACGCGTCTACATCAAGCGGGACAAGAAGGACCGTGACGTCGCGACCGCGTTTCTGGTCGACATGTCGAGCTCGACCGACCGCAAGATCGATGGCCGCAAGCGGATCATCGACATCGAAAAGGAGGGCCTCCTGCTCATGTGCGAGGCCCTCGAAGCCATTCGCGACGACTACGCGATCTACGGCTTCTCCGGCTCCGGGCGCGAGGATTCTCAGTTCTACGTGGTCAAAGAACTGGGCGAGAAGTACGACGACCGGATCAAGAGTCGCATCGGGGGCATCTACGCACGCCAGAAGACGCGCATGGGCCCGGCGATCCGGCACGCGACCCGCCGTCTCGTGGCGGCCGACGCGGCGGTGAAGCTCATGATCCTCCTAACCGACGGCAAGCCCTACGACTCCGACACCTATCAGGACAACAAGTACGCCCAGGAGGACACCCAGGTCGCCTTGCGCGAGGCGCGTCGGGAAAAGATCCACCTGTTCTGCGTGACGGTCGACCAAGAGGCCGCCGATTACCTGCCGCACATGTATTCGGACGCCAACTTCGTCATCATCGACGACGTCCGGACGCTGCCGCACAAACTTCCGCAGCTGTACCGGCGCCTGACGACGTAGCCCGCGGCGGTCCCACCGCCCCGGGGCGCCGTGCGCCGTACCGGCCGGGTGCACCCAGGCGCCCCGGCCGCAGGACGTCCTAGGAGGACAAGAGCGACAACGCCGCCTGTTGGCAGACGGTCAACAGCGGCCCGGCAAAGACGGCGAAGCCGAGGATGGCCACCCCGCAGGCCGCGGTGGTGAGCATCACTGGCGAGCTGACCGCGAGGGTCTTGTGCGGCTCCGGCTCCCCGGCGGCGCCGAACCACAGCACGCCCACCACCCGCAGGTAGTAGCCGAGGCTGATCACGCTGCCCAGTGCGCCGACGACCGCCAACCACCACAGGTGCTGCTCGGCGGCGGCCCCGAACAACAGGAACTTGCCGATGAAGCCGGACAGCGGCGGGAACCCGGCCAGCGAGAGCATCGCCAGGGTCATGATGGCGCCCAAGAACGGTCGGGCACGGCCGTATCCAGACAGGGCCACGAGCTGCTCGCCGTCCTCGACCTCGCGTTCGCGAATGATCACCACCGCGAACGCCGCCATCGTCATCACCGCGTAGGCCAGCAGATAGAACAGCACGGCCTGGGCACCTTGGATCGTGCCGGCGGCGACGCCGATGAGCAAATACCCGGCCTGGGCGATGCTCGAATAGGCAAGCATGCGCTTGAGGTTGGTCTGCACGAGGGCAGCGATGTTGCCCACCACGATGCTCGCGACCGCGACCAGCCCGATGGCGATCTGCCAGGTATGCACGAGGTCGATCAGCGGTGCGGCGAAGATGCGCAGAAAGGCGACGAACGCCGCGGCCTTCGTGGCGGTCGCCATGAACGCCGTGATCGGTGTGGGCGCGCCCTCGTAGACGTCGGGCGTCCACATGTGAAACGGGGCCGCCGAGGACTTGAACCCGAGCCCGACGATGATCAGCGTCATCGCGATCCACAACAGCGGCTCGGTGTTGAACGACGCCTCGGTGAGGCTGCTGCCGATCGCCGAGAGGTTCACGGACCCCGTCGCTCCGAACAAGAACGCCAGTCCGTACAGCAAGAACGACGAGCCGACGGCCCCCACGATCAGGTACTTGAGCCCGCTCTCGAGGGAGCGTTCGCGCCAGAGTTCCAACGCGCACAGCACGTACAGCGCGACCGAGAGGATCTCGATGCCGAGGAAGATCGTGATCAAATCACCGGCGCCGGCGACCAGCACCATGCCCGCGGTGGCGGTCACCACCAGGGCCGCGTACTCGCCGCGTCGATCCACGCCGGCAGATTCATGCACCGACAGCAGCAGCGTCGCGATCGCGCAGCCGATGAAGATGAGATTGAACAGCACCGCGAGGCGATCGATGCGGTAGCCGCCGCCCAGGGCGACAATGCGATTACCCCACAACAGGATCGACATCACGGCGGCCGCCAGCAGACCGACGATTGCGATGACGGTCGGGCCCTCACGGCGGGCCCAGCGGTTCGGCAACAGGCCCGCCAGCAGCGCGACGATGGCTGTCGCGGCGACGATCAGCGGCGGGGTGGCCGCAAACGTGTTCACTGTGCGGCTCCCCCGGTCGAACTGGTCGCCGAGGGCAATTCGGTCGCCGGCAGCGGGTTCGGCAGCACGACCCCATGAATCTCGTTGGCCGGGCGCCCGACCGCGACCTGAGCCGGTGCGACGGCATTGTCCACCGAGGCGCTCGAAGCGCCGACGAGCGCCTGGGGCCAGAGCGCGATGAACAGCATCGCGCTGATCAGCGGGACCAGGACGACGACATCGCGCACCTTGAGCTCCACGCGGCGCGGATCGGCTCCGTGGATCGGCCCGTTCATGCTGGACTGGTACAGGCGCAGCATGTACACCGACGCGTAGATCACGCCGATCATGGCGATGCTCGCCGCCCACCAGTCGTGTTGGAACACACCGGCCAGGATGAAGAACTCGCCGGCGAAGCTGTTCGACCCCGGGATCGCCAGGGACGCCATCGTGACGATCAGGAACAGCCCGGCAAGCCACGGGGCGCCGGCCGCCAGACCGCCGATGTCGTCGATCTCATCCTTGCCCGTGCGCGAGGAGATGACGCCGACGATCGCGAACGCGGCCACGACCACGACACCGTGATTGACCATCTGCAGGACCGCCCCCTGGGCGGCTTGGGCGTCGATCGCCGCGATGCCCAGCGCGATGAACCCGAGGTGCGCCAGGCTCGAATAACCGACGAGCATCCGCATCGTCGGCTGTCGCCACGCCACCAGCGACCCGTAGACGATGCTCACCAGCGCCAGCAGCATGATCGGGTATTGGAAGAACTCCATCCCGCGCGGGAACAGCGGCAGGCCGATCCGCAGCAGACCGTAGACGCCCGCCTTGCTGACGACCGCGGCCAGGAGCCCCACAACGACGATGGGAGACTCCCGATATGCGTTGGGCAGCCAGCCGTGGAACGGCCACAGCGGGAGCTTGATCACGAAGGCCAGCAAGAACCCCGACAGCAGCCAGATGCTCTCGGGCCGCGTGTAGCTGACATTGCGCAGGGCCAAGATGTCGAAGGTGTAGACGCCGGTGATCCCGTGCGCGATGACCGCCGTGGAGACGATCGAGACCAGCATGAGCAGGCTGCCGGCCATCGTGTAGATGACGAACTTGATCGACGCGAGCTGGCGCCCCGAACCACCCCACATCCCGATCAGGAAGTAGAACGGGACGAGCATCAGTTCCCAGAACACGTAGAACAGCACCAGGTTGCCCGCGCTGAAGAGTCCCAGCAGGCCGACTTCGGCAAGCAGGATCAGCGCCAGGAACGCACGCGGGCGCTCCGGGGTGCGGAAACACAGGTAGGCGATCGCCACGGCAAACAGGCCCGTTGTCAGCATGATCAGCCAGATCGAGATGCCGTCGACCCACACGGTCCAGTCCAGTCCCACCTGGGTCGCCCACCCGGCGTGCTCAACGAACTGGGGCCCCGCGAAGCCGCGGTGAAACTCACCGAGCATGATCACCGACAGGACAAGCGTCAGCGCCGGCGGCCAAGGCCGCCTGCAGGCGCGCCTGGAACAGGCCGCCTGCCGGCACGATGCTCATGGACAGGGCGCCGAACAGCGGGACGATGATGATGGCCGTCAGCCAGGGCATGCCGGTCACCTCGCCAGGATGACGATCAGGCCGACGATCGCGGCGCCCGCGATCACGGCGAACGCGTAGGTGCGCACAAGGCCGGTTTGCATGCGGTGCAGCCCGCGCGCGGTCACCATCGAGGCGCCGGTCGCGAGGGCCACGATGCCCTGGGTGACGTCCGGCTCGGCCGTCCGGATCGCCGCGTCGCCAAGATCGCGACCGGGCTGGACGATGACGTCCTCGTAGGCCTCATCAAAGCCCCACTCGGCAAGCAGCACGCCGCGCACCCCGCGCAGCTTGTTGGCGTAGGCCAGCCGCCGCTCGGGACCCGCACCGAAGAGCCACCACGCCACAGCGATGCCGGTCGCGGCAAGCGCGACCGAGACAATGCTGGTGATCCACTGCACCGCCGCCGAGGCGTTGATGACCGGCTGGGCGGGCAGCGAGGGCGCAAGCCACGTGGTCACCAGGTGCCAGCCGCCCGGGACCTGGATGAACCCACCGAACGTTGACAGCACCGCGAGCACCCCAACGGGGATGGCCATCGCGAGACCGCACATGTGCGGGTGCGGGTGGTAGCCGCCCTCGCGATCGGGGCCGCTGAACGTCCGGAAGTACATGCGGAACATGTAGAAGGCGGTCATGCCGGCGCCGATGAGGCCCGCGATCCCGCATACGATCCCCAGGGGCCCGGCGGCCATCGCCGACGAGAGGATCTCGTCTTTGGAGAAGAATCCCGAGAAGGGCGGGATGCCGGAGATCGACAGGCAGCCGATCAGCATCGCGAACGAGGCGAACTTGAGCAGTCGATGCAGACCGCCCATCCGGTCCATGCCCTGCTCGCCGGCAAGGGCGTGGATGACGATACCGGCGGTCAGGAAGAGCAGGGCCTTGAAGAACGCGTGCATCAACAGGTGGAACATGGCCGCGCTGTAGAGCCCGAGCCCGGCCGCCACCATCATGTAGCCGATCTGGCTGACCGTCGACCACGCCAGCACCCGCTTGATGTCCTCCTGCACCATCGCGATGCTGGCAGCGACCAGCAGCGTCACCGCGCCGGTCACGGCGACGTAGTCCGAGACGTAGTGCGCCAGCTGGAACAGCACGTTGCAACGCACGATCAGATAGACGCCGGCGGTCACCATGGTCGCGGCGTGGATGAGCGCCGAGACCGGGGTCGGGCCCTCCATCGCGTCCGGGAGCCAACTGTGGAGCGGGATCTGCGCGCTCTTGGCGGCACAGCCGACGAACAGGAGCAGACAGATCATCTCCGCGGTGAACGAGTGCCGGCCCAACTGCTGGGGCGCCGCGTGAAAGACCTGGACATAGTCCAGCGTGCCGAAGGTCTTGGCGATCAGGAACGCGCCGAGCACGAGGCCCGCGTCACCGATCACGTTGATCACGAAGGCCTTCTTGGCGGCGGCGACCGCGGACGGCTTGTCGTAGTAGTAGCCGATGAGCAGGTAGCTGGCGAGACCGACGAGCGCCCAGCCCACGATCAGGAAGAAGAAGTTGGCGGCGAGCACCAGCAGGAGCATCGCGAAGATGAAGAAGTTCATCTCGGCGAAGAAGCGCCGGTAATCGCGGTCTTCGGCCATGTACTCGGTCGAGTACCAGACAATCAGCGCGCCGACCCCGGTGATGATGAGCATCATCATGTTCGACAGGGGGTCGACCAAGATCTCCAGATTAATCCGCAAACCGTCGACGTTGGCCCACTGCCACAGGGTTTGTTCGCCGAACCGGTGTGACGGCGTTCGGCTGAGTAGGTCGATGAACACGATGACCGTCAGGAGGAAACCCGTCGCGACCGTGCCGACGCCCACGACGCGGCTGAGTTCCCGGTCCGGCTCACCCGGCCAGAGCGAGAGCAGCAGCGTCCCGCCGAGGGGCAGACCGATCACGATCCAGGCCAGCGTCGTGATCAGCATGGTGCGGTCCTCGCGTCGGGCATGCTCACTCCGGCTCATCCCTTCAGACGCGAGAGCGCGTCCACGTCGAGCGCCAGGCGCTGGCGATACACGGCAACGATCAGCCCCAGCCCGATCACCACTTCGGACGCGGCCACCACCATGACCACGAGCGCGAAGATCTGCCCGTCGCTGACATTCCAGTAGCGGGAGAACCCGACCAGGGCGATGTTGGCCGAGTTGAGCATCAACTCGACGGCGAGCAACAGCAGCAGGGGGTTCCGGCGGGTCAGCACGCCGAGCAGCCCGATCAGGAACAGCACCCCCGACAGGGCCAGGTACCACGACAACGGCACGCCAGTCGTCTGATGATGCACGGCAACGACGTCCAGGGTCATCGGCCACGTTCCCCGAGCACGGCGCGCCGTGCCAGCAGCACGGCACCCACCGCGGCGACCAGGAGTACGAGTGAGGTGCCCTCGAAGGCCGCGATGAAGTGGTCCAGGAACGCGTGGCCGATCGCCTGTGGACTACCGATGTCCGACACCTGGAACGGGTTGGAGCGAATCCCCGGCAGTCGGCTGTTGCCCAGGGCGAGGAAGCCCTCGATGGCCAAGCCGATGATCGCCAGCCACGCCAGGACCTGGTATCTGGCCAGCGGGTCGATGCCGATCTCCGGCGGCCGGTCCCCCAGGTACGCGATCACGAACAGGAACAGCACGACGATGGCGCCGGCGTAGACGATCACCTGGATCATCGCGACAAAGGGCGCGCGTTGGAGCAGGAAGATCACGGCGACCGACAGCAGCGAGACGATCAGCGCAACGGCGGCCCGAAAGGGGTTGCGCAGGGTGATGACTGCGACTGCCGAGGAGATGATGCCAACGGCGGCAATCGCGAAGAAGATGCGTTCACCCACGGCGGGTTACCTTACGCCTTGGGTGTCGGGCTGTGCGTGGCGTTTCATGCGGCGACCCCTCAGATCCGCTGGCCTTCGGTCCGCAACGGCGGCTGCTTGGGTGCGGGGGTCAACAACATGTCCTTGGTGTAGACCATCAGGTCGCGCTCCCGCTCGGAGAGCTCGTAGGAGTGCTCGAGCGTGATGGCGTCGAACGGGCACGCCAGCTCGCAATAGCCACAGAAGATGCACCGCGACATGTTGATCTCATAGATGCGGGCGTAGCGCTCGCCGGCCGAGACGCGATGCTCAGGTGTGTTTTCCTCGGCCACGACACGGATGCAGTCGGCCGGGCAGGCGGCCACGCACAGCGAGCAGCCCACGCACTTCTCGAGGCCGTTGTCGAACCGCCAGAGCTGATGGCGCCCGCGGAACCGCGGAAACACCGGCGTCTTGACCTCCGGGTAGCCGAGGGTCACCGGACGGCTGAGCATCGTGCGGAACGTGATGCCAAAGCCCTTGACCTGATCTTGAACACTCACGCGACGACCTCCTGGCGGGACACCGTCAGTGGCCTCACTTCTGGAAGAACACGGCGACGATGACCGCCGTGACGACGAGGTTGGCGGTGGCGATCGGCAGCAGGAACTTCCAGCCGAAGCGCATGAGCTGGTCGTAACGTAGCCGCGGCAGCGTCGCGCGCAGCCAGATAAACAGGAACAGCAGCGCGATGATCTTGATGATCAGCCAGATGAACCCGAGCGAGCTCGGCAGCCACGGACCGAAGTACCCGCCCAAAAACAGGGTCGCGCCGAGCGCAGAGATCACCATCATGCTCACGTATTCGCCCATCTGGAACATCGCGAACTTCATGCCGGCGTACTCGGTGTGGTAGCCGGCGACCAGTTCGGACTCGGCCTCGGGAAGGTCGAACGGGGCCCGATTGGTCTCCGCCACCGCGGCGATGAGGAAGATGATGAAGCCGATTGGCTGAAAGAGGATGAACCACGTGCTCGACTGCTGGGCGTGGACGATGTCCACGAGCGAAAGGCTGCGGCTGATCATCACGACGCCGATCACCGAAAGGCCCAGGGCGACCTCGTACGAAACGAGCTGGGCGGCCGAGCGTGCGGCGCCGAGCAGGCTGTACTTGTTGCCACTGGCCCAGCCGCCGAGGATCAAGGCGTAGGAGGCAAGTCCGGACAGCGCAAACAGCACCAGCAGTCCGACGGAGACGTTGGCGCCCACCAGCTGGACCCGGTATCCATCGACGTGGATCGGTTCGCCAAACGGAATCATCGCGATCGCCGTCACGGCCGTGATGACCGAGACCAATGGCGCGATCTGGAACAACAGCCGGTTTGCCCCCTCGGGCACGAAGTCTTCCTTGAAGACCAGCTTGAGCAGGTCGGCCAGCGGCTGCATATACCCGACGGGGCCGGCACGGTTCGGGCCGTAGCGGGCCTGGAAGCGTCCGAGCAGCTTGCGCTCCCACAGCGTCGCGAAGGCAAACCCGTTCAGCACGATCAGGACGGTCAGCAGCGCCTCGATCACGATCAAGAAAAAGGGCTCGGTCACGACATCCGCTCCAGTCGGACGCGAAGGCGGCGGTTGTCACGGGCGAGCGCGCCCTCGGTCGGCGCACCCGGCGCGCCGATCGGCGCGACGACGATTCCTTCGGGCACGCGCGGGTCACAACGGACCGGCAGCGGCCCAGAGCGGCCCTCGGGACTCGTCAGGACGACGAGCACGCCGTCCTCGCACGAGTTGGCCGCCGCGGTGCTCGGGTGCACCCGCAGAATCGGCTCCTGGAACGCGGTGCGAAGCGCGTGAGATGCGGCCGCCGCGACATCACCGAACTGATCGTGGATGGTCACGAGCGCGAGCCCCTCGTCATCGACGGGTGGCGCGACCACGCCATCGGCCGATGCCGGCCCGGTACCGATACGCGTACCGCTCAGGCCGATCAATTCAGGCGTGAGACCCGCAAACGCCGGATGGTTGGCGACGGTCGCCCGAAACGCCGAGGCGGCCGTGCGGTAGGCGGGCGACGCGCCGAGGTAGTGCGCGGTCGCGACCAGCAGCTCCCAACCCGCGGCGGCTCCCGACGGTCCGGCCGCACCGGGACGCACCCGCTGGGCACGGCCGGTCATGGAGACCAGGGTGCCCTCCTGCTCCCACATCGTGAACGCCGGCAGGACGACGTCGGCGCGCGCGCTCGTCGGCGTCGCATGTGTGGCGATCGCAATCACCGGGCCGGCGAAGCCGTCGAGTGCCGCCGCCCAGCCATCCCGGCCCGCGGCCCCCAGCGGGTCGGCGTGAAGACACACCAGCGCGTCGACCCTGCCGTCGCGGACCGCCTCAAACACTCCTGTTGTCGGGATGCCAAGCGCAGCCAGGCCCGCGCCGTTGACGTCGGCCCCGAGGGCGATCTGACGGGCGTGGCCGTTGGCAGCGAGCAGCTCGCCGAGGGCGTTCGTGGCGTCCGCATCCGCGGCGAGGTCGGCCTCATCCCAGAGCACGATCGGGGCAGTCGCGGCTGCGACCTGCTCGCCGAGCGCGCGAATCGCGTCGGCGAGACCGCTGGGTGCCGTGCGACGGAACTCACCGAGCACTTCGACGCTGTGCGGGCGGGGACCGCAGCCAATCACCGTGGCGCCAAAGCGGTTGGCCTTGCGGATCCGCAGCTCGGTGACCGGCTGCTGGCTGCCCGGGTCGCCGCCGATAACCACGACCAGGTCCGCGTCGTCGAGGTCGCCGAGCTCCGCGCCGGGCTTCGTCCGCACATCGCCGAGCGCGCCGACCGGCACGCCGAGCCGCCCCACCACCGCGCCCGGCAGGGTGCCCACGGCAGCCAGGTCCAGCGCGATGCCCGCCTCTTCCAGGGTCGCGGTGCCCCCGAGCAGGACCGCCACACAACGCCCGCGCAGCAGGCTTGCCACCGCCGGCAGGACATCGTCGAGCTCGGCGGTCCGGTCGCCCGTGGCTTCGCGAATCACGGACTGGGTCAGCCGCTCGTCGCTGTGGGCGATGTCGTAGCCCCAGCGGCCCTTGTCACACAGCCAACCTTCCTCGACGGCGTAGTTGGGGTCGTCCCGCCCGCTCACCCGCTTCAGCTCGCCCTCGCGCGTCGTCAGCTCCGTGTTGCATCCGACCGGGCAGAGCCCGCAGACCGACGGGGTGTTGGTCACGTCCCACGGCCGCGCCACGAACCGGTACGGGATGCTCGTCAGGGCTCCGACCGGACAAATGTCGATGATGTTCCCCGTAAAGCGTGCCTCGTATGCGTCCCCGCTGAACGTGGTGATCTCGCTGAGCGCACCGCGCTCCTGCATGGTCAGCTGCCCGTCCTGGGCGACCTCCTGGCTGAAGCGCACGCAGCGGAAGCAGCGGATGCAGCGCTCGCGGTCAAGCGCAATGCGGCTGGAGAGCTCGAGCGGCTTCGGCCAGTGGCGCTTGGGCTCGATGAACCGTGACTTGCCGGGGCCGAACTTGAAGGTTCGGTCCTGCAACGGGCACTCACCGCCCTTGTCGCAGACCGGACAGTCGAGCGGGTGATGGATCAGCAGCTGCTCGAGGATCCCGTCTTGGGCATCCTTGACCACGGGCGTCTCGGTGCGGACGACCATGTCCTGCGCCACCGGCGTATTGCAGGCGGTCTGCAGGCCGCGCATGCCCTCGATGTCGACCAGACACATCCGGCACGCGCCGATCGGCGGACCCAAACGCGGCTCGTAGCAGAAGATCGGGATCTCCACACCGGCCGCGTATGCGGCGTCGACCAGCATCGTGCCGGCCGGCGCGCTCACCGAGCGGCCGTTGAGCTCGAGCGTGACGAGGTTTTCAACCGAGGTATCAACCGGTGCATAATCAGCCATCGTTCCTACCTCGCCTCGGCGGGGGACGCGGGCCACATCGGCTCGGGACGCGGGGTGCCGCCGTCCTCGATGGCGGCGACGAAGTCGTCCCGGAACAGCTTGAGCGCGCTGGAGATCGGCGCGACCGCACCATCCGCCAGCGCGCAAAGCACCTTGCCCGAGATCCGCCCGAAGATGGACTCCAGCAACTCCAGGTCCTCCATGCGGCCGTCACCGTCGACGATGCGCTGCAGGATGCGCTCCATCCAACCGGTGCCCTCCCTGCAGGGCGTGCACTTGCCGCAGCTTTCGTGTCGATAGAAGCTCGCCAGGCGCAGCGTCGCCCGCACGATGCAGCCCGAATCGTCCATCACGATGCAGCCGCCGGACCCCAGGAACGTCCCGACCGCGTTCAGCGACTCGTAATCCAGCGGCGTGTCCAGGTGCTGCTCGCCCAGCACTGGCACCGAGGAGCCGCCGACCCAGATCGCTTTGACGCGCTGCCCGTCGCGGACACCGCCGGCGTGCTCGAAGATCAGCTCGCGCAGCGTCGTCTCGCCGAGGACGACCTCGTAGTTGCCGGGACGCTGGACGTGCCCGGACACCGAGAAGATCTTGGAACCCGGGCTCTTCTCCGGTCCGAGGGCGGCGTACCAATCCGCGCCGCGAGTGACGATTGGCGGCAGCGCCGAGAGCGTCTCCACGTTGTTGATGAGCGTGGGTGAGTTGTAGAGACCGGCGACCGCCGGGAAGGGCGGCTTCAGGCGCGGCTGGCCGCGCTTGCCCTCAAGACTCTCGAGCAATCCGGTTTCCTCGCCGCAGATGTATGCCCCTGCGCCGCGGTAGAGGGTGATGTCGAAGGTGAAGGTCGAGCGCAGGATGCCCGTACCCAGGAACCCGGCCTCACGGGCGGAGCGGATGGCCTCGTGGAGGATGCGCGCCTGATACTCGTACTCGCCGCGGATGTAGATGTATCCGCGCTCGGCCCCGATCGCATACCCGGCGAGGGCAACGCCCTCGATGAGCTGGAACGGGTTCATCTCGATGATCTCGCGGTCCTTGAAGGTCCCCGGCTCACTCTCGTCCGCATTGCAGACGACGTACTTTGCCAGCTTGGCGTCCTTGGGCAGGAAGCTGGCCTTACGGCCCATCGGGAACCCTGCGCCGCCGCGGCCGCGCAGGCCCGACCGGTGAAAGACGTACAGCAGGTCGTCCGGCTCCATTTCCCCGAGCGCCTGCTTGAGCGCGTCAAAACCGCCGGCGGCCTGGTAGTCGGTGATGTCGGTCAGCTCGTGGCCGGCCACGCGATGGCGATAGACGCTGTTCAGGATCGGCACGCGTCTACCTCCTGAACTCGTCGGGAGCGGGGGCCTGTCGCAGGTCGTCGACGAGCTTCGCGGCAGCGTCGGGAGTCATCGGCCCGATGGTCTCCTCGGCGTCCACCTGGATGCACGGGGCGTGGTCGCAGTACCCGAGACACTGCGCCTGCTGGATCGTGATGCGCCCGTCCTCGCCGGTGCCCCCGTGGTGCGAGACGCCCTCGCGGTCACACAGGTGTTCCCAAACCTCGTCGGCGCCGCGGAGCATGCACGACAGCGTCACACAGACGCTCACCACGCGCGTGCCCGTCGGCTCCAGGTAGAGCCGGTCGTAAAACGACGCCACGCTCTCGACGAATGCCGCGGTGAACCCGGTCGCCTCGGCGACCGCCTCGAGGTCCTCGCGCGTCAGGTGACCCTTTTCGGTCTGGGCGTACTTGAGTGCCGGCAGCACAAGTGAGCGAGCTTCGGCGAACTCGTGCCGGATCGGCTCGATGTGGGCGCTGATCTGATCTGCGGTCATCAGGCACTACTCATGGTCGTGATCCGACGTCTCCAGGCCGCCATCAGCGATCCACCCCGCCCATGACGTTGTCCATGGATCCGATCATCACGATCAGGTCGGCGAGGTAGGCGTTCTTGGCCATCGGACGAAGGCACTGAAGGTTGACGAAGCTCGGGTCGCGCATGTGCACACGCACGGGCTTGGGGCTGCCGTCGGCCACCACATAGCACCCGAGCTCACCGCGCGGAGATTCCACCGCGGTGTACGCCTCACCCTCGGGCACGGTGAAGCCTTCGGTGACGAGCTTGAAGTGATGGATGAGCGCTTCCATCGACGTCGCCAGCTCCCCGCGCGGCGGCAGGACGACTTTGCGGTTGTCGGCGATGTGCGACCCCTCGGGCATCCCGTCGAGACACTGCTCGATGATGCGCACCGATTCGCGCATCTCCCGGAGCCTGACCAGGTACCGATCGTAAGCGTCGCCGTTGGTGCCGACGGGCACGTTGAAGTCGAAGTGTTCATAGCCCGAGTAGGGTCGTGCCTTACGCAGATCGAGATCGACGCCGGCGGCGCGCAGCGCCGGACCGGTGATCCCGAGGTCGATCAGCTGGTCGGGCGGCAGCGAGCCGACCCCGCGGGTGCGCTCCAGCCAGATCGGGTTCTGCGAGAGCAGCCCCTCGTACTCGTCGATGCGTGAGGGCATTTCGGTGACGAACTGGCGCAGCAGCTTCTCGAAGCCCGGGGGCATGTCGTCCGCGCAGCCGCCGACCTGGAAGTAGCGGTGGTTCATGCGCTCGCCCGAAATCATCTCGAACAAGTCGAGCGCTCGGTCGCGCTCGCGGTAGGCATAGAAGAAGATGCTGATCGCCCCGAGCTCCAGACCGCTCGTGCCCAGCCACACCAGGTGACTGGTGATGCGGTTGAGCTCGGAGATCATGACGCGCAGCCACTGGGCACGGGCGGGGACCTCGAGGTCCAGCAGCTTCTCCACGCTCATCGTGTACGCATGGATATTGAAGAACGGCGCGAGGTAGTCCATCCGCGTGACGAGCGTGATCCCCTGCCAGTACGTCTTGTTCTCGCACTGCTTTTCGATGCCCGTGTGCAGGTATCCGATCACCGGATGGATGTCGCGAACGACCTCACCGTCAAGCTCGGCGATGAGACGCAGCACGCCGTGTGTCGAGGGGTGCTGCGGACCGAGGTTGATGATCATCGGCGCGCGGGCACCGGTCGCCATCTCGTTCGCGAGCCGCTCGTTCTCGTGGGTGCGTGCGATGGCCTCTTGGGGCGTTGACGCCTCGACCATCGCGACAACGCGCTCGGTCTCGGCGAGCGGGCGTCCCTCGCGGCGCGCGATCTCTCGCGCCTCCCGCGCCTCGAGCGCGAACACGTCGGTGTGATCGCTACTCATCGGTAGACCCCGGTTCTAGACCGCGTCACTGAACTTGACGTCCTCGCCGCCGATGGGATAGTCGCGCCGCAGGGGATGCCCCTCCCAGTCGAACGGCATCAGGATCCGAGACAGGTCCGGGTGGTCGGCGAAGCGCACCCCGAACATGTCGTAGACCTCGCGCTCGTGCCAATTGGCGGTTCCCCACACCGGCGTCACCGAATCGACCTCGGGCTCCCCGGCGTCCGCCCAGACTCGGAGGCGCAGCCGGTCGCCGCTCTCCATCGAGAACAGGTGATAGGCCAGACGGAAGCGTCCACCACGGCCGTCACCGGCCAGCACGTCCACGCACGTCAGGTCCGCCAGCTGGCGAAACGCGCCCGGCTCGCCCTTGAGGAACCGGCAGACCTCGCGGATGCGCTCGCGTGCGATCTCGATCGTCAGCTCGTCGCCGGGGCCCGCGAACTCGTCGACGACGGCCCCCGGACACGCTGCGTCGATGAGGTTGCGGTACTCGCTCAACGGGCCGCCGCCCACGCACGCCGCTCCGCGGCGATGCGCGCCGCGTCCTCCGGCACGGGCAGGCCCTGCTCACGCATGAGATCGATCGAGCTCGGTTGACCCTTGGCGCCGATGCTGCGCTGCAGGATCAAGATGCCCTCGATCAGGCTCTCAGGACGCGGCGGGCATCCCGGCACGTAGACATCCACGGGCACGACCTTGTCGACGCCCTGCACGATGGCGTAGTTGTTGAAGACCCCTCCCGAGGTCGCGCAGGCCCCCATCGAAATCACCCACTTGGGCTCCATCATCTGGTCGTAGATGCGGCGCAGCACCGGGGCCATCTTCTGCGAAACGCGCCCGGAGACGATCAGCAGATCCGACTGGCGCGGCGAGGCCCGGAAGACCTCGGCACCGAAGCGGGCGATGTCGTAGCGCGGCGTGGCGGTGTGCATCATCTCGATGGCACAGCACGCCAGGCCGAATGTCGCGGGCCAGATCGACGACGCGCGCGCCCAGCTGAGCGCACGATCGACGGTCGTTGTCAGCAACCGCTGGACAAATGCCTCTTCTTCGGCGGTCGCGGCGAGGTCGCGCAAGTCGCGATCGATGGCCGTGTCGGTGCGTGGTGCGCGCTCGATCGGCGCGCCGGCAGGCGGGATCAGCGCCATTCCAGGGCTCCCTTTCGCCAGATGTAGACCAGTGCGACCACGACCGTGGCGACAAACGACAGCAGCACCACGAGCGCCGCGACACCGCGATCGCGCAGCGTCACGGCGATGGGATAGATGAACGCGAGCTCGATATCGAACACGATGAACAGCATCGCGGTCAGGTAGAAGCTGATCGAAAAGCGCTGGCGTACGGGCGTCGTGGCGAGGATGCCGCTCTCGTACGGCAGGTCCTTGACCGGAGTGTGCTTCGGGCGGACGATCTTCGAGAGGCCAAGGATGGCGCCGCCGATAATCAGGCCCAGCCCCATGAAGACCAATATCGGTAAGTAGTCCCAGAGCCTCACGTCGACCTCTGCTTACACGCCGAAACGCACGTCGGAACTGCCCTCCACCCACAGCACGCTACCAATGGCGTGACCTTTGTGCACCTTTGTAACGAACGGCGCATTCTGGTCGTCACAATTGGTGCAAACTTCCCCGCTGCGAGCGAAGATCCGGCGGTCGGTCGCGGCGACGGTGCACATTACCGCGAACTCTATTCGAATGGCGCTGGACGTCGGCGCTGACGACTGACCCACCATATGCCGATTCCCTTCCCGGAGTCCGGCAAACCCGCCCGGAGCGCCCCTCGCCCGCAGCCGGTCCGAGGGGTCCGGCGGCCCACGCGGCGAGCGCCGCGCTAGGTTCTGACCCATGGATCGGATCGAGTACTTCGCACATGCGGTCGATGAGGCGCCGCGCGTCGCACGCGCACGCTTCGCCTACGCGGTCGAGCTGCAACGAGCGGGGCGGGACGCCGAGGCGATCGCCCAGTACCGCGCGTATCTGGACCTGCAGGAAGACGAGGGCAACGCCTGGGGGCGCCTTGCGGAATGCCTGGCGGCGACCGGGGCGCACGACGACGCCGCCGACGCGTACCTCGAGGGTATCGAGCAAGCCATGAAGTTCGGCCACCACGGGATGGCCGACGAGCTGCGGGCCGCCCTCGAGGAACTGTAGGCGTGTCCGTCCGGGCTGCTGCCGAGTTCTCGCCGCGCGCGGCCGGACGGTTCTGGTGGCGCAATCTGACCGTCGGCCGCAAGACCCTCGTGGTGACGCTGATCCCGCGCTTTCTCGAGGCGATCGCCTACCTGGCGGTCATGGGGCTGGGGCTGGGCGCCTACGTGAGCACGCTCGATGGCGTCGATTATGTGCGCTTCATCGCTCCGGGCGTCGCGGGAGCGACGGTCATGTTCGGCGCGATCCTCGAGACGACGTACAACGCGTTCGTACGGATCCACGTGCGCCGCGTGTATGAAGCGGCGATCACGACACCGCTCTCGGTCCAGGACGTCGTCGTCGGCGAGTATCTGTGGGCCACGACCCGGGCGATGGCCTACGGCACGATCTTCCTGATTGTGATGGCCGTCTTCGGCCTGATCTCCTCACCGCTGGCGTGGCTGTGCCTGCCGGTGATGCTGCTGGGAGCGTTGGTGTTCGCGGTGTTGGGAATGCTCTACACGGCGTTCGTTACCAACATCGAGAGCTTCAACATCTTCTTCACCGCGGTGCTGACGCCGATGTTCTTGTTCGGAGGCGTGTTTTTCCCGTTCGACCGCCTGCCGGAGTGGGCGCAGGCCATCGCGTGGTGCCTGCCCTTGGCCAACCTTGTCGAGGTCCTTCGCGCGCTGACGCTCGGCCAGACCTCGGCCGTGACGGGACTGCACGTGCTGGTGTTGGCCGCGATGGGCCTCGCGATCTTCCCGATCCCGCTCATTCGGATGTCGCGGACCCTGCGCCGTTAGGCGGACCGGGCGGCATACGCCCGGTCCGCCCGCGGTGCACCCGTTACGCGGTGGCGGCCACCCTGGCCACGCCCGTCGACCCCGCAGCGGCCTGCACGGCTGCGGCGACGTCGCGAACGACGTTGGCGCTGATGACCGATGGCACCACGAGATCGGCAGACGCATTGCCGTCCTCGTCGCGACAGACCGCCGCGATCGCCTCGGCGGCGGCCAGCAGCATCGCGTCGTTGATCGTCGTGGCGCGGACTGCGAGGGCACCCTTCCAGATCCCGGGGAAGGCGACGGCCGAGTTCATCTGGTTCGGGGCGCTTGGCAGTGAGCTGGCGTACACGGTGGCGCGGTCGAAGGCGTCGGTGCTCGTCCCATTCAGGTTGAACACGATCGGATCCGCACCGAGCGCGTCCAGACACGCCGCGGTGGCCGGTCGGTCGAAGCGCACGAGCGCGTCCGCGCCGGCAGGCGTGTCCACGATCGCGCCGACACCGGCGGCGCTCAGCAGCGTGACAGTCCCGCGGCCGGCGGGCGTGTCCTGGCCGGTGACCGCCACCGTCGCGGTCCCGAGCGACTTGCCCACGACCGCCAGCGCGTTGATCAGACCGGCGAGCACCGCGACCGCCGTCCCCTGTTGGTCGTCGTGGAACACCGGGATATCCAGACGCGCATCGAGCGCGTCGCGAATCTCGAAGCAGCGTGGTGCGGAGATGTCCGAGAGGTGGATGCCAGCGAACACGGAGCTGCACAGCGCAACGGTGTCGATGATCTGCTCCGGCTCGCGCGCGTTAATGGGCATCGGGAATGCATCGATCCCGGCCAAATTGCGCAGAAACAGACTCTTGGCCTCGCACGCCGGCAGCGATGCCTCGGCGCCGATGTCGCCGAGCCCGAGCACATCACTGCCGTCGGAGACCACCATCACGCTGTTGGCCTTGATGGTGTATTCCCAGGCCTGCTGGAAGTCGTGGTGGATGGCCATGCACACGCGGGCCACGCCAGGCGTGTAGGCCATTGACAGGTCGTCGCGCGTGGCGATGGGTGCGCGGGTCTTCATCCCGATCGCACCGCCCTCGTGGACCGTCAGGACGTTCGAGGTCACCGAGACGACCGCGACGCCGTCGAGCGCTGAGACCGCTGCGACGACCGCCTCGCCGTGAGCCGTGTCGCGCACGTACACCTGGTAGTCCCGCGTCACCTCGCGCAAGGTCGACCGTACGATGTCAGCGGCGCCCACCCGGCCCCCCGCCGCCCCGATGGCGGCGACGACCTTGCCGAAGGTTCCCGGCGCGGCGGGAACGTTGACACGGAGAATGAGGCTCGAGTTGACGTCCGGCATCTGCACCTCAGGGTCGGTCGGGCGAAATGAACAGCGGGAATCCTAACCGACCGCGAGCGAACTGCGTGTCGAATGCGCCCGGCACGACGTCCCGGCGTCGAGGGACTGCGCGGCCGCGCTGGCGAACGGCGGCGCGGCGCACGCACTCACGTCAAGAACAGCCATTGGCTGCTCCGGGTGACCGCGCCGTGCCCGGTCCCCGACGCCCGTGTACGCCACACCCGGGCAATCGTCGTGCCGGCCGGAAGTCGGACCACAGCCCTGAACGTCTGCGGCGATCCCGGGCGCACCAGGAACTGCACCGTCTGGCCGTCCCCGAAATCCACGTGGATGGCCGTGACGCCGCGCAGGCTTGTCAGCCTTATCCCCAACGAATAGGTCCCGGCATGGGGCGTCCAGAGCGCCATGGTTCCCGACGACTTGTTCATCAGGAACGGGTAGGACGAGTCCGCGTTGGTGTCGAGGAAGCCGACCTCGGGAAATGCCACCCCCGGGCGGGGGGCCGCGGTGACCCGCCACACCGCCGTACCATCCGAATAGCGGCGAACGAGCGCGAAGCCCGACGGCGGATGGGCCGTGTTGGGCGGGACTCGCTTGGCCTGGCGGAACGCCCACGGGTGCACGACGACCGTCCGGACGCCGACGGTCGCGAGGTTGGCCGCGGCAAACCGGAAGCGCGGGTCCCCGATGAGACGACCGAAGGCGGTCGCCACCGTCTGCTCCTCGAGCTGACCGTTGGCGATCGGCCACCCGTGAATGGATTGTCCGTACATCCAGATCCGATCCATGAAGCCCTGGAGGGGCTGGGGCTCGATCGAGGAGGTTGGGAGGTCGATGAGGATCCCGTCGGGCTTCTGAGTGGCCAGCCACTTCCACACCGCAAACGTGCTCGCCGGGGCGCTGTCGGGGCCGTTGACGACCAGCGGGGGACCGCTCGGAATCGGTAGCGAGATCGGCAGCTCGATTACCGTGATGGCGATACACAGCGCGCCGAGTGCAAGAGCCTTGGTGCGCGTCATTCGTCGCACCACCCAGTCGATGCTCAGCGCCGCGATCATGACCATGACCACCATCGCGGGTGCCCCGAAGCGGGCGTACGCCCGCAGGAACGGCACGACGGCGAAGATGGCACGGCTCGGCATGGGAATCCCGACCGGACCGACGTTGTAGGGAGAGGAGAAACTGAACAGCACCAGGACCGCAAGCAGCGGGGCGGCCAGGACGCTCGTCGTCCGCAGGCGCGAGGGCAGCTTCGCCCAGTGACGCCGGGCGATGACAATCCAGGCGATGCCAAGGGCGATCGTGGACCAGCCGAAGAACAGGGCGGTCTCGGAGCCGGACCCGACGCCCGCCGGCGGCCCGGTGCCGGACCAGGCGCTCCCGAAGAGCCACCCCATCAGTTGGCTCTGCTGGCTGGGCCAGATGTAGTCGGTGACGTGTGCGCCGAACAACGCCAGCTGATCGGCGTTCCGGGAGAACGAGTCCTGCACGTTCTTGCCGCTGGTGATCAGGAGCATCAGCAACGGCACACAGACGAGTACGAGCACCGCGGCGACGAGCTCGCCGAGCCGCCGCGCGCCGATCCGCCAGCCGCCAGCCCGCGCCATGCCGACGAGCGCGACGATCGTGCAGACCGCGGCGATCACCATCGCCATGAAGCCGAAATACGGGTCGCTCAGCCACGCGAGGGCGATCGCGAGGGCGATCCACCCGCTGCGCCGGAGCCCGGGCTTTTCCATCCAGCGAATGCACGCGATCAGTAGCAGCGGGAAGCAGGCCAGGTTTGACAGCGGCAGATGCAGCGGCACGCGGTTGAGCAGGTACGGGCTCAGCATCAACGCGATGCCCGACCATGCCGCCGCAATTCGGCCAGCCCCAAGGAACCGCACCAGCAGGTACATCGAGGCTGCCGAGCTCACTAGCGCGAACAGGGCGACGATGCTCAGCCCCGCCGCCACCGTCCAGATCCGGGCGATCATGACCGCCGGCCCGTAGCTGACGATCTGCTCGAGATACGCCGACGGGATGATCGGCCGGCCAAAGGGCGCGTCGATGCCCGTCTGCACCGCGGAGCCGAACAGCTTGAACCCGTGCGTGCTCAGGTACCAGACGTCGTTGTAGTAGCCGGTCGGGTCCAGGTAGGTCCCGCCGCCGGGAAACCGAGTTCCCATATGCAGCACCAGCGGCCATGTGATGGCGATGGCGACCAGCAGGTACCCGCCGATGACGGCGACCGCTTCCACGACACGCGGCCGGACGCGGCCAC
Source organism: uncultured Thermoleophilia bacterium (assembly GCA_963842065.1). Lineage (GTDB taxonomy): Bacteria > Actinomycetota > Thermoleophilia > Miltoncostaeales > Miltoncostaeaceae > CAITWD01. Next base: position 400,978 of record CAWJEW010000007.1, on the reverse strand, counting down.
GCCGGCCGACGTCCGCTGCTGGGGCCTCGGCCGGCTCGGATGGGATCGCGACGGGTTCGACCTGCAGGTCGGGCGCCTCCAGGCCCTCGTCAAAGCCGTCGTGCGCACCCGGCGGCTGCGTCACCTGTCGGCTCATACGGTCGGCGTCCTCACGACGCCGGAGCCGGACTTCCGGCTGCCAACAGCTGCCAGCTTTGACTGATGATCGCCGGCACGGCCGTCTGGCCCGTCGCGGCCTGGCTGCGCACGCTCACCGTCGTCTGACCGGCCGCCAGGTGCACGGGAATCCACACCGGCAGTGCGGGACCCGGCACGACGGGCAGCACCACGTCCGGTCCGCCGTCCACCGCGACGCGTACCGCTCCTGATATCCCAACGCTGGCAAGCGCCACATCCACGAAGTACTCCCCCTGCGCACGTGTGTACAGCGTCACCGTGCCAGATCGCTGCCAAAGAACCCAGGCATCACTCACACCCACCCGTGAGAATCCGCGCCGAAAGACCGCAAGTCCGGGCATTGCGGGCGCGGTCACCCGCCAGACCGCGGTCCCGTCAGGATACAGTCGTACGACGGCAAAGCCCGGCGGCGGCGTCATGGTATCGGGCACGCTCAGGCGCGCCTGCGCGTATCCCCATGGGTTCACGACGACAAGGCTCACCCCCGCGGTTGCCAGGTTCGCGGCGACGTCCGGATATCTGGGATCTCCGACGAGACGTCCGTAGTCGTCGCCGAGCGACGCCTCGCCGAGTCCTCCGTTGGCCAGCGTCCAGTGATCGAGCGTCTGTCCGAACATGTAGATCCGGTCCGTGAACCCTCGGTACGGATAGGGCTCGATCGACGACGTCGGGAGCTCGATCAGCAGACCGTTCGGAGTCTGGCGTGCAAGCCAGCTCCAGACGGCGAACTGGCTTGCGGGCGCGCTGTCCCGACCGCCCGCGACCAACGGCGGGGCGCTCGCGATCGGCATGGCCACGGGCAGCTCGATCGCCGACACCGCCACCAGCAGGATGCCGATCACGACCGCATAGCGGCGGCGGACCTTGCCAACGAGCCGGTCGACGCCCAGTGCGGCGACCGCGACAACCACGACCATGACGGCCCCACCGAACCGGCCGTACGCGCGCAGGAACGGGGCCACCCTCCAGATGAAATAGCTCGGCGCGTCGATCGACAGCCCCGCGACACGGTACGGGCTCGCCAAGCTGATCACCCCGAGCACGACGACCAGCGGGCCCGCGACCACGCTCATCAGCCGCATTCGCTGTGGCGTGTCCGCCCAGCGACGACATGCGACAAGGCCCCAGCCGGCCGCGAGCAGGATCGTCGACCAGCCGAGAAACACCGTGGTCTCCCCCCCAGGGGCGCCGCCCCACCCACCCCCCAACAGCCAGTGCATGAGACGGCTGGCATGCGAGGGCCAGATGTAGTCGGTGAAGTGCGCCCCATACAGACTCAATTCGACCGCGGTGCGGCCGAATACGGTCTGGACGGCCGGGCCGCTGGTCTTCAGCAAGATCACGAGCGGCACGACGACGAGTACCCCGATGCAGAGCGCCAGCCCAAGGAGTCGCCGCATCGCGGTGCGCAGGCCCAGGACCCGCCACGCCCAGGCCGTCCCCAGCAGGCCGATCACCGCCACCATCGTCATGCACATGCAGCCGTAATACGGGTTGGTCAGCCATGCGAACACGAGGCTGAGCGCGACCCACAACGCACGCCCGACGATCTGGCGCTGCATCCACGCCAGTCCGGCCAGCAACGCAAGCGGCAGGCACGCGAGGTTCGCCAGCGGGACGTGCACGCCGACCCGGTAGGTCAGGTAGGGGCTCAGCATGAGGGCGGCGCCCGCCCAGCCGGCCGCAATCCATTCCGCGCCCAGCCACCGCACGAAGCCGTACATCGCGCCGCCGGACGCGGCCAGTGCCGCGATCGCGACGATGCTCAGACCCGCGGCTGGGTTCCAGAGCGCGGAGATGAGGACGCCAGGACCGTAGGTCACGAGCTGTTCGAGGTACGACGCGGGTACGATCGTCCGGCCGAACGGCGCATCCAAGAGCGCCATCGTGCCCGTGCCGAACAGCTTGAGCCCGTGGGTGCTGAAATACCAGAAGTCGTAGTAGTAGCCGGTCGGGTCGTAGAAGGCCCCGCCTCCCGGAATGCGGGACCCGAGGTGCAACACCAGCGGCCACGTCATCGCGATCGCGATCGCGGAGAACGCGAGCGCGGCCAGCGCCGCCTCGATCAGCCACGACGGCACGCGCCACTCGACTCCGGGCGCCAATCTCGAACGACGTACGACCACGCGATCCTTTACGGCAGCGACTGCGGCGACCGGAGCCCGTCCCGCGCGCGACGGAGCGCGAGCCCGCATTCGAACGATGCCAGGCCGCGGACCACGATTATTGCCTGCGCAGCTCCGGTCCGCTTTCGTGCTGGTGGATACCCCGACAGCTAACATGACCGGGCAATCGTGACTGAACAGGCCACCCCGACGCGACGGCAACCCGAACAGCGCGTGTTGACCGGCCGCCAAGGCTGGGTCGGCCCGGGTCTGATGGTCGCTGCCGGGATCGGCATCTGGAGCACGGGGAACTGGGTCTTCTTCATCCTCGTCGGCCGGCTGCTCGGTCCGCGCGACTACGGCCTCGTCGCCGCAGTCCTGTCCGGGTGCCTGGTCCTGTACGTCCTGTGCAGCGCGCTGCAGCCGACGCTGGCGGCCTCCAACCGTGGCGAGGCCCCCGATGCGATCTTCGCGCTGGCACTGAGATTCACCATGCTCGCGACGGTCGTTGTCATGGCGATCGGGGCCGCGGGCGTACTCATACTCGACGTCACCACCACGGGCTTCCCGACCGCCGTGATGCTGGCGGCAGTCACGGTCCTCTCGGCGATCGCGGTGTTCCCGCTGACGCTCGGACAGTTGCAGGGCGAGCGACGATTCGGCGCGTACTCGCTGGGGTTCATCACTGTCGGCATCGCGCGGCCCTTGGCCTTCCTGGTCCTGTGGGCGGTCGGCGTGCGTGTCATCGCCCCGATCCTCGGCACCGCCCTGTCGTGGATCCTGGGGTCGGTGGTGGTCATCGTGCTGGCCCGTAAGGCGCTGCGCACGCCGCCGATCGACCGCACCTCGCGGCAATGGCGGGATTTCCGGCGCTCGATCATCCCCAACTCCGCTGGCGTCACCGCGATCGCGGTGCTCACCAACGCTGACGTGATCACGGCGAAGCTCGTGCTCAGCGGACGCGAGGCGGGATTCTTCGCCGCCGCGTCGGCAATTGCCCAGGGCCTGTTCCTTGTACCGCAGGTCTTCACCACGCTGGTACTGCCGCGCCTGGCGGCCCGCCGCGCGCACGGTGAGTCATCGGCGACGCTCGTCGCCGCGGGCGTCGGGATCTCGCTCGCCGTCGGTGCCGTGTTCGTGCTCTTGGCGACGCCGCTTGGCCGGGAACTCATGCGCCTGACCTATGGGCCGGCATTCAGCAGCGCCGGCGACCTGCTGCCGTACTACGGCGCCGCCATGACCTGCATGGGGTGCACCATCGTCTTGCTCTACCACCAGCTCGGGCGCCGGGACTTCCGCTACTCGTGGTGCCTGCTGGCGATCGCCGGCATCCAAGTGGCCGCGCTCGCGCTGTTCGCCCGGACCCCGAACGCAATCATCACGGTCGATCTGGCCTGCGCCATCGCCGCATTCGCCGCGCACGAGATCGTGACGCGCCGCGACCACGAGCGAGTCATCGATGGCCTGCGCTTCGGCGCGCTGGCCGGCCGGCGGGCACAGCCCGACGTCCCGTCCGAACCGAACTCCAGTTAGCGACGCAGCGTGTCGACCGCGGCCGCGAGATCGGCGCGCTCGCGCTCACGCGAGAACACGCTGACCGCGCGACTCCTCGCGGCCACCGCAAGCCGATCGGATTCGGCCACGTCGTCAATAACGTCGCGGATTGCGCGCGCCAGCCGCGGGACGTCACCCGGAGGCACGGCGAGGCCCGCCTCCTCGCCGATGACCCCGCGGACGCCGGGCAGTGCCGACGCGACGACCGGCGTGCCGCAGGCCATCGACTCGATGAGCACGATGCCAAACGCCTCTTCGCCCGTGACCGAGGGCAGCACCGTCACGGTCGCGCACCGATACAGGTCGCGCAGATCGTCGTCGGACACGCCGCCCATGAATCGATAGGACCCTTCGGGCAGCAGCCTGGCGGCCATGCGCGTGTACTCGGCGCGACGAGTGCCTTCGCCGGCGAGCACAAGCTGTGCCCGCTCCGGTAAGCCGGCTTGGGCCATGGCCGGCAGCAGGCGATCGATCCCCTTGAACGCACCCGCTTCGTTCATGGTTCCCACAAACAGGACGACAGGGCGCTCCGGGTCGAGACCCAGCTCGCCACGTCGCTGGATGCTGACCGGCGCCGGAGTGAACGTGTTCGTGTCGACCGAATACGGCAATTCGCGCAGGTTGGACAGCTTGAGGTGAGCGATCGACGAGTGCTGGGCGTAGTCGAATGAACTGACGAGGACCTGGCGCGCGCCGCGCAGCACCCACGGCGCGCCAATCTGGCGATGGATGCGCAGGAACGCGCCACGAATGCCGCCCCAGATGACGTCCATGTGGAAGTAGACGAGGTACGGCGTCTTGCTCAGCCGCGCGCCGAGCGCGGCGGGCTCGGCGCCGCCAAAGAACGGATACTGCACCAGCACCCCGTCATAGTCGCGGACCCGTCGCGCCAGTCCGGGCAGGAACGCGGAGAGTCCGTGACGGACGACTGGCCGCAGTCGGTGCACCGTGACGCCATCGAGCACGCTGGTGCCCGGACGCGAACCATGGGCTGGGCACAGCACCTCGACCTCGTGCCCGAGCTCGACGAGCGTGTGGGCATGGCGCGCCGCAGCGTTGCCGATGCCCCCCTTCAAGGGCGGGTACGCGCAGACCAGAATCGCGATCCGCACCGGCGCTATCCCACCTTGCCACGCGCGGCGTGCATTCGTCGGCCGCTCACGGGGCGAGCCGCTTCAGATCGGCGTCGACCATGATTGCCACGAGCTCCTCGAAACCCACACGCGGCTCCCACCCGAGCACCCGCCGGGCCTTGCTGGCATCGCCGACCAGCACGTCGACCTCTGCGGGACGCGCCAACCCCGGATCGATCGTGACGTGCGCGTCGGGATCGAGCCCGACATGCGCGAACGCGAGCTCGACGAGGCGTCGCACGCTGTGGGTTTGCGCCGGTCGCGATGACGAAATCGTCCGCCTCAGGCTGCTGGAGCATCAGCCACATCGCCTGCACGTAGTCGCCGGCGAAGCCCCAGTCACGCTGGGCATCGAGGTTCCCGAGCGACAGCCGGTCGCTGCAACCCGAGCTTGATGCGCGCGACGCCGTCGGTCACCTTGCGCGTCACGAACTCGAGGCCGCGGCGCGGCGACTCGTGGTTGAACAGGATCCCCGAGGCAGCAGAACATATCGTAGCTCTCGCGGTAGTTGACCGTGATGTAGTGGCCGTAGCACTTGGCGACCCCGTACGGGCTGCGCGGGTGGAACGGCGTGAGCTCGGTCTGCGGCGTCTCGCGCACCTTGCCGAACATCTCGCTCGAGCTGCGCCTGGTAGAAGCGGATCTTCGGGTTGACCTGGCGAATCGCCTCCAGCACGCGCGTCACGCCGACTGCGGTGAACTCGGCCGTGAGCACCGGCTGGCTCCACGACGTCGGCACGAACGACTGAGCGGCCAGGTTGTAGACCTCGTCGGGCTGGGCCTCTTCGAGGGCCGCCGTCAGCGACGGCTGATCGAGCAGGTCCCCCTGCACAAGGTGCAACCGGTCGAGGATGTGATCGATCCGCTCGTGCGAGTCCGTCGACGCCCGGCGGGCGAGGCCCCAGACGTCGTACCGGTTCTCCAGCAGGAACTCTGCGAGGTACGAGCCGTCCTGGCCGGTAATCCCCGTGATCAGCGCTGTCGGCATATTGACCCTTCTACGCGGCCACCCGGACGCGCCACCAGTCCAGGGTGTCGATTACGGTTTGTTCGATATCGATGACGGGAGTCCAGCCCGTGTCTGCCCGTAGCCTGCGGGAGTCGCCGTACAGGTCAGGTTGCTCACCCGCCCTCACGAGGGTCGGGTCCACGGCGATCCTGACGTCCAGATCGGCCGCGGCGACCATCCGGTCGACGAGCTCGGCGATGGCAATCGATCGGCCGGAGCACACCAGGTAGGGGAACTCGGGGTGTCCCGCCGTGAGCAGTCCCGCGTACGCGCGCACGACGTCGCGCACGTCGGTGAAGTCTCGGCGCGTCGACAGGTTCCCGAGCGTGATCTCCACACGGTCGCGCCCCTCGCGTTCGCCCTGGGCGATCTGGCGGGCCACGTTGGGCAGCACGAAGCGTGCATCCTGGCCGGGGCCGATGTGGTTGAGCGGCCGCACCCGCACGATCGGCAGCCCGTATCCGTGCTGGTACTGGGCGGCGGCGATATCTGCGGCCGCCTTCGACGCCCCGTACGGCGACACCGGGCACAACGGGGTCGCCTCGTCGACGGGAAGCGCCTCCGTCGGCACCAGCCCGTAGATCTCGCCGCTGGTGATGATGAGCGTGCGCGCCGGCGCGGGCGTCGTCCTCACCGCCTCGAGCACGGCGATCGTGCCGCCCAGGTTGACGTCCCACGTCCCGCGTGGGTCGCCGAAGGACGCACCTACCGAGGATGCCCCCGCCAGATGAATGATGGCCTCGGGACGCTCGGCGTGCACCACAGCGGCCAGCGCTGCGGCGTCCGTGACATCCGCATGGCGCACAGCGATCCCGTCCGGCACCAGCTCGGGGCCCGATGGGCGTACGACACCGGTCACTCGGTGACCGTCGCCGATGAGCTCCGCCGCCAGGTGGTGCCCCACGAACCCGGTGACGCCTGTGACAAGTACGTGCACACCGGGCAGCTTAGACATCCGGACCCACCAGTCCAGGACTCGCTCCGACGATCACGTGTTCCCTGGTGGGGCAGAGCGCTCGGACGCGGAGATCTCCGCCGATGCGGACTGCACCCGCGATCCCCGCGGCGTTCCGCGCAGACCTCCGACCGCGCTCGAGGCAAGCAGCAGGATCTCGCTGATGACGCCCACCAGCGCCGCCATGACCTGGCCCCGCCAGCCCGGCCGGTGCTTTGCGATAAACGGCGCCATCGTCCGGAAGTAGGCCGCGTTTGCCATCGGCGGGCGCTTGCCGTCGACGTTGGACCCCGCGCCGACGTGGATCACATCGACACCCGGCCAGTAGTACACGCGCCATCCTCGCTCGATGAACCGGAGGCTCAGGTCGATGTCCTCGGCGTACATGAAGAACTGTTCGTCGAACCCGCCGACCTCGTGCAAGGCCTCGCGGCGCATGAGCATGAACGCGCCGCTGACGCTCTCGACGTCCCCCGACTCGGTGTCGGGCAGCCACCCCACCGTGTACCGCTGCGAGCGGCGTCCGGTAAAGACCTGATCGAGCCTCGTGAAGTAGCACACCGATGACCAGAGGGTCGGGAACCCACGCTTGCACCGCCGGTCGAGCCGGCCGTCCGGATCGACCAGGCGGGCGGTCATCAGCCCGACCTCGGGTCGACTCCAGAGCTCATCCAGACAGCGACGCAGTCCGTGCGCAGGCACCACCGTGTCGGGGTTCAGCACGAGGACCGCGCGGCCACGGGTGCGGCCGAGCCCGAGATTGTTGGCCCGCGCGAAGCCCGCGTTCTCATCGAGCGCCGTCGCGGTAACCCACCCGAACTCGCGCGCGGCGTCAATCGTGTCGTCGTTCGACGCGTTGTCGATGACCTCGACCTCCATCGCGACGTCCGCGCGGTTGGCCTCGAGGCTCTCCAGGCAGTCGCGCAGCAGATCGCGGCAGCGGTAGGAGACGATGACGACGCTGAGCTCCAGCCCAGTGCCGGCGCTCACCGCGGCGCGTCCTCCGGCTGCGGATGGCCGTCCGGCGAACCCTCGGCGGTCGGCCGCGGAAGCCGCGAAATCTCGGTGGCGCTTGCGCCCAGCCCGACGCGCTCGGCGACGATGAACGACGGCCGTGCGCGCACTTCGTCGTACACCTTGCCGACGTACTCACCGACGATCCCGAGGGTCACGAGCTGGATGCCGGCGATCAACAACACAACGGTCATGAGCGAGACCCAGCCGGGCACACCGGGTCCGCTGACCAGGCTCGTGACGATGACCCACGCGGCGCCGAGCAGCGCGATGATCGCGGCCAGGAAGCCCAAGACGGTCACGAGCCGCAGCGGCAGCTTCGAGAACGACAGGATGGCGTGGATAGCGCCCGAGGTTCGGCGCTTGAACGAGTACTTGGTCGTGCCCGCAAAGCGTGCGGCCCGCTCGACGTTGACCGGCGTCTGCTCGAAACCGACGAAGGCACGCAGGCCCGGGAAGTACCGGCCGTGCTCGGACATAGAGTTGATCGCGTCGACGACCGGCCTGGCCATCAGGCTGAACGGCCCGGCGTCGACCGGGAGTTCAACGTCCACGACGCGCGCGGCGATGCGGTAGTAGGTGGAGAACGCCGCCCGCTGGACCGCGCCTTCCTTGCGATCGTGGCGCACGGCGTACGCCACGTCTGCACCCTGCTCCCACGCGCAGATGAGTTCCGGCAGCGCCTCAGGGGAGTCCTGCAGATCTGCGTCCATTACGATCACCGCATCGCCCCAGGCCTCGCGCAGTCCGGCGTGGATCGCGGACTCGTGCCCGAAATTCCGCGAGAAGAACGCGCCGCGCACACGCGGGTCCGTCGACGCCAGCCGGCGAATGATGTCCCGGGAGCCATCTCGCGAGCCGTCGTCGACAAAAACGATCTCGATGTCGTGACCAAGGCCGCCGAGCGCGGCCAAGAGCCGTCGGTAGAGCTCGTCGAGGACCTCTTCCTCATTGAACACCGGGACGACGATCGAGATCAGCGGCGTGGTGGCCTCCTTGAGGCGAATTCCGCAGCGACTATAGCGGTCGCGCCCGGGCCGGCAGGGCCCGGGTACCTGTGAGATTACCGCCGGCGACGCGGCGTCCAGCAGCCCGCTGTAACGGCCCGGGTCTGGGCGGCGCCCGCGGCCTAGGAGGTCTCCTGCGGCGGCGCATTCAGGCGCATGATGCGCCACACAAACAGCAGGTTGTTGCGGCGCGGCGGAATGTGCGCATCTAGGACGAGATCGGCGTGGTCCGGCCCATCCGGGCCCACCAGACCCACCAGCTCCTCGCGGGTGAAATACCGGATCCGATCACCGGTGACGAAGCGGTCCGACGCGTACGCGGCCGCCGTTGCCAAATCGCGCCGGTGCTCCCAGTCCTTGATGGCCAGCAGGCCGTTGTTGGCCACCAGCGCGCGCGCCGCCGCGACGATGCCGGCACGCAGGGTCGGCGGCACATGGTGGAGTACGTCGCACAACAGCACCAGATCGAACCCTGCGGGCTCGCTCGCCGCGAGCTCCTCGGCCGTGCAGGAGCGGAACGTTGCCGCCGCCGGGTCGCCGCGGTACAGGCGCCCCGGCTGAGCCGTGATGTCGATGCCGACGATCTCGGCCTCGGGCCAGGCACGGTTCAACTCGGTGCCGAGCACACCCTCGCCGCAGCCGATCTCCGCGATCCGCGCCGGGGTGCAAATACTCGCAAGCGTCCGCGCGACGCTTTCCAGGTCGATGAACGGTTTGCGATAGATGTCGACGGCCAGGGGCTCCAGCGGACCGAGCATCTTGCGACCCATCTTGCCGATCGACACCCTGACCGCCTTCCCGCGCGCCGTGCGCAGCCTCGCCGGGATCCTCAGCCCCCTTCGCGCGGCACTCCGACGCGTGCCGATGGGGAGCGGTGGCGCCACGGGCGTGTTTAACAGGCCGAAATGCTACCTCACCACGACCGCAGTGCCCGGCGCTCGCTAATGTCTGCGGGGTGGCCGGCGTGCGCAGGCCACGCTTGCCGCCATCCATGAACCATGACCAGGCACAACTCGCCGTGAGACCCCACCGCTCCCTGCAGGTCGACCGTGATGTGTGTGGCGCCTGCACCGGCGTTGTCGCTGCATCCGGCGCGTGCTGGGGCGGCACTCGATGAATCGACTCCTGCGCGTCGGGTTCGACATGACCCCGTCCGGTGCGAGCTCGGCCGGGATCAGCCGGTACACGAAGGACCTCTCGGCCGCACTCGGCCGGACGCCCGGTGTCCACCTCGAGCGCTTCATCGACCACGGCGCGCCCGGACCCGCGCGCTTCCCCCGCGTGACGCGACGCGCCGGACGGAGGCTCGCCTACTACCCGGCAATGCTCGATCGCGCCGCGGCCCACCGCGACGTCGACCTCCTGCACTGCCCCGGGCCGATGCTGCCCGTGCGCACCGCGCTTCCGCTCGTGGCGACGGTCCACGACGTGCTCGCCTGGCGATCGCCTGAGTTGTTCTCCCGCTCCGGGGCGGCCCAGCAGCGCCTGCTCGTGTCCCGGGCGGCGAAGCGTGCGCAGCGCATCGTCGTCGCGTCCGAGTACACGCGCAGCGAGCTCGTCGACTTGGTCGGGATTTCCCCGGATCGCATCGCCGCCGTGCCGCTCGGCGTGGACCGCCGGTTTCAGCCCATCGAGTCCGAGCCAATGCAGCTGGCGCACCGCTTCGGCATCCCGCCCGCCCCCTTCCTGCTGTGGGTCGGCACCCCGGAGCCGCGCAAAAACCTCGCGACGCTGCTGCGGGCGTTCGCGCTGGTCCGGCGGCGGGCGCCGGAATGCGTGCTGGTCGTCGTCGGCATGGACCGCGTAACCGATCGCGAGCTCGAACGCGAGCTCGAACACCTTGGTTCGAGCGTGATCCGGCCGGGCTTCGTCACCGACGACGATCTGGTCGCGCTCTACTCGGCGACCGCGTGCCTGGTGTTCCCCTCACTCTACGAAGGCTTCGGCCTTCCGCCCCTCGAGGCGATGGCATGCGGGGCACCAGTCGTCGCCTCGAACCGCAGCTCCATTCCGGAGGTCGTCGGCGATGCCGGGATCCTCGTCGACGCGACCGACGCGGACGACATCGCCGATGGCATCGAGCGCGTGGTGCTCTCCAAGGACACCGCAGCGGATCTGCGCCGCCGCGGCGTGGAGCGCGCCCGTCAGTTCACGTGGGATCGCTGCGCACAGCTCACGGTCGCCGTCTACCACGAAGCCGTCGCCCACCACTGACCACATCAAGGTCCGATGCGCGTGATTGACACCGAGATCCCCGGCGCGTTCATCATCGAGCCCGACGTCTACCGCGACGGCCGCGGTTTTTTTGTCGAGACCTCGCGCGCCGACTGGTTCCGAGATCTCGGGATCACCCACGAATGGGCGCAGGACAACCACTCACGCTCCACGCGCGGCGTGCTGCGCGGCCTGCACTTCCAGACGCGCCCCGGCCAAGCGAAGCTCGTGCGCTGCGCCCGAGGGTCCATCCTCGACGTAATCGTCGACCTGCGACGCGGCTCGCCGACGTACGGCCGTTCGGTCGCCGTCCGGCTCGACGACGAGACCGCCCGCATGCTCTACGTCCCGATCGGGCTCGCCCACGGGTTCGTGGTGCTCAGCGAGGAGGCTGACGTGATCTACCGGTGCTCGGCGTACTTCGATCCGGCGACCGAGGCCGGCATCGCCTGGGACGATCCCGACGTCAAGGCGCCGTGGCCGGACATGGAGGTGACCGTGTCCGCCCGCGATCAGGCCGCACCACGGCTCGCGGAGGTCGCCGACGATCTGCCGTTCGTCTACGGCTCTCCGGAGGGGCCGTGACCGCATCGCGTCACCGGCCCGGCCCCAGCACCCCCCGAAACGCGCTCCAAGCGGCATTGCCCGAGCGCGCGGTCGTGTAGGTCGCCGCCCGTCGCGGGCCTGCGGCGCGCAGACTGTCGGCGACCGCGGGCTCCAGGGCAGCCCGCAACCCCTGGGCAATGGCGTTGACCGTCGGGGGCACGACGATCGCCGCGGCGCCGGTGACCTCGCCAAACGCGCCGCGATCGCTGACGACCAGCGGCGTCCCGCACGCCATCGCCTCGAGCGCGCCGAGGCCGCAGCCGTCGTACAAGGAGACCGCGGCGGCGACCGCCGCGGCGGCGAGCAGATCCGCCCGATCGGCGTCGCCTAGCGGTCCGAGGAACCGGATCCCGGGGATCTCTTGGCGACCGCGGGGCGGACGCTGTGGCGAGACGACCGTCAGGTCGCGCTCACCCAGGCGCCCGACGGCCTCGGCGAGGTGCGCGAGGTTCCCCCGCGGACCGGTCTCCCCAATCGCCACGCAATATCTCCGGATCCCGTAGCGCGCCGCGATACGGGCGGCGGCTTCCGGCGCGGGCATATACGCCGACGATGGCGCGGGCGGAACGACGACCACGCGCTCGGGCGGCAGATCCAGGATCGAGAGCACGTCGATCCGCGCCACCTCGGAGACCGCAACGCTCAGGCGCGCTTGGGTCACTGCCCGGACGGTCCGCGCAACGGTGCGTGCGCGCTCGTCGCCCCCGAGCCACTCCCGATGGGTGGCAAAGAGCGCATCGTGCATCACGAGCGCGAACGGCACCGGGACCGGTGTCGGAGCAATCTGAGCGAAGACCGCCAGATCCGGATGCAGGGTCGCGAGCATCTGCCGGACGTCGCGCGCCCGGCGCCCGGTCTCCCGGTGCCCGACGCCGGCGTGCCCGACACCCGGGCCGATCGCGTCGACGGCCGCCGGCCATGCGACCAACGCCCAGACGTCGTCACCTGGGCCGGCCTGCGCGGCGAGCGCCGCGGTCAGCCCCTGCTGATACCGCCCGACATCGGTCTCGTCGTGCCTCGGGCGCCCGACACGGTGCCAATCGACGGCGACGCGCCGGCCAGCCACGCTCGGGCCAGGGTCAGCCATCGATGGCCCCCACGTAGCAATCACGCGTCTGGCGCACACTCTCGTGCCAGGAGAGCGAACGTGCTCGCGCATGGGAACGCTCGGCGAGCCCCGTCCGGAACGCCGCATCCTCGAGCACCGCGTCCAGCGCCGCGGCCCAGGGGGCCGGGGCGAACCGTCGTATCCGCAGACCCGCCGCTCCCAATTGCTCGGCGAGCTCGGGAATGTCGCTGGCCAGGACGGGAAGCCCTGCCGCCATCGCCGCGAGCGTCGGCACGCTGACACCCTCGGCACGGGATGGCACGAGCGCCACCGTCGCGGTGCGTCGCAGCTCAGCCAGCCGGGCGGTATCCGGCGATGCGCACACGTGCGCCCGGTCGGCGACATCCAGTGATGCCGCGAGCCGCACGAGCCGGTCCCGCCGCCGCCGGTCGTCCACGCCGACAATCATGAGCCGCGCCCCGTGACGCGGGTCCATGAGCGCCAGCGCCCGCACGGCGAGTGCCGCATTGGTTTGCGGCTCCCGATTGGCGACCACGAGAATCGTCGGAGGACCGTCGGCGGGCGGGCCGGGATCCATGTGCGCCGGCGCGCCGAATGGGATCACCCGGATGCGCGTTTCGGGGATCGCCAGCAGCTCGATGAGATCGCGCGCTACGCACCGCGTCGGGACGATCACCAGACGCGCCCACAGTAGCCGCCTGAGGAACCGGTTGTACCTGCGCTGCGCCGCGCCGCTGCCCACGCCGAATGCAATCGCGGGGAACCGCAACCGGATCGGGTCGTGGCAGCTACTGATCTGCCGTGGTGACCAGATCGTCTCCGAAGAGGTCAAACGGACCAGGTCGGCGACGGCCGCTTCGGGAACGACGCCCTCGTCGCGCCCGCGGCCCGCCGCGCGCGCGACCGGGCCGGGTCGGCGCGGCACCCGACACTCGACGAAGCCGGACGGAGGCGGGGATTCGGGGGCGAGCAACAGCTGGGGCCGCACCGGGTCCGGATCACGTCGGAACTCGCCGATCAGCGCGCGGATATCCGTCGTGTCCTCGCGGTCACAACCCGTGCCGCGAAGCGGCGTCGCATCGAGCAGCACCATGGGCGGCATCGGCCACCTACCCTACTGGACGCCCGGATGGATCCCGGTCGTTGGCGCGGCCGTGCGGGTAGCGACCCCGCTAGGCTCTGGCCTCACGATGCGCCCGTACATCCACAGTCACCGGTTCCGCATCGTCATGTCCGAGGTGGATGTCGCCCAGATCCACTTCACAGCGCTGTTCCGGTGGATGGACCGCGGGCTCAGCGAGTGGCTCTGGAACGCCGGGCACCCCTTCACCGACCTGCTCGCCGACGGCCCGGGCATCCCGGTGGTAGACGCGCACGCCCAGTTCCGCAAGCGGATCCTGCTCGACGACGAGATCGAGCTCACCACCTGGCTCGCGGCCGTCGGCAGCTCGTCGTTCCGCAGCCGGCACTGGTTCATCCGCCACGGTGAGCTCGTCGCCGATGGCGAGCTGATCCACGTCTGCCTGGACCGAACGACCCGCACCAGCATCGATGCGCCGTCATGGCTGCGCGAGCTCGCGACCTCCGACGAGTGGCGCCCGATCGACATCGAGCACTGATGCCCGGCGGGCGCGGCTCAGCTGTGCACGTAGCTCAGCGTGAACGATTCGCCGTCGGGCGACAGCCTGCCGGGACGGATCTCGACAATCGGGTGCGACGCGGGACCGCGGTACCGCTCGACCGCATAGGGCTTCCAGCGGCTCAGGGCCGTGCCCTGCACCACGACGTTGGTGAACGTCACCGGCGTGAACTTGTCGACGCCGACCCGGACGTCGGCAAACAGGACTGCCGCCATGCCGATAGACACATAGCGCGAGCGAGCACCCTTGCCCGCCTGCGTGCTGCTCCTGTGGATGGTCAGGTCGTGGATCGTGACACTCGAGCCCTTGGACGAAATGTGCACCTGAACGAACACGACGTCCTTCGGCCTGACGGAGATAGAATTCTGCTCGAGTCCGTTGACGACCGTCGCGACTTGATACGTCTCCGAGGGCGTGCACGCCACGATGAGCCCGGCGCCGGTGAGCTGATTCTTCGTCGTCACGATGAAGACACCCGGGCCCACGCCGCTCCTGGTACCTGCGCATGTCTCGGTCGGGATCGAAAAGCGGGCGCTGGCGCTGGTGACCGTCGACGAGTTAAAGTCATAGCCCGCGAAGTTGGGGCTCTTCTGATACACGGTCCCGGTGGCGATGGAAGCGGCGGCGGCACTGACCAGGACCCCACCGGCGATCAAACCACGCCGGGTTCCGCGAGCCATCCTGTCTCCCCCCACGCCGGGTTGCCGGTTCCGTGGCCGCCACGCGGGCACGCGCGCAAACGCAGCGATCATGGCGCGGGCCGCGGCGTCGCGCAACCTCCGCGCACGCGTGCAGTCCCGGGAGGCGCCCGTCGCCCTCCCGGCCCCATCGCTGCGTTCTGCGCGCGCGGCCTCTGCGACTCGGCGCACCCGCGCACCGTCATCGCATCTCCGGCGCGCCCCCGGCGGGCGCGCCGGAGATGCCCGCTCAGTCGTGGATGAAACTCAGCGTGAACGACTCGCCACCGCGAGCGATCGCGGAGGGGCGGATCTGGATGACCTGCTTGTGGGATTCCACGCGGTACCGCTCGACGGCGAACGGCTTCCACCAGGCGAGCGTGCGTCCGTTGATCACCACGTTGGTGAACCTCACCGTCGAGAAGTTGTCGACGCCGAATTGGACGCCGGCCTGCTCGATGCCCGCCGTGCCGATCGAGACGTAGCTCGGCTTCGCGCCCGCACCGGACTGGGTTTCGCTCTGGTTCGCCGTCAGATCTTTGATAGCGACGCTGGTCGCCCGGCTGCTGACGTGGACCTGGACGAAAATCACGTCCCCCGGCTCGACGATGGCCGCGTTTCTCTCGTTGCCGGCGACGGCGGTGGCGAGTTGGTAGGTCGCGAGATTATTCTCGCATGACACGATCAACCCTGCACCGTTGATGTAGCTGACCGTGCTCCTGCCGACGCGTTTGGTCGTGATCACAAACGCACCGGGACCCACCCCGCTGTTCGTTGGCGAGCAGCTGATCGTCGGGATCGTGAACCGCGCGCTGGCGGAGGCGACCTTCGTCGAGCTGAACTCATATCCGGCGAACGTCGTGGTCTTCAGGTAGTGCACGCTCGTGGCCGACGCCACCGCCACGAGGCTTGCGCTGATCGCACCAACACCGAGGGCGAGCCGCACGAAACGGGCCATGTTCACCTCCGAAGCAACATGCCGTGGCCTCGGGGCAGACCCACAGGCCATCCCGGACATGATGGCGGACCTGCGACGCGCCGACAACGGTTCGGGATCGGGTCACCCCCTAGAGCAGCGGCAGATACCGCTCCAACTCGTACGGGGTCACCTGCGCGCGGTACTCGTCCCATTCGGCGCGCTTGATCTCGATAAGACGGCTGTAGATGTGCTCGCCGAACGCGGTCAGCAGCAGCTCGGACGCCGCCGCGATCTCGACGGCGTCGCCGAGCGTCGAGGGCAGCTGCTCGACCCCCGCGCGCAGTCGCTCCGCGTGGGAGAGATGGTAGAGGTTCATCTCCATCGCGTCGGGCAACTCGTAGCCGCGGGCGATGCCCTCCAGGCCCGCATGCAGGATCGCCGCGAAGGTCAGATAGGGGTTGCAGGCGGGGTCGGGGCCGCGCAGCTCGGGCCGGCCGGCGGTGTTGTCTGGGACGGCGCCCTGCTGCGGTACGCGCACCACCGCGGACCGGTTGCGCTCGCTCCAGGCCACGTATACCGGGGCTTCGAACCCCGGGACGAGGCGCTTGTAGGAGTTGACCCACTGCGCGAACACGAAGCACAGCTCGCGGGCGTGGCGCAGAATGCCCGCCACGAAGCCGCGCCCCACCGCCGACAGCTGGCTCGGCTCATCGGGATCGAAAAACGCGTTCTGCCCGCCTGCGATCAGCGCGACGTGCGTATGCATCCCACTGCCGTTGGCGTCCATGAGCGGCTTGGGCATGAACGTGGCGTACCAGCCGTGCTGATGGGCGATCTCCTTGACGATCGTCCGGTAGGTCATCACGTTGTCGGCCATCCGCAACGCGTCGGTCTGGCGCATGTCGATCTCGTGCTGGGACGGACCGCTCTCGTGGTGGGAGAACTCGACGTCGATGCCGATCTGCTCGAGCGCAAGCACCGTGGCCCGGCGCACGTCGCTGGCGACGTCGAGGGTCGTCAGGTCGAAGTAGCCGCCCTGGTCGAGGGGCTCGGGCGTCTGCGAATCGCGGAAGTAGAAGAACTCCAACTCGGTGGCGACCTCAAAACCGTCGAAGCCCATGTCGCGCGCCCGGTCCATGGCACGCCGCAGCACAAAGCGCGGGTCGCCTTCGTAGGCTGCCCCTCCCAGGGTGTGTATGTCACAGATCAGGCGCGCAACGGCCTGCTCCTGAGGTCGGTAGGGCAGGATCGCGAAGGTCCCCGGGTCGGGGACAGCGACCATGTCGGACTCCTCGACGGGGTTGAACCCAGTGATCGATGCACCGTCGAAGCGCACGCCGTGGGCGAGCGCTTCGGGCAGCTGCTCGACGGGCAGCGCAAAACTCTTGAGCCGGCCAAGCACATCGGTGAACCAGAGCCGTATGAACTTGACGTCGCGCTCCTGCACTGCGCGCATCACGTCGTCATGTGTCACTCAAGCTGCTCCTGGCTCGCGGGTATCCGGTGCGTCCGCCGCGGGCGCACCGGATACCGAGTACTTCGGACCTATTTGACGAAGAGGATCTCCGCGTACTTGGGCAGCGGCCACAGGTCGTCAGCCACGACACGCTCCAGCGCGTCGGCGTACGCGCGGACATCGGCCATCGCCGCGAGCACCGAGTCGCGCATATAGAGCGCCTCGGCTTCTGTGCCCTCCGGGTGCTCGGCGTTGACGTCCGCCAGATGGGCGATCGCAGCCTCGAACTTCTCCGTGAGCTCCAGGGCTCTGCCCGGCAGCTGACCGGAGATGCCGGATGCCTTGATCACCTTGAGGTACCGCAGGGCGGCCGGCAGGAGCATCGTGCTCGCAATGTCGGCGGCCGTCTCGGCCTCGATGTTGATGTTGGTGATGTACTGCTCGAGGAACACATCGAACCGCGAGTGCAGCTCGCGCTCGGTGAGGACCCCGTAGTTGTCAAAGGTCGCGACGGTCGCCTCGGACACGAGCTCGGGCAGCGCATCCGGCGTCGTGCGCAGGTTGAGCAGCCCGCGCTCGGCGGCCTCGGCGTGCCACTCCTCGGCGTAGTTGTCGCCGCCGAACACGATCCGGCTGTGCGCGCGGTACATGGCGCCGACGACGCCCGGAAGGGCCTCGTTGACGCTGATGCCGCCTGCAATGGCGCGCTCGAGATCCTCGGACAAGTCATCGATCGCTTCCGCGACGATCGTGTTGAGGACCGTGTTGGGGAAGCTCGGGGACATGCTTGAGCCGAGTGCCCGAAACTCGAACTTGTTGCCGGTGAAGGCGAACGGGCTGGTGCGGTTCCGGTCACCTGCATGCTTGGGCAACGCCGGCAGCACCGGGGAGCCAAGGCCCATGAGCTCGCCCGCGGGCGAGACGTAGACCTCGCCGGCCGCGAGCGCGTCGAACACGTTCTCGAGCTCGGAGCCGAGGAAGATCGAGATGATCGCCGGCGGCGCTTCGTTCGCGCCGAGGCGGTTGTCCTGGCCGGCGGTCGCCACCGAGGCGCGCAGCAGCCCCTGGTGGGTGTCGACGGCCTTGATCACGGCGGCGGCGAAGAACAAAAACTGCAGGTTCTGCTCGGGGGTATCGCCGGGCTCCAACAGGTTGTCGCCAGTGTCGGTGCTCATGGACCAGTTGTTGTGCTTGCCGGACCCGTTGACGCCCGCGAACGGCTTTTCATGCAGCAGCGCGACCAGGTCGTACTTCGTCGCGACCGCCTTGAGGACGGTCATCAACAGCTGCTGGTGGTCACAGCCGACGTTGGTGTTCTCGAACACCGGAGCGATCTCGTACTGGGCCGGAGCGACCTCGTTGTGGCGCGTCTTGATCGGCACGCCGAGCTTGGCCAGCTCGCGCTCGGCGTCGAGCATGCATGCCAGAACACGCTCCGGGATGCTCCCGAAGTAGTGGTCGTCAAGCTCATGGCCCTTCGGGGGCTTGGCACCAAAGAGCGTGCGGCCCGTGTTGATCAGATCAGGACGCTGGTAGTAGAAGGTCTTGTCGATCAGGAAGTACTCCTGTTCCGGACCCATCGTCGTGAACACGCGCGTCGCGCCGTGATCGCCGAGGAGCCCGAGCGCGCGCATCGCGGCCTTGTTGAGGGCCTCGACCGACCGCAGGAGCGGGATCTTGTAGTCGAGCGCCTCGCCGGTCCACGAGGTAAACGCGGTCGGGATGCACAGCACGCTCCCGTTGGGGTTCTCCAGCAGGAACGCCGGGCTTGTCGGGTCCCATGCCGTGTAGCCGCGGGCCTCGAAGGTGGCGCGTACGCCGCCGGTCGGGAAGCTCGACGCGTCGGGCTCGCCCTGGATCAGCTCGCTCCCGGAGAATGCGGCGATCGCCGTGCCATCGCCGATCGGGCCGTAGAACGAATCATGCTTCTCGGCGGTGAGGCCGGTCAGCGGCTGGAACCAGTGCGTGTAATGGGTAGCGCCGTGCTCGAGCGCCCAGTCCTTCATCGCCGCAGCGACGACGTCGGCGATCGACGGGTCGAGTTCCTCGTTGCGCTCAATCGTGCGCTGCAGCGCACGGAAGACGTGCTTGGGCAGCCGGCTACGCTGCTCCAGTCTGTCCGAAGACATTGGCACCGAATACGTTGGCGGGCTCGTCCTGGCCGATCGGAGCATCCGCGCTCCACTGGGCGGCGTTGACGTTCGCGAGTCGCATCTTGGTGGCATAGGGTCGCGGTCCCTCCTGGCGAAATGGCTTACCGCTAAGACGCGTCTCGAATGCCGGACGGCATCCGGCGGCTCGCGGGCGTCGGGCGATTGGTAGAGCCTAACCGTCGGCAACGAAAGTGCGTGCGCGCGAGCGACCGGCGTGGCGACTCCGACCGTCTTTGCTCGTGCCGACGGAGGATACGGAGCCCTCTGCAGCTCGGGGTTTCGACGTGCGCACAAGCTTGGCGGGACCGCGTTTGGCCGCACGGCCAAACCCCGGGACGGAGCGTCGCGCGAGCCGAGATCCATCGTCACAAATTGTGGACGCAAAGATCCTCCTGGTTGCGGCGATCTGGCCGAATCCGGGTGTTGGCGGGTCCGGAAGCGCTTGAAGATGCGGGCTCTGCTGGCATTCTTTGCGCATGACCACGCGCAACCACATCTCGGACACGCGCTTGGTCGGACCGACGATCCGGCACCCGACGCTTGCCGACGTCCATGACCTGCCAGGGTGCGCCGGTGGTCAGGTCGTGCCGGTCGGCGCGGACCTGTCGGTGGAGCTGCGCGCAGTCCGGCCGGCGGGCGGTGACGCGGCAGGCGAGGCCGAGCTGCTCATCTGCGACGGGCCTCTGCCCGACCCCGCACCCGCAGGCATCGCCGCCGCGATCTCGCGCGTCGCGCCGCCGAACGGCTACCCGGTTCCGGTCATCGTGCTCGGGCGGGACGCCTCATGGAACGCGGTCATCGACGATCTGGCCGACCTGTTCGGTGCGTACCGCGGGCGCCGGGCCGCCGATCGCGCGCGATCGGCCTTCCGCGTGCCGCTGACCGACGGGCGAGGCTTCGCTGGCCTGGTCGACGCCTGCCGCGATCTGCTCGGCGCACCGGTCGCCGTCCTCGACGACTATCTCGACGTGCTCGCGGAGGTCGGGGTCGACGACGCGCAAACGCAGCAACTCGACGGCGCCATTCGCGACGCGCGTGGCACGCGGGACCGCGGCGCCCATCGAGCCGTTCGTCGCCGACGCGCCGGCGGACATCACACGCTTGATCGTGCTCGGTCCGGGTGAGCGCCCGGTGCTCGTCGTCGCCGCGTGGCTGCCCGCCCCGCTGACCATCGCGCAAACCGCCGTGATGCGCGAGATGGCGGAGGCCTGCGGGATCGAGTGGGGACGCCAGGAGGTGCGCACTCAGACGGAGTCGCAGCTGCGCGGCGACCTGATCCGCGAACTCATGGCGGGTGAGGCGATCAGCCGCGAGTCGCTGATCCGCCGGGCCCGACACCTGGGCGCCGACCTGGCCGGCGGTGCGGTCGCGATGCTCGGGAAGCTGGAGGATCCGCACCAGCGCGGACGTGCTGAAACCGATGAGCGCGTCGCGCGACGGTTCGTCCAGCAGGCACGGGCGGTGCTCGACCTCCATTGGCCGCGCGGCCTCGTCGACTGGAACGGCGATCGGCTGCTGGTGCTCCTGCCGGGCCCGCGCGAACACGAGGTCGCCGACCGGGACGAGATCGAAAAGCGCGCACACACCCTCTCAGGGCGCCTCATCACCGCGACGAAGGAGACCGTTCCGGGTCTCGTGCTCACGCTGGCGATCTCCCGCTACACGCCCGAACCCGAGCGCCTCGGCGCAGCGCTCGAGGAAGCCAATCTCGCGCTGTCGATCGGCGAGCGGATCGGCAGTGCCGGCGATGTCGTGACCTTCGAGGAGACGGGCACCTACAAGCTGCTGTTCCAGATCTTCGCCGACCGCCCCGAGGAGCTGGCGGCATTCTACGAGCAGACCCTCGGTCCGCTCGTGCGCTACGACGAGCAGTATCAGACCGAGCTGGTAGCGACCCTGGCGACCTACCTGGAGTTCGACTGCAACCTCGCCGCGACCGCGGCGAGCCTGTTTACGCACCGGCACACGATCCGCTACCGGCTCGACCGCATCGCCGAACTGTGCGGACTGGATATCGGCCGGACCGACGACCGCGAGAAACTCTCGCTCGGGCTCAAGTCGATGCGGCTGCTCGGACGCCGCGTGCCGACGCCGATCGCCAAGGAGAACGCCACGCGGTCCGGCACGCCGTAGCGCGGTCGAGGCGCCGGTGCCGGTGCACGGTACCCAGGTATGTGAGAATGCAGCAGCGGGGAGGATACACCGCACCCGTGCCACCCGTATCCGCGCGCCCAGGGAGCTCCATGCGTCAGACGATTGCGTTCCAGGCCACGGCGTTCGAGGCCCAGCCCGTCCAGGTCGAAGTCGATCCGAATGACGGCAACGTCGACCCCGACGCGACGCCCGTCGTCGTGCTGGTGTTCCAGTCGGGGCCCAACGTGGTCCTGACGGTCCCGATGTCGGTCACCGACGCGTCCAACACCATGAACGCATTCGGCGAGGCCGAGCCGCACCGCGGCCAGCTCGCGGACGTCCGATGGGAGCCGCAGCCCGCCGGCTTGTCCGAGGGGATGTTCTGGATGCTGGCCCCGGCCGTCGTGGGCATTTCGGTGACCCCGCCCCAGGCCACCCCGGAGGGCGTCATCCCCCACTGGACGCTGACCTTTGAGGACGCCGACGGCAGCCAGGTCCAGGTCGCGGTCAGCGACGCCATCACCGTCCAGATGATCCGTGGGCTCTCCGAGGCCGTCAACGCCGGCGACGAGGACGAGGAGGGCGACGACGAATGAGGCGCACTCGGCGCCGCCAGCGGGCGGCGCCGAGGCACCGGTCAGTGCTCGGGCGTGGGTGCCTGGGACTCCGCGTCGGCCGTGTCGCGCAGCTTCTTCTCGGCCAGCGCACTCAGCATGTCCTCGACCCTGCTGAACTTGACACGGGGACGCTCGCCCGCCTCACGACCGCGCTCCTGCTCGAGCATGTCGATCATCTGCCAGTCGTCGTAGCTGACGAAGTCGCGACGCCGCTCTCCCAGGAGCCGCTCGAGCACCGCGCGGTTAGGCACATCGTGGCCGTCGAACACGCCCGCGCGGAAATCCTCGAACAGCGACGCGACGGTCTCCTGGGAGTCCGGCTTGTTGGTTCCGATGATCCCCTGCGGCCCGCGTTTGATCCACCCGACCACGTACTCGGCCGGCACACGCTCACCGGTGGTCGGATCGACGACCCTCCCACGGTCGTTCGGGATGACGCCGCGCTCGGCGTCGAAGGGAATGCCCAGGAGCGGCATGCCGTGGTAGCCGATGGCCCGGAACACCAGATCGGCGGGCAGCGTCTCGGTGTGCTCGGTCATCCGTGCGCGGATTGCGCCCTGCTCGGTCCGGTACAGCTCGTTATGTGCGACCAGGACGCCGCGGACGCGGTCCTCGCCCACGATCTCCACCGGCGAGCGCAGGAAGCGCAACACGACGCGGCGGGATGCGCCGGTCGGCGTCCGCTCGGCGTATCCCCGAAGCACGTCGAGGTTCGATTGGCTCGTCTTGGAGTACTCATCGCCTGGTACGCGCTCGAACTCGAGGTCCTCGGGCGCGACGACGACGTCGCAGTCGGGCAGCTCGCCCAGTTCGCGCAGCTCCTTGGTCGTGAACGCGGCTTGGGCCGGCCCGCGGCGACCGAGCATCGTGACCTCGCGGACCTGCGACGTGGCGAGCGCCTGCAGCGCGTGCTCGGCGATGTCGGTCCGGCGCAACTCGTCGACCGGGACCAGGAGCATCCGCGCCACGTCCATCGCGACGTTGCCGTTCCCGACGACCACCGCGCTCGATCCGGAGAAGTCGAACGTCAGCGACCGGTAGTCGGGGTGTGCGTTGTACCAGCCGACGAACTCGCTGGCCGAGTGGCTCCCGGGCAGACACTCCTTGGGAATCCCGAGCCGCCGCTCGGTCCGCGCGCCGACGGCGTAAATGACCGCGTGGTAGTACGCCTGTAGGTCCTCGTGGGTCAGTTCACGACCGAACTCGACGTTGCCGTAGAAGCGGAACTGCGGGTGCGCGGCGATCTTGTCGTAGACCCGCGTGACTGCCTTGATGTTCTGGTGATCGGGTGCCACCCCGCCCCGCACGAGGCCGAACGGCGTCGGCAGACGGTCGAACATATCCACCTGCACGATCAGATCGTCCTGGCGCTGCAGATGTTCTGTGGCGTAGAAGCCGGCCGGGCCTGACCCAACGACGGCAACCCGCAGCGGGCGCGCCTCGCTGCCCAGCCTGTGTTCCGTCAAGTCCGCGTTCTCCTTCGTGCAGGTCGGTCGTGCCGTCAAAAACCGATATTAGCCGCATGAGATACCAAAGCGCGCGCGCCCGATCAACGAAAAAGGTCGTGCTCGGGCTTGCGCAGCAGCCCCGCGACCGAACCGGGCGCCGGGGCCGTGCCAACTCCCGAGATGATGACGACGGGCGTTCCGGCGGCCTTGCCCATCAGGATGCCTGCCGCGGCGGCGAGCTCGTCAGCCACGGCAAGCTCAGTCGCGACCAGCACGCGTCCTTCACGGTCAACCTCGCCGCGACAGTCCTTGACCGCGTCAAACCCAGCGACGCCAATGGCAACGTTGACCAGCCCACGGCGAAAGGCCCGGCCGTGGGTATCGGTCACGATAACGCCGACGCGTCCACCAACCGCCGCGCTGACGGCAGTCTGGATCCGGCGTGCCGAGCGGTCGGGGTCGGTCGGCAGCAGCACCGCGGTGCCGGCGTGCGTATTCGAGGTATCGATGCCGGCGTTGGCGCACACGAAGCCGTGGTGCGTCTCGCAGATGAGCGTGGCGCCGCGGCGGCGCACGATCCGCGCCGACTCCCGGAGGATCAGCTCGCACAGTTGCGGGTCCCTCGCGGTCAGCCCGGCGAGTGCGCGCGCCCGGGACCCCGGGACGACGTCCGCGATCACCACGGTCCGCCCCTCGTCCTTGCTGACGACCTTCTGGGCGACGGCGATGACATCGCCGGGGCGGACCTTCTGTCGGGCCGCCGCGTCGGCGATCACCTGTGCGAGGCGGCCGCCGGGGCGGATTTCAGGAATGCCCTCGAGGGCGAACAGCCTCAGCGGACCACCCCTGCTCCGAGCCGATCGGCCAAGCCCCATGCCGCGCAACACAACGCTGCCCGCCCGTCGTGACCGCGCAGCGCGAGCGCAAGCAGGTCGTCGGGCGTGTCCACATCGAGCGCAAGCGACGGGATCTCGATGTGGCACAACTCGATCCCGGCGTTGTGGAGCGCGAACTCGTGCAAGGCGCGCGAATTGGCACCGAGGCGGGTGGCGATGCCGAACGGTGGGGCGATCGCGATCGCGTTCGTCCCGGTCCCGTCCCGCGACGGCACGAGTACCGCGCCACGGCCGGGCCGCAGGGCCCCGAGCACCCTGTCCAGGTCATCGGCGCGGACCAACGGGAGATCCGCGGTGAGGATCAGGGCCGCATCGAGCAGCCGGTCCTCGACTTCCGCCTGCCCGATCGCCACGGCGGGGTTCATGCCACGCGGAGGGACGTGGTCGAACAGCACGTTCGCGCCGGACGCGCGACTGATCTCGGCGACAGCCGCATCGGCCGTTACCACAAAGGTCTTCGCGACGGTGCTGCTGCTCAGGCAGGCCTGCAGAAGATCCATGAGCATCGCGGATTGGAGTTCGCGCCGCTCGGCGGGGTTCAGCACGGATGCCAGGCGACCGAGCGCGCGGTCGATCGGTTTGACCGGAATGACGGCGGCGGCGGTCATGCGATACCCACCGCCGACAGTACCTCATGCGCGAGGCGCTGCCGCTGCGAACGGTCGGGCATCAGGATGTCCGTGGTGACGGGACGAACGCCGAGGGCGTCGATCGCTGGGGCCTCATCGACGTCCGCCCCGTCAAGGACAAAGGTCGCCGCCACATCCGCATACAGGCGAGCCATCTGCGTTGCCGAACATTCGGGGTATCCGGCACCGGCGAGGAACTTGTGCGCCGGTCCCTCGACTGGCTTGCGCCGGATGATCGGGCTGACCGCGATGCAGTCGGCTCGCCGGTGCGCGACTGCCCCGCGGACGCCGGGCACGGCGAGGATGGTCCCGATCGACACGACCGGGCTCGACGGAGCGAGGACGATGACCTCGGCCGCGGCGATGGCCTCGACGACTCCGGGCGCCGGCTGAGCGCGGTCGATGCCCGCAAACTCAATGTCGGTGATCTCCTCCCGTGCACCGCCCTTGACGAGGTATTCCTGAAACGACTTCACGCCGGTGGGCGTCGTAATCATCGTTCGGATCGGATCGTCGGACATCGGCAGGATCTGGGCTGCGACGCCCAGCGACCCGCAGATCTCCCGGGTGATGTCGTGAAGTCGGGCACCCTGGCCGAGCCGCAGTGTGCGGTAGATGTGCGTGGCAAGATCGCGATCGCCCAGGCCGAACCAGGAATCCAGGCCGTACGTCGCGAGCCCCTCGAGGCACCGGAACGAGTCATTTTCATAGCCCCACCCGCGGCGGTCGATCGTGCCCGCCAGGACGTATGTGCAGATGTCGAGGTCGGGACAGACGCGAAGACCGTAGAAGTCGGCGTCGTCGCCGGTGTTGACGATCGCGGTGAGGTTGTCGTCGCCCACGACGCGCGCCACCCCGTCGACCATCTTGGAGCCCCCGGTGCCGCCTGACAGAACGAGGATCACGGCAGCTCGGGCGGGTGGCTGTTCGTCATCACGGTGCGGGATGCTACCAAGCCCTCGCGGGGCCGAAGCACGAGCCAAAGCCCTGCCGAGACGCCCAAGAGGCCGATCCCCAGGGGCACGGTGATCGCCTCCCCGAGCAGCGGCCACGCGGTGGCCACGCCGATGATCGGAACCAAGAAAAACCAGGCCGACAGCTCGCTGGCGACGCCGATGCGCAGAGCGAAGTAGAACAGCGCGGTCGGCAACGCCGAGCAGATCACGCCGAGGAACAGCACCAGACCGACATCCTTGGCGGTGGAGGGCACCGGTGTGTGCCCGCCGATGGGGCTCAGGACGGCCAACATGATGGCGCCGACAGTCATTTGCCACGCCGCGAGGCTCGCCGGGTGGGAGTCCTTGCGCACCGCGCCAGCCGCGACGATCGTCCCAACCGCCCAGCTTAACGCGCCCACGACCACGATTCCGGCCGCGAGCGTCGGCCGCGGGGGAAAGAGCCCCTCGCTGCACACGGCGCACGCGACCCCGAGGAAGCCGAATACCAACCCCAGGCGTTGCCGGCGCGTCAGGTGCTCGCCGAGGAAGATCACCGCGAGCACCGCAACGAACAACGGGTCGCTGTTGGCCAGCACGGAGGCCAGACCCGCCCCGCCGTGGACGATGCCCCAGAAGGTCGCGCCGTAGAAGATTGCGGTCTGCGTCAGCGCCAGCCAGAGCACCGTCGGAACCGAGACCCCCGGGCCGAGCGGCTGACGGCGAATTGCCAGGTAGGCAAATAGCGCGAGCCCCCCGATGCCAAGGCGCCACGCCGCCGCACCAAACGGTCCCAACCCCTCGGCGAGCCACTGGGATGGCACATACGCGGTGCCCCAGCAGAGCATCGCCGCGAGTGCCAAGAGGTTGGGTGAACGCACAGATCCCCTTTTACAGGTCCGGCGGGCGCTTCTTGTCGACGCTGCTTCTCCGGCAACCCGCCCCGACCACACCGCGCGGGGCACCGCCACCACGACATCGCACCGGCCGACCGCCGAGTTTGTGCGTCGCGCCAGACCCCTGCCCAGGCTGCAAGATGCCCCCGCAGAGCCAGGGTTTCGGAAACCGTGAGCGCCCGCGGACGACTTTGTAAGCATCCGCACTAACTCCGCACGGGCATGATCACCTCTCCCTGCATTTTCCGCGCTTTGGATCGCAGTTGCACAGGATCACATCGGACCCGTCGCGGTTGACCGCGTCAGCGCATGTGACATATGCTGCTAATGAAATCCGGGGCGGGTCGTCACCGACACACCCGCATTTCACGCGATTCGTTTGTAACTGCCCTTCACACCGAGCTAGGGGGACGCTAGTCCATGGCCGAGCAGTTCGCCGTGACCCAGATCCCGGGCATGGAAACGGGCGAGATTCCGCCCGTTCCCGTTGACCGCGATGAGAAGACAGTCATCATCTACTCGCTGGTCGATCCCGTCTGGGATATCGATGTTCTCCCGCTGACCTACACCAACTCGCGTTGGTCAGCTTTCTTCTACCGCGCTGACGAGAAGCACCTTCGTCGCGTGCTCCCCGACTGCCTGGAACTCGAGGACGACATCGTCGAGTACTGGTACGTCGACCACAACAACACCATGCTTGGCCCGTACGGCGAGATGGGTGTGACGGTCGCTGCTTCCTACAAGGGCGGCGACGGAAAGACTTACTACGCCGGGTACTACCCGTACATGTACCTGACGCAGGACGCCGCTATCGACGCCGGCCGCGTGCTTGGTTTCCCGAAGAAGGAAGCCTTCATCCGCGTGCTCGAGCACGGTGGCGCCCCTGACGATGGCTACGGGGTGATGGACGGCAAGAACTACCAGTTCGACTACTTCTCGTTCCTGATGATCCGGAACGGGTACGTGTTGAACTCTGTGACCGGCAAGTACGACGATGCCGACCTCTCGGCGAAGCCCGCGTTCTACGGCAACACCGAGTACGGCCGCATGAACATGAAGGTCATCACCGCGCCAGACATCTCGAACTCCGAGTGGCAGCTGGTGTACCTGCCGTCGCTGGTCACCAAGGACCTCGCGACCGCCATGGGCCGTCCGGACACCGAGGGTTCGCACCGCTTCCAGGTGAAGCCGGAGTCGATCCGCACGGCGTCGCCGGAGAGCTACAACTGGTTTGCCCAGGCAACTCCGTTCGACAACTTGGGTCACGAGCTTCCGCCGAAGGAGCACATCGGCCTCATGACCTTCAGCTTCGACCTGATCATTCCGGCAGGCGAGGTGTTGTGGACTGAGACCTACACCCGCGACGCAACATGGGCCGGCGCTGCCAAGCCGTACCGGTTCGGCCTGCGTCACCGCTTCCCGAAGCCCATCGGCCTCGGCGCGTAAAGCTCACCAATCACTGGTCACTGCGACGGGGGCACGGCGGTCGCCGACACCTCGTCGCATGAGGCTCTCTACCAGGAGGAATAGCGCAAAATGGCGCAGAACGTGAACGTCACGAGCGTGCCGTGGATCGACTCGGGCGACGCCCCGCCGTTGGCCCTCGACCGCGACAAGCGTGACATCATCTCCCAGGGTGTCGCGGACCCGCTGGTCGATTACGACATCGTCCCGCTGACTTACACCAACTCACGTTGGTCGGCATTTTTCTACCGAGCCGACGAGAAGGACCTGAAGCACATCCTTCCCAAGGCCCTGACCCTCGAAGACGACGTGGTCGAGTTCTGGTACGTCGACCACTTGCACACCGGCCTTGGCCCGTATGGCGAGTTCGGTGTGACCGTGTCGGCTTCCTGCAAGGGCAGCGACGGCAACACGTACTACGCGGGCTACTACCCGTACATGTACCTGACCCAGGACGCTGCCGTGTTCGCCGGCCGCGAGCCCTTCGGTTTCCCGAAGAAGATCGCCTACATCGTCTGCCAGGAGCACGGTGGCAAGGAAGACGACGGCTACGGTGGTTTTGGTAACGACTACTTCAACTTTACGATGGAGCGTCGCGGTTACCTCATCCACACGGCGACCGGTAAGTACGACGACGCCGAGCTCGCGGCCAAGCCCGCGTTCTACGGCGACCCGCGTTACGGCCGCATGAACCTCCGCATCCTCACCCGTCCCACGCTTACGGAGACGAAGTGGGAGGTCACCTACCTGCCGTCCGAGGTCACCAAGGCCACGGCTGCGGCGATGGGTCGCCCGGAGACCGAGGGTCAGCACCGCTTCCAGCTGAAGCCCGAATCGATTCGCACCGCTTCGCCGGGCGCGATTCGCAGCTGGGCCCTGCAGGCCACGCCGTTCGACAACATGGGCGCAATGCTGCCCGTGAAGGAGCTCATCGGTCTCATGAGCTTCAACTTTGACCTCATCATCCCGGGCGCGCAGACCATCTGGTCGCAGACGATCGAGCGCACGGCTGAGGACATCGGGGACCTGCTCTTCGCAACCCCGTACCAGTACACGATGCGTCACCGGTTCCCGAAGCCTCCGGGCGTCTGAGCCGCACCGCATTCGCTGGACCCTCTGCGGGGTGGGTCTTCTTCGGAAGACCCACCCCGCAGTGCATTTCGGACGCGTTCGTGTGTCGCCTCCCCGCGGTACCGCGTCGTCGGGCGGCTACGATGGCCCGTCCGGGCGCTCCGACTCGGCCGCGCGCCGGACCCCGACGACGATGCGGATCGCCGTCCACACGAGAACCAGCGCGAAACCGATCCGGAGCGCGCGCTGCGGCGCAACGTCGGACACCAACGCACCGATGACCGCCGTCAGGATCGCCGCGATACCGATGACGACGACATCGCGCCAATCGACCCGGCCCGTGGCGCGCTCGCGCCACGTTCCGAGCACCGCGACCGGGACGATCGCCAAGAGCGAGGTGGCCTGAGCGTGCACCTCGCTCAGGCCGACGATCAGCACCAGCGTCGGGACGAACAGCACGCCACCGCCGACCCCGAACACGCCCGATACGGCCCCGGTGGCAGCGCCGAGCATGATCACCAGTATGTCGGCGCCCATCAGTTCACCACGAGCAGTATCGCGACGGCGAACATCAGCACGGCGAACCCGATCTCGAGCCGCGCGGTGCTGATGCGCTGCTTGATGGCAACGCCGACTGTCACGCCGAGCATGGCGGGCACCCCGACGAGCGCCGCGACCCGCCAGTCGACATTGCCGAGCGCGCCCTCGGCGATCGTGCCCCAAATGGCGATCGGGATGATGGCCGCCAAGGAGGTGGACGTCGCGCGCTTGGCGTCGTAGCCGGCGAATGCGATGAGGATCGGCACGATGACAATCCCGCCGCCGACCCCGAACAGGGCAGACACCAAGCCAGCCAGGGCGCCCGCGCCGACGAGGACCGTCCGCTGGTGTCGCACACTGGTAGCCTCGTCCACGGTGTCTGTCTCCCTCGCCGCAGCCGCGTGCGCGCCACTGGCCGCCCATCCTGCCCGATCGGCGCTCTTTCTCGATCTCGACGGGACGTTGGCGCCTATTGTCGCCCACCCGCAGGACGCCCGCATGATCGACGGCGCGCGGCAGGTCGTCGTTCGCTTGCGCGACCGCCTCGGGGTCGTGGCGTTCATCAGCGGCCGCAGCATCACCGACCTGCGCCGGATCGTCGACATCCCCGGCTGCGCGTACGCCGGCAACCACGGCTTTGAGCTCCAGTTCCCGGATCGCCCGGTCACGATCGCCGACGGCGCGCGGCCATGGCTGACCGCCATCGCCGACGTCGCCGAGCACTGGGACACCACCGTGGCCGCCCAGCGGGGGCTGCACATCGAGCCCAAGGGGGCGACGCTGTCAGTGCACTGGCGGCGCGCTCCGGACCCCGATGCTGCCTACGCGCTGCTGCGGGAGCGTTTCGCTCCGGACGCCGAGCACCGCGGCCTGGTCGTGACCTGGGGACGGATGGTGATGGAGGTGCGCCCGCCGGTCGCCATCGACAAAGGCACAGCCGTCCGCGAACTGCTTGGCGGCGGCGACTGGCGGCACGCCGCGTATTTCGGGGACGACCGCACCGACGCCGACGCGTGGCGCGCCCTGCACGCCTTGCGCGACGCCGGACAACTCGCGACGGCGATCGCTGTCGTGGCAACGAGCCCGGAGACGCCCGCGGACCTGCGGGCGGCGGCCGACGCCGCGGTCGTCGGCCCTGCCGGGGTGCTCGACCTACTGATCGCACTGGACCGCGCGATTCCGGCGCGGGCCTGAGCCGTCCGAATTCGGGACCCGCACCGCTCACGCCGACGCAAACCCACTAGGATTCGACGCGCTGCTGTCGCCGGTGCGCAGACTCGGCCCGGTGCGTGCCCGCCATTTTCCTGGAGTCGCCACACATGCCCATCTATCTGTCCGTCGGCGCCGTTCAGCCGTTTGCCGACATCACCACGCGAGTCCCCGAGGACGAGCCCGGCGTCCTCCTCGTCATCGGGGATGGGAAGATCGTCGGACTTCGCCTCGAGGAGACCGCCGACGTCGTCCACCTCCCCCGGCTCATCGAGAAGTTCGGCCTGAACCCCGAGCGTGTCTGGAGCCGGTTGCATGGTGATGACGACCTCACGCTCGTGCGCGGCGGAGGGCCCCGGCGCTAGTCCGCTATGCCGCGATCCGTGTCGATGCGGTCGATGCGGATTGCCATCGGCTCGCCATCGACGACGAGCTCTTCGCGATGCATACCGGCAAACGGCGCCGCGTGTCCGACGGTGACATGCTCGGCCAGCGTCTCGGAGGCGATTCGCTTCCCGAACGCGTCGACGGCCTCGCGCACCGGCCCGGAACCGTCGAGGTGCAGTACGACGCGCTCCTCGACCCGCAGGCCGGCGGCACGACGCGCGTTTTGGACCGCGTGGACGATCTCACGCGCAAGCCCCTCACGCCGCAGTGTCGGTGTGATCTCGGTCGTGAGGCCCACGGCCATCCCTGACTCCTGACCGACCGCGTAGCCCTCCGTCGGCCGTGCCGTGATCAGCAGGTCCTCGTGGCCCAGCTCGAGCGTGCCGCCGTTGAAGGGGACGGTCACCGGGTTGCCGGCTTCCAACCGGCGAGCACTCTCGGCACCGGGAAGCGCGGCGACAGCCGCGGCGAGGGCGGGCATCGCCTTACCGAAGCGCGGCCCGAGCGTTCGGTAGTTGGGCTTGATCGTCACCGCCACGAGCTCACCCGGATCCGTCACGAACCGGACGTCGTGGACGTTGAGCTCGCGCGCGATGAGCTCGCCCACACCATCCAGGGCGGCTGCCGTCGCGGGCGGGCAGGCGATGACCGCTTGAGCCAACGGCTGCCGGATCTTGATCTTGGCCTCCGAGCGCGCGCCCCGCCCGAGCGAGACGGCGATGCGTGCCGCCTCGATCGCGATCTCGAGTTCCGGATCTTCCCGGCCGGCGGCGGCAGGCCACAGCGCCAGATGCACGCTGGGCGCCGCATCCGGATCGTGAGCCGCCACGAGGTTTGCGTAGAGCTCCTCGGCGACGAACGGGCAGAATGGCGCGACCATCAGCGCGACGCGCGCGAGGCATTCGTGGAGCGTGGCGAAGGCGGCCCGCTGATCGCCGTTTGCGACCACCTCGCCCTGACGGCCGCCCCAAAAGCGCGCCCGCGAAACGCGGACATACCAGTTTGAGAGATCGTCGACGAACGTGTCCAACAGGCGCCCGGCGCCGGTCGCGTCATACGCCTCAAGGCACCGGGTCACGCCGGCGGTGAGCGCATCGCACCGCGAGAGGATCCAGCGGTCCAGCAGCGGGCGCTCCGCCGGCGCGGGATCGTCGCCGCCCGGCGACCACCCGTCCGGAAGCGCCGCATAGGTCACCAGGAACACGTACGTGTTCCAGAGGGTCAGCAGGAAGCGCATTGATTCGTCGACGGCATCTAGGCTGAAGCGGAACGAGTCCCAGGGGCTCTGCGCGGTGAGCAGGTACCACCGGAACGCGTCGGCGCCCTGCCGGTCGAGCACGCTCCAGGGCTCGATCACATTCCCACGGCTCTTGCTCATCTTCTGGCCCTCGGCGTCCAGGATCAGGCCCAGGCAGATGACGTTGCGATACGCGGCCTGATCGAACAGGAGCGTCGATTCGGCAAGAAGCGAGTAGAACCATCCGCGGGTCTGATCGATCGCCTCACAGATGAAGTCGGCCGGGAAGACCCCCGACAGGTCGCCGCCCGTCGCAAAGGGATGATGCTGCTGGGCGAACGGCATTGCCCCGCTGTCGTACCAGACATCGAGCACCTCGGGCACGCGACGCGCCTCGCCGCCGCACGCCGGGCAGCGAATGACGACGTCGTCGACGTCGGGACGATGCGGGTCGAGGTCCTCGCCGACCTCGGTTGTGGCCAGTTCGCGCAGGCGCGCGAACGAGCCGATCACCTCAACGTGGTCGCAGGTATCGCAGCGCCAAAACGGCAGCGGCGTGCCCCAGTAGCGCTCACGGGAGATGGCCCAGTCGACGTTGCCCTCTAGCCACTTCCCGAAGCGACCGTCACGAACCCGGTCAGGATGCCACCCGATCTCGGCGTTGAGCTCGAGCATGCGTGCGCGCACATCGGTCGTGCGGATGTACCAGGATGGCTCGGCGTAGTAGAGCAACGGGGTCTGGCAGCGCCAGCAGTGCGGATACGCGTGCACGTAGGCGAGTTCGCGAAACAGCCTCCCGCGTGCGCGCAGATCCTCGATCAGCGCACGGTCGGCGTCCTTGGCGAACACCCCTGCGACCAGCGGCACGGCCGACGTAAAGCGGCCCTGCCGGTCGACGGGATTCGGTGCATCGAGCCCGTGGGCCCGCGCCACGCCCATGTCATCCTCACCGAATGCCGGCGCGATGTGAACGATGCCCGTCCCGTCCTCGGTAGTGACGAACCCGGCCGGGAGGATGCGATGCGCGCCGGCGATATCAGGGAACGGCGGCGCGTAGGCCCACCCGACGAGGGCCGCGGCGGGAAGCCGCTCGAGGATCACAGCATCCTCGCCGAGCACGTTGGCCACGAGCGGCTCAGCCAGCAGCAGGCGCTCACCGGCGTGCTCGGCCACGACGTAGGTCACGTCGGGGTTCACGGCGACAGCCTGGTTGGCCGGTAGCGTCCACGGAGTTGTCGTCCACACGAGCAGTGCGGTATCCGGGCGATCGACCAGCGGCAAGCGCACGTACACCGACGGGTCCTCGATATCCTTGTAGCCGAGCGCGACCTCGTGGCTCGACAGGGCCGTACCGCAACGCGGGCAATAGGGCACGACCTTGTCGCTTTCATAGATGAGACCCCGGTCGTTGAGCTCGGCCAGGCTCCACCACACGCTCTCGATGAAGGGCGGGTCCATCGTGCGATAGGCCCGGTCGGTGTCGATCCAGAATCCGATCCGCTCGGTCAGGCGCTCCCACTCTTCGAGGTAGGTCAGCACGGACTCGCGGCACTGCCGATTGAACTCGGCGATCCCATACGCCTCGATCCCGGGCTTGCCGGGAAGCCCGAGGCGCTTCTCAACTTCGAGCTCGACCGGTAGCCCGTGACAGTCCCAACCGCCGCGGCGCTCGACGTAACGTCCGCGCATCGTGTGAAAGCGCGGGAAGACGTCCTTGAACACGCGTGAGAGCACGTGGTGGGACCCCGGACGGCCGTTGGCCGTCGGCGGTCCCTCATAGAAGACGTATGGCTCTGCGCCCCGGCGCTCGGCGACGCTCCGCGCGAAGATGTGCTCATCCCGCCAGAACGCCAGCACGCGCGCTTCCATCGCGCGCCAGTCGGCACTCGGCCCTGGGATCCGCCAGCCACGCCGGGCCACCGGGGATTCGCTCATCGGGATGGGACCTCCGTCAGCTGCTCGAGATGGGTGCGCACCTGCCCGAAGTCCTCGAACAGCACGAACGGACGGCCCGCGTCGCGGAGCCAATCGGCCAGCTCGGCGCGGGCGAAGACCACATCGGCGGCCCCGCAGACGCAACGGTCAGAGACGCCGTCGCCGACGTAGACGACCGGAAAGCTCCCGCGCGCCCCGGCCAGATCAAATCGCTTGCAGGGACGGTTGCACATCGCGCAGCGCTCGCCGCGGGCGGTCCAGACGAGCCGCGTGCCGGCGGCCGAGAACTCGGCGTCGTGGGAGTCGAACGGCAGATCCGCGAGCCCCAAACGCGTGAGCGTGTCGGCGATCACCATGCGAAAGCCATTCGAGAGCACCCGCACCTCGTGCCCCGCCAGCCGCGCCCATGCGACGAACTCGACGAAGCCGTCGCGAATGCCCGCGCGGGCGCGCACCAGCTCCAAGACCTGGTCCGGTGTAGCACGAACGGTTGCAAACTCCGCCTGCATGGCCTCCTCAACGCTCACCCGGCCCGCGATGACGTCGGGGGTCAGGCGATCCCACACCGACCGATCGCCGAAGCGATCGACGATGAGGTGCAGCGTGTCGTGCTGCGTGATCGTGCCGTCGAAATCGATGGCGATAAGGAAACGCATCACGGGCGCCGCATGGTACCAAAGGCCCGCCCGCCTCCCTCCGACTAACATCCCGGGAACGCACAACGTGCCGCCGCCCCGGGGCGTTCGACCCGATCGGCACGGGCCACCCACAACGCAGGGGACCATGACCGCCCCTCGGCCGATCTTCCTCCATGGCGCCATCGCGGGGTCTTCCCTGTGGGGTTCGGTTTCGGAGCGCTTCGACGGCGCGGCCGTGCTCGAGCTCCCCGGGCACCCGACCGGCGATCCGATCGCCGACGAGGCCGAACTCGCCGACTGGATTGGTCTCGCGATCACACAACTCGAAGGATCGCGCGTGCTGGTCGGGCATGGTCTGGGCGCCTTGCTGGCGCTCGAGGTCGCCCGTCGCCGCCCGGAAACCCTCGACGGCGTCGTCGTACTGGGCGGAGGCCCGCGGCTGCACGTCCCCGACGTGCGACGTGCGACCAGCCAGGACGCCGTGCACGCGCTCCTGGCCGCCAGCATGCGCGAGCCCGATAGTGAGTTCGGCGACGCGCTGGCGGACGCGATGCACGCCATCGGGCCGCGTACCCTGGAGACCGACTTGGCGATGTCCGCCCGGATTGACGTCAGCGCGACGGCGCCCGAGGTCCGCTGCCCCGTGCTGGTCGTCGTCGGCGAACAGGACGGCTGGGCGCCGCCGCACGAGGCCGCCGAGCTTGCCCGTTCCCTGCACAGCAGCCACATGATCGTCGTCGCGCAGGCGGGTCACCTGGTCCACGCAGACGCCCCCGCCACGACGGCGCTGATCATTGCGGCCTTCCTGACCCGTGTTGAGCTCACAGTGGCGGATCGGTGAGCGCGACTCAGCCGATCGCCCTCGTCGTGAACCCGCTGGCCACGCGCACAACACCGCAGCTGCGCCGACGGATCGAGTCCGAGCTTGCCCCGCTCGGCCTCATGTACGTCGCGGCCCCCAACGGGGCGCGCGACCTTCGGCGCGCCGTAGAAGAAGCCGTCGGCGCCGGCGCGCGTCGCGTCGCGGTGCTGGGCGGCGACGGAACGATCGGGATCGCCGCGAGCGTCTTGGCCGACACCGAGGTGCCGCTCATCCCGCTGCCGGGGGGATCGACCAATGTGCTTGCCCGCGGCCTCGGCTGGCCGGCAAACCCGGAACGTGCCGCCGAAATCGTGGTGACCGCGCTCGAGCACCCCTATCGCGAGCTGGCCATCGGTCGGGTGGCATCCGACGGACGTCAGGGCGTGTTCTGCGTCAATGCCGGGATCGGTCTCGACGCTGCGACCGTCGCGTGGGTCGAGCGGCATCCCAACCTCAAGCGCCGCCTACGTCAGGCGACCTTCGTCCTTGCCAGCGCGGGACCCGGGATGCAGGCGCTGCGGCGCGGGCCCGCGCTGACGCTGCACCTCGGTGGGGGAACCGAGGGCGTCCGCGTCCACTCGCTGATCGCCGCCTGCGGAGCCCCCTACGCCTACCTCGGCCCGCAGCCGCTGAACCTGCTGCCGCACGTCGCCTGGGACGGGTGCCTGGAGTGGATCGGCCTCACCGATCGCTCGCTGCTGCGCGTGATGCGACTGATCCTGCTCGGGCTGACCAGCGCCGAGCATCTGGCAGGCCCCGGCCTGGTCGGCGGCACGACCGTGTCGCCGCTGCGGATCACCGCCGACAGGCCGTTTCCGGTCCAGGTCGACGGCGACCCGTTCGGCGAGGTCTCAGACATCACGCTGTCGCCCGGTGGGCGCCTGCGCGTGTACGCGCCCGGCCCCTAAAGGTCCCCCGGAGCCGGACCGATGGATGGTCGTATGGCCGGCCGAGCGGTCGCCGAGCCCTGACCCGAGGAGACGTGCGAAATGACGGTCAATGGACCAGACCCACGCGCGGCAGCACGCGGCGTCGTCGCGATCGCGCTGGACATGGCCCGTGTGGACGCCGATCGTCGACCCACCGCGGAGATGTGCCGCTGGTGCCGCAAGCTCGCGCACGATCTCGGCGTCGCGCCCCGAGAGGACATCGCAAGCAACCGCGAGCTGGTCTTCGAGGCACTGCGGCTCGAGCTCATCGCACACCACAAGGTCGACGCAGCGTCCGAGCCGCCGGGACGCGAGCTCAGCGAGCTCGCCAACTAGGCTGCGCGGCGCTAGACGCTGGTGAGCTCGCGCACGGCGCCAAGGCGGCGGAACCGCTCGCGACGCTGACGGCGACGCTCGAACTGCGGCAGCGCCTGCAGCTCGCGGATCGTCCGCGACAGGTACCCGTCCAGAAGACGCGCGGCCTCGTCGTGCTCACGATGGGCGCCACCCTCGGGCTCGGGGACGACCGCATCGGCGACGCCCCAGCGGTAGCAGTTTGCCGCCGTGGGCTTGAACGCGGCGGCGGCCAACTTCGCCTTGCTCGCGTCGCGCCACAGGATTGCCGACGCGCCTTCCGGCGAGATCACCGAATAGGTGGCGTTCTCAAGCATCACGACCCGGTCCGCGACGCCAAGCGCGAGCGCACCGCCCGACGATCCCTCACCGATGACCACGGCGACTGTCGGGACCGGCAGGCGCAGCATCATCATCATGCTCTTGGCGATCGCGCCGCCTTGCCCGCGCTCCTCGGCCTCGGCGCCTGGGAACGCCCCCGGCGTGTCGATCAGCGTGACCAACGGGATGCTGAGGCGGTCGCACATTTCCATCAGCCGCATGCCCTTGCGATAGCCCT
This sequence comes from uncultured Thermoleophilia bacterium, assembly GCA_963842065.1. Lineage (GTDB taxonomy): Bacteria > Actinomycetota > Thermoleophilia > Miltoncostaeales > Miltoncostaeaceae > CAITWD01. Next base: position 362,550 of record CAWJEW010000007.1, on the reverse strand, counting down.
CCGGGCTTGGCATGCCGAAGTTGCGATATGCACGGTCCTGGGCGTCCCGGCCCTTCTGCTGCCCGATGATCGCCAGCGGCGCGTCGTGATAGCGGCCAATGCCGGCCACAATCGCCGGATCGTCGCCCTTGAGGCGGTCGCCGTGCAGCTCCTCGAAGTCGGACATCAGGCGTGCGATGTAGTCCAGCGGATAAGGACGGTCCTGGTGGCGGGCGAGCTGGATCGCATCCCAGACGTCGCCGCTCGCTGTCTCACTGTGGTGGAGCCGGTCGGCGATCCGCCGCACGAAGCGCCCCCCGCGGCCGCTGGGGCTCGTCGATGTGCTCACGCGTCATCCCCCGACCCGTTCGCGTCGAGGTCGTCGTGGCCGACGCGCCCTCGCAGGCGACGCGACAGGCTCGGCAGCGCCTGCGCGACGCGCGCGGCACGCTCGCTGCCGTTCTGGGCGAGTTGGCTGGCCAGCGACTGGACTTCATCTTGGGGAGGCCGTTCCAGGATCGCCAGCAGGCGACCCAGGCGTGCCGGCAGCTCGCGGCGATCAACCACGGCGTCGACGTGGCCGTGCTCAAGCTGTCGCTCGGCGAGGCCGAAATCGGCCGGCAGCTTCTCACGCGTGGTTTGCTCGATTACCCGGGGCCCCGAGAACGCGATGAGCGCCCCCGGCTCGGCATAGGTCACGTCGCCCAGGGAGGCGAACGATGCCCACACGCCGCCGGTCGTCGGATGGGCGAGGACCATCACGAATGGCAGGCCGGCGTCGCCCAGTTCGTCGAGGGCGACGATCGTCTTGGCCATCTGCATCAGCGCGAGCACACCCTCCTGCATCCGGGCGCCGCCCGAGGCGGTGACGCTGATGAGCGGGACCCCCTGTGCCACCGCCGCCTCGGCACCGCGCGCAAAGCGCTCACCGACAACGGATCCCATGGATCCGCCCAAGAAGCCGAAGTCCATCGCCGCCACGACGCAGGGTTGACTCTGGATCTCCAATGATGCGGAGATGATCGCCTCGGTTGCGCCCTTGGCCTCGGCCGATCGCACGCGCTCCGTATAGGGCTGCAGATCGACGAACCGCAGCGGGTCCGATGCGCGCAAGTCGCCGCCAATCTCCTGCCAGACGCCGTTGTCGGCCAAGTGATCGAGCCGCTGGCGCGCGGTCATCGGGAAGTGGTGGCCGCACACCGCGCACACGTAGCAGTTGCGCTCCATCTCGTCGGCGCGGAAATGGCTCTGACACCGCGGACAGGAGCGCTCGTCGCCAGGTAGTCGACGCGCCGACCCGGCTTCGGGGCGCTTGCCGCGAAGACGATCGATCGAAACGGAAATGGGGCGTCGTGACATCGGTCTGCCGATTATCGCAGGCCGGGAGGGGTTTGCGGGTCCCCGGGCTCGGCGGCGCGCTTGGCGAGCCAGCGCTCGACGCTGTACCGGTATGCGGGCACCAGACGCCCCATCGGCCGCGCCTCAAGCACGCCCCGGGCCGCGTCGGCTTCGGAGTGCCCGAGCAGGCGGAGCGTCGCATAGGCGACCATCACCGATCGGCGGCGTCCCTGCTGGCAGTGGACCAGGACGCGCGCCTCCGGATTCGCCTGAAGCGCCTCGGCGGCGAACAGCGCCGCCTGCGACCAGTGCTCGGGATCCTTCGGCCGCCCGGTATCCCACATCCCCGCGTGCGCGACGTTCTCGCTGCCGAGCACCGTCTTGGCAGCCCATACGTCCTGGCTGAACACGGTTTGCGGTGTCGCCCTGCAGACGACCACGTGGGTGATGCCGTGGTCGGGCAGCCGCAGAATCTCTCCGGCCACAGGCATCGCGCCGATCGCGACACGTTCACCCGGGACGAACGACAGCCCGTTGAGCCCGTGGCGCGGCCCGTAGACACGGGTGGCCACGCTGTGCCAGAGCCCGCGGACCCCCGGTAGACGGTCGGTGCTTACGACGACTCCACTCGTCCGAAGACCAGCGCCGCGTTATGTCCGCCGAACCCGAATGCGTTCGAGACCGCGACATCGACGCTCGCGGTACGCGCGACGTTGGCGACGTGATCGACCCCGACGCAGTCGGGGTCCAATTCATCGAGGTTGATGGTCGGGGGGATCTGACCCGTCTCCAGCGCAAGGGCCGTGAGCGCCGCTTCGATCCCGCCCGCCGCCCCGAGACAGTGGCCGTGCATCGACTTGGTTGAGCTCACCAGGCAGCGTAACGCGTGGTCTTCACCGAGTGCCAACTTGATCGCACGGATCTCGTTCGGGTCGCCCACCGGTGTCGAGGTCGCGTGGGCATTGACATAGCCGACCTGGTCCGGGGTGACTCCGGCGTCGCCCAGTGCCATGCGGATGGCACCGGCGGGCGCCGTGCCCGTCGGATCCGGGTCGGTGACATGGTGGGCGTCGGCCGTCAGCCCGTAGCCGAGCAGTTCGGCATAGATGTGGGCTCCGCGCGCCCGGGCGTGCGAGAACTCTTCGAGCACCAGGACGGCACCGGCCTCGCCCATAACGAAGCCATCCCGACTCGCGTCGAACGGACGGCTGGCGCGCGTCGGCGCGTCATTGCGCACCGACAGGGCGCGCATCGCGTTGAACGCGCCGATGCCCATCTCGACGATCGCCGCCTCGGTCCCCCCGGCGACGATGATGTCCGCGCGCCCGAGGCGGATCGCGTCGTGCGCCTCGCCGATCGCGTGGTTCGAGGTGGCACACGCGCTCACGGTCGACAGGACAGGTCCGCGCAAACCGAGCTGCATGGAGATTTGGGCGGCGCCCATGTTGGCGATCATCATCGGAATAAACAGCGGCGAGAGCCGGTCGGGGCCCCGTTCAAAGCACACGAGCGTTTGATCGACGAACGTCGCCAGACCGCCGATGCCACTGCCCACGTAGACCCCTGCGTCGGGCACGTTGGACGGGTCGAGGCCTGCGTCATCCAGGCCGAGGCGTGCCGCGGCGACCGCCATCTGCGCAAAGCGATCCATGCGACGCGCCGCGCGACGGTCCATGAAGTCCTCGGGCACGAAGTCGTTGACCTCGCACGCGATCTGCGTGGCCAGACGACTCGGGTCGAAGCTGGTGATCGGCCCGGCGCCGCTGACACCCGCAAGCGCGTTGCGCCAGACGTCTTCGCGCCCGATCCCGATCGCGCTGACCAGGCCCAGCCCCGTGATGGCGACGCGCCGACGATCAGCCGTCATATGCCGAGCCCTCCATCGACGCGGATGACACTGCCGGTGATGAACGCGGCGTCCGGCGAGCACAAAAACGCGACCACGCCCGACACGTCCTCGGGGGTCCCCAGCCGACCGAGCGGCGTGCCGGCTCGCACCTGCGCGCGCTGCTCATCGGACAGTGCCGAGGTCATGTCGGTGGCGATGTAGCCCGGGGCAACGGCGTTGACGCGGATCCCGCGGGGCCCGACCTCCTTGGCCAGCGACTTGACCATCCCGATCATCCCGGCCTTCGCGGCCGCGTAGTTCGCCTGGCCCGGGTTGCCGATCAGCCCGACGATCGAGGACACGGCCACGATCGATCCGGACCGCCGGCGCATCATGCCACGCACTGCCGCTCGCGAGACGAAGAACGCGCCGGTGAGATTCGTGTCGATGACCGCGCGCCAGTCGTCGGCCGACATGCGCAGGAACAACCCGTCACGGGTGATGCCCGCGTTGAGTACCGCCGCGTCGAGCGGGCCAAGTTGCGCCTCGGCCGCGTCGACCAGGCCGCCCGCCTGATCCTCGTCGGCGACATCGGCCTGCAGGGCGACCGCGGCGCGCCCCGTGGCGGTCACGGACGCGACGGTCCGCTGGGCGCCGTCAGCATCGGACCCGTATCCGACCGCGACGTCGAAGCCGTCGCGGGCCAGCGCTTCGGCGATCGCAGCACCGATGCCGCGGCTTGCGCCGGTAACGAGGGCCACGGGCATCAGTTGACCACCTCGGCCAGGGCCGCCAGATCGCCCGGCGTCGCGATTTGCAGAACCGCCGCGTCGCGCTGCACACGCCGGACGAGACCCGACAGGACGCGACCGACGCCAAGCTCGATGAACTGGGTCGTACCGGCGTCAAGGGCAACTTCGACGGCCGCGCCGAAGCGCACCGGCGAGACCAATTGCTCGGCCAGCAACTCGCGCAGCCCGTCGGTGGGCTCGAACCGACACGTCGTTGTCGACAGGAACGGCACCTCGATGGTGCCCGGTGTCCAGGCCGCAAGGGCTCGCGACAGACGTTCCGCCGCGGCGGCGACCAACGGCGAGTGGAAGGCCCCGGAAACCTGCAGGCGGGCGGCCTTACCGCCTGTGTCGGCAATGCGGCCGAGGAGCCGGTCGATGCCCTCCCGAGTCCCGCTGACCACGACCTGGCCCGGACAGTTGTAGTTGGCCGGCCACACGTCGCCGATCTCGCGACAGAGCGCTTCGACCTCCTGGTCGCTGGCACCCAGGACGGCGGCCATGGCCCCGGGGCTCGCGGCGGCGGCGGCCTGCATCGCTGCGCCACGCTCGGCAACGAGACGCAGCGCGTCGGGGTAGGAGATCGCGCCCGCCACAACAAGGGCCGCGTATTCGCCGAGCGAGTGGCCCATCACGAGGTCGCCCCGCAGCCCGAGCTCCTCGGCGGCCCGCCAGGCCGCCACGCACGTTGCGACGAGAGCGGGCTGGCAGATGTCGGTCTGCGTCAGCCGTTCGGCCGGTCCGGAAAAGCACACCTCCGACAGGGCGTAGCCGAGTACAGCATCGGCTTGGTCGAACGCCGCCTGTGCCGCGGGCGAGCTCTGGGCCAGCTCGTGGCCCATCCCGACCACCTGGGCTCCCTGTCCAGGAAACATGAGTGCAATCACGTCGGTTCAAACCTCATAAGACACGCCGCCCATGTGAGACCGGCTCCGAATCCCACCATCATGACCAGCATGCCGGGGCGCAGCACCCCGGCGTCCCGTGCTTCGGCGAGGGCAAGCGGGATCGACGCTGCCGACGTGTTGCCGTAGCGATCCAAGTTGCCGAAGACCCGGCGAGGGTCGACACCCAGCCGCGCGATGGCGTGGTCGATGATCCGCTGGTTGGCTTGGTGCGGCACGAACAGGTCGACATCGTCGACGGACATCTCAAGGCGCTCGAGCAGGCGCACCGTCGAGTCTTCCATCACGCGCGTCGCGAACCTGAAGACCTCGCGACCGTTCATCTGCAGGTACGCGTCGGCCGCATCGAACGCCTGAGAGGCCGGGTGCCGGGTCCCGCCGACCGGAATGATCAGCTGGTCGCCCTTGCTCCCGTCGGCGCCGAGCTCGAAACCGAGGAACGCCGAGGGGCCGCCGTCGGCGGCGGCGGCGACCAGGGCGCCGGCCGCCGCGTCGCCGAAGAGCACGTAGGTGCTGCGGTCCGCCGGGATTGATCACGCGCGAGAACACCTCCGCGCCGACCACGAGGACCGTGCGCGCCAGCCCGGACTCAACCAGCGCGACGGCCTGCGCGAGCCCGTAGATGAACCCACTGCACGCCGCCTGGATGTCGAACGCGGCCGCGTCGCGGGCTCCGATCCCATCCGCCGTCACAGCGGCGACCGACGGGAACAGTTGGTCCGGCGTGCAGGTCGGGACGATCAGAACATCGATCTCCTCCGGGCTCCGGCCGGCCGACTCGAGGATGTTGCTCGCGGCGCGGATGGCCAGATCGCTGGTCGCCTGGTCCGGCGCCACCACGCGCCGCTCACGGATGCCCGTCCGGGAGACGATCCACTCGTCGGTGGTCGCGACGAGCTGCTCGAGATCCGCGTTGGTGACCGTGCGGTCGGGCACGTAGTACCCGAGCGCCGCGAGGCGCGCGCGTTGCGGGCTCGTTGAGCCCGGGACGCCGATCATCCGGCCGCCAGATGTGCGTCGACAAAGGCAAACGACAGGCTCGCGGCGCACGCGAGCGCATCGTCGACGCGCGCCTCACCGTCTGCCCATCCCATCGGACCGCGCTGTCGGGTCATCCGCATCTCAAGCTCAAGCGTCTCACCCGGGCGCACCGGGCGACGGAAACGCACCCTCTCGATTCCCGCGAATAACGCCAGGCGCCCGGCGTTTTCGGGCAGGCTCATCGCCGCAAGTCCCGCCGTCTGGGCCAGGGACTCGACAATCAGCACTCCTGGCGTGATCGGATACCCCGGAAAATGTCCGGCGAAAAATGGCATCTCCGGACGCAGCGTCCACCGGGCGCGCGCCGAAACGCCGGGAACCAACTCGAGGATCTCGTCCACGAGCAGAAAGGGCTCTCGATGCGGGAGCAGGTCTTTGGGGTCGGGCAGGCTCACGACGGAATTTGATCCTAGCGAACGGCCTGGCGGACGGCGCTGGAGGCGGCGGCGCGGCGGAGCGGCCTACGATACGTTGCGCGAATGAGCCTGGCGATGCCGTCTCCGCAACGCATCACACGATGACGCCCGTACGCTGGGATCCGCTGACCGGCGCGCCGCTTCTGGTCGCGCCCGCACGCACGGCGCGGCCCCATGACACCGGACCCATCGTCCCCGGAGACCCCGGCCCGACGAGCGGCCCCGCCCTATCCGAGTGCCCCTTTTGCCCCGGCTCGGAGCGCGAGACGCCTCCCGAGATCTGGGCCGAGCGCCCGCGGCGACACCCTGCCGGACACGCCCGGCTGGCGCGTGCGGGTAGTGCCGAACCGGTTCCCGGTTCTGTCGCCGGAGGAAGGCGTGCACGAGGTGATCATCAACTCGCCACGCCACGTGGCGGAGCTGTGGGAGCTCTCGGCCGAGGAGATGACGACCGCGATCGACGCATGGGCCGCGCGCGAGCGCGCCGTTCGAGAGGACCCCCGCGGTCTGTGGCCGTTCCTGTTCCTCAACCAGGGTGCCGCAGCGGGCGCATCGCTCCAGCATTCCCATGTGCAAGCTGATCGGCTTCCCGTTCGCACCGCCGCTGCTCGTCACCCGCGAGGAGGCCTTCCGCAGCGCCCCCGTGTGCCCGATCTGCGTCGAGCTGGCAGACCCCGCCGTCGCGCGCATTGTCGACGCCGGCCCGCTCACGGCGTGGTGCCCACAGGCTCCGCCGCTGTCCGGGGCGGTCCGCATCGCGCCCCGCCGTCACGCCCCGGAATGGGCCGCACGGCCCGGCCCTGGGCTCGCCGCGGTCGTGGGACCCGTGATGCACGCCCTCGCCGCCCGCGTTGGCACAACAGCGATGAACCTCTGGCTCAACCAGCGCCACCCGGGCGGTCCGGACGCCTTCCATTGGCACGTGGAGATCGTTCCCCGACGCGGCACGCTCGCCGGCATGGAGCTCGGCGCCGGCGTGTTTTCCCTGCTCAACGACCCGACCGCCCTCGCGGACGCACTGCGCGCCCGGATGGCGGCCGGCAGCGCGTCCGGCTGAGCTAGCCGGCGTCCGGTGCGGGTTCGGCGTCCGCCGCGCTCGCGTCGGCAGGTTCGGACGACGGGTCGAGCGACTCGGGTTCGCTGGCGTCGTCGTTCTCGAGGACGGCCGCGACGGTCGCGATCTGGTCCTCGTCGCCCATGACCATGAGACGCACGCCTTCGGTCGAGCGCCCGGTGCGCCGCACCGACCCTACGTCGATCCGGATGACTTGACCGCCCAGCGAGACCAACAGCAGCTGGTTGTTCTCGCGCACCGGGCGAGCGGTCACCAGCTCGCCCTTGCGGTCGGTGACTTTGATCGTGCGAACGCCCTTGGTGGGGCGGCCCTTGCGCGGATAATCCGACATCGGCGTCCGCTTGCCGAACCCATTGCCCGTGACCACCAGCAGATCCTCGTCGTCGCGGGCGACGCAGAGCGCCAAGACGCGGTCGCCGGCATCGAGGTTCATCGCCCTGACCCCACGCGTCTGGCGACCCATCGGCCGCACCGCGGATTCGTTGAAGCGCGCGGCCTGTCCCCGGGCCGAGACGATCAGGATGTCATCGTCGCCGTCGGTCATCTGAACGCCGACCAGCTCGTCGTCGTCGGTAAGATTGATCGCGAAGATGCCGGCCTCACGCAGGACGGTGTCGTACGCCTTAAGCTCGGTCTTCTTGACCATGCCGTCGCGCGTGGCCAGCACGAGGTACTTGGCCTCGTTGTAGTCGCGCGTCGCGAACACGGCCCGCACCTCTTCGCCCTCGACCAGCGCGAGCACGTTGCTGATGTGGCGGCCGCGCGCATCGCGTGCGCCCTGGGGCAGCTCGTAGACCTTCTGCCGGTAGACGCGCCCGCGGTTGCTGAAAAAGAGCAGGTACGCGTGCGTCGAGGCGATGAACAGGTGCTCGATGTAGTCGTCGTCCTTGAGCTTCGCCCCGCGTAGTCCTTTGCCGCCCCGCCGTTGGGCGCGGTACGTCGACACCGGCAGGCGCTTGATGTAGCCGCCGCGCGAGATCGAGACGACCATCTCTTCCTCGGCGATGAGGTCCTCGAGATCGATCTCGCCCTCGCCGGGGATGATCTCGGACCGACGCTCGTCGGCGAAACGCTCGCGCAGGGCGAGGATCTCCTCCCGAATCACCGCCTGGACACGGGCTTCGTCGCCGAGAATGGCGCGCAGGCTCCCGATTTCCGTCTGGAGCTGGTCGTGCTCGTTGCGGATGCTGGTGCCTTCGAGCTGCGTGAGTCGCTGCAGGCGCAGGTCGAGGATGGCGCGGGCCTGCACCTCGGTCAGCGAGAACCGCGTCATCAGGCCGCTACGCGCCTCATCGGGGTCGGCGGCGGCCCGGATCAGCGCGATCACCTCGTCGATGTTGCCCAGGGCAATAAGCAGGCCCTCGAGGATGTGCGCGCGGGCCTCGGCGCGGGCCAGCCGGAATCGCGACCGGCGGACCACGACGTCCCGCTGATGCTCGAGGTAGTGGCCGAGGATCTCCCGCAGGCCGAGCGTGCGCGGCACGCCATCGACGAGCGCGATTGCGTTGACCCCGAATGTGCTCTGCGCCGACGTGTGCTTGAACAGCTTGTTGAGCACGATGAGTGGTACCGCGCCGCGCCGCAGGACGACCACGACCCGCGTCCCGTCACGTCCACTCTCGTCGTTGACGTCGCTGACCTCTGGCACGACCTTCTCTTCGGCCAGCTCGGCGATGCGGCGCACCAGCTCGGACTTGTTGACCTGGTACGGAAGCTCGGTGAACACGATCGCGTTGCGACCGCTGCGCAGCTGCTCGTTGTGGGCGCGGCCACGCACGACCACACGCCCTCGGCCGGTCCGGTAGGCGTCGACGATCCCCTGGCGGCCCACGATCAGCCCGCCGGTCGGGAAGTCCGGTCCCTGGACGTGCCGCATGAGCTCTTCGACCGTGAGGTCGGGATTGTCGATGAGCGCCACGACGGCGTCGATGACCTCGCCGATGTTGTGCGGCGGGATGTTGGTCGCCATCCCGACGGCGATCCCGGAGGATCCGTTGATAAGCAGGTTGGGCAGGCGCGCCGGCAGGACGACCGGCTCGGTGCGGCGGTCGTCGTAGGTCGGAATGACGTCGACGGTATCCTCGTCGATGCCGCGCAGCATCTCGACCGCGATCCGCGACAGCCGCGCTTCGGTGTACCGCATTGCCGCAGCCGGGAACTCGGTGGATCCGAAGTTGCCCTGCCCGTCGACAAGCGGGTACCGCGAGGCGAAGTCCTGGGCGAGCCGCACCAGCGCGTCGTAGATCGCCTGGTCGCCGTGCGGGTGGAACTCGCCCATCACGCGACCGACGATATTGGCGCTCTTGACGTGGGGCCGCTCGGGCTGCAGACCCATGTCGTCCATCGTAAACAACACGCGGCGGTGGACCGGCTTGAGGCCGTCGCGGACGTCCGGGAGCGCGCGACCGACGATGACGCTCATCGCGTAGTCGAGATAACTCGAGCGCATCTCGTGCTCGAGCTCGCGCAACTCAATGCGCCCGTTGCGATCAAGCGTCGACATCTACATCCTCCCTGCCCGGCTCCCGGCGGCCACGACGGCTACACGTCCAGGAAGCGAACGTTCTGGGCGTTCTGCTCGATGAACTGGCGCCGGGGCTCAACCTTGTCGCCCATGAGCGTCGCGAACAAGTCGCCTGCGGAGGCCTCGTCTTCCATCGTCACGCGCTGCAGGACGCGCCGCTCGGGATCCATGGTCGTCTCCCACAGCTGATCGCTGTTCATTTCGCCGAGCCCCTTGAACCGACTCAGCGTGATCCCCTCGCGGCACAACTCCAGCACCGCCGTGCGGAGCGCGTCGTAGTTGGCCGCCTCCCGGGTGCGCGAGCCACGCGTCACGACGAAGGGCGCCTGGCCGACGAGATCGTCCAGGCGCACGCGCGCACCGGCTAGCTGGGACATTCCCCGCGACGCGAACATCTCGAGATTGAGGCGCGCAGAACTGGCCTCTCCCGTACGCACGCTCACGGCTCGCGCAGAAACGCCCTGCGCGGCGACATCGACGTCGGCCTCCAGCCGGAACCGGTCGTTCGATGCTGCCCGCACGGACTCGGCGAGATCATCGAGACTCGACGGCACCAAGCCCACCAGATCGTGGGCCTGCACAAAGTCGCCGGCCGCGACGCCATAGTTGCCGCGCACGACCGAGGCCCACGCCTCATGCTCGCGCAAGACTCGCTGGAGGCGATGGAACCGCGTCTTGGTAAGCGGGGTCGGCTCGCCGCCCAGGGCGGTGATGCGCACCGCGTCGAGGTGGCGATCGAGCAACCACTCCTCGAGGTCCGACTCCTTTTCCATGTACTGCTCGTTGCTCCCCAGCTTCACTTTGTACAGCGGCGGGCAGGCGATGTACACGTAGCCGGCGTCAATCAGGCCGCGCAAGTGCTGGAACAAGAACGTCAGGATCAGCGTCCGAATATGGGCGCCGTCCACGTCCGCATCGGTCATGACGACCAGCTTCTTGTAGCGGGCCTTCGTGAGGTCGAAGTCGTCGTCGATACCCGTACCGATGGCCGTGATCATGGCCTGGATTTCGGCGTTGGAGAGGACCTTGTCGATGCGCGCCTTCTCGACGTTGATGATCTTGCCGCGCAACGGGAGGATCGCCTGGAACGTCGACTGGCGCGCGCGCACCGCCGACCCGCCGGCCGAGTCGCCCTCAACGAGGAAGAGTTCGGTGTTCTCCGGATCGCGGTCGCTGCAGTCGGCCAGCTTGCCCGGCAGGCCGCCCGAATCGAGCGCCCCCTTGCGCCGTGCCAGATCGCGGGCCTTCCGCGCAGCCAAGCGTGCCTGGGACGCGTTGACGGCCTTCGCGCAAACCGCACGGGCCGTCGTCGGGTTCTCCTCGAAGTACTCGCCAAGCGCCTGATTGACGGCTTGGTTGACGAAACCGGCGATTTCCGAGTTGCCGAGCTTGGTCTTGGTCTGCCCTTCGAATTGGGGCTCGCGGAGCTTCACCGAGACGATCGCGGTCAAGCCCTCACGCGTGTCGGTGCCTTCGAGATTGTCGTCCTTATCTTTCAGGAGACCTTTGGCGCGCGCGTAGTCGTTGAGCAATCGCGTCAGCGCGGTACGCACGCCAGTGAGGTGCGTGCCGCCCTCGTGGGTGTTGATGTTGTTGGCGAAGGTGTAGACCGCCTCGTTGAACGACGCGGTCCACTGGAACGCCGCCTCCAACGAGCCCTCGGGCCCCTCCGACTCGATCATGATCACATCGCGATGCAGGACCTCGCGGCCCTCGTTGAGGTGGGTCACGAAATCGACCAGTCCACCCTCGTAGCAGTGGGTCTCCTCCCGGCCCTCGCCGCGCTCATCGACGAGGTGAATCGTCAGACCCTTGGTCAGGAAGGCGGTCTCCCGGAAACGCTTGGCGAGCACGTCGAAGTCGAAGTCAGGCTCCTCGAAGATGTCGCGGTCGGGCAGGAAGCTGATCGTCGTGCCGGTGCGGTCGGTCGCGGGGCCCTTCTCGATCGGGGTGACCGGCTCGCCCATCGCGTACCGCTGTATCCAGAGGTAGCCGTCGCGCGCAACTTCCGCCGTGAGCGACTCGGACAGCGCGTTGACGACGCTGATACCGACGCCATGCAGGCCACCGGAGACCTTGTACCCCTCGCCGCCGAACTTTCCGCCGGCGTGCAGCATCGTGAGCACCACCTCGAGCGCGCTGCGCCCCCCCTGCTCGGCCATCGCAGCGACGGGGATCCCGCGGCCGTTGTCGACAACGGTGCATGAGCCGTCCGGGTGCAAGGTAACCTCGACGTGGTCGCAATACCCTGCGAGAGCCTCGTCGACCGAATTGTCGACAGCCTCGTACACCAGGTGGTGGAGTCCTCTCGGCCCGGTCGAGCCGATGTACATACCCGGTCGCCGGCGTACCGCCTCGAGTCCCTCGAGGACGGTGATGTCGGCTGCGTCGTACCCGGGGCGCCCCTGCTGGTCGGTTGTCACGCGTCCTTTCTGCTGCAGTACTGCATCCCGTACATCTTAGCAATCACGGTCGGCCCCCCGACGGTCTGACGGCCAGAAATTGCAGGGAAATCTTGCGTCAGTCCGTTGCCTATTGCATCCCATCTGCGCGCAATCGAGGCGGCGGCCGCACGCGTGATGGCGGCCCGGAGTTCCGGATCTTCGATCCCCACGGTCATTCCCTCTGCGACCTGCTCGGCGGCGCGAAGCGCGGCCCCCGAGACCGGCGGCGCCGGAGACGGGCCGAAATCCGGGAGCCGGACCGCATGGTCGGCGATTACGGTGTCGATGCGGGTGATCGAAATGCCCGCAATCCGCGCTAATTCTTCTTGGAGACGATCGGCGTCCGCAGAGATCTGCTGTGCCCGCATGGCATCGGCACACGCGACGATGACCACGCCGTTGCGCGACACGCGGATCGGAATCGCCCCGGCGCCGTGCCGACCGAGTTGGCGCCACGCCGCCGCCAGATCGGCCTGATCCGCCCGTGCGGGCGCATTGCGCAAGCTCGGCAGGAGCCGTGCAGCGGGTGCCGGCTCGCGCCGACGCCGCACTCTACGCGGTGCAGACACCGTCGCGCACCTGGAAAATCGTGGCCTCCCGTGATGTTCCGGCCAACGACGCCGCCGGGTCCGCGGATGTGAGCACGACCTGCTCGTTGCCGTCAAGCGCGGAGAACAGCGCGGCGCGCCGATCCGGATCGAGCTCGGACAGCACGTCGTCGAGTAACAGTATGGGCCCGGCTCCGGCGGCGCGCATCTGGTCGCGATGCGCCAAGAGCATTGCCAGCGCGGCGGTACGCTGCTCGCCTTGGCTGCCGAGCCTGCGCAGATCACGTTCGCCCGACCCAATCCACAGGTCGTCCCGATGAGGGCCGGACGTCGTCAGGCCTGCACCAAGGTCCCGCGCACGTTGGCTCTCCAAGCGCTCGCGGAGCTGGTCCTCGAGGCCCTCGTCGGACATCTCACCGAGGGCGGCGGGCGAGGGCTCCCACCTGAGCGTCCCGCCCGCCCCACCACCCAGGCGCTCGAGCCAATATGCGAACCGGGGTGCAAGCGCCGCGGTCACGGAGCGGCGGGCCATCGCCACCTGTGCCCCGTGCGCAGCCATCCGGGCCTCCCACGGAAACGCCGACCGGATATCGGCCGCCCCCGCACGCGCCCGGCGCAGAAGCGCGTTCCGCTGGCTGAGGGCGTCCTGGTAGTTCGCCAGCTCGTCAAGGAACCTGGGGGTGGTGGCCTCAAGTAGCCGATCGACGCTCCGGCGACGCGCTGCGGGTGGTCCTTTGACCGCCCGCAACTCCTCGGGAACAAACACGAGCACCGCGCCTGGGCGGCGCCACGCCATCAATTGCCGCACAGCGACGCCATCGAGGGACAGACGGCGCCCGATACCGACGGCGTAGCCGATTTCCCGGCGCACGTGGAGACCAGGGGTGGCGGGGTCGTCGAAATCTCCGGCGACGCGAACCGTGGGGGCGCCGGTGCGTACGAGTTCGGCGAGCTGCGATGTCCGCGGCGACACCCCGAGCGTCGCCAGGACGATCGCTTCGATGATCGATGTCTTGCCGGCTCCGTTGGGCCCAGTGATCACGATCAGGCCGGCGGGCAACTCCAAGGTGAGGCGCTTCCAACAGCGCAGATCGCTGACGGCAAGCGATCGGACGCGCCACGGCCGACCGTCCGGCACGCGTCGCCCCGACTCAGCCGCTCAGACGAATCGGCATCAACAGGTACCGGAAGTCGTCGCTTTCACCTCTCAACAGCCCTGGACGCAGTGGGCTGATGATGCCCAGGCGCACAGTGTCGCCGTCGATGCTCTCCACGCCAGCGCGCAGAAACTCGACGTTAAAGCCGATCTCGAGCGGCTCCCCCGCAAACGCGACCGGCAGCGACTCCCGGCCCTCGCCGAGCTGATCACTGACGGCCGACACGGTGAGCTCTCCCTCCGAGAACGACATCCGCACCGGGGTGTTGCGTTGCGCCAGCACGCCGATCCGCGTCAACACGCCGAGTAGTTCGATCCGGTTCAGGACCAACTCGTGCTCAAACCGTTCGGGGATCAGCTGCCGGTAGTCGGGAAACTGCCCGTCGATCAGACGCGTCGTCAGGCGTACGTCAGCAGCCCGCAGGGTGGCTTGGGTCTCGGTCAGGACGAGTTCAACCTCATCCACACCAGCCAAGGCGAGCACCCGCTGGGCCTCAGCCAGTGCACGCGCCGGTATCAACGCTTCGACGGGCTCCGAGGGCCCAGTGGTAATCGGCCCACGGCGCACGGCGAGACGGTACGAATCGGTCGCCACCATCGTCAGCGCGTCGGATTCGAGTCGCACCAGAACACCCGTCAGTACTGGTCGCGTGTCGTCACGGGACGCCGCCTTGGTCACGCGCTCCGTCGCGGCGAGAACGGTCGCGGCGGGCAACATGATGCCCTCACCGACGTCCGGCGGCAACTCGGGAAACTCGGACGCCTGATGGCAGTTGAGTGTGAACGACGAGGCCCCGCTGGAGAGTGACACGATGCCTTCCCCGGGCCGGTGCTCGATGACTACCTCGCCGGGTGACATCGAACGGACGATGTCTGATGCCAGTCGGGGCAACACCACGCTGCCGGGTTCCTCAATGCTGGCGGTCAGCGGTGCGCGGAGCGAGAGTTCCATGTCGGTCGCCGCGACGAGGACCTTGCCGTCTTTGGCTTCGATGAGCACGTTGCCCAAGACAGGCACGGTGCTTTTGGTTGAGGTGGCCCGTCCGACCGCCGACAGCACGGCGGCGAGATCTTCCTTCGCACACGTCAGTCGCATGACGACGACCCTACCGGGCAGCGACGTCGCTTTGTCGCCCACGATGTTGAAGTAAAAAGATCTCAGAAAGAGATCTTGTAGTAACCATAGGCGCTGTGGATATGGGGACATCGACTCGAGAGGCCAATATCCATCAGGCTTGTCACCTGTCGGAGGGGTGTGCAGGTCAGTGTTGGTTGGTCCCCAGTTTCCCGGGGACGGCTCACCAGCGGGCGCGGGCGCGGGAACCTGTGGATGGGGGCGCGGATCATCCGCGGGTTATCCGACCAACGGTCCCCAGGACGGTGGCGTGATGACGGGGTCGGGTCCGCGGCGTCGCCGGGCGTGGACCCCGCACGATCGTGGAGCGGAGGCCCCTGGTCCGGCGACGTCCCGCGGCTGCCGCTAGCGGCGCGGGGTGCCCGTGAGGCGGGTGGTGAGCGTCTGAACGGCCGAGTAGACCTCACCCTCGTCACTCATCTGCTGGGCGACCTTCTGCACGGCGTACATCACCGTGGTGTGGTCGCGGTTCCCGAATGCCTTGCCGATGTTCGGCAAGGATCCATCGGTGAGTTCGCGGCTGAGGTACATCGCGACCTGGCGCGGGGTCACCAGCCTGCGGGTCCGCTTATGGCCGATCAACTCGTCGAAGCCGATATCGAAGTACCGGCAGGTCTCGCGCTGGATGTTCTCGATCGTGACAATCCCGTCGTCTGGCGGGTAGAGGTCTTGGAGTACCTCACGGGTCAGCTCGACGCTCACTGGCCGCCCGGAAATCGAGGCGTGGGCCATGACTCGGGTGAGCGCGCCCTCGAGGGCGCGGACGTTTGTTGACACCCGCGAGGCGATAAACGAGAGCACCTCGGTGTCGTGCACCTGGTACGCGTCATACTGGACGCGCTTGCGAAGGATGGCGATCCGGGTTTCCAGGTCCGGCGGCTGGATATCGGTGATGAGTCCCATCTCGAACCGGGAGCGGAGGCGATCCTCCAGTGTCGCGATCGCCTTGGGCGGACGATCGGAGCAGATCACGATCTGCTTGCCGCTGTCGTGCAGGGCGTTGAAGGTGTGAAAGAACTCTTCCTGGGTCTGTTCGCGTCCTTGCAGGGACTGGATATCGTCGATCAACAGCACATCTACGCTGCGGTAACGGTCCTTGAATGTGCGGATGTTCCCGTCACGCAACGCGTTGATGAACTCGTTGGTGAACGTCTCGACAGAGACGTACAGGTACGCCAACTCAGGGTAGTTGTTGTCGACGAAATGGCCGATGGCGTGCAGGAGATGGGTCTTGCCCAGGCCGACCCCGCCGTAGATGAAAAACGGGTTGTACGCACGGGCCGGAGCCTCCGCGACGGCGAGCGCCGCGGCGTGCGCGAATCGGTTCGACGGTCCGGTAACGAATGCGTCGAACGTGAAGCGGGGCTGTAGCCGGCCCTGGTGGCGCCGCGGGATGTCGACTTGGGGCGCCACCTGTGTCGGCGGTTCCTCGCTCGGCGATTCGGGCGCAGGCTGGTCGTCCGATGGGGCAATGACGACCTCGACCTCGAGATCGGCTCCCGTCACCTCGAACAGCGCGTCCTTGAGCAGCGTCATGTACCGCTGCTGAACCCAGTTGCGCGCGAACTCCGTGTCGACGCCGATGGTCAGGACATCCTCGGCCAGCGCCAGCGCCCGCGCATGGCCGAACGCGAAGGTAAACGTCGATGGGTTGAGCGTCGATTCCAGGCGCTCACAGACATCGGTCCAGACGGACGCGACATCGATGCCGGGCGTGGAGGTGGTGAGAGAGGTTTCGTTCACGCGGGGACCCTAGAACAGCGTGGACAGCAGGCGCGACCCGTTGGGGGTCAGCGAGCGGCGGCCGTCGGCATCGCGGGCGACGAGCCCCCGGCTCTCGAGCACGACGAGTTCCCGTCCGCAGCGCCCGACGGTCCAAGACAACTCCGCGGCGAGACGCTCCGGCAGGGAGGGACCCATCTCCAGGAGTAGCGCCATGACGAGCCGGTCGTCGTCGGCGGGCATGACGGAGTCTTCGGAATCATCCTCGATGGCGTGGCTTGGGGTCGTCAGGGTGACGACCGTGCCCCCGCCGAGGTTGCGTGCGAACTCGATCGTTCCACCTTCGGCATCCATCGCGCTGGCTGCGAGCGGCAGGCCGCAGCCCACCCCACGAATGATCGAGCGCTCGTGTGTGCCGGCGGTCGTGAAGCCCGGCTGCATCGCCAGTTTCGCGTCATGGATTCCCGGGCCCGAGTCGGATACGCGGACAACGTGGCCGTTCGACAGGACGCTCACCAGCGCGTCCTGGAAGTCGGCGTGGACGAGGTTCTCGATGATTTCCCGAATGGCGACGATGGGCAGCCGCGACCAGCGCGCAACCGCCTCGAAGAGTCGCTCGATGAGGGCCCCGGGGTCGTCGCCTGCGATTTCAGCGACCGTCGGCGGCTCCGTCGGCTCATGGTAGACGGCGAGACGTGCGCACCGCGTGGACGACTTGGTTGGGCTGGGATGTGAGTAGGCGAGTGTGCTCATCTCTGGCGGGTAGAACAGCGGCACGGGCCACCGCGGAAGACTCTAATCCGGGGCAGGTCGCCATAGGAACCCCTCAGCTCGCCTGTGGAAAACGTTCGACGGGTGCAAGCGGCAAAAACCGTTACGGGATGTCACATTCACAACAACTGTTCCACGGCCGATCGTCATGGCGAGGCGGGTCTGCCGGTTTTCCACAGCTCTTTCCCCAGATGGGGAAAACCTGTTGGGCCCCTCTGGCGGGCATTGCCTGGTATCATTCCGGACCCGTGAAACCGGGGCGCGCTGTGGGCCGCCCTCAGACAGCTGCGGCTGAGGCCAAGGAGTAGATCGGCCCATGAAGCGCACATACCAGCCAAATAAGCGCAAGCGCAAGAAGACGCATGGCTTTCGTGCGCGTATGAGCTCTCGCGCGGGTCGAGCAATCCTGAAGCGCCGCCGCGCAAAGGGCCGCGCTCGGATCTCGGCCTGACAGACACCACGATGTCGTCAGCCGAGCGACCGGCACAAGGTCGTCGAGGACGCATCAGCCGTTCGCGGGACTTCGACGCGGTGTATCGGCGGGGTCGGTCCGCGGCAGGACGTCATCTGGTCGTGTATGCCTTTCCCCGTGAGAATGTCGGCGACGGAGCTCCCGCGCGTCTCGGTCTGTCCGTGTCACGCAAAGTCGGTGACGCGGTGACCCGCAATCGCATCAAGCGCGTCCTCCGCGAGGAGTTCGCGAACCATGCTGCGTCGGTGTCCTCGGAGTTGGACGTAGTCGTCATCGCGCGGCCGGGATGCGCGGCGTATCTCGAGGAACACGGTTCGGCTGCTCTTGGCGCCCGCCTAGGCGAACTGCTCGGGCGTGCCATCGGCGCGACGCCGACAGAGTCTCGCGAACCCGACGCGGCATGAAGACCGCGGACGTCTCAGCCCGGCGGATCACGATCGCACCGATCCGGGCCTACCAGCGTGTGATCTCGCCGATGTTCGGTCGCCGCTGCAAGTATCACCCGACCTGCTCGGAGTACGCGGTTGGGGCCGTTCGTGAGTTCGGCGTTGTGCGCGGCATCGTGCTGGCCGGCTGGCGTTTGCTGCGATGTAACCCGTGGAGTGCTGGCGGGGTCGATTATCCTTCTGAGCAGCGCATTTTCCGGGGCAGGACATGATCAACCCGCTGAATCCGCTCGAGACTGCGGTCATTTGGATCCTCGATCGGCTCCACGACAACCTGCACCTGAGCTACGGCTGGTCGATCGTCGTCCTCACGCTGCTCGTGCGTGCCGCGCTGGTGCCGCTCGTCATTCGGCAGTACCGCTCGATGCGCCAGATGCAGCTCCTCGCGCCGCAGATCAAGGAACTGCAGCGCAAGTACAAGGGCGACAAGAAAAAGCAGCAAGAAGAGCTCATGCGGCTCTACCAGGAGAACAATGCGAACCCGTTCGCGTCCTGTTTGCCCCTGGTTGCACAGATCCCGGTGTTCCTGGGCCTCTACTACGGCCTGAAGCGGTTCTCGAATACCGCTGCTCAGGGATCGGATCTGTCGTTCATGCACATCATCCCGAACATCACGCACCATGTGAGCAGCCTGCCGCTGAGCTCCGCGGTCATCCTCGCGGCGGTGTACGGCGGGTCGCAGCTGCTCTCCACCGAGCTGTCCTTCGAGCCGCAAACGCCCGATATGCAGCGCCGGATCATGCGGCTGATCCCGATTCCCATCGTCTTGTTCGCATTCCAGTTCCCCTTCCCCGCCGGTGTGGCGATCTACTGGGTGACGACGAACATGTGGACGGCCGGCCAGATGCTGATCATCAAGCACCGCATCGGGCTGCACCTCAGCAAAGACGAGCGCCCGCGTGCCTCGCGCTCGTCGCGAAGTGCTCCGAAGGCCGAGCAGGTGGTCCTCGACGCGCCGGTCGACGACGAGGTGGCGACGAACGCCGCCGCCCCTGACACCGAGGCCGCCGACGACGCGGACGTAGCGGCTCCTGCCGCAGCCGAGGCGCCGGACGGCGCGGCGCCCGAGGAGACCCCGGCCGCGGCCCCGTCGCCCGGATCCCAGAGCGGACAAACGCGCCGCAAGCCGCGACCTCGCGGGGGCTCGGGTGGGCAGAACAAGCAACGTCGACAGCCGAAGAAGCGCAGGTAAGCGTCCATGGGAGTCGATCCGGAGTTGACCGCTGGCGGAAAGGCGCTTGCGGATGTCCTCAGCAAGGTCTCGGCCGGATTCGGCTTGGCGTGCGAGGTCCACGTGGCCAGCGGCGAAGAGGACGAGATCTCGGCCTCCGTCGACGGCGACGGTGCCGACGCGCTGATCGGGCGCGGTGGCGCCGTCATCGACGCACTTCAGTACCTGGGCTCGCAGATCGTCAGCCGGGCCGAAGGCGGAGGGCGGTATCGCGTCTCCCTCGACGCAGGTGGATATCGGGCCCGTCGGGCCGCAGCGCTGATTGCCCTGGCCAACCGTGCTGCGTCGGAAGCCGTCGAGTTCGGCGAGGAGATCGAGCTCGACGCGATGACGCCACATGATCGGCGCATCGTCCACATGGCCCTCAAGGACCGCACTGACGTCGTGACCAGGAGCGAAGGCGACGAGCCGCGGCGGCGCATCGTCGTCGAGCCCGCCGACTAGTCCGGACGTTTCACGTGAAACAGGCGCCGGCGGACGAGCTCGTCGCCCGAGCGGCGGCGATGGGGCTGGATGTTTCGCTCGAGCAGGCTGGTCGGCTGGTGGCACTCGTCGACCGCGCATTGCTCGAGCCGCAGAACCTGACGGCGATCGATGACATCGCGCAGGCGGTCGACCGCCATCTCGCGGATTCGCTTGCGGGGTTGGCGCTTTCCGAGCTCTCCGGCCCGCTGCTGGCAGACCTCGGCAGCGGTGGGGGTTTTCCGGGGCTGGTGATCGCCATGCTTCGTCCCGAGATCTCTGTCACATTGTTGGAAAGTGAGGGCCGGAAATCGGAGTGGCTTGCCAAAGCGTCCGCGGATCTCCCTAACGTTCGGGTCGTGGCCGATCGATCCGAGTCGTTCGCGGTGCGCGAGCGCGAGACGTGCACCACGGTGACCGCACGCGCCGTCGCGCCAGTGGTTCCCACGATCGAATTGGCGGCCCCGCTCGTTGCGGTTGGCGGCCACCTGGTGCTGTGGACCTCTGATGCGACCGAACATGACGCTGATGCGGCCTCCGCAGCGGAAATGGTGGGCTTCCAGGCCCCGATTGCCCATCACGTCGAGCCATTCGCGGGTGCACGACGGCGCCTTCTGACGTTCCGCAAGGCGTCGCCTGCGCCGCAGCGCTTCCCGCGCCGCCCGGGCCGCGCGACGTCGCGGCCGCTGATTGCCCCGCACACACTGCCGGGTCCGCAGTGATCTACGCGGTTGCCAACCAGAAGGGCGGCGTCGGCAAAACCACCACGGCGGTCAACGTGGCGGCGTGTCTCGCGGATGCCGGTGCCAAGGTCCTGCTTGTGGACCTCGATCCGCAGGCTAATGCCTCGAGCGGCCTCGGGTTCCGCGGCCACGACGACGCGACCATCGCAGAGGTCATCCTTGACGGCTCGCCGCTGCGGGACGCGATCCGTCCGACCGCGATCCCGAATCTCGACATCGTTACGTCGCACGCGGACCTCTCGAGCGCGACGGTCGAGCTTCCCGGGCGTCAGGGCCGGGAACGGATCCTCGAGCAGGCGCTGGCGGCGGTACGGGATGACTACGACTTCGTGTTCATCGATTGCCCCCCCTCGCTTGACCTGCTTGCGATCAATGCGCTGACGGCGGCGGATCGGCTGATCATCCCGGTGCAGTGCGAGTACTACGCCCTGGAGGGCCTGTCCCGGCTCATGGAGACCATCATGGGTGTGCGCACGCACCTCAACCCCAATCTCGGTCTCGGCGGCCTACTCTTGACGATGCACGACACCCGCACGCGGGTGAGCGGCGACGTCGTGGCTGAGGTGCGCCGGCACTTCCCCGACGCGGTGTTCGCCACGGTCGTGCCGCGCAATGTGCGCATCACCGAGGCGCCCTCGTATGGGATGCCGATCACCCGCTACGACCCGAATTGTGCGGGTGCGCAGGCATATGTTGCCGTTGCGAAGGAGGTTGTCGCCCGTGGCTGATTCCGCCGAACGTCGCCGCTTGGGCCGTGGCCTGGCCTCGTTGCTCGGGGATCAAGCGTCCGCAGTCGTCGCTGATGAGTCTCTGCGGACCCTTGCCACGGATGATGTGCATCCCAATCCGCGTCAGCCGCGTCAGCGCGTCGACGACGATGCCCTGAACGCGCTTGCAGAATCGATCCGGCGTCACGGGATCGTCCAGCCCGTCGTGGTTCGCCCCCGCGAGGCGGGAGGGTACGAGTTGATCGCCGGCGAACGCCGCTGGCGCGCCGCCGGCCTGGCGGGCGTGGGGCAAATCCCTGCCCTCGTCCGCGAGGCCGACCTAGGCGCTCGGCTCGAGTTGGCGTTGGTCGAGAACATGTTGCGCGAGGACCTCTCGCCGATCGAAGTCGCGCAGGCGTGTGCGGCGCTCGTCGAGGACTTCGGCCAGACCCAGCAGGAAGTTGCGGCCCGACTCGGCCGGTCCCGGCCGGCGGTTTCGAATCTCATGCGTCTGCTCGAACTCCCCGAAGAAATCCAGGGCATGATCGATCATGGAGAGCTCTCGGAGGGGCATGGCCGCGCGATTCTCATGGCCGACGGCCCGCGGGCGCAGCGGCTGCTGGCCGAGCGGGTGGTCCGCGACGGCATGTCGGTTCGCCAGACCGAGCGGTTGGCCCGTCAGTCGGCCCAGCGAACCCGCCCGACGGCATCTCGCGAGCGGCTCGCGATTACGGACGACGCGATCGACGCGTTCACCGCCCTCTTCGAAACGCCGGTGCGGGTTCGGGCGTCGGCGCGCGGAGATGTCGTGGTCGAGTTGCGCTTCGCGACCGAGCAGGCGCTGCGGGAGGCCGTTCGGCGCCTGGGTCCGCCACCCGCCTGACGCGCAAACGATGCGCTAGCGGATCAGGCCATCGCGGAGGCCGATCGCGACGGCTTGCGAGCGGTGGGCGGCCTTGAGTTTCGTCAAGATGTGGGCGACGTGCGTCTTGACGGTTTCGCTCCCGAGCAGCAGCCGCTGGCTGACCTCGCGGTTGGTGCAGCCTTCGGCGAGCAGTTGGAGGATCTGCTGCTCGCGGGCGCTCAGCACGCGCTGGGCGGGGGGGACCGGCGCGGCGGCGAGCTCCGGGTCGATGCGGGGGTCGGCATACTGGCGCCCTGCGCAGACCTGTGCGATGGCCGTCGCAATATCGTCTGGTGCAGCGTCTTTGCACATCACACCGGTCGCTCCGCTGGCGCGTGCAGTGCGGTAGGTCTCGTCGTCGACCCGGTCGAGGAACATCATGACGCGCACTCCGGGATGGGCGGAGCTGATCCGTCGCGTGGCCTCGAAACCGTCGACGCCCGGCATCGCGGCGTCCATGACCACGACGTCGGGCCGGCGACGGCTCACCAGGTCGAGCGCTTCGTCACCGTCGGAGGCCTCGCCGACGACCACCATGTCCCGGTGCTGGGACAGGATGCGGCGCAGCCCCTCCCGCACGACCGCGTGGTCGTCGACCAGCAGCAGACTGGTGCGCCGCCGCCCGTCAGGGGCGGGGCGGGCGTCGTCTCGGGAAGGCAGCGGCTGTGCCGCGTGGTCCATGCGGCCTCCGAGGTGACCGACAAAGCGCGAACGAGTGGGCGATCCTGGATTCGAACCAGGGACCTCATCCTTATCAGAGATGCGCTCTAACCGACTGAGCTAATCGCCCACGCGCGCGGCGTTGGCGATCCTAGCAACCGGCGACCGGAACGGCCATGCCAGCAGCGCGTATCTTGGGGACGGGTGCGGGACGCGCCCAGCCGCCGGGGGATTATCATGGGAATGGCGGGGCTGGAGTGTGGCGGCAGGCCGACCAAAGCGAGGCGTTGTGCAGGAGATGAGCATCTACGGCGTGAGCTTCGACATGGTCGGCAAGCAGCCGATCGTGCTTCTGAAGACCCAGTCTGGCAATAAGTTCCTGCCCATCTGGATCGGCAGCACCGAGGCGACGGCCATCCTTATGAAGCTCCAGGGCGTCGAGACGCCGCGACCGATGACCCACGACCTGCTCTCGGACATGGTGCGTCACCTCAATGCCGAGGTCTCGCGCGTGACCGTCACCGAGTTGCGGGACAATACGTTCATGGCCCTCATCACCCTGCGCGCGGAGTCGGGTGAGATCGAGATCGATTCGCGCCCGTCCGACGCCCTGGCTCTGGCCGTGCGGGCCGACGCGCCGATCTTCGTCGACGACAAGGTGATCGAGGACAGCGCGCTGGAATTCGAGGAAGACGTCGACGATACGGACGACGTCGTTGAGCGGTTCAAGGAATTCCTCGACGACGTCACCCCGGACGACTTCGCCGCCTAGTCGTCCGCGGTCTCCCGCTTGGTGAGATCCAGCAGTTCATCGTAGATCGCGTCGAGGCCGGCGGCTGACAACGGGCCGCGGTTGGCGCCCTGCAGGTAGTGATGCATCCACCGCTCGCGCTCCGGGTCCACGAACGGGATGCCTTGTTCTTCCTTGTAGGTGCGCAGGCGACGCACGAGGGTCAAACGCTGGTTAATCAGTTGCATTATTTTAAGATCCGTGTCCAAAATTGCATCGCGCATCTGGCGGATCACGTAGCCCGATTGTGGATCAGAAGACATCGGCCCTCGCCGGTTGACCGTCGTAGCGGTGATCGAGAGTACCAGCCGGTTCCTGCGTTGGTCTGTGGGGTCCGCAGGGGCTACCCTATGCTGCGTTGCCGCCACACCCCGCGGCCGCGACATGTGACGACCTGGGCCTGCATCCGATCCGCGTGCCGGTGGCGCCGCCAGGGGCGCGCCGACCGTGTCCGGCACAGACATCATGAACAACCGATGAATTCACGTTTCCGCCTGCCGCTCGGGCTGCGCACCGTCGCGCCCGACGAGCGGCTGTCGATCGTCGATCACCTGAGCGAGCTACGCCGGCGCCTGATCGTGTCGATCGCCGCACTCATCGTGGCGTTCATCGTTGCCTACGTCTACCGCGATTGGATCCTGCACCTGCTGATACGCCAGCTGCCGCCGAAACAGCGCAGCTTCGGCCTCATCACGCTGAGCCCCACCGAGCCGTTCATCACCATCATGGAAGTCTGCCTCTGGACAGCGATCCTGATCACGTTGCCGGTGTGGCTCTATCAGGTGTACGCGTTCGTCATTCCGGCGGTCGGCCGGCACAGCCGTCATCGCATGCTGGCGATCGTTGCGGCGGTCTCTGCGCTGTTTCTCGGTGGCGTGTTGTTCGGCTACTACATCGTGCTCCCGATCGCGCTGCGCTTCTTCCTGGGATTCGGGGGCAGCCAGTTCACCAGCCAGGTCCGGGCTGAGGACTACTTTGGCTTCGTCGCGACCCTTCTGCTCATGACGGGCCTCACGTTCGAGGTGCCGTTGGCGATGGCGGCGTTCGCGCGGATGGGCCTGGTGACACCGGCGATGTACCGCAAGCAATGGCGCCTAGCGATCGTGGCGATCGCCGCGATCGCCGCGTTTTTGCCGACCGGCGACCCGTTCAGCATGCTGCTCATCATGGTGCCGATGATCGGACTGTATGTGATCGGCGTCTGGCTGGCGTCGATCTTCGGGCGACCGTTGGTCTGGCAGCGCCGTGCGTGGCTCGACGGCGCACCACAGAGCCAGTCCGACGACTCCCTGGCGCCGCCGGCCTAGTCGTCGCGCAGGTGCCGCCCGGTGATGCGCAAGAACACGTCTTCGAGCGTCGCGCGCCGGGCCGACTGCAGATCGCCGCTGACGCCGTTCTGACGCAGCGCTTCGTGAAGGGCTTCAGCGTCGGGTCCAGCGATCTGGACCAGGTCTCCGTCGATCTGGACCGTCGCGCCGGGGAGCTCAAGCTCGGCCAGACGCGCCCGGTTTGCAGGCGACATCCTCAGCTCTAGCACCTCGCGGCCGACGTCGCTCAACACGAGCTCGGCGGGTCGTCCATCTCGGATGATGCGCCCTTCGTCCATGATCACGATGCGGTCGCACAGCTGCTCCGCCTCGTCCATGTAGTGGGTCGTGAGCACCAGGGTTGCGCCGCGCTCGCGCAACTCGCGCAGGCGGTCCCAGACCGCGTGACGGGCCTGCGGGTCGAGTCCGGTCGTCGGCTCGTCGAGCAGAATCAGCTCGGGTTCGTTGACGAGTGCCCGGGCGATCTGCAGGCGACGCTGCATGCCGCCCGACAGCCGCTCGACCGCCTCGTCGGCGCGCTCGGTCAGCCGGACGAACTCCAACAGCGCATCGGCGCGCCGTTGCCCGTCGGCGCGCGAGAGTGCGAAGTACCGGGCATACACCAGCAGGTTCTCGCGGACCGTCAGCTCAAGATCCAGGTTGATGTCCTGAGCGACCACACCGAGTCGTTGCTTGAGCGCCCGCGGTTCGCGATCCGGATCCCGGCCAAGGACCCGCAGCTGCCCGCCGTCGCGGGAGGTCAGGCAGCACATCATCCGCATCGTTGTCGACTTGCCCGCTCCGTTGGGGCCGAGCAGACCGAAGCATTGCCCCGCGCTGATGTCGAAGCTGACGTGGTCCACGGCGACGCGGACGCCGTAGCGCTTGACGAGGTTGTCGGCCGATGCGGCGAACGCTGCCGGGCGCTCGGCGCGCATCAGGTCAGGCTCGACGGGCGCTGGCGATGAAACAGCGCCTTGGTGATGCGCACCACGTCGTCCAATTCCGGCCGCGCGAGAAAGCGGGCGGCGATCACGTAGGCGATGAGCGCGAGGACCACCTTGATCAGTAGCGGGGTGAGCAGTGCGAGCGACTTGAGTCCCTCGGTCGGCCAGATCTGGTTGGCCGCGAGCGCCACCACGACGCAGATCAGGCCGCACAGGATGATGCGGCCCTGCTGTCGGGCCAGCCCCATCAGGTCATAGGCCGGGAAACGCCGACGCAGGTACCACAGGTAGATCGCAACGTTGAGGTAGATACCAATCAGCGAGGCGAGCGCGATGCCGCCCTGGGCAAGCGGCCCGAGGAGAATCAGGTCAAAAACGATCGTCACGACGACCGCTATGACCGTGGCGATGAGGATCTCGCGCTGGAGGTTCGCGGCGGCGAGCGCGCGATTGAGGAACATGGTCAGGAACGCGCCGAGCGTCGCCAGCGCGTACCAGGCCAGTGGTGTCGCCGTCTGATGGACGCATTCCGCGCCGCACTGACCCCGCCCCAGCAGCAGCTGGGTCGTCTCCGTCGCGTACAGGGCGATGAGAAACCCCGCGGGGATCGCCGTGAGCGCCAACAGGCCGTTGATGCGGTCGATGCCACGCAGGGCCTCATCGTCGCGCCCTTCGGCGATGAGCTTCGCGACGAACGGGAACAGCGGCATCAGGACCGGCATCAGCAGCGCCGCCCGCGGCGCTGCGCCGAGGCTGTTCGCGTACTGGAGGGCGGTCACACGGCCCGCCTCGAGCGATGATGCAAACAGCTTGTCCGTGTACGTGTTGATCTGCTGCAGAACGGACGCAACCGCTACGGGGATCGACGTGATCAGGACGGCCATCAGCCCAGGATGGCTGAAGACCGGTTTGAGCGGTATGCGACGGCGCAGGCGCAGAAACTGCGGCATTTGCAGGAGTACCTGCAGCAGTGCCCCGATCGAGACGCCCCAGGCCGCGGCCTCGATGCCGATGCTCCCGCGCCCCACGATGATCCCGACGATGATCCCGACGTTGAAGGCGATGCCGACGGCGGCGGGCACCGCGAACTTGTTGTAGATCTGCAGGAGCGCCGTCAGGAGCGCGGCGACTCCCTGCAGTAAGAGCGCCGGCGCCATGATTCGCACCAGCTGTGCCGTGATCGTCGCGCGGGTCGGATCGAGATGGAACAGGGCCGTGGGGACCTGGGGGAAGATCGCGATGAAGGCGGTCATCGCCATCAGGGCGAGCGTGACCCACGCCGAATAGGCCCACACCAGCTGCCACGCGGATCGCTCGCCGGTGCGCTCGCGCTCGGCGGAAAACACCGGGATCACGACGGTGATGACGGCGTAGAGCACGACGGCGGCAACGAGGTTGACGATCAACAAGGCGTCGACGAAGCTGTCGGTCGCGGCCGTCGCGCCGTAGGACGCGGCCAAGACGATCTCGCGCGCGAGTCCAAGCAGGCGCGAGATCATCGTGAACACGGCCACGGCCGTGGCGGCACGGGCCAGCCGGGTCGTCGTCATGGGGCGCCGTGCGGGGTGAGTGCGGCGATCGTGTCGACGCCCGTCGCCACGATCGTCCCATCGATCCCGACCGCGGCGGCGTACCGACCGAGTGGGCGCAGCACGACGAGCCGGCCGGTGTGAACGTCGAAGGCGTAGGTGTGACCGGCGCTCACCGGCTTGCCGAGGGTCGCGATCCAGACGAGGTTGCCGAGCACCGACGGCGATCCCGAGATCCGCTGCCCGAGGTCTTGGTGCCAGATCACGTCGCCCGTGACCGCGTCGAGGGCGTAGAGATTGTCGTTGTAGCTGCCGACGAACACCATTTGGTCGGCGACGGCCGCGCTTGAGTAGACGTAGTCGCTGACCACACGGACCCAGTTGATCGCGCCGGAACTCGCGTCGAGCCCCAGGATGCGCCCGTTCACGTTGCCGATGTACACGCGGCCATAGGCGACGGCAGGACCAGCGTAGAAGCGTCCGGGGCCCTGGAAGATCTTGCCGGGGCTCGTCGTGCGCCACACGACGCGCCCGGTGGACTGGGCCAGCGCGCTGACGTGGCCCCCGTAGTCGCCGACGATCACGTTGGCGCCGGATCGGGCGATGGCGCCCTTCACCGAGCCTGACACGGTGTCCGTCCACACCGGTCGGTGGGTCGCCAGCGAGACGCGGACGACCCGGCCGAGCCGCGAGCCGACGTACACACCGTCGCCCAGCACGAGCGGCGAGGTCTCGATCGAGGATCCCAGAGACAGGCTCCACACCTGCTGGCCGGTTGCCGGATCGAGCGCGATCAGATCACCCGTGATCGTCGCGAACAGATCGAGTTGGGGCTGACCGGCGCTCGGCGTTCCCGGAAGACCCGTGAGCGCAGGTGACGCGGCGACTGCCCCATCGAGTTGGCGGTGCCAGTCGATCGCACCGGTGCGAAGATCGATGGCGATCGCCACCCCGTGGTTGGTGCCGGCAACCACCCGCCCGTCTCCGATCACGGGCGGGAGCTCGACGAGCGAGCCCGTGTTCACGTCCCAGCGCGTCGTGTACGGCAGCGCGGCGTCGAGCGCCGTGTTCGATCGAGTTGACTCCGGAGAGTCGCCGAACGTCGGCCATGCGGTGGCCAGCGGATTGGCGTCCGGTGCCGCAGTCGGGACGAATCCGGTCGCGTTGCCGCGGACCGAGCCCTGGTCGAACCATCCGGCCATGACGCCCCACGCGCCGACCGCCGCGGCAATGATGATCAGCCCGGCGACCGCCAAGAGGATGCTGCGGCGCCGAGTTGTCCGGCGCTGTTGGTCGGTACGTCGGATGGCGGCCATTGCGTAGGGGTCGGTTCGCGATCGAGGTACTGCGGGGCGGTTGAGGTGCGGATCGCCGCGACGGCCACGCCGTCCGCGCCCCGGCGATCCGGTCGTTGCCCTAGGGGGAGTCCCGGCCGGGCTCAGGCTCACTCGCGCGGGCAGCCGGGCTCCCGCGCCAGATGAACGTTGCGATCAGGCCCACCAGGAACCCGATCAGCCCTGCAAGCGCGATGGACTGGAGGCGCTTGGGTGCGGTATTCGACGAGCTTGCGCCATATGCCTGCGCGAGGACCTGGGGTGCTTCGGTCGCCCGGGTCTGGGCGAGCGCGAGTTGCGCGTTTGCTGCGGTGGTCTGCGCCGTGCTCAGCAGTTGCGTGTCGGTCGCGAGCGCAACCGCGTCGGCGGGGCTCGAGGAGCCGCTGGACTGCAACGCGTCGATCCGTGCGCTCAGCTGATGCTGCTGGGCGAGCGCCTGGGCGGCCTGCGCGGTCAGCGTGAGCTCGATCTGGGCGACTTGGGTCCCGGCCGACTGAACCAGCTGGTTCGCAAATGTATTGGCGATGGTGACCGCCGTCGCCGCGTGGGCGTTCGATGCGGAGATGATCACCACGGGGGGCGCCACGATCGTCGGGCTGACCCCGATCGGCGTCGAGATGTGGACATGGCCCCGGACCTCCGATTGGGGGAGCCCCAATACCCGTGCGGTCTGATCCGCCAGCCCGGTCACGTCGACCGCATCGCCGACCGTCTGGGAGCTCGTAAACGGTGACTGCACGGGAACGCCTTGGACACTGGTCGGCTGACCGAGCCCGACGCGGGCGGTCGCGCTGTAGGCCGTGTGATGGGCGATCGAGACGACGACGCCAACGATGATGCCGAGCACCGTCGTGGCAAGGATGAGCCAGCGTCCGCTCCACGCGACTTTCAGATAGTCGCGAATGGTGATTTCCCGATCCACGTCGGAGCGATGCTACCCATTTTCTGCTGCCCGTGTGGGGCCGCTGGGCATTCGCTCAGACGGCTTTGGGAGGCCCCGGTTCGCGGTCGCCAAGCACTTCTGCGTAGAGGCTCGTGAGGCGATCGGCCTGGCGTTCGAACGAGAGGCCGGCGTCAAACGCACGCCGTCCGGCTGCACCCATCCGCGCCGCCAACTCCGGGTCGCCGAAGAGCCGGTCGATCGCCTCAGCGTGGGCGGCGGGATCCGCGGCGGGAACGAGGATCCCGCATCCGCTCTGGCGGACGATTCCGGCCATGCGGCCGAAGTCGCTGGCGACGACCGGCCGGCCGGCCGCCATGGCCTCGACGAGCTTCGTCGGTACCGCGCGCGCGTAGTTCTCGTGTTCCTGCAGGGGTATCCACGCGACGGCGGCGTGGGCCAGGAGATCGGGAACCTCGGAGTGATCCACGATCCCGAGGTAGGTCACCGATTCGGGCAGCTCGCCCGGTTCCCCCGGCCCCGCGAGCACGACCCGCGCACCGGGGGTCTGGAGCAGTCCCGCCGCAGTGCGCATCACCTCGAGCCCCCGCACGGGTGCCAGGCCCCCGACATAGAGCACGACGGGATCCGAAAATGGCACAGCTGCAGGGAAGTCTTCGCCCCACGGAGCGTTGGTGACGGCCCGCACCTTGGGCGCGCCGGCGAGCGCGAACCGGGCGGCGAGGTCTTCGTTGACACCGACGACGGCGTCGCAGTGTGCGCCGGCACTGCGTTCGAGCCGGCTGACGATGACGGCGAGCGGTCGGCGGATCGGCGCCGGGAGCCACTGTTTGGTGCGTACGGTCTCGCCCAGGTACTCGTGCACGTCGTAGACGACTGGCGTGCGCGCGGTCAGGCGCAGCCACAGCGCGGCGGGAAGCAGCTCAGGATCATGGACGTGGTACAGATCGGCCTTCTCCCGCCGCGCCCGGCGCACCAGCCGCCAACCCGCGCCGATGCGCGCGGCACGCCGTGCTGGCTCGCGGAGGCCAAGCACGTCGGCGCGCGCGCCGGCGCGCGCGGCAGCACTGGCATGTTTATGTAGGATCCGGACGTCGCGGGGGCGATGGACGCTGGTCAGATGCAGGATGCGCCGCCCGCTGAGATCCGCCCCAGCCGGCATCGCAGGCGGGCGGATCGGGCCGACGCGTGCGCCATCGTCGACGAGCGCGTCGAGAAGGTCGTCCCAGACCTGCCCGTAGCCGGGCGCACGCGGGTCGGCCAGCGCGCTGTTGTGCCAAAGGACCGCGGCCGCACCGCCGTGACGGCGGATGACCTCCGTAGTGCGCTTGGCGGCCTCGAGACGCGCGTCGGCGTCGAGGCCCTGGGCGGCCCAGAGGTTCCAGTCAGATACGGCGAGCGGGACGAGCTCGATGCGCGCCGGTCGTTCCTCAGCCAGGATCCATGGCGCGAACGGGCGCGCAATGCCGCAGGCGAATCCCGGCCGCTCGTGCCATCCCGATGATGCTTCGTACGCGAGCCCGGCCGCTTCGATCCAGGCCGGCGTTTCGTGGTACCGAAACCGCAGGTAATGTGCCCGCGCCCCGAGGATCGGTCCGCCGACCTCTTCCCGGAACATGGCCAGCTCGGACACGAAGGCGTCGTACGCGTCGGCGGCCCCGAACGACGTGTGCAGGGCGATCTCGCCCCCGGCCGCGCGCACCGCTCGCGCGATGCGGGCGCGCTGGGCGGCGTAGGCGCGCGCCGGGCTGCCGTCGTGGGGGTCGGTATGGCTGCCGATCAGAAAGACCGTCGAGGCGAGTCCACGCCGGGACATGCTCCACAGCAGGTCGCCGACGTTGTTCCAGGGATCCGTGCCGACGAGCGCCGCCGCCCCGCCCGGCGCGAGCGAGTGGGTGTCTCTGCTGAGCTTCGTGAGGGTCTGCGGCGTCCGCATCCGCAGGTCGTCGATGTCGTTGGTCAGAAAGACCTGCCACTCCCCCGGGCGATCGATTCGGAGCGCGTCCGCGATCAGCCCGATGTAGCGCTCCACCGGAGGATCGAGCGGATCGAGCCCCGCCACCTTCCCAAACGTCGATTCGGCGAACGGTAGGCGCCCGAACCGGTCGCGCGAGCCGACACAGCGCTCATCCCAGCGCGCGAGCAAGTGGAAGGCGCTCGCCACAAGGTCGGTGCTGATGGCTGCCGACGGGGCGCAGGGGCCGAACAGGGTTGGTGCTCCATGCACAAAAAAGGCCCGTTTTGTGGAAAACGCTGTGGATTGTGAGAAAAACTCCTGCGCTCGGGCATCGGCCGGAATCCAAACACCGGATTCCGGTGCATCTGGTGCATAGACCAGATCCGCAGGTCCGTCGGTGAGCTCCATCGTGCGGCCAAGCGCGCCGACCATGATGCCAAGCACCCACTCTGCGCGCGGCCGGAAGCCGGCGCGGCAGCTGCCGATGCGCACCCGCACGAACGGTCCAGTCACGGCAGCCGGCCCCCGCTGCGTCGTGCGCGCTCGGCGATTGCGATTGCCGTCATCGCGACGCCGAACATCACCCACATGGGTGAAAACGCGATCATCGTCGAGGGGGCGAGGCTGCCGATCACGAACCCGACCATCGCTGCGGCACCCGCGAGGCACAGGTAGCGCACAAGAGGGTCGGTGGCGCGGCGTGCCCCACGCAACTGGCGGGTCAGCAGCAGCAGGTAATACGTCACATACAGCGCGAGCCCGATGAGCCCGAGGTCGACCGCGACCTCCATCCACCAGTCGTGCAGGTTGCTGACCCCCGGGAAATCGGCGAGTTCGAGGACATGGGTCTCCGCATTGCCCGCCCCGACGCCGAAGCCTCCGGTCTGGCCAACAAAGTCGATCCCGTCGTTGAACAAGCTCTCCCGCGCCGCTCCCGATCCCTGGCCGCTGGCGATCTCCTTCTCCAGCAGCGAGAAGCTGAACTTGTTGACCGCGCGTTGCGGCAGGGGGATCAACCCGGAGCCGCTGAGCGAGGGAACGACGACGATGATCGCCACGATTGCGATCAGCACCGCCCCGATGAGCTTGGAGCGCTGGCGCGGGTCCGTCGCGAGGAACAACAGCACGGTCAAGAACACCAGGCCTGCGGCAACCAGGTTGTCCTTGCTGCCGGTGAGTAGCAGCGCCGCCAGGTCCAACACGGTTCCGATGAGCCCGATCCACAAGAGCCGCCGCTCCCGGAACACGAGCGGAAGCGCCACCAGATACGGCAGGGCGAGCGTCAGGTACGTCGCGAAGTTGTTCTGGTTCCCGAAGAC
Organism: uncultured Thermoleophilia bacterium; assembly: GCA_963842065.1. Lineage (GTDB taxonomy): Bacteria > Actinomycetota > Thermoleophilia > Miltoncostaeales > Miltoncostaeaceae > CAITWD01. The sequence goes on along the minus strand of CAWJEW010000007.1, from coordinate 329,168 downwards.
CGAGGTCGCCGCGAAGGCCGAGCCTCCGACCATTTGGGTCAGCCGCGAGGTCGGCAGGTGATAGCCCGTCGCGATTTCGACGAACGCAAACCCGGTCACTGCGGCGAACGTCCAGCCGAGGGCCTTGAGCATCCCGACGACGCGTCGTCGGGTGGTGAAGGCCATCGGCATCGCGACGGCCAGGCCCACCATCATCATCAAGAATGCAGTCCAGCGGATGGCGGCGCTCGTGTTTTGGGACCAGGCGATGGACATGACGGCCCAGGCGGTCATCGCCGCCAGGAGTGCGACCGGGATGCCGATCGCGGCCGGGAAGCGGATCCGGCCGCCCATGAGCAGGTAGCCGACGGCGCCGAGTCCGAGCGCGACGATCATGATCCTGAACAGGAACGCGCCGGGGGCCTGCGGGATCGCCAGGTTCGGGCCGAGGATCGCAGCGACGACCATCGTGCCGACAAACGGGACCATCAGCCGGGCGATCGGGCGGTCGCTGATGTGCACGAAGTACGCGACCACGGCGACGACGACGACCAGGGCGATGGCGCCCATGGGGCTGAGGATTGCCAGGATCGCCCCGAGCGCGGTCAGCGCTGCCGCGCCCGTCAGCAAGGGCCACCGGGGCAATCTGGGGCCGATCGTGTCGGACTGGGCCGTCATGCGCGGTTGACGTCCGGCAGGGTGCCGCTGACCGCGCCGGCAAGGACGTCGTCGACGATCGCGGCCTGGCGCGTGAGCGCGAACCGATCGGCTGCCGCACGACAGACGGCCGGGGATTGATGCTGGGAGATCACGGTGCGCAGGGTATCTGCGATGGCGACCGGATTTTCGGGCGGCACGAGAGCTCCGCACGCGGGCGGGACGATCTCCCGGGCGCCGCCGTCCTGGGTTGCGACCACCGGACGTCCGCACGCAAGGGCCTCGAGTGCGACGACCCCGAGGGGCTCGACCCGGCTGACGAGCGCAAGCACGTCGCTCGCGGCGATCCAATCGGCCACGTCCTCATGGCGGATGGCACCGGTCAGGGTCATGGCGCCGGCCAGGCCCAGGCGCTCCGCACCGCCGACGAGGCTACCGCGCAGCGGTCCGTCGCCGACGAACACCAGGTGGGCGCCGGGTAGTGCGGCTCGCAGGCGCGCGAACGCGAGCAGCAGGGTCAGCGGGTTCTTGCGCTCGGTGAGTCCGCCGACGGCGACAATGACTGGGCCGCCGGGGGGCAACCCGCGCCGAGCGCGCGCCTCCGCGCGGTCCCGGATTGTGAAGCCGGACATGTTCACGCCCATGTTGGCGACGAACACCGGGGGCAAGCGCAGCCCCGATGCCGCTAGCCGGTCGGCCAGATAGTGACTGACGGCGATCACCGCCGTCGCGCCTGCGAGTCCGGCTGCGGTCGCGGTGCGGACGGTGTTGCGGTCGAGGTTCGCGACGTCGCCGCCGTGCGCCGTCACGACCCACGGACGGCGTGCGATCCGGCCGGCAGCGGCAGCGATTGCTCCGGTTGGAAACAGATAGTGCGCATAGATGACATCGGCCCACCGGCTACCGAAGATGGCTCCGCCGGCCAGGCGGCCGTACTTGCGGGGGGTGTGCACGGGGCCGCGGGCGCGGGAGTCGATGACCGCCCGCCGGACCTCGTGGCCGCGATCCTCGAGGGCGTCGCACATGTCGCGGACGAAGGCGCCGTAGTCCGGCTCGCCGGGCCCGGGGTACATGTTGGTCAGGCAGAGGATGCGCATCGTGCCCGGGTCACTCCGGGTCGGCGGCCGGGCGCCCGTCGGTGCTGGTCGCGGTCCGCCTGGCGATGATCCCGATGGCAAGGGCCGCACCGAGCGCGGTCCAGAGCATCGGGTCCTCGAACAGGTCGGCATAGAGCTGCGAGTGGACGAAAATCCCGGCGATGACCGCTAGCAGACTCCACTCCACCCAGCCGCCGCCGCCCGGGATCACCCGCGACGATCGCGCGATCACGCGCCAGACGGCAACGCACAGCCAGATGAACAGCGCCGCGCCAATGACGCCGAGCTCCGCGAGGACCGTGATCGGTGTGTTGTGGCTGATGGACACTTGCTTGTGGGCGATCTGATACGCGGTTTCCGTCTCGGTGAAGCGGGTCTGGAAGCTCCCCACGCCGGAGCCCGCGACCGGCTCCTTGCGCCAGATCTTGACGCCGCCGCTCATGAGGCTGAACCGTCCTTCGCTGACGGCCGAGAGGCGATGCGAGCTCGTCAGCGCGTGGCGGATGTTGTGGCTTGTGGCGATTGCCCCACCGGCAAGGATGACGAAGGCGATGCCCCCGACCGCGAGCGTGCGGCGGGCGCCGAACGCTCGCCATGCCAACAGCACGATGCCGACCATCAGCATGAGGCAGCTTGAGCGAGAGAAGCTCACCAGCACCCCCCCGGACATGACGACGATGGCGGCGGTTCCGAGGATCAGCTCGCGCCGTTCGGGCCGCAGCCAGATCCACGCGAGCGCGGCCAGGATCCCGACGGCGAGATAGCGTCCCATGATGTTCGGGTCGAAGAAGATGCCGTTGACGCGGAAGAACTGGCTGTAGATGTCGTCCTGCTGCAGCTTGGCGTTCCAGAAGATCCAATGCGTTTCATACTGGACGATGGCCAGTGCGGCGATGGCCGTCGCAAACGCGATCGTCACCCCGGCAAGGATCGCCAGCGGCTGGCGAATCGATGGCCACCAAGCGACAACGGTCAACAACAACAACGGGAATGGCAGGTAAAAGAAGACGATCTGAATTGCCGCGTCCTTGGTGTCGATCGTCCACAGCATCGAGATTACGGTGAAGCAGATGAACGCAGCGATGGGGATGTCGAGCGCCGTATGCGGTTCGTCGTCTGCCGAGAAGCGTCCGCGGAGCCGTCCCCAGGCGAACCCGAGAACACCGCATGCGCCGACCACATACAGTGGGATCAGCAGGTCACGGGACGCTCCCCCGATCGGCACCGGGATGCGGATCGGTAGCGAGATCGTCAGCGCGACCAGCCATGCCCGCGGCCAGCGCATTGTTGCCCATGTGCCGATTGCCAGCAGCACCACGACAAGCACGATCACGAGGATTGCGCCGACCACGAGCTCGGCCGCGCCCACGGCCGTATGCGCGTGGTGCCGCAAGCGTGTGACCGACGAGCTTGGCGCCAGCGTCGCCGCGAGCACGAGCCAGCCGACGGTGCTCAGTACGAGTCCGGCGGCCCGGCGCGGTGTCGGGGCGATGCGCGGGATCGGCACCAGCAACGCGGCGATCCCGGCCGCGCCGAGCAGGGCCCCGACGTCACGGGCCACGCTAAGGGCACTCATGGGCGGGGCCCCGCCGCAACGAGGGCGGTGCCTGCGTCCGCACGCGCTTCAATCCACACGTCGGCGACCGGGATGCCCGATGGCAGCTGAATCTGCGCGCTGCCGGCCGTCGCCGCCACGCTCGCGCCCAAGGCGGCGCCGATGACCGGACCCGGCGTTCCCGGCGTGCCGGTGCGCCGGTACAGCCGCAGCGTGACCGGCGTCGCGGCAGGAACCGGCCGGCGGGCGGGGGTGGTCAGCTGGACGTGGGCGATGCCGCCGGGAGCCAGATCGTTCGGCGCCGCGACGCCGAGTAGGTTGCCGATCCAGCACTCGCGCGTCGCGGTGAACGTGAAGCCGTTGACCGAGACCTCCGTGACGGTGAGCGCATACAGACGGGGCGCGAGCGTTTCTCCGCGGCTGCCGCGGCCATTCCAGCTCCAGCTGAATGCGGTCCCCTGATCGACGAACTGTGGCCCGCTGACGAGTTGTCCACCGGGCAGACCGAGCGCGGCGAACGTAAAGCGGGCGTACGTGCTCGGCGTGACGGTGATCGCGCATTGCGCGCCGTTCGCCAGGGTCGTCGGATCGGCGGAGGTCGCAGAGATCGTCGGCGCAGGAGGCCGTGTGCGGTCGATCGTCGCCCTGCGGCTGGCGTTGTAGCCCTTCTTGCCTGAGCTGGCCGTCAGGTGCAGGGTGTACACGCCGTCCGGCATGGGGACGCCCTGCTGGTTGGTACCGTCCCACGCGGTCGTAATCCAGCCCTTGCGCACCGCGCGGGTGGGAATGAGCGTGCGGATGATTTGATGGCCTTGCATCACCGTGAGCGTGAGCCGTCCCGGGTCGCGCATCTCGATGGCGACGCCGGCCGTCGCACGACCTCCGGGCGTGTTCGGGCTGAACTGCGCCGTTGAGGCGAAGCGCGCCACGATCGCCCCTTCGGTCGGGAACGCGAACGGCAGCAAGAAGACGCCGAGCGCAAACAGGAACAGGACCAGGAAACCGATGCCGATCCCGGCTCGACGCCGCCGCGTGGCGCCCGCCGCCGCTCCGGTCACCGGCCACCGTCATCCGACGGTGCACCGGGCCCGACCCGTCTGAGGGTGGCCACGGGGCGTGGGCGATCACGATGCGTGATGGGCGCGTGCTGATCGGAGCGGATCGTGTGCACGGCGTGCAGCTTAACCTCCGGTCCGTCGTGTGCGCGCGACGGACCGGGCACCTTTGGATCGTGCTGGTTGCGCTCGCATGGTGCGCGGAGCCGCTGGTCGATGCGGGGACGTACCGATTTCCCGGCGTTAGACCGTCGGTGCGATCCGGCGCAACTCTCCGAGCGCCTCGGCCAGCAGGTGTTCGCTGGTGGCTGCCCGTGTGGGGTCCGCGAGGGGCGTCATGTTGACGATCTGCAGATGGCGCGCGCCAGCCGCGACGATCGCCGCCAGCCGGCGGCCAACGCTGGCCGGGCTTCCGGCGATGACGGTGTCCAGCACGACGGCGTCGGGAACCTCGGCAGCCAGGCGCAACGACTCCTCGCGGCCAAGACCGGACGGCACGAAGCTCGTCAGCCCGACCACCCCCGCGCCCAGCGGATGCTCATGGCCGTGGCGCGTGAATGCCGCGTCCGAGCCGGTCAGGGCGATGAACCGCAATAGCAGCGAACCAAGTGCCGTGCGTTCGGCTGCGCCGTCATCCTCGGCGACCACGACCCGCGTGTAGCAGCCTGGCGTCACCGCCCCGTGGGGCCGGCCGGCGGCCCGGGCCGCGGCCTGCACGACCGCCAACATCGATGCATATGCGTCAGGGTCCGGGCAGAGCGGCAGCCATCCGTCGCCGAGACGCCCGGCGACGGCGAGTCCCCGCGGGCCGTGCGCGGCGACCCAGATCGGCGGTGCCGCCTCGCCGAAGGGTCGCAGGCCGAGCGCCACGCCGCGCAGAGTGACGTACTCGCCTTCGAAGTCGACCTCGTCGCCCGTCGCGAACAGCAGGCGCATCGCCTCAAGGCCCTCCGCGAGCCGGGCGACCGGATGCTCGTTCGCCATCCCGAGCGGGCTGAGGTTCAGCGACTCGCCGGTGCCGACGCCGAGGATGAACCGCCCTTGGGTCACGTGATCCAGGGTCAACGCCGTCTGCGCCAGCGCCGCGGGGTGCCGGCGCACCAGATCGGTGACTCCGACCCCGAAGCGGAGCCGGTCGGCGGCGGCGGCGCACGCGGCGACCAGCGCGAACGGATCCATCCAGACATGCGGGCTCGCCTGGCCTGCGGCCTGCGGCACCAGATCGGGCGTCCAAATCGAGGTCGGGAACCAATGCAGCAGATGGTCGGCCCACCAGACAGCATCGAATCCCTGTTGCTGACGTCGGGTGACGGCGGCCAGGATCCCGTCGACCGGCGGCCGCGCTGGTGCAGCGGCGGAAATCTCCAGGTGGGATGCGCTCACGGGTTCTGGCCGCCGGACTCGGGCGGCGGCGGGGCGGCCTTGTGCTTGGACACGAGCCGGACCGTCTCAATGACGGGCCCCGGGTCGATGCCCTTGACCATGTCGTAGACGTTCAGCGCGGCAACCGAGGCTGCGGTCAGCGCCTCCATTTCCACGCCGGTGCGGGCGGTCGTGTGCACGCTGGCGGTCAGCGTCACCAGGCCTGCGGGATCGACCGCGACATGTAGGTCGGCCCCGTCGATGGGCAGGGGATGGCACAGCAAGACCAGTTCAGGGGTGCGCTTGCATGCCGCGATGCCGCCGAGGCGGGCCACCGCGCCGACGTCGCCCTTGGGCACATTGCCGTCGAGGATCGCGGCGGCGGTTTCGGGCCGAACGCGCAGGAAGGCCTGGGCGACCGCCGTGCGTGCGACGAACGGCTTGTGGCCGACGTCGACCATATGCGCCTCGCCACGGTCGTTGAGGTGCGGCAGGTCAGCCATTGACCGTTCCGTCGCCGTGGTCGTGGCTGCGCTTGGCCGCGATGTCGGCCTGCTGGGCGCTGAGCCATTTTTCGATGTCGTTTTCGCGGACGATCCGCTTAATGTGTTCGAGCCGCTCCCGGCGTTCGTCGATCGGCATGGTCAACGCCTGATGAATCGCTTCCGCCTGGGTTTCGATGTCGAACGGGTTCACCGACAGCGCGAACGAGCCGAGTTCTTCGTGGGCGCCGGTGTTCTCGCTGAGGATCATCACGCCGTCGCGCTCGTTGATGAGCGGACCCTCCTTCGCGACGAGGTTCATGCCGTCGTAGATGGCGTTGACCATCAGCACGTCGAAGTGCTTGTAGGCGGCCACGGCGCGGGCCATGTTCGATTCGATGCGCAGGTCGATCGGCATCCAGTCGGTGTTGCCGTGTTTGGTGTTGATCCGGGACACGACGTCCCTGATCGCCTCCAGGTACTCCACGTATTCGGGCACGTCCTGACGGGACGGCTGGAGGAGGGCAAAAAACGTGATTTCCTCGGCGAACTCCGGATAGCGATCAAGGAACACATCGAAGGCCAGGAACCCGCGAATGGCGTTCTTGGACAGGTCGGCACGGTCGACGCGAACGATCAGGTGTGCCCGTCGGCGGCGCATGATCGGACCTTCCTCCTCGAGTACTTCCGGGGAGGCGGCGATCGTCTCGAAGGCGGGCGCGTTGACCGAGATTGGGTACGAGCGGACCCAGACGTCACGGCCCTGCCACTGGACTTGGCGCTGGTCGTAGTCCACCCGCAGCCCGAGCAGGTCTTCACAGCACAACAGGAAGTTGCGCGCGTAGCGAGCCGTGTGAAACGCGATGATGTCGTTGGCCAGCAGGCCTTCGAGGACGGCCTCGCGGATGTGGTTCGGAACGACGCGCCAATAGTCCGGCTGGCTCCATGGGATGTGCACGAAAAAGTGCAGGAATGCGTCGGGGTGCGCCTGCCGGATCACCCCGGGAGCGGTGTAGAGATGGTAATCGTGCAGCATCACGATCGCGTCGGGGCGCCGGGCAAGCTCCTGCGAGACGACCTCGGCGAACCGCTGGTTGGCGACGAGGTACCCGAGTTCCCACGCGTCGAGCTCGTTCTGGCGGATGTCCGGCGCACGCGAGAGATTCCAGAGGTAGTGCTGGATGAACCACAGCATCGGGTTGGCGATGACGTTGTAGTACCGGTCGTAGACCTCGGGTTCGATGAGCACGAAGCGTCCCGAGGTGCGCGTTCCGATGTCCGGCAGCCGGATCGTCGTGTCGCCGGCGTCGTGCTGGAGTCGCACGTCCTCGTCCGAGATCGCGGCCGAGATCCAGACGACGGGCGTGAGATCGACCAGTCCGGACAGGGCCGTCACCAGGCCCCCGCCGCCCGGGATCAGGATCTGCTCGCCGTTCTCGTCGGTATCGAAGGTGACCGGCCCGCGGTTCGAGACCAGAATGACCTGTTCGTCGCGGATGGGGGAGTCGGGATCGGTCATGTCAGTCTCGGCGTCAGTTCGGTGAACAGACGCAACCAGTCCCTGAGCAGACGCGGGGTCAGGAACTCGGCGCGCACGTGTTCCTTCCCGCGCCTGGCCATTTCACGCGCGGCATCGGGCGCACGCAGGATGGTGAGTGCGCGCTCGGCGCATTCGGCGGGAGAGTCGACGAGATACCCGGTGTCGCCGTCCGTGATCTGCAGCGGAATGCCGCCCGTGTTGCCGCCGATCGTCGGTCGCGCCTTCCACAGGGCCTCGGTCACGGTCAGGCCGAAGCCTTCGCGCAGGGACTTCTGGATCACCGTGTTCGCTTGCGTCTGGAAGGCATTGACTTCGATTCCGCCGACGTTGTTGAGATTGGACAAGATGTAGATGTTCGGATCGCCGTCGGCGTAGTCGACGGTGCGGTTGTAGAACTCCCACCCCTCCGGATCGTCGGTCGCCATCGAACCCACCAGCGCCAATTGGACCCCCGGGATCTGCTCGGAGACGATGCGGTATGCGTCGATCACCCCCAGCGGATCCTTCCACGGGTCGAAGCGGGACACCTGCAGCAGCAGCGGCCGCTCGATGTCGAGGCCGAACTGATGGACGATGTACGCTGCGTCATCGGCCGAGAGCGCCATGTTTTTCGGCATCAGCGGGTCGATCGCGGGCGGGATGATCACGGGGTGGGGGATGGCGCCCTGGGGGATGTACTGCGCCATATGGAAGACCGTCGCGTCGTAGCCCGCGATCATCGGCCGCAGGTACTCCAGCGCCTGGGGGTTGGGATCGGAGAGGTCGATGTGGCAGCGCCAGATCCACTTGGCCGCATCCAGCCCGGACGTGTTTCCGCGAATGCCGATGGGCTGGGGATCATGGATGACCACCACGTCGTAGTCGCCGTCGAGTCCTCCGGCGTTGACGAGGGTGTACCGCTCGAACGTGCGCTGCTCCTCGGCCGTGATCGTCCGCGGCGAGCCCTGAAGCGCGTTATGGATGGCCTTGGTGACGTTGAAGAACTCCTCGCGGCCGAACATCAGCCGCCAGTCGGTCTGGAGGCCCACGTCGTTCATCAGCGGCACGAGGCTGAAGAGGATCTCGGCGACGCCACCTCCGAAGCTCGTTGCGTTGACGTGGCAGACGCGCAGCCCGCGGAGATCGTGCGCCAGTTCACGGATCTCGGTCATCAGGTCGTGCGCGATGATCGAGTGGTAGTCGGCGAGCGACTTGACGCCGACATTGACCTGGCGAAGCACGAGCGTCACCCCTTTACGGCTACCGGCGCGGCGGGATCCGGACGACTGCTGGCCCGACGCTGCCAAGATCCTAACCGTCGCCGCACCCGGTACTCGCACCATGCGCCGGAGGGCAGCCGGTGCTGAACGTCCGCATGTACCGCATCGCGTGGCTCCTCGCGGTCGTCGGGATCCTGGTGGTGCTGCTCACCCTCACGAGCCCAGCGAGCGTGCCGTCGCCCGCCGTCCCCCCTGCCATCAGCGGTGCCGCCATCGTCAACGCGACGGATACGGTGGCGGCACTGGCCCCGACGCGGCCGCCCGGGTCGGCCGGCGATGAGGCGGTTGCCGCGTGGGTGCAACAGCAGTTCATCGAGAGCTCGGGCGCGGGGAACTCGGTCACCGGCGGCGCGGCCCAAGTGGGGCAGCAGCAGTTCGTCGCCCGCTGGCGCGGACGGCTGATCTACGTAACCAACGTCTATCTGAGCCTGCCGGGCACGCTGACGGGCCCCTCGCAGCTTCCGGCGATCGTGATCGCCGCCCCGCGTGATACGCCACCCGGTGTCGCGGCGGATGCAAGCGCGACCGGCATGCTCGTCGCGCTTGCCCAGCTGGCAGCCAACACGACCCACCAACGCCCCCTGATCTTCGTGTCGTTGGACGCGAGCACCGTGGGCAATGCGGGCATGCGTTGGTTCCTGCCGAAGATCCACGGCGTCAGCGTCGGCGCCGTCATCAACGTGGACGCGCCCGACGAATCGCCGCCGTCAGGGGCGGTGTGGGTGTGGGCCGGCGGGCGCGACAACCGGCAGGCGATCGACCTCGAGCAGATGGCACGGACCGCGATCGCCCGTGCGGGCGGCACCGCCGCGACCGAACCCGGCGTGGTAACCCAGCTGCTGCGGCTCGCGGTGCCGCAGACCTTCGGCGATCAGGCGCCCGCCATCGCACAGGGCGTCCCCGCCGTGACGGTCGCTGGCCGTCCCGACACGCCGGTCTACGGGCCGGCGACCGCCGGCGAGGGTCAGCTCGCGATCTTCGGGAACGCCGTGCTTGGGCTCGCCGGCTCGCTCGATGTGATGACGAGCATTCCCGGTCCGTCCGCCTCGTTGTTCGTGGCTGGGCGGGAGCTGGACGCCGTGGCCTTGATGGTCATCCTCTTTCTGTTGATCATGCCGGTGCTGGCCGTCGCCGTCGATGCGAGCCTGCGCCTGCGTCGTGCGCAGATCGGCTGGCGGCTCGGGCTGGCCGCGCTCGGCTGGCGCGTGTTGCCGTGGGTCGCCGCTGCCTGCACGGGCACCGCGCTGGCGCGCGCCGGCCTGATGCCCGGGATGTCCGCAGGGGAGGTGCCGCAACCAGCCGACGCACCCGTGCTGGTGCGCAGCCTCGTCGCGCTCGCGGCGATCGTCGTCGTCGGGCTGGTGTTGAGCGTCTGGAGCGTCTCGCACATCGCGCGGCAGGCGCTGATCCCGGCGTCAGACGTCGCGGCAAGCCTCGCGGGCCTGGGCGTCATGCTGGTCGCGGTGTTCATTTTCCGTCCCTTCATGATCGTCATGGTCCTGGTCGCGGCGCACGCCGCCGTGCTGGCCCTGACGGCCTCGCGGCGGTGGCAGCTGGCATTGGCGACGGTGGTGGCGTTGTTGCCTGTCGTGGTGCTGTGCTGGTCGGTCGCGGATCAGCTACATCGCGGAATCGTGTACGCGGGCTGGTACCTGCTCGTTACGACCGCCCAGGGCGGTCGTGGAGCGATCGGGCCGCTGATGGCCGTCGTGCTCGTCGTCTGCGCGGGCTCGGTGGTCGCGGTGGCGGACCGCAGGCTGCGCAATGTTCCCCAGATCCCGCGGCCCCCGGTATGGGACGTTGTGACAACGCGCGCGCGCGGTGTTTGGGCGGACCGGTAGCATCCGGATTCGGATGCCCCTTCCCGATCAAATGATTTCGGTCGTCGTGCCCGTGTACAACGAGCGCGAGAACGTCGGCCCCCTGACTGATGAGCTGATCCCCGTGCTGCGGGAGCTCCCCCAGCGCAGCGAGGTCATCTTCGTCGACGACGGCTCGCGCGATGGCACCGCGGCGATCCTCGACCGCCTGGCGGTCGACGTGCCGGAGATCAGCGTCGTGCGCCTGCGGCGCAACTTCGGCAAGGCCGAGGCGCTGATGGCGGGGTTTGCCATCGCCCGCGGCGACATCCTGATCACGATCGACGGGGACCTTCAGGACGACCCCACGGAAATACCGCGGATGCTGGCCGAGCTCGACAAGGGCTTCGACTTGGTCTCGGGCTGGAAGTTCAACCGCAAAGACCCGATCTCCAAGCGGCTGCCGTCCAAGGTGTTCAACGGTGTGACCCGCAAGGTCAGCGGGGTCCCGCTGCACGACCTGAACTGCGGGTTCAAGGTATACCGCTCGGAGGTCGTCGATTCGCTCGCCCTCGCCGGCGACCAGTACCGGTACATTCCCGTCCTCGCCGTCCACGAGGGGTTCAGCGTGGGCGAGCTTGCGGTGAACCACCGCCCGCGGGAGCATGGCTCGAGCAAGTACGGGTTCGAACGGTATCTTCGCGGGTTCCTAGACCTCTTGACGATCACATTCCTGGGCCGCTACCGCCACCGGCCGATGCATTTGTTCGGCGGTTTGGGCGTGGCGGCGTTCGTCATCGGCGTACTGATCTCCGCGTACCTGACCATCCTGTGGATCTTGGGCCACCACATCGGCAACCGACCGCTGCTGCTCCTCGGGGTCCTCTTGATCCTGGTCGGCATGCAGTTCCTGACCATCGGGCTCGTCAGCGAGATGGTCCAACGACACCACTTGCGCCCGCACTCCGAAGAAGCCGCCTCCCGGGTCAAGGAGATCATCGGGCGACCGACGGATCGGGTTGCGTGAGGCTGCTGCTCGCCGGGACCTACGAGCGGTCCTATCCCCGGATCCAGGTGCTGCGCGCCGGGCTGGCCGAACACGGACATACCGTCATCGAGTGCCACGTGCCGGTGTGGGAGCGTACCCAGCATAAGGCCGGGAACTTCCTGCGCTCGTTTGCGCTCATCGGCAGCGTCGCCCGCGCGGCCGCCGCGTGGGTCGAGATCCTCGTTAGGGAGCGGCGCATCGGCGACGTTGACGCGGTGATGGCTGGATATCCCGCGCAGCTGGATGCACCGCTCGCGCGCGCGATCGCACGCCGGCGCGGCGTGCCATTGATCGCCGACATGATGATCTCGTTCAGCGACACCCTTGGCGGCGATCGCTCCAGAGCCGGCGCGCGCATGACCAGGCTGCTGTCGTGGCTGGACGCCCAGCTTGTGCGCAGCGCAGACGTCATCGTGGCCGACACTCAGGCCAACGCCGATTGGATCGAGCAGGCGTTTCCCCGCGCCCGCGGCCGTGTTGTCGTGGTGCCCGTCGGGGCCGACCCCGAGCGCTTTTGCGCACACACACCGCCGGGCCCGCCGGTGCGGGCGCTCTTTGTCGGCAAGCTTGCGCCGCTGCACGGTCTCGGCGTGGTGCTCGAAGCGGCGCGTTTTCCCGGTGTGCCGGCCATCCGGATCATCGGCGACGGTCAGCTGCGGGAATGGCTCGACGGGGAGCTCGCACGCAACCGGCCGCCGGGCGTCGAGCACATTCCATGGGTACCGTACGACCAACTCGGTGACGAGCTCGCGGCCGCGCACATCTGCCTTGGGATCTTCGGCGGCAGCGCGAAGGCCAGCCGCGTGATCCCGAACAAGGTCTGGCAGGCCATGGCCGTCGGGCGTCCAATCATTACCGCAGACACACCTGGCGCGCGCGAGGTGCTTCGCGATGGGCAGGACGCACTGTTGGTGCCGGTGGGCGATGCGGCCGCGCTCGCGGCGGCCCTGGCGCGACTGGCCGAGGACCCTGAGCTCAGGGTCCGTCTCGGTGCGCAGGCCCGGCGCCGCTATGAGGAATCCGGATCGCCGGTGCGGGTAGCCGACCATTTCGTCGCCGGCGTTGGGTCCCGTCTGCCGGGTCTGGCGCGCGCGCTCGGGCAATGATCACACCGATCGCCTCGGCGCGGTCGGGCGCGGGAGCGCAACTCGATCGGAGATGCGGATGACGTGGACGCACAGTGATCGCACGGGGCAGGCGGGTCTGCGGACGGCCGACGCCCGGTGACGGCAGAGCTGGACAGGCCGCGTCCGCGGAATCGCCGGCGAAATCTTGGTATCGCAGCCGCGGTGGTCGCGGTGGGGTTTCTCGCCTACGCGCTCGTCAGCGGGTGGTCGGACATCGCCAGCTACTCCTGGCACCCCAACTGGGGACTGCTAGCGGCGTCCGCGCTCATCATCCTGATCTCGTACTTCGTCACCGGCGGCGCCTACGTTGCGGTGGTGGACTCGCTCGTGAGGCCGGCGCCAAGGCATCGGCGCATCCTGGCCGTCTGGGGCGTATCACTGCTCGGGCGCTATGTGCCGGGGTCGGTCGTGATGATCGCCGGCCGGATGGAAATGGCGCGCACCTATGGCGTGCCGCGACGTGCCACGGTGGCGGCGATTATCTATGAGCAGGTGCTGTCGGTGGGCGTGGCAGCCGCGGTCGGCGCCGCGTTCGTCCTGAAGTATGGGCACCTGGGTCCGCGCTGGCTGACCTGGTTGGTCGCGTTCCTGCCGCTGGGACTCGTCATTCTGCATCCCCGCGTGATCGGTCCGACGCTCGGGCACGCGCTGCGACGGCTTGGTCGGGAGCCCTTGCCGCAGATAATCCCGTTGCGCCGTGTCGTGGTCCTGGCGCTCTGGTACCTGGCGGCCCAGCTCGTGCTCGCCGTCGGTGCCTGGCTCGGAATCCGCGCACTCGGGGGTCCGGCGGTCGGCTCGGTCGGGTTCGTCGCCGGCGCGTTCCTGTTCTCGTGGGCGGTATCGATGCTCGTCGTGGTCGTGCCCTCCGGGCTGGGGATCCGGGAGGGTGCGTTCGCGCTGGCGCTCGCGCAGCACGTGCCCGGGAGTGTGGCCGTCGCGCTCGCGGTCGTGTCGCGACTCGAGATCACCCTTGTGGAGCTGATTGCGGTGGGTGCGTTCACGCTGATCGCGAGGCGCGCGTGATCGCGGTACGCCGATGGTCGCTCGCGTCGGTCAAGGAGCGCTTGCGGATCTCCGAATGGGACCCGGGGCTGGTGATCGTCTGCGCCGCGGTGGCGGTGTTCGCGGGTGTGTTCATCTTCCTCGCCCTGCGGCGCTACGACGCGTTCTCCACCGCCCGTTTTGATCTCGGCAACATGGTCCAGGCCGTCTGGAGCACCGCCCACGGCCATCTGCTCGAGGTGACCGACAGCTCCGGCCAGCAGATCAGCCGGTTGGGCAGCCATGTCGATCCGATCCTGGTGGCCTTCGTACCGCTGTGGTGGATCTTCCCGACCCCGAAGCTTCTGCTGATCGCCCAGCCGCTCATCGTCGCGACCGGCGCGTTTCCGGCCTACTGGATCGCCCGGCGCTGGCTCTTGGACTGGCGCACATCGGCGGCGTGCGCGGCGGCGTACCTGCTCTACACGCCCTTGCAGTGGGCGGTGATCTTCGACTTTCACCCGGTCACCCTCGCGACCCCGCTGCTGCTGTGGTGCGTGTGGGCGATCGAGGCCCGGCGGCCGGTGCTCCTGGCGGTCTTCGCCACCCTGAGCGTCTTGACCAAGGAAGAAGTCGGCCTCGCGGTGGCCGGGCTGGGCCTGTGGGTGCTGATTCGCCACCACAGGACCCGTACGGCCCTGTGGTTGATCGTCGGCGGCCTGGTCTGGACGGCCGTCGCGGTCGGCGTCATCATCCCGCACTTTTCGCCGGGTGGCGCGAGTCCCTTCATCGCTCGCTACGGCGCGTCAGGATCGACGGCGAGCGACGTCGTGAAATCGATGCTGCGCCACCCCCTCCATGAGGCCCGAATGCTGGTGTCCGAGGGCCGGCTTTCCTACCTGCGGCAACTGCTGTCGCCGCTGGTGTTCCTGCCGCTGCTCGCACCGCTAATCCTGATTGCCGCCGTGCCCGAGCTGGTGCTCAACATGCTCTCCAGCGACTCGACCCAGTACTCGATCTACTACCAGTACACGGCCGTGATTACGCCATTTTTGATCGTGGCGATGATCGGTGGGATCGCCCGCGCGCGGCGACTGTCGGGTGTGTGGGGCCGGATCGCCCGCCGGCCGGCGATCGTGATTACGGCCCTGCTTGTCGCGACGGGGGTGACCGGCTTCCTGCACGGCCCTGTCCCGATCGGCAACTGGATCCCCGGTGGCGCGACCCGCGAGTCGGCACAGTACAGCGTCACGGCCCACGACGTGTCGCTCGCGCACGCGGTCGCGATGGTGCCGGCCGGCGTCCCGGTGTCCGCAACGAACCCGGCGGGCGGGCGCCTGTCGGATCGCTTGCACGTCTACAGCTGGCCGGTGATCGGTGACGCCCAGTGGGTGATCGTCGACACCGCCAACCCGTGGCTGCTTGACGGGCGCGTCAAGCCATGGGTCGATACGCCGTACCTCGAGGCGTTCGAGCGCACGGGGCAGTTTGCGCTCGTTTATTCCGGGGACGGGGTCGATGTCTTCCGCCGCAAAACCGTGAAATAGTGCATTCGACTTCCCCGGAATCGACCACTTTGCGTGCCGGATCGCAGATAATTGCCGGTACGGTCCAACGCGGCGCGGGTGCGAGAGCAAGGGGGCGGTGATCGGCAGCGTGTCGGCCAGTAGCACCGGAACACGGGCGGTGACGCCCGACACACCGGCCGCCGCGCCTCTTCGCGAGCCGTGGTGGCCGCGCTGGCGCGTGCCGATCCTGGCATGGGCGCTGTCGCGTGCAATGGTGATCGGGGTCGCCGTGCTCGTGGAGGTCTGGCTCGGGCCGACCTCGCTTGGCAACGACCGTTCCGTGCCCGGCCCCCTGACGCTGCTCGGGTCATGGGACACGAGCTGGTACATCGATATCGCCCGGCACGGTTACGACCACAACACGGGGCTGGTCGGCGTGGTGATGACCAACCTCGCCTTCTTCCCGCTCCTGCCGGCAATCATGTGGCTCGGGCTCAAGACCGCCACCAATCCCTTCATCTGGGGGTTTGTGGTGAGCAACCTGGCCTTCTTCGGCGCCGTGGTCGGGCTGCACCGGCTCTCGTGGGATCGACGCGGCCTCGCCTTCGCGAATCGCGCCACGTGGGTGTTTGCACTCGCGCCACCGGCGATCTACGCGTCGCTGGCATATACCGACGGGATCCTCGTCGGGCTCGCGGTCGGTGCGGCGCTCGCGGCCACGCGCGGGCGCTGGTACCTCGCGGCGCTCGCCGCCGCGCTGGCGTCGCTGACGCGGCCGCAGGGCATCCTCATCGCCGCGCTCGTCGTCTTGATCGCGCTGCTCGAGACGGATGCGACCCTGAAGACGCGCATCCGCCACGCGCTGATCGGGTCGATTCCCGCGGTCCTGACGCTCGCCGGATTCCTCGCGTGGATGCAGGCCGAGCGAGGCTCCTGGCAGTTGCCGCTCAACGCTCAAAGCGCATGGCACCGCGGGCCGCTGGGGGTGAGCTTCATCACGAGTCTCCCGCAGGCGACATGGCATGTCATCAACTACGTGATCCCGCCGTTCCAGCGCGACCTGTTCCGTCACCTGGTGTGGACCGGTAGCGAACGCGATTTCCTGTTCACGATCGTGATGGTCGTCGTGGCGGTGGCCCTGTGGCACCAGGAGGGCGGCTGGCGAAGCCCGTGGATGCTGTTTACGATTCTGTCGCTCGGCGTCCCGCTGTTGAGCGGCAGTTACTCGTCGATGATGCGGTTCGGCCTGGTCGCATTTCCGCTGGTCTGGCCGGTGGCCGCGTGGCTCGAGGAGGGCTCGCGCCGGCGGGTCGCCTGGGTGCTCGCCGCGACGATCCTGCTCGACATCGTGCTTGTGGCCCAGCTGCAGGTGACCAGCCCGTAGCGTCCGGTGCCGGCGCCGCGGCGGGCCTTACGGCGCCGGCACCGCCGCACACGAGACGGTCGTGCCCAACAGCGCGCGCACGACGCCGGCGGGACGTACCTGAAAGCGCAGCTCGACGGTACCGGGTCGCCCCACGACAAGGGTCGTCGTCGGGGCGGTGCCCGCCGCGACGCACGCCGCCCCATTCGCGGATGCAACGGTCCAGTACGGTGTGTCGTGGACCCGGACCGTCAGCGTCGCCGGACGGCTCACCTGGATCGTGATCGTGGTGGGGGTCATGCGCGTCACCCGCGCCGCAGTGGCGGGCGTCACGATCGGGGTGGGGTTCGCGAGCGCGTAGACCGTCCAGGCGCCGCTGTGCACGACGGGCTGCAGACCCGACTGGCCGCTGCGCAGCAGCGCGGCTTCCCGCTGGGAACTGAAATCCAGGGTTCCGGACTGCAACAGGACATAGTGGACGCCCACGGTGCGCAGCCATGTCTGGTAGCTCGTCGGGGTCGGGTTGTTGTAGAGGACCGCGTTGGTCGGATAGTCATCCTGCCGGTACCAGCCGCGCGCCATCGCATAGCCGTGGCCGGCGATGTAGTAGGCCTCCCAGTAGCGCTTCGACTGGACGACCTCGACCCGGTAGTCCGGGTCTTGGTGGGCGGCCAGGAAGGCGAGGGCGGGCGTCCAAAACGCGGCGTTCTGACCCGGCGATGCGGCGGATGCCTGCCACTCGGTGACGGGTGAGATGCCCTGCCACACGGCGATGACCACGATGCAGGCGCCCGCGACCCAGCGCGGCCGGTACGCATGCGCTCCCAGCGGGATCAGCAGCAGCGGGAGACCGGCCACCGCAACCAGTCGGACCAGGTTGCCGCCGACCGGGTTCGGGATCGCGAAGTCGACCACGGCGACGAGCGCAAACAGCCAGAAGAACCACCACATCCCGCGCATCGTCGGCTGGCGGTATGAGAGTGCCGCTCCCGCAGCGCAGAACACGAGGATGGCCGCAAGGTCCTTGGGATCGAACAGGTACCTCCCGCCGGGCAGCGAGAAGGCGCGCATGACCAACAGCTGGACGAGGCCGATGACCACCAGCACGATCGCGAATGCGCGGTATCCACGGTCGCGCACCCAGGCGTGATCCGCGAGCGCCCAGGCAACCAGAAAGAGCGCGACGAATCCGAAGGCGAGGACATGCGCGGCGAGGGCGAACACCGCCAGGACCGCGGCGAGCCAGATCCGGTGCGCCTGGAGGGCGGCCAGCATCACGAGGCCGACGGCCAGGCCGAGCAGAAACGGGTAGACCCCGGCGATCACCGACAACGGGAACACCAGCGTCGCGGCGATCACCGGCGGCGTCGCGATGCGCGGCCACTGCGTCCGCACCACGCGCGCGAAGCCGGCAACGGCGACGCCCACCGACGCGGCGACCACGAGCGCTGGGCCGACGGCCACCGCCAACGGGTAGTACAGGAGGGTGTAGTTGACGAGGCTGTAGCGGCCCGAGTACCACAGGTTGTCCCAGAATTGCAGGCCGTTGCGGCTCACCATCTGGGTCTGGTACAGGTGGGTGGCGGCGTCGCCGCCGGGCGGCCCGAACACGAACAGGCACAACGCCAGGATCGCCGCCACGAACCCGGTGATCACGGGTCGGGTGATCCGCTCGGCGCGCGGATCCCATTCGCGCACGGGCTGCAGGCTCACGGCGCGAGCCATCGCCGATCAGCCGTGCGGTCTCGGCGCCGCGGTCGTGGTGGTTGGCGTGGTGGTCGCCGGCGTCGTGGTCGCCGGCGTCGTCTTGGTCGGCGGGGTGGTGTGGTGTTTGGTGGTCGGCGCCCTCGGCGTCGTGCCGGACGGCGCGGTCGAGGTCGAGGTGTTTGTGGTGGTCGGCGGCGGAGCGTACTGGGTAAACGCGCTTGAGAACGGCTTCCACACCACCGGGTTGTTGGGCAGGGGGTATTGCGACAGCGGGCAGGCGTACTCGGGGTTGTTGAGCACGCTGCTCATGAATGTGGCCCAGATCTCGGCCGGGAAGCTGCCGCCGGTGACCTGGATGCCGTGGACGTCGGTCATGTACTGCGGCGTCCCGCTTGCATTCGGGTAGCCCATCCACACCGCGGTGACGTAGCACGGGGTGTAGCCAAGGAACCAGGCGTCGACGTAGTTGCTGGTCGTCCCGGTCTTGCCGGCGATGTTCGGTGCGATGTTGGCGGCCGTACCGGTACCGGCCAGCACGTTGCCATGGAGGACTTTGGTGACCTCGTAGGCCACGCCGTCCGGAAGGACGCGTTCCAGGGACGGGTGCTTGATGACCACGGGTCCCGTGGGGGGCACGATCCTGGTCACCGCCAACGGCACGACGCGCCTGCCCTGGTTGGACAGCGCGCTATAGGCCGTCGCCATGTCTAGCGGGGTCACCACGCCCGAGCCGAGGCCGACCGACGGATACACCGGCAGGTTTCGCGCGCGTGGGATGCCCATCGAGTATGCCGTGTTGACGACGGCTTGCGGCCCGAGGTCGAGGGTCATCTGCGTGTAGACCGAGTTGTCGGACTGCAGCGTAGCGTCGTAGATGTTGATACGACCGGCGTAGGTGTTGCTGTAGGTCTGCACGTGAATCGGCCCCCAGATCGGGGACACGAAGTCGAGCGGCCGCGAGTCGTAGTAGGTCGTGTACGGGTTGATGCCGCGGTTGATCGCGGTCGTCAGCACGAAGGGCTTGAACGTCGACCCGGGCTGCCGTAGGGCCTGGGTGGCGTAGTTGAACTGGTTCTGCTCGCTGTACGGCTGGGTTGACTGCATTGCCCGGATGGCCCCGGTGCGGGAATCGATCATCACGATCGCGGCTTCGGGATCGCCCGGCTGGCCGAGGACGTGGTTGATGGCCGACTGGGCATCTGCATCGAGGTTCGGGTCAATCGTCGTGTAGACCTTCAGGCCCTGGTCGGCGAGCTGCGCCTGTCCATAGGTCTTCTCGAGGCTCGCCTTGACGTACTCGAAGAAGTAGCCCTCCTTCGGGACCGCGCTGTAGGCGTTGCCCGGATGGATGCCGAGCCCGGCCTTCTGTGCCTGAGCGGAGGTTTGCTGGGAGATGTAGCCCTGGCTGGCCATCTGCTGCAGCACCAAGTTGCGGCGCTGGCGGGCGGCCTGCGGGTTGCGGATCGGGTCGTACTCGGACGGCGCCTGCGGGAGCCCGGCGAGGAGGGCCGCCTGTGGGAGGCTGATGTTCTGGACGTTCTTGTTGAAGTAGGTCAGCGACGCGGCTTCGACGCCGACGGCATTGTTGCCGTAGAACACGCTGTTGAGGTAGTCGGTGAGGATCTGGTCCTTCGTGTGGGTCTTCTCGAACTGGACGGCCAGGTACGCCTCTTTGATCTTTCCGTTCAGCGACTGGTCGTTGCCGCCCAGCGCGAGGACCTTCATCAGCTGCATGGTGATCGTCGATCCACCCTGCAGGCCGCCCGACCCGATCAGGTCGTGGAATGCGGCGCCGGCAAGGCGTACATAGTCGATGCCATGGTGCTGGTAGAAGCGCTTGTCCTCGATGGCGACCGTCGCCTGCTTGAGGTCCGTCGGGATCTGTGCGCTGGGGACCAGGGTGCGGTTCTGCTCGCCGGCCACGATCCCCAGCAGATGCCCGTACCGGTCGTAGATCGCGGTGTTCTGGCCGAGCGTCTTGATGTTGAGATGCGCGGTCTCCTGGGCGACCTTCTTGATCTCCCGGTTGAGAGCCAGGCCTCCGAGGATCAGCATCGCGCCGATGAGCCCCAGAACGACCAGCAGGATGGTGCGCAGGCGTGCCGAGCGGCGCTGCTTGCGCCGGCGTTGGTTGCGGATCCGCTTGGCCTGGAGGTAGGTCATGAGCCAGCGCTCACGCGGTTGCGAATGTCCCAGACGAGGCGGCCGCGGGTGTAGTCGATCATGCCGATCATCTGTGTGGGACCCCTGTCGACGTGGCCGTCGACGATCCACTCGAGCGTTGACGTGGGGACTGCGCGCACGTTATTCCGCGCCGGATGCGCACCTCCCGGCGGAACCGGCACGCGAAACGGGCCTTGCGTCCATGTCAAGGTGACGCTCACCGCGCTCGCAGGAGGTCCTGCCCACAGCTCCTGGGCGCGCTGGAGCGCGGCTTGTGAGGTGCCCATCTGAGCGTTCCGCGACTCGGTGATTGCGTCAAAGATGAATTCCCAGCCCTGATCGGGTCGTTTCCAGACGTCACGGACTGCGCCAGGGCCCTGCGTGTACGGGATGGCGATCAGCGCAGGCGCCCAGATCAGGCACATGGCACCGAGAAAACCTGCCCCGAGGAGCCACTTTCGGCCTAGGCGTCGTGGTGTCATCGACCTTCTTCCTCGCGCGCGGCAGTATAGACCGGGATGTCAGCCGTCCCTAATCCCACCGGCACGCACGGCCTGCTGCTCGATGCGATGGGCACGGTGATACAGCTCATGCCACCGGCGCCGCGGATGACCCGCGCGCTCGCCCGCGCCGGGTACCCGAATCCCGAAGAGCGGGTGGCGACGGCGATGCGCGCCGAGATCGCGTACTACCTGGGCCATCACCAGGAAGGGCGGACGCCTGCGGCCGTGGCCCGCGTGCGCGCAGCGTGCGCCGCGGTGCTGGCCGAGGGCCTCGATCCGGCACCCCCGTTGCCCGAGCTGACGCAGTTGCTGGTCGGATCGCTGGAGTTCGCGGTGTATCCCGACGCGCTCCCCGCCCTGCGGGAACTGCGCGCACGAGGCGTGCGGGTCGCCATCGTCAGCGATTGGGACTGCACGCTCGCCGAGCACCTGGAACGGCTCGGGGTGCGCGAATGGGTCGAGGCGGTCGTCGTCAGCGCGGACGTCGGCGTGACCAAACCGAACCCGCTGCTGTTTGCCACGGCGCTTGCGCGCCTGGGTGTCGCGCGTGAGCACGCCGTCGTGTGCGGCGACGATCCGGCCAGGGACCTCGCCGGCGCCGCCGCGGCGGGAATTCGCGGCGTGCTCGTCGATCGCGAGGGCCGGCATCCGGGCGTCACCCCGCGCGTCGGTTCACTGGCCGACCTGGCACGCCTCATCTAGCGCGCGAGCGTGGCGAACCGCAGGAACGTGGCGATGGCATCTTCGAACTGCTGGACGCAATCGCCCTGGCCACCGTCGGCGACGCAGGTCCGCATCTGGTCGGTGATCAGATGGAGCCCGACCTGGTCGAGGGCGGCCTTCACCGCCGAGAGCTGCGTGAGGATCTCGCGGCAGTCCGCGCCCTCGTCGAGCATGCGCTGGACGCCCCGCAGCTGGCCCTCGGCGCGCCGCAGGCGCACCAACAGCTGTTCGCGGGTCGTCGGTGCGGGAGCGGTGGCCATCAGTGCCCACCGCAGCCGCAGGAGCCGCCGCAGCACCCGCCGCCGCCGAAGCTGGTCACTGTGGGCGCCGTGTCGGTCCGCGCCGGGCGCGCGGTCACGAAGCCGGTGAACCGCTGGGCGACCTCGTGTGACCCGCAGTCCGGGCACACCCGGTCCTCCTCGCGCAGGAACCCCTGGCGATACCGCTCGAAGTTCGTGTCACACGCGGTGCACGCAAGGTCATAGGTCGGCATGGGCTGTCTTCCTTTGGGTTCTCGCTCTACAGGCCGAGCTGCTTCTCGAGCTGCGCCTTCGGCATCGCGCCAACCGCCTGTCGGGTCAGCTGTCCGTGCTCGAACAAGCCCAGGAAGGGAATGCCCTGGACCCCGTAACGGGCGGCGATCGGCCCGTGCTTGTCGACATCGAGCTTGCCGACCACGAGCGTGTCCGCGCGTTCACTGGCGATCTGCTCGACGACGGGCGCGATAATGCGGCACGGACCACACCACTCGGCCCAGAAGTCCACGAGCACGGGGCGCTCGCTCTCCAGAACCACGGCCTGGAAGTTGTCTGCGGTGATCTCAAGCACGTCGGCCATTTGCGGTCAGTCCTTTCGTTGTTGCGGCGGTATTAGGCGTGCTGTCCGGATGCGGACGCTTCATGGAGTGTGGCCGCCAGCCAGCGCTCGGCGTCCATCGCGGCCATGCAGCCGCTCGCGGCGGCCGTAATCGCCTGGCGGTAGACGGTGTCCTGGACGTCGCCGCAGGCGAACACGCCCTCGACGCTGGTCCGGGTACCGTCGGTCAGGATGTATCCGGCCGGATCGAGGTCGAGCTGATCGACGAACAGCTCGGTGTTGGGCAGATGCCCGATGGCCACGAAGACCGCGGCGGCCGGGAGGACCTCGCGGGCTCCGGTCACGGTGTCGCGCAGCTCCACGGCCTCGACGACGCCGTCGCCGAGGACCTGCTCCACCTCGGCGTTCCAGCGGACGGTGATCTTGGGGTGGTTGATGACGCGGTTGGCCATGATCCGCGAGGCCCGGAACTCGTCGCGTCGGTGGACGACGGTCACCTTCGAGGCGATGCGCGCCAAGAAGAGTGCCTCCTCCATCGCGGTGTCACCGCCGCCCACGACGACCAGCTCGCGATCGCGGAAGAAGAACCCGTCGCAGGTGGCGCAGGAGCTCACCCCGAACCCACGCAGACGCGTCTCGCTCTCGAGCCCGAGCCAGCGCGCGGATGCGCCGGTCGAGATGATCAGCGAGTGGGCGCGCAGCTCGTTGCCGTCGGTCCACACGCCGAACGGCCGGGAGGACAGGTCGACCCGGGTCACGTCGGCGGTGATCAGCTGACCGCCGAACCGCTCGGCCTGACCGCGGAACAACTGCATCAGCTCAGGCCCTTGGATCCCCTCGGGAAATCCTGGGTAGTTCTCGACCTCGGTCGTCGTCATGAGCTGCCCGCCCGCTGCGTAGCCCTCAACGATCACCGGAGCAACGTTCGCCCGCGCGGCGTAGATCGCGGCCGTCAAGCCCGCGGGTCCGCCGCCGATGATGATGACGTTGTGTAGGTCTGCCACGCTGCCCCCGATGCGATCAATACCCTGCGGGGTATTCTAGCAGTCGTACGCAGGCTCGCCCGTGGTGCGGCGGCGAGGTGGATCAGCCGCCAGGGCGCCCCGTCGCGGTTGCGCGCCATACCAGCACCGACCCGACGCTGACCGGTCGCCTGCACGCGGCGAAGTACGCGCGCTGCTGGTCGGCTTCGATCTGCTCGACCCGGTGCACATCCTGGACCGTCACGAGTCCCCATGCAACGAGGACGCCCGCCACGACACCCTCGGCGAGCCCGCCGCCTCCGAGAACGCCGATCAGAAAGCCCATGATCAGGACGCTCGAGACGAACAGACCGACCCCCAACATCAACGTCCATGTAAGCCAGTTGCGGGAGGTCGGCTCGCTCAGGCGCGGCACACCAGAATCCGCGGTCGCGTCGGGAAGCCGTGCGCTGGGGAGTCCTCCGTTGCCCATCCAGCCCCGCAGCAGGAAAAAGAACACGAGGGTGCTCGGGATGAGTGTGGCGACGGCCGTGACGATCCAGCTCTCGAACGCGCTCGCCGATTCGCCGATCTGCATGGCGAAGCCCACGGCGAAGACGAGGATCCCGACGACGATGAGCGTGCGTGCCCAGATCCGCGACAACCGCGTGTAGCGCCAGAGTTTCTCGTTGGTCACAGTGGCCGAGGCTAGCGCGTGGGCGCGGGCGCTGCGCGTCGGAGCGTCGCAGGCATCGCGCCTGGGCACGTGGTTTGATGCGGGGTCCGACAAGGGCGCCAACTGAGGCAGGGCAATGACCCGTAGGTCATGGACGGCGACGATCGCGCTGCTGATCTTCACGATGGGCACGAGCATCGTGACGCCGCTGTTGCCGCTCTATCAGGCCGACTTCCACCTCACCAACGGCCAGGTCACGCTTCTGTTCGCGACCTACACGCTGACTGTCGTACCGACGATGCTCGTGATGGGCGGCGTTTCCGACCGGATCGGGCGCAAGAAGGTGATGGCACCGGCGCTTGTCAGCATCACGCTCGCCTCGATCGTCTTGGGGTTCGCCCAGAACACCGCGATGCTCTTTGCGGGACGGGTGCTTCAGGGCCTGGCGATCGGCATGTTCCTGGGCGTTGGGACGGCCTTCATCGTCGACCACGCGCGGCCCACCGAAAAGGCGTGGGCGGCCGTCGTGGCAGGGCTCGCCTTCCGTCTGGGATTCGGCCTCGGTCCGGGTATGGCCGGCGTCGTCGCCGAGCATTCGAGCCAGCCGACCCGCGCGCCGTTTGAGATCTATCTTGGGCTGCTGGTGATCGCGTTCGGCGCGTTCCTGATCACGCCGGAGACGATTCATCGTGACAAGGCCTCGCGGGGGCGGTGGCGGATCCAGGTCGGGGTGCCGGCCGGGCAGATGGCGGGCTTCGCGACGTTCCTGGCACCCGCCGCGTTCACGCTCGGCTTCCTCGACGCGACCCTGCTGTCGATCGTGCCGCTCTACATGGTCGCCGTCCTCGGAGTGAAGAACCTGGCGCTTGTCGGCCTCGTCGGATTCCTGGAACTCGGGCTCGGGGGCGTGACGCCGCTGATCGCGCGCTCCGTGGCGCCGCGCTCGGCCGTGATGTGGGGGGTCGGGGGCGGCGCCGTCGCCTCGCTGCTGGTGGTCTCCGCCTCGCAGGTCCATTCGGTCGCGCTGGTGCTCGTGGCCGCGGCGGTCATCGGCCTGCTCAACGGGCTGACGCTTCAGGGAGGGACGGCGATCTGCGGGGTTGCGGTGCCGATCCTCGAGCGCGGCAAGCTGATTTCGGCTCTGTACATGTGCGCGTATGCGGGCACGATTCCGACGATCGGCCTCGGGTACATGTCCCAGGCGATCGGGATCACCACGGCCCTGGGAATCTTCTCGGCCGTCGCGCTCGCGCTCGCGGCCGTGGTGATCCTGGTCGGAGGCCGCGTCTACCGTGAGGTCGTGCCGTACCGGGAGATCGAGGAGATCCACGCGGACGAGCTGGTCGGGGACGGGGCCTGATGTCCGTGGAGATTTCAGCCTTCTTCGCGCCGAGACGCGATACGCCGGATCACATCCGCCTCGCCGAGCAACTCGGGTTCGCGCGCGTGGTGCGATGACTCGCCGCCGCTCTACGACGACGTCTTTATCACGTTGGCGCGGGCCGCCGAACGGACCTCGCGGATCGGGCCGGGCGTTGGGGTACTCGTGCCCGGTCTGCGGGCGCCGGTGGTCACCGCGAACGCGCTGACCAGCGTGGCGGGACTCGCGCCGGGTCGCGTGGCGGTGGCCGTCGGGGCCGGGTTGACCGGGCGCGTCACGCTCGCGTTGCCGCCGGTGCGCATGGCCCGGCTCGCGGCCGAGGTCACCGATCTGCGCACGCTTCTGGCGGGTGGCGAGGTCGCGCATCCCGAAGGCGATGCGCCGGTGCGCCTGATCCGGGTGCCCGGCGCCGATGGCCCCTGGCAGATGCCGATTTATGTGTCGTGTCGCGGTCCGCGTGCGCAGGCGCTCGCGCGCTCCGCGGGCGACGGGGCCATGACGGGGATCTTCTTTCCCGGTGGTCTGGCGCTCGTGCGCGCGGGCGTCGGCGACGCGATTCCGCTCCTCGTGCACGCGGTCGGGGCGGTTCGCGAGGACGGCGAACCCTCGGACTCCCCGCTCCTCACGGCGGCCGTCGGGCCGGTGGTGGCCGTGGCATTCCACCAGTTCGCCGAGCAGCCGTGGCGGCTGGAGGGCCTCGAGCCGGAGCTTCGCGCCTGTGCTGAGGCGTACCCGGAGCGGATCGGACGGGATCTGGACGCGACCCGGCGCCACCAGGAACTGCACCGCGGCCATCTGGTGGAAGTCGTCCACGATGCCGACCGGGAACTGGTCACGCCCGAGCACATCCGCCGGTTCTCGGTGACCGGCACCGCCAGCGAGCTCGCCGAGCGCGTGCACGGACTGGCCGCCGACGGGGTGACCGAGCTGGCGCTTCAGCCCGGTGGGGACGTGGCCGACGAGCTGCGCCGCCTGGCGGCGGCGTTCGTCTCGGCCGGACTGCTACGGTCGCCCGATGGAGCGTGACGCAGTCGCGGGCGTGCTCGAGCAACTCGGCGAGCCCCGCTACCGGATGGACCAGATCGTGCGTGCGCAGCGTGCGGGCGCGCGCTCGTGGGACGACGTCACCACGCTCGGCAAGGCGCTGCGGGCGGAGCTCGCCGGGCGCGGGCCGCTCTGGTCCGTTGTGCCCGAAGAGCGCGTCGTCTCGGTCGACGGCACCGTGAAGTGGCGGCTCGCGCTCGCCGACGGCAGCCTGATCGAGACCGTTCTGATCGCCCACGCGCGCGGACGGCGGACCCTGTGTGTCTCGAGTCAGGTGGGATGCGCGCTCGGGTGCCGGTTCTGCTCCACGGGCACGATGGGCTTCGGACGTGACCTGGATGTCTGGGAAATCGTCGAGCAGGCGCTCATCGCCGCCCACGAGGCCGACGGCCAGGATGCGCGGCTGTCGAACGTCGTGTTCATGGGCATGGGGGAACCCATGCAGAACCTAGTGGCGGTGTTCGGTGCGATCGAGGAGCTGCATCGTCCGGCGCCGGGTCTCGGGATCTCCGCACGCCAGATCGCGGTGTCGACGGTCGGCTGGGTGCCCGGGATCGCCGCGTTGCAGGAATTTCCGCTACCGGTTCGGCTGGCGGTCTCGCTGCATGCCGCCGACGACGAGACGCGCAGCCGGATGATGCCGATCAACCAGCGCTATCCGATCGCCAGTCTGCTCTCGGCCTGCCGACGCTACTGCGACAAGACCGGCCGCCGCGTGTTCATCGAGTATCTGCTGCTCGACGGGGTCAACGACAGTCTCGACGACGCCACGCGGCTAGCGCAGCTTCTGCGCGACGGTCGCTTCCATGTGAACCTGATCGAGTACAACGCGACCGGGGGCGAGTTTCGCGCCTCCCGACCCGAGCGTCGGGAACGCTTTCTGGCTGCGCTCGAGCGTGCGGGGCTTGAGGCGTCGGTGCGGCGATCGCGGGGCGCGGACGTCGCGGCGGCGTGTGGTCAGCTGGTGACTCGCCCGGCGCCGGTCCGCGCCTAGCCCGACTCCCTGTGGCCCAGACCGTCACAGGGGGGCCGACAGGACTGGGCCGGGCGGGGTCGGATAAGTTAGGGCGATGGATGAGCCCTCCAACGATGTGCCGCCGGATCCTGGGTCGGGCTGGACACTCGGCGCCGGCGGACTGCCCAAGGCCGCCTGGCTCGTGCTTACCGTGATCACCATTGCCTTGGGTGGAATCCTGCTTGGCATGGGGTATCTCGGATATGGGATCCTGATCGTGATCGTCGGGCTCGCGGCCGGCGTGAACCTCTTCTAGGAATGTTCCCGCCCGACCCGGAGCTCATCGCTGACGCGCTGCTGTCCGCCCATCCGGAGGCCGAACCGTTCGAGGTCCCAGGGCCGGAACTGCAGATCTGGCTCGCCGATGTCGGTGCCGTCGACCCGGATGACGCGCTAATCGCGGCGACCCTCGCCGCATGGGAGATGCGCCGGACCTAGCCGGCGGCACTTGCCGTCCGGGCGGGTGCGGTGATCTGCGCCCGCCCGCAGAGCTCCTCAAGGTCGATCTCGGTCACCGCGAGGCCGAACCGATCCGCCAACGCCCCCGTGAGCGCGTCTTCGACGTGCTCACGGTTCGGATCACCGCCTTCGGCGGCGATCGAGGACGCGGGCACGCCAGGAGCCCCGCACGCGGTCATCAGCGAGAACCATTCCAGGTCGGGGTCGCGGTTCAGCCCGACCCCGTGCGTCGTGATCCCGTGCTGGACGCGAATGCCGACGCTGCCGAGCTTGCGCCCGTGGCGGTAGACGCCGATCGTCTCGAGATCGGGCCGGGCATCGGGGACGCCCGCGCACGCGCAGGCATCGGCCATGGCTCCCACCAGGTGGTCGACGACCTGCTTGATCCGGCGGCTGGGGCGCAGATTCAAGATCGTGTAGGCGGTCGTCTGGCCTGGCCCGTGCCAGGTCATCTGGCCGCCGCGATCGACGCTGTGGACGCTGGCGCCCATCAGGGCAAGCTGCTCGTCGGACAAGAACAGATCGGCCCGCGTCCCGTGGCGCCCGGTCGTGTACACCGGCGGATGCTCCAGGAGCCAGAGGACATCCGGGATCGTGCCGCCCGCCCGCGCCGCCGCGAGCTCGCGCTGCACGCGCCACGCCTCGCCGTAGCCGATGCAGCCGCTGCGGACGACCAGAGCGGGCTGGGGTGGCGCCATCAGCCGGCCACCAGGCTGTAGGGCATCTCGACAAGCTGAGCGATCCGGGCGAGGAAGGTTGCGCCGGGGGCGCCGTACAGGCTGCGGTGATCGACCGAGAGTGTGAAGGTCATCATGTCGCGAACCACGACGCTCCCGTCGCGCACGACCGGTTGCGGTCGCGCCGCACCGACGGCGAGGATTGCCGCCTCGGGCGGGTTGATGACAGCCGTAAAGCGGTCAATGCCGTACATCCCGAGGTTGCTGATCGTGATCGTACTGCCTTCGAGCTCGGCCGGCGTGATGCTCCCGTCCCGGCATCGCGCGGCGAGGTCCTTCACCCGGGCGGCGATCTCGGTGACCGATTTCGTGTCGGCATCGCGGATCACGGGCACCAGCAGGCCGCGCTCGATGGCGACGGCGACGCCGACGTGCACGCCGTCGGGCACGAGGAACGCGTCGGTATCCCAGCGGGCCAGGACGTCCGGCCGCTCGGCGGCCGCGACGGCGAGCGCGCGGATGATCAGGTCGGTCACGCTTGGCGCCGGGATGTCCGGCCGCGTCGCGGCGAGTTGGCGGCGTACCGCGATCAGCTCTGATGCGTCCACGTCACGCTGCAGCGCGAAGTGCGGGGCGGTGGCGGCCGACTCCTGCATGCGCCGCGCGATCGTGCGCTGCAGGCGGGTCGCCGGAATGCGCTGTCCGAAGGTGATCGCGTCCGCTGGCGGCGGCGTCGCCGCCGCCGGGGACACCGCCGGGGGTGCGGGCGCCGGTGAGCGTGCCGCCGGGGCGCCGGCGATGGCATCGACGTCGGCGCGGACGATGCGCCCGCCGGGTCCGGTTCCATGCACGCCCGCAAGGTCGACGCCCGCGTCGCGGGCGATCTGCCGCGCGAGCGGCGACGCGATGATCCGCGTGCCGTCAGGATGCGTGATGCCGACCGGTGCGCCGGGCGGGGACACGCCCGGCTCCGGCGGCGGTGGTGCCGTGGAGGTCACCGCCATGCCGATCTCCCCGGGCGTTCCGTCGTCACCGACCGGAATATTGGTCGCGGTCTCCTCCCCGCCAGTGGGCAGCGGCGCAGCCGCCGGACCCGCGGCGGCGCTCGGGGCGGCGTCGGGCGCCCCCTCCCCGATCCAGGCGATCCGTGCGCCGACGGGATGCACCGAACCTTCCGCGGCCAGGATGCGCAGCGGTCCGTCCTCGGGCGACTCGACGGTCATGTCGGCCTTGTCGGTTTCGATCTCGACGATGGGCTGCCCGCGGCTGACGACTGTGCCGTCGGCGACGAGCCAGCCGAGGACCGTGCCTTCTTCCATGGTGTCGCTCAGCTTGGGCATGATCAGTTCGCTCATCGGCTAGACACCCCGTGCCAGGGTCGCGCGGACCGCGGCCGCGACATCCTCGGCACGTGGCAGCGCCGCCTGCTCGAGGTTGCGCGCATACGGAATCGGGACATCGGCCGCATTGACCCGCTGCACGGGCGCGTCCAGCCAGTCGAAGCACTCCTCATAGACACGGGCGGCGAAGTTGGCGGCCAGGCCGCATTCGGGCCAGCCCTCGTCGACGACCACGCAATGGCCGGTGCGCCGGACTGAGTCGGCGAGCGTGTCCATGTCCAGGGGCCGCGTGGTGCGCGGATCCACGACGTCGCACTCGATGCCGTCGGCGGCGAGGATGTCGGCAGCAGCGAGCGCGATCCAGACCATGCGCGAGACGGCGATGAGCGTGCAGTGCCCGCCCGCCCGCCGGATCGCGGCCTGGCCGAAGGCGACGAGATCGTCTGGTCCTCCGACGGGGCCCTTCTTGGCGTACAGCCCCTCGCTTTCCAGGAAGATCACCGGGTCGTCGTCGCGGATGGCCGTCTTGAGCAGCGCCTTGGCGTCGTAGGGGGTCGACGGGCAGGCGATCTTCAGACCGGGCACGTGGGTGAACCAGGCCTCTAGCGAGTGCGAATGCTGTGCGCCGAGCTGGTGGCCGGCGCCGCCGGGCATGCGGATCACCAGCGGCACAGACACCTGGCCGCCGAACATGTACCGGACTTTGGCCGCGTTGTTGACGATCTGGTCCATGGCGAGGATCGAGAAGTTGACCGTCATCAGCTCGACGACCGGCCGCAAACCGGCCATCGCCGCGCCGATTCCGAGCCCGACAAACCCGGCTTCCGAGATCGGCGTGTCGACGACCCGCCGTGGTCCGAACTCGTTCAGCAGCCCGCGGGTGACTTTGAATGATCCTTCGAACAGCCCGATGTCTTCGCCGATCAGAAAGACGTCGGGATCGCGCTCGAGTTCCTCGCGCATCGCCTGGGTGAGGGCCTCGCGGTACGAGATCGATGCGGCGGCGGTCTCGGTGCTCACGCCGTCCTCCGCGGCATCCGGGCGCTGCCGCGCGGATCGTCGTTCCACGGGTGCGCGTAGACGTCGTCGGCAAGTGACGACTCGGAGGCCGGCGGGGAGTCCTTGGCGAAGGTGACGGCGTCCTCGACGGCGGTCTGGTTGCGCTCGCGGATCGCCACGAGATCCTCGCCGGTAACCAGCCCTTCGCCGAGCAGGATGCGCTCGAACGTCACCAGGGGATCGCGGGCCCGCCAGCGCGCCTTCTCGTCTTCGGGCCGGGTCCGGTCGGGGTCACTCATCGAGTGCCCCCGGTAGCGGTAGGCGATGGCCTCGATCATCACCGGTTCCTGCTCGGTGCGCGCGTGGTGCGTGGCGTCGCCGACCGCCTGGTGGACCTCCAACACGCTCATGCCGTCAATGCGGTGCGACGGGATATCGAATGCGTCGGCCCGCTTGAACAGCTCCGTCTCGGCCGATGCGCGATCGACCGCGGTGCCCATGCCGTACTGGTTGTTCAGGCAGAAGAAGACGACCGGCAGTCTCCACAGCTTGGCCATGTTCAACGACTCGGTCAGCACGCCCTGGTTGGTCGCCCCGTCGCCGAACATCACCAGCGCCACGCCGTCTTCCTGGCGGTAGGAGATCGCGAAACCGAGCCCGACGGCCAGCGGAATCGAGCCGCCGACGATGCCGTACCCGCCGAAGAAGAAGTGCTCGCGGTCCATGAGGTGCATCGACCCGCCGTGTCCGTGACACAGGCCGGTCTCGCGACCGAACAATTCGGCCATGACCGCCTGTGGCGCGCTGCCGCGGGCGAGTGCCTGGCCGTGCTCGCGATAGGTGGAGGTAATCGGGTCGGTCGGGCGCAGGGCGAGCACCGAGCCCACGACGGCCGCCTCTTCGCCGATGGCAAGGTGCAGAAAGCCGCCGATGTTGCCGCGCATGTACTCCTCGGCCGCCCGTTCCTCGAAGGTCCGGATCAGGTGCATCGTCGCGAACATCCGCTGCATGAGTTCGGGGTCCGCGCCCGGGGGCGGCGCCGTCGTGTCTCGCCCTGCCGGTGCCCGTTCAGCCATCGAATCCTCCGCAGCGGAATGCGTACGCGCCGATTCTCGCACCTTCCGGCGCGGCCATCACTGCGGCCGGCGGCCGTCCTGTCGGACCGGGCCCTTGTACGGGACGGCAAGGTGCCGTTCCACGAGCGTCACGTCACGCCAGTTGCCGCCGATGGTGGCGTGGGCACGGTGGGTCCCGACCGTACGGAAACCGTGCGCGTGGGCGAGGGCCAGGCCCGCGTCGTTGTCGGCCAGGATCATGCCGACCAGCTTCCAGTAGCCGTAGCCCGGGGCCGTCTCGAGCAGGTGGGCCAGCAGCTGGCCCCCGACGCCCTCGCCCCGCGCGTCGCGGTCGACGAAGACCGTGTACTCGGCGACCCCCGCGTACCACGGCCGGTGCGAGAACGGCGCCAGCGCGGACCACCCCGTGCGTGTCCCCGCCAGGCGCGCACAGAATACGGGCGCGTTCGCCGGGCGGCCAGCCAGCCAGCGTTCGCGCTCCTCACCGGGATGCGGTCCGGTGGCGAAGGTCGCATTGCCGTCGGCGATGCCTTGGTCGTAGATGCGCCCGATGAACTCGGCGTCGTCGGGGCGTGCGATATGGATCTCGAGCGGCTCGGACACGTGGTTTCACTAGTGTGGCATAGTCGAAGTGGCGCAAGCGCAGGGCCGTCGCGGGTCCGCGGTGTGCCGGAGGCGGGTGCGCGACGCTGGGACGCGACGCACGCGAGCTTCGGGCCGCCGCACGATGGTTGCGCGAGTACCCCCGGGCCCGACGCAGTGCGCTTTCATCACCCCGCAGATGACAGGAGCTGGCATGCCCGCACCGCTCGATACCGACCCGAAGCTGGCCCGGTACGCCCACCCCGAGCGACTGGTGACGACCCAGTGGCTCGCCGACCATGCCGATGACCCCGGCATCGTGATTGCCGAGTCGGACGAGGATGTCCTGCTCTACGAGACCGGTCACATCCCCGGTGCGGTCAAGATCGACTGGCACGCCGACCTGAACGACCAG
This sequence comes from uncultured Thermoleophilia bacterium, assembly GCA_963842065.1. Lineage (GTDB taxonomy): Bacteria > Actinomycetota > Thermoleophilia > Miltoncostaeales > Miltoncostaeaceae > CAITWD01. Next base: position 295,818 of record CAWJEW010000007.1, on the reverse strand, counting down.
CTCACGCGCGACTACGTCGACGCGGAAGGATTCGGGCAGTTGATGTCGTCCAAAGGTATTGCCCGCGAGACCACGATCATCTTCTATGGGGACAACTTCAACTGGTGGGCTGCGTACGCCCTCTGGGTGTGCAGCCTGTTCGGACACCCCGACGTGCGGTTGCTGGACGGCGGCCGCCAGCGCTGGATCGCCGAGGGCCGCCCGATGACGACCGACGTCCCGACGCCCACGCCGACCGAGTATCCGGTGGTGCCGCGTGATGACGCCACGATTCGCGCGTTCAAGGACGAGGTGCTTGCGCACATCGGCAAGGGACCGCTGGTGGACGTCCGCTCGCCGGGCGAGTACAGCGGCGAGCTCACCCACATGGTCGACTACCCGCAGGAGGGGGCGTTGCGCGCCGGCCACATCCCGACCGCGCAGAGCGTGCCGTGGCGCCGCGCCGCCAACGAGGACGGCACCTTCCGCCCTGTCGAGGAGTTGCAGGCGATTTACCTCGAGGAGCTCGGCATCCGTCCGGGCGACGACGTCGTTGCGTACTGCCGCATCGGTGAGCGCTCGAGCCACACGTGGTTCGTGCTCACCCATTTGCTCGGCCTGCCCAACGTCCGCAACTACGACGGGTCGTGGGTGGAGTGGGGCAACGCGGTGCGCGTTCCGATCGAACGGCCCGGGTATCCGACGCCCGGAGCCGCGACGGTGTCCTGACGATGCTGCCCCAGGCACTCGAGGAGATCGTCGAGGATTTCCGGCTGTCGCCGAAGCAGGTGCGGCTGCAGATGCTGTTGGACTACTCGCGCAGCCTGCCCGCCTTGCCCGAGCGGTATGTCAGCGCCCACGATCTGCTCGAGCGCGTCGAGGAGTGCCAGACGCCGTTCTTCGTTGCGGTCGAGATCGACGGTGAGCGCGTGCACCTGTTCTTCGACGCGCCGCCCGAAGCGCCCACGACCCGAGGCTACGCGGGCATTCTCGCCGCCGGGCTCGACGGCGCGTGCGTTGGCGAGGTCCTGGAGACCTCGCCGGATTTCGCGCTGTCGATGGGGCTCGGGGAGCTGGTCTCGCCGCTGCGGCTCCGGGGGATGAGCGCGATCCTCGCCCGCATCAAGCGCCAGGTGGTGATCCAGACGCACGGGGCCGGCGATGGCTGATCCGGTGCCGCGCATCGGGATCCTGACGGTCTCGGACCGGGTCAGCCGCGGCGAGTACCGCGACGAAAGTGGGCCCGCGGTCCGCGCGGCGCTCGAAAAGCTGTTGGTGTCGGCGTGGGTCTCTGTCGAGCACCTGGTCCCCGATGACGTGGGGCAGATCGAGGCCGCACTGCGTGACCTCCTCGACGTCCACGGGTGCGTGCTCGTGTTGACGACCGGCGGCACTGGACCGGCGGCACGCGATGTCACGCCGGACGCGACACGGGCCCTCTGCAGCCGCGAGCTGCCCGGTCTTGGCGAGGCGATGCGGTCCGCCTCAGGCGGCCGTGTGCCCACCGCGATGCTTTCTCGCCAGACCGCCGGCATCCGCGGCACGAGCCTGATCGTCAACCTTCCGGGCAAGCCGGCGGGTGCCACCGAGTGTCTGACGGCGATCATGCCCGCAGTGGCGCATTGCATCGCGCTGTTGGGCGACGCACGGCTGACCCCGGGCGCCGGCGCGGAAGATCCGCACGGCTAAGCCGGTTCTGCTCCACGCTTGGCGGAATATGAAGATTGTGCGGGGGGAGTGAAGGCGGGATGAACAGTTGCCGCACGGTCCGCGCTGCGCGCTACGTTTCAGGGCATGGCTGAGCGAATCATGGTGGTCGAAGACGAGCAGGCGATCCGGGCGGTCATCGAGTACGCGCTCAAGGACGCCGGCTTTGAGGTCGTCTCGGTGGCCCGGGGGGACGACGCGCTGCGCGTCATCGCCGAGGAACAGATCGATCTGGTGGTGCTCGATCTGATGCTGCCGGGAGTGGACGGACTGGAGGTCTGCAAACAGATTCGCGCTGATCGCGTGACGCCGATCATCATCCTGTCGGCCCGCAGCGAGGAGCTCGACAAGGTGCTGGGTCTCGAGCTCGGTGCGGATGACTACGTGACCAAACCCTTCTCGCCACGCGAGCTTGTCTCGCGCGTGCGGGCAAACCTGCGGCGCGTACGCTCCGAGCCCGAGCGCGGTCAGCTGTTGCGGGCGGGCGACCTCGAGATCGATCCGGTCGCGCGCACCGTCGCGCGCGACGGTGATGAGATCTACCTGACCTTTAGTGAGTTCGAGATCTTGCACAAGCTGGCGTCTGCGCCCCGGCGGGTCTTCACCCGCGAGGAGCTCATGAACCACCTGTGGCAGGGTTCGTTCTTTGGCGACCTGCGCAGCGTTGATGTGCACGTGCGGCACCTGCGTCAAAAAGTGGAAACCGACGCGGCCAACCCGACGCTCATCCGCACCGTGCGTGGTGTGGGGTACGCCTTCGGAGCCGACGTCACCCGGACGTGAGGCGTTCCCTGCGACGGGGGCCGGGACTTCAGGTCTGGCTGGTCGCGATCCTGATCGCGGTCGGCGCACTTGCGAGCCTGGCGGTCGTGCTGTCGATCGTGCCGACCTTCCAGTCGAGTCTGCGCCAGGCGCGCGCCAGCGCCACCTTGAGCGAGCTGAACGCCGAGCTGCAGTCCAGTGTGAACCAACAAGATTTCACCGATCTGGACAACCGCCAGCAGCTCGACCAGGCCGCCAACCAGATCGAGGCCAACACGCAGGCCCAGGTCCGCATCATCGAATCCACCACGCCCCCGATCTCCGGCGGTTCGACCGGGTGCTGCGCGCTGATCGATTCTCTCCACACCGAGTACGGTGCGCACCTGGACGACATCCGTGCCATCGTCGCCGACAGCAGCCGGGTGGTGTACGCGCGGTACGTGCTCTCCCCCACCGTCGGCGACTTGTTCCAGGGGCAGGGGCCTGCCCCGAGCGTCACCGTCGAGGCCGCCTCGCGTGTGGCCGGGCTCTCGGGTGACCAGCTCACGACGATCCAGGCCCGGCTGGTGCTCGCCGTCGCGGCGGTGCTGACGCTAGCGGCCCTGGCCGGCTACGGCCTGAGCCTGCTGGTCGGGCGCCGGATCTCGGTGCTGGCGTCGACCGCGGCGTCGCTTGCCCGCGGTGATCTGCACGCCCGCGCCCCGCGCCAGCGCATCCGTGAGTTCGCCGTCCTGGGCGACAGCCTCAACCGCATGGCCGGTCGCATCGAAGAGCAGGTCGATGAGATCACCGGCGAGCGCGACCGTGCCCGGGTGCTGATCTCGTCGCTCGTCGAGGGCGTCATCGCGGTCAGCGACCGTGGCGAGGTCATGCTGATCAATCCGGCCGCGCGCCGCCTGCTCGGCCTCGATCCCGCGTACGGGGTCAAGTCGATCACCGACTTGCCGGCGCCGATCGGTGCGGCGATCGAGGCCGCGACGCCGCTCGACACCGACGAGGTCCGCGAGAGCGAGATCACCGTGGACGGCGCCAGGGAACTGCAGCTGGCGATCGCGCGCGTTGCCGATCCGGGCGCGGGCGTCGTGGTGACCTTGCGTGACATCACCGAGCAGCGTCGGCTGGAGCGTGCGCGCAGGGACCTGGTGGCAAACGTCTCCCACGAACTCAAGACGCCCCTGGCGGCGATCAAGGGGCTGCTCGAGCTGCTGCAGGGCGGCGGCGTCGACCGTGCCCACCGAGAGGAGTTCCTCGGCCTCATGGAGGTCGAGAGCGCGCGTCTGGAGCGGCTGGTCGAGGAGCAGCTGCAGCTGGCGCGTCTGGACAGCGGCGCGATCCCACTCGAGCGCGAACGGTTCGATCTCGACGCGCTCGTGGACGGTGTGGTCGCCTCGCGCCTGCCGCTCGCGGAGGCCGCCGGCGTAACGCTGGCGGCCCGAAACGACGATTTTGCGACCGTCAATGCGGATCCCGCGCGCATCGAGCAAGTCCTCTTGATCCTGCTCGATAACGCGCTTCGTCACACGTCCGCGGGCGGTTCGATCGTCGTGAGCGCCAGGCGTACCGGTACCGAGACGCGCCTGGAGGTGACCGACAGCGGCGAGGGGATCCCTCTGGACGAGCAGCCGTTCGTGTTCGACCGGTTCTATCGCGGTGACCCGAGCCGCGAAGGCCGCAGCGCCGGCCTTGGGCTCGCCATCGCCCGCGGTCTGGCCGAGGCGCACGGCGGCAGGATTGACCTCATCTCGGCGCCTGGGATCGGCAGCACCTTTACCCTGCACATTCCCAACGGCAACGGGGCGGCGCCCACGGGCGCGGCGCCGGCGGGGTGAGCCGGCGACCGGCAGCAGGTAGCCTAGGCGCGTGAGTGCGCCGACCGTATTGGTCACCGGCGCTGGCCGCGGCATCGGGCGGGCGACGGTGGAGGGCTTCCTGACAGCGGGCTGGCAGGCCGTGGCCGGCGTGCGGGACGTCGACGCTGCCCGAGCGGCGTACGCGGCACATCCGCAGCTGACGATCGTCGCGCTCGACGTGTGCGACGCCGACAGCGTCGCCGCCGGGACGGGGGTGGCCCAGCGCGTCGCCGGCGGCGCGCTTGCGTGCGTGGTGGCCAATGCGGGCTATGCGGTCATGGGCGCCGCGGAGGACGTCGATCTCGACGTCGTGCGCCGCATGTTCGAGACCAATCTGTTCGGCAACGCCGCGGTCGTCCAGCACGTGCTGCCTGCGATGCGCGAGGCACGGCGTGGCGCGGTGATCTGCACATCGTCCATCGGCGCGCGCCTGGCCAACCCGCTGTTGGGCATGTATCACGCCAGCAAGTACGGCATGACCGCCTGGGCGGAGGCGATGCGGCTCGAGATGCTGCCGTTTGGCGTCCGTGTCCATGTCATCGAGCCGGGCATGGTCAACACCGAGTTCCCAGCAGCGACCATTCCGACCGGTGCAATCGCCCGCGCGGAGGGTCCGTACGTCTCTCTGCTGGATCAGCTGCGCAACGGGTTTCGCTCCTGGCGCGAGCGACTCGGGGTCGGGGCGGAGGATGTGGCCGCGGCGATCGTCGCGACGGCACTCGACGAGGACGCGCGGTTTCGCATTCCCGTCGGACCCGACGCGATCCAGATGTCCGCGGCGCGCGATGAGCTCGGCGACGAGGACTTTCACGACTGGCAGATGCGCTTCCTGGGCCTGACCTGGGGCGACGAGCACCCCGCGTCGTGATCGGCCCGGTGGTCGTGGCGCCTGCGGCCTTCAAGGGTGCCTTGTCGCCAGCCGGAGCCGCCCGCGCCATCGCCGCCGGCATCCAGCTGGCCGCAACGGGGACCGAGGTCCGCATCGTGCCCGTCGCCGACGGCGGTGAAGGCACTCTCGATGCCCTCGTCGCCGCCCGCGGGGGCAGGCGGCGCGCGACATCGGTGACCGATCCGCTCGGGCGACCGGTCGACGCGGTCATCGGCGAGCTGCCCGGACACACGTGTGTGATCGAGCTCGCCCAGGCATCTGGGTACGAGCGCCTGGCGCCGGGCGAACGCGATCCGGAGGGCACGTCGACCTACGGGACCGGCGCGCAGGTGCGGATGGCGCTCGATCTCGGCGCCGAGCGGATCATCCTCGGACTTGGCGGCAGCGCGACCAACGACGGGGCGATGGGCCTCGCCCGGGCCCTGGGGGTGCGGTTTCTCGATGCGGCGGGCAGAGAACTCGGCGGTGCCGGCGCGGACCTGGCGCGCGTCTGCGCAATCGATGTCTCCCACCGCGATCCGCGTCTCCAGGCGGTCGAGATTCTCGTCGCGTGCGACGTGACCAATCCGTTCTGCGGCCCGGACGGGGCGGCGTGCGTCTTCGGTCCGCAGAAGGGTGCCGACGCCGACGCGGTCCGGCGCCTCGACGCAGGGCTCGCCAACTTTGCCGAGGTGCTCGCCGACGCGACCGGTGTCGATGTCACGACCGTCCCGGGCGCCGGGGCCGCAGGCGGGGCCGCCGGCGGCATCCTGGCGCTGCTTGGCGGCGTCTTGACGCCCGGCGCGCCGTTGGTGTTGGAGGCGGCGGGATTGCCGGATCAGCTTGCGGGCGCCGGGCTGTGCATCACCGGTGAGGGGCGCCTGGATACGCAGTCGATGCACGGCAAAGCGGTGAGCGCGGTCGCTGCGGCCGCACGGGCGGCCGACGTGCCGTGCGTGGCGGTCGCCGGTGCGCTCGACCTGTTACCCGGCATGGTGCGCAGAATGGGCCTCATCGCGGCGTTTCCCATCAATCGCCTGCTGGTGCCCGAGCCGGACGCCTTGGCGGCGACCGAGACCAACCTCGCCGCGATGGGAGCGGCGCTGGCCGGACTGTGGACGGCGGCCCAGGGCGGCCCGCCCGCGGTCTAGACGTTTCCGGCTGCTCGGAGTCCGGCGTGCGACGAGGGACGCCCCCCGTGGGTGAGCCAGTAGGTCACGGCTTCGAGTACGCCCGCCCCGTTGGGTGCGGCGGTGATCCATTGCGCGCGCGCCGCCAAGGCGGGGTCGGCGTCGGCGCCGTTGCGCACGAGCGCAAACGTCCCGACCTGTTCGCCGATCGCAAGGTCTTCTCGGGAATCGCCAACGGCCAGGCACGCCGCCGGAGCGAATCCGTGGGTCGCGAGGTGCACCCGCACCGCCGCCGCTTTGCTCGCACCGGTGGGCAGTACATGAAACACATGGACCTCACCCGGCCCGATGCGCCCGTTGTCGGCGAATCGCAACATCCCGCCGCTGTAGGCGGCGACCCATTGCGCGGTGTCGGCGCTAGCGATGCCGCGCAGGCAGTGACTGCCCTCACGGCCCCAGACGGCGCCGGGATGGATCTCCAGCTGCGGCTCGCGGGCAAGCAGATCAGCGATGATGCCTGTCGCCGACACGGCCTCGAGCACCGTTTGGTTGGCCGCGGTGGGATATCCTGCGTCGAGTGCGCCGAGTTCGGCCAGCACCGAGTGCGCGCCGACCAGACGCCCGATGGTCTCGAGCCGCAGGCGGCTGCGGCCGCTGACGAGCACGAACGGGACCTGCGCGGCGTCCAAGGCCTGAAGCGCCTGGATCCCCGCGTCGGTGGGCGCGTTGTCGCCGGTGCGGAGGATCGAGCCGCCGTACCCGAGCAGGGTGCTATCGAGATCGACGTAGCAGCAGCGTGCGTCAGGTGCCACGGCGGGCCTGGTACGCGGGGACCTCGCACATCGGGATGCGCTCGGTCGGAGCGATCGGGGAGTTGGTCAGTACCCAGCTGCCGTCGTTGCGCTCCGGCCGGACGTACCCGTTGGTCTGCGCAAGCGCGTCCGGGACGCGCCCGTCGCGGGCAAGGCGCTGCAGCACGGCGTGCTGGATCGTGAATGCCATCTCGCCCAACGCGGGCGTCGCCTGATTGACGTGCGCGCGCGTCCCGAGATCCACCTGGGCGAGCGCGCCGAGCCCGGCCGTATGCAGGATGTCGATCAGCAGGCCGATCTCGACCGCGTAGCCCGTGAAGAACGGCAGCCGCTCGAGCAGGCTGCGTCTGCCGGCCTGTTCGCCCGCCAGCGGCTGTGCGATGCCGGCCAACTCGGGGTAAAAGAGGTTGATCAGCGGCCGGGCACAGATTTCGGTGACGCGCCCGCCGTCGTTGGTCTCGCCGAGCTGCCGGGCGTAGATGGCCTTGACGAAGCCGATCTGCTCGTCGGTGAGCAGCGGCCCGAGCAGCCCCGGGACGTATGACGGCGAGAAGTCGACGAGATCGGAATCCAGCCAGCAGATGAGATCCCCACGGGAGACCGCGATGCTCTTCCAGAGTGCCTCGCCCTTGCCGCGGGCGCGCCCGGACTCCGGGAGGACGGCGTCATCCTGGTAGAGGGTTGCGCCGGCCTCGCGCGCGATCTGGGCGGTCGCATCGGTCGAATGGGAATCGATGACGACCAGCTCGTCGACGAGCGGCAGCCCCGCCATCCAATGCTCCCGGACGGTGGACAGGATCGGGCCGATGGTGTCGGCGACATTGAGCGCGGGCAGGCATACGCTGACGGTTGTCGCGCCGGCCCGCTTCGCCGCAACAAGCCGCTCCGGGTCGAAATCGGCGCCCGTGAAGGTGCGCTGCTTGAGCCACTGGTCGTCAGTCACGGCCGCAAACGATAGTGACCGAAAACTCCTGTAGCGTGCGGAACCGTCATGGCCAAGGAACTCAAAGGGCTGGTGCTCTCGGGTGGCGCGGGCACGCGGCTGCGTCCGATCACGCACACCAGCGCAAAGCAGCTCGTGCCGGTCGCCAACAAGCCCGTGCTCTTCTATGGGCTCGAGTCGCTGCGGGACGCCGGGGTCCGCGAGGTGGGAATCATCGTCGGCGACACCCACGCCGAGATCGAGGCCGCCGTCGGCGACGGGGCGCAGTTCGGACTGGCGGTGACCTATATTCGGCAGGAAGCTCCGCTCGGGCTGGCCCACGCCGTCCTGACCGCCGAGGAGTTCCTCGGGGACTCGTCGTTTGTGATGTACCTGGGCGACAACCTGCTGCGCGACGGCATCCGGGATCTCGTCGCGCAGTTTCGTGCGGGCGACGCCGACGCGATGATCCTGCTTCAGCGTGTGCCAAACCCACAGTCCTACGGGGTGGCCGAGCTCGCCGACGGCCGCGTTGTCCGGTTGGTCGAAAAGCCGGCCGAGCCCAAGTCCGATCTCGCGCTGGTCGGCGTCTACATGTTCACGCCCGCGATCCTGGCGGCGGCGAAGGCCATCAGCCCGTCCGCGCGCGGGGAGCTCGAGATCACCGACGCGATTCAGTACCTCATCGACCAGGGCCTGCGCGTCGACCCCTCCGAGGTCACCGGGTGGTGGAAGGACACGGGCAAGCTCGAGGACATGCTCGAGGCCAACCGCCTGATCCTCGACGTGCTCGAGCCGCGCATCGACGGCAGCCTGGAGGGCTCGACGATTGAGGGCCGCGTCGTGGTCGAGGCCGGTGCGCGCCTGGTCAACTCGTCGATCCGGGGGCCGGCGATCATCGGGGCCGGGGCCGTTATCGAGGACGCATACGTCGGGCCGTACTCGGCGATCTCGACAGGCGTCGTGATTCGGCGGGCCGAGGTCGAGCACAGCATCTTCCTCGAGGACAGCCGGGTCGAGGACATCGACGCGCGGATCGAGAGCAGCCTGGTCGGGCGCGGGGTGGTCATCGCGCGCTCGGATGCCAAGCCACGGGCCTACCGGTTCATGGTCGGCGACTCGTCGTCGATCGGATTGCTCTAGCCAGATGCGCGTGCTGGTCACCGGCGCCGCCGGCATGCTCGGCTCCGATCTGATCCCGTACCTGCGCGGCCGCGGGCACGATGTCGTCGGCGTCGATCTGGAAGTCGACATCCGCGATCCCGCAAAGGTTGACGCATGCGTTGATGAGGTCGCCCCCGATGCGGTGATCCACGCTGCGGCGTGGACCGACGTCGACGGCGCGGAAGCCAACGAAGACGCCGCGTACGCGGTCAACGCGGACGGGGCGGGGAACGTCGCCCGCGCCGCTGCGCGTTGGACTGTGCCGCTGGTGTACATCTCGACCGACTACGTGTTCGACGGGACCGCGGGCCGTGATTACACCGAAGATGACCCGACGGCGCCAATCGGCGCCTACGGGCGAACGAAGCGTGCCGGTGAGCGTGCCGTGCTCGAAGCCCATCCGAACGGCGCGCGCGTCGCGCGGACGGCCTGGCTCTACGGGGCACACGGGCGGAATTTCGTCGACACGATGCGGTCACTTGGCGCCGCGCGCGAGGCCGTACAGGTCGTCGCGGATCAGGTCGGCTCGCCCACGTGGACGCGGGATCTCGCTCCCGCCCTGGAGGCGGTACTCGGGCTTCCCGCGGGCACGTACCACACCGCTGGCGGCGGGTCGGTGACCTGGGCCGGGTTCGCCGAAGCGATCTTTGCCGAGGCGGGGATCGACTGCCGCGTCGAGCGGATCACGACGGCCGAGCTCGGGCGTTCTGCGCCGCGTCCGGCGCGGTCGGTGCTCGCCGTGACCCGGCCCGGCGCGCCGCGGCTGCGTCACTGGCGGGAGGCGTTGCGGGCGTACCTACAGGAGGCGGGATGAGGATCTTGCTCACGGGCGGATGCGGGTTCATCGGGTCGGCGTTCCTGCGCATGGCCCTCGCGCGCGGAGACGAGGTCACGAACCTCGACAAGCTGACCTACGCGGGCAATCCCGCCAACGTCGCCGAGGTCGCCGACCTGCCGGGGTACCGCTTCGTGCACGCCGACATCGCCGATCCCGACGCGGTGGTCGGCGCACTGGAGGGCGTGGACGTGGTCGTCAACATGGCCGCCGAGAGCCATGTCGACCGGAGCATCCTCGATCCGGCGACGTTCCCGCTGACCGACGTCGTCGGGACCGCCGTGCTGCTCGACCAGGCCCGCCGCGCCGGGGTGGCGCGCTTTGTTCAGGTCTCGACGGACGAGGTCTACGGCTCGATCCCCGCGGGAGCGTTCCGTGAGACCGACCCGCTCTGGCCCTCGAGCCCGTACTCGGCCAGCAAGGCGGGCGGTGACCTGCAGGCCCTGGCATGGCATCGCACCTATTCCATGGACGTGATCGTGACGCGCGGATCCAACACGTACGGCCCGCGCCAGTATCCCGAGAAGCTGATCCCGCTGTTTGTGACCAACGCGCTCGACGGCGAGTCGCTGCCCGTGTACGGAGACGGTCAGCAGATCCGGGATTGGATCCATGTCGACGACCACTGCTCCGGGATCTTCGCCGCACTCGAGCACGGCGCCGCCGGGGAGGTCTACAACGTCGGCGGAGGCAACGAGCGCACCAACCTGGAGATCACCAAGCGGATCCTCGAGCTCACGGGACGCGATGCGACGCTGATTCGGCACGTCACCGACCGTCCCGGTCATGACCGGCGCTACGCGTTGGCGACCGATAAGCTCCGTGACTTGGGTTGGGCCCCGGCGGTGGAGTTTCCGCGTGGCCTGGCGGACACGGTCGACTGGTACCGGGCCAACCGTGACTGGTGGGAGCCGATCAAGTCGGGCGCCTACCGGGCCTACTACGAGGCTCAGTACGGCGGGCGCCAGGCGAGGGGCGGCTAGCGCCGCCTGGCGCCCGCCACCGCTACTCGCTGACGAACTCCTCCGGCGGCACATCGCGCCATACCTTGGCAGGCAAGCCGGCCACGAGGCGCTGAGCCGGGACATCGCGCGTCACCAGCGCGCCGGCAGCCACGAACGCCTCCTCACCGATCTCGATGCCCGGCAGGATCACCACACCGCCGCCCACGCGTGCGCCGCGGCGGATGATCGCGCCGAGGATGTGCTCGTGGCGCGCCTCGGTGCGGCCCATGAAATTGTCGTTGGTCGTGGTCACGCACGGGGCGATGAACACGTGATCCTCGAGCGTGGAGTAGGCGGTGATGTAGCTGTTGGACTGGATCTTGGAAAACGCGCCGATCGAGGTGTCGTTTTCGACGCACACCCCGCGTCCGACGACCACGCCCTCGCCGATGTCGCAGCGCTCGCGCACGGAGGCCAGATCGCCGATGATCGCCTTCGGGCCGATCGTCGTGCCGGCGTAGACGATCGCGCCCGAGCACACGGCCGCACCCGCCCCGAGCGTGAGCCCTGGCAACGGGTCCCGACGGGCCGTGGAGCGGGCCGACAGGCGCGGCGCCTTGCCGAGCACAACGTTGTCTTGGATGACGCAACCGTCCCCGATCACGGTGTCGTCGTGGATGACGACGTTGGCGCCGATCTCGACGTTGGCGCCGATGGTCACGTTGGCGCCGAGCACCAGGTTCTCTCTCACTGGGTTGCCTTTGCGAGTGGGATACCGACCCCGCCGGAATGCAGGCTCGTGGTCATGGCCGCCAAGACTTCCACGACGGTTGCGCCCGCATGGCCATCGGCAAGGGGCCGCGTGCCGCTGGCGACGCAGCGTACGAACTCCTCGCAGACTACGCGCAGCGGCTCGATGCCGGGAACCTTGGGAATGTAGATGTCGCCGCTGCGCACCTGGATGTACTCCCCGTAGGTCTCGGTGCGCGGGATGGGGCCCTTGTCGTAGAGCGTCACCTTGCGCTCGGTCTCCATGTCGTCGAACACGACCATCTTCTCCGAGCCGATTACGGTCATCTTGCGCATCTTGTGCGGGTCGAGCCACGACAGGTGCAGGTGGCCGAGGATGCCCGAGGGGAATCGGATGTGTCCGAACACGACGTCCTCGACGCCGGGCTGCAGGTAGCTCTCGCCACGCGCCGAGACCTCTGCGGGCCGTTCCCCGACCAGCCACAGCAGCACGGAGATGTCGTGTGGGCCCAGGCTCCACAGCGCGTTCTCGTCCGGACGGACGATCCCGAGGTTCTGCCGGTTGCCGTACAGGTAGTAGATCCTGCCGAGGTCGCCGGCGTCGATCATCCGCTTCACCCGCTGCAGGCCGGGGTGGTACACCAGCAGGTGGTCAACCATCACGATCAGGCCCTCGCGGTCGCCGAGGCTCGCTAGCTCGCGCGCGTCCGCCGCGGTCAGGGCGAGCGGCTTTTCGACGAAGGTGTGCTTGCCCGCTAACAGGGCGCGCTTGGCGAGCGGGGCGTGCGTCGGCACCGAGGTGGCGATGACGACGGCGTCGAGCGCCTGGTCCTCAAGCAGGTCGTCGTACCGTGTCGTGAACTGCGTCGTCGGGTAGGCGTCACGGTGGCGGTCGAGGACCTCGGGGTCGAGGTCGCAGCACCACGCGAGCGCTGCGTCGGGAAGGCGCGCGAAGTTCCGGGCCAGGTTCGGCCCCCAGTAGTTCATTCCGACGACGCCCAGGCGCACGGGGCTCACAGGCGCCACACGTTCGGACCGTCGGGCACGGCGCGTCGCAGATCGACGACAAGCGGCGCGTGGGCGACGACCATGTCCCAGTCGACGCCGTCGTGATCGGTGACCACGACGACCACGTCGTGGGCGGTGAGCGTCTGCGGGTTCAGGGGCACGCTCTCCAGCGATCGGGTCGCGAGGGTCGCCACATGCGCGTCGTGATAGCTCACGATGCCACCGTCGGCGCCCAGCAGGTCGATGATCCGTAGCGCCGGGCTCTCGCGCGTGTCGTTGACGTTCTTCTTGTAGGCGACGCCCACGACCAGAACCTTGCTGCCGTTCAGCGACTGGCGGCGGCTGTTCAAGGCGCGGATCACCTTGGACACGCAGAAGGCCGGCATCTGCGAGTTGACCTTTCCGGCAAGCTCGATGAACTCGGTGTGGAAGTCGAATTCCCGGGCCTTCCAGGTCAGATAGAAGGGGTCGATCGGGATACAGTGCCCGCCGAGCCCAGGCCCTGGGCGGAACGGCATGTAGCCGAACGGCTTCGTCGCGGCGGCGTCGATGACGTCCCAGATGTCGATCGACATCCGGTCGCACAGCACCGCCAACTCGTTGACCAGGGCGATGTTGACGCTGCGGAAGATGTTCTCTAGCAGCTTGGTCATCTCGGCGACCTCGGGCGTGGAAACCTCGACGATCGTGTCCATGGCCAGGCCGTAGATCTCCGCGGCGCGGCGCGTGCACTCCGGGGTCAGGCCGCCGACGACCTTGGGAGTCGTGCGCGTGGTCCAGTCGACACGGCCGGGGTCGACGCGCTCCGGCGAGAAGGCGAGCGCGAAGTCGCGGCCGGCGCGTAGTCCCGAGCGCTCGAGGATCGGCGCGAGTTCGTCGCGGGTCGTTCCCGGGTACGTCGTGCTCTCGAGCACCACGAGCTGACCCTGACGCAGGCGCTGGGCCAGGCTCTCGGCGGCGCCGAGCACCGCCGACAGGTCGGGTTCGCGGTGCTCATCGAGGGGCGTGGGCAGGCAGATCAGGACCGCGTCGACCTGGCGGATCTCATCCCAGCTGGTCGTTGCGCGGATCAGGCCCGCAGAGGTCAGGGGGCCCAGACGTTCGCTCGGGAGGTCCTCGATGTAGGAGCGGCCGGCATTGATCTGGTCGACCTTGGACTGGATCGCGTCGAGTCCGAGCACGGCGACCCCTGCTTCGGCAAACGCCGCCGCGAGCGGAAGCCCGACGTAACCCAGACCGATGACCCCGACCCGGGGCGCGGCAGCGCTCAATAGGGCCTTCTTGGATTCGTGGGGAACGGGAACAACATCAACGGCGCGTTATCGTAGCCAGTGGCGCAACCGACCGAAAGGACCGCGACCCGTGGCCGACACCGTACTCGCCGGTCTGCCGCGCCTCGTGCGCGTGCGCGACGAAGTCCGGATGCGCGGGATCGCGGCGCTCGGAATCGGCGCCGCGACGGTCGGCTGGTGGATGCTGGCATGGCTGTTGGATGAAGGCGTCGACGGGCTGCGGTTTCTCCTGACGATCGTCGGCATCGGCATCCCGTCGCTGATCGCCGCCTGGCTGTTAAGCCGCCGCCGCATGCGGGTCGCCGCAGAGTTTCGGTCACCCCCGCGCAACGCGGTCTACGAGACGATCGCCGCGGCCCGGGAGCGTCGGACCCGGCTGTCGGGGATCGTGCTGTTCGGGGTGATCATCCTGATGATCTTCGACCACTTCAGCCACGGGGCCGGGGAGATGGCCGGCCTGGTGGCGGGTCTGTTCGTTCCATTCGGCATCTTCGACGTCCGCGAATCCCATGAGTGGTCCGCGCTGGAGCGAGAACACCACGACACCCGCCTGTACGTCCTGATGCCGGCGCACGCCATGATGGCGCCCTTCAGCCCCGACGCGATCTACGAGCGTCCGCGCAGCGACGCCGAGGTCGTGCGGCTCGGGTTCCCCGGCTTCGAGGACTAGCGCCGGGCGACGAACTGTTCGACGAGTTCGGCGATCCGGGTCGCGGCATGCCCGTCGCCGTACAGGTCGGGGGTCGACGCCGGGATCGCCGCCGCAGCGAGCGCGGACGCTACACGCGCGGCGTCCATCCCGGTGAGGGTATTGAAGCCGTGGGTGACGGTCTCGGTCCACTCGGTCGTGTCCCGCAGGGTGACGCACGGGATGCGGTGCAGGCAGGCCTCCTTCTGGACCCCGCCCGAGTCGGTGACGACCGCCCGGGCCTGGGTCAGCAGGCGGGTGAAATCGAGGTACCCGACCGGGGCGACAATCCGCACGCCGGGGATCTGGTTCGCCGCCTCCCAGAGGCCGGCGGCCTCCAGCTTGGCGCGGGTCCGCGGATGCACCGGGAATAGCGCTGGTGCGGGCAGTGCGCTGAGCACCTGCACCAGCGACGCGAGCGCCTCGCGCGTGTCGGTGGCCGCCGCGCGGTGCACCGTCACGAGGATGTACGCGCCGGGCTCCAAGCCGTAGGCCTCGGCGCCCGGTCGGCGCGCGGCCGCGTCGGCGAACAGCAGCGCCGCGTCGAGCATGACGTCGCCCACCATGTGGACGCCGCCGGTGATGCCCTCGCGGGCGAGGTTGTCGACTGCGACCGGCGTCGGGCAAAACAGCAGCTCGGAGAGGTAATCGGTCGTCACGCGGTTCTGCTCTTCGGGCATCGTTCGGTCGAACGAGCGCAGACCGGCCTCGACGTGGGCCAACGGGATAGCCGACTTCGCAGCGCAGATGGCCCCGGCGAGCGTCGTCGTCGTGTCGCCGTAGACGAGCAGGACCTCGGGAGCGGTCGTTGCCAGGAGGCTCTCGAGGCCGGTCAGCATCGCGGCCAGCTGCCTGAGCGGCGTGCCCTTGCCCACGCCGAGGGCGTAGTCGGGTGTCGGGATCGCGAGCTCGTCGAAAAACAGGTCAGCCAGTTCAGGGTCGTAGTGCTGGCCGCTATGGACCAGGAGCTCGGTGCCCCGGGCCCGCAGCGCCCGCGAGAGGGGCGCCGCTTTGACGAACTGGGGCCGATTTCCGACCAGCGACATGACGCGCACTCAGTTGTCTCCCTTGTGTGCGGACACCTGGACCATTCCCGCGGCGACGCTCCACTCCAGCCCCTGTGAATCCTGAACTGGCCGCACGACGGACCCTACGAATGGGGTCGGTCGATGCGCGCGATGGACCGCGCGCGCCCGTCGGCCGTCGCGGCGATCACCACTCCCTGCACCCGGACACCGCCCTCGGCGGGCTCGAAGCGCCCCGGGGCTCCGGTGAGGAAGCGGTCGATGATCGTGGCGGTCTTCACGCCGATGACCGAATCGTGTGGACCGGTCATCCCGAGGTCCGTGATGTACGCCGAACCTCCGGCCAGGACGCGCTCATCGGCGGTTTGGACGTGGGTGTGCGTGCCAACGATGGCCGTGACGCGGCCGTCGAGGTACTGACCCATCGCGACCTTCTCGCTGGTCGCCTCTGCATGGAAGTCGACGAAGATGCGCGGCGTGTGGCGCGCTGCAGTGGCCACGAGATCGTCGATGATCGCGAACGGGTTTGCCGAAGCGTCCATGAATACCGCCCCCAACAGGTTGATGACAGCCGCCTCCCCGGCCCGCGTGTCGACGAGGGCAAGGCCTGTCCCCGGCGCCCCGGGCTGGGGCAGGTTCGCTGGCCGCAGCGCACGGGGGTTGGTGCGCAGTAGCTCGTGGTAGGACGTGCGCCGCAGGGTGTGGTTGCCCCCGGTCAGGACGTCGGCGCCGGCCGCAAACAGCTCGTCGGCTTGGCGCGGGGACGTGCCGGTCCCGTCGGCGGCGTTCTCGGCATTGACGACGACGAGCTGCGGCCGGTGCTCGGCGATCAGCTCCGGCAGGTCGGCGACCAGCGCCCGCAGCCCGACCCCACCGACGACGTCGCCGATCATCAGGGCGGTGAACCCTTCGCTCACGAGGAATTGGCCATCCGCTGGAGTTCGATGGCCACGTGATTGCCGGCGTCGCCGGAGAACTGGGAGATGTTTTGGGTCTCGATCCCGCTTAAGTCGATCACCTGTCCGAGTGGCGTCACCCCGGAGATCACCGCCTGGCCGACCTGCGGCGACGGTGTCCCGAGATGGGCGACCAGATGGGTGATGCTCACCGCGACCCCCGGCGCACCATCCGGGGCGATGATCACGCGGTAGCCCTGAACCTGCCCCTGGACGATGTTGTCGTAGACACCGATGATTTGGCCGTCGACCGGCGAATACACCACTGTTCCTGCTGGGGCGCCGACATCGAGCTCGAGGTCGGGCAGCGCGCTGCCGCTCGCACCTTCGTCATACCGATGCAGCGGGCCCGTCGGGGTGAGCTCGACCGCGGCGGGATCGGGAATGGAGCGGAAGACAATCGCGGTGACGGCGTCGGCATTGATGGGTAGGGCAATGGAGACCAGCGGGGCCTGGGCCAGCAGCTCGTGCTGCGGTGGGGCGCTGACGGGCACGGGGCTGCCCGGCGTCGTTGTCGCGGCCGGACTCGGGGTCGAGGAGGACGTGCCGCCGGTGGCCCAGAACAGCACCCCGACGATGACCGCCACGACGACAGCCGAGAGTCCGATCGTCACGAGCGCGCGCCGGTTGCGCTGGCGCCGCTGGTGGTTACGCGAGACCCGGGGCTCGGAGCGCTGCTGGTGTTGCTGCGTCGACATCCCGCCTGACACTACCTCAGCGCGTCCCGGGGGGAATCACGGCCACCGGTCCGGGACCTCCTGGCGTACCATGACCATGGGACGCGATGAATAACCGACCGCCCACACCTCCTTGGGCCATGTTCCTCGTGGTCGTGGCCCTCGTGGTCGCGACCTGGATCATCGGGCAGACGATCGGGCAGGTCCTGATCGTGTTCCTGTTCTCGGTGATCCTGGCGTTGCTGCTCAACCCTGCGGTGCGCGTGCTGTGCCGCTGGCATATCCCGCGTGGGCTCGCGGTCGCCATCGTGTTCATCCTCCTACTCGCGATCGTGGGCGGCGTGGTCGCGCTGGTCGTCGCGCCGGTCCGGTCGCAGATCCAGCAGATCCACCAAAACCTGCCGCAGTACCACGCTGAAGCAACGAGCCAGATCCAAAGCCTGCAGGGCTTCCTGCAACGCCACGGCATCCACGCCAACGTCGAGCGGGGCCTCAAATCGTTCTCCAACGGGGTCGAGAACCGCCTGACCCAAGGCACCTCGAACGTGCTCAGCTACAGCCTCGGCGTGCTCAGCGTGATCGTCACGATCGTCATCACGCTGGTGGCCTCGATCTACATGGTGCTCGACGCCCCGCGGATCATGCGCTTGGCGCGCCGCATCGGCGGCGATCCGACGGCGGACTTCCTGCGCCGCACCGAGCACACGTTGTTGCGGTACCTGCGCGCACAGGTGCTGGTGTCGCTGTTGATCAGTCTGTCGGTCGGGGTTGTGCTGTGGTTCTTAGGGGTCACCGGCATCTTCCCGTTGGGCTCCACGTTCGCGGTGACGTTCATGACGCTGGTGTTTCTCATGGACTTCGTCCCCTACGTTGGGCCGATCCTCGGAGCGATCCCGCCCGTCGCGTTGGCGCTGTTGACCTCACTGACCGCGGCGATTTGTGTGATTGTCGCGTTCGTCGTCATCCATGAGACGGTGCGGCACATGGTGCCCAAGGCGATGGCCGATGCGGCCGGGGTGCAGTCGCTGGTGGTCATTTTCGGCCTGCTGATCGGGGCGCAGCTGGCCGGGGTGGTCGGCGTCGTGCTCGCGATTCCGATGGTGGTGATCGCCAAGGAGGCGGCCACGGCGCTCGCCGATTACGCCGTCGCGCGACGTGTCGTCGAGGGCGAGGCGCCGACCGGCGTGCCCGAGGTCACACCCTCTGAACCGCCCGCGTCGCCGGGCGGGGCGTCACTGCCCGCCGCGACCCGGCCCGACAAAACTGCGCTCGAGCCGTAGGGCCTGCTGCAGGCGCACTCGGTATTCCTCGCGCGGGATGAGCTCGGTACCGAAGCGCATCGTGTGCTCGGTCGCCATCTGGATGTCCCACAGCACGAAGCTACGTTCGGCCAGGCGCCGGGCCGTGGCGACGACCACGGCGTTGCCCGCGTCGGTGGCGGCGTGGAACATGCTCTCGGAGGTGAACAGGCCGCCCACCGCAACGCCGAACAGGCCGCCGACCAGCCGTGTCCGGTCCCAGGCCTCCACACTGTGGGCGTATCCGGCGGCATGCAGGCGGCAGTAGGTGTCGATCAGGCGGGGACTCAGCCACGTGCCCTCGGGACGCCGGGCGCAGGCCCGGCAGACCTCCGCGAACGCGGTGTCCACACGGATGGCGTACCCGGTACGCGCGATGCCGCGGCCCACCGACCGCGGGATCCGGAACGCGTCGATCGGGATCACCGCGCGCGGGTCGGCCTCGTAGTAGGGGACGGGGGCGGCGGCGTGCTCGGGGGCGTCCATCGGAAACGCCCCGTAGGCGTACGCGTTCAGCAGTTCATGGGGCTCCGGGCCGCCGGCGGGCTCGGCACGCGGCGCACTCACGGCTGACGCGTCGGGTGACGGGAATCGCGTGTGGACATCGGGGAGATCTTGCCACCGGGACGCCCGCCGGAACGATTCGGGGCCGTTGGGGATACACTCGGGCATGACGATGCCTCCGACGTCCCACGACAGCCAGGCGGGTTTTCCGGTCGTGCGCGCGCGACGGCTGCGGCGCACCGGGACGGTACGCCGGATGGTGCGCGAGCACCGGCTCTCGGTCGACCAGCTGATCCTGCCGATGTTCGCGATCGCCGGGGCCGGGCGGGACGAGCCGATCGCCGCGATGCCCGGCCATGCACGGATGTCCCCCGACGTCCTGGCGGTCCGGGCCGTCCGCGCGTTCGAGGCCGGCGTGCCGGCGGTGCTGCTGTTCGGAGTCACCGACAACAAGGACGAGTCCGGCAGCTCCAGCTGGGATCCGAACGGCGAGGTCCAGGAGGCAATCGCCGCGGTGAAGCTGCTGGTGCCGGAGATGGTCGTCATCACGGACGTGTGCCTGTGCGAGTACACCTCCCACGGGCACTGCGGCATCCTGCGGGACGGGCAGGTGGACAACGATCTCTCGCTGGAGGCGCTTGCTCGCGCGGCCCTCAGCCATGCGGACGCGGGCGCCGACATCGTGGCGCCGAGCGACATGATGGACGGCCGCGTCGCGGCGATCCGTCATTCGCTCGACGTGCACGGATACCAGGACGTGGGCATCCTGAGCTACGCGGCCAAGTACGCCTCCGCGTTTTACGGACCGTTCCGAGAGGCGGCGGGGTCGACCCCGAGCTTCGGCGACCGGCGGGGGTACCAAATGGACCCGGCCAACGGGCGCGAAGCGCTGCGTGAGGTCGCGCTCGACATCGACGAGGGCGCCGACATGGTCATGGTCAAGCCCGCGGTCGCGTATCTGGACGTGATCTCCGCCGTGCGCGGGATCACCACGCTCCCGGTCGCCGCGTATCAGGTCAGCGGCGAGTTCTCGATGATCAAGGCCGCGGCTGAGCGGGGGTGGTTAGACGAACGCAGCGCGGCCCTCGAGGTGCTGACGGGCATCACCCGCGCCGGGGCGGATCTGGTGATCACCTACTACGCCGAAGATGCGGCGGCATGGTTGAAGGAGACCGAGTGACAACGACGGCATCCGCGCGGATCCACCACAAGCCGGACGACGCCGACCGGGCGCTGCTGAACGCCCTACAGGCCGGCCTGCCGCTGGTGCGCGACCCGTTCCGGGAGATCGGAGTCGGCATCGGCATGTCCGAGGA
This sequence comes from uncultured Thermoleophilia bacterium, assembly GCA_963842065.1. GTDB lineage: Bacteria > Actinomycetota > Thermoleophilia > Miltoncostaeales > Miltoncostaeaceae > CAITWD01. The sequence continues at coordinate 275,331 of CAWJEW010000007.1, read as the reverse complement.
CGAGGTACTCTCGCGCGTCCGGGTCCTGCGTCAGGCGGGCATCGTCCGTCAGCTCTCGGCCATCTTCGACACCCGTGCGCTGGGCTACGAGAGCAGCCTCGTGGCCGCCAAGTATCCCGATGAGCGCCTGTTCGAGGCCGCGGCGATCGTCGGTGGCCACCCCGGCGTCAGCCACAACTACCGTCGCAGCCACGCGTTCAATCTCTGGTTCACGCTGGCCGTCGAGCCCGAGGCGCGGCTCGGGCTGCAGGAGACGATCGACATCCTGGCCGAGGCGACCCGTGCGGAGTCCATGCGCCTGCTGCCGACCTTGAAGCTGTTCAAGATCAACGTGCAGCTGGACATGACCGGCGCCCAGGACGCCGCTGCGAAGGCGGCACCCGCGGCCCCGCCGGCGCGCGGCGACGGCGTGCTGCCCACCGACGACGACAAACGCTTCATCTGCATCCTGCAGCGCGACCTGCCCGCGGAGCCGGCGCCGTTCGATCTCTGGGCCGAGCAGGCCGGTATCGCCCCCGACGAGTTATTGGAGCGAGCCCAGACGTTCGTCGAGCGGTCCTACATGCGCCGCTTCGCCGCGGTGCTCAACCATCGGCGGGCCGGCTTTGGCGCGAACGGCATGGCCGTCTGGCGGGTGCCCGAGAAGGACCTCGAGCGTATCGGCCCGCAGATGGCCGCGTTCCGGTCTGTCTCGCACTGCTACCGGCGCCCGACGTATCCCGACTGGCCCTATTCGATCTTCACGATGGTCCACGCGCGCTCGAAGGAGCTCTGCGAGGAGGTCATCGACGCGATCGCCGAGGAAACCGGCATCACCGATCCCGACTCCCGAGCGGTGCTGTACTCGACCTACGAGTTCAAGAAGGTCCGGCTCGTGTACTACACCCCTGAGTACCGGCAGTGGGAGGACATCGCGCGTGCCGGCGGACCGTTCCCGACGTGGGAGCCCGCCGCCTGATGGGCTCGCGCGACGCGCGCAGCGCGGAGCTGTTCGATCGGGCGCGACAGGTCCTTGTCGGCGGGGTGAACTCTCCCGTCCGGGCGATGCGCTCGATCGGGCGCGATCCAATCTTCATCGATCGCGCGGTCGGCGCCTACGTGTGGGATGTCGACGGCAACCAGTACGTGGACTACCTGGCCAGCTGGGGCCCGGCGATTCTCGGGCACACCCCGGCGCGCGTCGTCGCGGCGCTGACGGCGGCCTTGCCGCGCGGGACGTCCTACGGCGCACCCACCGAACGCGAGGTTCGCTTCGCCGAGGCGGTCCGGGACGCGGTGCCCTCGATCGAGCGCCTGCGGATGACCTCCTCTGGTAGCGAAGCGGTGATGGGTGCGTTGCGCCTGGCGCGGGCGGCCACCGGACGGGACCCGATCGTCAAGACGGTCGGCGGGTACCATGGGGCCATCGACGGCCTGCTCGTCGAGGCGGGCAGCGGCGCGACGACGCTCGGGGTGCCGACCAGTCCGGGCGTGCCCGCCGGAGCCACCGCGGCGACGCGCCTGGTGCCATACAATGATCTCGCCGCCGCCGAAGCCGCCCTTGAGGGCGCCGCGGCGATCATCATCGAGCCGGTCGCCGGCAACATGGGTGTGGTGCCGCCGGCCCCTGGCTACCTGGCCGCGCTGCGCGGCGCCTGTGACCGCACCGGGGCACTTCTGATCCTCGACGAGGTCATCACTGGGTTCCGGATCGCCCGCGGCGGCGCCCAAGAGCGCTTCGGCGTGACCGCGGACCTGGCCTGCTACGGCAAGATTATCGGCGGTGGGTTGCCCGTGGGTGCCTTCGGCGGGCGGGCCGAGATCATGTCCGAGCTGGCACCCGAGGGGCCGTGCTACCAGGCCGGGACGTTGTCGGGGAATCCGCTGGCGACCGCGGCCGGGCTCGCCGTGTTGGCGGAGGTATCGGCACCGGGGGTGTACGACGATCTCGAAGCCGGCGGCGCGGCGCTCGAGGACGCCTTCCATGCGGCAGGGGTTCCGGTCCGAATCAATCGCATCGGGTCGATGCTCACCCCGTTTTTCACCGACGCGCCGGTGACCGACTACGCGTCGGCGACAGCATCGGACACCGGACGCTACGGAGCGTTCGCGCGCACGCTGCTCGAACGCGGGGTCTACCCGCCGCCGTCCCAGTTCGAGGCGTGGTTCGTGAGCACCGCGCACTCGCCCAAGGACCTCGAACGGACGACGGCCGCCCTGTCCGAGGCCGCGCAGGCCACCGACGCATGAGGACGGACCTGCTGATCGAGTCCGCGCTCGCCGAGGGTCTCGCTGCCGCTCCTGCCGCGCCGCTGCTGGCCCCGCTGGTCTCCCCGCCGCTTGCGCCCGATCATGCGGTCGGCTTCGACTTGATCCTGGAGGGGTTCCTGGCCCATCACGGGCGCCCGCGCGAGCTCGTGCGGACCGACAGCCCAGGGCTCGTTCTGGCGGGTGACTACTGCTACGCGGCCGGGCTGGTCCGTGTGGCGCGGGCACAGGACGTGTTCGTGATCGACGCCCTGGCGCGGCTGGTCGCGCTGTCGGCGGGCGTGGTCGCAACAGGGCGGTCCGCCGAGCTCCCGGCACTGTGGCTCGGCACGACGGCAGCGATCGCGGGCTCCAGGGACAAGCGCGTGCGGGACGGCTTTGCCGAGGCCGTGCGTCGGTCCACCGACGAGGCGGATTCTGCGGGTTTTGACGACTTGGCGGCGCTGCTTGCGGATCCGCCCGACCTTGAGGCGGTGTTCGGGTGATTCGTGACCTGCGCGACTGGATCGAGCGGCTCCGCGACGCCGGGGAGCTGGTCGAGATCACCGCACCGGTGGATCCGCACCTCGAGATCACCGAGATCACCGATCGCGTCTCGAAGCGGTTCGGGCCCGCGCTGCTGTTCCGGAACGTGATCGGCAGCGAGTTTCCCGTGCTGATCAACCAGTTTGGCAGCGACGCGCGCATGTGCATGTCGCTCGAGGTCGAGTCGCTCGAGGAGCCCGGCGCGCGCATCCAAGACCTGATGGACCTGCAACCGCCGCAGGGGCTCGTGGCCAAGGTGAGGGCGCTGGGCAAGCTGCGTGAGCTGGCCTCGTTTTCGCCGCATATGGTCAAGACGGCGCCCTGCCAAGAGATCTGGATGGACGAGCCGGACCTGACCAAGCTGCCGATCCTGACCTGCTGGCCCGATGACGGGGGCCCGTACATCACGCTGCCACTCGTGTTCAGCAAGGACCCGACGACTGGTGTGCGCAACTGCGGGATGTACCGCGTGCAGGTCGTCGACGAGCGCACCGCGATGATGCACTGGCAGATCCACAAGGATGGCGCCGCCCATCTGCGCGACTCGGACGGCCGCGTCGAGGTCGCCATCGCGATTGGGACTGATCCGGCGGTCACCTACAGCGCGACGGCACCCCTGCCGCCGAACATCGACGAGATGCTGTTCGCCGGCTTCCTGCGCGGCGACAACGTGCACATGGTGAACTGCCGCACGGTCGACATGGAGGTTCCCGCCAACGCCGAGTTCGTGATCGAAGGCTACGTCGACGCCCATGACATCCGACCGGAGGGCCCGTTCGGGGACCACACCGGCTTCTACACGCCGGTGGACGACTACCCGACGTTGCACGTTACCGCGATCTCGCACCGCCGCGACCCGATCTATGCCACCACGATCGTCGGGCCGCCTCCGATGGAGGACTACTTCCTGGGCAAGGCGACCGAGCGCATGTTCCTCCCGCTGATCCGGATGACCGTTCCGGACCTGCACGACATGAACCTGCCGCTCGAGGGCGTGTTCCACAACTGTGCGATCGTCTCGGTCAACAAGCGGTATCCGGGCCACGCCAAGAAGCTCATGAACGCGGTCTGGGGGCTCGGACTGCTGTCGCTGACCCGTTGCGTGATCGTCGTCGACCACGACGTGGACGTCCGCAACGTCTCACAGGTCGCGTTTACCGCGTTCAGCAACGTGGATCCCGCCCGCGACCACCTGATGGTCGACGGCCCGGTCGACGCGCTCGACCATGCGGCTCCGTATTTTGCCTACGGGTCCAAGATCGGCTTTGACGCAACGCGCAAGTGGCCCGGCGAGGGGCAGGTGCGCCCGTGGCCTGAGGCGATCGCAATGTCGCAGGAGGTCCGCCAGCGCGTCGACGAACGCTGGTCGGAGCTCGGGATCACGCTGCCGGGCGACTGAGCGCCCCCCGACGCGAACTGACCCCGCCTGCGCGGGGCACATGCCCTCAAAACGGCCGCAATCCCCGGACATCGGTTAACGACACGGGCTGCGGTCGTTATGATCGCGTTGATCTGAGGACCGGGGCTGTCCTGCAGGATGTCGAGCGGTCGAATCGAACCTCCGACAGCAGGAAATCACCCCCCGGCATTTGGATCTGAGTCCAAGTGCCCCGTGCGACGGGACACTTGGCCCGGAGGTTGAGGCATGTCTGGGGTCGGCGGTCTGGTTGAATTCCCATTCCTGCGCGAGGTCGTCATGCGTATTGCTCGAGGAGGTTGAACCAGGTGGCAGAGAGCCAGGGGAACGACGCTCACAGCGGGTTGCCGAAGGGCCAGTATGCTGGTCCCCGGGCGATCGATCCCGTTGTGGAGGAGTCCCACGATGACGATCCTGACTTCATCACGCGCACACGGTTCCTGAGCGGCGTCGCTGTCGCGGGTGGCGCGGTCCTGACGGCCGCCATCCTCGTGCCGATCGTTGGCTTCGCGGTGAGCGATTCCGTGAAGAGCCCGCCGAACCAGTGGGTCGACATCGGCCCGCTGAGCAACTTCCCCGACGGGCAGACGACCTCCCTGGCAGTCTCGGGCCTGTCGCAGTGGTCGGACGCGCGCGCGTTCATCCGCAACAAGGGCGGCGAGCTGATCGCGATCTGGAATCGCTGCTCGCACCTGGGGTGCCCGGTGCAGTACTCCAAGGGCGGCGACAACTTCCTCTGCCCGTGCCACGGCAGCGCCTTCAACTCCATCGGCCTGGTCACGGCCGGACCGGCGCCGCGCCCGCTCGACCGGTTCAACGTGAAGGTCGTCACGAGCGGCGGGCAACCCAGCGGTGGCGTGGGGACCGCCCATGGCACGTGGTCAACGGCGGGCACCAGCCCGACCGACCATGTACTGGTCGGGAGCGCGTTCTCGATCAACAGCGCCCAACAGGCGTACCCGCTGCACGACCCGGGTGAGCCCGTGACCGGCGTGTTGTCCAACCTCTACCCGTTCTCGTAGGAGGCGCGGTGAGCACGACCGATATCGGGCCGAAGGGGCCTGCCAAGCAGGCAGGCGATACGGTCATCAACTACGTCGACGATCGCACCGCGGCGACCACGGGCATCGGGTGGTTCCTGAAGCGCAACATCCCGGGCGAGACGAGCTGGTTCCAGACCCTCGGGTTCGCGGCGATGGCCGTGTTCGGCCTGCAGGCCGTGACCGGCATCGTCTTGGCGATGTACTACAAGCCGGAACCGACGACGGCCTATGCGAGCATCCAGGACATCACCAACCACGTGACCTGGGGCTGGCTGGTGCGCGGCATGCACAAGTGGGGCGCCAGCGCGATGATCATCCTGGTGTTCCTGCACATGGCCCGCGTCTTCATCTTCGGGTCGTACAAGTACCCGCGCGAGCTGACGTGGGTGACCGGCGCGATGCTGCTGATCATGACGATGTTCATGGGCCTGACGGGATATCTGCTGGTCTGGGACCAGCGCGCCTACTGGGCGACGGTCGTGGCCATGAACATCACCGCCAGCGCGCCGATCATCGGGCCGTACATCGCGGACATCCTGCGCGGGGGCTCGACATTCAACTCGGATACGCTCTCCCGCTTCTATGCCATCCATATGTTGGTGATACCCGGGGGAATCGCCACATTCATCGGCTTGCACCTGTTCCTGGTCAGCAAGCTCGGTATCTCTGAGCCGCCGTGGTCCAAGCGCGCGACGCGGGCACGTCGTGCCGAGGAAGCCGCCGCCCGCGCCGCCGCGCGCGAGCATGCGCCGCGGGGCCGTCGTGAGGTGACGGTCGAGCCCGCGCCGCAAACGCTGACGGTGGAGGGCGGCAAGTGAATCGCGCGGAGCACGAGGCGTACAAGCGCGATTACGCGCAGGCCAAGAAGGAAGGCAAGCCCTTCTTCCCCTACGCGATCTACAAGGATCACATCGTCGCGATCTTGGTGTTCGCGGGCATCATCGGCATGGCGATCTGGCAGCGGGTGAACGTGGGTCCACCGGTGTACTCGGCGACGTCCTCGTTCGAGCCACGGCCGGAGTGGTACTTCTTCTTCCTGTTCCAGATGCTCAAGATCTTCAAGAACCAGAACGCGCTGATGCCGGTCATCATGGCGACCTTCGTCATCCCGAACGTGCTGATGGTTCTGTTGCTGGCGACGCCGTTCATCGACCGCCGCGCTGAGCGCCGCATCTCCAAGCGCCCGTTCGCGCTGTCGGTCGCGATCCTGGTGTTCATCGGCATGGCCTGGCTCACCTACACGGGTGAGACCGGCGCGGCGCCGATCTCCAGCGCCACGTCGATTACGTTCACGGGCATCACCCCGGGCTCCGCGGCCGCGGCCGGTGAGACGCTGTTCCTCACCGAGGGCTGTACGAGCTGTCACATGGTCAAGGGCGTCGGCGGCCAGATCGGCCCGAACCTCACCGACATCGGTGCGGCGGGCAAGTCGTCGACGTACAGCGGCACCTTGCCCGTACCCGTGCCCGGCGTGACCGGTCCGAACTACAGCGGCGCGAACTGGTTCATCCTGCACACCCAGTGCCCGACGTGTGCAACCCCGGGTTCCGCGATGCCACCGTTCGCGAACTTCACCGCGGTGCAGTACCAGCAGCTGGCGACGTTCCTCAGCGGCCTGGGCGTGACCTATAAGTAGGTTCGGCCTGGAACCTGACCGCAGCGATGAGGCCCGGATGACCCCGGGCCTCACGTGTCTCGCGGCCGATGTTGCCGCGGGCCGCGCACCGTGCGGATCGGGGGCGGAACCGAGGTCGCCACACGGCCGCGGGGGCTACGATTGGCTGCCGTGAAGCGGGTCTTCTTGGGAGTGACCGGTGCGAGCGGTGCGGCGTATGCCGCAACCGCCCTGTGCGCGCTGACCGACGCTGACTGCGAGGTCGGGCTCTGCGTGAGCCGGGCCGGTGCCCACGTGATCAGCCACGAGCTGCTGTCGGCCGGCCGTGGGGCGCCGAAGGATCCCGACGCGGTGGTGCGGGAATTCGTGTCCCGCTCCGGTGCCGCGCCCGAGCAGGTCACCATGCTTGGACTCGACGATCTCACCGCACCATTCGCCTCGGGGTCGTCGCTGGCCCCGGCGGCGCTCATCTGTCCGTGCTCCGGGTCGACGCTGGCGGCGATCGCCCACGGAACGGCGCGGAACCTGATCCACCGCTGCGCGGACGTGATGCTCAAAGAGCGCCGCACGTTGGTGCTGATGACGCGCGAGACGCCGCTGTCGCTCGTCCACATCGAGAACATGGCGACGGTCACGCGGGCCGGCGCCGTTGTCATGCCGGCATCGCCGGGCTTCTACAACAACCCCACCGAGGTTCGCCAGCTCGTGGACTTCATGGTCGGCAAGGCACTGGACCACCTCGGAGTTCCGCACGGGCTCCTGGCACGCTGGGGCGAGGACGGCACCACGGCGGGACCCACGGATCCGACGGAGGAGACCCGGTGACCGGACGCGCGGCGAGTGAGGACACCCCCGGACGCCTGCCGGCGCCCGACGTGCAGGCGATGTTCGACCGGATCGCCCCGCGCTACGACTTGCTCAATCGGGTGATGACCGCCGGCCTCGATCGGCGCTGGCGTGAGGCCGCCGCGGCCGCTGCGGACGTCGCCGCTGGCGAGGCCGCACTCGACGTCTGCACGGGGACGGGGGATCTCGCCTTCGCCCTCCAGCAGCGAGTCACCGACCGCGGACGGGTGGTCGGCGCCGACTTCGCCGAGAACATGCTCGCGCGCGCCCGCGACAAGGCGGCCGACCACGGCGAGCCGGTCGAGTTCGTGCAGGCCGACGCGCTCGCGCTGCCGTTTGCCGACGACGCGTTCGATGGCGCGACGGTGGCGTTCGGGATCCGTAATGTCAGCGACCTGGATGCGGGCATCGCGGAGATGGTCCGCGTGGTGCGTCCGGGGGGGCGCGTCGTGATTCTCGAGATCACCACCCCGCGACACCTGCGGCGCTTCTACCGGCTGTGGTTCGACCGGGCGGTCCCGTTTCTGGGGACAGTGCTCGGTCGGGACGGCGCGGCCTACGGATATCTGCCGGCATCGGTCAAGAGGTTTCCGGAGCCCGCGCGGCTGGCGGCGGCGATGTCCGATGCCGGCCTCGACGACATCCGCTGGCAGCTGTTCGCCGGGGGCATCGTCGCCCTGCACTATGGGAGAGTACGCGTGTGAGTGCGACCGCTCAGCCCACCGCGCAGCTGTTGACCGCCAGTCTCAAGGACGCGCTGCGCGCCTGCGAGGCCCGGCTGGCCGCCGTCGTGGCCGACGGGGTCACCGAAGTCGCGGTGCCCGGGTCGGCGACGCTGTCGGCTGGCGGCAAGCGGCTCCGGCCGCTGCTCGTGTTCGCCTGCGCGGGGACCGGTGCAACGCCGACCGATGCGCTCGTGCGCGCCGCTGCGGCGGTCGAGCTCGTCCACATGGCCACGCTCGTGCACGACGACTTGCTCGACGGGGCAACGATGCGCCGCGGCCGGGAGACGGTGGCGTCCTCCCACGGCGCCGATGTCGCCGTGCTGGTCGGCGACTACCTGTTCGCCCAGGCGTTTGCCGAGCTGGCCGGCGCGGACGAGCCCGCCGCGATCGAGGTCTTGGCGGCATCCGCCCTCGAGCTCTCACAGGGTGAGCTCGCCCAGGGGCGGGCCGCATTTGACGTGACGTTGGCCGAGGGGGCCTATCTGGACCGGGTACGTCGCAAGACGGCGTCCCTGTTTGCGGCGGCATGCCGCCTCGGAGCGATGCTCGGAGGCGGGTCGGCCGTCACGCAGGACCGACTCGCCGCATTCGGCGAGGCCGTGGGCATGGCCTTCCAGATCTTCGACGACATCCTGGACGTGACCGGGTCGACCGCGACCACGGGGAAGCGGCGCGGCGCGGACCTGCGTGACGGCACCGTGACGCTGCCGATGATCTACGCGATCCAGGATGACCCGGCGGTGGCCGGGGCGATTCGTGATCTGGACGACGACGCGGCCGTCGAGCGGCTGTGCGACCGTCTCGCCGGGCACTCCGGGGTCGCCCGGGCCCGGGCCCGGGCCCTGGCCTATGTGGATGACGCCCGTGGAGTCCTGGATGGCGCGCTTGACGGGGCGCATCGCCACGCCCTGCTGTTGGTGGCCGACGGCGTCGTGGATCGGTACGCGTGAACCGCGACGCGCTCGTCGCGCTGCTGACGACCCCAGACCCGCTGCGTGCGGCCGAGCTGGCAGGCGTGGCCCCCGGCGGCGTCGTCACCTACTCGCGCTCGCCCATGCCGGCATGGTGGCTCGTGGACACCGACGCCGAGCAGCCGGTCGCGGCCCATCGGGCCGCGCACGCCGTGGGCACCCCGAGCGTGGCCGTCGTCGCGTACGGCGCGGGTATCCCGGCGGCGCAGACCGTCGACCGGCTGATCGCGCTCGGCGAGCTGGCACACGAGACCGGCATGCTTCGTGCGGTGTCGCCCGTTCCCGGCGAAGGCGACGCCACCCGACCCGGGTCATGGGGCGTCGAGGACCTGGCGGTCATCGCGCTGGCCCGTCATCTGATGCCGCCGACGACCCTCGTGCGCCCGGATTGGGTTCATCTCGGCCCGGCGGCGTCGCAGATCGCCGTGGCGTTCGGCGCCACCGACTGGCAGATCCCGCCGGACGACCACACAGACGCCGAGTGGCTGGCGGGCGCGGTCGGATACCGGGCGGTGGCCAGGTGAGCCCGAGCCCGACGGTCGAGGTGCTGCGCGTCGGACGCATCTCCGCGCTCAACATGTACCCGGTCTATCACCACCTTGAGCTCGCGGGCGGCCCGCAGTTCGTGTTTACCGACGGCCTGCCGACGACCCTGAACCGCGCGGTGACCAACGGCGACCTCGACGTCTCGGCCATGTCGTCGATCGCCTACGCACGGTATGCCGCCGACCTGGAGCTCGTCCCCGTCGCGTGCATCTCGGCGGCCGGCGCCGTGGATTCGATCCTGGTCTTCTCGCGCGTCCCGCTCCACGAGATCCGCTCGGTGGCGGTGACGCCCCACAGCGCCACCTCGGTTGCGCTGTTGCGGGTGTTGCTCGGCCCGGCGCCGGTCTTCCGGCCGCTCGAGACCACCCCGCGCGACGCGTTGCGCGACCACGATGCCGTCCTCTTGATCGCCGACGACGCCCTCAACGGGGGCCGCGACCCGTTTGCGCCGTACGTGTTCGATCTCGGCGAGTTGTGGCGGGCGCGGACTGGGCTACCGATGGTGTTCGCCGTGTGGGCGGCGCGGGCGGACCTAGCGCCGGCCCAGCGCGAGATCCTGGGCGAGCTTCGGCAGCTGTTGACCGACGCTCAGGCGTACTACGCTCGTGATCCCGAGGCGGTCGTCCGGGCGGCAGCGGCGCGGTTCCCCTTTCCGGCGGACTTCATCGCGACGTATTTCCGCCGCCTGGGATACGGTTTCGGGGCCGAGGAGCGCGCGGGGCTCAACGAGTTCTTGCACTTAGCCCGCCAGGCGGGACAATTGACACACGTTCCGGAGCTGCTTGCCGTCTAGGGCGGCGCACCGGGAATCGAGATCAAGGACGACCACGTCACGATGACCACAGTTGCACCCGACAGCGGCACCACGATCGCCCTCGAGCGGGCGCTGGCCGGCGAGCGACTGACCGCCGAGGACGCCCTTGCGCTGTTGCGTGGCAACGACCTGGTGCGGGTCGGGGCCGCCGCGCGCGCGGTGCGAGCGCGGGCCACGAACCCGGACGAGGTCACCTTCATCATCGACCGGAACGTCAACTACACGAACTTCTGCGTCACCGACTGCGACTTCTGCGCGTTCTACCGGCACCCGCGCGATCCCGAAGGCTACGTGCTGCCGAAGTCGGTGATCTTCCGCAAGATCGAGGAGACGCTCGCACTCGGCGGGACGGCGCTCCTGTTGCAGGGCGGCCACCACCCCGGCCTGCGCATCGACTACTACGAGGACCTGTTCCGCTCGATCAAAGCGCGCTACCCGATCCACCTGCACGCCCTGTCGCCGTCGGAGGTGATGCACATCTGCCACTACTCCAAACTCACGCTGGAGGAGACGATCACGCGCTTGCGCCGCGCCGGGCTGGACTCGATCCCGGGCGGCGGCGCCGAGATCCTGGTGGACCGTGTGCGTGAGATCATCGCCCCGCGCAAGACGACCACAGACGAATGGCTCGGGGTGATGCGGGAGGCCCACCGTCAGGGCATGTCCACCTCGGCGACGATGATGTACGGGACCGTCGACACGCTCGAGGATCGCGTGGAGCACCTGCGGCGCCTGCGCGAACTCCAAGACGAGCAGCCCGGGTTCCGCGCATTCGTGTGCTGGAGCTACCAGTCCGGCGGCGGCTCCAAGCGGGGCGAGGATCACCTGCACACCACCGCGGCCGACTACTTGATGATGGTTGCCGTCAGCCGCCTGTACCTGGACAACTTCGACCACCTGCAATCGTCATGGGTGACCCAGGGACTGCGCGTCGGTCAGCTCGCCCTGGAATTCGGCTGCGACGACATGGGCTCGATCATGATCGAGGAGAATGTGGTCCGGGCGGCCGGTACGGCCTTCCGCCTCGACACGCCGCGGATGGTGTCCGCGATCGCCGCCACCGGGCGCACCGCTGTACAGCGCGATACGGGCTATCGCGTGGTCAAACGCTTCGCAGGCTAGGCGGGCTCGCCGCCCTCGTAGGGCAGCCCGTCTTGGACCCAGGCGACGATGCCGCCGTCCAGGTTCGCGACCTCGCCGTACGTCCCGAGGCTGGTCAGGTACTCGGTGACCCACGCACTGCGGACCCCGGACCGGCACAGGATCGCCAACGGCCCCTCGGGCAGCTCGTCCACGCGCTGAGCGAGTGTGCTCATCGGGATCAGCGGGACCCCCGGGACGCGGGTCTGGTCGTGCTCGCCTGGTTCGCGAATGTCGACGATCGTCAGATCGCCGGCCTGCCAGGCGTCATATGCTTCGGACGGACTGAGCTCCCACATACCGCCGGACTCTAGTGAAGTCCCGGCCGGGTGTGCCCGGCTGCGGTCGCCGTGCGCCGGGCGAATGCCGCGACGGCTCAGAAGTCGATCGGCTGGATGAGATCCCGGTCGAGGGCTTCGATCAGCAGCTCGACGTCGTCGTTCATGTTCGAGTACGTCCAGGTCCGCAGCTCGGTCAGGAGGATCTCTGTCCCGATCTCGATCGCATCGTCGAACGGCTCGATGTCGGCCTGCTCGAAGGTACCGAGGTCGTGCCACTCGCAGTTGGGGCAGCGGCGCTCGATCGTCCAGATCCCGTCACCGGTCTCTTGCCAGGCCAGCGGGTAGACCAGGTCGCTCACGCAGTCCGGGCAGCAGTGCAGCGGCAGCGCGGCACTGTGGGTCGGCGTCGCAATGTCCTGGTCGGCGAGGTCGGCCGGGGCGTCAGGATCGATCAGGTAGATGATCTCGATCATCTGCCCGCTCGGCAGGGCGATCTTCTTGGTGCGGTAGTCGTTCATCACGCGTGTCCTTGTACTGCCGTGCATCCGCCGGCGACCGTCGGCTGCAGCGACATTCGCAACCGACACTCCAGGTATCGGCGGCCACGCACACGACTTAAGGCCCCGAGGCGTGATTTGCACCAGGAAATGCGGGGTTGGATCGCATGCGGACGAGACGCGCGGGCGCCCTGTTCCGCGTACCGGCGGGTCAGCTAGACCGGGACGGCTCCATGCTCGGCCACGCGGTCGGCCTCGAACGACGAGCGCACCAGCGGGCCGGCTTCCACGTGCGCGAGCCCGAGCTCACGGCCGCGTCGCGCCAGCGCCGGGTACTCCGCCGGTGCGTAGAAGCGCTCGACGGGCAGGTGGATGGGCGTCGGCCGCAGGTATTGGCCGACGGTCACCAGCTCGCAGCCGACGGAGACCAGGTCGGAGAAGACGCGTGAGATCTCCGGCAGGTGCTCGCCCAGTCCGACCATCAGTCCGGTTTTCGTGCGCAGGCCGGCAGACACCGAGCGGGCCAGGAGCTCCAACGTGCGCTCGTAGCGGGCACCCGGGCGTACGCGCGAGTACAGGCGCGGAACCGTCTCGGTGTTGTGGTTGAGCACGTCCGGCGCCGCGTCGATCACGGTATCCAGGGCATCGCGCGAGCCGCGCAGGTCTGGAATCAGCACCTCGACCTTGATGTCCGGATTTCGTTCGCGCAGCGCGCGAATCGTCGCGGCGAAGTGTGCGGCACCGCCGTCGGCCAGATCGTCTCGGGCGACCGCGGTGACGACCACGAAGCGCAGGTTCATCTGCGCCGCGGCCTCGGCAACACGGGCCGGCTCCTCGGGATCCGGTGGACCGACCGGCCGGGCGGTGGCGATGTTGCAGAACCGGCACCCGCGGGTGCAATTGCTGCCCGCGATCATGAACGTGGCCGTGAGCCGCGACCAGCAGCGCCCGATGTTCGGACACGCGGCCTCTTCGCAGACGGTGGCCAGGCCCTTGCTGCGCATGAGCGCCTTGGTCTCGACGTACCCGCCCGAGAGGGGATTCTTGGCGATCACCCAGCGCGGCAGGCGCTCGGCGCGCACAAGTTGCTCGAGCTCGCGGATCGTGACGTCGACAAGCTCCAGCCGGTCGACCGGGCCACCGCCGACAGAAAGGTCGCCGGCGACGATGTCGGGGACGAGGCCCGCGGCGTGCGCGTCGCGAACGGACGCTTCGAGCCGGGCGTCGAGGAGGCCGTCGATGCGGAACCCACGATCAAAGTCCACGTAGCGGAGGGTAGCGGATGGGAGGTTCGGGTGGGTACGCTCAAGCCCGCATGGTTCTCTCCGACCGCACGATTCGCGAATACCTGGCCTCGGGCCGGTTGGTGATCGATCCGTACGATCCGTCGCTAGTGCAGCCGTCGTCGGTGGACGTGCGTGTCTCCTCGGGGTTCCGGGTCTTCCACAACAACCGGCAGCCGTTCATCGACGTGCGCCGGCCCTTGGACGACCTGACCGATGTCGTCACGATGACCGGCGACGAGCCGTTCATCCTTCACCCGGGTGAATTCGTGTTGGGCTCCACCCTCGAGCGCGTTGCGATCCCGAACGACCTCGTGGCGCGGCTGGAGGGCAAGTCGAGCCTCGGGCGACTCGGCCTGCTGATCCACTCGACCGCCGGCTACATCGACCCGGGCTGGGATGGGCAGATCACCCTCGAGCTCTCGAACGTCGCCCGGCTGCCGATCACGATCTACCCGGGAATGCCGATCGGCCAGATCTCATTCCTGACTCTGACGACTCCGGTCGACCAGCCCTACCACGGCAAGTATCTGGGACAGTCCGGGCCGACCGCCTCGAAGTACCACAAGAACTTCCCCGGTCAGGAGTAGTTGGATCGCCGGCTGGCGGGGCGCAACAGCGCGTTGGCGATTCCGCCGCCGACGAGCGTCGCCACAAGGCTGACGAGCGTGACCAGCAGCCAGCGCTGCGGGCCACCGGGCAAGAACGCCGGTGCGTGCTGACGACCGGTGATCCAGTGGACGATCGACGCGGCGGCGACGAACGCGAAATAGAAGAGGTTCGCGACGACCCACGCCATGGCCGCGTTGGCAAGACGATGTCGGATCGCGCGCACACCGGTCAGGAATCCGGCGATCACGCCGACGATCACGACGATCGCGATGCGCACCGCCAGGTCGCGGGGACCTGCAATCACCAGGCCGATCCCCAACACCAGACCGCCCCACGTTGCGGCGATGGGATCGATTCGCCGTGGACGGGTACTGAGATTCAGGACGGTCACAGTGGTCATGCTACCCTGAGATGGTCTGCTGTCCGGTCCGCTGAGACCCACGTACAAACGAGGCGTCGTTGGACATTCAGCCCTGGCACATCATCGTGTTGCTAATCGTTGTCCTGCTCCTGTTCGGGGCGAAGCGACTGCCCGAGATCGGGCGCAGTCTCGGCAGCAGCGCCCGCGAGTTCAAGAAGGGCATCTCGGGCGACGAATCCCCGACGACGTCGGTACCACCACCACCGCCTGAGGTACCCAAGCAGCCCGTGGACACGCACGACGTCGAGCAGCACTGACGTTCTTCTGAGCGCCGATTGGATCGTCCGTGGCGACGGTCCGGTCATCAGTCCCGGTGCGATTCTCGTCCGCGGCGCGCGTATCGAGCGGGTTGGCCCGGCGACGACCTTGCGGCGTCTGTACCCCGATGCCGGCGAGCACCCGCTCGGCGCTTCGATCCTCATGCCGGGGTTCGTCGATGCCCACTGCCACTTGGAATGGTCGCTGACGGCCGGGTTGGCGCCCGGCGGGGAGTTCGGTCGCTGGCTCGGCGCATTTCTGGCGGCGGTGTCGGTTGCCGCACCGGGGTTCACCGCCGCCGCCGCCGATGCGGGGGCCGTTGCGGCGGTTCGGGCCGGTACGACGACGCTTTGCGACTCCGGTCCGACGGGCTCGGGCGCCGCGGCCATGGCGCGTCTCGGGCTCCAGGGATTCAGCTGCGTTGAGGCGTTCGGCAGCGGCCGGGCGGCGACGCTCGGGCCCGCGCTTGAGCGCGTCCGGGACGCATACGTCCATGCCTGGATCGGCGCAGACGCTGGGGTGACGGTCGGTATCTCGCCTCACGCGCCTTACTCGGTCGGCCCCGAATTCTGGGACATGCTGTTGCAGGATCGGGAGCTGTCGGCCCGTCCGTGGAGCACGCACTTCGCCGAATCACCGGCTGAGCTCGAGGCGATCACCACGGGAGGCGGCACGATCGCGCGGGCGCTGTCGTCGCGGGGTGTCCGCCCGGCGATCTGGCCAGGCGACGACGGTGAGGGCGTCGTCGCGCGCATGGCGCGGGCCGGCGCATTGCGGTCGGGGACGGTCGCCGCCCATTGCGTGCAGCTCGGCGGCGACGAGCCCTGGCAGCTTGCCGCGCACGGCGTCGGCGTCGCGCACTGCCCGATCTCCAACGCCTACCTCGGGTGCGGCGTCGCCCCGCTGGCGGCGCTACACGCCGCGGGAGTCCGCGTCGGCCTGGGAACCGACAGTCCAGCGAGCGCGGGCCACTACGACGTGCGCGCCGAGGCGCGCGCCTGTGCGCTCGTACACGGTAATGCCGGCCTGGCGCTGACGGCGCGGGAGCTTGTGCGCATGGCGACCCTCGGCGGTGCGGAGGCCCTCGGACTCGGGGATGAAATCGGGTCGATTGCCCGCGGCAAGCGTGCGAACATCATCGCCCTGACGCCGGCGTCGCACATCATTGGCGTCGATCCCCACTTTGTGGCGCTGGACCCGGAAACACACGTCAGCCACGTATGGACCGACGGACGGCTGCGCCTCGCCGGCGGTGACCTGCCGGGCATCGATGTTGTGGGCATCGCGACCCGCGCGGCCGAGGCCCGCAGGTCCGTGTGTTAGCGTGACCGTCAGTGCTTCTCGATGAAAAGCGCACCAAGCGCTTCGCGCGCATCATGGCCGTGTTCACCGCGCTTGCGTTCGTTGGCGGCGGCCTCGTGCTCATCCTGGTCTCGGCGTTCGGCAACCCGTCGTCGTCGACCGGTCAGGCGATCAGCGCGGCGCAGGCGTCGGTGAAGTCATCGCCCAACAGCGTGCAGGCGTGGGATGATCTGGCGACCGCGTATCAGGCGGCCAACCAGAATGCCCAGGCGATCACGGCGGCCGAGCACGCGACCACCCTCGATCCCGGCGACCAGACCTCCGCGTTCACGCTGGTATCGCTGTATTCCAGCGCCGGCGAATACCCCCAAGCGATCGACGTGATGAAGACGTATACGGCGACGGCGCCGACCGATCCCGATGGCTGGGCACAGCTGGGTCAGCTCGCGGACAACGCCGGCGAGGCCTCTCTGGCCTATTCAGCCTATGAGAAGTACCTCCAGCTGGCGCCACCGGGCGCCACGCCGATCGCCGTGAAGGCGCACCTGCCGACGCTTGCGAAGGTCGTCAGCGCCCAGGCCCAGACGACCGCGCACCCTAAGGATGCCGCGGCGTGGGATGCGCTGGCGGCCGCGTTCCTCAACGAGCAGAACCTCACGGGCGCGCTGACCTCCGCACTGAAGGCGACCTCGCTCGTTCCGGCCAACGCGGCCTACATGGATCGACTGGCCTCTGTGTATACGGCGGCGAGCCAGTCAGCTGCGGCAGTGGGCGTTGCGACCGACTTCACCAAGCGCAATCCCAAGGTGGCTCTGGGGTACTACTACCTGGGATCGCTCGCCCAGCAGGCCGGCCAGAAGCCAGTCGCCAAGGTCGCATTCGAAAAGTACCTGCAGCTGGCGCCAAACGGGCCACAGTCCACAGCGGTGCGATCCAGCCTCGCGTCGCTCGGGTCCGGTTAGTCACGATCGGCGTGGACCCCCGTGGGGGATTGGTAGGATGTCCGCCCTCGGGCCGTTAGCTCAGCTGGTAGAGCAGGGGACTCTTAATCCCAAGGTCGTAGGTTCGATCCCTACACGGCCCATCTCTCAGACCGCACCTCAGCACTGAGATCTGAAGTAACAGCTCCCGTCGGCGACAGCGCTCGTCGCTCGGGGTGGGAACAAAGTGGGAATAGCGTCCCGAACGGAGCACCGTGCCCGCTCGGCCGACGTCCGCGCGGGCGCGGTGCGCGACCGGGGGCGTTCCCTTCACGTTCCGCTACCGCGTGGACGACCGGCGTAGGTGCCCCGGTGAGGATCTTCTCTACTGCTAATCAAGGTTCCACGACCCAGCCTTGAATCCAGGGGGTCGCTATGTTCGCCCGGAAACCCTGTGGGCGCCGCCTGAATACTGGGCCAGTCGCGCCGTCTGAAAAGTAGGCCACTGGAGCGCGGCGACCCGGTAAGCGTCCGGGTCGGCCTGGACCCTCGTGTGATTCACATCGGATCGCACGAGGAGGAGCGGTGGTCACGGTGCAGCAGTGGGCGGATATACGACGGATGGTGCTGGTGGAGGGCCTCTCCCAGCGCGAAATCGCTCGGCAGTTGGGCCTCGCGCGCGACACCGTCGCCCGGGCGGTGCGCAGCTCGAGGCCACCGACCTACTCACGTGCCCCGGCCGGATCGAAGCTCGATCCCTACAAGGCGTTCATCGCCGAGCAGCTGGCCGTCAATCCGCGCATTCCCTCCCAGCGCCTGCGGGAGCTGGCCGCAGATGTCGGCTATCAGGGCGGCAAGACGATCTTCGACGCCTATGTGCGTGAGATCCGCCTGCAGTATCTGACTCGCCGCACCTTCCAGCGCACGATCTACCGCCCGGGCGAGCTTGCCCAGTGCGATCTGTTCGAGCCGCGCGATGCCATCCCGGTCGGCTACGGGCAGGCCCGCCGGGGCTTCATCGTCACGACCGAGGTCTGCTACTCGCGGGCCATCGCCGCGAGCCTGGTGTTCTCCAAGACCGCGCCCGACATTCTGTGGGGGCTGGCGCGCAATCTCATCCGGCTGGGGGCGCTGCCGGAGCGGCTGGTGTGGGACCGCGAGGGGGCAATCCACCAAGGCGCAGGCCGACCGACCGATGCGTTTGCCGCCTTCTGCGGCCAGCTGGGGGTCGGCTGGGTGATCCTCGATGCCGGCGACGCCCAGGCCAAGGGGGCGCTCGAGCGCTCGCACCGCTTTGTGCGCACCAACTTCATCCCCGGCCGGGTGTTCGCCAACCACCTGGATTTCCAGGCACAGCTCGATGCGTGGTGCGATCGGGTCAATGGCAGGGTGCACCGCACCACCCGCGCCATCCCGGCCCAGCGCCTGGCAGATGAACACACCCGCATGCGCCCGCTGCCCGAGCGCCTGCCGGACTCCGACCGCCGGTTCATCGTGCGCGTGAGCGCCCAGCCCTATGTGCGCGTCGACAGAAACGACTACTCGATCGACCCGCGCGTTGTCGGGCGGCGGATCGAGGTGAGGATCTCCCAGGCCCACATCACCGCCACGGTGCTGGACACCGGAGATCTGGCGGCCCGACACCGGCGGGTTCTCGCCGGCGGCCTGACCCTCACCGACCCGGCCCATCAGACCGAGCTTGACCGGCAGCGCGCCCGCAGGCGGCACCGGCGCGAGATCGAGGTCGAGCTGCGGCCGCTCTCGCGCTACGACGCCCTGATTCCGGCATGACGAGCGCGTCGGAGCTGGCACACCTGTTCCGGGTGCTCAAAGCCCCCGCAGCGGCGCGGGCTCTTGCCGCGCTGGCCGAGCGGGCGCGCCAGGAGTCCTGGAGCTACGAGCGCTTTGCCGAGGTGCTGCTGGGCACGGAGGTGGCCGCCAGGGAGTCCCACGGCGGCGAGGCCCGGATCAAGACCGCTCGGTTCCCGGCCCGAAAGACCCTCGAGGAGTTCGACTTTGCCTTCCAGCGAAGCGTCAAGCGCACGATCGTCGAGCACCTGGGGCAACTGGACTTCCTGCACGGCAAAGAGAACGTCGTGCTCTTGGGGCCCCCGGGCACCGGCAAGACCCATCTGGCGATCGCGATCTCGATCCGTGCCTGCACCTCCGGGCACCGGGTGGCCTTTGCCACGGCCACCGAGTGGGTGGCCCGGCTCTCGGAGGCCAAGCGTGCCGGCGAACTTGCCGCAGAGCTGCGGCGCCTGTCGTACATCCCGCTCGTCGTCGTCGATGAGGTCGGCTACATCCCCTTTGACCCTGAGGCCGCCAACCTGATGTTCTCGCTCATCTCGGCCCGCTACGAGCGGGCCTCGGTGATCGTGACCAGTAACAAGCCGTTTTCCGCCTGGGGCGAGATCTTCGGCGACGAGGTCACGGCCACGGCGATGATCGACCGCCTGGTACACCACGCCGAGATCATCCCGCTCAAGGGCGACAGCTACCGGCTGCGCGGCAAGGGGATCCCGCCGCGCGCGGGACACGATCCGGCCGAACTGGCCTGACCGGCTCTCGGACCCCCCACCCCACGACGACGTCCCGCCACGCGCCGATTCGCTCACGCTTGCCTTGGGCTCGCGCTCGCTGAATCGGCGCGTTCACCGCGAACCCTCGGGTGGCCTAGTTTTCAACCGGCGGAATTGGCCTAGTTTTCGACCGGCGTTGACAAACCCGCAGCCTGAACGGACGCGATTCTTGGAAGTCGAGGTGAAGGTCGAAGGTTCGGCTCGCTGCTCCGCAGGACGGTTTCGCGATCATCCCCGCCGCCGGAGCCGGACCTTTGGGTCCGGCTCCGGCGGCCGGCGGTATGGCCCCCCCTGCGCCTGTCAGCGACCGGTCAGTTGCTCCAGGCTCTCCGGGTACCGAGCTCCTTGCGGAGTGATCTGTGATGCGGCGCTGCCGATTTCTCGGAGATCGTCGGACGTGAGTTCGACGACGGCTGCACCGATGTTTTCCTCGACACGCTCCAGCTTGGTAGTGCCGGGGATCGGAACAATCCATGGCTTCTGGGCAAGTAGCCACGCGAGCGCGATCTGAGCGAGCGTCGCGCGCTTCCGCTCTGCGACGCTTGCCAGTAGATCCACGAAGACCCGGTTCGCCTTCCGAGCCTCCCGCGCGAATCGAGGGAGAACGTTCCGGAAATCGTCGTCGTCGAACGGCGTGTTCTCGTCGATCTTCCCAGTCAGAAAGCCCTTGCCCAGAGGGCTAAACGGAACGAAGCCAATCCCAAGTTCCTCGAGTGTTGGCAGCAGTTCTTCCTCCGGCCTTCGCCACCACAGCGAGTACTCGCTCTGGACTGCAGTGACCGGCTGGACCGCGTGTGCGCGACGAACCGTCTGCACTCCCGGCTCAGACAGCCCAAAGTGCTTGACCTTGCCTTCCTGAATCAGGTCCTTGACGGCTCCCGCCACATCTTCAATCGGAACATCAGGGTCGACGCGGTGCTGATAGAAGAGATCGATGGCGTCGACCTGTAGCCGCTTGAGCGAGCCCTCGACGACATGCTTGATGTACTCCGGGCGGCTGTTGAGCGTACTGCTCCCGAAGCCGGAATCGAGTTCGAACCCGAACTTGGTCGCAATCACGACTTCACCGCGGAAGGGGGCAAGAGCCTCGCCCACCAGTTCTTCGTTCGTAAACGGGCCGTAGGCCTGCGCGGTGTCAAAGAACGTGACGCCGCGTTCGACTGCCGACCGGAGCAGTGCGATCATCTCACGCTTCTCGCCAGGCGGACCGTAGCCATAGCTCATCGACATGCAGCCGAGGCCGATCGCCGAGACCTCGAGGTCGCTGTTTCCAAGCGTTCGCTTCTGCATTGTGTCTCCTTTCAGGCGCCCGAACCTGTCGTGCGCGGCACCAGTTTGAGCGTCGCAGCCCCCGTTTGCGGGCTGACGATGGAATCGATGATGCTGGCGGCATATCGGCGGTACTTCGTCCGGTAGGCGGCATCGATCGCGTCGGCGTCGTCGTCCGTCTCGACGAGACGAACGTCTTTGTCGAGGCCGCCGGCGTGAATGCGCGCTTCGTGGCGGTCTAAGGCTCGACGGAACCAGGTCGCGGAGCGCCCGTTCACGGATCGGACATAGAGGTCGTCGCCCGAGCGGACAACCCAGATCGTGAGAGGACTACGCAACGTGCCGTCGGGTCGCACCGTGGCGATCTGCAACTCGTCGGCATCTACGATCCTGCTCAGCTCGTCACTCTTCCAAGCGGGCAACGTCACCTCGTTCCTGTCATGACTGATGCGGCCGGTCGCGCATCTCCTCTGAGCGGTCTACCTGACGAGTCGCGCCCCCGGCGTGAAGTGGACGCTGCTCGCGCTCAAGCGCGATCGGCCTGCCGGTGTCGCGACCGTGTCGATATACACCGCACCGGTGAACCATTGGCTTGGCCCGATGCCGGTGTCGACGGTATTCTTGGTGATCTGCATGATCTTCTCCTGGTAGGCCGGTACACCCACCTAAGCAGGGGACCACCCCAACCTGAGAGTCCCTGCTAATCCAGGTACTAACAGGGCCTCCCAGCCTGATCAACGGCGGGAGTAACGTGGTCAACGTGGACACAAAGCGCGAGTTCCGAGAGTTTCTGACCTCACGGCGAGCCAGGATTACGCCGGAGCAGGCGGATCTACGCACCTACGGCGATACTCGGCGCGTTCCCGGACTCCGCCGGGAGGAGGTCGCGCTCCTTGCTGGGCTCAGCGTCGACTACTACGTCCGTCTCGAGCGCGGCAATGCGAACGGGGTATCCGAGGTCGTCCTGGCAGCGCTTGCCCGCGCGCTCCAGCTCGACGAGGCCGAGCGGGCGCACCTCTTCGACCTCGCACGTGCAGCGCAGACGCCGACCGGGATGCGCCGTCGCGGTTCGGTGAAGCAGCGGGTCCGCCCGAGCGTGCAGCGCGTGCTCGACGCGATGACCGGTGCGCCCGCGTTCGTGCGAAACGGACGCATGGACATTCTGGCCGCCAACCGGCTCGGGTACGCCCTTTACTCGGAGATGGGCCTTGGCCCGCTTCGCCCGGCGAACACGGCCCGGTTCCTCTTCCTGGATCCACGGGCTACCAGCTTCTATGTTGACTGGGACGGGGTCGCAAACGACGCAGTGGCGATTCTGCGATCCGAAGCCGGCCGCAATCCGTACGACCGTGACCTGTCAGATCTCGTCGGAGAACTGTCGACCCAGAGTGAGGCATTCCGGACACGATGGGCCGCCCACAATGTCCGCTTTCACGACCGCGGCACCAAGCAGTTTCACCACCCCGTCATCGGCGACCTCAGCTTGACGTTCGAGACGATGGAGCTCTCAGGTGACGCGGGTCTGACGATGTTCGTCTACACCGCAGAGCACGGGTCCAACTCAGAGGACTCGCTCAACCTCCTCGCGAGCTGGGCGGCGACGCTCGATGCGGCGCATCCTGCACGGGCCACGGACGGACGTTGATTCGCCTTGTCGTAACGAATGGCAGTGGGCCGGCAACCGGGATGGCCGAGCCGATTCCTGCTTCGTTTGCGGCACCCGAGCGCCCTCGTCACCTGCGCCGGTGACTCTCTCAGGGTCCGCATCGACCCACCGACATTGACCCTCGAGGAGGTTTCCCTTGCGCGCAACGGTCTACTACGGCACCCGCGATGTGCGGGTCGAAGAGGTTCCTGACCCCATCCTGCGCGAACCCACCGACGCCCTGGTACGCGTCACGCACGCCGCCATCTGCGGCAGCGATCTGTGGCCGTATCGCGGCGAGCTGCTGGTCTACGGCGAACACGGCCGGATGGGCCACGAGTTCATGGGCGTTGTCGAGGCCGTGGGCGCGGAGGTCCGGACGCTCAAGCCGGGGGACCGGGTGATCGCCCCGTTTGCCTTCTCGGATGGCGTCTGCGAGTACTGCAGCGCCGGGCTGCACACCTCGTGCGTGCAGGGCGGCTACTGGGGCTCGGCCAATGACGGCGGCCAAGGTGAAGCCGTGCGGGCGCCGCTTGCCGACGGGACGCTGGTCAAGCTGCCCGACGAGGTCGACCTGTCCGACACGCGCCTGGCGACGGCGCTTGCGACCCTCACCGACGTCTGCGGCACGGGCCACCACGCCGCGGTGAGCGCGGGCGTGGGTCCGGGGGCGACCGCGGTGGTGGTCGGCGACGGTGCCGTCGGCCTCTGCGGCATCCTTGCGGCTTCGCGCCTCGGGGCGGAGCGCATCATCGTCATGGGGCGTCACGATGCCCGGCTGGATGTGGCGGGGCGCTTCGGTGCGACCGACGAGGTGCGCGAGCGCGGCGCGGAGGGCATCGCACGCGTCCGCGAGCTCACCGACGGCGGCGCGCCGCACGTGCTGGAGTGCGTCGGTACGGCTCAGGCGACCGCAACGGCGATCGCGGTGTGCCGGCCCGGCGGGACGGTCGGACATGTCGGGGTTCCGGCGGAGTCGGTGGGCCTGATGGATCTCTACAGCCGGAACATCACCTTCCGTGGCGGCGTCGCCCCGGTCCGTGCCTACATCCCCGAACTGCTGCAGGATGTGCTCGCCGGACGAATCGATCCTTCGCCGGTGCTTGACCTGACCGTGACGCTCGACGAAGTCCCGGCTGGCTACGCCGCCATGGATGAGCGACGGGCGATCAAGGTCCTTGTGGCCGTGTCGTGAGCCTCAGGGGTGCACCGCCGACCGGGCGGCGGCGGGGCCAAGGCGGGAAGTCGTCAGCGATCGCGGGGACCGATCGTCGCAGTTGCCCTGCGAAGAACTGCCTGCAAACGCTAGTCACGGCGACGGCTCGGTCGCCCTACACAGGGCCTCAACGAGACTCTTCATCCCAAGGTCGTCGGTTCGATCCCTGCACGGCCCCTCTTGCAAACGGTGTCAGCACTGAGATCTGGAGCGGATGTACCCGTCGCTGACACGGCTCCCCGCCCGACGTGGGAACTCAGTGGGATCGGGTTTGTGCACGGCGTACCGCGCCCGCTCGGTCAGAGCTCGCGCGAGCGCGGTACGTGATCGAGGCGTTCCATACCGTCTCAGCGGCCGGTGGCCGGCGTCCGCCGATCCTTTGTGCAAGTTTTCCCTCGTCCATCAAGTCGGCTCAGCGGGGCGGACCCAGGAGTCGGGTGAGCGGCCGGGAATGGCAGTCATCCCGTCATATGGTGATGACGACCTTCCCTCGGGCACGCCCCTCTTGGACGTAACGGATCGCCGCCGGGGTCTCGCCGAGCGGGTACGCCCGATCGGTGGCCGGTGCGACCTTCCCGGACTCGATGAGATCCCGGAGGACCCGCAGGTCCTCGGAGTTCTCGGACGCGATGAACGAGCCCAGCTTCTGGCTCACCAGCAGGGACAGCAGGGGCGCCAGAAGCAGGCGGCCGAGCCCGAAGCGCCACCGTCCATCAAACTCGCCTCCGACGATTACAAGCCTTCCGCGAGGAGTGAGCGCTCGACGGAGCTGTGACAACCGGCGGTTGCCGGCGATGTCGAGGATCACGTCATAGTGGTGTTCGCCGTCGGTGACGTCCTCGCGCGTGTAGTCGATCACGTGGTCCGATCCGATAGAGCGGACCAGGTCCGTCTTGGCGGCACTGCATACGCCGGTGACCTCAGCGCCGAAGGCCTTGGCGATCTGGACGGCGAACGTGCCCACGCCTCCCGACGCGCCAATGATCAGCACCGTCTGCCCGGCCTGCACCCGCGCGCGGTCACGCACGGCCTGCAGCGCGGTGAGCGCAGAGACGGGGACGGCCGCCGCCTGCTCGAAGGACAGGTTCGCGGGCTTGGGTGCGAGCCGTCCCGCGCGAGCGCGCGCGTACTCGGCGAAGGATCCATCGCAGGTCCCGTAGACCTCATCGCCCGGTTTGAACTCGGTCACATCCTTCCCGACGGACCAGACCGTGCCGGCCACACTTCGGCCCGGGTTCGTGGCCTTGGGCCGGCGGAGACCGAAGCCGGCGAGGCGCATGGGGTACGGGAGGCCGGCCATCATGTGCCAGGTGCCTCGATCGACGCTGGCCGCGACCACCCGCACCAGGAGCTCGTCGTCTGCGATCGTGGGCCTGGCGACCTCGGCGAGTCGGAGCACATCCTCGGGCGCGGTGCCGTATTCCTGCTGAACGATCGCCTTCATCGTCGGCACGCCGGGGCCTGCGGGCCTCGGTTCTGCCTGCTGGTCAGGCGTTACTGCCTTCATGGTCTCTCCGAGCGGTCGTTGGCGGATATCGCACGTGGTCGGTGGTCCGGCAGACCCCACGGCGCGTCACCTGGTCTTCGCCAATCTGGCCGCTCGTGAGGCGAGCCCCACGAGCGGCCACCAACAGACCCCTCACGCGGAGAGGCTGAAGGGCGGGTAGCGATCGGTCAGGAAGCCGACGTAGGCCTCCACCCGGAGCGCGTAGCGGTAGGCGTTCACCAGGAAGTCCCGGATACCGTCCGGATACTCCCCCGTGAGGACCACGGCGAACAGGCCGGCGACGATAGCCAGGCCCGCCACGATCGCTAGGCCGGCCAGCACGAAGTACTGGGGAATGGCCAGGAACCACTTGTACAGCGGCTTCCACCGCGCGAGGTGCTCGGGATAGGTCAGGCGGAGTGCCGAGTGGGGCTCCGCGCCATCATCTTCGGAGGACAGCGTGAAGTCGAACGGGGGGTAGTCCTCGTGCATAAAGAAGGCGTAGCTCATGGCCCGCCACTCGTAGCGGTAGGTCATGACGACGGCGTCGAAGAGCGGTCGCGGTATCTGCTCGGTGAACAGCACGGTGAAGAAGCTGATCAGCGTCAGGACCTGCCGAAGGGAGCGGAGGGCCCAGGCGATCATCAGGTGCGGGATGGCCAGCAGCCACTGCACCAAGGGGCGCCATCGGGTGATGTGACGGTCGGCGTGGAATCCCAGCTGAACTGGATAGGGGGCGGACGTCGACACGATTGCTCCTTCATTTCGGGCGGTTCGGGAACGGGACGGCGGGCCTCGGCGCGGGCACAGATGCCCTGCAGCTTCCGATGCTCCGTCACCAAGACGACAGGCTCGAACGCTGCTGTCGCGAGGCCCGTCCGGTATCATGGGCTTACGTCGTAAGTGGAGAGTAGGCTTACGTCGTAAGGTTGTCAAGCCGGCGATGAGCCAGCGACAGGAGGGAACGCAGATGGTGCCGCCGACCAAGCCTGCGACGGAGCCGCGGCTCCCGCTGAGCCGTGAACGGGTGCTGCGCCAGGGCGTCGCCTTCGCCGACGAGAACGGGATCGCGACGCTCAGCATGCGCAAGCTCGGCGAAGCCCTCGGCGTCGAGGCGATGTCGCTCTATAACCACGTGGCCAACAAAGACGACCTCCTCGACGGGATGGTCGACCTCGTCTTCAGCGAGATCGACCTGCCCTCGGGCGGAGCCGACTGGAAAACGGCGATGCGTCAGCGGGCGGTCTCAGCGCGCCACGCGCTGTCGCGCCACCGGTGGGCGATCGGTCTGATGGAGTCCCGGACCTCACCCGGCCCCGCAACGCTGCGACACCACGACGCCGTCATCGGAAGCCTTCGAAAGGGCGGCTTCTCGATCGAGATGGCCGCGCACGCGCTCTCTGTGCTCGACGCCTATATCTATGGCTTTGCGCTGCAAGAGGCAAGCCTGCCGTTCGAGACCCCGGAGGAGACGACCGAGGTGGCACAGACGATCTTGCGGCAGCTTCCCGCTGACGAGTACCCCCACCTCATCGAGCTGGCCGTCGAGCACGTCCTCCAGCCGGGCTACGACTACGGCGACGAGTACGAATTCGGACTCGACCTGATCCTCGACGGGCTCGAGAGGGTCTGTGAGACGGCCCAGTCAGCGTCGGCATCGACGGAGAGTCGAACGAACGGATAGACGGCCATCGCTGCTCGATCGCTCGTGCGCGCCGTGAAGAGCGCGTGGGCGACCGAACGCATCGGGCTCGGGGCAGAGACCGCCGTCCGCCGTCCGCCCGAACCTTCATTGGATGGCGGTCCGCTCAGACAGGCGGAGGCGTCCCCGCAGATGTCGGTTGCTCGGATCTGGTCAGCTCACGCGCCTGGCGCCGTCAGAATGCCCCAGGCGCGGAAAGTCTCGTCGCTGCATCGGTGCACGCAGCCAGCGTCAGCCGCGCGCGCCGATATTCCGAATCAGCGTGTGGCTCCGGCGAGATCGCCGTCACGATCGGGGCGCCCACCCGACCGGTGTAGCCGGTAGCGGGACTGGTCTTACGTTCAGTACCCACAGGGCTGGCGCCCCTTGGGCTCGGGTCGAGACTCCCCTGCAACTTGGCGTCCAAGGCGATGTCACGATACGCGCGTCTGCGGCGGTTGTATCCGCGAGCGCTGCCCTGTGCATGTCGGTGGTTGGGACGGGCGCGGCCGGCGGGATGATCTCACACCACCGGCAGGCTCGCGCCACGTTGCCGGTGACCTCCTGGGCGTGGCGCAAGACCACCAGCCTTTGCCTGATCTTGCGATGCTGCTGCTGTGCGCTCATGGAGTCGTGCTCTCGCGGGGGAGACCTCGATGTCACCGACCATCGCCAGTTCTTTAGCTCGCCTAACCTACTTCGTGCCGAGCTCGATGGTGGTCGGCATTACGTAGGACCTGCAAGCCCACCAGTGCGCGCGCCAACACACCCGAGGTCCGAGCGCGCGCCGAGTAACCCATCGCGCTCCGTCATCAGTCTCAGCGGGACCCCCGCCGGGCGGCGTCCGGCGACAGGCTAACTCTCACCCTTCTCACCCTGCCGATCAGCGACGTCGGGCGTCGCCGTGATCGGCTGTCCGGGCGCCGACGGGAGTCGACCAACCCCGGCCCCGAGCATGGCGGAGTTCGGGATCTTCATCTCACCGTCGTCGACGCGCACGGTTACATAGGTGAGGCCGATCTCCAGCACCGAGGCTTCGAACACTCCGCCGAGCGCGCCAGAGCGGATCCGGATGCGGTCGCCGACAACGAATGGCCTGGCGAGCAGGAGCACCAGCGACGCAAAGATATTGCCCAGGCTTTGTTGGGCCGCAATGCCCACGACGATGCCGATAAGCCCCGCCCCGATCAGCAAGCGCTGGATCGACACGCCGAGTACTGCGAACACCGCGAAGACGAGAATGACGTAGCCGATGCCGGTCGCGAGCAGCCGCACCGCGGCCCCCGCGGCCGGGGCTGAGCGCAGCGGGGCCATGTTGCCGAGGCCGCGGGCGATGTGCCGGGTTGCGACGACCCCGGACAGGAGCAGGATCACGGCCGCGATCCAGCCGACGAGCTTGTCTTGGGAGCCGGACCCGTGAAACGACCCGAACTCGGAGCCGCCGACGAGCGCGGCGACGGCCACGATCGCCGCGCCGATCCCGACAGACCAGTCGTGATCGTGGGTACGCCTCATCTCATCGACCGTCCAGGCATCATTGCCGCGCACGGTATCGATCGACGGCCCACTTTGTCAGGGCCGAATGCTTCCCGGGTTCGAATGGAGCCGTCCACACACCGACGCCCACCCGGCGCGCTCGCCCCCGCGGAACTGGGTTACCGGGGCTCGTACGCGCGTTCAGGACGCCGCACGTGACTGCGCGTCGCGAACCGTCGTTGGGAGGGTATTGCTCCGCGGGCGCCCGAGGCGACGACGCAGACGAACACTGCCGCACGGCGCGTGCCGGCGGCGCGATGACGTGCAGCTCGAGACGACAGCGCTCAGACAGGTTTGGCCGGGTTCCCGTCTGGACACGAGCAGGTGGTCCAACGACGACCACCCATAACGACTCGCGAAGCAACGGAAATTGGGGGCCATTGCGACTCGAACGTCTTATCTTGGCGACGTTTCGCAGACGTACGGTCGTCAGCCTTCGTTTGCGCGCCGGGACAACGGTGTTCGGCGAGTAGCCCGATCCCGGTACGCTGTTGACGGATCCGGCGTGAAGTAGGTGGACCCGGAGGGCTCAGCCATGCACCGTAATGGGCCACTGACCCCGGAAGGCAGGTGGCGGGCATCCGCCCGCGCGCGTCCCGCGGTCGCTCGAGACAGTTGTCGGTGGCCGGAATCGGGTGTTGGATCTGCTGGATGGTGAGAGCTGAAGAGATCCGCGAGCGAGGTCGTTGTGTTCAGGGCACATGAGTCCGCGACAACGGGCACCCACGGATCGGAGACCACGGCGAGACCCAGCGGTTTGCCGACGCAGGATCGTGAGCCGAATCGGCGCGCCGCCGTCATCTTGGAGCGCGCCCTTCAGGTCGTCAGTGGAACGGTCACGGCGTTTCTGGAGGACCTGACGGGTGAGGTCGTCGAGGCAGACAACCTCGAGCGGGGCACGACCTACGCGACGGTTCCCAATGGTCTCAACGTTGGGGCAGGGCACCCTTTGGCGTGGCGGAAGGCGGTTCTGCGCGGCAGATCGTCAGCGCGGGCCTACCTCTACGCTGAGAGCTTGATCGTTCCGGACCGGCTGCCGGAGGGGACATACCGCCGGCTCAAGACCACGACTGATCCGATTGGGCGCGTGCTCGCAGAACGAGGTTTCCCGATAACTCGCGCGGTACTCGCCACGCCGGACCGGACTCCGGCAATCGCCAGGTCGGGCCCTGACCACTCCGTGTCGGCAGCGATCTACGCAAGACGCTACCGCATCGACAGTTCTGGCATGCCGGTCATGCTGATCGACGAGTGGTTCTTGCAAGATCTCCGCGACGCCATTCTTCTGCCAACCTAAATCCCTCTCGCTCGGGCGGCGCCTGCCGGTGCGGGAGCTGAGACATGCGCTGCGGGATCGATTCGGCACAGGCCGGACCGTCCCCCGAGACCGACGGCGTTCGGTTCCGCTGTCGGTGGCAGGCACGTCGCCTGGCGGAGTGGGTGCCGGTATTTCGTCCTATCTCGAGCGAAGCCACCCCTCGCGCTCGACCACTGCGAGCGCGGCATCGAGGGCGAGCGATACCTGCGCTACGGGCTCCTGGCTGTGCGAAATCAAGCTGAGGGGCATGCGCGCGTCGGGGTCGCGAATCAGCACGTGCCCGACCCCCGGCCAGGGCATCGTGGAGATTGACACGGGTCCGACAAAAACCTGTTGCGGATGTCGGGCCAGGTGCGAAAGCAGCGGCTCACGGTGCCCGGGAGCGGTGACGTCCAAAATGAGTGGCTCGAACCCCGCGCGCCGGCACAGCTCGATAACGAGCTCGTGGAAGCCCGAGGCGAGCGCCTGCGGCACGGTCAGGATCACCTCGTCCCGCAGGTCCCGTACCGACACTTCCTGCCGCGAGACCAGTCGGTTCTGGTGGCTGGCGAACACCGCAAGGGGCTCACGCCGGAGTATCTGCTCGACAAGGTCTTGGTGTGGGTCGGGCAGGCGCACCAAGCCGACGTCGGCGTCCCGGGATAGGACGGCGCCAACCACCTCGGTGGCCCACAACTGGTCAGCGCTCACCTGCAGGTCGGGGGCGCGAGCCTCGAGCTCCTCGAGGATAAGCGGCAGGGCTTCGTATGCGGTGCTCGCCGTGTAGACGATGCGCAATCTGCCGGAGATGCCCTCGGCCACGCGGCGCGCCCGCGCCCACGCCTCGTCGAGCTCGTCGAGCAGGCGCCTGGCATCGGCCGCGAGCGACTGTCCGGCTTCGGTGAGCTCTACCCGTCGGGTCGTGCGCCGCAGCAGCGTCACCCCCACGTCCCGTTCCAGCGCCCGAATCTGGGCACTCACCGCGGGCTGCGCCACGTGCAGCCGCTCCGCGGCCCGTGTGAAGCTCAGTTCGTCGGCGACGGCGACGAAGTAGCGCAGATGACGAAGGCGTGAATTCATAACTGGAACGATATCAATCGCGTCAAAAGCGGTATTTCCCTTGGTGGCCTCGTCGGATCTACGCTGAGAGTGACCACTTCGATGTCCGAGGAGCGTCTCCGATGACCAGCGTCAGCCCACCCAGACTGCCTCCCGCCGGGAGACACTCGCTTCGTCTTTCAAGCCGCACCTCGCATTTTGTGTTGCCCAAGCAGTGGGCGTCCATGCGTAAGGCTGAGGCACTCGAGAAGGAGACCGGCAAGCGGGTCATCCACTTCGAGAAGGGCGACTTCCAGGGTGACGAGTTCTACCCGGCGCCGAATATCTACGATGCTGCAACCCGCGCGATACATGAAGGACACGTGCGCTACGTTCCGGGGCCTGGGATTCCCGAACTGCGTGATGCGATCGCCGAGGAGGCCACCAAGCGCGGCCGCCCGACCCAGCGCGACGAGGTGCTGGTCACGATGGGCGCCAAGCACGCCCTGACCCAGTCGCTGTTGACCATGGTCGACGTCGGCGACGAGGTCATCTTTCCGAATCCTGGCTACCCCCCGGACGAGTTCTGGATCACCTACGCCGGCGGCAGGGTCGTCTACGCACCGCTGGTCGAGCCGGACTTCCACTTCGACCTGGACAGCCTGCGCAACCTGATCACCCCCAGGACCAAGATGCTGATCATCAACTCGCCGCAGCGTCCCAACGGCATGGCCGTTGGTCACCTGGACGAGATCGCCGAGATCTGTCTCGAGCACAACGTCGTGGTGCTGACCGACGAGATCTTCAGCCACATGGTCTACGCGCCGTCGGTCCACACGACCATTGCGGCGGTCCGCCGGCATGGCCGACCAGTCGATCCTGGTCGACACCTTCAGCAAGACCTACATCATGACCGGCTTCCGCATCGGGTGGTGTGTGGCCAACAAAGAACTCATCACCGCGATGGACATCTTCCAGCAGAACTCGGTCACCAACGTGCCGGCGTTCGTGCAGCTGGCCGCGCTCGCCGCGATCACCGGTCCCCAGGACCACGTGCTCATGCAGACCGCGCGCCTTAAGGCCAAGCGCGACAAGGTCGTCGCCGCCCTCAACGCCATCGACGGCATCGAGTGCCAGGCGCCGGACGGTTCGTTCTACGTGTTCCCGGACATCCGCGGCACGGGCATGACCGCCCAGCAGTTCGCCGACTACCTGATCGAGAACTACCAGGTCGGTGTCGTCGCCGGTACCTCGTTCGGTGACCGGGGCGAGGGCCACATCCGTCTCACGTACGCGTGCCCGGACGACATGCTCGAGGAGGGCCTCGACCGTATTCGCCGTGGGGTCGAAAGGCTGTAGGTCCCTGACCACGTCACACTCCATCGGAGAGAGGAGCCGCCTCGGGTCTCACACAGACTCCGGGTGGCCCGGGACACCAGCGACCTCCTTGAGTCCCGCAAGGTATGTCGCCGTGTCGGTCGCATTGACGAGCTCGTCGAGGTGGAGCTCGATCGACCGCGCCACCCCGATCTCGCCAACGGACTGTTCCAGCACGCGATAGAGGGGGCCGAGTTCGGGCACCGGACCGGGCGGTCGATCGGCACAGCGATCCGCAAGTGCATCGAGCGCCTCAAGTAGGCCCGCACGAAGCCCGTCGAGTTCGTCGACGGCGCGGACCGTCGTTCCGTGCTCGGCCTCGGTGCGGAGACCATGACGCGCGCGCGATTCGCAGCGCCACGGCGAGCAGACCTCGGCCCTCCGAGGCGTCGATTCTGGTCGCGGACGGTTCCTCGACCGACCGACGGCCGCCTCGGCCTTGGCCCAGGCCAGTCGAGTCGCGCGGGAACGCGGTCGGTTCGCGTCGGCGGTAAGCCGGAATGCTCTCTCGCACGGTGCGGTTGGCGTCAGTCGTCGCGGGATGCGGAGGATCAGGGGATCAGCACGACCTTCCCGTGGCCGTGCTTCGCGTCCAAATGGCGGTATGCGTCGCGTACCCGCGACAGCGGGAAGGTCGCGCCGATGGACAACTCCAGCCGGCCGTCGGCGAGGAGCGCCAGAAGCTCTGCGAGAACGGCTGCGTTCGCGGCGGCGCTGCTGCCCTCGGCTTTCACCCCGAATTGGGCCACCGCGGCGAAGTCGATGATCGTGTTGATCCGGTCCGGTGCGACGCCGAGATCCAGCGCGAGCGCGACGTTGCCGTGGCCCGCGGCGTCGATGAATGCGTCGACCCGGTCGGTTGTCGCCCGAATCGCGGCGGAGACGTCGCCCGCGTAGTTGATGGGTTCGACGCCGTGTTGGACCAACCATGGTCCGTCCGCGGCGCCGGCGATGCCCAGCACGCGGGCACCGTCGAGGCGCGCCAGCTGGGCAGCGAGCGATCCGACGCCGCCTCCGGCGCCGGCGACCGCCACAACGTCTCCGGGGCCAATGCCCACCGCGCGGACGGCCGCCACGGCGGTGGTGCCCACGACGAACAGCGCGCCGGCGACCTCCCACGGGACCTGGGCGGGTTTCGCCACCAGGTCGGTTGCTTCGACGAGGACGTACTCGGCATGGCTGGCACGGTTGTTCGTGAACCCGACGACTTCATCGCCCGCCGAGAACTCGCGAACTCCCTCGGCCACCTGTTCGACGACCCCGGCCAGGTCAGTGCCCTCCCCCGAGGGGAAGGTCGCGGGGAATTGTTCGCGCATGGCGCCATCGCGGATCTTCGCTTCACCGGGGTTGATCCCCGCCGCGCGCACGCGGACAAGCACCTGTCCCGGTCCGGGAGCCGGGCGGGGGACCTCGACGACTTCGAGCACGTCGACGTCGCCGTAGCTGTTGAATCGCACCGCCTGCATGGTCACTCCACGGTCGGGGTCAGCTCGGCTGCCAGGGGCCGCCGCGTCGGATGCCTCCGCAGCCGAGGCTAGCAGGGGCCCACCGCGCTGCCACGCGGGCGTGCCCCCGTGCTCCGGTGCTGGAGGGCACCTGGAGTTGGGCGGCATCGTGGCCACGGTAAGGGGTCAGGGGCCTCCGCCCGCCGTCACCGCGGCGCTCAGCCAGATGAGCCCGCCGACGATGGACAGCGGCACCACAAACAGGCAGAGCCCGATGGCGGCCTGCCGATTCAGGACACCTGGCCGGTGGTCGCCGTTGAGCCGGTACCACACGCGGGCCATCCAAATCGACAGCCCGGCGAAGAGCACCATGATCAGCCCGGCGAACGGTCCGCCGCCCACGACCAGCACCCCGGTCATGAAGGCGCCGAGCAGCGGCAGGATCACAAACGCGCACAGATAGGCAAGTCCTTGACGCACCCTCGGCCCCGAGTAGCTCGGTGGGCACGCCTGGTGAGTCCGCGGTCGCGCGTCACCGAGGCGGGCACCCGCGGGACCAAGCCGCTGACGGTTCTGAGCAGATTGGTCGCGAAGATGGGAATGGGGAGCACGCTCGGAGGGTGCGCGCGGTCGGACACTCGGGGTCCGGCGCGCCCTGCGCCGTCGCACCGTCGCCGGACACGCTGCGAGTTACTGCTGTTCCGGTCGCTCAACCTCGGTGAACAGGTCACCCTGCGCTGCCCCGGAGCCCGCGCGCCCTCCGCCAGCCCCGCGCAGCACAAACGCGAACGCGACGGCGACGAGCGCCCCGACAATCGGCCCGACGACGTACACCCAGTACGACGTCCATTTCTGGCCGACAAGATCCGGGCCGAACGTGCGCGCGGGATTCATCGATGCACCCGAGATCGGGCTGCCCCACAGGCCGGCGAGGGCGATGTAGGCCCCGACCCCGAGCGCGCCGAAGATCCCGATGTTCTGCGCGCCGGATGCGGTGCCGAGGATCACGCTGACAAGGCCGAGCGTGAGCAGGATCTCCATCGTGAGCGCCGCCCCGGCCGAATACCCGTGCGCCGGGTAGTTCGCCCCGTAGGAAGCGGACACGTTGACGACCGCGCGCAGCACGAGCGCGGCGATTGTGGCCCCGACCAGCTGAACGATCACGTACCCGGGGACCCGTCGCCACGGGAAGTCACCGCGGGCCGCGAACGCGATGCTGACCGCCGGGTTGAGGTGCGCACCCGAGACCTTGCCCATGAACAGGATGATCCCCATGACCATGAGTCCCGGCGCAACGACCGCCGCGGTGCGGCTGATCGTGTCGGGAAACGCCTGACCCATCATGCCGCCCCCGGCCGCCACGAGGACAAGCAAGAAGGTGCCGTAGCACTCGGAGAACAGGCGACGCCATTCCTGCTTGGGGTCTTGGAAATCCGCGAGCGCGCCCAGGAACTCTGCTTCGTGGCTCATCAATTCGCCGAGCAGAGGCCGCGGTGGGGGCTTGGCCATCGGACACCTCCGGGAGTGTGAGACTGCCTGGAGCGTATCCGGACCCCCGGACTCCCCGCTCGGGCACGACACCCACGCCCACACATTTTGCGACATCGATCACACGCCGGCGCAGGAGACGCGAGGCCTGTTGGCAGGTACGCAGACGATTGGCCGACCCGACCGGGCGGTTGTAATGTCTGTGCGATGACGCAGCCTGACGACTCGTTCGATCTTGCGATGGCGGCGGCGTCGCTACGTGCCGACAGCCCCGACGTCCATGCGCTGTTGCGGGCGCTGTGTGTCGGGCTCGAGGATGCGTTGGGCGATCGGCTGCGCGTGCAGCGCGGAGGAGGTCGATTGCGTCGCTCGGAGGCGGTCACCTCGGTCCAAGCCACGCTCGCCAGCGATCAGTTCGACGCGACGATCGACGGTTCGTCGCTGCGCTGTACCGTCGGGCGTCTGTCGGGCGGCGTGCGCATCCGAACCGAGGAAGTCGACATGGACACCTGGATCATGCGGCTGTTGACCGCCCTGCAGGCCGAGGCCGCACACAACGAATCCGCACGGCAGGCCCTCGAGCACATCGTCCTAGGAGGACACGCATGAGCGATCCGTCTGCCGATCTGCCCGAGGCAACAGTACATCGGCTCGAGGAGCTCGAGCACGGGCTGTTCACCTCGGACCTCTCGGTCAACGAGTTCCTGCTGGTCAAGGAAGCGGGCTTCCATCCGGTCGGCTTCGTGATGGGGTCGTCGATCTACCACACCGGTTTCCAGACCCGGAAATGGGGTCAGAGCCAGGAGCTGACCAAGCTCACCGAGGCCATGTACAACGCTCGCGAGCTCGCAATGACCCGCATGGAGGAGGAGGCCGCCGAACTGGGCGCCGACGGCGTTGTCGGGGTCCGGCTCGACGTCAACTACTACGAGTGGGGATCGGACGCCGCCGAGTTCATCGCGGTCGGCACGGCCGTCAAGGCGGAGGATGGGGTCTCCCGTCTCAATAAGCTCGGCAAGCCATTCACATCGGACCTGTCGGGTCAGGACTTCTGGACCCTCCTGCAGACCGGGTACCAGCCGCAGGGCCTGGTCATGGGGACCTGCGTCTACCACATCGCGCACCGCGGCCTCGGCCAGACGCTGAGTTCGACCGGCCAGAACGTCGAGCTTCCGAACTTCACCCAAGCGTTGTACGAGGCCCGCGAGCTGGCGATGACACGCATGCAGGACGAGGCGGCGCGTCTCGAGTCGTCCGG
Organism: uncultured Thermoleophilia bacterium; assembly: GCA_963842065.1. Taxonomy (GTDB): domain Bacteria; phylum Actinomycetota; class Thermoleophilia; order Miltoncostaeales; family Miltoncostaeaceae; genus CAITWD01. Next base: position 238,550 of record CAWJEW010000007.1, on the reverse strand, counting down.
CATCGTCGGCGTGCGCCTGGAGGAGAAATCCCACCAGTGGGGCTCGCACACCATTGAGTTCCTCGCGCTCGGCACGGCAGTCGGCGCCTCCGGCGGTACCGTCACCCTGCCCAAGCCGACCACGATTATCTCGCTCGACAACTGATGAGCGATCCGTCGAGCGATCTGCCAGAGGCGGTCGGACGGCGCTTCGCCGAGGGCGGCTTCTCCTCCGGGCTGAGCGTGCCGGACTTCGGTGCATGTTTGGAGATGGGCCTCGAGCCGCTGGGGTTCGTCCAGGGGTTCTGCGCGATGCAGTGGGGCTGGTTTGGCGGGCGGGGGATGGGCGGCGGCATGGGGTATCCGCTGAGCCAGGATGCCGGCGCGTATTCGGAGGTCTTCCAATGCCCTCACGGAATGCGGGGACCGACCCACCGGTCCTGGGGCCAGAACTTCCAACAGACCCAGGTCGAGGCCTTCTGGACCGAGGGCTTCTCGAGCGCGCGCTCGCGGATGATGGAGGAGGCGATCGCCCTTGGGGCCCACGGCATCGTTGGCGTCGTCGACACGGTCAGCGAGATCAGCGACCTGCAAATCAACGAGTTTCATCTGCGGGGCACTGCGGTCCGGGTGCGCGACGTGCCGCCGTCGGGGTTTGTGCCCTGGACGACGTTTCTCGCCGGTCAGCGCCTGGGGAAAGTCTTCGAGGCCGGGTTCGTCCCGGTGTCGGTCGTGTCCGCGGTCAGCTCGGTCCGCGTCTGGGGGTACTGCATGACTGAATACCTGCTCGGCGGGCGCGGGGGGCCCTCGTGGCTGTCCTCCAACGAGCCGCAAGAAATCGAGCAGTTCGTCGTTGCGCGCATGGCCGCACGCGACATCGTGCGCCGCAAGGCGCGGGGTCAGCTGGATGGTGACGAGCTCCACGGGGTCGAGCTCGACGTGATCGAGCGCGCGGTCATGGACGATGACTGGGAGGTCCGCTGCCGGCTACGCGGCAACCGGCTGCGGCGCTTCAAGGACTTTGACCCCTTGCCGATGCCCCAACCGACGGTGCGCCTGTCATGAGCGGCGCGGCGGACTCGAGCGCCCGCGACGACCTTGCCGCGCAGGTGCGACGCGCCGTCGCGTCGCTGGAGCACCCGCCAACGCGCGGGCCGGAGCCGACGTCCGACCTGACCATCGACGAGGAACTCATCGTGCACGCCATCGGCTGGGAGCCGCTGGAACTCGTCAGCGGGCTGTCGATGGTCTCCATCCCGTGGTCGGCGACGCTGTGGAGCTGGGGGGAGGGCGCCATCACACCGGCCTCGTCGGCGTATGAGATGGCCTTCGGTGCCGCGATCGTACGGATGCATGCCGAAGCCGCCGAGGTTGGGGCCCATGGGGTCGTCGGGGTGACGATCGAGCGCGCGGTCCACGCGTCGTTCGTCGACATCAGCCTGACCGGCACCGCGGTGCGGCCGATCGGCGCCCCGGCGGTGCCGCCCGACGACATCTTCGTTTCGGACCTGTCCGCGCGCGATTTCGCTCTGCTGAAGATCGCCGGGTGGCGCCCGCTGGCGCTCGTGCAGGGTGCGAGCTTCGTCTACGCGCCGCGCCGCTCGGTCGGTACGGTCATGCGGCAGCGCACCCAGAACGTCGAGCTGAGCAACTACACCGAGGCGATGTACAGCGCTCGCGAGACCGCCATGGAGCGGATGCAGTCGATGGCGCTCGCCGTCGGCGCGTCGGGCGTGGTCGAGGTCAAGGTCGCCGAGGGACCGATGCCGTTCGCCACCCACGCGGTGGCCTTTGCGGCATGGGGCACCGCGGTGCGCAGAGACGACACACCAGGGCGGCGCATCGACCCCGCAGTCGTCGTCTCGCTCGACGACCCAACGCTCCTGTTCGACGCCGCCAACCTGGAGTAACGCCTCCGGCGCGCGGGGTGCCGCGCGCTTAGAACCTCTAACACAATGATGCCCGGTAGCGGGAGTAGGTCAACACGCACACTGCCAGCGCCAGCAGCGCGTCGTGGGTGGCCTTGGAGCGGTCGGTGCAGATGAGCAGCCGGCGCTTGTTGTGTAGGTGGCTGATCGTGCGCTCGACGACCCAGCGGTGGCGGCCGAGTCCCGACCCGTGCCCGGTCCCGCGGCGTCCGATCCGGTGCGCGATGCCGCGGGCGCGCAGCAGACGCCGGTACTTGTCGTGGTCATATCCGCGGTCGGCGACGAGGCGCTCGGGTCGGTGACGGGGCCTGCCGCGGGCTCCCTTGACATGTGGGATCGCCTCGATGAGCGGAATCAGCTGGGTGATGTCGTTGCGGTTGGCGGCCGTCGCCGACCAAGCCAGGATCACTCCGGACGCGTCGGTGATCAGGTGGTGTTTGGCGCCGGCCCGGCCTCTGTCGACCGGGCTCGGCCCGAGCCAGGAGCCCCCTTTTTGGCCTGGATGTAGGAGGCATCGACGATCGCGCGCGACCAGTCGATCTGACCGGAGCTGTGAAGGCGCTCCAAAAGGAGCTGGTGCAGCCGCTGCCACACCCCGGCCTGCTGCCAGGCGTGCAGGCGCCGCCAGGCGGTCATCCCCGAGCCATACCCCAGCTCCTGGGGCAGGTGCTCTGAAGCCGATGCCGGTGTGCAGGACGAACAGGATCCCCTGCAAGACCAGCCGATCGTCAAGCGGCCTGCGGCCGGGGTAGCGAAACCGCCGCGGCCGTGCGGGAAGCAGCGGCGCGACCAGCGCCCACAGCTCGTCATCGACGATCCACGGCTTTCTGCGCGAGGCGGCCATCGGCATCTCCCAGTATCGCGGACGGGCTCCGTGCACTGGGTTCAGCGCCGAGAGGCGGCCACCTTCGTTTCGTTAGAGCTTCTTAGGCCGCGTCGGCCCGCTTGCGTCCGGTCAGGCCGAGCAGGCGTTCGCCGAGCGGGGCATCATCGGGGACGGGGATCGCCGGCGGGAAGATCCCGATCAGCCGCCACTCCTCGGCACGCGGGCTGATCTCCTGCCACAGGCCCTCGATCAGGGCGTCCGGCAACGTGGGCTCGACGCCGATCGCGCAGGCGATGTCGTGCGCGCGTAGGCCGCGGAAGATCGTGATCTGCCAGAAGTACTCCTGGGTCGTGTAGTTGCCGAACGAACAGTGGACGGTCTGCGCGAGGTCCGTGACGGCGCGCGCCGCGGTGCACGCCCGCTCGACCAGCGCCTGGAAGCTGGCGACGGGGTCGTCGCCCAGCAGATCGCCCGAATACGCGTCGGTGCCGACCTCCTCCATCGTCCAGCCCGCCAACATGTCGGGCACCCACGCGTCGTCGTAGGCGTGGTAATTGACGACCTCCCGCAGGGTCGGCACGTGGTCGCTCCCGCGCCGTTGGAACTCCGGGGGCATCGGCATGTCCCATTGATCCGGCCGGATCCTCGCGACGACATCAGCCAAGGCACGGTCGGCGAGGACGAATACCTCTGTTTCGGTCATGGGGCCTCGTCTGCATCGGGCGTCGGCGGCACCGCCGACCGGTCGGGGTATTCGTACCCGATATCCGACCGGCATGAGTGCGCGTAACGGCGGATGCGAACGGGTGGCCGTCGCGCATGGGCTGTGCAAGGATCGCGGAGAATCTCCCGAAGCTCCGCATCCGTCGGACCTGCGCGCGGATGCCGCTCGGTCATGCCAAACGCTGCGACGCCGCCGCTGTGGTGATCGCGAGCGCAACATCCAAAGGAGTGCCATGGCGGTTCACCGGGTGAAGAGCTCCTCCGATGCCGACGCGTCCGACGACGTCTACGTCAGCACCGATCCGTCGTGGAGCGCGCCCAAGTACCAGATGCCCGAAGACGAATGGGATGGACGACACGCGTACGAGCTTGTCCGCGACGAGCTGATGGTCGAGGGCAACGCGCGTCTCAACCTGGCGACGTTTTGCCAGACCTGGGCCGAGCCGGAGCTGCTGTTGCTGATGGCCGAGAGCTTCGACAAGAACATGATCGACAAGGACGAGTATCCGCAGATCGCCGAACTCGAGCTGCGTTGCGTGAACATGCTCGGCAATCTCTGGAATGCGCCCGACACCAAGGACGTGATCGGCACTTCGACGATCGGATCCAGCGAGGCCTGCATGCTCGGTGGCATGGCGCTGCTGCGACGCTGGCAGCAGCGCCAGCGTGCGGCGGGCCGCCCGACGGACCGGCCGAACATCGTGACCGGCGCCAACGTGCAGGTGTGCTGGCACAAGTTCGCCCGCTACTGGGACGTCGAGGAGCGGCTCGTCCCGATGGAAGGGAACCGGTTCATCCTCAGCGCGGAGGAGGCGGTCAAGCGCTGCGACGAGAACACGATCGCCGTCGTCGCCGTTCTCGGGTCCACGTTCACGGGCGAATACGAGCCGATCGCCGAGATCGACGCGGCACTCGACGACCTGCAGGCGCGCACCGGACTCGACATCCCGATCCATGTGGACGGGGCCAGCGGCGGCTTCGTCGCGCCGTTTCTGCAGCCCGATCTCGAGTGGGACTTCCGGGTGCCCAGGGTGAAGTCGATCAACGCATCCGGACACAAGTACGGCCTTGCGCCGCTGGGTGTCGGCTGGGTGCTGTGGCGCGACACACAAGAGCTGCCCGAAGAGCTGGTGTTCCGGGTGAACTACCTGGGCGGCAACATGCCGACGTTCGGGATCAACTTCTCGCGTCCAGGCGGGCAGATCGTCGCCCAGTACTACAACTTTGTGCGCCTTGGTCGCACCGGCTATCGCAAGATCCACCAAACGGCCCAGGACGTCGCCAAGTTCCTGGCGACGAAGATCGGCGCGATGGGCCCGTTCGAGATCATCACGGACGGGTCGGACCTGCCGGTGCTGTCGTGGTCGCTGCGCCCGAACCAGAACTTCACGCTGTTCGAGCTGTCCGCGCGTTTACGCGAATACGGCTGGCAGGTGCCTGCGTACACGATGGAAGACAATCGCAAGGACCTGGTGGTCTGTCGGATCGTGGTGCGGCACGGGTTCAGCCACGACCTCGCGCGGCTGCTGCTTGCGCACATGACCGACGTGCTCGAGACCTTCGCCAAGGAGCCCGAGCGCATGCCGTCGGCAATCCACAAGGAAGGCTTCCGCCACTAGGCGACGATGGTGGTGCCCGGCTCTTCAGCCGCGCCGGGGCCGTTGCGTGGCGCGGACGGCCCCCGCGGGCACCCGACGCACGCCGTGCCGCGGAGTGCGGTCTGATGCGCCTCCGCCCGAGGCGCCTGAATGCCACCATCGCCGTGCTGTTCATGATCGGGTCGGCGTGCTTCGCGCTGGGAACGATCCCCTGGTACGTGAATGCCGTGGGGGATGTCCCGGACGCGATCACCTTCTTTATCGGCTCGATCTTCTTCACGAGCGCCTCGTTTTCGCAGCTGCTCCAGTCCCAGAGTCCACAGATGGCACCTGACGCCGGCGCCGACGACCTCGCCCGTCGGCGGGTCGTCATGCGCGCCTGGCTGCCGCACGATCGCGGCTGGCTCGCGGCGGCAACACAGTTTCCGGGAACGCTCGCCTTTAACGGCAGCACCGCGTTTGCGATCGCGACGAGCCTGACCGCCACTCAGACGCGTCACCTGGTCTGGGTTCCGGATTTCGTCGGGTCGATCCTGTTTCTGGTCTCAAGCGCGTATGCGATTCTCGCGCTCGGTCCGCTGCTGGAACTGGAGCCCGAGTCGCTGGCGTGGGAAATCGCGTGGCTGAACATGATCGGATCGATCTTCTTCATGGTGTCTGCCATCGCCAGCTATGTGTTGCCGAGCAGCGCCCAGGCGATCGACCCGCGCTGGGCCAACCTGGGCACGCTGCTTGGCGCGATCTGCTTCTTCGCCGGTGCCGCGCTCATGCTTCCGGAGTGGGCGGGCGCGGTGCACCGCGCCCGCGGGCGCGGTGCACCGCGGGCGGTCCCGGCGCAGGGCTCATAGGCCGCGCGAGGCGTCACGACGCGGGGTGCCGAACGAGCCCGGTTCGTCCGGAACCGCGCTCGTCGGGTCAGACCACGGGGGTGAGCACGTCGGCGACGCGGCCGGGTGGCCGACGGGGCGACCGACCTAGCGCGCTGCTCCCACGCCGAGCGTGACGAGCACCGGCGCGATCGGTGCTCCCGCGCCGGTCAGGGTGACGGCGACCGTCATGCCGGGGTACAGGTGGCTGAGCAGCGCGGTCAGTTGACCGGTCGTGGCGATGGGGTGCGCCGGGACGGCCGGGGATGCGGTGGGGTCGGTGTTGATGGCGGTGATGGTTTCGCCGGCTCGGAGCCCCGCATCTGCGGCGGGCGAGCCATGTGCGACCTGAACGATGCGCGCTCCGTGCGGCGTGCCGGCCACGACTTGGACGCCGATGTAGCCCGTGTAGGCCTGCGATCCGATGTCGAGTCCGGGCATGGGGATGCCGGTGGCGATCTTCGCCGCCGCCGCGAGCGCCGGCGTAAACGGGATGGCAAAGCCTGCGCGGTTCGCGGTGCCATCTCCGGCCGCGGCCGTGTTGATCCCGACCACCGATCCGGCGGCGTCGACGAGCGGGCCGCCGGAGTCCCCGGGCTGCACCAAGGCGTTGGTCTCGAGGAGCCCGGTCAGGTGCTCGGTCGTACGCGATGCGCTGTCGATGGCATCGATCGACTGGTCGATCGCGGTGATGACCCCGGACGTGATCGTCGGCGCGCCGCCGCGTCCGCCAACATTCCCGACGGCACTCACGCCGCTGCCGCGCACCGCATAGGCCGAGTTGCCGAACGGCGCGCGCCGCAGCCCGTGCGCCCCCACCAACTGGAGTACGGCCAGATCCCCCAAAACGTCGATGCCGACGACCCGGGCGCGGTAGCGGTGATGGTTGCCGAGGTCCAGCGCGGCGATGCTCGTGCTGCCGTCAATGACGTGGTTGTTGGTCAGCACCAGGCCTGTGGCGGCGATCACGATTCCGGTGCCTGCGGCGTACGTACCCGACTGGTAGCCGAGCGGCGCGGTGATGTCGACGATCGCGGGCGTGATGCTCGATGCGGGTACCGGCGCCAGCACCGCGCGTCGTTGCGAGGCAACCTGCACCTGCCCGAGCGCGACGGCGGTGCGCGTCGTCCCGCACGCGACGCTGAGCGTCCAGTTGCGCACCCGCGTGGCCCGCGGTACGAGCCACCCCGAGGTGAGGGAGCCGTTTGGCGTGGCGACGACGCCCGTGACAGTACTTGTGTGCCGGCCGTCGCTGGTGCGGACTTGGCAAAACCACCCTGCGGGGTCGCTGGCCGAGACGGGCACGAACTGGCCGCGGCGGGCCACGCCTGCGGGCGAGGTGATCGCGACCGCCCCTGCCGGCGCGGTCGCGACGCCGGTCGCGGTCATCACGAGTCCGGCGGCGCACGCGGTTCCCAACAAGAGGGCGCTCCACCCGATCGTGCGGCGCCGCGCGGGGCGCGCGCCGACGCCGGTACGGCGGCGGTGGTGGCGACCCGATGGGATGTGCGGCATGCGGTGTCCGTACGCTGGAGGACCAGATGGGCCATGCGGACCGGCGGTGCCGCGAACGCCCCAGCTGAGCGTAGTCGACGCCGGGGACGTTGCTTCGGCGAACGACCGCGCCGACGGGATCCCAGCATGTCCCGCCGGTGCGCGCAAAGTCCCCGGGTGCGTGCACCCCGCGGGCGGCGGGTTACGCCAGGTCGATCTCCGGGCAGAGGTAGACGTCCTGGATCGCGTTCAGGAGCGCAACGCCATCGGCCGTCGGCTTCTGGAACGCCTTGCGGCCGGAGATGAGGCCCGATCCGCCGGCGCGCTTGTTGATGACCGCCGTGGCAACCGCGTCGTGCAGGTCGTTCGCACCCGACGCGCCGCCGGAGTTGATCAGCGGGATCCGCCCCAGAAAGCAGTTGGCGACCTGATAGCGGGTCATGTCGATCGGGTGGTCGGACATGAGCTGGCTGTACATGAGCGGGTCGGACTTGCCGAAGTTGAGGTCGACGAAGCCGGGCGCCGCGGTCTCGGGCAGCTTCTGCTTGATGATGTCGGCCTCGATCGTGACGCCGATGTGGTTGGCCTGGCCGGTGAGGTCGGTCGCGACGTGGTAGTCGGGACCGCCGGACTTGGTCGTGTTGAAGGCCGAGTTGCGCAGGTAGCACCACAGGACCGTCGCCATGCCGTGCGCGTGGGCGGCGGCGAAGGCGGCGGACACCTCCTGGATCTGGCGCTTGCTCTCCACCGAGCCGAAGTAGATGGTCGCGCCCACCGCGACGCAGCCCATCTCACGTGCCTGCGTGACCGAGGCGAAGATGATCTGGTCGTAGCTGTTCGGGTACGACAGAAACTCGTTGTGGTTGAACTTGAGCAGGAACGGGATGCGGTGGGCGTATTTGCGCGCGGCCAGCCCGAGCGCACCGAGCGTTGTCGCAACGGCGTTACAGCCGCCCTCGATCGCGAGCTCCACGATCTTTACCGGATCGAAGTAGTCGGGGTTCCTGGCGAACGATGCGCCACCGGAGTGTTCGATGCCCTGGTCGACCGGAAGGATCGACACGTACCCCGTGTCGGCGAGGCGGCCCGTGCCGAACAGCGTTTGGATCGATCGCAGCACCGGGATGGGGCGATCAGAGTTGATCAGGACCCGCTCGACGTAGTCGGGACCGGGAGTCGTCAGGCGGCTGGCCGGGATCGTGGTGCAGCGATGGTCCAAGAGCCGCGGTGCGTCGTCACCGAGTATCTCAACGATTGCATCGATACCGGCTCGGTCCTGTGTCCCCATCCAGTTGCCTCCAAAGTTGTGTCGTTCAGGAATACCACCCTGACCATATCCGAGAGCGGCGTGGGAACTTGGCGTCGACCCGCGGAAATCCGCGAATCAGTCGACGATGTGGCGGGCGGACACGGCCGAGGGCGGACCGCTGATCTCCTCGGACCGTGGACCGCCGCCGATGATCTGGCCCTCGATCGGCAGGGTCCCCAATGACGAACGCGGCCAGCAGAGCACGAGCAGCCCGACAAGGGTGAGGTTCCGGACGACCAGCCAGGCAATGTCGTTGCTGTCGAGACCGACCAGGTGCCAGTAGTTCAGCGGGAAAAACGCCTGGGTGAGGAGCATTGCGGCGATCATTGTCGCAAGGGCCCATCGGCCAAGGCGTCCAGGCACCAGCATGGTGACCGGCAGGAGCCAAATCATGTACTGGGGCGAGAGCACCTTGCCGGTGACCGTGAGGGCCACCATCGTGGCCGCCGCTCCGGCGACGAGGATTTCGACATCGCGGGTCGCGTACGACTTGGCCAGCAGCCGGGCGCACCACCCAGCACACACGATGACGACCACGACGAGCGCCACGGTCAGCCCGGTCGCCAGGAGCGCCGGCCCCCGTCCGCTGAGCCCGAAGCTGCCGTAGTTATTGACCACGGCGACGTGCGTGCCCGCGATCGCGTGCACGGCCAAGTAGGCACTCGAGGCCATCGACTCCAGCTGCGGTGGCCGGCGCAGGTTGTATGCCAGGAAGTACCACGTGCCCGACGGGCTGATCAGGGCGAACGGGAGCACCACTACCACGACCAGCAGCAGCGATGCGACCGCACCGCGCAGCGCAGCCCGCCAGTCGACGCGATGGGCCTGCCAGATCACCAGCAGCGGGAGCAGCGCGATCGGGATCAGCTTGATCAGTACGCCCGCGGCGAGGAGCACCCACATCAGCTTCCAGCGCTCGGTGACCGCCGCGAACAGCATCCAGGCAATGAGCGCCGCGACCGCCAGGTCGAACCGCGCCCCGATCAGCGAGCCCAGCATCAGCGGCGAGAGCGCGATTACCCCGCCGGCGATCGCTTGCCGGGCCGGCGAATAGCCCAGCGCCCGGGCGGTCGCGATGACCCCGACAAGGCACACGCACAGACACGCCAGCATCAGGCCGCTGAACGCGGTGACGTAATTGCCGGGGATCCACCACGTCAGGTAGAAGATCCCCGTCGCCCCCGGCGGATACTCGATGCGAATGTCGCGGTAGGGCACCGCCCCGTGGGCCATCGCGCGCGCGTACTTGAGATACAGGTTGACGTCGGGATTGATCTGGTCGGTCGTCCACAGCGACACGCGCTGCAGCGGAATCGTCCAGACGACGATCGCAAGCGCGAGCAGACTCACAGGCAGCGCGAAACGCCGGGCAGGGGTCAATGTGGCGACTCCGGCAGCGCTGGGGCGCGGCGTGTGGTGGCCTGACGACGCGCGGGCACTCAGGGCACCGGCTCAGGGGTCGCGGTCGCCGGCTGGTCGGGGCTGGCGGCGACCAGCCCACGTCCTGATGGCTGCCGCGGCCAGCACACGACCAGTAGGGCGATCAGGGCGAGGTTGCGCAGTGTCAGTAAGCGGATCACGTAGATCTGCACCTTGGCGATCTCGCTGTAATGGGTCGGAAAATAGGCAAGCGTCAACAGCAGCGCCGCGACGGACAAGGCAATCGCGGCCCGACCCCAGCGGCCCCCCACGATCAGGGTCACGGGCAGCAGCCACATCATGTACTGGGGCGAGAGCACCTTGCCGAACACGGTGATCGCGACGATCGTGGCCGCGGCACCCGCGACGATGACGCCTCGGTCCGCCGGGGTTGTGCTTGTGGCCAGCAGCCGCCATGACCACCAGGCGCATGCGAGCACGACGACGATCAGTGCGAGTGTCGAGACCGTTGACACCACGGACGGTGGCGTGCCCTGGACGCCGTCGCTGTGGAAGGTGTCGACGATCCGGAAGCGGTAGTGGCCGTACTTGGACAGCAGCAGGAACACATTGGCCGTCAGGGATTCCAGCTGCGGCGGCCGGCGGAAGTTGTAGTCGATGAAGTACCAGGTGCCCGACGGGGCGATCACGAGCAACGGCAGTATGGCCAGGATCATGACCCCGATCGCGACGAGCGCACCGCGCACCGCGCTCGCCCAGCCGCGCCGGTGGGCCTGCCAGATCACCAGCAGCGGGACGAGCGCGATCGGGATGAGCTTGATCAGCACGCCGGCCACCAGGAGGCCCCACATCAGCTTCCAGCGCTCGGTGACCGCGGCGTAGACGAGCCACGCGGTGACGGCGGCGACGGCCATGTCGAAGCGCTGCACGACGATCGGGCCGAGCAACAGCGGCGAGAGCGCCACGATCCCCCCGGCGATCGCCTGCCGCAGCGGCGAGAGGTCTACGGCTCGCGCCGTCGCGACGACCCCCACCACGCAGACGCACAGGCAGACGAACATGGCGCCGCTCAGCGCCGCGCGGTACTCGCCCGGCACCTGCCAGACCAACCAGAAGATGAACGTCGCACCCGGTGGGTACTCGACGCGGAAGTCGCGGTACGGCACCAGCCCTTGCGCCATCTCACGCGCGTACTGCGCGTAGATGCGCACGTCGCCGACGTTGTCGCGATGGACCCAGAACGCCGCGTGCTGAAGCGGCAACGCCCAGGCGACGAACGCCAGCGCGATGAGCCCGGCCGGAAGCGCGAGCGCGCGCCGGGTCACCGTACGGCTCCTTCCGCGATCGGGATGCCGTCGCCGGCGTCGCTCAGCGGTGCCGGCCGGACGGGCAGCGGACGGGGCCAGTGGGGGACGGTGGCCACCAGCACGAAGGGCAGGAACCAGGGGATATACAAATAGAACCAGTAGTTAAGGGTCAGCTGCAGACCGATCATGAGTGTGCCCGAGAGCGCGGTCAGTGTCAGGAGATCACGTTCCCGCGGCCAGCGCAGGAGCGCGAGGGCCGCGATTGCGACGAGCGCAATCAGGCCGAGCTGCACGGGCCGCAGGCCGGGATTCTGCCCCCAGATCGAAAAGGGCGTCTGGCGACCCAACTGGTAGCTGACGGTTCGCGTCCAGAACGTGTGGATGCCGCCGAGCCCGCCGAGCAGGATAACCCATCCGGTGAGCACGACCGCGAGCCCGAGGCCGGCCACGTACCACAGCCACCCGTTGTGGCGCTGTCCGCGCGGATACGGATGTCGCCACCACAAGGGGATCAGGATGGCAGGCGTCAGCTTGGCCGCGATCGCCAGGCCCAGCATGAGACCTCGCCCGAGCGGCCGCGCCGCCACGACCAGCCCCCAGATGAGCATGGCGGCGACCAGCGCGTCGTTGGTGTTGCTCTCCAATGCGTACGCGGTGAACGGGAACGCCGCCCAGGCGGTCGCCAGCGCGACGCCCAACCGGAACCCTCCGAGCCGCCATCCGAGTGCGAGCAGTCCCGTCACGCACAGGATGTCGAACGCGGTCGCCGCTGCGTGGGCTGCTGGCAGGGAATCCCATGTGCCGTGCCACGGTGCGACGACTTCGAACGGCACGACGGCCAGGTAGGTCAACGGCCCGTAGGTGTCGCAATGGCCACAGGATGACGGGAACGTGCCGTACGGGATCACGCCGTGGACGATCTGGTGCGCGCCGATCACACCGGCGTAGCCGACGTCGATCACGTTGGAGTCGAACGCGTTGAGCGAATAGCGCAGGCCGAGCGACAGCATCAATACGGCGATCAGCAGCCACGTCGGGGCCCAGCCGCGAAATGATGGCGCGTGGCTCTGCTGCATCGCTGGGACGGAGGCGTCGGTGGCGGGCGCATGGCGTGCGCGCACCCGTCGGGTGCCGATGAGTGCCGTGCGGATCGCCAGGTAGGCAAGCGGTGGGTACACCAGGGGGACCGACGTGAAGATGTCGCCCGCGTTGAACCAGATCAGCGACAGCGAGAAGCTCAGCAGTACGAGCAAATCGAGCGTGCGCCAGCTGATGATTCGGCGGATCTCGACCAGCGGGATGAAGAACATGGCGCAGAGCCCGGACCAGATCCACGGATCGTTGATGTGCCGGCCGAAGGCCCCCCAATATCCACGCGCCATCATCCACGCGACCTGCGGGCCGGTGCGGGTCTCCTGGATCTCGGCCGTGTTGTCGTCGATCAGCACCTCGGCCTGGGTGGTCTCGACGCCCTGCTTGTTGCGCGAGACGTAGTAGACCGTCCACTGGTGCGCGCTCGGGTCGTATGCGGGCGTCGTGCGATAGACCGGGTGGCCGGCGATCCAGTCCTTGACCGCCTTCGAGCGGCTCGCCAGCTCGAGGACCGTCTGGGTCGAGAGCGTCGGCAGGTTGCCCGACGTGGCCGACGGCGTGAGCGGCGTCGTCAGGATCGTTGCGGTCGACGGGGACTGGCTCACCTGCACGGCACCGAACGCCGACGTGCCGCACAGCATCAGTCCCGCCACGACCAGCACGGCAATTGCGGCCGCGCGCGCCCGCGCGCCTGTGGTTAGCGGAACGCCCAACTCCGGGTCAACAGGAACGTCAGCGGTGTCACGGCGGCGATCGCGATGGCCTGTGCGAGCAGCGTGTCGGTCCCGACGTGCACCAGGGCCCACAGGATGCCGAGGTTGACCACCAGGCCGATGACGCTGACGACCAGGTATTTTGCGGCCTGTCTAACGGGCGACGCACCGACCTTCGGGAAGGTCCACTGGCGGTTGAGCACGAAGTTGTTCAACCAGGCGACCAAGAACGCGATGAGCGATGCCAGCAGGTACTGCGCGCCGAGCCAGTGGATCAGCACGTAGTACACGATGAGGTTCACCACGTATCCCGAGGCTCCGACGATGCAGAACTTCAGGAGTTGGATCCACGCCGAGCGATCGGCATGTCGGATGCGTGAAATGCTCAGCGCATTCGGGCGGGAACTCGTCGGCTGCGCCAGAGTCTCCGGGGCTTGGCGGCTGACCATGGTCATGCAAAGTTATCAGGGACCACCTGCAGGCACGCGAACGCGCCCCCGGGCAGACCATCTCCGCACCGCGTACGGTTGTCTGACGCAAATGGGGCCGCGATGAACGACATCAAGGGAGCATCCACGGCCGATCGCACCGTCCCGCGGGATCCGTCGCGCTTCGAGGACCGCTTCGCCGCGCGCGCAACGGGGATCAAGTCGTCCGCGATGCGCGATCTCATGTCGCTCTCCGAGCGGCCCGAGATCATTTCGCTGGCGGGCGGCTTCCCGGATACCGAGTCGTTTCCCGCCAACGTCTACGACGAGGTCTGGCACGCGGTCGCCAGCGGGCACCGCGCGTCGTCACTGCAGTACGGCCCGACGGAGGGCCTGCTCGACCTGCGCCAGGCGATCTGCCGGCTCATGGCCGAGGACGGGATGATCGCCCAGCCCGACGGGATCCTGGTGACCGCCGGCGGCCAGCAGGCGATCGCGCTGGCGATCCGCACCTTCATCGATCCCGGCGACATCGTCATCGCCGAAGGGCCCACGTACCCCGGTGCCGTGCCGACACTGACCACCTACCAGGCACGCGTCATCCACATCCCGCTCGACACCCACGGGATGTCGATCGACTTGCTCGAGGAGCAGCTTGACCGGCTGGCGGCGCACGGACAGACGCCGAAGCTGATCTACACGATCCCGAACTTCCACAATCCAGGGGGCGTGACGATGGCGCGCCACCGTCGCGAACGCCTGGTTGCGCTCGCCGCCGAGCGCGACGTCCTGATCGTCGAAGACAACCCGTACGGGCCCGTGCGGTACGAGGGCGAGTCGCTTCCGAGCCTGTGGGAGCTCGACGGCGGAGCGGGCGGTGTGATCTATGTCTCGACGTTCTCGAAGATCCTGGCGCCCGGAATGCGCATCGGCTGGGTCGCCGCGCCGGCACCGGTGCTGCACAAGATGAACCTGGGCAAGCAGGCCATCGACCTGTGCAGCTCGACGATGAGCCAGCGATTCATCATCGAGTATCTGCGCCGCATCGACTGGCGCGAGCACGTGGGACGGCTGAACGCGATCTACCGCAGCCGCCGCGACGCCATGCTTGCGGCGCTCGATCAGCACTTCCCCCGCGAGGCGACCTGGACGCGCCCGGAGGGCGGCCTGTTCGTCTGGGCGACGCTGCCGGACTACATTCACACCGGCGAGCTACTTGCGCGCGCCATCGAACGTCACCAGGTGGCGTTCGTGCCCGGTGAAGCGGCCTACCTTGACGGCCAGGGGCACAACAGCATGCGATTGAACTTCTCGGGGGCGCCCGAGGACGTGATCACCGAGGGCGTCACCCGCATCGGTGCGGCGATCGAAGCGATGATCGACCTGCAGCGGGCGCTCGGAGGCGGCCGGTGAGCGAGGCCCAGCGCGTCGCGGTCCTCAAAGGCGGCCGCTCCATGGAGCGCGAGGTCAGCCTGAGATCCGGTGCGAACGTCGAAGCCGCCCTGCGCCGCCTTGGCCACGAGGTGATCCCGGTCGACGCGGGTCCGAGCCTGGTGCGGACATTGCGCGCCGAGCGACCGGACGTGGTGTTCGTGGCCATGCATGGCAAGGGCGGCGAGGACGGCACGGTGCAGGAGCTGCTCGAGATCCTTGACATCCCGTATACGGGCTCGGGGGTGCAGGCATGCGCGCGCGCGATGGACAAGGTTATGGCCAAGGCGGTCTTCACCAACGCCGGCATCGCGACCCCGCCGGCGTTCGCGTTCGGCGAGAGCGCGTTTCGCGAGCTCGGCGCGGCCGACGCCCTCATGGAGATCGAGTCCCGCCTGGGGTTGCCGCTCGTCGTCAAGCCCGCCAAGCAGGGCTCGGCGCTCGGGATCACGGTCGCGCGAGAGCCCAGTGACGTGCCGCGGGCGCTGATGACGGCCCTGAGCTTCGACGATCACGTGCTGCTTGAGCGGTTCGTCCGCGGTCGCGAGATCGCGGTGTCGGTGCTCGGAACGGAGGATCCGGAGGCGTTGCCCGCCGTCGAGGCCATCCTCGCCGGCGAGTTCTACGACTTCGAGGCGCGCTACACCCCCGGCATGACCGAGCTGGTGGCCCCGGCGGATCTGTCCCCGGACCTGGCAGACGAGGTCGCCCAGACCGCGCTGGCGTGTTACGCGGCGCTGGGCTGCCGCGGCTTCGGGCGTGTCGACATGCTCATCGACGCCGACGAGCGGGTCTGGGTGCTCGAGATCAACCCGATTCCCGGGATGACCGACACGAGCCTGCTCCCCAAGGCGGCCATGGCCGCCGGCTTGTCACTGGATGACGTCGTGGAGCGCGTGCTCGCCGACGCATCGCTCGGCGGCTGATCGCCCGCGCCGGGCCCGCGCGCGGCTCTGCGCCCTCGCACACGGCGGTGCCGGCGACGCGGCGACGCGGCGCCGGGTGCGGTCGCGCGATCGGCTTGGCGCACGAGCAGCCCGTCCAGGACGTCGTTGACAGGTGTCGGGATCCCCGGCGCCGACCGCACGCGCGGGTCGTAGGGTCGCGGCCGCCTGTAGGGTGTCGTGCGACTTGGTCGCGACGATGACGAGGTCACACGCGCCGTGGGGCGGCGTTGCCGCGGCGGCGACCGGCGCGGTCCAGTCGGACCCGTCGGGCTCCCGGATGGCGACCACGCCGGGGGCACGCAGCGCATCGCGATGCGGACCGCGCGCGACGAGCGTGACATCGTGGCCGTCGCGGGCCGAGTGCGCACCCCAGTACGCGCCCACAGACGTTAACGAGGACTGATGTCACCGGAGAATCCCTCCACACCCGGATTGCTCGTCGAGGACGGCGCCCATGCGACCATCCTGCGCATCCATAACCCGGACCGCGCCAACGCGATCGACGAGGAGATTCTGCGGGCGATCGTGCGGCATGTCGAGCGCCCTCGCCCCGACGTGCGCGTGATCGTGCTGACCGGCTCGGGCCCGCGCCATTTCTCCTCGGGGCTAGACCTCGCCGACGCGCCGGGGGAGAGGATGGCCGAGCGTCTCAGGCGCGGGGAGGAGCGCTTGCGCGGCGCGACAGCGGCGATCGCGGCGTGTGCGTGTCCGGTCGTGGCCGCCGTCAACGGGGCGGCCTTCGGCGGGGGGCTCGAGCTGGCGGTCGCCTGCGACTGGCGCATCGCCAGCGATACGGCGCAGTTCGGAATGCCGGCGGCGCGTCTGGGCGTCGTCTACGCGCCCGAGGGACTGGCCCAGTTTCTTGCGATCCTGGGCCCGGCGCGGACGCGGCAACTGTTCGTGACCGGACGGCCGGTGTCCGCCGAGCGCGCGCTGGTGATCGGCCTGGTTGATCAGGTCGTCCCGGCCGCGGAGCTGGCGGGGGCAGTCGCCGACACGGTGGCCGACATCGTCCTGGCCGCACCCACGGCGGTGGCCGGGACGCGCGCCGCCATCACACTGCTCTCCGGCGTGCCCGCGCCCGAGGATGCAGCGACCATTGAGCGCATCCGCCTGGAGGCCTATGCCTCGACGCACTTTGCCGAGGGGCTGGCGGCGTTTCGCGAGCGCCGCGCGCCGCGCTGGGCCGAACCGCCCGGCGGCGTGCAGCCGCCCGACGCCGCGGGTTGACCCGCGCGCCTGCGGGGCTGCGCATCGGCGCACCCCCGCAGGTCTGGGATGGTGCTACTGACCGGCCTTCTTGGCGTTGGCCACGATATCGGCGGCCAGCTTGTTGGCCGTCTCGTCGTAGGCGGCCGGGTCCGGCCAGGTGCTCTTGGGGTCCAGCAGCGACTGCTCGACGCCATCGACGGCGACCGGCACCTCGAACCCGAAGATCGGGTCGGTGCGGGTCGTTGCGCCGGCGAGCTCGCCCGAGACGGCCCCGCGCACGACGGCGCGACTGACCTTGATCGGCATGCGGCTGCCGACGCCCGCGCCGCCACCGGTCCAGCCGGTGTTGATCAGCCACACGTTGACGCCGTAGCGCTCGATCCGGTCCTTGAGCAGCGCCGCGTAGACCTTCGGCGGCTGCGGCAGGAACGGGGCGCCGAAGCAGGAGCTAAAGGTGGCCTGCGGCTCGGTCACGCCGATCTCGGTTCCGGCGACCTTGGCGGTGTAGCCGGCCAGGAACATCTGCATCGCCTGCTGGGGCGTGAGCCTGGCGATGGGCGGCAGCACGCCGAACGCGTCACAGGTGAGCATGACGATGTTCGTCGGCTGGCCGGCACGCTTCTCGGGCACCGCGTTCGGGACCGACTCGAGCGGGTACGCGCCGCGGGTGTTCTCGGTCAGGGAGTCGTCGTCGAGGTCGATGATCCGGGTGTCCGGGTCGAGCACGACGTTCTCGAGCACCGTGCCGAACATGCGGGTCGTCGCGTAGATCTCCGGCTCGGCGTCGGCGGACAGGCCGATGACCTTGGCGTAGCAGCCGCCTTCGAAGTTGAACACGCCCTCGTCGGACCAGCCGTGCTCGTCGTCGCCGATCAGCGGACGGCTCGCGTCGGTCGACAGCGTGGTCTTGCCGGTGCCTGACAGGCCGAAAAACACGGCGACGTCGCCATTGGGGCCGACGTTGGCCGAGCAATGCATCGGCAGCACACCCTCGAGCGGCAGGCGGTCGTTCATCAGCGTGAACGCCGACTTCTTGATCTCACCGGCGTACTGGGTGCCGCCGATCAGGATCTCGCTCTCGGAGAGGTTCATCACGACGAAGTTGCCCTGGCGGGTCTTGTGCACCGCCGGGTCGGCGTTGAAGCTCGGGGCGTGGAGGATCACGCCGTCCGTGCTCGTGAGGCTGGCGCGCTCCTCGTCGGTGAGGTCGATGAACAGACTCTTGGTGAACAGCGCGTGCCATGCGCTCTCGCTGATGAGGCGCAGGGTGATGCCGTGCGTCGGGTCCGAACCCACACGGGCGTTGAGCACGTACAGCTGCGGCGCCGCGTTGAGATGCGCGCGCAGGTCTTGGCCGAGCTTGGCGGCGATCTCAAGATCCATCGGCTGGTTGACAGCCCCCCAGGCCACGCGGGCCTCGCTGCCGGGCTCCTTGACGATGAACTTGTCCTTGGGCGCCCGGCCGGTGTGCACACCGGTCGTGACGGCAAGCGCACCGCCGTGCGCCAAACGGCCCGATCCGTTCTTGATCGCGTGTTCGTAGAGGACCTCAGTCGACAGGTCCCAGAGCACCGTTCCCGTTGGGGCCAGTCCGTTCGCCTCGAGCAGCGCGGCTGCGCGTTCGCCGACCTCAGTTGCCATGTGCCCTCCGTGATAGGTGTCAGAACACGACAGTTTGCCTGATCGCGGGGAACCCCCGCAACCGGTAGGGCGTGAGGATACCGCTCGACGGCCAGGATTTTGGCCGGAGTTCGCCCCGTTTCACATCCGGTAGAGCCCCGGGGTTCCGATTGACCTCGTGCGACATGCTGGCCGCTCGTCGCGGGTGGCCGCGATCTGGCAGCATGCCTGCCGATGCGGCGCCCCGAACTCGAACGTCTCCAGGTCCAGTTGCCGGTGCTCGCCACGATCGCCCTTGGCGGGCTGCCGGGCCCGCCCGAATGGGCATCCCGGCTCGTGTCGATCGGTGTTGATGTCGTGAGCTCGGGCGCGCTGCACGACACCCCCGAGACGTACGCGGCCGCCGTGGTGGCCGCGCCATATCGCGTGGTCAAGGCGACCGATCCCGCCGATCCGGGCGCGCTGGCCGCAGCGGGTGCCCGCATCATCGAAACCGCGGGGCCCGCGCCCGACGGGGTCTACCGGTTCGGGCCCGACGAGGCGATGGTCGTCGTCGTCGATGGCGCCACCCCCGAGGTCGAGGATCCGAACGTTGCCGCCCGGGTCATCGTGGAGGCGGCGCGTGAGGTGCCGCCGTCGGCACTGTGGGTCGTCGCCAGCCCGGGACTTGACCGGCTCACCCCTGAGCAGGCCGCGCAGAAGCTCACGTCGCTGTACGAGTGCGCGTATCGCGCCCGGCTCGTGTTCGCCAAGGAGCAGTTCACGTCCGACTAGGCCCCGCGGGTTCCGCGGCCGCCGGGCGGGCGGACTCATAGCCGAGGTTGGGCGCGAGCGCCCGCTCGACCTCATCGAGATCGCGACCCTGCCGCGCGGCATAGTCGGCGACCTGATCGGCCCCGATCGGCCCGACGGCGAAATACCGCGCCTCGGGGTGGGCCAGGTAGATGCCGCTGACTGATGCCGCGGGCAGCATTGCCAGCGACTCCGACAGCGACATGCCGATCGCCTCGGCATCCAGGATCCGGAACAGCTCGCGCGTGGGGGAGTGGTCCGGGCAGGCCGGGTAGCCGAATGCCGGCCGGATGCCGCGATAGCGCTCGGCGATCAGGTCCTCGCTGGTCAGCTCACCCTGGACCTCATAGCCCCACTCGTGGCGTGCCCGCGCGTGCAGGTACTCGGCAAACGCCTCGGCCAGCCGGTCGGCGATCGCCTTGACCATGATCGAGGAGTAGTCGTCGTGAGCGGCGGCGAATTCCGCCGCGATCTCATCGGCGCCGAGGCCCGCCGTCACGGCGAACGCGCCGACCCAGTCCGGGATGCCGCTGTCCTTGGGCGCGATGAAGTCCGCCAGGCAGTACATGGGCCGGTCGTCACCCCAGTCGCGCTGCTGGCGTAGCATCGGCATCCGCGTGAGCGTCGTCGTGCGCTCGGGATCGACGTACAGAACGATGTCATCGCCGTCCGCGGCAGCCGGCCAGAATCCGTATGCGCCGCGTGCCCGCAGGCGGCCCTCGTGGACCAGGCGCTCGAGCAACGCCGTGGCGTGTTCGTACAGCTCGCGGGCGGCGGCGCCGAACTCGGGGTGTTCGAGGATGCCGGGGAAGCGCCCGCGCAGCTCCCACGCGTGGAAGAAGAACGTCCAGTCGATGTACGGCGCGAGCTCGCCGAGCGGTACCTCGATCTGGCGCAGCCCGATGAACGCCGGCTCCAGGGGCGCCGGGTGCCACGTGACGACCGGCCGACGCGCGCGCGCCTGGTCGATCGGGAGCAGGGTGCGCTCGCCGCGCCGGGCGTGGGCCTCGCGCAGGCGCTGCTGGTCCGCGCGGATCCCGGCCAGGTAGCCGTCCCGCGCATCCTCGTCGAGCAGCGCGGACACCACCCCGACCGCGCGTGAGGCGTCGAGGACGTGCACCACCGGCCCGTCGTAGCGCGGTGCGATCTTGACCGCCGTGTGCTGCTTGGAGGTCGTTGCCCCGCCGATGAGCAACGGCAGCCGAAGCCCACGCCGATCGAGCTCCGTCGCGATGCCGGCCATCTCCTCGAGTGACGGCGTGATCAGCCCCGACAGGCCAATCATGTCGGCGTCCTTTTCGATGGCCGTGTCGATGATCGTCTGCGCCGGCACCATGACGCCAAGGTCGATGACGTCGTAGTTGTTGCAGCCGAGCACCACGCCGACGATGTTCTTGCCGATGTCATGGACATCGCCCTTGACGGTGGCCATGACGACCCGTCCGTTGTTGGCGACACCGCCGTCGGCGGCCCGCTCGGCCTCCATGAACGGCTCGAGGTGGGCAACGGCCCGCTTCATTACCCGCGCGCTCTTGACGACCTGCGGCAGGAACATCTTGCCGGCCCCGAACAGATCCCCGACCGTGCTCATCCCCGCCATCAGCGGGCCCTCGATGACGGAGATCGGGCGCGCATAGGCGATGCGCGCCTCGTCGGTGTCCTGCTCGATGAAATCGACGATGCCGTTGACCAGGGCGTACTCGAGCCGTCCTTCGACGGGCTGCTCGCGCCAGGCGAGATCCGGCCCACGCTGGGCGGTCTCGCCGGTGACCGTCTCGGCGAACGCCAGCAGGCGTTCGGTGGCGTCTGGGCGCCGGTCGAAGATGACGTCCTCGGCGAGCTCGCGCAGCTCGGGATCCAGCTGTTCGTAGACGCCGAGCTGGCCGGCGTTGACGATGCCCATGTCCATGCCCGCGGCGATTGCGTGGTAGAGGAACGCGGTGTGCATCGCCTCGCGGACGACGTCGTTGCCGCGGAAGCTGAAGCTCAGGTTCGAGACACCGCCGGAGATCTTGACGCCCGGGCAGGCGGCCTTGACCTGGCGGATCGCCTCGATGAAATCGATTGCGTAGCGCGCGTGCTCCTCGATCCCCGTGCCGATGGCGAAGATGTTCGGGTCGAAGATGATGTCCTCGGGAGGGACCCGCGCCTCCGTCGTCAGCAGCCCATAGGCGCGGGTGCAGATCGACACCCGCTGCGCGAGGCTCTCGGCCTGGCCGTTCTCGTCGAAGGCCATCACGACGAGCGCCGCGCCGTAGCGTCGGGCGCGACGGGCCAGCCGCAGGAACTCCGCCTCGCCCTCCTTCATGCTGATCGAGTTCACGACGCACTTGCCCTGGCAGCACTTCAGGCCGGCCTCGATGACGTCCCACCGGGACGAGTCGACCATGATGGGTACGCGCGCGATCTCCGGCTCGGCGGCGATCAGGTTCAGGAACCGTCGTCATGGCCGCCGGCGAATCGAGCATGCCTTCGTCCATGTTGACGTCGATCAGGTTCGCGCCGTTGCGCACCTGATCGACCGCGACCTCGAGGGCCGTGGCGAAGTCGCCGCTGGTGATCAGGGTGGCGAAGCGGCGCGACCCGGTCACGTTGGTGCGCTCGCCGATCACGGTGAAGGTGCTGCCCGGGCCGAAGGCGAACGGCTCGAGCCCCGACAGGTGGGTCATGCCGGATGCCTCGCGCACGCGGGCGCGGGCGGGGCACGCTGTCGGCGACGGCGCGACCGATCGCCGCGATGTGGGCTGGGGTTGTCCCGCAGCAGCCGCCGACGATGTTGAGCCAGGCCGTCGCGGCGACCATCTCGCGAAGGACGCGTGCGGTGTCATCCGGCAGCTCGTCGTACTCGCCGAAGGCGTTCGGGCAGTCCGGCGTTCGGATAGCAGCTGATCCAGCAGTCGCTGATCGCGCGCGAGCGCCTCGACGTGGGGGCGCATCGCCGCGGCGCCGAGCGCGCAGTTGACGCCGACGGACCACGGTCGTGCGTGGGCGACGCTCGTCCAGAACGCCTCGACCGTCTGGCCCGAGAGCGTGCGCCCCGATGCGTCGGTGATCGTGACCGAGATCATGACGGGCAGCCGCGTGCCCGCTCCTCGGCGACGTCGGCGATCGCCGCCAGCGCGGCCTTGGCGTTGAGCGTGTCGAAGATCGTCTCGACCAGCAGCAGATCGACGCCGCCGTCGATGAGGCCCGCGGACCTGCTCGACGTAGGCGTCGCGTACCTGGTCGAAGCTCACCGCGCGGAAGCCCGGGTCGTTGACGTCGGGCGACATCGAGAGCGTGCGGTTGGTCGGGCCGATCGCGCCCGCCGACGAAGCGGGGGCGCTCCGGGGTACGCGTCGCTCCAGGCGTCGGCCGCCGCGCGCGCTAGCGACGCTGCGGCCCGGTTCAGCTCGCCGACGACGCTCCTGCAGCCCGTAGTCGGCCTGCGCGATCGCGGTCGAGCTGAACGTGTTGGTCTCGATGATGTCCGCGCCCGCCTCGAGGAACTGTTCGTGGATCGTGGAGATCACGTCCGGGCGCGTCAGCGCCAGCAGGTCGTTGTTGCCCTTGAGCAGCGATCGGGTGGTCGTCGAACCGCGTGCCGCGGAAGTCGGCTTCCTCCGAGCGAATGCCGCTGGATCATCGTGCCCATGGCGCCGTCGAGAAGGATCACGCGCTCGGTGAGCGAGCCATCGAGGACGGCGCGGGCGTCAGGACGGTGCGCCATAGTGTCCTAGCGTATCCTGCGCGACCTTTCGGAGGGCCGATTGGTGACGATAAGCCGCGATGGCGCCCGTCGATGAGCGGGTACTGCGCGATCGCGCCCGGGCATCCGGTGCATAACGACTACCACGAGTTCGAGTATGGGGTGCCGTCCCGCGACGACGAGGTGCTGTGCGAGCGGTTGGCCCTCGAGATCTTTCAGGCCGGTCTGTCGTGGGAGATCGTGCTGCGTCGGCGGGCCGGCATTCGCGACGCGTTCGGGGGCTTTGCGCCGACCCATGTCGCGGCGCTCGGCGACGTGGGTCGCGAGCGGCTGCTGGTCGACGCCCGGGTGATCCGCAACCGGCGCAAGATCGAGGCCATCATCGCCAACGCCGGGGTCATGTGCGGGCTCATCGACGCGTGCGGCAGCGTGGCCGCGTGGCTGGATGCCCATCACCCGTTGTCCAGGGAGGAGTGGGTGCGGCTGTTTCGCCGGACGTTTCGCTTCACCGGGCCCGAGATCACCCGCGAATTCCTGATGTCGCTCGGCTACTTGCCGGGCGCCCATGCCCCCGACTGTCCCGCCTACGCGCGCATCGACGAGCTCGGGCCGCCGTGGCGGCAGCCCGAGCCGTCGGCTCCGAGCGACGAGGACCCCGCATGACCGACGCCGCCGCCCCGTTCGCAGACGCGCTCGCCGCGCCCGCCATCACGCGCATGACCGACATCGTGCTGCCGGAGCAGCTCAATCACCGTGGGACCCTGTTCGGCGGCGTCGCGCTGAGCATGATGGACCGCGCGGCCTTTGTCGCCGCCACCCGGCATTCGCGCCAGACGGTGGTGACTGTCGGCGTCGACGAGGTGGACTATGTCGCCCCCGTGCACATCGGCGAGATCGTCGAGGTGCAGGCGGTGGTGACCGCGACCGGACGCACGTCGATGACGATCGAGGTCACGATGGTCGCCGAGGTCCTTCTGACCGGCGAGCGGCGCCTGTGCGGGACGGGGCGCTTCGTGTTTGTCGCGATCGGCCCGGACGAGCGGCCGGTGCCGGTGCCGCAGGTGGCCGCCGACGAGGCCTAGCGGGTGAAGTGGCGCTCCGACACGGGGCCGAGCAGGATGGCGGCGAGGATGATGCCGGCCGCGAGGTAGCCCAGCCACACGGTGCCCGTCGCGATCCCCCACAGACCGGGAATCGCGGCGAGCACGCCGGCAAGCGTGAGCCGGATCGACTTCTCCGCGCGCGGGGTCAGCTTGCGTCCGCGCCCTCGGGCTCATCGTTCCCTCCACGGGACGAGCACGAGCGCGGCGTTGTGGCCGCCCAGCCCATTGTTGGTCGACAACGCGGCCTCGAGACGCACGTCGCGGGCCGCGCCGACGACATGGTCGACCCCACCGCACTCCGGATCGAGGTCGGTGAGGTTGATGGTCGGGGGGACGCGGCCGTCGGCGACGGCGAGTGCGGTCAGCGCGCATTCGACGGCACCGGTCGCGCCCATGCAGTGTCCGTGCATCGACTTGGTCGCCGAGACCGCCGTCCGGCTGGCGTGCTCGTCGCCGAACACCCGACGCAGGGCGGCGACCTCGGACGAGTCGCCGAGCCTGCTCGCGCCACCGTGCGCGTTGACGTAGCCGATCGCCGTCGGCGGCGATACGGGCGTCGGCGATCGCGGCGCGCATCGCCCGGGCCTGGCTCTCGCCGGTCGGATCGGGGTCGGTGATGTGGTGCGCGTCGGCACTCGCGCCGTACCCGGCCATCTCGCAGATGATCGTCGCCCCACGGGCCGTCGCGTGCTCGAGGACCTCGAGCACGACGATCGAGGCGCCCTCCCCGATCAGGAAGCCGTCGCGCGAGAGGTCGAACGGCCGCGCGGCCGACGCCGGATCTCCGTGATGGTGCGAGAGCACGCGCATCGCGTCGAATGCGGCGATCCACAGTGGCGTGATCATCGCCTCGGCCCCGCCCGCGAGCATCACCTCGGCGTCGCCGCGCCGGATCACCGCCGTCGAGGTCCCGATGGCGTCGGCGCCGGCCGCACATGCGGTGACCATCGCCATCGTCGGGCCGCGCAGGCCGAGCTGCATCGCGACCTCCGCAGGCGGGTGGTTGCACATGCTGTATGGGATCGCGAACGGGGAGATGCGATCCACGCCGCGCTCGAGCATGACGCGATGGTTCTCGTCGCGGACGTGGTTTCCACCGGTGCCGGTCCCCAGGATGCACCCGGTGTCACGGCCGTCGTGCGCGACGGTCAGATGGGCGTCGGCGAGCGCCAACTGCGCGGCGGCGAGCGCGAGGTGGGTCACACGATCGGCACGTCGGGCGAGGCGGCGCTCGATGAAGTCCTCGACGACGAACTCACGGGCCTGGCAGGCCATCCGCACCGGTGCGTCGTCGCCGATGTCGACGCCGGTGATCGGGGCGCCGCCGGGCGTGCCCGCGATGGCCTGGCGCCAGACATCCTCGCGCCCGACACCCAGGGAACAGATCACCCCGATGCCGGTGATTACGACGCGCCGGCGCGCGCTCATGCCTGCACCGTGCGGATCGCGAGCACGGCGTTGTGTCCGCCGAAGCCGAAGCCCGAGCACAGGGCGGTCCGGATCTCCTGGGCTCGCGCGGTGCGGATGTGGTCGACCCCTTCGCAGGCGGGATCGAGGTGGTCCAGGTTGATCGTCGGCGGCACCGCCTGATCGGCCACGGCGAGTGCCGTCAGCGAGGCCTCCAGCGCCCCGGTGGCGCCGAGGCAGTGGCCGTGCATGGACTTGGTTGCGCTGACGGCGATCCGCGCAGCGTGCGCGCCACCGAGTGCGGAGATGATGCCCTGGACCTCCGAGACGTCTCCGGCGATGGTCGAGGTCGCGTGGGCGTTGATGTGGTCGACCGATGTCGGGTCGATACCGCCCGAGGCCAGGGCGCGGCGGATCGCCTGTGCCTGCTCGGAGCCGTCGGGGTGCGGCTCGGTGATGTGGTGCGCGTCCGAGGTGGCGCCGTACCCGGCGAGCTCGGCGAAGATCCGCGCGCCGCGCTCGAGCGCGAGGTCCATGCGCTCGAGCACCAAGATCGCGCCGGCCTCGCCCAGGACGAACCCGTCGCGCTCGGCATCGAAGGGTCGGCTCGCGCCGGCGGGATCGTCGTTGCGGCGTGACATCGCCCGGGAGGCATCGAGCGCCGCCATTGCATACGGGGTCACCGCGGCCTCGGAGCCGCCGGCGAGCATGACGTCGGCCGCCCCGCGGCGGATCACGTCGGCCGCCTCACCTAGCGCATGCAGGCTGCTTGCGCAGGCGCTCAGCACGCACGTCAGCGGTCCCTTCAGGCCGTAGGCGATCGACACGTGCCCGGCGGCCATGTTGCAGATGATCATCGGCAACGCGACCGGCGAGATCCTGTCGGGGCCCCGCTCAAGCAGCGTGCGGTGGGCGTCCTCGTAGGTCGCGTTGCCGCCGTTGCCGGTCGAGATGACCGCGCCGTACCGCTCTGCGTCGGCCGGAACCACCAGGCCCGCGTCCTCGATCGCAAGGGCGGCCGCGGCGACGGCGAGATGGGAAGAGCGGTCCATGCGGCGCGCGGCGCGGCGGTCGATGTAGGTCAAGGGGTCGAAGCCCGCCACCTCGAACGCGATCTGGGCGCCATGGTCCGAGGCGTCGAAGTGCGTGATCGGCCCGGCACCCGAGCGGCCGGCGAGCGCCGCAGCCCACGCGTCGGTCCGTCCGATCCCCAGCGGGGACACCAGCCCAATGCCGGTGATCACCACCCGCTCTCGCAGTTCCCGCGTGCTCACAGCGACAGGCCGCCGTCCACGCTGACGAGGGTGCCGGTGACAAAACGTGCCGCTGGCGAGACCAGGAAGGCGATCGGCCCGGCGATGTCCTCCGGCTCGCCGAGCCGGCCGAGCGCCGTGCGGGCACGCAGCCGGTCGACCTGCTCCTCGGTAAGCACGTCGGTCAGCCGGGTCCGGATGAATCCGGGCGCGACCGCGTTGACGCGGATGCCCTCGGGGCCGAATTCTTTGGCGAGGGTGCGCACCATGCCCATGATGCCCGCCTTGGAGGCGGCGTAGTTGGCCTGGCCCGGATTGCCGTGCTCGCCGACGATGGAGGTCACCGCGACGATGCTGCCCTCGCCACGGGGCAGCATGCGGGCGGCGCTTGCACGGATGGCACATGCCGTTCCTTCGAGGTTGACCTCGATGGGTTCGCGCCAGTCGTCGCCGCTCATACGAACGGCCAGCCCATCGCGGGTCGTGCCCGCATTGACCACGACGCCCGTCAGGGGTCCGAGCTCGCGTTCGACCTCGGCCACCGCCGCCTCGATCGAGTCGGGATCGCGTGCCTCGACCTGGAGGGCGAGCGCGCGGCGGCCCGCGAGCCGCACGGCGTCGGCGGTCGCCTCGCATGACGTGCGGTCATGCGCGTAGGTCAGTCCGAGGTCCCATCCTTGCGCGGCAAGCCGCTGTGCGCAGGCGGCGCCGATTCCCCGGCTAGCGCCGGTCACCAAGGCGACGGGCATCGGCACGCGCTTGGGCAAGCGCAACAATTGCGGGCAGGTCGTCGGGGGATCCGACGTGCAGCACCTCGACGTCCGTGCGGATCCGGCGTACCAGTCCGACCAGGACGCGCCGGGGGCCGCATTCGACGAATTGATCCACCCCGAGATCCATCGCCGTGCGTACCGACTGCGTGAACTTGACCGGTGCGGTCAACTGCTGGGCAAGCAGGCCCCGCACGCGATCGGCCTTGGCCTCGATCGCCGCGGTCGTGGCCGAGAGAAACGGCATCGACGGCGTCGAGAAGCGCACGCCGGCGAGTGCCTCGCGCAGGCGGTCGGCGGCTGGCGCCATCACCGAGGAGTGAAACGCGCCTTCGATGTCCAGCACGCGCGTCTTGAACCCGTGCGTCCGGGCGATCTCCACCAGGCGGTCGATGCCGCGGTGGCCACCCGAGGCCACGATCTGGCCCGGACAGTTGTAGTTGGCCGGCCAGACGTCTCCGGCCTCCCGGCACAGCGCCTCGGCTTCCTCGTCGGTGGCGCCCAGCAGTGCCGCCATCTGGCCGGGAACGCGCGCCGCGACCTCCTCGGTCGCCAGGCCGCGTTCGACGACCAGGCGTAGGGCCGCCTCGAAGCCGATCGTCTCGGAGGCGACCAGGGCCGCGTACTCCCCGAGCGAGTGCCCCATCGCCAGGTCCGCCTCCAGGCCGTGCGCGTGGGCCACGCGCCATGCGGCCACCGAGGTGGTGAGCACCGCCGGCTGGCAGAAGTCGGTCCGCATCAGTCGCTCGTGGGGGCCCTCAAAGCAGAGGCGCGCCAGGTCGTAGCCGAGCACATCGTTGGCTTCGTCGAAGGTCGCGCGTGCCACGGCGTACTCACGATGCAGTCCGGCGCCCATGCCAACCTGCTGCGAGCCCTGGCCCGGAAACATCAGCGCGATCTTGCCGCTCGATGAACTCGTTGGTCCCACACTGGCTCCCACCGTCGTGCGCCCGGGCTCTGCTGAGCCTGCAAATGGCGATCCCGTAATCTAGGGGTCGGCACCTTGCGCAGTCAACTTTGCGTTCCTGCCCTGAGAGTCTCTCAGGTATCGCGTCGGCGCGCCGGACCGCGTCCGTTCGCGCGGCGTGCGGCACGGCAGACCACTAGCATTATCCGCCGATGAGCACCGCACCCCTTCTCCCGCTCGAGCATTTCTTTGACAATCCCGAGCGGGCCGCCGCGCGTCTGTCGCCCGACGGGCAGACGATCTCGTTCCTCGCACCCCGCGAGGGCGTGCTCAACGTGTGGGTGCGTCCCCGCGCCGGCGGGCCCGAGCGCCCGATCACCGATGACCGGAATCGGGGCGTAAGCAGCTACTTTTGGTCGCGCGACGGCCGCTACATCCTGTACGTGCAGGACTCGGGCGGTGACGAGAACTACCACGTCTACGCTGTCGACCCCCGGGTCCCGGACCGTGTGCGGGATCTGACCCCGTTCTCGGGCATCCGCGCGGGCATCGTCGCCGCGCCGCGCGCTACCCCACGGCAGATCCTGGTCTCGATGAACAAGCGGGACGCGAGCGTGTTCGACGTCTATGCGCTGAACCTGGCCTCCGGGCGGCTGGTTCCGGTCGCCGAGAATCCGGGCAACGTGGTCGGCTGGAACGCCGATCGCGATGGCGTCCTGCGCGCGGCGCGCGCCCAGACGCCGGCCGGGGATTTCGCCATCCTGGTGCGCGACGACGCCAGCGGGCCCTTCCGGCAGGTGGCCGAATACGCCAACGAGGACAACGGCTACATCGCCGGGTTCACCCCCGACGGCGCCGCGCTGTGGGTCGCAAGCGCCCGCGACGCCGACCTGATGCGCCTCGTCGAGCTCGATTTGGCGACGGGCCAAGAGCGCGTCATCGACGCCGACGAGGAGGCGGATCTCGCCGCACCCGTTGTCTCCGACAAGACCGGCGAATTGCTCGCGGCCGCCTATCTGCGCGACCGACTGGTCGTCCACAGCTTCGACGAGCGCTTCCGCGCCGATTGGGAGGCCGTCGGCCGGTTGCACCATGGCGACCCGGGGATCAGCGGCCAGGATGCGGAGGAGACCGCCTGGATCGTCGGCTTTGACGACGACCGCGATCCGGGCGCGACCTTCCTGTTCGACCGCACCAGCCGCAGCTCCGAGTTCCTGTACCGCTCGCGCCCGTGGCTCGATCCGGCCACGCTTGCGCCGATGACGCCCGTCTCGATCCCTTCCCGCGACGGCCTGGTGCTGCGCAGCTACCTGACACTCCCGGTCGGCTCTCCGGGGACGGATCTGCCGATGGTGCTCTATGTGCACGGCGGTCCGTGGGCACGGGACGCGTGGGGCTACGAGCCGACCGTCCAGTTCCTCGCCAACCGCGGGTACGCGGTGCTGCAGGTCAACTACCGCGGCTCGACCGGGCTTTGGCAAGCGGTTCATGCATGCGGCCGAGCACGAGTTTGCCGGCAAGATGCACGACGACCTGATCGACGGGGTCGAGTGGGCGGTCGCCCAGGGCATCGCGGATCCGGGACGGGTGGGGATCTACGGCGGGTCCTACGGCGGCTATGCGGCGCTGGTCGGGGTGACGTTCACACCCGATGTGTTCGCGGCGGCCGTCAGCTACGTCGGCCCGTCGAGCCTGGTGACCCTGGCGCGTTCGTTCCCCGCGTACTGGCGCCCGCTGCTGGCCAGCACGTGGTTCCGTTACGTCGGCGACCCCGAGGACCCCGACGATCTGGCCGACATGCAGCGGCGCTCGCCGCTGAACTTCGTCGACCGCATCACGACGCCGCTGTTGGTCATTCAGGGCGCCAACGACCCGCGTGTGACCAAGCAGGAAAGCGATCAGATCGTGGCCGCGCTCCGTGGGCGCGGTGTTCCGGTCGACTACATCTGCAAGGACGACGAGGGGCACGGGTTCGTCAAGCCCGAGAACCGACTGGACGCCTTCGGGGCGATCGAGCGGTTCTTCGCGGCGCATCTCGGCGGGCGCCAGATCCCGGCCGCGCCGCGGCCGGCGCCACCGGTCCGGGCTGACCCGGCGTGGGCGAAGGGAGGCGACTCCGGGCACCGAACCTGCGATGCCGCCCGCGCACGTAAGCTTTTGCTGGGATTGCGCGGATGTTGCGTGACGCCCCCGATCAGGATTTCCCGTAGACGGGCTGTCATTGTGTTGGCGGGCACGGGGCCGCTGGCTTGCGCACGGCATGCGTGCCAAGTCCCAGTTGACATCTCCGGGGAGGGTGCGTTGTCGAAGAAGGCCATCATCGCCGTGATCATCGCCGCGATCGTGGTAGCTGGGGTGGTCATCGGTATCCAGCAGGCCACCAAGAGCAGCACGAGCGACGCGACCTATGCGAAGAAGTTCACGGCGGATTACCCGAACGTCGCGCAGATGCTCAACGGGATCCCCCAGAACGGGCAGGTGCTTGGTGATGCCAAGGCCCCGATCGGCATCATCGAGTACATGGACTACAAGTGCCCGGTCTGTGGCGCCGCCAGCCACAACCTGGTGCCCTTGCTGATCCAGGACTATGTGCGGACCGGGAAGGCGACGATCGAGCTGCGTCCGGTCCACATCATCCAACCAGGCAACCAATCCGAGACGGCGGCCCTGGCCGGGCTGGCCACCGCACCCCAGAACCGCATGTGGTACTTCACCGAGCTGGTCCTGCGCAACCAAGGCGACGAGCTCGACCAGTGGCTGACCAACGGCGTGCTCAACGACGCGGCGACGACCTCGGGTGTCAACATCGCCCAGTGGAACCAGGTCAACGCCGGGCAGGGCGTGGCGATCCAGTTCCTGAACATCGCCAACTAGCTTCGCAAGCCGACACCTCCGCCGCCGGTGACCAGGAGGCGACCCCGACGTTTCTCATCCACGGGCCCAAGGGGGCGATCGTGGTGCAGGGCGACGTACCGGAATCGGCAGATCACCCAGGCCATGCAGCAGGTCAACGGCGGCAAGGTCTGACGTTGGGGTTCGAGCGCAGCGCGAGCGACTTCTGGGTCCGCGTAGCCGCTGCGATCCTGGCGGTGATCGGTATCGGGGTCACCGCCTACCTGGTGTGGGAGCGCTATCACGGCAACGCCCCCGTCTGTGCGCTGGGCGGGGGCTGCGCGACCGTGCAGCGCAGCGAATGGTCGACGGTGGCCGGCGTGCCGGTCGCCTTCCTCGGGCTGCTGGCCTACGTCGGGCTGCTGTTCTGCGCGCTGATCCCGTGGCAGTGGGCGGCGCTTGCGTCGCTGTTCATCACCATCCTGGGCGTGATGCTCAGCGCGTATCTGACCTACCTCGAACTGTTTCAGATCCACGCCATCTGCGAGTACTGCGTCACCAGCGCGGTCATCGTCACCATCTCGATGATCCTGAGCATCGTCCGCTTGAGCCTGCCGAGTCGGCAGCCGGCGCGGGGCCGCCGCTCGGCTGAGCGACGGCGCGCCCTAGTCGGGTCCGAGCAGGCCCGCGCTCAGTGCGTGCTGCACGAGCGCTGCGCGCGAATCGGCTTTGAGCTTGCTCATGATGTGGGCGCGGTGGGTCTCGACGGTCTTGACGCTGACGACGAGCGCGTCGGCGATCTCGTGGTTCGTATTGCCCAGCGCCAGCAGGCGCAGGACCTCGAGCTCCCGCGGGGAGAGCGTGTCGATCGGACTGCGCACCGTGTGCGGGCCGTTCGGGTTGGGCAGGCTCGCGTCGCGGTACGTCCCGCCGCCCGCGACGGTGCGCACCGCCTCGAGCAGCTCATCCTGGGTCGAGGCCTTGACGACGTACGCGTCGGCGCCCTCGGCGAAGGCGCGGCGCACGTGCTCGAAGTCGTCGTACATCGTCAGCACGACGATGCGGACCCCGGGCACCTGTTCCCGCAGGGGTCCGATCGCGCCGATGCCGCTGCCGTCGGGCAGGTGGATGTCGAGGATCACCACGTCCGGGGCCGTCCGGACGGCAGCCTCGAGCGCCTCGGCGATCGTGCCCGCCTCCGAGACGACCGCGAGGTCTGGCTCGCGCGCGATCAAAAGGCCAAGCCCGCGCCGCAGGATGGCGTGGTCGTCGACGATCAGGATGCGCACAGGGGCGGTCACAGCCGCAGCGCCAGCGCGGGCGGACGCGCGCGCGCGCCCTGCCCGGTCACCGCGTGGCGTCGGTGCCCGCGATGCGGGCGGACGCCTCGGGGCGGTGCGGCGCATGGGTGCTCACGGCCTGCCACGTGCAACGAGGTCTCCAGTGCGCGGGATGGATCCCGGTAGACCTAGCGTAGCCGCGATGCACCGGTTAATCTGGCGGCCCGCGCAGCCGATCCGGCGAGCTCGTTTGCAGCGCCTCGACCACCGCCGCGTTGACGATCTTGCCGTCGCGGATGTTCACGCCTGGCCGCAGGCCCGGATCCTCACGCAACGCGCCGGCGAGCCCGTGGTCGGCCAGCTGCAGGACGTATGGCAGCGTCGCGTTGCACAGCGCCGCGGTCGCCGTCACGGGAACCGCCGCGGGCATGTTCGCCACGCAGTAGTGCACGACCCCGTCGACGGTGTAGACCGGGTCGGCATGGGTCGTCGGACGGGTCGTCTCCATGCAGCCGCCCTGGTCGACGGCGACGTCGACAACGACCGAGCCCGGCGCCATCGAACGGATCATCTCGCGGGTGACCAGGTGCGGGGCGCGCGCACCCGGCCGCAGCACGGCACCGATGACCAGGTCCGAGCGGGCGACCTGCTCGGCGATCGCCAGGCGGGTCGCGTAGATCAGTGTCAGACGTCCGTTGAGGACCATCTCGAGCTCGCGCAGGCGCCCGAGATCCGCGTCAAGGACCGTAACGTGTGCCTGCATCCCGATGGCCACGACCGCCGCGTTGGTCCCGACGATGCCGCCGCCGATGATGGTCACGTTGCCGGCCGCGACGCCGGCGACTCCGCCGAGCAGGACCCCGCGACCGCCGCGCGGCTGTTCGAGAAAGCGCGCGCCGGCTTGGACGGCCAGGCGTCCGGCGACCTCACTCATCGGCGCCAGCAGGGGCAGGCGTCCGTGGCGGTCCTCGACGGTTTCGTAGCCGATGGCCGTGCCGCCGGCACGGCACAGTGCGTCCGCGACCCGGGCATTCGCCGCCAGGTGCAGGTACGTGAAGAGGGTCTGCTCGTCGGACAGGAACCCGAACTCGGCGGGCTGCGGCTCCTTGACCTTGAGGACCAGCTCGGCCCCCCAGCAGTCGGACGCGTCGCCGATGTTCGCCCCGACCCGGGCATACGCCTCGTCCGGGTGCCCGGCGCCGAGCCCGGCATCACGTTCGATCCACACCTCGTGGCCGTGCGCGATCAGCTCGAAGGCGCCGCCCGGAGTCAGCGCGACGCGGTACTCGTCTTGTTTGATCTCGCGGGGCACGCCGATGCGCACGGGGGACCTCCCGATGGCCGGTGTCCGTGACGGTGCAGTCTAGAGCGGCGCCCGCCTACTGTGCCGTCGGGAAGTGCGGCGCGGCGTCATCCTGGCCGTCGCGCAGACGGCCCAGTTTGCGCAGCGCGCCACAGGCAGGCCAATGCGGCGGCCGCCGCGACGATCGCGATCCCGACGAACAGGACCCGCCACCAGCCCGGGCGCCCCGGCGCGGGCTTGACGCGCGCGAGGCGCACCGCCAGCTGCTGTTCTTGGGCAGCGAGCGGGTGGGTCGGGTCGGCGGCCAGCGTGTCGGCGAAGCGGATCTCCGCCCCGGCGTAGTTCCCGGCCCAGAGGTCCTCCATGCCCTGCTGGAACTCGTTGAACACGGGCCCGTTGGTGTTGGTGACGTGCATGCGGGTCAGCAGGGCACCGATTGACGTCGACTGCTCGATGAGCCCGCCGGTCAGGTACGGGAAACGCACGATCCCGTAGACGTCGGCGTTCTCGTCGATGGTCGGGCCGCCCGAATCCCCGTGGACGATCGGCGTCGAGACGTAGGTCAGGGTCTGGCCCGGCGCCGCCGCCACGGGCTTGGTGTTGCTCGGCCCGATCTGGCCGTATTTGACATCCGGAACAAGCGTGGTCGGCAGCCCGAGGGTCGTCGGGGTCCCGACGCCGTAGCCGATCGTGGCGATCGGCGTGTCGATCGTCTCGCTGCCGTCGTTGAGCATGAGCGCCGGTACGACCTTGTGATCACCGAGCTGCAGCAGCGCGAGATCGGGGTCCTGCTCGATGCTTCCGGCGATCACGTGCGCGGGGATCTCGGTGCCGCGTGCGGACGGGCTGGCCGTCGCCCGCCAGACGCTCATGCCGACGGTTTCGACGCCGACCGGCACGACCGAGTTGTCGGACACCCAGGCCTCGTAGGCCGCCTCCTGGCCGAACTCGCCGATCTGCGCGAGCGCCAGGGGCGCGGCCGCGACCGCGAGCGACGCGCCGAACGGCGCTGCGACGTGCGCGTCGGTCACCAGTACCCCGGACGGGGCGACCGCGAACGCCGTCCCGAGCAGCGTCACCTGGTGGATGGGGCCGAGCGGATAGGTCGTTCCCTTGCCGCTGTCGGTGCGCAACGCGTCCACCGATACGGTGGTCTCGACCCGGTAGATCGATCCGAGCGACAGCAACACGCCGCGCTGGAGCGGCTCCGTCGTACGCCCTTGGGGGATCGCCGCCAGCGCCTGGGCGGGCCACAGGGACGCCAGGGCGAGCGCGATCCAGATTCTCAGACGGCCGGGCACCCGCCCAGGGTAGCCCACGCGGCCCTGCTCGCGGCCGCGGTGTGGCATCGGCGGACCCGGTCCGGGCCGCCCACAGGGGCGACGGCTAGTGGCGGAAGTGCCGCCGCCCGGTGAAGACCATCGCGAGACCCGCTTCGTCCGCGGCAGCGACGACCTCCTCGTCGCGGATCGACCCGCCCGGCTGGATGATCGCCCGCACGCCCGCCTTGACCGCGGCCTCGGGGCCGTCGGCGAACGGGAAGAAGGCGTCGCTGGCGAGCGCCGCGCCCAGGATCGGCACGTTGGCCTTCTCGATCGACAGGCGAACCGAGTCGACGCGGCTCATCTGGCCCGCGCCGATCCCGACGGTGACCAGGTCGCGGGCGAGCACGATCGCGTTGGACTTGACGTGTTTAGCCACGCGCCAGGCGAACAGCAGATCACCCCACTCCGCCTCGGTCGGCTGGCGGGAGGTGACGACCCGCATCACGTCCCGTTCCTCGGATTCGGTATCGCGGTCCTGGACCAGCAGGCCCCCGGCAACCCGTCGCAGGTCGCGCTCGCCGGGGTTGACCCGTCGGCGCTCCTGGTTTCGCATGATGCGTGTGTTTGGCTTGCGGGTGAGTGCCGTGAGGGCTGCCGGGTCGTACCCGGGCGCCAGCAGCACCTCGACGAAGGTCGCTACCAGCAGCTCGCCGAGCTCCGGATCCACCGGGCGGTTGAGCACGATGACCCCGCCGTAGGCCGAGACCGGGTCGCAATCGCGCGCGCTGACGTACGCCGTGCGCACGTCGGGCCCCACCGCGACGCCGCAGGGGTTGTTGTGCTTGATGATCACGCACGCCGGCAGCTCGAACTCGGCCAGGAGGTTCCGTCCGCCTTCCAGGTCGAGCAGGTTGTTGAACGACAGGTCCTTGCCGTGCAGCTTGTCGACCATCGACAACAAATGCGACCGCGCGCCGCGCTCGATGTAGTAGGCGCCGCGTTGATGCGGGTTCTCGCCGTAGCTCACCGGAAATGACTTGTTGAAGGTCATCACGATCTGGTCTGGGAACTCGCTTTCGGATTCGGCCAGCCAGTTGGCGATCGCCGCGTCGTAGGAGGCGGTCAGCTGGAAGGCGCGGCCGGCCAGGCGCCGGCGCGTCGCAAGGGAGGTCTCGCCGCCGGAGTCGGCGAGTTCCTTCAGGACGTCCGCGTACTGGTCGGGGCAGGTGAGGATCGTGACGCGGTTGTGGTTCTTTGCTGCGGCGCGCACCATCGCTGGGCCGCCGATGTCGATCTGCTCGACCAGCTCGTCGTCGGTGATGCCGCGGCGCCCGACGTAGGCCTCGAACGGGTACAGGTTGACGCACACCAGGTCGATGCCCTCGATGCCGGATGCGGCCATGTCCGCCTGATCCTCGGGAAGGTGCTCACGGGCGAGGATGCCGCCGTGGATCTTGGGGTGCAGTGTCTTGACCCGCCCGCCGAGGATCTCCGGCTGCCCGGTGACCTGCTCGACGCGCGTGACCGGCAGACCGTAGCCCTCGACGGCCGTTGCGGTGCCACCCGTCGACAGGATCTCGACGCCCAGGCCGGTCAGCTCGCGCGCGAGCGCTTCCAGGCCGGTCTTGTCGGATACTGAGATCAGCGCTCGGCGGATCTTCACGATTGCCCCTCCTCGAGGATCTGGACCTTTCGTGGTGAGTCTGGGTCACGGTGCACGCGCCCTGCGGCAAACAGTCGCACGGCTTCCGGGAGCAAGCGGTGCTCGGCGGCGTGGATCCGGGCCGCCAGCGATTCGGAGGTGTCGCCGAAGTGCACCGGCACGGGTTCCTGGAGGATCGGCGGCCCCCCGTCGACCGCTTCCTCGGCATAGTGCACCGTCACACCCGTCCAGCGCACGCCCCAGGCGAGCGCCTGGTCGATGGCGTGCATGCCGGGAAACGCGGGCAACAGTGACGGATGCAGGTTGATCACGGCGTCCGGGAAGCGATCCAGGAAGGCTCCGGTGAGGATGCTCATCCAGCCGGCGAGCACGACCAGATCCGGGCGCCCCTCGGCCACCAGGTCGGCCAGGAGTCGATCGCGGGCGGTGCGGTCCGCCGTCGCATCGCGGGCCACGACGCGTGTCGGGATCCCCGCGGCTTCGGCGCGGGCGACCCCGCGGGCCTCGGCGCGCGAGCTCACGACGAGCACGATCTCCGCCTCCCCACCGGGAACGTGGACGGTGTCGATAAGCCGCTGCAGGTTGGTGCCCGAGCCGGAAATCAGCACGACGATGCGGTAGGGGCTAGACACGTCGCACCCCGGCGGTCCCCTGCGCCACGGCACCGATCACGCACGCATCCGGAATGCGGGCGACGATGTCGGCCTGCGCGCCGGCGGGTGCGATCAGGCAGAGCCCGATCCCCATGTTGAAGGTCTCCCATGCGTCGTCCGTCGCGACGCGACCGCACTCGAGGATCGCCGTGAGCGCTGGCGGCAGCTGCCAACTCGTCGGGTCGACGACGGCCTCGAGCCCGGCAGGCAGCGCCCGCGGCAGGTTCTCGGGAAGGCCACCGCCGGTGATGTGCGCCACCGCGTGCACCGGCACCGCGGCCTCGAGCAGGCCCAGTACGTCGCGAACGTAGAGGCGCGTCGGGGCAAGCAGGACCTCGGCCGGGCAGTCGAGAGCGCCTTCGGCCAGGAGTGCGCGCACGAGCGAGAAGCCGTTGGAGTGCACGCCTGAGGAGGGAATCCCGATTACCAGATCGCCGTCGCGCACGCGCTCGGGACCGAGCATCTGGTCGCGTTCAACGATGCCCATCGCGAAGCCCGCGAGATCGAAATGCCCGGGTTGGTACAGGCCGGGCAGCTCGGCGGTCTCACCGCCCAACAGCGCGCAGTCGACATCCTCGCAAGCTTGGGCGATCGACCCGACGATGACCCGGGCCTCCTCGGGGTCGAGCCTGCCGACGGCCAGGTAGTCCAAGAAGCCGAGCGGCCGCGCGCCCGAGCAGATCAGGTCGTTCACGCACATCGCCACGAGGTCTTGGCCGAGTCCGTCGATGATGCCGGACTCCCGTGCGAGCAGGAGCTTGGTGCCGACCCCGTCGGTGCATGCCAACAGGATCCCGTCGCGCATCGGCGGCAGCGCGAGCCCCCCGGCGAAGCCGGCCACCCCGCCCCGGACGAAGCCGGCGATGTTGGCCGTGTGTGTACGGGCCGCCTGGAGATCGACGCCGGCGTCCCGGTACGAGATGCCGTGGTCGGTCACGCCCGCGGCGCCCCGGCCGGCTGGGTTTGGGGGGCCTCGAAGCGCAGTTTGGTCGTCGCGTCCGGCACCGGAATTGCGTATTCGCCGGTAAAGCAGGCACGGCAGAAGCGGTCGGCCGGCGATCCGATCGCCCGCTGGAGCCCCTCCAGCGACAGATGCGCGAGGCTCGTGGCGCCGGTGACGCGGGCCACCTCGTCGATCGAGTGGCTCGAGGCGATGAGCTCCGCGCGCGAGGGCATGTCGATGCCGTAGAAGCACGGCCAGGCGATCGGCGGGCTCGAGATGCGCATGTGCACCTCGCGGGCCCCCGCCTCCCGGAGCATCGCGACGACCTGCTGGGTCGTCGTTCCGCGGACGATCGAGTCGTCGACAACGATCAGCCGCTTGCCGTCGATGATCTCGCGCAGCGGGTTGAACTTGAGCTTGACGCCGCTCTTGCGCAGCTCCTGATCGGGCTGGATGAAGCTCCGGCCCACGTACCGGTTGCGCACCACCGCCTCGGAATACGGGATACCCGACGCGAAGGCGTATCCGATGGCGGCCGGCGTGCCGGAGTCCGGGAGGCCCACGACCATGTCGGCGTCGACCGGCGCCTCGTTGGCGAGCTCGATGCCCATGGCCCGGCGCTGCTCCCACACGTTGTGGCCGTCCAGGAGGCTGTCGGGCCGCGCAAAGTAGATGTGTTCGAACACGCACATCCGCGAAAGGGCGGGTGCGAGGGCCTGGCGGCTCTCGATATCCGATGCCGTGAGCCGCACGGCTTCGCCAGGGCGCACTTCGCGCACGAGGGTCGCCCCGATCTGATCGAGCGCGCACGTCTCGGACGCCACGCAGTACCCGCCCTCGAGTTTGCCGATCACCAGTGGCCGCACGCCGTGCGCGTCACGGAAGGCCACCAGCTCATCCTCTGAGAGCGCCACGGCCGAGAACGCCCCGACGAGGCGGCCGCTGACCGCAACGACCGCGTCCAAGAGCGAGCCGGGCTCGCGCGCAAGCAGTGCCGCGATGAGCTCGGAGTCGGTGGTCGCCTGCAGCGGCTGCGGATCGTTGCCGATCTGTTCGCGCAGCGCATCGGTGTTGGTGAGATTGCCGTTGTGGCCGAGTGCGACCAGGCCGTCGCCCCGGTTGCGGGTGACCGGCTGCGCGTTCTCCCACTTGTTCGATCCGGTGGTCGAGTAGCGCACGTGCCCGATGGCCGAATGCCCCGATAGGCTGCGCAGTGCCGGCTCGTCGAACACGGAGCCGACCAGGCCGAGGTCGCGCTGGACCATGACGTGGCCGTCGTCGGTCACCGCGATGCCGGCGCTCTCCTGGCCGCGGTGCTGCAACGCATGGAGCGCGAAGAAGGCAAGCCGGGACACGTCGCGGCCCGGGGCCACGATCCCGACGACCCCGCACTCGTCGTGGGGGGAGTCGTCGTCCCACATGTCGGTCATGCGACCGCCTTGGTCAGGGTGGCTTCATAGGCGCTGCGGGCCGCCTCAAGATCGAGGCTCACGATCGCATCGTCAAGCTGTATGTCCACAGTATCGCCACCGACCCTGCCGATGACCGCAACCGGAACCTCGCCAGCGGCGGCGCGCAGCGCATCGAGCGCGTCCGGCCGGCACGTCACGACGATGCGCTCGCCGGATTCGCCGAACAGCGCCTCGTCGGCCCGGCGGCCGACCGGCAGCGCGACCGCTGCCCCAATGCCCGCGGCCAGCGCCGATTCGGCCAGCGTCACGGCGATGCCGCCGCCGGAGACGTCGTGGGCCGAGCGCACCAGGCCCGCACCGACGAGCTCGACGATGACGCGAATGAGGGCGGCCTCGGCCGCCAGGTCCGGCAGCGACGGCGCACCGGTCGCGGCGCCCAGCCATTCGCTGGCGTCGAGCCGCGGGAGTCCGCCGCCGAGCAGGAGGATCTGGTCGCCCTCCTCGACGAACGCGTGGCCGACGCTCGCGCCGGCGTCCTCGAGCAGGCCGATCATGCCGACGACCGGGGTCGGGTAGATCGTCCGCTCCGGGCTCTCGTTGTAGAGCGACACGTTGCCGGAAACGACGGGCACCGCGATCGCCTCCAGCGCCTCGCTCATCCCCTCGATGGCCTCGGCCAGGCGCCAGCCGGTGCTGGCCTTCTCGGGGTTGGCGAAGTTCAGGCAGTCGCTGGCCGCGTACGGAAGCGCACCGGTGCAGGCGACGTTGCGGGCGGCCTCGAACACGCTTGCGCGGCCGCCGCCGCGCGGATCGAGCTCGCAGTGGCGCTCGGCGCAGTCGGTGGTGATCGCGAGTGCCCGGCGCATCCCCGGGATGCGGATGACCGCCGCGTCGCCGCCGGGCCGGCGGATGGTGTTGGCGCCGACCAGGTGGTCGTATTGCTGGTAGATCCAGCGCTTGCTGGCGATGTTTGGTCGCGCAAGCAACTCGAGCCAGGCGGCCCCGAGGTCCACCGGGGCCTCGATGTCCTCGAGGGCGAGCGGGGTGGCGGCCGGCGCCGGGGTGCGCGGGACCTCGTAGGAGGGGGCGTCGTCGGTGAGCGCCGCGGCGGGGATGTCGACGACGATCTCGCCGTTGTGGCGGGCGGTGAAGTTGCCGGTCGTCGTGACGGTGCCGATCACGTTGGCGTCGAGCTCCCAGCGGGCGCAGGCCCCCAGCACCTCATCGAGCTTGGCGGGAGCCACCAGGCCGAGCATGCGCTCCTGGCTCTCGGAGACGAGAATCTCGGCAGGCGCCATCCCCGCTTCGCGCACGTGGATCCGGTCGAGGTCGATGTCGAGCCCGACGCCGCCTTTGGCAGCCATCTCGCTGGCGGCGCTGGTCAGGCCGGCCGCTCCGAGATCCTGCAGCGCCAGCAGCAGATCGCCGGCGGCGAGCTCCAGGCAGCAGTCCATGAGCTTGCGCTCGGTAAACGGGTCGCTGACCTGTACCGATGGGCGCTTGTCCTGGTCATCGTCGCTGAGTTCGGCCGAGGCGAGCACGCTCGCCCCGCCGATGCCGTCGCGGCCGGTGCGGTTGCCGATGAGCACCAGCAAGTTGCCCTCGCCGAACGCGGCGGCCCGGAGCATGCCGTCCGCTCGGACGAGCCCGACGCACATGGC
The DNA here is from genome assembly GCA_963842065.1 of uncultured Thermoleophilia bacterium. GTDB lineage: Bacteria > Actinomycetota > Thermoleophilia > Miltoncostaeales > Miltoncostaeaceae > CAITWD01. The sequence goes on along the minus strand of CAWJEW010000007.1, from coordinate 196,765 downwards.
GTTGACCAGGCACGAGTCCTCGTAGCGGTCGTCAAACACGACCTCGCCGCCGACGGTCGGCACCCCGATGCAGTTGCCGTAGTGGCCGATGCCGGCGACCGCCCGGGTGAACAGGTGGCGGCTGCGGCCGCTGTCGAGCGTGCCGAAGCGCAACGAGTCCAGCAGCGCGATCGGGCGCGCGCCGAGCGCGAGGATGTCGCGCACGATCCCGCCGACCCCGGTGGCCGCGCCCTCGAACGGCTCGACCGCGGACGGATGATTGTGGGACTCGACCTTGAGCGCGATCGCCCAGCCGTCGCCGACGTCCACCGCACCGGCGTTCTCGCCCGGGCCCTGCAGCACGTGCGGGCCGTCGACCGGGAACCGGCGCAACAGGCGCCGCGAGTGCTTGTAGGAGCAGTGCTCGCTCCACATGAGGCTGAACATGACCAGCTCGGGGTCCGTGGGCTCGCGGCCGATCAGGACCGGGATCCGGGCGAACTCATCGTCGGTGAGCCCGAGCTGGCGGTGCAGCGCGACGCTCATCCGCGCACCAGGGCGGCAAACAGGCCCCGGCCGTCGGTCGAGCCCAGCAGGCGATCGACCGCCTCCTCGGGGTGCGGCATCAGGCCGAGCACATTGCCGCGTGCGTTGCCGATGCCGGCCGCCGAGGCGACCGACCCCAGCGGGTTTTCCGCGCCGTATGACAGCACGATGCGGGCCGAGGCCGGATCGCCGAACCAGGCGCCGTCGTGGTTCTTGATCGGCATGGAGAGCGCGTCGCCCAGCGAGTGGGTGAATGGCGTCTCATGGTCGAGCACCTCGAGCTCGACCTGGCGGCACACGAACGACGTGGTGGCGTTGGTGCGCAGGACGCCCGGCAGCAGGCCCGCCTCGCACAGGACCTGGAACCCGTTGCAGATGCCGAGCACCAGACCTCCCGCGTCGGCGTGGCGGCGCACGGCATCCATGATGGGCGAGCGCGAGGCGATGGCGCCCGGGCGCAGATGGTCCCCGTAGCTGAACCCGCCCGGCAACACGACCGCCCGTGTGCCGGCCGGCAGATCATGATCGGCGTGCCACGCGTAGGTCGCCGTGCCGCCGACGGCCTCGACGGCGCGGACCGCGCTGTCGTGATCAAGGGAACCTGGAAAGCGCACGACGGCAACCATCACTCAGTCCTCGATCGCGACCGTGAAGTCTTCGATAAGCGGGTTCGCCAGCAGACGCTCGCACATCTCGCGCGCAGCCGCCTCCGGATCCGGGCCGTCGAGCTCCAGCTCGATGCGCCGGCCGAGCCGGACCTCGTGGATCCCGGCGAACCCGAGCCGCCCGAGCGCGCCCTGGACGGCTTGGCCCTGCGGGTCGAGCACGCCTTCGCGCGGCATGACCGTAACAACGACGTGGGTCATTGGTGCGCCCTCACGTGTGCCTCCTCGAGGTAGTCGCGGAACCGGTGTCCGGAAATGCGTTCATATGCGTGGATGTAGCGCGAGCGGGTGCCCTCGACGACTTCGGCGGGCAGTTCGGGACCTGGCGGGGTGTGGTCCCAGCCGGAGGCATCGAGCCAGTCGCGCAGGTACTGCTTGTCGAACGACGCCGGGTTCGTGCCGGGGTCCCATTCGTCGGCGGGCCACAGGCGCGAGCTGTCGGGCGTGAGCACCTCGTCGGCCAGGATCAGCTGCCCTTCAGGGTCCCGGCCGAACTCGAACTTGGTGTCGGCCAGGAGGATGCCCGCCTCCGCGCAGCGCGCGTGGGCCCGTGCGTAAATCGCCAACGTCAGCGCTTCAAGCGCGGCAACCAGGCCGATCCCGAACCGCGCGGCGGCGTCCTCGCGGCTGATGTTCTCGTCGTGGCCGCTCGTGGCTTTGGTGGCCGGGGTGAAGATGGGTTCCGGAAGTCGGTCGCCCAGACGCAGGCCGGACGGCAGCCGGTGCCCGGCCACGGTGCCGGTGGCCTGGTACTCGCGCCAGCCCGAGCCCGCCAGGTACCCGCGGGCGACGCACTCGAGCTCGACCATCTCCAAGCGCCGGACCAGCATCGCGCGCCCGGCGAAGTCGTCCTGGCGGAACGGCTCCGGCAGGTCTTCCGGTCGTACGCTGACCAGGTGGTTGGGGACGATTCCGGCGGTCTGGCCGAACCAGAACAGCGACATCGCCGTCAGGACCCGGCCCTTGTCGGGGATCGGGGTCGGCATGATCACGTCGTAGGCCGAGATGCGGTCGCTCGCGACCAGGATGAGCTGATCGTCTCCGTGGGCGTAGATCTCGCGGACCTTGCCGCGCGCGATCGGCTCGGGGATCACAGCGCCGCGACCCGGTCCATGACCGCGCCGACGTGTCGCAGGTACCAGCGCGGATCGAACAGCTCGTCGAGGGCGGAGGCGTCCAGGCGGGCGGACACCTCCGGGTCGTCTGCCAGCAGCTGGCGCAGCGGCACCCTGGTGTTCCAGCACTCCATCGCGTTGCGCTGGACGATCGCGTACGCCTCCTCGCGCATCAGCCCGGTGCCCACGAGGGCCAACAGCACCCGTTGGGAGAACACCAGACCGCCCGAGCTCTCGAGGATCTCCTGCATGCGGTCGGTGTAGACGACCAGACCCTCGACCAGCTGGCGTGCCGTTGCGAGCATGTAGTCGAGCGCCAGGAACGCGTCCGGGAGGATGATCCGCTCCACCGACGAGTGGGAGATGTCGCGCTCGTGCCAGAGCGCCACATTCTCGAGCGCCGCGACCGACGCACCGCGCACAACGCGGGCCAGGCCGGAGATCCGCTCGGCGGTGATGGGGTTCCGCTTGTGCGGCATCGCCGAACTGCCCTTCTGGCCGACGGTAAACGCCTCCTCGGCCTCCCGGACCTCGGTCCGCTGGAGATGGCGCAGCTCGGTCGCCAGGCGGTCCAGTGAGCTGGCCGCGACAGCCATCGTGGTGACCAGCTCGGCGTGGCGGTCGCGCGCGACGACCTGGGTCGAGGCCGGCTCTGCGCCGAGACCGATCTCGGCGAGTACCTCGGCTTCGAGGTCGGGCGGGAGGGTCGCGTACGTGCCGACCGCCCCGGAGAGCTTGCCGAAGGCACACTGGGCGAGGGCGCGCGCCAGGCGCTCCTCGTTGCGACGGCTCTCGAACGCGAACCCGGCGATCTTGAGCCCGAAGCTTGTCGGCTCGGCATGCACCCCGTGGGTGCGTCCGACCGCCACCGTGTCGCGATGGGCGAGGGCGAGTCCGCGCAGCGTTTGGGTGAGCCCGGCCTGTTCGGCCACCAGGAGCTCGCCGGCACGGGCGATGGCGAGGCCGAGGCCCGTGTCGAGCACGTCCGACGAGGTCATCCCGTAGTGGATCCAGCGCGAGGCCGGGCCCACGTGCTCGGCGACGTCGGTCAGGAACGCGACGACATCGTGGTTGGTGGTCTTCTCGAGCTCTTGCGAGCGCGCGACCGTGAAGGCCGCCTTGGCCTCGATCTCGGCGAGGTCCTCGGCGGGGATCACCCCGCGGCGCGCCCACGCCCGGCAGACCGCCAGCTCGACCTCCAACCAGCGCCCGAACTTGGCGTCCTCGACCCAGATCGCCGCCATGGCGGGCCGTGAGTAGCGCGGGATCACAAGTTCAGCGCGATGTCGCGTCGCATTTGCATGCCCTCCCAGGCGATGAGATCCGCCGCCGCGTAGGCCTTCGCGCGGGCCTGCGCGACGGTGTTGCCGCGCTGCGCGACCGCGAGCACGCGGCCGCCGCCGGTCACGATGCGCCCGGCATCGTCGGTGCGTGTGCCCGCGTGGTACACCTCGGCGCCGGTCGCCGCAGCGGCCTCGAGCCCGGTGATCACGTCACCTTGGCGGGGCGTGCCCGGGTACCCCGCCGCGGCGAGCACGACTGCCACGCACGGGTCCGGATCGATTGCCACGGGCCGGTCCGGGACGATGCCCCGCGCGGCCTGGCCGAGGAACTCGATGGCGTCCTCGGCCAGGCGGGGCAACAGCGCTTGCGTTTCGGGATCGCCGAAACGCACGTTGAATTCGAGCACGCGCGGCCCGTCCGGGGTCATCATCAGACCCGCATAGAGCACTCCGCCAAACGGCGTCCCGCGGCGCGCCATCTCCGCCACGACGGGGCGGTGCACCAGGTCGACCAGGCGATCGGCCTCGGCGTCCGACAGATCCGGGATCGGCGAGACCGAGCCCATGCCGCCCGTGTTCGGACCCGTGTTGCCATCGCCGATGCGCTTGTAGTCGCGTGCGGCCGGGAAGCGGGCAACGTGTGCGCCGGAGCAGATGGCCAAGAGCGAGACCTCGGGCCCGGTCAGCCCCTCCTCGATGACGACGATGTCGCCGGCGTTGCCGAAGACGCGACGCTCGAGGGCGTCGGCGAGCGCGTCGCGGGCCGCGGCATGCGTCTGGGCCACCACGACGCCCTTGCCGGCCGCGAGGCCGTCCGCCTTGACGGCGACCGGCAGGCCGAACGCATCGATCGCCGCGAGCCCGGATGCGACGTCGGTCACGGTCGCGGCGCGTGCCGTGGGCACGCCGGCGGCGAGCATGATCTCCTTCGCGAACGCCTTGCTGCCCTCCAGCCGCGCCGCGGCTCCCGACGGGCCGAGTACCGGAATGCCCGCCGCCCGGACGGCGTCGGCGGCACCGCTGACCAGCGGCGCCTCGGGGCCGAGGACGACGAAGTCCGCGCCGACCGACCGGGCCAGGGCCGCGACCGCGCGCGGATCCGTGACGTCCAGCGGACGGACCTGTGCGTCGAGTGCGATGCCCGCGTTGCCCGGGGCACAGTGGATATTCGGGTTGCCGTCAGCGCGCGCGAGCGCCCGCACAAGGGCATGCTCCCGACCGCCGCCGCCAACCACCAGCACCGTCTGCCGCACCTCCGCATGCTCGCATATACGGCCCGCGGAGGTCGGGTTCTGACGAGAGTTTTTCTCGCGGGGAGCGGGGGGCGCCCCCGCCCCCCGCCGCGGTCTAGATGTACCCACTCACCACATTGGTGACAGCCTCGTAATCGGCGCTCGGCCCCCGAGCGCCGAATGTCGGCGCCGGGTGTTGTAGTACGCGAGCCACTCAGGCAGCGCCTGGGCGCGCTGGTCATTGCTCGTAAATGGGCGTTGATATGCCCATTCGGCCTGGAGGGTGCGATTGAAGCGTTCCACCTTGCCGTTTTGCCAGGGGCAATGGGGCCGGATGAGCACGTGTCGTGCCCCCAGGCGCCCAAGGGCGTTCTGGAATGCGTCGGAGAGTCGATACGCAAATGCGTTGTCGGTCATCACCCGCTCGATGCGGGTGATGCCGCATTCGGCAAAGACGCCGGCCGCGCGCTCGAGAAACCCGGCACATGTCGCACCGGTCTCATCCGGGTGAATCTCGGCGTAGGCCACACGTGAGTGGTCGTCGATGGCCGCATGGACGTAGTCAAAGCCCATGAGCCGATGTCTGCGGGCTTCGGTGGTGCGTCCGTGCATGCGCCAGCCGCCCCCGTCGGGGATGCGCCCGAGCTTTTTGACGTCGATGTGGATCAGCTCGCCCGGGGTGGCACGTTCGTAGCGTGTGCGGGTCGCCGGCCCGCGGCGTACCGGGATCCCCGTCAGCGCATCCAGGTCACGTAAGGCCGGCATCCGGTTGCGCACAAGCACGCGTCCGACCGTTGCGGCACACAGCCCGAGTTCCTGGGCGATCCATTCCGCACCGCGGCGTGCGTGTGCCCGCAGCGCACAGATCGCCTGCTCGAGCTCCGCATCGATGCGATGCGGGATGTGATGCGGCCGGCTTGTGCGGTCGAAAAGCCCGGCCGGGCCCTCGGTGCGATAGCGGTCAAGCCACTTGTAGGCACAGGTGCGCGAACAGCCCAGCTGGGCTGCGACATCGGCCACGCGATACCCGGCGAGGATGCGCTCGACCAACAGCAAGCGTCCGCGTGGGGTCAGGCGCGCATTAGGGTGGGCCATGAGGACCTCCGGGATGTGGATGGCTTGAGATACCTCCACAACACCCGCGGGGTCCTCACCCGGTCAAGGGCTGTTACCAACCCTGTGAGTGGTTACACCTAGAACTCGATCGTGTCGATGACTTGGTGGCGTCCCTGGCCGGTGCCGATCAGCGTGATCGGCACCTCGACGGCCGCCGCGATCGTGTCGACGTACGCGCGGGCGGCTGTCGGCAGGTGCTTGAGCCCCCGGCATTCGGAGATGTCGTCGTCCCAGCCCTCGAGGTCCCGGTAGACGGGCGTGCAGCCGTGGAACACGGTCTGGTGGTACGGGAACTCGGTCAGCAGCTCACCCTCGCGGGTGCGGTACGCCTCGCAGATGCGCACGCGCTCGAAGCCCGACAGGACATCGAGCTTGGTCAGTGCGAGCTCGGTGAACCCGGACAGCCGCGCCGCGTACCGCAGGGCGACAAGGTCGATCCATCCGCAGCGGCGCTGGCGTCCGGTCGTCGTGCCGAACTCGTTGCCGCGCTTGAGCATCAGCGCGCCGTCCGCATCGTCCAACTCGGTCGGGAAGGGGCCTTCGCCGACGCGCGTCGCATAGGCCTTGCTGACCCCGACGACGCGCGAGATGCGCGTCGGCCCGATGCCGATGCCCGTGCAGGCGGCGCCGGCGATCGGATTCGAGGAGGTCACGAACGGATACGTGCCGTGATCGACATCGAGCATCGTGCCCTGGGCGCCTTCGAGCAGCACATTCTTCCCATCGCGCAAGGCCTGATCGACCAACAGCGACGTGTCGGCGATGAACGGCGCCAGGCGACCGGCGATCGGGGCCAGGGTGTCGGCGACCTGCTGGGTGTCCATGCGCGGCAGGCCGTAGATCCGCTCCATGATCTCGTTCTTCATCTCGAGCGCGATCTCGAGCTTACGCACTAGGATCTTCGGGTCGAGCAGGTCCTGGGCGCGGATACCGATGCGGGCCGCCTTGTCCTGGTAGCACGGGCCGATCCCGCGGCGGGTGGTGCCGATCGAAAAGCGCCCCAGCCGCATCTCCGACGCACCGTCGAGGGCGACGTGGTACGGCATGATCAGGTGCGCGCTTCCCGAGAGCCGTAGGCCGTCGAGGTCGATGCCGCGCTGCTCGAGGGCCACGATCTCCGTGACGAGCGCGCCGGGGTCCACGACCGTGCCCGTGCCGATCACGCAGAGCGTGCCCGGATACAGGATCCCGGACGGGACCAGGTGCAGCTTGTAGGTCTCCGAGTCGGCCACGATCGTGTGCCCGGCGTTGTTGCCGCCCTGGAAGCGGGCGACCAGATCGCTCTTTTCGGCGAGCAGGTCGACGACTTTGCCCTTGCCCTCATCACCCCACTGGGCGCCTACGATCACGGTTGCTGGCATCAGTTAGTTGTCCCGCCGGAGGTTGCCGAACTTTGCATATGTACCCATGAACGTGAGCTTCACTCGATCGGTCGGCCCACTGCGGTGCTTTGCGAGGTTCACCTCGGCGATCCCCTTCTCCTCGGAATCGGCGTTGTAGTAGTCGTCGCGGTAGATGAGCATGACGAGGTCGGCATCCTGCTCGATCGCCCCGGATTCGCGCAGGTCCGACAGCAGCGGGCGCTTGTCCGGGCGGCTCTCGGGCGAGCGGTTGAGCTGCGAGATGCAGATCAGCGGCACATCCAGATCGCGCGCCAGCATCTTGAGGCCCCGCGAGATCGTAGACAACTCCTGCACACGATTCTCATCGCGGCGGCCCGTGCGGGATTCCATGAGCTGGATGTAGTCGACGATCACCAGCGCGAGCCCCTCGCGGCTCTTGAGCCGCCGGGCCTTGGTGCGCATCTCGCCGACGGTGATGCCCTCGGAGTCGTCGATAAACAGGCGTGCCTGGGCAATCTGGTCGGCGGCGCGCGTGACCCGCGGCCAGTCCTCGGGCGCGAGCCGGCCGCTGCGCATGCGGGTCATGTCGACCATCGCCGCGGAGCCGAGCATGCGCTGCACGAGTTCCTCGCCGCTCATCTCGAGCGAAAACACCGCGACCGTGCCGTCCGCGTGCAGGGCGACGTGTTCGGCGATGCACAGCGCCAGGGCGGTCTTGCCCATGCTCGGGCGGGCCGCGACGACGATGAGGTTGGCCGGGCGCAGGCCGCCGGTGAGGCGATCCAGATCGGTGAAGCCCGTGGCCAGGCCCGTGACCTCCGATCCGACCGCGCTCGCGGCCGTCAGACGCTCGAAGCTTTGGGTGACCAGTTCCTTGGAGGACGTGAAGTCCCCGCGCACGCGCTTCTGGGTCAGCTCGAAGATGAGATCCTCGGCCGACTGGACCATGTCGGTGGTCTCGCCTTCGCGCTCGGCGACCATTTGCTCGATGCGCTGGGCGACCTGGAGCAGGCGGCGCTGGGTGGCGGTCTCGCGCACGATCTCCGCGTAGCTGCGGAAGCTGGCGGCGATGAAGGGCGTTGCCATGATGTCGAGCACCGCCGTGCGCCCTCCGACGACGTCCAGGTCGCCGCGCTTGGTCAGCTGCTCGACCACGAGCAGCGGCTCGATCGGCTCGCCGACCATGAACAGATCGTTCATCGCAATGAAGATCCGTCGATGGCCCTCCTTGTAGAAGTCATCGGGCCCGACCATCGCGAGGGTCTCCGCGACGTTGCCGGGATTCTCCATGAGTGAGGCGAGGAGCAACTCCTCGGCCTCGAGGTTTTGGGGCGGTGGGACGCTCTCGGGCACGTGTGTTCGCCGAACGCCGTGCGCGCGCTCGGCGCAGGTGCGCCGAGCGTCGCCGCGTGATTAGTCCAGCAGGGGGCTGACGATCGTCTTGACCTCGGCAACGAGGTCGGGTCCGAGCTCGATCGGCACGTGGTAGGTGCCGACGGCACGGATCGGGGGGTCCACGGTAATGCGCCGGCGGTCGATCGTGATGCCGCGGGCCTCCTGGATGGCGTCGGCGACGTCACTCGAGGTGATCGAGCCGAACAGGCGCCCGTCGTCGCCGGCCTTGGCCTTCAGCGTGAGGATCGTGCGCCCGAGCAGGTCGGCCTGTTCCACGGCTTGTGCCCGCGCGCGCTCGTCGGCGGCCTTGCGCTTGGCCTCCTTGCGCTGGACCTCGGCAATGCGTGCCGGCGTCGCCACTTCGGCGAGCCCGCGCGGCTGCAGGTAGTTGCGCATGTAGCCGCGCGCGACCGAGACCACAGTCCCGGCTTCGCCCAGCCCGTCGATGTCCTGAACAAGGATGGCGTCCATTCGCGCTCGCGCCTCCGCTAATGGTAATCGTGCTTAGAAGGGGATGTCGTCGTCGTCGGCCGGTGCCGCGGGTCGCAGGTCAGACGTGTCGACCGGCAGGTCGGTGGCGGGTGCCGCGGTACCCCAGCCACGTTCGGCGCCACCACCACCCTGGCTGCCGCCCTCGCCGCTGTCACCGCGACTGTCAAGGAAGAAGATGTCGTTGGCGACCACTTCGACCGCCTGGCGCTTGCCGCCGTCCTGGGCTTCCCACTCGCGCCATGACAACCGCCCGTCGACGCCGATACGGCGGCCCTTGGACAGGTAGTTCGAGGCGGTCTCGGCGGTGCGGCCGAACACGGTCACATCGAAGTAGTTTGCGCGGTCCGACCAGTTGCCGCTCTCGTCGCGGCCACGGCTGCTGACGGCCAGGCGCAGCGAGCACACCGACTGGCCTCCGGCGGTGTGTCGGAGTTCCGGATCGCGGGTCAGGCGACCGACGAGCGTCACGCGGTTGAGATCGGCGGGCATCGGCTACCTGCGCGGCCCGCGCCGGGGGCCGCCACGGCCCGCGCGTGCGGGGCGGGCGTCGCCTTCGGGACGGTCGTCGACCGGGAGCGGGGCACCGTTGGCCTTGGCGCGTTCGGCCTCGACGCGATTGAGCACGATCACCATGTGGCGGATGACGACTTCCCTGTTGATCGTCATCACGCGCTCAGCCTCGCGGAGGCCGTCGATCGACGCCGAGCACGTGACGACCACGTATCGACCGTCGGCCTTCTTTTCCATCGCGTAGCCAAGCTTGCGGCGGCCCCAGTCATTGACGTGGTCCACGACCCCGCCCTCGTCCCGGATGATCTGTTGGACGCGCTCCAGCATTTCTTGCTGGCGCTCCTCGTCCACGTCCGGATCGAGGATGATCATGATTTCGTAGGGGCTAATCTCCGTCTCCATTCACGTCACGCAAATCCGGGCCGTGCGACGCCCGGCCCGTTCTGGCAAGCATGGCACTATAGCGATTGCGCGAGCGTTCGCGCGAGTGGCGGGGGGCGGGATCCGCCGCGCGGCCGCGCACGCCCGGCTCAGTCCGCCGCGCCCCGCCCCGCCACGGCAATGTGCTGCGCGCGGCGCGCGGCCAGCCGCGCGAGCTCCTGCTCCTCGTCTGCGACCCATTGCTCGTCCAGCTGCGTCGGTGCCAGCGCAGCCTGCTCGGCCACCCACGTATCGATGGCGTAGGCCGATGCCCCCCCGCGGCGCGTCGCGACCGCTTGGCCATCGCGCAGGATGACCACGATCGGCACGACGGAGCGGCTGACATGGATGCCGCGGGGCCAGAGCGTGGTCTCGCGCGCGGCCCAGTCGTCGGGGGTCGTCAGGATCCCGAGTGCGATCGGCAGGTTCGGGCGCGCGTTGGCGACCGCGGAAAGGCTGGCCGGCAGCATCTGCGTCGCGGGGCAGCGTGGAATGCCCAGTCCGAGCAATGCGAGCGGCGCCCCCGCGACGCGGGCGAGCGCGGAGTCGAGCGTGTCGGGGACGATCGCGCGCGGGGTGTCCGGAACCGATCCCATGGGGCACATAAGAGCACATCCGCCCCGAGCCGTGCGACCGCGGTTGGCCGGACACCGCTGCTCGTGTGGACGCTGCGGAGAGCGCTGGTAATGTGACCGCATGGGTCGCATTGCGGACGCCGCGGTGGCGCGGCTGGGCACGGCGCCGGCGACGCTCGAGGACCTCGCCGGGCATCTCGCACGCGCCGGCGTGACACGGGCAAAGAACCCCGCCGCCGCAGTGCGGAGCGCCCTCCGGTCGGACCCCCGTATCGTGGTGCTCGGCGACGGGCGCCTGGCCAGCATTTCGCAGGCGCTCGCCGGGGTGGTCCTCACCTCGCAGGTGTCGGTCACCGAGCACATGCGCGGCGCTGCCGACGCCGACGGCGACTTGGCGCCGCTCGCACGGCTTGGGGCGACGCGGGCCGTGCTGCCGACCGACATCCGCTCGGGCGACCACCTTGTGGCGCGGGTCCTCGACGCTGCCGTCGGACGCATCGAGGTGGAACGCGCCCCCTCGCGTCTTGAGCGCACGGACGCCGAGCCGGCGCTGGTGGCCGCGGTCCGCCGGCGCCTCGCCGACGCCGGCTCCAAGCCCCCGGACGTGCACAGGGTGCGTCTCGCCGACGCGCTGTGCGATGTGACCGCCGTCGATCCGGCGGCCTTCCGACGTCCGGGCCGCCCACTTTCGGACGTTCTTCGCGAGGCAGGGTTCGAGGTGCACCTCGGCTGGGTCGCGCCCATCGGCACGCGCTGGGGTGCCCTGACCGAACTCGAGATCGAAGCGCTCGAGCGCGGGGTCGCCGACCACCTCGCTGCCGATCGTCCCGTCGATGCCGCCGAACTTCAGGACCGGCTCCTGTCGCTGCTGCGGAGACACATGCCGGAACGCGTGCCTGCCGCCCGCCGCCGTCTGGCGCGGGTGCTCGCGCGCGCGGGACGCGCCAGAGACGGCCTTTCGGTCCTGACCGGGGCGTTCGCGTTCGGCGATCCCGAGGATCGCTACGAGGCGTGCCTGCTCGCCATCCGGCTCGGCGACACGGTCGCCGCACGGCGCTGGGCCGAGGAGGGTCTGGCCCGCGTGGACAGCCCCGGCCACTCCGAGGTCGCCGCCTGCCTTGACGATCTCGCGGGCGATTTGGATGCCCAGGCGACCTACCGCAGCGTGCAGGACTGGCTGCCCGAACCGGTGGATCGCGTGCTGGCGGCGCCGCGGCTCGCGGCCCGGCTGGTCGCACCGCATCGTTCGTACCTGGTCGGGGCGCTCGTCGAGCAGACGTTCGCCGATCTCGACGAGGCGAACGCGCTGATGCTGATCAGCGAGCTGCACCGTCTCGGTCCGTCCGGACGTGATGCCTGCCTGGCGTGTGCGTCGGTGCTCGACGGTCCTGCCGGAGACGCCGCCCGGCGTGCCGCCGCCGGGGCACGCTCCGCGCGCAGGCCTTGGGTGCAGGGCCTGGTCGCAGCCGCGCCCGTCGAGGCCTGGATCACCGCGCCGGAGTCGGACGCTGCCGAGCAGCACCTGATCATCGCCATCGCCAAGGAAGAGGGCCGCTGGGCGCCGCTCATCGTGGTCATGGACCAGCGCGAACTCGGCGCCGCGGTGAGGAATGCGTTCTTTCTCAACGACCTCGCCGAGCCGCGCTTCCGGCGGGAGCTGCTGCGTCCGATCAGCGAGCTGGGTCTTTCGCTGCGACGGGTCGTCGTCGACCAGGCGGTCGTGCTGCTTGGTGACGCGCTGGAGCGCACCGATCAAAGCGGCAGGTCGCTTCCCGCGCTCGAATACCAGCCGGTGGTCGCCCGGCTGCGCCGCTTCGTGCTTTCGCGCAGCCCTCGCGGCACGGATCGCGTCCCCGCCGACCCCGACCGCTGAGCGGTCGCGCCGGCGTCCCGTCGGCGCCGTGTTCAGGGGCCCCAAATGTTCCAAAAAAACGCATGCAGGGTCGCGTTGTGCGATAATCCCAGGGATGGCGGCAATTCCCCAGAAGCTCGTCGATTCGCTGCAAGTCCTCGATCCGGAGCTGAGAAACAGCATCCTCGAGGCGCTTGCTCCGGTGGCACCCGAGCTCGGCGATCGCGAACAAGCGGTCCTCGAACGCTTGGCCAACGGCATCGTCGGCGGCGCCAGCGCGGCAGAGCTCAACGCGTTCGTTCGATTGCTGCCGGTGACGGTCAGCCGCGCCGTACAACCCGCGCTTGAGCACATCCTCACGGGGTAGGCCCGTTCCGCCCCGGGCGGTGCCGCACCCACACGCCGGCACCCGGCAGTCGGCCTGTGTCCGGTACTCTCCGAGGCATGGATCTCGACGACGTGGGCCCCATCGTGGGCGAGGGCTGGGGGGTCGTGCACCTGATGCTGCGGAGCCGCCGCGGCGGCTCCGGCGAGGACGTCCGCGCGGCAATCGCGGAGTTCACCGCGACCGATCCCAACCAGGCGGTCGCCTTCAGCGTTCTGGGCGGTCGGGCGGACTTCGGGGTCATGTTGCTCGGCCCGGATCTCGATGCGCTTGACCGCTGCACCAAGCGAATCCGGTCCGGCCCGGTGCGCTGTGTTGCATCGTTCTTCTCGGTGACCGAGCTGTCCGAGTACACAACGACCGAGGATGAGGAACGCGCGCGCCTAGCGGCCGAAGGCACCGCGGACGTCGAGGCGGCAGTGGCCGCGTGGAGCGCGCGCATGGCCAAGTACCGCCAGGACCGCCTGTATCCGCGCCTGCCGCCGCGACGCGTCATCGCCTTCTACCCGATGTCCAAGACGCGCAACGTCGGCGCCAACTGGTACGCGCTGGATTTTGCGGTGCGCAAGCGGCTGATGCTCGGCCACGGCCGCGTCGGGCGCAAGTACACCGGCCGCGTGCTGCAGCTGATCACCGGTGCGACCGGTCTCGACGACTGGGAATGGGGTGTGACCCTGTTCGCCGACGAGCCGACCGTCATCAAGGAGATCGTCTACGAGATGCGCTTCGACGAGGTCAGCGCCGTGTACGGCGAGTTCGGGCCCTTCTGGACCGGCCTGATCACCGACATCGACGATGCGTTGGCCCGCAGCGGCTTGAGCTGACCCCAACCACGACTTCTGGAGGCGCGGGTGCGCGGACTGACCTTCCAAGGCAACGGCAGCGTCGCGGTCGACGACGTCGCGGAGCCGACCCTGCTGGCACCGACCGATGCGATCGTGAAGATCACGATGGCCGCGATCTGTGGATCCGACCTGCACATTCTGCACGCCGGTGAGGCGTTCGGGCTCGAGCCCGGGGCCCGTCTGGGGCACGAGTTCCTCGGGACGGTTGTCGACGTCGGCTCGGACGTGCGCGGGTTCGCACCGGGTGACCGCGTCATGGTGGCCGTGGGCGTGAGCTGCGGCCACTGCGTCTGGTGCCAGGAGGGGATCCGGGCGAGCTGCGAGCAGCTGTCGATCTTCGGCTGGGCGCCGCGCCTGTGGCAGCACGGCGGACCGGTCGAAGGCGGGCAGTCCGAGTACGCGCGCGTCCCGCTCGCCGAGACGACCATGATCAAGATTCCGGCCGCCGTCGCCGCGTCCGAGCACGAGACCAGACTCGTGCCGATCATCGACGTGATGTCGACGGCGATGCACGGTCTGGTCACGGGCCGCCTGCATCCGGGGGACGACGTCGTCGTGATCGGGGACGGTGCGGTCGCCCTCTCGGCGGTCCACTGCGCCCGTGCGCTCGGCGCCGAGAACATCATTTGCTTCGGTCACCACGCCGATCGTCTTGCGCTGGCGCGGACGCTCGGCGCGACGTCGACCAGCGACGTCCGCGACGCGGCGGAGATCGCCGAGTTCGCCCGGAACGGGACACGCGGCCAGGGCGCGCGCGTGGTCGTCGACTCGGTCTCGAACACCGACTCGATGCAGGCGGCCCACGGGTCGGTCCGCCCGGGCGGGACGATCTCCTGCCTCGGCATGGACCATTTCATGGGCAAGACGCCGAACGTGAACTGGTACGACCAGTTCGTCCGCAACATCACCATCTCCGGGGGCCTGCTGCCGACCGGGCTCTACATCCCGCGCCTGCTCGAGCTGCTGGCCGAGGGCGAGATCGACCCGAGTCCCATGCTGACCAACACCCTGTCGCTCGAAGAGGCCGCCGAGGGCTACCGCATGATGGCCGAACGCCGCGAGGGCGCGGTCAAGGTCGCGCTCCGGGTCGGCTAGCCGTGGGTGCCGGCGACGAGCTGAACGATCGCTTGGTGGCCGCCGGTCAGGGGCATCTGGTTGACGCGCTCGCCGACGCGGCCCCCGCGGACGCCCAGGCCCTCGTGCACCAGCTCGAGGAACTCGATCTCGACCTGATCGCCCGCCTGGTCGGGCAGCTGTTCGACCACGACGAGGCGGGCGCGGCGACGGGCGCGCTCGTTCCTCCGGATGCGATTCCACTCGCCCGCGGACCCGAGGACGACGCGCGCGACGCGGCCGCCCGTGCGGCCGGCGACGCGGCGCTGCGCACGGGGCGCGTCGGCCTGGTGCTCTTGGCCGGCGGTCAGGGAACGCGGCTCGGCTTCGACGGGCCCAAAGGCAACTTCCCGTTCGGCCCGGTCACCGGAACGACGCTGTTTGCCCACCATGCGGCCAAGGTCGCGGCGTTGCGCGCACGTTACGGTGCCGCGCTGCCCTGGTGCATCCTGACCTCGCCCGCGAACGACGCCGAGACCCGCGCGGCCTTCGCCGAAGCTGGATCGTTCGGGCTGGACCCGGCGTCGGTGCGGTTCATCGTGCAGGGCACCCTCCCGGCGGTCGACCGCGCGACGGGCCAGATACTGCTCGAGGCGCCCGGGCGCCTTGCGCTCTCGCCGGACGGCCACGGCGGGCTGTTCTTGGCACTGCGGCGCTCCGGCGCGCTTGACTGGCTCGCCGGACACGGCGTGGCGACGATCTTCACCTTCCAGGTCGACAACCCGCTCACGAGCATCGCGGATCCGGTGTTCCTCGGGCATCATCTCGCCGCGGCGGCCGAGATGTCGAACCTCGCGGTGCGCAAGCGGGAGCCTGGCGAGCGTGTTGGGGTCATCGCCCGCCGGGGAGGCCGGACCGTCGCCGTCGAGTACTCGGATCTCGACGACGCAGTCGCCTCGGCGCGGGATGCCTCGGGCGAGCTGGTGCTGTGGGCCGGCAACGTGGCCACCCACTTCATCGAGGTGGAGTTTGCCCGGCGGCTGACCGAGGGCGGACTGCGGCTGCCGTATCACCGGGCGATCAAGAAGGTCCCGTACCTGGACGCCCGGGGCGTGACGGTCGTGCCGAACGCACCGAACGCGGTGAAGTTCGAGACCTTCATCTTCGACGCCCTGCCTCTGGCGCGGGCCTCGATCACGGTCGAGATCGCCCGCGACGAACAGTTCAGCCCGATCAAGAACGCCGAGGGCGATGACTCGCCGCAGACGTGCCGCCGGGACATGAACCGACTGTATGCGCGCTGGCTCGCCGAGGCGGGCGTCACCGTTGCCACTGGCGCGGATGGCGAACCGGTCGACATCGAGATCGATCCGCGGCTGGCGCTCGACGCCGTCGATGTCCGGGAGCGTCTGGCCGGGCACCCGCCGATCGCCGGGCCCGTCGCGCTGGGACGCCGCTAGCCGACGGCCGGGAGCGCGCTAGGGTGCGTAGTTGCCGCGGGGGACGGAGAAATAGACGCCTTCGTGGCTCGGGGTCTCGGACCCAGTCCGGTCGAACCCGTAGGCCTCAAGCACGTCGGCGACCTCTCGCACCAACTCCTCCGGGGCGGATGCGCCTGCGGTCAGCGCGACGTGCCGCTTGGCGGTGAGCCAGGCCATGTCCAGGGCTTGCGCGTTTTCGATCAGGTGCGCCTCGGCGCCCGCCGACCGTGCAACCTCGACCATGCGGTTCGAGTTCGAGGAGTTCTTGGATCCGACGACCAGCACGAGATCGGCGCCGCCGGTCACGGCGGCTTTGACCGCATCCTGGCGATTCTGGGTGGCGTAACAGATGTCGCCCGCCGTGCGTCCGAGCAGCGCCGGAAAGCGCGCGTTGAGAATCGCAAGGATCTCGGCGGCGTCATCGATCGACAAGGTCGTCTGGGTGGTGATCGCGACGTTCTCCGGGTCGGGCACCTCGATGATGCGCGCCCGTTCGGCGTCCTCGATGATGACGACCTGGTCGGGCGCCTCGCCGGACGTGCCGATCACCTCTTCGTGGTCGGCGTGGCCGATGAGCAGCACCGTTGCGCCGCGCTTCGCGTAGCGGCGAACCTCAGCGTGCACCTTGGTGACGAGCGGGCACGTGGCGTCGATGACCCGCAGGCCCCGCGCGACGCAGTTCTCGCGGACCTCGGGAGCGACGCCGTGCGCCGACAGGACGATCGTGGCACCCTCGGGAACCTCGAGCTCGGACTTGACGAACACGGCGCCCTGTGCGGCGAGGGTGTCGACCACGTGCCGGTTGTGGACGATCTCGCCGCGCACGTAGATGGGCGCGCCCAGCCGCTCAAGCGCCTGCTCGACCGTGGTGATGGCGCGATCGACACCTGCGCAGTAGCTGCGCGGGCTGATCACGTCGACTTGAGCGAGGGCCGTCTCCGACATGGTTACCGATGTTAGCGGAGAGGTGGCGTCCGGGGCCACAGGGCGCACTCGCAGCGTCGCGCAATCCGTCAGGATGTCGGGCGTGCCGACCCCCGAGGAACTCGTCGAGACCGCGCTGCACGCCGCGGACGCCGCGGCGTACCAGTTGCTCATGCGCGCCGACCACCCCTGGAGCGGCGTGGGGTCCAAGAGCAGCGCGACCGACCTCGTCGGAGACGCCGACCGCGCCGCCGAGCGGGCCATCGCGGAGATCCTCGACCGGGAGCGCCCCTCGGATGGACGGATCGCCGAGGAGGGCGGCGACCGCGGGGGGTCGTCGGGACTGTGGTGGGTGGTCGACCCCCTCGACGGCACGACGAACTATCTGTGGGGCATTCCGAACTGGGCGGTCAGCATCGCCGTATGCGATGCGGACGGGCCGGTCGTCGGGGTCGTCGCGCAGCCTGCCGCGGGCGATACCTTCGTCGCCCTGCGGGGTGGTGGGGCGTGGCTGGGCGGGCGCCGGCTGCACATGTCTGCGCCCCCGGAGCTCGCCTATGCGCTCGTCGGGACCGGCTTCAACTATTCCGCCGCGGAGCGACGGCGCCAGGCCGAGGTGCTGGCACGGGTGCTGCCGCGCGTGCGCGACATCCGGCGTTTCGGGGCGGCCGCTCTGGATCTGGCCTGGGTCGCCGCGGGCCGTCTGGACGCGTTCTTCGAGCGCGGTGTGCAGGAGTGGGATTGGATGGCTGGGCGTCTGGTCGTGACCGAAGCCGGGGGCGCGGTGCGGGTGCTTGATCCCGCCGGAGCGCGGCCCGGCGGCATCGTTGCGGCCCACCCCGAGCTTCTCGATGTGATCGAGCAGCTGTTCGAGGGCGGCCCGCCGCCCGGATGATCTCCCGCAGGCGTTCGGCCCGAGGTCAGCCCTGCTGGCGGATGGCGCGCAGACTCTGCTTGAGCGACCCCATCGTCGCCAGCACCGCCGTCGGCTCGTACCCGCAGTGCGCCATGCAGTTGTTGCAGCGCGGATCCTTGCCGCGGCCGTACTTGTCCCAGTCGGTGGTCTCGACGAGCTCCTTGTAGGTCTTCACGTACCCGTCGGCCATCAGGTAGCACGGGCGCTGCCAGCCCAGCAGCGAGTACGACGGAATCCCCCAGGCGGTGCACTGAAAGTCGGCCTTGCCCTCGAGGAAGTCGAGGAACAGCGGCGAGTGGTTCAGCCGCCAGCGTTCGCGGTTGCCGTTCGCGAACGCCTTCGAGAACAGCGAGCGTGTCTCGGTGACCCCGAGGAAGTGATCCTGATCGGGCGCCTTCTCGTAGGCGTAGGCGGGCGAGATCATCATCTGGTCGACTCGGACCTCGTCGTTGAGGAAGTTCAGGACGTCGATGATCGTCTGCGGGGTGTCGGTCGTGAAGAACGTCGAGTTCGTGGTGACGCGGAAGCCCTGCTCCTTGAGGAACTTGATGGCCTCGATGGCCTTGTCGAAGACGCCCTCCTGGGCGACGGACGCGTCGTGGCGCTCACGCAGGCCGTCGATGTGGACGGCGAACGAGAAGTACCGCGAGGGCGTGAACGAGTACTTGTCCCAGCGCCGGCGCAGCGGCTCCGCATTGGTGCACAGGTAGACGTACTTCTTGCGCTTGACCAACTCGTCGACGATCACGTCGATCTGCGGGTGAAGCAGCGGTTCCCCGCCGGCGATCGACACCATCGGCGCGCCCGACTCCTCGATGGCGCCGACGGCCTGACTGACGGGCATCCGCTGCTGGAGTACCTCGATCGGCTGTTGGATCTTGCCGCAACCGTTGCACTTCAGGTTGCAGGCGAACAGCGGCTCCAGCTCCACGATCAGCGGAAACTTCTTCCGCCGCCGGAGCTTCTGGCTGAACAGGTACCAGCCGATGCGTGTGCTTTGGTGAACAGGAACGGCCATCAGGCGACGATCCTCCCTGCGCAGACTGACCCGGGACCGCGGCCGAGGGCATGACCTTGCATGGCCCGCTCCCACCCGCGTAGGCCAATCCTAGCTGGCCGCTTGCCCCGTGCGCCACATGACGTGCGGTCGCCGCGCAATCTGCAATCAGCTGGCCACATCGCGAGCGCCCTCCCACTGCCCGATGATCGGCCCGATCGCCCGCAGCCGGCGCAACGACGCGATGCCGGCCGGAATCGTCGCCAGGCGCATCAGCGGTGTGGCAGGCGTATCGACGATCACGCGGACCACGCTGACGGGGACGGCTGCTGCGAGGGCGCGCGCCAGCACCGCGGACTCCATGTCGACCGCGATCGCGCCAGTGGCGGCCAGCTGCGTGCGCTCGGTCGCGGACGAGACCACGTGCGGGCTCGTCGCGATCGCCCCGAGGTGCACCGGATGGCCGGCATCCGAGAGCCGCTTGGCAAGCTCGCGGGCACCGGGCAGCGCGAGGCGTCCGAGCCCGTCGCAGACCGCGGTAGCGACGACGACATCGCCGGCGCGCAGCTCCGGAGCGAGGCTCCCGCCGAGGCCGGCGATGACCGCGCCGGCCAGCCGTGCCGGGTCGCCGGCAAACGACCACCGGCGTGCTTTGTCCGGGCCCATTCCGGTGCGGGCGAGCTCTGCGCCGGCGACGTGCCGGGTGAGCGCTGCGCGCTCGGTCCGCAGCGCGGTCACCACAAGCGTGCGCCTCATTTCGGCGCGACCTGGGCGGCGCGGTAGCGCCCGAGTGCGCTGACCGGGAACACCAGCCGGTACATCTCGTAGTTGATGTAGAAGTCGCCCGGAAACCCGGTGCCGGTATACAGATCCTCGTCCCAGCCGCCATCGGCTCGTTGGGTATCGATCAGCCAGGCGACGCCGCGTTCGACGGCCGGTCCGCCCCCGGCGGCCAGCAGGGCCAACAGCGCCCACGCGGTCTGTGAGGCGGTCGATGCGCCGCGCCCGCGCCACTGGTCGTCGACGTAGGAACGCATGTCCTCGCCCCACCCGCCATCCGTGTTCTGATGGGCGACGAGCCACTGGACCGCACGCCGGATCGGCGGCGCGTCCGGGGCGATGCCCGCTGCGATGAGCGCCGGCACAGCTGCGCCGGTGCCGTAGACGTAGTTGGTCCCCCACCGGCCGAACCATGACCCGTCCGGTTCCTGCGCGCCGAGCAGCCAGCGCAGGCCCCGCTTGGCCGCCTCGGTGTCGGCCTGCCCGCGATGGGCCAGCATCTCGAGAACGTGCGCGGTCACGTCGGCCGACGGCGGGTCGATGACCGCGCCGAAGTCGCAGAACGGGAGCTGCTCGATCAGCCGGCGGGTGTTGTCCGCGTCGAAGGCCCCCCAGCCACCGTCGCCGGATTGCATGCCAACCGTCCAGCGCGTCGCTCGCTCAAGCGCGTCCGCGCAGGCGGACAAGCGGGGCTCCAGGTGCCGCAGCGCCAGGATCACCTCAGCGGTGTCGTCGATGTCGGGGTAGATGTCGTTGGCGAACTCGAACGCCCACCCCGAGGGCGCCAGATGCGGGCGCCGGACCGTCCAGTCGCCGGGCACCCTGATCTCCTCATCCAGTAACCACCGGCCGGCGTGCTGGAGCGCCTGGTCATCGGGCCCGATGCCGGCGTCAACGAGGGCGATGACGGCCAGGCACGTGTCCCAGACCGGCGATTGGCAGGCCTCCAGCCGGCGGATCGGCCCCTCGGGCGTGTCCTCGTGCACGAGGAACCCTTCCAGGCCGTCGATGGCCGCCGCCAGCACCGGGTGCTCGAGCGGATACCCCAACAGATTAAGGCCCATGATCGAGTAGACCCAGGGTGGCTGGATCCCACCCCATCCGCCGTCGGCCTCTTGGCGCGCGACGATCCACTCGGCGCCTCGGCGCATCGCCGCCCGGCGTCCCGGCGTGATCCCGAGCCGGTGGTAGGCCTTGAGCACGGCGTCGAGTGCGTTGAGGGCGCGCGCGGCAAGGCTCGGCCGCCCCGCCGCGGGCCTCGTCCCGGTGCGCAGCTCGGTCAGGCGGAACGGCAGCGGGCGCACCGGGCGCATCGTTGCGACGATGGTCAGCGGCACGATGGTCTGGCGTGCCCAGCAGGCCCAGTCGTAGATGTTCAACGGGAACCATGCGGGCAGCATCATCAGCTCAGGGGGCATCGCAGGCAGGTCGTCCCACGGCCACTCGCCGAACAGTGCGAGCCAGATGCGGGTGAAGACCCGGCTGGCCTCGATGCCGCCGCTTGCGAGTACAAACGTGCGCGCACGGGCCATGTGCGCAGTTTCGGGTGCGTCGCCTGCCAGGCGCAGGGCAGCGTAGGCCTCGATCGTCGTCGACAGGTCCCCGGGTCCGCCGTAGAAGTTTGCCCAGGTGCCGTCGTCGCGCTGCTGGGAACGGATCCAGCGGGCCGCGGCGTCCAGCTGGTCGGGACGCAAGATGCCCAGGAACTGGCGCAGCAGCAGGTCTTCGGCGTCCATCGTCACGTTCGTGGCCAGCTCGCCCTTCCACCATCCCTCGGGCGCCTGCAGGCCGCGCAGATGCTCCTGCGCCCGCCGCAGCGCGTCGTCAACCGCGGCGGCGTCCGCGCCGAGCCCGCGATCGGCAGGCGGTCCGCCTGCGCTCATCGGGTGCGGTTGACGATGTAGTCGGCCAGGGCGGCAAGGTCGGCGGCCGCATCGGGATTCGGCAGCGGCAGGCGCCCGAGCTCCTCGAGGGCCTGGGCAAACCGCGCGTCGGCTTCGTCGCTGGCCCAGCTGATCCCGCCGGCCTCGTGGATCAGCGCGGTGGCGCTCGCGACGTCGTCGTCGCTGGTGGGCGGCGTATCGGCAAACATCGCCGCCAGCTGCCGCGCGGCGTCCGTGTCCGCCGACATGGCCGCCACGATCGGTGCGCTGCGCTTGCCGGCGCGGACGTCCGAGGAGGCCGACTTGCCGGTGACGCTCGGATCGCCGGCGACCCCGAGCACGTCGTCCACCAGCTGGAACGCGATCCCGGCATGGTGTCCAAAGGCGGCCAGGCCGGCCACGATCTCGTCGGGTGCGCCTGCGGCGATCGCGCCGATCGATGCCGCACACGACAGCAGGGCCGCGGTCTTGCCGGCCTCCATGCGCAGCACTTCTTCGAGGGTGACGTCGGAACGACCCTCGAGCTCCAGGTCTTGTGACTGGCCGCCGATCATGCGCTGAACCCCCGTCAGCAGCGCCGGCAGGCAGCGCCGGCCGGCGGGACCGGCCGCAACGAGCACCTCGACGGCCAGCGTCAGCATCGCGGTCCCGGCCATGATCGCCTGCCCGGTGCCGAACACGACCCACCCGGTCGGCCGGTGGCGCCGCTCGACGTCGTTGTCGACGACGTCGTCGTGCAGGAGCGAGAAGTTGTGGATCAGCTCCAGCGCGACGGCCGCCGGCACCCCATCGGCGGCGCGGCCGCCGGCCGCCTCCGCCGAAAGGATGGCTAGCGTCGGCCGGATGGCTTTGCCGCCACCCGGAGTCGGGGCGCCATCGGCGTCGTACCAGCCCATCTGGTACGCCGCGATCCGGCGCATGCGCTCGTCCTCGAGGGTGTCCACTGCAGCGCGCAGCGCGGGTTCGACGAGCCGGCGGGCCCGCGCGATGGCATCGGCGGCGCGCATGCCTTGGCGCGAGGCGCTCATCGGCCGGCCCCCATCCCGGCGTGGACCGGCGCCGCCAGCGCCGCATCGGCGGCGGCCGTTCCACTGCGCACCGCGCCCTCCATCGTGTCCGGCCAGCCGGTGTCGGTCCACGCGCCGGCCAGCCAGATCCCCGGCAGGCCGACGTCGCTCGACGGCCGACGCGCGACCGAACCGGCCGCTTGTCGGAAGGTGGCGTGGTGCTCACGCGTGACGAAGGTCTCGACCGCGCGTACGCCCCGGGCCCCCGGCAGCAGGCGCGAGAGCTCCTGGATGAAGCGGTCGGTCAGGTCGTCGGAGGACGCCTGCGCGATGGCGTCGGCGGCCGACACGGTCACCGCCAGGTACTGGCCGTCGGGGAGCGTGCGGTGCAGGCCGGAGGCGTCGGTCCGGTCGAAGAACCACTGCACGGGCGACTCGACGGCGGCCGCGAACGGCAGATCGGTGACCCGGCGCTCGTAGATCACGTGGACGTTGACGATCGGCGACGATCCGAGCTCGGCGGCGGGCGCCGCGGCCGTCCGGGTCAGCTCGGGCAGCGCCGAGAACGCCTCGCGGTGCGCGGTGGCGAGGATGGCGATGTCCGTCGCCCAGGTGCGCGACTGGCCGTCGCAACGCGCGGTCACCGATGCTCCCGGGGCCAGGGCCTCGACGCGCTGGCCGAGCAGGACCTCAACGCCGGCCGCCTGAAGAGCACGCAGGGCGGCGATCGAGTGCAGCTCGCCCAGCGGCACGCGCGAATACCCGAGGTCGGCGGCGCGCGCGTGATCGAGCAGGCCAGTCCGGAACACCTTGGCGGCGAGCGCCAGGGACGCCTCGTCGGGGGCGAGATTGAGCGTGGCAGTCGCCACGACGCCCCACAACGCCCCGATCGTCGCATCGTTCTGGCCGTGCGCACGCAGGAACTCGCCGAGCGTCCGGGCGTCCAGGGACCGGTCCGACGGGTCCAGCTGCCGCAGCGCCAGCGCTCCGCGGACCGCCCGCACGCGATCGCTGGGCACGAGCAGGCGATACATGGCCAGCGCGGCCCCGAGGTGCGCCGGCGCCGGAACGCCCGGCACGCGCATGAGCCGGGCCCTGCGTCCGTCGGGACGCAGCACCGGAATGTTGAGGTGGTCCTGCAGCGTGACCAGGTGCTCGACCTCCAGGCGCCGCAGCAGGGCCCGGTAGGCCTCGCAGCAGCGCAGGTACACGTGTTGGCCGTTGTCGATCGTGAGCGGCCCGCGAGGGAAGGAAAAGGCGAGGCCCCCGAGGCGCTGACGCCGTTCCAGAAGCACTACCTTGCGTCCCGCATCGGCCAGACGCAGCGCGGCCGAGATCCCGGCGAGGCCGCCCCCGATGACGACCGCGGAGGCCTTATCCACCGGTCGATCCCGGGGACGCGATGGAGCGTCCCGCGATCCAGAGCTTGCGGCGGGTCGGCAGCGAGGTGCGCCCGCCCATGACCAGCGAGGGGTCGGCGGCGATCCGGCCGAGCAGATCGTGGTAGATGCCCGCCATCGCCGCGCAGCAGGCGGCGCTGCGCCGATCCAGGACCGCCAACAGGCGCAGCCCGCGGTCGTACCAGCCCCACGCGCGGGCTGCCTCGAAGCGGATCACCTCGGCCAGCGCGCCGTCGCACGGGTCAAGGGACCCGTCGGGCAGGAGGCCGAGCTCGCAGCCGAACATCTCCAGGTCGCGTACGGGCAGGTAGACCCGACCGACACCCAGATCCTCACGGATGTCGCGCAGGATGTTCGTCAGTTGCAGCGCGATCCCGAGCGCGTCGGCCTGGGCCGCCGCGGCCTGGGCCGGTCCCGGCGCGAGCCGGGGATCAAAGACACCGAGCGACAGCCGGCCGATAGATCCGGCCACACAGCGGCAGTAGTCGATCAGGTCCTCGATCGTGTCGTACTTGCGGCCGGCGATGTCCATCTCGCAGCCGTCGATCAGCTCGCCGAACGCGGTCAGCGGAATCGGCATCCGCTGCGCGGCGTCGTCGAGGGCGCGCATGACCGGATCGTCGTGATGGGCGCGCGGATCTTCCAGCGCGCGGCGCTCGATGCCCAGCAGTCGCACTTTCTCGTCGGCGGGAAGCGTCCCGTCGCCGATGTCGTCGATGCGCCGGGCCATCGCATAGACCGCCGAAAGGGCGGCGCGTTTGGGACGCGGCAGCAGGCGGATGCCCCAGGCGAAGTTGCGTGCCTGCTCGCGGGTGATCCGCTCGCACTCGCGGTAGGCCTGGGTGACGGGATCGGTCGCCGTGCTCACTCAGGGCCTCACGGTCAATCGGGCCGCGTAGGCGGCGGTGCGCAGCTTGTTTGGCCGGACCGTGCGCTCGAGCACGCGGTAGCGGGCCCCCCGGAGCGCGTCGGCGGTGGCGAGGCCGCCCCCGACATACCCGCTGATGGCGACGCGGGGCCATCCGGACAGTCGCCGGATGAGATCACGCCCGGCCCCCAGCAGCTCATCGCAGCGTCCGACCTGGACGGCGACCACGCGGCGCAGGCCTGGACTGGTCGTCGGCGTCAGCAGGTCCTCGTCGTCGACGCCGGCCTCACGCAGATCCGCGGCAGGCAGGTACACGCGGCCGACGCGCGCGTCTTCGCCGACGTCCTGGCAGTGTTCGAGCACCTGCAGGGCGGCGCACACTGCGTCCGAGTCGGCGATGTTGGCGGCCGTCGCGGCGGCGGCGATGTACAAGACGATCCGGCCGACCGGCGCCGCCGACAGGCGGCAGTACCCGAGCAGATCGTCGAATGACTCGTAGCGCAAGGTGTGCTGATCGACCCGGTTGGCGTGGATCAAATCCAGGAACGGCTCGGCGGGCACGCCGCAGGCGGCGATGACCGGCCGCAGCCCCGCCACGGCCGGTGACCGCACGGTGCCGCCCCACAGGCCGCGGACATCGGCCTCCACCTGATCGAGCAATTCGGAGCGATCGCCGGCTGCCGTGTCGCCGACATCGTCGACGAAACGCGCGTACGCATAGACGCGTGCAAGGCGCTCGCGCGGTGCGGACGGCAGCACCCGCAGGGCGACCGGGAAGTTCTCGGCGCGGATCTTGAGGGCCGATTTGGCCGCGATGTCCTCGAGCGTCGCCGACCCGGTGGGAGCCCTGGACGCCGTGCCGCGCATCTGTTCTTCGCCCGGCACGCTCCTGCGGGCATTAGATTTCAGCGAGTAATGCGGCAGAATCACACCGATGGTTGCGGGCGAGCTGTGGTGCGCTCGACTACTTTCACATTTCGTGATCCACGGACGGCCAGACGATACACGAACGCTTTTCCGGGCTGCCCGCGACTTTCTACGCCGAGGAGCCAACTCAGGTGAGTGCTAGCGGGCCTTTCGATCTTTCCGGTCTTGTGGCGCAGCGGGGCGCCGAACGGTATGCGCTTGCCCAAGAGCACCTCAACCCGCAGCTGGCGCGCACGCTGCATGCGATCGGCTTCGACAAGATCTACACGCGGGGCGAAGGGTGCTACTTCGTCGACGACGAGGAGCAGCAGTATCTGGACATGCTGGCGGGGTTTGGCGTGTTTGCCGTCGGGCGCCATCACCCGGTGGTCCGCCAGGCCCTGCACGACGTCCTGGACCTGGGTCTGGCCGACCTGACCCAGTTCGATGCCCCGCCATTGGCGGGACTGCTGGGCGAACAGCTGCTGGCCCGTGCGCCCCACCTCGATCGCGTCTACTTCAGCAACAGCGGCACCGAATCGGTCGAGGCGGCGCTCAAGTTCGCCCGCTACGCCACCGGGCGGCCGCGGATCATCTACTGCGAGCACGCATTCCACGGCCTGACCGTCGGCAGCTTGTCGGTCAACGGCGCCGAGGAGTTCCGTGCCGGCTTCGACCCCCTGTTGCCGGACACCTGCATCCCGTTCGGTGACCTGGAGGCCCTCGAACGCGAGGTGCGCCGCGGCGACGTGGCCGGGTTCGTGGTCGAGCCGATCCAGGGCAAGCGGGTTGCTGTCGCGCCCCCGGGATTCCTGGCGGGCGCACAGGCGCTGCTGGCCGAGCACGGCGCGCTGCTGATCCTCGACGAGGTGCAGACGGGCGTCGGGCGGACCGGCGAGTTCTTCGCCTACCAGTACGACGGCGTGGACCCCGACATCGTGGCGACCGCCAAAGGCCTGTCGGGCGGATACATCCCGATCGGCGCGACGATGGCGCGCGACTGGATCTTCCAGAAGGTCTACTCGTCGATGGACCGTGTTCTCGTCCACGACTCCACCTTCGGGTCGAACGCCCAGGCGATGGCGGCCGGTCTGGCCACGCTGCACGTGATCGGCCAGGAGGACCTCATCCACAATGCGCGCGTCTCCGGCGAGCTGCTCAAGTCGCGTCTGGCCGCGCTAATGGACCGCTTCGACATGATCTACGACGTGCGGGGACGCGGCCTCATGGTCGGGATCGAGTTCGGGCGCCCGTCGTCGTGGAAGCTGCGCGGATCGTGGGCCGCCCTGAGCGCCGCCCGCAAGGGGCTGTTCGCGCAGACCGTGGTCCACGCGCTGTTCCAGCGCCACCGTATCCTGACCCAGGTCTCCGCGGACCACATGGAGGTGATCAAGCTGATTCCGCCGTTGACCTTTGGGACCGCGGAGGTCGATTACTTCGTGGACGCCTTTGAGGACGTCATGCAGGAGGCCCACCGCGGATCCGGCCTCATGTGGGACTTCGGCAAGACGCTGATCAAACAGGCGCGCTCGGCCTGAGCGCCTGCGCCGGAGGGGCAGGCGCGCCCGGGCGGCGGACGATCCGCACCGCTGCACGCGGTGGCGCCGCCCTAATGGGCCCGGCGCTCCATACGGTCTAGGCGGCGACCTTCTTCTTGGCCGGCGGCCAGTGCAGCGGCCGGTCCAGGCCCATAAGCGCGGCCTCCTTGAGGGCTTCGGCAAGCGTCGGGTGGGCGGTGATCGCGTCGCCGATCGTGTCGACCCGCGCCTCCGAGTCGATCCCAACCACGCCGGCGTTGATGATCTCGGTCGCCGACATCCCCACCACCACCACACCGAGCAGCTCATCGAGGGTGGTCTCGTGGATCGTCTTCACGAAGCCGGTGCGGTCGGCGAACATGGCCGCGCGCGCGAGCGCCGAGAACGGGAACTTGCCGATGCGGACGCGCTCCTTACCGTACTCGGCGATCGCCTCCTCCTCGGTCAGCCCGACGCCGGCGATCTCCGGGTCCGTGTAGATGCACCGCGGCACGGCGCCCGACACGGCGATGTTGTGCCCGGCGATGTTCTCGGCGGCCAGCTCCCCTTCCCGGAAGGCGGTGTGGGCGAGCTGCCAGTAGCCCGCCACGTCGCCGACGGCGTAGATGTGCGGGACGTTGGTGCACCGGTATTCGTCGGTGGTGATGCGGGTCGGCTCGAAATGGACCCCGGCGGCCTCGAGGCCGATGTCGGCGACGTTGGCGCGCCGGCCGGTGGCGACGAGCAGCAGGTCGCCCTCGACCTGCTGCTCGTCGCCACCGGCGTCGGCGAAGTACAGGATGACGCCGTCCTTGGTCTCCTCGACGCGGGAGGCGCGGGCGCCTAGGTGCTGGGCGATCTTGCGCTTTTTGAACGCGCGCTCGAGCTCGGTGCACGCCTCGGCATCCTCGGTCGCGATCAGGTGGTCGAGCATCTCGACGATCGCGACATCGCTGCCGAAGTGGGAGAACACGGACGCGAACTCCACCCCGATGACGCCTCCACCGAGCACGATCAGCCGGGGCGGGACCACGTCGATGGCCAACAGGCCGGTCGAATCGACGCAGCGCGGCCCGTCGATCCCCTCCACCGGGGGACGGGTCGGGCTCGAGCCGGTCGCGATGACGGCGTTCTTGAACTCGACGGTCTCACCCGAGTCGGTGGTGATCGTGTTCGCGTCGGTGAACTTCCCGCGCCCTTCGACGACTGTGACCCCGTTGGCCTTGAGCAGACCGCCGACCCCGCTCACCGAGCGGTCGATGATCTCATCCTTGTTCCTCTGGACCTGGGCGAAGTCCAACTGCACCGACGGGACGTTGACCCCGAGCTTGGCGAAGGTCTCGTGGGCGTCCTTCATGGCGTGGGCGCTCTGCACCCATGCCTTGGTCGGGATGCAGCCCACGTTGAGGCAGGTGCCGCCCAGGCGGCCCTGTTCGATGACGGCCACGCTCAGCCCGAGCTGGGCCGCGCGGATGGCGGCCGGATAGCCGCCCGGTCCACCGCCGAGTACCGCGACGTCGACCTCGAGCACGTGTGATCTCCTCAGATCGAAACGAATGAAACCCTGCCGCCTGCGGGGTGGAGACGACCGGCCGTGTTCGCCGCACAGGCTATCGCGGTGCGAGTCGCCAGGGCCCGCGCCGCGAGCGTGCCTTGGTCAGGACCCGGTGGACTCCTGGTGCAGACGCCGGAGTACGGCGGGCAGGATGCCGCCGTTCTTGAGGTACGTGAGCTCGGTGGGTCCGTCGATGCGGGCAGTGACCGCGAAGGAGCCGGTCGACCCGTCCTCCCCGGTGTACTTCACGGTGAGCTCCTGGCGCGGGGCGAGCGTGGTCAGACCCGGGATCGCGAAGACCTCGCGTCCGGTCAGCCCGAGCTCCTTGATGCCCTGACCGGGCAGGAACTCGAGCGGGAGCACACCCATGCCCACCAGGTTGCCGCGGTGGATGCGCTCGAAGGACTTGGCGATGACCGCCTTGACCCCGAGCAGCAGGGTGCCCTTGGCGGCCCAGTCGCGCGAGGAGCCGGTGCCGTACTCGGCGCCCGCGAGGACGATCAGCGGCGTGCCCGAGGCCTGGTACTTCATCGAGGCGTCGTAGATGCTCATGATCTCGCCGTCGGGCAAGTAGTTGGTCCAGTTGCCTTCCTTCCCGTCGGCCAGGGCGTTGCGCAGGCGGATGTTGCCGAACGTGCCGCGCATCATGACCTCGTGGTTGCCGCGCCGCGAGCCGAAGCTGTTGAAGTCCTTCGGGTGGACCGAGTGCTCCTGAAGGTAGGTTCCTGCCGGTGAGGTCGCCGGGATAACGCCGGCCGGCGAGATGTGGTCGGTGGTGACCGAATCGCCCAATATCGCCAGCGCGCGGGCGCCGGCGATGTCCTTGAGCTCGCCGACCGCGCCGCCGAGGTTCTCGAAGAACGGCGGGCGCTGGACGTAGGTGGAGTCCGTGTCCCACAGGTAGGTGTCGCCCGCCGGGACGGGCAACGACTGCC
Source organism: uncultured Thermoleophilia bacterium (assembly GCA_963842065.1). Taxonomy (GTDB): domain Bacteria; phylum Actinomycetota; class Thermoleophilia; order Miltoncostaeales; family Miltoncostaeaceae; genus CAITWD01. The sequence goes on along the minus strand of CAWJEW010000007.1, from coordinate 166,790 downwards.
AGCGCTCGTCGCCGTCGAACACGGTGCTGTAGCTGGTCGAGAACAGCTCCGGCGTGATCGAGGCGGCCATGGCGTCCTTGACCTCGTCCGGCGTCGGCCAGATGTCGCGCAGGTAGACCGGGTTGCCGTCCGAGCCCGTGCCGAGGGGCTCGTGCTCGAGGTCGATATCGACCCGCCCGGCCAGTGCGTAGGCCACGACCAGCGGCGGGGATGCCAAGTAGCTGGCGCGCACCAGCGGGTGGATGCGGCCCTCGAAGTTGCGGTTGCCCGAGAGCACCGCAGCGGCGACCAGACCGTTCTCCTCGATGGCCTTGTTGATCGGTTCGGCCAGCGGGCCCGAGTTGCCGATGCAGGTGGTGCAGCCGTAGCCGACCAGGTCAAACCCCAGCACGTCCAGGTACTCCTGCAGTTCGGCCTTCTCAAGGTAGCCGGTGACCGCGCGCGATCCCGGTGCGAGGGAGGTTTTGACGTGTGGCGGCGTGGTCAGGCCGCGCTCGACGGCTTTCTTGGCCAGCAGGCCGGCGCCGAGCATCACCGACGGGTTCGAGGTGTTGGTGCAGCTGGTGATCGCGGCGATCGCGACCGAGCCGGTGGCCATCTCGAACCGCTCGCCTGCGTTCTCGACCGTCACGGCCGGGTAGTGGGCTGAGGTGCCGTTCGCCGGGATCAGCCCGTCGGGGAATGCCTCGCGGAACGCGTTGCCGACGTTGCCAAGCACGACGCGGTCCTGCGGTCGGCGCGGGCCGGCCAGGCTCGGGACGACGGTGGACAGGTCCAGCTCGACGTTCTCGTCGTATTGCGGGTCGGGGGTGTCGTCGGTGCGGAACAGACCCTGCAGCTTGGCGTAGGCCTCGGTGCGGGCGATCACCTCGTCGGAGCGGCCGGTGACCTTCATGTAGCGCAGGGTCTCGGCGTCGATCGGGAACAAGGTACCGGTGGCGCCGAACTCCGGGGACATGTTGGCGATCGTCGCGCGGTCGGCCAGCGACAGCGACGACAGGCCGGCCCCGTAGGCCTCGACGAACTTGCCGACCACCCCGTGCTTGCGCAGCAGCTCCGTGACGGTGAGCACAAGATCCGTGGCGGTCGCGCCGGCCGGCAGCGCGCCGGCCAGCTTGAGCCCCACGACGACGGGCATTGGCAGCGACAGCGGCTGGCCAAGCATCACGGCCTCGGCTTCGATGCCGCCCACGCCGAACCCGATCACCCCGATGCCGTTGATCATCGTCGTGTGCGAGTCGGTGCCGACGAGCGTATCCGGGAAGGCGACGCGCTCGCCGTCGATCTCGCGCGCATCGACGACGGGCGCCAGATACTCGAGGTTGACCTGGTGGACGATGCCCATGCCGGGCGGCACGACGCGGAAGTTATCGAACGCCTGCTGGGCCCAGCGCAGCAGGGCGTAGCGCTCGCCGTTGCGCTCGTACTCGATCGCGACGTTCTCCGCGAAGGCCTCGTGATCACCGAAGTAGTCGACCTGCACGGAGTGGTCGATGACCATGTCGGCCGGTACGAGTGGGTTGATGCGCGATGGGTCGCCGCCCATCTCGGTCATCGCGTCGCGCATGGCGGCGAGGTCGACGACGCATGGGACGCCGGTGAAATCCTGCAGGACGACGCGGCCGGGCATGAAGGGCACCTCGATGGCCTGGCCGGAGTTCGGCGCCCACGAGATGAGGGCCGTGACGTCGTCTTCGGTGACGAAGCCGCGGCCGAGGTTTCGCAGCACGTTCTCAAGGAGGACCTTGATGGTGACGGGAAGCCGTGCGAGGTCAGCGCCGAGGGCGTCGAGGCGATACACGGCATAAGTCGCATCACCAACGGTCAGCGTGGCGCGGGCGGCAAACGGGTCGGAAATCGCGGGCAACGGCGTCACTCCTCAAGCTCGGATGGTTCGGGTCTGCGCATCTTCAGGGTACCGGAGGGAACGCCCCGGTCGCGCCCCTCGCGTGGCGCCGGCCGTGGGTCGAGGGCGCGCGGCGGGCGCATCCGGACCGTCGTGCCGCGCCGCGCAGGGCGCGTCGGCGGGGCGAACTGCCTGCTAGTGGGTGAGTCGGCGGTAGGTGATGCGGTGCGGCTGGGCGGCCTGCGGCCCGAGCTCGCGCTTCCGGAACTCCTCGTATTCCTGGTAGTTGCCCTCGAACCAGCGCACCTGACTGTTGCCCTCGAAGGCGAGGATGTGGGTCGCCAGGCGGTCGATGAACCACCTGTCGTGGCTGGTCACCATCACGCACCCCGAAAACGAGGCCAGCGCATCCTCAAGGGCGCGCAGCGTGTCGACGTCGAGGTCGTTGGTGGGCTCGTCGAGCAGCAGCAGGTTCCCGCCGCCCGCGAGCAGCTTGGCCAGGTGCAAACGGTTGCGCTCGCCTCCCGACAACTGGCCGACGAGCTTCTGCTGGTCGGTACCGCGGAAGTTGAACTGCGCCAGGTAGGCGCGGGAGTTGATCTCCTCACGGCCTCCGAGCTGGATCACGTCTTGGTTGCCCGAGGCCTCGGCCCATACGGTGTTCTCGGGGTTCAGGGCCTCGCGGGACTGGTCGACGTAGGCGATCTGCACGGTCTCGCCGACCCGCAGTTCGCCCGCGTCCGGGGTATCCAGGCCGGCGATCATGCGAAGGAGTGTCGTCTTGCCGGCGCCGTTGGCGCCGATCACCCCGACGATGCCGCCCTGCGGCAACGAGAACGACAGATCGTCGATCAGCAGGCGATCGCCGAAGCCCTTGGTCAGGTTGGTCGCGACGATGACCTGCTCGCTCAGGCGCGGTGCGGCGGGGATCCGGATCTCGGCCGTGCGCACGGCCTCGGAACCCGCGTCCTCCAGCAGGCGCTGATAGTTGGCCAGGCGGGCCTTGCTCTTGGCCTGACGGGCGCGCGGAGAGGAGCGGACCCATTCAAGTTCGCGGGCAAGCGTGCGCTGGCGCGCGGTTTCCTGCTTTTCCTCCTGCGCCAGGCGCTGGCCCTTCTGTTCGAGCCAACCGGTGTAGTTGCCCTTGTAGGGCAGGCCCCGGCTGCGGTCGAGCTCGAGGATCCACCCGGCCACGTTATCCAGGAAATACCGGTCGTGCGTGACCGCGACGACGGTACCCGGGTACTCCTCCAGATGCCGCTCCAGCCAGGCGACCGACTCGGCGTCGAGGTGGTTGGTGGGCTCGTCGAGCAGCAGCAGGTCGGGCGCCGAGAGCAGCAGGCGCGCCAGCGCGACGCGGCGGCGCTCGCCGCCCGAGAGCGTGGTGACATCGGCGTCGCCGGGCGGGACGCGCAGCGCGTCCATGGCCACCTCGACCTTGCGGTCGATATCCCACGCGTTCACGCGTTCGATCTGGTCCTGGACGTGCTGGAACTCGTCCAAGAGATCCTGCATGGCATCCGGCTCCATCGGTTCGGCGAGCTTCGCGCCGATCTCCGCGTAGCGCTCGGTCAGCGCGAGCTGATCGTCCAGGCCCTGCTCGATATTTCCCCGAACGTCCAGGTCTGGCGCGAGGGCCGGCTCCTGTTCGAGCAGTCCGACCGTGGCGCCCGGCGCCAGCTGTGCGACGCCGGACGACGTCTTTTCGCGGCCGGCCATGATCCGCAGCAGGGTGCTCTTGCCGGCGCCGTTGATCCCGAGAACACCGATCTTGGCGCCATACATGAAGGACAGTGAGACGTCTTTGAGAATCACCTTGTCCGGAGGGTGCACCTTGTCGAGCCGATGCATGGTGAAGATGTACTGGGGTTCACTCATGACACCCAAGCGTAACTAACCACCCGAACGGGCGACACCTCAAGTTACGTGCGCTACGGTCGATTCGCATAAGAGAACGCAACACGCGCACTGCGCAGGTGTGGACCGAGACACCTGCGAGCCCCGAAGGAGGGGTGACATGACCACGATCAGCTTCGAGCCGCGCTCGCGGGACGCCGCGCTTGAGGGAGTCGTCGCCAAGATGAGCGACGACGGATGGGGCCACTACCACCGCTTGACCTGCGCGTACGCGCCCCACCGCCGCGCGCATGGCGTGCGTGCCGTCGTGCACGGCCCGTGGCGCTATCTCTCGCGCCACTGGGAGCCCTGTCCGCTCTGCAACCCGCCGAACGTCTAACGTTTGTTTTGGCACTTCGCTACGGTGAGTGCCAAGCACAACGCGGAAAGGGGTTGAGGTGGATACGACGGACGCGACGTTTGAACACGACGTCATCGAGCGCTCCCGTGAGGTCGCCGTGGTCGTGGACTTCTGGGCGCCCTGGTGCGCGCCGTGCCGCCAACTCACCCCGCTGCTCGAGACCGCCGTGGGTCGCCACGAGGACGAGGTCGTGCTCGCGAAGGTCAACATCGACGAGAACCCAATGCTCGCCCAGCGCTACCGCGTCATGAGCATCCCGCTCGTCAAGGTGTTCCGCGACGGCAACGTCGTTGACGAGTTCACGGGCCTGCAATCCGCGCACACGATCGACGCCTTCATCAAACGCCTGCTGCCGACGAAGGCGGACCGGCTCGTGGAACTCGGTGACGAGGCGTCGCTGCGCGAGGCCCTCGAGCTGGATCCCACCAACACCGGCGCCCGCCTCGCCTTGGCGCGTCTGCTGATGGCCGAGGGTGCGACCGACGAGATCGCGCCGCTGCTCAACCCCATCTCGTACGACAGCCAGGCGGCCGGCATCCTCGCGCGGCTCGCGCTCGCCGACATCGACCACCCCGACATCCAGGCCGGCCTGGCCGCCTGGGATGCGGGGCTGAGCGAGCAGGCGCTGACGCATATGCTCGACGCGGTGCGTGGGACCTCCGACCCGGAGCGTCGCGACACGCTGCGCGCCGCGATCGTCGGGATGTTCGGGGAGCTGGGCGAGCACCATCCGCTGACCGCGCGCTTCCGCAAGCGGCTGGCGCAGGCGCTCTACTAGACCCTCGGGCGTGGTGTGCGGCGTGGCCGGGAGTACGCGGCCGTGCCGCACACTACTTCTCGCGGTAGACGATCCGCCCGCGGGTCAGGTCGTAGGGCGAAAGCTCGACGCGGACGCGGTCGCCCGGGTTGATGCGGATGCGGAATCGTCGCATGCGGCCGGCCATGTGGGCCAGCACCTCGTGGTCGTTGTCCAGGACGACTCGGAACATCGTGTTCGGCAGGGCCTCGGTGACCTCGCCTTCGACCTCGATTGCCTCTTCTTTGTTGCTCGGCGTAGGAACCTCGCTTATCGAATCCAGAGAACGTGATGCCGCTGCCTATGCGGCAGTCCGCACGCAAGGCTATAGCGCCGCGTCGAAACGCGCATCCCCGCGGGTGCGTTATGACGCGGCCGTGTCGGCGTCACCGAGTGCCGAAGCACCCGGCGACGACCATCACGGATAGATCGAGGATTGCACGGGTGCGACCCGCCGTGGCCGTGCCGGACCGGTCAGGACGCGGGCAGGATCCGATCCCCGAGCCCGTGGGGCATGATCTGGCTGTGCAGCCGGTAGAGCTCCTCGGGGTACGGGCTGGCGCCGACCGAGGCCGTCATGCCGCCGTCCACGAAGATCGTCTGGCCCGTGATGTAGCTGCCGGCGTCCGATGCCAGCAGCAGCAGGGCGCCGATCAGCTCGTGCGGCTCACCGATCCGCGCCATGGGCGTCTGCTGTTCGATCCGGGTCCGGAATGACGGGACGCCAAGGACCTGGTCGGTCATCTCGCTCGGGAACCAGCCCGGGCCGATCGCGTTGACGCGTACGCCGCGGTCTGCCCAGTGTGTGCCGAGGTACTTGGCCAGGTGAATCGTCGCGGCCTTGGAGGTCGCGTAGCCGACGGGAACGTTGAAGTGCCCGCCCGAGCCGGCCACCGAGGCCAGCATGATGATCGAGCCGCCCCCATGCGCGAGCATGTGGCGGGCCGCGCCGGTCGCGGTGACGAACGTGCCGGTCAGGTTGATGTCGACCGACTGCCGGAACAGGTCGGCGGGCATCTTCTCGGGCATGGCGCCACCCTCGGGGACGGAGCCCGCGTTGGCGACGGCGATGTGCAGGCCGCCGAACGTCTCGACCGCCGCCGCGACGGCCGTGGCGACTTGGTCCTCGTCGGTCACGTCGCACGCGACGGCGAGCGCGTTCCCGCCGCCCGCGGAAATATCGGCGGCAAGCGCATCGAGGCGATCACGCCGGCGCGCGGCGAGCACCACGTTCGCGCCGACGGCGGCGAGCGCGTGGGCAAAATCGACTCCCAGCCCCGAGGAGGCGCCGGTGACCAGCGCGGTCCTGCCGGTGAGATCGAATTGGGACGTTATTGACGACATCGGCACACTCCATGGTCATGACCGATCCGGCCCCGTGCCGGCTTTCCCACAGCGTTGCGACTCGCGCGCGCGCCGTCCACTAGGACCCGTCCGGCGAGCCGATCGGATCATCCTATGGAGGCCGTCGACGCCACGCGCCTGCGCGAGTTCTTCGTGGCCGCCGAGGAAGGGCAGGTCGGCCGCGCGGCGGCCCGCGTCGGGATCGCCCAGCCGAGCCTGAGCCAACAGATCCGGCGGCTCGAGCATGAGATCGGCACGCCGCTGTTCCGGGGCCACCCCAAGGGCGTGGATCTGACCGAGGCGGGCGCTGCGCTCGAGCGCGAGGCGCCGCCGGCCTATGCGGCGCTGGTCGCCGCGGTCCGCGGCGCGCGGGCGGTCCGGCAGCGTCGGGTCGTCCGGGTCGGGGTGCCGCTCGGGGGCTTCGCCCAGCACCCGTCGGTCGTGGCGGTGGCCGATGCGGCGACACCGGTCTTCGGCGGCGCGGAGCTCGAGTACGTGGCGGCCCTCACCGCCGAAGCGGTCCGGCTGGTGCGCGACGGGCGCGTCGACATCGCGTTCGTCTACGGCCCGCTCGAGGACACCGAGGTGGACGCGGTGCCCGCGTTTGTCGATGTCCCGGTGGTCGTGCTGCCGGCCGGCCATGTCCTTGCCGAGCAGGCCGAGCTCACCATCGAGGCGCCTCGAGCCGTACCCGATCCTGTGGTGGGAGCGGGATGCGCCGCCGGGTACCCACGATGCCCTGGTGTCGGCGTACCGGCGGGCCGGCTTCGAGCCGCGCCCGATCGATGTCCCGGACGTTCCCGGGGTGATGGCGAAGATGCTCGCCGATGGCGCTGGCGTCTCGGTGATCTCGGAGTTCGTCGCCAAGGCGTCAACCGACCCCAACGTGGTGTGGCGCCCCCTGCTCCGGCCCCGCGTGATCCTCAACGGGCTGATGATCTGGTCGCGCCGCGCGCCGCCGACGCCCGTCGCCCGGGCGCGTGTCGCGGCGCTTGACGGTCCGGCCGGCGCCTAGTGTGTCGAGGGCGCGCCGCATGAGCGCGTGCTGGCTGTTGAACGGTTCCTGTCCGTCGACCGGCCGGAGGTGCTCCCAGGTGCCGTCGGCATGCAGTTCCCACCCGAGCTCGGTGTCGGCGAGCTCGAGGTCCATCGCCGTCAGCAGCTCGCGCTGACAGGCAGGGTCCTCCACGGGCGTCAGGACCTCGACGCGGTGATCGAGGTTGCGCACCATCATGTCGGCGGATCCGATGAACACGCGCGTCGACGACCCGAGTGGAACGCGAAGATGCGCGCATGCTCGAGGAAGCGTCCGACGATCGAGACCACCCGGACGTTCTCGCTGACGCCCGCAATCCCGGGGCGCAGTCCGCAAATGCTGCGCACGATCAGATCGACTTTCACGCCTGCCCCAGATGCACGGTAGATCGCCTCGATGATGGGCCCGTCGATGCAGGCGTTGAGCTTCATCACAACGTGTCCGGGCGTGCCGGCGCGATGGGCCTCGATGACCCGGTCGAGCTCGGCGATCAGGCCGTCGCGCAGGTGGACGGGTGCGACCAGGATCTTCTGGTACTCGGGTGGCCGCCCGAACCCGGTCAGGTAGTTGAACAGGTTCGCGACGTCGCCGGTGATGTCGGCATCGCAGGTGAACAGGCCCACGTCCGTGTACAGGTGCGCGGTGGCCGGGTTGTAGTTGCCGGTGCCGATGTGTACGTACCGCGCGACGGCGTCGCCTTCCTGGCGCACGACCAGGCACAGCTTGCCGTGGGTCTTGAGGGCGGGGATGCCGTAGACGACGTGCACGCCGGCGCGCTCCATCGCGCGGGCCCAACGGATGTTGCGCTCTTCGTCGAAGCGGGCCTTGACCTCCACCAGGCACACCGTCTGAATGCCGCGCTCGGCCGCACGGATCAGGGCCGGCACGATCGGCGAGTCGCCGCTGGTGCGGTACACGGTCTGTTTGATCGCCAGCACCGACGGGTCGTCGACCGCGTTGACGACGAACCGCTCGACGCTGGCGTGGAAGTCGTCGTACGGGTGGTGGACGATCAGGTCTCGATGGCGGATCACGCCGAAGATGTCGACCGGCTCCTCGTCGAGCGAGCGCAGTCGCCGGGGGATGACCGGCTCCCAGGGCGCGTACTTGAGCTCGGGCCGGTCGAGGTTGGCGACCTTGCCCAGGCACGTCATGTCGAGCAGGCCCGGCACGGTGTAGATGTCGCCCGTCGCGACCTCGAGCGCGCGGGACAGCTCGTCCAGGATCATTGGCGAGGCGCCTTCCTGGATCTCGAGCCGCACCACGTGGCCGAAGCGCCGCTGGCGCAGCTGGTCCTGAACCGCCCCCAGCAGATCGTCGGCGTCCTCGGAGATGTCGAAGTCCGCATCGCGCGTGACCCGGAACCGCACGCACTCGACGACGTCCATCCCCGGGAAGAGGCGATCGATGTGCGCCGCCATCAGCTGCTCGAGCGGCACGAGATGCGCATCGACCGGCATCAGCCGCGGCAGTCCCGGCGGGACCTTGACCCGCGCGAAGCGTTGTTCGCGGGTTTCGGGGTCGCGCACGATCATGCCGAGATTGAGCGACAGGCCCGAGATATACGGGAATGGCAGCCCCGGACCGACGGCCAGCGGCGTCAGCGTCGGGGCGATCTGACGGTCGTACAGATGGCCGATCGTGGCGCGCTGGTCGTCGTCGAGGTCGGCCACGTCGGACACGAGAATGCGCTCCGCGGCGAGGGCCGGCCGCACGTGCTCGGTCCAGACCCGGACCTGTGCGACGATCAGCTCGCGGATGCGTGCACCGACCGCGGCGATGACCTGGTCACGTGGCATCGCATCCGGGGTCGACGGGCGGCGCCCCGCGGCCGCCGCCTCCTGCATGGCGGCGACCCGCACCATGAAGAACTCGTCCAGGATGCTTGCGCAGATCGCCAGGAACCGGCACCGCTCGAGCAGTGGTGCGGCCGGGTCCTCGGCCTGGGCGAGCACCCGGGCGAAGAAGTCCAGCCAGCTCAGCTCACGGTTGGTGTAGAGCGCCGGATCGTGTAGATCGATCGGCAGCTCCGTGGCGTCGGCGGCGTTCAGCATTGACCGTAGTCTGACGTGCATCGGCGGATCCGGGAAGTGGGAGGCCGATTTGCAGGTGAAACCTCGGCGGCGGCAGACACCGCAGACGTCGCTGGGCTAGGCGCCGAGCCGGAACGCGAGGATCGCCACGCCGATGATCACCAGCACCGCCAGCAGCAGGCCGAGGGCGAAGGAGGCCGTGATCGCGATCGGGATCACCAGGACCATGCCCTGGGAGATCGCGATGATCATGAGCGCGTCGCGGAAGATGCCCGGGCGCAGGTGGCGGATGCCCAGGACGGCGAGCACGAGCACCAGGAGCGCAACGAGCGAGGCAACAAACCACGTCGGCCGGCCGACGATGACATACAGCATCTCGGCGAGCGCGATCACCGCGGCGATGGACCAGCGGCGGCGGCGCAGGAAGTTGGTCGGGCCCCCGCCCGTGCCCGGACCGGTTCCGCGGGCGTGGTGCTCGATGATGATCGGCTGCTGGTTATCCACGGTCAGACCATTGTATCGCGCACGGGATTCTGCGCCTGATCACGCTGTCGCGGCGGCGCGCGGGCACGTCACCGCGATGGCCGATGGCAGGCCGTCAGCGGCGGTCTGCGCGGCATCGCGGCGGGTCCACAATCCGGCGATGGCGCCGCCGCTGCCGCACAACAGGATCTCGTGGGCGCCCCGGCGCGCCAACTCGGACGCCGCGGCATCCAACGCCGGGGCGAGCGTCCGCGCGGCCGGCCACAGGTCGTTGGCGACCCAGCCGCCGGTCGCCCAGAGCCCCGGCGGGCGGCTCGGGGTCGATCGCGCCGGCGCCCCCGAGTCGGTCGAACGTGCGGTACACCTCGGTCGTCGACAGCGACGCGACGGGTCCGCAGATCACGGCCCACAGGTCCGCGGGCGGCGGCTGCGGCGTCAGCCGCTCGCCGCGGCCGGTGGCCCACTGGGTCCCGCCGCGGATGAAAAACGGAACGTCGGCGCCCACTGTTGCCGCCAGCCCTTCGAGCGCATCGGTCCCGAGGCCCAGCCCGTACAGCGCGTTGATCCCGACGAGCACCGCGCCGGCGTCGCTGGATCCGCCACCAAGCCCCGCCTGCATCGGGATGCGCTTGGTGATCTCGATCCGCGCGGGCAACGGCCTGGCGCACGCCGCCTCCAGCGCATCGACTGCGCGCCAGGCCAGGTTCGCCGGCCCCGCGGGGGCGCCGGGGCAGTCAAGGATCCGCTCGGGCGCCGCGGCGATCGCCACCTCGTCCTCGAGCCCCTCGAGGGCCACCATCAGGGTCGCGAGCGGGTGGTAGCCGTCGGCGCGCGAGCGGACCGACGCGCAGCACGAGGTTGAGCTTGGCCGGTGCGCGGATTACGAGACGGTCGGCCATGGCAGTCGGTCGGCGAGGATGCGGTATTGGTCCGGCGCCAGGTGCTCGGGCCGGGCTGCCGCGGGCAGTCCGAGCTCCTCCAAGCACGCCGGCGACGTCGGCGCGCGCGATCGCGTGGGCGGTGAGGTTGTTGGCAAGGGTCTTGCGCCGCTGGGCAAACGCGGCTCTCACGAGGGCACGCAGCTCGGGTGCGGCCCCCGGACCGGTGCGACGGAGCACGATCAGGGCGGACTCGACGCGCGGCCGAGGCACGAAGACCTCGCGGCCGACGTTGCGCCGAAACGCCAGCTCCGCCGCGAGCTGCACCAGCACGGACGGCGCGCCGTAGGCCGGATCGCCCGGGCGCGCGGTCCAGCGGTCGGCGACCTCGCGCTGCACCATCACCGACCAGACCCGCAGCGCCGGGAGCTGCCAGGTGCTCTCGACGACCAGCGGCGTCGCGATGGCGTACGGCAGGTTGCTGACCAGCGCCGTCGGCGCCGGGGCAAGCGTGCCGAGCTCCAGGCGCATCGCGTCCTGCCAGAGGACCGTGACGTTCGCCTGTCCCTGCAAGACCTCGGTCAGCAGCGGCTCCAGGCGCGTGTCGATCTCAACCGCGTGAACCCATGCCACCGCCCCGGCCAGGGCGCGCGTCAGGACGCCGACGCCCGCGCCGACCTCGAGCACGACGTCCGCCGGTGTGAGCCTGGCCTCGCGCAGCGACAGGTCGACCAGGTTCTCGTCGGCGAGAAAGTGCTGGCCGAGGTCGGTGTTCGGGCGACAGCCCGTGCGCCTCCAACAGGCGAATCACCCGAACGCGCGCGTTCGGCGGGGGGCTACCAGCCGAAGACGCGGGAGGCGTTGGCGGTGGTGAGCTCATCACAGGTGGCAACATCGATGCCCCGGACCTCGGCAAGCTTGGCGAGCGTGTGTGCGACATACGCCGGCTGGTTGCGCTTACCCCGCAGCGGCACCGGAGCCAGGTAGGGGCTGTCGGTCTCGACGAGGATGCGCTCGGCGGGCATCCGCGCGGCGGCGGCGCGCAGCTGGTCGTTGGGCTTGTACGTCAGCGGGCCGGCGAAGCTCGCGTACCAGCCGGCGTCGATGACCTCCTCGATGTCCTCGACCATCGAAAAGCAGTGCAGGACTACGGCCATGCCGAGGGCAGCCTCGCGCAGGATGCCGAGCGTCGCGTCGCTCGCCTCGCGGGTGTGGACGACCAGCGGCAACCCGGCCGCGCGCGCGATGGCGATCTGGGCGCGGAACGCGCGCTCCTGCTGGGCCGGGGTCGCAGCGTCGCGATAGAAGTCCATCCCGCATTCGCCGATCGCCACGACGCGCGGATGGCGGGCAAGCTCGGCGATCCATGCGGCGTCAGCGTCGGTCCAAGTCGCAGCGCTGTTGGGATGCACGCCGACCGCGGCCCAGATCTCGTCGTGCGCCTCGGCGAGCGCGAGCGTGCGCAGGCTCGATTCGCGCCCCATGCCGATACCGACGATGCGCTCGACTCCGTGGGCCACCGCCGCGGCCAGGACCGCCTCAATCTCGCCCTCTAAGGACTCCAGGTGCGCGTGGGTGTCGACTACTCCGGGCGTCCTTCCACGCGCGGGAACAGCGGCGGGATCGGCGTGACGCGCGCGCCGGCGATCCCGTCGCCCCAGGCCGTGGACGACAGCTGGACCTGGGACGGATCCTGGCCGAGGGACGCGAGCGCCCGTTCGGCGCTCGCCGGGATGATCGGCCACAACAGGATCACGACCGATTTCAGCCCGGCGACGAGCGAGAACAGCACCTGGTCGAGCTGCGTCGCCGCGTCCGGGTCCTTGGCGAGCACCCACGGCGCGCGCTGCTCGACCAGCCGGTTGAGCACCCGCACGAGCACCCAGGCCGTCTCGACTGCCCGCGTGATGTCGGTGTTGTCGAACGCCGCGATGATCTCGGCTCTGGCGCTGGGCGACCTCCGCCGCGAGCTCGTCATCCGTGCCCCGATCGCCGGGCACGACACCGCCGCGGTAGCGGGCGACCATGCTCACCGTGCGGTTGAGCAGGTTCCCGAGTTCGTTCGCCAGCTCGCCCGTGTAGCGGGCGTCGAAGCCCTCGGCGCTGAACGTGCCGTCGTCGCCAAACCGGATCTCACGGCTCAGGTAGTACCGCAGCGCGTCGATGCCGTAGTCCTCGATGAACGGGAACGGATCGACCAGGTTCCCGGTGGTCTTGCTCATCTTCTCGCCGCCCTTGAGCACGTAGCCGTGGATGGCCAGGCGCCGCGGCAACGCGAGCTCGGCGGCGATCAGCAACGCGGGCCAGATCACCGCGTGGAACTTGAGGATGTCCTTGGCCATGAGCTGCAGATCCGGGGGCCAGAAGCGCGCGCCATCGGTGCCGGCGCCGTAGCCGAGCGCGGTCCAGTAGTTGAACAGTGCGTCGACCCAGACGTAGATCACCTGCTCGGGGTCCCACGGCACCGGCACCCCCCACGAGATCTGCGAGCGCGAGATCGACAGGTCCTCGAGCCCGGCTTCGATCATGCGGCGCGCCTCGTTGAAGCGCGGGGTCGGCACGACCCAGTCCGGGTGGGAGTCGTAGTGGGCCAGGAGCCGGTCGCGATACGACGAGAGCCGGAAGAACCAGTTGTCTTCCTCCAGCCACTCGACCGGGGTTCCGTGGATCGGGCACGTGTGGCCCTCGCCAAGCTCGCCCTCGACGTAGAACGCCTCGCACGGGGTGCAGTACCAGCCGCCGTAGCTGCCCTTGTAGATGTCACCCCGCTCGTGGAGGAGGCTCAGCAGGCGCTGAACCTCGGCGATGTGCTCGGGGTCCGTCGTGCGGATGAAAAAGTCGTTGCTCGCCTCCAGCACCCGGCCGAGGTCGCGGAACTTCGCCGACAGCGCGTCGGCATGCGCCTTGGGCGAATGTCCGGCGGCCTCGGCGGCGCGCGCGATCTTCGCACCATGTTCGTCGGTGCCCGTCAAGAAGAAGACGTCCTCCCTGCGCTGGCGGTGATGGCGCGCGAAGATGTCCGCCATGATCGTGGTGTACGCGTGCCCGACATGCGGGTCGGCGTTGACGTAGTAGATCGGCGTGGTGACGTAGAAGCGATCGTGGCTCACGAGTCCAACAGTCTAGACGTGCGGCTGCGGCCGCGGCTCGCCGCGGCGCTGACCGAGGTTGCCCGGCGTCTCGAGGTCGCAGGAGTGGATTGGATGCTCGCCGGATCGGCGGCGCGGGCACTGGCGGGGGCCGCTGCCGAGCCGCGGGACCTCGACATCGAGATCGCCGCCGCCGATGCCGAGCGCGCCGCCGGCGGCCCTTGGCTGCGTGCTCGAATTGGACCAGCGCGACGGGTGGTCGTCGCTGCGGGGGCAGTGCGTCCTGGAGGGCGTCGAGATCGATGTCAGCGCCGGGATCAGCGTCGTGGGGGCCGAATGGGGGCTGGAGCCCGATGAGCAGACCGCGCGCGCCTGGTCCAGGTCGGCGTCGGTGGGTGGCTATCCGGTCACGCTTGCGCCGACCGAGGAACAGCTCGTGCGCGCCCTCATCGTCGGCGATTGGGCACGCATTGCGAAGATCTCGGGCGGGGGCGGCCCACCCCCCCGCCCAGATTATGTGTTTCGGCGCCTGGCTTCGGCAAGGGCCGTCCGGTAGGCCGTATTGCGGGGTCCGGCCCCGATCTTGGCCGCGACGTCAGCCGCCTGTCCGGCGCTCAGCCCCGCGTCGAGGAGCGTCGCAACCACCGCCTGCAGATGCTGCGTGTCCGCGGCTGCGCGTCTCGCGTGGTCGCCCGGCCAGAGCACCAGGGTGATCTCGCCGCGCACTGGCTCCGCCGCAAACCGCGGCGCCAGGTCCGCTGCCGGACCGACGATGGTCTCCTCGTGCAGCTTGCTGAGTTCCCGACAGATCGCCACGCGCCGTTGTGGATCGTGGTTGGCGATGTCGGCGAGCAGTCCCGCCAGGCGCTGTGGGCTCTCGAATCCGACGACCGGCCAGCCCAGGCGGTCGAGTTGTGCAAGCAGCGCGGCCCGTTCGCCCGTCTTGCGCGGCAGGAACCCCGCGAAGGCGAAGCGATCGGCCGGCGCTCCGGAGGCCGCGATGGCCGCCGTGACCGCGCTCGGACCCGGGATGACCTCAACCGTGATCCCGTGGGCATGCGCGGCGTCCACCAGGCGTGCACCTGGGTCGCTTACTCCCGGCATGCCCGCGTCGCTGACCAGCGCGACTCGCGCGCCGCCCTCAAGGCGCGTTAAGAGTTCGGGAAGCCGCGCGGCTTCGTTATGGGCATGAAGGCTGACAAGCGGTACCTTCAGCGCCAGGGCCTGCAAGAGCAAACCGGTGCGTCGCGTGTCTTCGCAGGCGATGACGTCGGCCTCGCGCAGGGTCTCGCGCGCTCGTGGCGAAATGTCGCTCAAGTTCCCGATGGGCGTTGCGACGACCGACAGGCGGGCGTCCGTCGCTGATGTGTTCACGTTGTCCTCTGCCCGGGGATCACCGACTCGAATCTGCAGGTCGCTACCATCTCCCACGCATGACGACGAATACCACGAAGGTCTACCGGCGTTTCCGCGTTCATCCCGGATCCGCATCGGGCGGGATCGAGGAATTGCGACGCATGACCGATGGTGAGGTCGCGCGCGCCGGCGGATCCGCGCGGTCCGCGGTGGCGACGCCGCCGCGCCCGTCGCGCCTGGGTTCCGCGGCGCCACCGCCACCGCCCCCCGGACGCCCGACGGGCACATCGGGTTCGGGCGATCTGCCCCCGGGCTCGCCGAAGCGCCGTTGGTGGTCGCTGCGGGGGATCGGATGGCTCGGCTGGACATGGCGCATCGCGGTCGTCCTGGTGGCCCTGTTCCTCGTCTGGGGGATCGCGGGATACATCGCGCTCAACAATGCGGTCTCCGCGTCCAACGCGCGCATTACGGCGTCGGCCAAGGAGGCGCTCACGCCGAGCCACGGATCGATGCTGACGACGCCGACAAATATTCTGTTCATCGGCTCGGATGCGCGACCCGGTCAGGGGGCCTCCCGCTCGGACACCATGATGATCATGCGCGTGGATCCGAATGCGGGGACGATCAAGTACCTGTCGATCCCGCGCGACACGCTGATCGACAGTCAAAGCTGCCCGTCCTGCGGTGGGTACGTGCAGAACCAGAAGATCAACGCGGCCTATTTCTTCGCCGGCCAGGTCGGTGCGATCAGGACCGTGGAGCAGTTCACGGGCTTGCCCGTGAACCACGTCGTCATCGTGAGCTTCGACGGCCTGACTCAGGTCGTCAACGATCTGGGCGGTGTGACGCTCAACAATCCAACCCCGCTCAAGGATTGCAGCTACCCGGGCGGCATCAAGGTGAGTTTCCCCGGTGGTCCGATCTCCCTGAACGGGACGACGGCGCTGCAGTACGTGCGCGTCCGCGATTGCGACACGGACTTCCAGCGCGAGCGGCGCCAGCAGGTCTTCCTCGCGGCGCTCAAGTCCAAGATTGTCTCGCCGACCCTGCTCTGGAAGGCGCCCTGGAACGCCGCCTCCCTGGTCAACGCGCTCTCGACGGACATGAGCACCACCGACCTGACCGAACTCGGATGGCTCGAGATGACCCTCAGTCAGCCCAGCAAGGACCGCTTCCTGTTGCCGGGAACGCCGACCTACATTGGCAACGTCGACTACGTCGTCAACGACCCGGTCCAGAGCGCGGCGGCCAAGAGGGCCTTCATGGGCACGAACTAGGCGGGGGCGACGTTCCGTGACGTCGCCAACCGGCTAGACCTTGTCGAGCCCGACCGTCTTGGTCGAACTCGAGCTCGAGCCCTCACCGGACGACGCTCCGGCGCCGTTCGCGGCGCCCCCGGACGCGCCGTCAGCCGCCTTCGCGGGTGCGCCGTCGGTGCCGTCCTCGCCACCCACCGGGCGCCGCTTGGTCCCGTAGTCGGTGTTGTGGAAGCCGGAGCCCTTGAAGTGGATCGCCGGGGCGAACAGCACCCGCATGACCTCGCCCCCGCACGCCTCGCAGACGGTCACGGGGTCGTCGCTCATGCTCTGCACGACTTCGAAGAAGTGGTCGCAATCACGGCAACGGTAAACGTAAGTCGGCACGTGGCACCTCGTCCGGCGTTCGGTGGCCCGTCAGCGGAGCGTCCGCTGCGGACGAATTTGGCACTCTGGATGAGAGTGTGCCAAAAACAACGGCGTTCGTCAGCAGTGAACGCGTTGGTACGATGCGGGAATCCTGGCCGACGTGGTGGCGCGCTCGTCTGCGGCGCGTGGAGACCCAACGCACGACGCCCCGTCCGGCCACCCCGCAATCGAGCGTTCCGACGTGGCTGATCCAATGCGAAAGAACCAGGCGGTTGGGCGCGCGGCCGCGCTTGGGGCAGCCGCCGGGGTGGTTGCGCTTGGCCTGGCGGCATCCGGGCGACGGGCCGCCGCCGCGGGCGTCGTCGCTGGTGCCGGCGCGCTTGGGGCGGCCGCGTTCGTGCCGAGGGTGCCGCTGTTCGGCCCGACGGTGAGCCGGGGTCCGGCGGCCGGCATCCAGGCGGCGCTGACGTTCGACGACGGGCCGGGCCCGTCGACCGGCGAGCTGCTTGACGTGCTGGCGGACGAGCGCGCGCGCGCGACGTTCTTTGTGCTCGGGCGTCAGGTGCGCGCCCACCCCGAGCTGATCGCCCGCATGCACCAGGAGGGTCATCAGATCGCCAGTCACGGGTATGACCACGGCATACTGATCTTTCGCGGTCCACGATATGTCGAGCAGCAGCTGAGGGCGACCGAGGAGGCCGTGCTGGCCGCCGCGGGCCCGGACGCGCTGACCCGCTATTTCCGTGCTCCGCACGGATTTCGCGGTCCCGCCACCTGGATGTCGGCGCGCCGGCGCGGGTATCGGATGGCGGCTTGGACAACGGGCGTGTGGGACACGGCCGAGCCCGGTGTCGAGACGATCGTGGCCCGGACCGCGAAGGCGCTCGTCCCAGGTGCCGTGATCCTCCTGCATGACGCCGACGGATGGGACTCGACGCGGGCGCGCCCGCAGACGGTCGAGGCGATTCCGGGTATCTGCGCCGCGGCGCGCGATCGGGGCCTGTCGCTCGTGCGGTTCGACGAGCTGGTGGGTGTGTGACCGCCCGCGCCGCCGAACGGATGGGCGGGCGCCGGTGGCTCCTGCACATCGTCCGGGCCGCGATCGTCGTGGTCGTTGCGCTTGTGGTCATCTGGCGCGTCAACTGGTCGAGTGCCCGCCTGGTGGTCCATCCGTCGTCGTGGTGGTTCCTGTTGCTGGCCGTCCTGGCGAACTTCGTCTCGGTCGGCTTCAAGGGCCTGGTCTGGAAGGGGATCGTCGACGGCTTGCCGGGGCTGCGCCACCGCACGCGCTACCGGGACCTGATGCCGCCGGTGTTCATCGGGTTCCTGTTCAATACGCTGCTTGCCGCGCGTCTGGGCGAGCTGGTCAAGGTCGCGCTCGCCCGGCGCAGGCTGGTCGCGCGCGGCGAGGACATTTCCGCGACGGCCTTGCTGGGCACGGTCGTGGCAGAGAACCTGGTCGGCACGCTCATGTGGGTCGTGCTGGTCATCGGGATCGGCCTGTTCTTGCCGCTGCCGCTGTATGCATGGATCGCGAGCCTGGTGATCGGTGCGGCCGCCGCGCTGATCGTCGGGTACGCCACGATGACCGCGACCGGGCACCAGCCACCGCCGTGGCTGGCCCACGGGTCCCTCGTTGCCAAGGCGATGCGGGCAGCCTCGCGCCTCTGGGGCGCGGTGCGCGAGAGCCATCTCGTGCTGCGCAGTCCCAGCCGCTTCGCCATGGTGGGTAGTGCGAGCCTGCTGACCTGGTTCGCGCAGTGGACCGGGATCTACTGCACCCTGCGTGCGTTCGGCCTGGGCTATGTCGGCTGGGGTGGCGCCGGCCTTCTCCTGGTCACGATCACGCTCGCCCAAGCGTTTCCCCTCCTGCCGGGCAACCTGGTGATCTTTCAGGCCGCGGCGGTCGTTCCGCTCACGGCAACCTACGGCGTGCCGGCATCGCAGGCGATCGCGTTCTCGGTGGTGCTGCAGTTCACGGAGATCATCGTCGGCGTCGCGGCCGGGTTCGTCTTCCTGCTGTTCGAGGGCGTCAGCTTTGGCCAGCTGCGGCGGGAGGCCGAGGCCGAAGCCGTCGAGCTCGAAAGCGAAGAGACCGAGGTCGCCGCCGCAACCGAGTAAGGGCGGCCCTCTGCGTGGCGCCGCCCTTAGCCGAAGCGGCCGGAGACGTACGCCTCGGTCTGCGGGTCCTTCGGGCTCGAGAAGATCTCTTCGGTCTTGCCGACCTCGATCAGGCGACCTGGCTCGCCCTCGTTGGTGATGGTGAAAAACGCCGTCGTGTCCGACACACGCGCTGCCTGCTGCATGTTGTGCGTGACGATGACGATGGTGACACGGTCCTTGAGCTCCTGGATCAGGTCCTCGATGCGCAGCGTCGACTGCGGATCGAGGGCCGAGCACGGCTCGTCCATCAGCAGCACCTCGGGTTCGACCGCCAGTGCCCGAGCGATGCACAGCCGCTGCTGCTGTCCACCGGACAGTCCGCCGGCGGGCGCGTTCAAACGGCTCTTGACCTCGTTCCACAGGCCGGCGCCGCGCAGCGTGTGCTCGACCAGATCGCTACGGTCTGAACGCGACAGCTTGATGCGGTTGAACTTCGGCCCGGCCAGCACGTTGTCTGCGATCGACTTGGTCGGGAACGGGTTCGGACGCTGGAACACCATGCCGATGGCCCGCCGGATTGCGACCGGATCCGAGCCGCGCGCGAAGATGTCGGTGCCGCGCAAGATGGCCTCGCCGGTGTTGTAGGCGTTCGGAATGAGTTCGTGCATCCGGTTCAGGGAGCGCAGGTAGGTGCTCTTGCCGCAGCCTGAGGGGCCGATAAGCGCGTTGACAGAATTCTGTCGGAACTCGAGCGTGACACTGTCGACCGCGTGATGCTTGCCGTAGTAGCAACTCAACTCCCGCGACAAGAGCGGCACGTCGCTGGTGACCGGTGCACTGACCGGGGCGGCGCTCGCCTCGGCGTGTTCGGACGGGGGTGTCGGTTCAGACTCGGCCGGCATGGCCTGCTCCAAGGGGGATCCGTCGCTCATTAACGCTCCGATCCACGCGCGAGGTGTCCAACAAGTCGCGCAGTCAGATTTAACATCAGAACCATCGCGACTAACACCAGCGTCGCGCCCCAGGCGAACTGCGTGGACTGCGGGGTGCGCGCATTGATGACAAGGTTGTAGATCACGATGGGCATCGACGCCATCGGCTGCCAGACGTTCGTCGAAAAGAAGTTACTGTACCCGGCCGTGAACAGCAGTGGGGCCGTTTCTCCGGCGGCACGGGCGATCGCGAGCACGACGCCGGTGAGTATGCCCGGCAGCGCGGCAGGGATCACGATGCGCACGGCGGTCCGCCACTTGGGCGCGCCGAGGGCAAGCGCGGCCTCGCTCAGGCCCGATGGGACCAGGCGGATGACCTCGTCGGCGGTGCGCACGATGATCGGAAACATGATGATCGACAGCGCGATCGCCCCGGTCACCGCATCGAACTGCTGGGTGGCGATGACAATCGCCAGGTAGCAGATCATCCCAACGACGATCGAGGGCACCCCCAAAAGGATGTCGACGAACATTCCGAGGGCCCACGCGATCCGGGACCCGATGCGGCCGGAGAGCGAGCACTCGTACATCAACAGCGCAGTGAGGATGCCGAGCGGCGCGGCGATCAAGATGCCGAGCCCGACCATGATGAGGGTTCCGACGAGCGCGTTGCTGATGCCGGCCCCCGCAGTGTTGGAAGGGTCGACCGGCGGAAGCTGTGTGAAGAAGGTCACCGACAGTTCCTGCGCCCCCTGGGTCACGATTTCGCCGATCACGAGCCCCAGGGGGATCAGCGCGGCCGCGACGGCGCAGTAGATCGCCACGGTTGCGAACACGGACTGCCGGCGGCGTCGCGGGGACACCTCGACGAGGCCCGCGCTCTCGCGGGCGGCAGTCGTCGCGGCCGCGGCTTGGGGCTTGGGCTCGTCGAGGTCGGCAAAGTCGCCGTCGTCGTCCTCGACCGCGATGTCCGGCATGGCGACCTCGCCGGTTGCGCGCCGTAGGAAGATGCGATCCGCCAGCTTGAGCCGCCCGGTACGGGGGCTGCGGCGGGTCACCAGGCGCGCGCCGAGGTTGGTCAGCAGGGCCAGCACGAACAGAACGATCGCAAGCGCAGTGAGCGCGCTGAGCTGCAGGCCGCTGGCCTCACCGGTCTGCAGGGCGATCCAGCCGGCGATGGTCGCACCCGGGCCAAGCAGCGAATGGCCGATGTTCGGCTGGTCGCCGATGAGGATGGCGATTGCGATCGTCTCGCCGATCGCGCGGCCCAGGCCGAGGGTCGACGCGCCGACGATGCCCGAGCGCGACCACGGTAGTACCGCGTCGCGGATCATCTCCCAGCGGGTCGCCCCCAGTGCGTAGGCCGCCTCCTCCTGCTCCCGTGGGACGGTGACGAAGACCTCCCGCGTAATGGCGGTGATGATCGGCAACACCATGATGGCCAGAACGAGCCCGGCGACGATATAGGAGCCGCTGAGGACCGGGCCCGCAAGCAGCGCGAATGAGCGCGGGAGCACGCCGATGAGCCTGATGAACCAACTCAGGAACAGGAAGGCGGCGACCGCAAACCCGAGGATCTGGAGTCCGCCGCGCGGGAGGATGAAGCTGACCAAGCCGCCGATAATCGACAGCGCGAAGACCGTCGCCATCTGGTGGGTGCTGACCCAGTTCAGGCGCGGGTTGAGCCAAGGCACCATGACGACGATGCCCCACAGCCCGTACACCACCGACGGCACCGCGGCGAGCAGGTCGATCATGCCGGCCAACGGTGCACGGACCCGGCGCGGCAAGATGAAGGTCGTCGCCAGCGCGACACCGATCGCGAGCGGCACCGCCAGGGCCATCGCGATTCCCGCGGTAACGGCCGTGCCGTAGATGAACGGCAGCGCGCCAAAGACCGGTGGACCGGAGATCGGCTGCGCGTTCCACACGGTGCCGGTGATGAAACCCCAGACCCCGAACGTGCTCCACGTGGCGGTCGTTTGCTGGAAGGTCTTCCAGAGAAAGAAGGCGATCGCCACGACGGCGATGAGCCCGGCCAGGATCATCAGGCCGAAGTACGAGCGCTCCGCGATCGTCGCGGTCAGGGTGCGCTTGAGGGAGCGTCGCTTCGGGGCGATCGGACCTTGGAGGACGACTGCGGCGTCGCCGTCGGGGGGCGCGGGTGTCAAGGGTCAAAAACCTCTGTGGACAGCGATGAGCACGGTGCGCCGGACGCTACAAGGGCAGCTTGCCCAAATGGTGAAACTCGTGTGAATCTCGCCGTCCCGCAACGACGACGGCCGGCCCCCCAGGGGTGGGGAACCGGCTGCCGGCGTACTGGTGGCGGTGCGACGCAGCGGCGTCGCAGGGCGCCGGTTATGGCTTGACGGTCAACTCCTGTGCCTGGTCGAGCTTAATCCAGGCCGCCGGGAGCTTTGCGTAGTGGGCTTTCGGAAGCAAGTTCTGACCCTTCGCGCTGATGGCGAAGTTGATGAACTTCTTGACGGCCGCCCACTGGGAGGCTCCGCCACCGTGAGCGTGGAGGGTCGAGTAGTTGGCGTAGGTCAGGATGACGGTTGTCGCCGCGATCGGGTAGGCGATCGGCGAAGCGGTGTTCTCCAAGCTGTTTTGCATGGCGGGTATGTTCGTCAGCGAGACCCCGTGCTCCGTTGCCGCCACGCTTGCCGCGGCCGCCACCGAGTTGAACGTTGGTGCGGTGTAGTAGACCTTGCCCTTGTACTTGTGGCCGATGAGGGCGAGATACTTGTTGGAGCCGATGGCTGTCGCGAGCTCGACGTAGCCGATGGAGTTCGAGGTCCCGTTCACACATGCGGACTCGAGACCGTTGCCCGTACCGTAGCTGGTGACCGTACCCCTCCAAGCCGGTTTCTTGGACGCGGGTCCAACGGTCTTGAGGAAGGTGCCATTCGCACGGGCGAGGTAGTTGGAGAAGTTGTAGGAGGTCCCGGAGCTGTCCCCGCGCACGCACTCGACGATCGTCTTGTTGGGGAACTTGACCCCGGGGTTCAGCGACGTGATCTGCGCGTTGTTCCACTTCGTGATCTGCCCGTCGAAGATCGACGCGAGCGTGCCACCCTGGAGGCGGATGGGCTTCTTTTCGCCGCTGAAGTTCGTCGCCACGGTGATGCCCCAGATTGCGGGCACGAAGTACCGGTATCCGTTGCTCTTGACGTAGCCGGTGATGTCGGTCGCTTGGAGCGGGGCGTCCGACGCCTCCCAGTCGGCGGTGTCGTTCTTGAATGCCGTGATCCCAGCACCCGAGCCACCGCCGGAGTCCGTGCAGAAGTTGCCGCCGATGTGCGTGCAGAAGACGTTGAACGCCGGCTGGATGGCCGTGCTTCCGACGATGAGGTTGTTGCTAGACGATGCAAACGCGCCGCCCGCGGCCAGGAGGCCAAGCCCGCCGACCGCACTCACTGCAACCACACGGTTGCGCACTGTTCGCTTCACGCTGAGTTTCCTTGTCTCGTTGAGTCGTCCGCGCGGGATGCGTCGCAGCGCGGGGCCTCCGGGATGTGGGGGCGCCGCCGCGCGGTGAAATGTCGAGTGGCAGTATCAGGATTCATACTGCGCAAGATGAGTCGAGCAGACCACCGCTCGCGTGTGGTCGCAACGATGTGACCTCGATGTAATGAAACGGTGTCCAGAGATGCCGATATGTGTACGTGGTGTCACACCAGCGCGTAGGAACTTCCGCTAACGGGGCCGGCCGGAACGTCCGACCGCGACCCGATGGCACGCGACCCCGTCGTTTGACGTAGAAACCCGCGTCTTTCCAGGGTGATCTGGCCGCGGCTGCGCGTCCGCGGAGCATGCCTTCACAGCCTGTTCACCGGATGGTCACAAAGGCGAGCCGCACGACCTCCGCAAGGTCTTAACCTTCGTTTCCGAGATGACAGATATCGAGCATCCCTACATCCTCATCGTCGAAGACGACGAGAGCACGGGCGAGGCGGTGGCGTTCCATCTCCAGCGAGCGGGGTTCGCGCCGCGGCTGGAGACCGACGGCTTGGCGGGGCTGCAGGCACTCAAGAGCGGGCTCCCCGCGGTCCTCGTCCTCGACCTGATGCTGCCGCACATTGACGGGTGGCACCTCATCCGCGAGGTCCGCGAGTGGGCACCCAACCTGCCGATCATCGTCATGACCGCACGCACCAACGAGCACGACCGCGTCGAGGTCCTCGGGCTGGGCGCCGACGACGTCGTCTCGAAGCCGTTCTCGATGCGCGAGCTCGTCGCGCGCGTCACCGCTGCGGTTCGCCGCGCGTCGGTCGCGCAGCTCGACTCCGAGCGCCAAGAGATCGCCGCCGGCGATCTGGTCATCGATGCCGACCGCCTGGCGGTGACCATCGCCGGCCAGCCGATCGATCTGACCCCGCTCGAGTTCAAACTGTTGTGGGTCCTGACCGAGCACCGTGGCCGGGCGCTCTCGCGGGACGTGATCTACCAGCGCGTCTGGCGCGCTGAGCGCGGTCACGGGGACCGTTCGGTGGACGTGCTCGTGCGGCGCCTGCGGCGCAAAGTCGACGAGATCGGCGGGGCCTACACCTACATCCAGACCCAGCATGGGGTCGGCTACCGGTTCGACGCCATGCTGCGCCAGATGCCGTCCGAGGCGGGCCGCGCCACCTCCTCCGCACGAGCTGCGGTCAGCCGACAGCCCGTTGCTGGCGCGCTAAGCGGCTAGGCGGACTCGGTCAGGCGCTGCGCCTCGGGCAGCGCCTTCAGCTTGCGCAGGGTGTTGTTCTCGATCTGGCGGATGCGCTCGCGAGTGACGCCGAACTCACGCCCGACCTCCTCGAGGGTGCGAGGCTGGTCGCCCGTCAGGCCGAAGCGCAGCTCGAGCACTTGGCGCTCGCGCTCCGGGAGCGTGTCGAGGGCGCGGCGGATGTCGGTCTCGCGCAGGGTCCGCGAGGCCTCGTCGAACGGCGACGGCGCCGCCTCGTCTTCGACGAAATCCCCCAGCGAGGAATCCTCGTCCTCGCCGACTGGGCGTTCGAGGCTGATCGGCTGCTGGGCGAGCCGCAGGAGTTCGCGCACCTCGCCGATGTCCATGCGCAGCTCCGTCGCCAGTTCTTCAGGCTTCGGCTCGCGACCGAGGTTCTGGGTCATCTGGCGCTCCATCTGGACGACCCGGTTGAGCTTCTCGACCATGTGGACCGGGATGCGGATCGTCCGGGCCTTGTCGGCGATGGCCCGCGTGACGGCCTGGCGGATCCACCAGGTCGCGTAGGTGGAGAACTTGTAGCCGCGGCGGTAGTCGAACTTCTCGACCGCCCGGATCAATCCGAGGCTGCCCTCCTGGATGAGGTCGAGGAACGACAGGCCTCTGCCGAGGTAGCCCTTGGCGATGCTGACGACCAGGCGCAGGTTGGCCTCGATCATCTCGTCCTTGGCGCGCAGGTCGCCCCGCTCGATCCGCTTCGCCAGCGAGACCTCCTGACCGGCGGTCAACAACGGCACGCGGCCGATCTCGCGCAGGTACATGCGCAGCGAGTCGAGGCTCGGGTCGATCGTGAGGTCGACGTTGGCCGCCTCGGCCTCCGGGGGGCCGCCGTCGGTCTCGATGACCTCGATGCCGCGCTCGGCCAGGTCGGTCAGGAAGCGCTCGAGCTGATCCGGCGCCAGCTCGTGGTCCTCGAACGCCGCGACGATGTCGTCGTAGGTGAGCGAGCCCTTCTCGCGCCCCTCCCGGATCAGCGCCCGCATGATCGCCGTGACGGCGTTATCTGCTTGGGAAGGCCGTGTCATGCAGTCGTCCTTCGCGGAGAGCCGTGGACCGGTTACCCCCGGAAGTGTAGAGGGTCGCACAAGGGGTCCGTACTCCCGCCCTGTCGGCGAAAATGCTGCCATCCTTAATCGCGACGCTCGGCGGGCGGCTTCCGCGTCCGCCGTCCCCCACGCACGGACCGAGCGAAAGGCCAACGATGAGCAGCAGGGCGACCCTTCCCGCGGAGGACCTTCAGCAGAGCGAACCGTCGGCGTCGATCAGCCTGACCAAGGCTGGTGTCACCCGGTCGGCCAAGGCGATCCGCATCAGCTACGAGGGCGTCGAGCAGCTGTTCCAGGCCGAGGTCGCGTGCGTCGCAGACCTCAATCCCCAGCAGAAGGGCGTCCACATGTCGCGCTTCGAGGAGGGGATCAACGAGGCCATCGACCACGTGGTGCTCGGTGAGGCGCTGTCGATCGAATCGCTTGCCCAGCACATTGCCGAACGCGTCGTGAGCGCCCAGGGCGCCCTCCGCAGCGAGGTCAGGATCCGGGCGAGCTATCCGAAGGTCCGCCTGACGCCGGTCACCCAGATCCAGAGCCAGGAGATGTACGAGCTCATCGGGGTGGCCTCCGCCACGCCGAATCGCGCGCGGCGGATCGTCGGCGTCTCGGCGCAGGGCATGAACGCCTGCCCGTGCGCGCAGGGCTTGATCCGCGCCCAGGCCGAGGTCGCGCTGGCCAGTGACGGCTTTACCCCTGAGCAGATCGACCGCATCTTGACCCAGGTGCCGATCGCCACCCACAACCAGCGTGCCCGCGGGACGCTCTATGTCGGGACGACCGACCTCGTGACGCGGATCCCGGCCGATGTGCTGATCGGCATCGTCGAGGAGGGGATGTCCTCGGAGATCTACGAGCTGCTCAAGCGGACCGATGAGCAGTACATCGTCGATCGTGCCCATCGCCGGCCGCGCTTTGTCGAAGACAGCGTCCGGGAGATGGTCCGGGGCGTGGCGGAGCAATTCCCCGACCTGCCCGACGACGCCTTTATCTGGGCCCACCAGGCCAACTTCGAGACCATCCACACCCATGACGTCGAGGCCGAGCGCTCCGGCACGCTCGGTGAGATCCGGCAGGAGCTGGCAGGCAGCGCGCACTCGACGCACCACACCGGGCTGCGCGACTGGCTCCACGCGGGATCGCTCGGGGACTGAGCCCGCGCTGACCCGCGGCGCGGCCGCGGTGGCCCGAGCGTCGTCCGCACGCACCCGACCACGCGCCGGCGCGACGGGGTGGGTGCCCCTGCCGTGCCGCACCCACGCGCTCGGCGGAGGATTCGCTACCGACGGGCCTGACGGACGCCCGCTGTGGGTTTATACTCCTAAATCCCAATAAGGATTAAGGAGAATGACGTGTCGACCATTCTGAACGACGTCTTGGCGGCCAACGCGCGCTATGCGGCCGATTTCGGCGCCAAGGGTGAGCTGGCCCTCCCGCCGGCGCGAGAGTTCGCGATCCTGACCTGCATGGACGCCCGGCTCGACCCGGCCAAGTACGCCGGCCTGGCCGAGGGCGACGCACACGTGATCCGCAATGCCGGCGGACGCGCCAGCGACGACGCGATCCGCTCGCTGGTGATCTCGTACAAGCTGTTGGGAACCAAGGAGTGGTTCGTCATCCATCACAGCGATTGTGGGATGGAGTTCTTTGTCGACGAGACGATTCGGGGACTGCTCGCCAACAGCCTCGAGACCGCCGCGCTGGGAGCGGACGGGTTCTACGACGTCGGCACGACGCCGGGCTCGTCTGAAGGGGCGTACATCGACTGGCTGACGGTCTCGGATCGCGAACAGGCGGTCGTCGAGGACGTGCGCAGGATCCGCAACCATCCCCTCGTACCGGGACGCATCCCGATCTACGGGTACGTCTACGACGTGCGTTCGGGGCGCCTGGTCGAGGTGCCCGACGCCACGAGGGAGGGCGCGGTCCGCTGACCGAGGTCCGCGGGGGCGGCCGCCGCGCCGCGCCGCCCCCGCGCCGGCTGCCGGCGGGTCAGTGGTCCGGGCCCGGCTCCCCGTGGCGCCGGCGCGAGCGGCGGAAATCGAGGCGCAGCTCCTGACCGCGCATCAGCCGCTGGATGTTGGCGCGATGCCGGACGATCACCATGATCGCGGCCAGGAACGCGAACACCACCGTCGGCCACGGTGCGCCGATGCCGAGCACCAGAAACGGGAAGACCGCGGCCGCGACGATGCTGCCGACCGAGACATAGCGCGTGACCCCGACCACGATCGCCCACAGGATCACGACGATCAGCGCGGGCAGTGGGACCAGGCCGATCATCGCCCCGCCGGCGACGGCCACGCCCTTGCCGCCCTTGAAGCGCAGCCATACGGGAAACACGTGCCCGAGGATCGCGGCGGCCGCGGCGACCAGCGGCCACGGGCTCGCGGTCTCTGCGTTGGCGATCAGCACCGCCACGAGTCCCTTGGCGACATCGAGCGCCATGACGGTGACGCCGATGCCCTTGCCGAGCTCGCGGAAGACGTTGCTCGCGCCGACGTTCTTGCTGCCGACGGTACGGATGTCGATGCCGCGCGTCCGGCCCGCCAGATAGGCGAACGGAATCGACCCGAGCAAGTACGCGATGACGATGACCGCAAGTTGGGTCACGGATCGACTCCCGCGTGCACATCCGGGGCGCGCCGCTCAAACAGCCGGCGACGGGCCATGATGAAGTAGTACGCCCCCGAGAGCACGGTCAGCACCAGCGCCACGTAGAGCAGGGGCGCATCGATCCACGACCAGCCGTGCGGGGCGATGTACGCGAGCAGCGCGATGTTCTGGCTCAGGGTCTTGGCCTTGCCGAGCCGGCCCGCCGGGATGATCAGCCGTTCGTTGACGGCGACCAGACGCAGCCCGGTCACCGCGAACTCGCGGGTGATGATGATCATCGCCGCCCAGGCCCCGATCGAGCCGAGCTGCACCAGGCAGACGAGCGCCGCGCTGACCAGGAGCTTGTCGGCGAGCGGGTCCAGGAACGCTCCTGCCACGGTGGCCTGGCCACGCGACCGTGCCAGCCAGCCGTCCAACGAGTCGGTCGCCGCGGCGAACGCGTAGAGCCCTGCCGCCCACCAGCGCGTCTGATCGGTATCGACAAGCACGAGGGCCATCACCACCGGGATGGTGGAGATGCGCACCGCGGTCACCCACAAGGCAGCGTTCACAGGCGCAATGCTACGTCGCTGTGTGGCCGTCGGCCTGTAGCGTCTGGGCATGAACGAAATCGCCGTCACGGCGGTCGGCGCCGATCGCCCGGGCATCGTCGCGGCCCTCACCCGGGCGCTGCTCGACCTCGGAGGCAACCTCGAGGACTGCCGGGCCGCCCTGCTGCGCGGCTCGTTCGCGATCGCGCTGCTGGTCTCCGTTCCGGATTCGGTCGCTGCCGCAGACGTCGATGCCGCGCTGCGACCAGTGGCCGATCAGCTTGGCCTGGGCCTGTGGACCGGCCCGGCGGCCCCCGACGTGGATCCGCACGCGACGGCCGAGCGCTGCATGGTCTCGGTCTACGGGGTGGATCGGCCCGGCATCGTGCACGCAATCACCGCCGCGCTCGCAGAGGCGGGCGCCAACATCCTCGATCTGTCCTCGCGCGCGGCCGGAAACCCGGCGATCTACATCCTTGGCATCGAGGTCGAGCTCCCCGCCGGGCTCGGGGCCCACGCGCTCGAGGTGCGCCTACGGCCCGTGGCGAGCGCCCATCAGGTGGAGCTGGCGGTCGTTCCCGTCACCGACGAGGTGCTCTAGGCACCGGTGCAGACCGCCCGGGGTGCCCAAGATGCGTGAGGTGGTGGTCTACCCGGATCGCCGGCTCAAATCGCCGGCCGTGCCGATCCGCACCGTCGGACCCGCAGCGCGTCGCCTGGCGGTGGAGCTTGTGGCGACGGCGGGCGCCTACCCCCGCACAGTCGGGCTCGCCGCGCCGCAGATCGGGGCGATGTGGCGCATGATTCTCGTCGACTGCACCGGGCACAAGCAGGTCCCGGAACCACGCAGCCCGCGGATCCTCGTCAACCCGAGGGTCACGGCGTCTGAGGGCGGCGAGGTCGGGCGCGAGGGATGTCTGTCGCTGCCGGACATCACGGCCAACGTGCGGCGGGCGACCCGCATCGAGATCACGGCACTCGGGCTCGATGGCGAGGATGTCCGGCTCGAGCTGGAGGGGTTCGAGGCCCGCGTCGTCCTGCACGAGATCGACCACCTGGACGGCGTGCTGATCCTTGACCGGGTGGCGTCGCTGGCCAGCGACGTGTTCCCGCGCAAGATCCGCTCCGCGGCGGGTGCCGCGCGCGCCGGTCGCGGGAGTGCCTAGCGGCCGCCCGAGTAGACGTCGTCCCCGTCGCTCTTGCGGACCCCGTGCACGGGGTTTCCGGCGGCGTCCCATTGGTAGTAGGAACAGGCCGGCCCCATCGACAGCTCGTACGTCTCCACCTTGGGGTTGCGTCCGATGTCGCGTGCCGCGGCCGAGTGCCGCAGCAGGCTCGGGTCGTCGATCTCGGGCCAGACGATGATCAGGTGGGCCGCGGTCAGATGCGTGGCCACGAAGGTGCACTCGGCGGCCGGGCACGGCCACGGGTCCGTGCGCACGCAGTACCAGCCGGCGTAGTCCTCGCCGGAATCGTCGGTCCAGAGCTCCTCGTCGATCTCGAAATCGGGTTCGGAGATCATCGGATCCTGAATCGTGATCGGGCTGGGGGTGGCGCCGGGGTATCCGGGGAGCTCGGGCATGTCAGGTTCCTGGTGAGTCGCGGGCGGGCTGGGACGTGCCCTGTTCATCGAACCACGCGGCGGTGCCGTCGGCAAAGTGCGCCCGTTTCCAGATCGGCACGCGGGCCTTGAGCGCGTCGATGGCGTAGCGGCAGGCCGCGAACGCCTCGGCGCGATGCGGCGCCGAGGCGGCGATCCCGACCGACGCCTGGCCGACCGCAACGATGCCGGTTCGATGTTGGATGCGGACCGTCGCCGCAAAGCGGTTGTGGGCCTCCGCGATGATCGCGGCGATCTCCGTCTCGGCCAGCGCCCCGTACGCCGCGTACTCGATGGCACGGAACTCGCGCTCGTGGGCTTCGCGCCGCGTCGTACCGAGGAAGGCGGCGATTCCGCCGTGTTCGGGATCGGCGACCGCGGCGATCAGATCCTCGATACGGATCGCATCGCCGGTGAGGACGGGCAGGCTCATCCGCCCGACACCGGCAGGATGATGGCGACGCGGTCGCCGGCGGCGAGCCGCGCCTCGTCGGTCGCCCAGGTGTCGTTGATCGCATAGCGGGCGCCGGCCGGCGCGCGCTCCCGACGGATCGGATCCGGCAGCAGCGGCCAGAGATCGGCGGGCGCAGCGCCCGGTGGTACCCGGACGACGCATCGGTCTGCGCCGAGGCGTTCGCCCAGCGAAGCGAACAGCATGACGGTCACCGTGACGGGGGCGGGCACGGCCTGATCATAGGCCGGGGAGTGCCCATCCTGCCGCGCGGTGCGACATGCGTGTCGCGCGCGCCGAAATTCCAGTCGCCAGCCGCGGTTTTGGTAGCCTGCGTGACCGCTGTGACGTTCCGCACCTGCGGGTCGCGGCGACCCTGATCTACGCCGAGATGGCGCGCCCACATCGCGTCCGGAGGTTCGATGTCGGTCGAGCAGAAGCGCCAGCAGCTTCGAGAGCTGCGCGAACAGGCCCTGGGTGCGGGACGCGAGGACGCCATCGCGCGCCAGCATGCCCGCGGCAAGCTGACGGCCCGCGAGCGGATCGATCTCCTGGTCGATCCGGGCTCGTTCACTGAGCTGGACATGTTCACCCGGCACCGTGCCCACGGGTTCGGTCTCGAGGACAACCGTCCGTGGGGTGACGGCGTCGTGACCGGCCACGGGCTGATCGACGGCCGACGGGTCTGCGTGTTTAGCCAGGACTTCACCGTGTTCGGGGGGAGCATTGGCGAGGTCGTTGCCGAGAAAATCATCAAGGTGATGGACTTGGCGGTGCGCATGGGCTGTCCGGTGATCGGGCTCAACGACTCGGGCGGTGCGCGCATCCAGGAGGGCGTCGTGTCGCTGGCCGGGTACGCCGACATCTTCTTCCGCAACGTCCGCGCCAGCGGGGTGGTGCCCCAGATCTCCGTCGTGCTCGGGCCGTGTGCGGGCGGTGCGGTCTACAGCCCAGCGATCACCGACTTCATCTTCATGGTCCGCGAGACCAGTCACATGTTCATCACCGGCCCCGACGTGATCAAGACGGTCACCGGGGAGGAGGTGACAATGGAGGAGCTTGGCGGCGCGCAGTCCCATGCGACCCGCTCGGGGGTGTGTCACTTCGCGACCGACTCCGAGGAAGAGTGCATCGAGTTGGTCCGCGATCTGATGTCGTTCCTGCCGCTCAACAACCTCGAGCTGCCGCCGGACGCGCCGCCGGCCGACCCGCTGGACCGGATGGCTCCCGAGCTGGCCACGATCATCCCGGACCAGCCGGCCAAGCCATACGACATGACGCACGTCATCGAGCTGGTCGTCGACGATGAGGACTTCTTCGAAGTGGCACCGCTGTACGCGCAGAACCTCGTGATCGGGTTCGCGCGGCTCAACGGGCACGTCGTCGGCGTCGTCGGCAATCAGCCCAAGGCCATGGCGGGTGTGCTGGACATCGACGCGTCGATCAAGGGCGCGCGCTTCGTCCGCTTCTGCGATGCCTTCAACATCCCGCTGGTCACCTTCGTCGACGTCCCCGGCTTCCTGCCGGGCACCTCGCAGGAGTACGGCGGCATCATCCTGCATGGCGCCAAACTCCTGTACGCCTATGCGGAGGCGACGGTCCCCAAGCTCACGGTGATCACACGCAAGGCCTACGGCGGGGCCTACGACGTCATGAGCAGCAAGCACATCGGCGCCGACTTCAACGCCGCGTGGCCCACCGGGGAGATCGCCGTGATGGGCCAGCACGGGGCGGTGAACATCGTGTTTCGGCGCGAGCTGGAGGCCGCGGTCGAGGCGGGCATCGATCCGGCGGTGCGCCGCGCCGAGCTGAGCGAGGAGTACAAGGAGCGCTTCGCCAATCCCTATCTCGCCGCCGAGCGCGGCTTCGTCGATGACGTCATCGAGCCCGAGGAGACGCGCCCCTGGTTGATCCGGGCGCTGGAGGCCTCGCTGACCAAGCGCGAGCAGGGCCCGGCCCGGAAGCACGGGAACATCCCGCTGTGACCTACTGGTTCACGGGGGCACCCGATCCGGAGACCGCCACGGCGATCATCGCGTGCGTCGCGACGGTGTTCGGCGCGGCAGCGCCCGCGGAGCCGACCCGCATTCCCGCCTGGCGGGATGCGAGCATCCGCGAAAACCTCAGATCCCTCCGACCCGCCGAGCCGGGCGTCAACCGGCGCGCGGTGATTTCGGGACCCTAGCCCTCTGCCCTTGAACCCGGAGACGTCGTCAGCGTGTTTCGCAAAGTACTGGTAGCCAACCGCGGCGAGATCGCGATCCGCGTGTTCCGCACGCTGCGGGAGCTCGGGATCGGATCGGTGGGCGTCTACAGCGAGGTCGACCGGGACGCGCCGTTCGTGGCGTACGCCGATGAGGCGTACCTGATCGGCCCGGGACCGGCGGCGGAGAGCTACCTCAAGTACGAGGCGATCGTCGAGACGGCGCTGCGGGCCGGTGCGCAGGCCATCCATCCGGGGTACGGGTTCCTCGCCGAGAACGCCAACTTCGCGCGCGCGTGCGCAGACGCGGGGCTGGTGTTCATCGGGCCCTCGCCGGAAGCCATTGACGCCATGGGATCCAAGATCCAGGCCCGCGCGCTCATGCACGCCGCCGGCGTACCGATCGTGCCGGGCGTCACCGACGCGGTCGACACGATTGACGATGCGCGTACGGTGGCCGACGGCATCGGCTTTCCGATCGCCGTCAAGGCGGCGGCCGGAGGCGGCGGCAAGGGCTTCCGCGTGGCACTGACCCCCGACGAGCTCGGGGCCGCGTTCGAGGGAGCCCGCCGTGAGGCCGAGAAGTTCTTTGCCGACACCGTCGTCTATCTGGAGCGCTACTTGCCGAACCCGCGCCACGTCGAGATCCAGATCCTCGCCGACGCCCACGGCAACTGCGTCTGGCTCGGCGAGCGTGACTGCTCGGTGCAGCGACGCCATCAGAAGCTGGTCGAAGAGACGCCCAGCCCCGTGGTCTCCGACGCCCTGCGGGCCCGCATGGGTGAGGCCTCGGTGCGCGCCGCGCGTGCGGTGGACTACGTGTCGGCCGGAACCCTCGAGTACCTGGTCTCCGGCGAGGAGTTCTACTTCCTCGAGATGAACACGCGCATTCAGGTCGAGCACACGGTCACGGAGATGGTCGTTGGGATCGACCTCGTGCGCGAACAGATCCGCATCGCCGCGGGGGAACGGCTGTCGATCGCCCAGCAGGACGTCGCACCGCGCGGCCACGCGTTCGAATGCCGGATCAACGCAGAGGACGCCACCAGGCGCTTCCTGCCGTCCCCGGGGCTGATCACCGCGTATCGGGAACCGACCGGGCCCGGGATCCGCGTCGACTCCGGCGTGCGCGCGGGCACGCAGATCGCCGAGATCTATGACCCGATGGTCGCCAAGCTGATTGTCTGGGACGTCGACCGCGAGTCGGCGCGGCGGCGCATGCTGCGTGCGCTCGACGAATACGTGATCGACGGGCCGGCCACGCTCATCCCGTTCCACAAGTGGCTATTCGGCCTTGAGGAGTTTGTTGCCGGCGGGGCGTGCCACGCCGAGCTGGCCCGTCTGGCAGACGCGCCGACCCCGCTACCCGACTCACAACGGGCCCCGCTCGGCGGAGCGGCCGAGCCCGCGGCCGAGCCCGAGCCGCAGGTCGTGCGCGATTTCGTCGCCGAGGTCGACGGGCGGCGGTTCGGTGTGCGCCTGCGCCTGCCCGCCAGCCAGGTCGGCAGCGGTCCGGTACCCGCGCCGCGCGCGAAGAGCCGCAGCAAGCACACTGCCGGCAGCGGCAAGCCTGGGCAGCCGACCGAGGCCGTTACGACACCAATGCAGGGCACCGTCCTTCGCGTGCTGGTCGCCGAGGGTCAGGAGGTCGTCGAGGGCGACGTGATCTGCATCGTCGAGGCGATGAAGATGGAGAATGAGGTGGCGGCCCATCGCGGAGGCGTCGTCAAACAGCTCTCGGTCGCCGTCGGCCAGTCGGTTGACGCCGACCAGGTCATCGCGATCGTCAACTAGGCGGCGTCTTGGAAGCTGGCGAGCTCGCTGCTGCCCGCCAGCGTCCGCAGCGCGCGTGCTTCGGTACGGCGCACGGCGTCGGGCGAGATCTGCATTGTGCGGGCCGTGTCGGCACCCGAGTGCGGCTCCTCCCCGGCTATGCCGTAGCGCAGCTGCATGACCCGGCGATCACGTTCGGGGAGCCGGTCGAATGCTTGGGCGATCGCCGCTGAGCGCTGCCAGCCGGCGATGTCGTCGAACGGCGTCGGGGTGTCGTCGGCGATCTCAATGACATCACCGAGCGTAGTGTCGCGGTCGTCGCCGATCGGGCGGTCCAGGCTCGCAACGACCCGGGCGCTCTCGCGGACGGAGGCGACCCACGACGGCCGCAGGCTCGTCTGCTCGGCGATCTGCTCGTCGGTCGGGCACCGGCCCAGCCGCTGCTCGAGCTCCCGCTCGACGCGCATCACGGCCCGCTCCCGCTCCACCGCGTGGATGGGAAGGCGGATCGTGCGTCCGGCGTCGGCCAGGCCGCGCTGCACGGCCTGGCGGATCCACCAGGTGGCGTACGTCGAGAACTTGTGGCCGCGGCGCCAGTCGAAGCGCTCCACCGCACGGATGAGGCCGAGCACGCCGTCCTGGATGAGGTCGAGCAAGCTCAGGCCCTGGCCCTGATAGGGCTTGGCGATCGAGACGACCAAGCGCAGATTGCTCTGCACCATGCGTTCCTTGGCCGCCGCATCGCCGGCCTCGATGCGCTTGGCCAGCGCGATTTCTTCACCCGCGGTCAGCAGGGGAATCGCCCGCATCTGGCTGAGAAACAGCTGTAGCGCGTCGATTCCCGGGCTGTCGGAATCCGCGACCCAGTCGACCTCGTCCTCGACGAGGGCGGGCCGATCCGGCGTCGTCCGAGTTGGGGCGCCGCGAGGCGGGTCGGCCTGTGCATGGCGGCTGGGGGAGTGTCGCGGGATCTCGGCCCAGATGGCGTCGAGATCCCGCAGTGCGTGGCTGGTGTCTACCGCTGGAGGAAGGGCGGTCGTGCTCATAAACGAAAGTCTCCGAGCGCGGGCCCCGTTCGGCATCGGGGAGAACCCGTACCCGCGGTGCGCGTGATTACGGGACCACGCGAGCCGCGAGCGCCGGGACGCCGATGCCCTGCGCGGGTGCGCTTACTTCGCGTCGGCCTCTTCGGCAGCCAGTTCCGGGCGCACCAGGTGGACGTCGCAGGGCGAGTGGTAGGCGACGTAGGTCGCAAACGATCCAAGCAGTGCGCGGTCGAAATGGCCGCGATGCGAGGCGGCCACGACGAGGTCGACGTCGGACTCCTTGGCCCAGCTGACCACGGAGATGCCCGGGTGTCCTTCGAGCAGCACCCCGTCGACCTGCGCCTTCGAGCCGGCCGCGCGCAGCGCGGCCTGGGTCTCGTTGACGACCCCCTTCAGCCAGGTTTCGGCGCTCTCGAACAACCCGGAGATGTCCGGTGCCGGGGTCGCCATCATCGCGATCGGCTGCGTGACCACGTGGAGCAGCGTCAGCGTGGCGTCCTCGTCGGCGAGCATGCGCACGCCGGCCGCGATCACGGCCGTATGCGCTAGCGAGCCTTCAACGCAGCAAGCGACGTGTCGGTAGCCAGGTCCCATAGCGATCCTTTCATCGGGGGGTCATCCAGAGCGTCCCGCGCGCAATCCGCAGCGACATCGGTGACGTGCCGCGTTGCGGCCCAGGGAGTATCCCTGATGTCGGGGCCGGCGGCGCAGACGGCCTCCCGTCGCGTCGCGAGGGAGGCCGCATAGAACATGCAGCGACCGGTGCAGCACGGCGGCACGGAGCGTGCGTCGGCTACCGGGCGGCCAGCGTCTCCTGGACGAGGTGTGCGACCTCGGTCGGGCTCGTCCCGACCCGGACGCCTTTGGCCTCCAGCGCCTGCTTCTTTCCCTGGGCAGTTCCCGAGGAGCCGGTGATGATCGCGCCGGCGTGGCCCATCTGCTTGCCAGGCGGCGCCTGGAAGCCGGCGATGTAGCTGACCACGGGCGTCGAGACGTGCTCGGCGATGAAGTCCGCGGCCTTCTCCTCCTCGTTGCCGCCGATCTCGCCGACCATGACGATCAGATCGGTCTCGGGGTCCTGGTCGAAGCGGCCCACGATGTCGATGAACGACGAGCCGACGACCGGGTCACCGCCGATGCCCACCACGGTGCTCTGACCGATCCCGAGCTGCGCGAGTTCCTCGGAGATCTGGTAGGTCAGCGTGCCCGAGCGCGAGACCAGGCCGACGCGGCCCGGGTTGAAGACCTGGGTCGGCATGATCCCCACCGATGCCCGGCCTGGGCTAATGATGCCGGGGCAGTTCGGCCCGACCAGCGTCTGGTTGCCACGTCGCAGGTGCGTGTAGACGCGCAGCATGTCGTGGGCAGGGATGCCCTCCGTGATGCAGATGATCAGATCGACGCCGCTTTCGATCGCCTCGTAGAGCGCATCGGTGGCGAAGCGAGGTGGCACGAAGACCATCGCGGTGTTCGCGCCGGTCTCCTCGACCGCGTCACGCACGGTGTTGAAGACGGGAATCCCCGCGACGTCCTGCCCGGCCTTGCCTGGAGTCACGCCGGCAACCACGTCGGTGCCGTAGGCCTTGTTGCGGGTCGCGTGGAAGGCGCCCTCGCGGCCGGTGACGCCCTGCACGACCAGCTTGGTGTTCTTGTCGACCAGGATGCTCATGCCACGACCCCCTTCGCCAGCTCGACCGCGCGCTGTGCGGCGGAGAGCATGGTTGCTTCGACAACAACGTTCGGCGGTGCCTGCTCGGCGATGATCTTGCGACCCTCGTCCTCGTTCGTCCCTTCCAAGCGCACGACGATCGGCAGCGTGGCGCCGAGGTTGTCGAGCGCGGTCAGAAGGCCCTTGGCGACCTCGTCGCAGCGGGTGATGCCGCCGAAGATGTTGATCAGCAGTACCTTGACCTTGGGGTCTGACAACAGCACCTCAAGGGCCGTGACAACCTCGTCGGCCTTGGAGCCGCCGCCCGCGTCGAGAAAGTTGGCAGGCCGGCCGCCGGCCAGTGCCACGACGTCGAGCGTGCTCATCACCAGGCCCGCGCCGTTGCCGAGGATGCCGACATCACCATCAAGCTTGACGTAGGTGACGCCCTTCTCCTGGGCGAGCCGTTCCTGCGGGTCTTCGGTGACCGACTGCTGGAGTTCGAGCAGGTCGGGATGCCGATACAGCGCGTTGTTGTCGATCGTGACCTTCGCGTCGAGCGCGACGACATCGCCGGCGGCGGTCCAGATCAGCGGGTTGATCTCCACGAGCATCGTGTCGAGCTCGGTGAAGGCTCGGTAGAGCTGCTGCAGGATCTTGACGACGCCCGCCTGGGCGCCCTCGTCGATCCCGGCGTGGTACACGAGCCAGCGGGCGTGGTGTGCCTGGAATCCGGTCAGCGGGTCGACATGCAGCGTCGCCAGCTTCTCCGGCTGGGTCGCCGCGACCTCCTCGATGTCCATGCCGCCGGCGGCCGACAACATCACCAGCGGCTTCTTCTCGCTGCGGTCGAACGTGACGGAGGCGTAGTACTCCTTGGCGATCTCCGAGGCGGCCTCGATCCACACCGAGTGGACGATGTGGCCGCGGATGTCCATGCCGAGAATGTTGCGTGCGTGGGCTTCGGCTTCTTCGGGCGTGTTGGCCAGCTGGATACCACCCGCCTTGCCCCGCCCACCGATCTGCACCTGCGCCTTGACGACAACCGTGCCCCCGATCCGCTCGGCAGCCGCTCGGGCGGCCTCCGGAGTCTCGGCGACTTCGCCGCTCGGGACGGTGATCCCGTGGCGTGCGAACAGTTGCTTGCCCTGATATTCAAAAAGGTCCAAGCGACGCCCCTGTGACGTGGTGACCAAACAGGTCGCACCGCGCGATGGCGGTGCCATCGGCCATCCTACTCATATCGACCGCGCTGCCCGCGCCGCCGGGTGCTGCGCCTCGCGGGGTACGTGGCGATCCTGACAAGCGCACGTCGCGCCCAGTCCCATGACCCGCCCGCTAGAGTGCCGGGTCGTGTCGACTGCCATTTCATTCGCCCGGGGTGCCCCATGCCCCGAAGCCCTGTCGGGTGACCTGATTGCGACGTGCACAGCGGCTGCGCTCGCTGCCGATGCCACGCGCGTGCTCTCCTACGGGACCGGCCAGGGGTACGCGCCCCTGCGCGAGGTGCTCGCGCGGGACCATGGGGTGAGCCCGGACCAGGTCTTTGTGACCAACGGCTCTCTGCAGGGCTACGTGTTCATGCTTGACACGCTCCTGTCGCCCGGCGACCTGGTTGCCGTCGAGGCGCCGACCTACGACCGCGCGCTCTTGCAGCTGCGGCTACACGGCATGGACGTCTTGCCGATCCCGGTCCAGGCCGACGGGCTCGACGTCGAGGCACTGGCGGCGGCGTGCGCAGCCGGTCGCGTGCCGAAGCTGCTCTACACGATCCCGAATTTTCAGAACCCGTCCGGGGCGACCATCTCGGCCGCCAAGCGCACGGCGCTCTTGGAGCTCGTGGACCGGTACGGCTTCTGGCTGCTTGAGGACGACCCCTACGGCAAGCTGCGTTTCGAGGGTGAGCCACTCCCGGGGCTGTTCGCCGCACACGAGGGCGGCAAGGTGATGTTCACATCGTCGTTTTCCAAGACGGTCGCCCCGGGATTGCGTGTCGGCTACATCGTCGCCCCGAAGGAGGTGTCGGCCACGCTCGCCGCTGCGGCATCGCGGACGTACATCTCACCGTCGCTCTTGGCCGAAGCCGCGATCGCACAGCTGGTGACCGGTGGGCATCTGCCGGGCAACATCGCCCACGTGACCAACCTCATGCGCGAGCGCCGGGACGCGATGGCCGCCGGGCTCGTGCAAATGCCCGAGGGTACCGTCTGCACCCCGCCCCACGGCGGGTTCTTCATGTGGCTCGAGCTGCCGGAGGGCCTGTCGGCGGATGCGCTGTTCGAGCCCGCCGCAGCCGCAGGCATCGCCTACGTCAAAGGTACCGATTGCGTTCTCGACGGGGGCGAGCGCACCTTGCGGCTGGCCTACAGCGGGGTCAGCCCCTCCGAGATCTCCGAGGGCATGGAACGCCTCGGCGCGGTGTTCGGCGCGGCGCGCAAGTCGTCGTTCTGATCACGCTCCGTTCCCGCGCCGCGGGGGGCGGAGCGTGATCCAGCTCCCCGTTGGGCTAGCGGCCCGCGGCCAGTGCGGGCCTCACGGACCTCACGGGCAAGCCGCGTGACCCAACCGACTGCGGCGTCGACCGCGTCGAGCTCGTGTCCGTCGAAGGTGTGGTTGGCGCCGTCTACGTACTCCAGATGGACCTCCGGGCAGCCCCCGTCACGGGCCATTGTGGCCAACAGGCGACCGTCGGCCTCCGAGATGAGGGGGTCTGCGGCGGCCTGGATCAGCCCGAGTGGCACACGCAACAGGCCGACCCAGCGCCGGGACTCGGCCGACAGCGCCTCGGGCCCGCGCGAGTGCCACCAGGTCCGGTAGGTCCAGATCTCCGCGTGCTCGGGACGGTCCGACGGGCCTGTCGCCCGGCGCACGATGATGATGCGGTCACGCGCAGGGTCGTCGCCGCCCTCCATCTGACGGCTGATAATCGCGCACATCTCGTCGTAGCTGGGGATGCTCCCGAACCGATCCCAGCGTCGCCGCAGCGCCTGGGGCAGCGACAGGGGATGGGCGATGGTGCACACGCCGACGACCTCCGGCGGCGCGGTGACGGCCTGGTAGTGGGTGACCATCGTCGACCCCAGGCTGTACCCCAACAGGATGATGCGCCGGAAGCCCCGCTCGCGCAGTGCCCGGACGGCGGCCGCGATGTCCAACTGGGCGCGATCGATCAACCCGGTGCCGAAGAACACTCCGTAGTTGGCCATCCGCGTATTTGCCGTGAGCGCGGCGTAGCCCTCTTGGGCCAGATGGAACGCCAGCCGCCGCGGCATGCCCGTCAGGTAGTGCCCGACCGACCCGTGGATCACCAGCACCGCCAGCCGCGGGTCGATCGCCCCGTGGCGCGGCCGGAAGATCATCCCGTCCCAGCTGTGGCCGTCGTCGGTGGGGATGACGATCAAGTCCGTTTCGATGTGGGCGTCATCCTTGCCGAACGCCGGGGCTCGGCGCACGATCGGGGCCGGCTTGGTCAGCCGGGGATGATAGGCATCCCGACGGGTGGTCACGCGTGCTCCCGCAGCCAGCGCACCACGGCCTCGATCGTCACGAACTCGCGCCCCGCGAAGGAATGGTCAGCGCCCTCGATGACCGAGATGTGCACCTGGTCGTTGCCACCGGCCCGTGCGACGTCGGCAAGCTGTTCGGCCTCCTCGGGCGAGACGATGATGTCCTTCGTACCCTGGACCAGCAGGATCGGCGCCCGGACCTGCGCGATCTGCAGGTGGGTCTTGGCGGCGGTTGCCCGTGGCCCGCGCGAATGCCACCAGGTGCGGTACGTATAGACCTCG
Organism: uncultured Thermoleophilia bacterium; assembly: GCA_963842065.1. Classification (GTDB taxonomy): domain Bacteria; phylum Actinomycetota; class Thermoleophilia; order Miltoncostaeales; family Miltoncostaeaceae; genus CAITWD01. The sequence continues at coordinate 125,582 of CAWJEW010000007.1, read as the reverse complement.
GAATCCTGGGGACGCGCCGAGGGCCCGCGGCTGTGCTCGATGACAAACAGCCGGTCCGCGTCCGCGCCGGCGGGATCGTGCACGATCCCGCCGGCTTGCGCGTAGATCTCGTCGTAGCCTGGCCGCGCCCCCCAGCGAGCCGCGCGCGCCTCCATCGCCTCTGGGAGTCCCCATGGCGCCCCCAGGAGGGCGAGGCCGCGCAGCAACGGGACATGCTCGGTGGCCGCCCAGCGCGTCGACAGCGCCGCGCCGCTCGAATACCCCATCGAGATCAGGTGATCCCAGCCATTGGTGCGCAGCCATTCGGCGCCCGCGGTCAAGTCTTGGCGGGCGAGGTCGAAGATGCCCGGGCCGACGAGCTGGCCGATGTTGCCCATCCTGGTCTCGACGATCAGCACGGGGAATCCCTCGCGCGCCAGCGGGGCCGGCAGGAACCGCAAGGTGCCCACGAGGAAGTTGCCCATGATCCCGTGCACGTGCATGCAGGCGGTTCGCCGCCCGGTCATGCGCGTCCGCCGCCGCGCCGCGCGCTCGTCGATGACAAACAGCGCGTCGTGCTCCTGGCCATCGGCTCCCGTCAGCGTGACGAGCTGGTACTCAACGGGCACTTATGCATACCTTTCCACTGCGAAAAGTAAGCAAAAGTCCGAGCGGCGCACCGACGCTCCGACCCGGTCGCGTGCGCTGCGCGCGGGACGGGCTCACGGATTTGTCTTGCGGTGCGGTTAACAATTTGTGGCTTTCCTGCAAGGCGAGTCCGTGAAATCCACGATGTGAGAAAGGGTAGTGGCTGGCGAGGATTCGCGCGTGTCACAGCCGACTCACAGGTTTGCCTGCCCGCGGTACATCGATACCACGACCCTTTCCCCCTTGGCAGATCGACCCCGTGATCTCGGTGCCGCCCATCGTCGGTGGACGGCCCAGACTGGTGCTCTGGTGTTCGGATGCGCCCCGTGCGAGCGGGACGGCCAGGTGGGGAACCGTCGACCCGACCGGCCACGCGAACGCGCTCGGTCCGTGCACGGTCTATCGAACAAGGAGGGGTAATCATGCCCGTCGTCACGTCGGGATCGATGCACGGGACGGATGGATGCCGCGACACGTCGCTTCCGGCAGGACCGGGTAATCGACAGCTCGGTCCGGGGGAGGCGCCACAGTGAGTAACGTCGTCGAGCTGTCGCGGTGGCAGTTTGCCATCACGACCGTCTACCACTTCCTGTTCGTGCCGATCAGCATCGGCATGGCGGGGATCGTGGCCGCCTTCCAGACGGCCTGGTACAAGACGCGCAACCCGCAATGGATGCGCCTGACCCGCTTCTTCGGGAAGATCATGCTCCTGAGCTTTGCGGTCGGCGTGGTGACCGGCATCGTGCAGGAGTTCCAGTTCGGCATGAACTGGGCCGGCTATTCGCGCTATGTGGGCTCCGTGTTCGGCGCCCCGCTCGCGGTTGAGGCGCTGGCCGCCTTCTTTATCGAGTCCACATTCCTGGGGATCTGGATCTTCGGCTACAAGCGGATCTCGGAGGGCTGGCACCTCGCGACGATCTGGTTGGCCGCGTTCGGGTCGGCGTTGTCCGCATATTTCATCCTCGCGGCCAACTCGTGGATGCAGCACCCGGTCGGCTACAAGATCGTCAACGGCCGGGCTGTGATGACCAGCTTCTGGCAGCTGCTGACGAACTCCACCGTCTTTTTTGCATTCCCGCACACGGTCATCGGCGCGTACGCCAACGCGGCGTTCATCGTCCTCGGCATCTCGGCGTGGTACCTCCTTCGGCATCGTGAGGTCGAGATGTTCAAGCGTGCGGCCAAGGCCATGGTCGTCCTCGCGCTCGTGGCGACCGCGGCGACGATGATCATCGGCCATTTCAACGGTCAACTGATGACGCGCCAGCAGCCGATGAAGATGGCCTCCGCCGAGGCGCTCTACAACACGGAAAAGCCCGCGGGCTTCTCGCTCTTTGCGGTAGCCCCGTTCGAGGAGCACCCGTCGCGGACAAGTTTCGACATCACCGTCCCACACACGCTGTCGCTGCTTGCGACCAACACCTGGGATGGCGAGGTCAAGGGCATCAACCAGCTCCAGGCCGCGGACGTGGCCAAGTACGGCCCAGGCGACTACGAGCCGATCATCGGTGTCACCTACTGGACGTTCCGCCTCATGGTGGGTGCCGGAACGCTGATGCTCCTCTACATCCTGTGGGGTGCGTGGGTCATCTGGCGCAGGAAGGTCGAGGACTCCAAGTGGTTCTTGAAACTCGCGCTGCCTGCGATGGCGCTGCCGACCATCGCGATCATCACGGGGTGGCTGTTCACTGAACTTGGTCGCCAGCCGTGGGTCGTCTACGGCCTGCTACTGACCAAGAACGCCGTTTCTCCGAGCATTACGGCGTTTGACGTGTGGGTGTCGATCATCCTGTTCACCGTGATCTACGGCATCTTGGGCGCCGTGGCGGTGTGGCTGACGGTCCGCATCGTCAAGAAGGGGCCGGAGCCCGAGATCGACGAGGCCGGCGCGCCGGTTGAACCCAACCTGCACGTGGCCTACTAGGAGGCGACATGAGCGGATTATGGAATCTTCAAACGCTGTGGTTTGTGCTCGTGTGCGTCCTGTGGATCGGGTTCATGTTCCTCGAGGGCTTCGACTTCGGGGTCGGCATGCTGCTGCGGTTCGTCGGAAAGACGCCCGAGGAGCGGCGCGCGGTCATCCACACGATCGGGCCGGTCTGGGACGGGAACGAGGTGTGGCTGCTGACGGCCGGTGGCGCGACGTTCGCCGCGTTCCCAGACTGGTACGCATCGATGTTCTCCGGGTTCTATCTGGCCCTGTTCCTCGTGCTGTTCGGATTGATCATCCGCGGGGTCTCGTTCGAGTTTTGGGGGAAGGTCGACAGCCCGCGGTGGCGCGCGGTCTGGGAATGGACCATGGCGATCGGCAGCCTCGTGCCGGCGCTGCTGGTGGGTGTTGCGTTCGGTAACCTGATCCGTGGGATTTCCCTGGACCCAGCCGGGAACTACACCGGGAGTTTCTGGGATCTGCTCAACCCCTACGCCCTCTTGGGCGGGATCGTGACGCTGCTGTTGTGCCTCGCCAACGGCGCGACGTTCCTGCAGCTGCGGACCTTCGACCCGATCAAGACGCGCGCGGCGACGCTGGGGCGGATCCTCTCGCCCCTGGCCGCGCTTGCCGTGATCGGGTTTGTGTTGTGGACGTACGCCGAGGTGTCGCACCACAGCCCCAGCTTCTGGATTACGATGATCCTTGCGATCGTCGCGATGGTGGCCGCCGTCGGACTCAATCTGACCGGGCGCGTCGCCCTGGCGTTCATCGCTGGCGGTCTCGGCATCGCAATGACCGTGGCGACATGGTTCACTGCGCTGTACCCGAACGTGATCGTCGACAGCAACGACCACGCCGACAACCTGACGGTGTTCAACTCATCGTCGAACCACTACACGCTCGTCGTAATGTCGATTACGGCGCTCATCCTGGTGCCGATCGTGTTGATCTACCAGGTCTGGACGTACTACGTGTTCCGGCAACGCGTCGGCTTGGGCGGCTCTCCCGGCCCGGCCGCGCCTGACGCCCCGGCTCCCCCGCCGGAGGCAAGCGCAAAGGTGTGAAGCCCACCCAGCGCCGACTGATGCGCGAAAGCAGGGTGGCACGCCGCGCGCTCGGCGTGGCCGCCCTGCTGGCGCTCATTCAAGCGGTGTTGACCGTGGTGTGGGCCGTCGCCCTGGCGGCGGCCATCGCACCGGTCGCGATGAACGGCGCGGGTTTGAGCCAGGTTCGCACCGCGATCATCGTGGCGGTCTGCGCCGCCGTCGGGCGCGCGATGGTCGCCTGGGGGTTCGAGGCGACCGGACGCGTCGGGGCGCAGCAGGTCATGTCCGAGCTGCGCCTGCGCCTGGCGGCGCACGTCCTCGAGGCGCGGCCGCTCTCCCAAGGCGCAGACTCGACCGGCGAGCTCGCGACGCTGGCGGTGCAGGGCGTGGACGGACTCGAGCTGGTCTTCGCGCGGTACTTTCCGCAGATGATGCTCGCGGTCGTCGTGCCGATCGCGGCGATCGGCTGGATCCTGCCGACCGACTGGATTTCGGCGGCGATTCTCATCGTCACGATCCCGGTCATCGTGATGTTCATGATCCTGATCGGCCTCGGCTCCGAGCGACGTGCGAAAGCGCGCTGGGCCGCGATGCAGATGCTTGGCGGCCGGTTCTTCGAGGTCGTGCGCGGGTTGACGACGCTGCGGGTCCACGACCGCGCCGAAGCGCAGGTCGCAGTGCTCGAGGAGGTGGGCGAGGCCTACCGACGCGAGACGATGTCGACCCTGCGGCTGGCGTTCCTGTCGGCGCTGGTGCTCGAGCTCGCGGCCGCGCTCGGTGTTGCCATGGTCGCGGTGGCGCTCGGGATCCGCCTGGTCGACGGCGGCATCGGCCTGCAGGCATCGCTCGCCGTGCTGATCCTGGCGCCTGAGGTCTATCAGCCGATCCGTCAGCTCGGCGCGCAGTTTCACGCCAGTGCCGACGGCATGATCGCCGCCGAGGAGATCTTCGCCGTGCTCGACGCGCCGGCGGTGCTTGACGAGACCCCGGGGGAACGCCTGCCGGCTCCGTCGCCCGGGCGGGAGACGATCGTCTTCGACGGGGTCGGGGTCGCGTATCCGGGGCGGGTTGTCCCGGCACTCGAGTGCGTACAGTTCTCGCTTGCCCCCGGGGAGTTCGTGGCGCTTGTCGGGCCGAGCGGCGGCGGCAAGTCCACGATCGCCAACCTGCTGGTGCGATTGATCGATCCCACGACAGGTGCCGTGCGCGTGGGCGGCCGGGACCTGCGCGAGATCGATCCGGACGACTGGCGCCGGCGGGTCGCCTGGGTGCCCCAGCGCCCGCGCATCTTCGCGGCGAGCGTCGCCGAGAACGTGCGGGTCGCGGATCCGGGCGCGTCGGACGACGCGGTCAGGCAGGCGCTGCGCGAGGCCGGCGCCGAGGCGCTGGTCGACGCGCTCGCGGACGGGATCGACACGCGGCTGGGTGAGGGCGGGCGGCGTCTGTCGGCCGGTGAGGCGCAGCGGATCTCGCTCGCACGGGCGTTCCTGCGCCACGCCGAGCTCTTCGTGCTCGACGAACCGACCGCGCACCTTGACGGGGTGCTGGCGGCGGAACTGGCACAGGTCATCCGCCGCCTCACCGCCGGGGCCACGACGCTGGCCGTCACGCACCGGCTTGAGTTGGTGCATGCGGCGGACCGCGTTGTGCAGGTCGACAACGGCCGCGTGACGGGCCGCGCACAGGTCGAGGCGGCGGCATGAACCAAACGACGCGTGCGCTGGTCTCGGCGGTGCGGCAGGCCCGGGTCGGCGTATGGTGGCCGCTCGCCGCCCTCGGCGCGAGCATCGCAACCGTTGCCATGGGCGCCGCGCTGTTGGGAACGTCCGGGTACCTGATCAGCCGCGCGGCCGAGCGGCCGCCGATCCTTGCGCTCGGGGTCGCGATCGTGCTTGTGCGCGCCTTCTCGGTCGGCCGGGCAATCATGCGCTACCTGGAGCGTCTGGCCTCCCATGAGCTGGCGTTGGGCGCCCTGGCGCGCCTGCGCGCAGGCTTTGTCGCGCGGTTGATTCCCCTCGTGCCGGCCGGTCTGCCGCGTGTGCGGGCCGCCGACCTGATGAGCCGCTTTACCGCGGATGTCGACCAGCTCCAGGAGCTGTTCCTGCGTGGGCTGTTGCCCCCAATCGCAGCCGTGGTGCTCATCTGCCTGGCGGGCGCCGCCGCCGCGCTGATGCTGCCTGCAGCCGGTGCGGTGCTCGTCGTCGTGTTGATCGCCTTCGCGATCCTCGTGCCCGCGTTGACCGGTGCGGTCGCCCGGTCCGCGGGCAAGCGTCAGGCACGGGCGCGGGCCGAGCTGTCGAGTCGTGTCGTCGACGTGCTCGAGGGCGCCCCCGACATCGTCGCCTGGGGAGTGCGCGACGCGCACATCGCCGGGGTGACCGACGCGAACGACACGCTGATGGCGCTCGGGCGCCGCGATGCCTACGCGGGCGGGATAGCCGCCGGTCTCGGCGGCCTCGGCGCGCAGCTGGCGGCGCTTGCGGTACTGATCGTCGCGGTGCCCGCGGTTCGTGACGGGCGCCTCGGGGGGGTGCTGCTGGCGGCGTTGGTCCTGATGACCCTGGCCGTGTTCGAGGCGCTGCTGCCGCTGCCGGTCGCCGCCCAGAATCTCACCGCCTGTGGCCAGGCCGCGCTGCGCCTCGAGGAGTGCGTCGACCGGCCCGTCCCGATCGTTGACCCGGCCGCGCCGGCCGCCGTGGGTCCGGGCCGTTCCCTGCTGCTGCGGGACGCCTGTGTGCGGTTCGCGCCGGGCGAGCCCTTGGCGCTTGCGGGGATCAATCTCGAACTGCGCTGGGGTCGCGCGGTCGCGATCGTCGGTCCCAGCGGATCGGGGAAGACCACGCTCTGCGAGGTGCTGGCCCGACTGCGCAATCTGGACTCCGGCGAAGCGGTGCTCGATGGCATTCCGCTCGATGAGCTGCGCCAGTCGGACGTGCGCCACGCCGTCACACTCGTCCCGCAGGACGCCTACTTGTTCCCGACGACCATCGCGGCCAACCTGCGCATTGCCCGTCCGGATGCCACCGACGCCGAGCTCGATGCCGCGCTGGCGCGCGCCGGGCTCGGCGCGTGGATTGCGCAGCTGCCTGAGGGTCGTGAGACCGAGGTTGGCCAGGACGGGGCGCTGCTGTCGGGCGGCCAGCGCCAGCGGCTGACGCTCGCGCGCGGCCTGCTTGCGCCCGGCGGCCTGCTGATCCTCGACGAACCGACCTCGCACCTGGACGCGGAGTCCGAGGCGGCCTTCCTCGACGACGCGCACCACGCGGGCGTGACCGACCGCACGGGCCTGTGCATCGTGACGCACCGGCTGGCCGGGATGGAGCGCTTCGACGAGATCGTCGTCATCGATGCGGGCCGCGTGCGCGAGCGCGGCACGCATGGCGAGCTCCTCGATCGCGGCGGGTGGTATGCGTCGATGGTGAGCGCCACCGCAGTCTGAGACACCCGGCCGCGCCTGGTCCGGGCGGCGGGGCGAGCGGTTAGGCTGAGGCCCCGCCCAGCGCCGATGGAGGTTCATTGTGATGCGTGCCACCTCGCTGCAGTCCGTGTTTCCGCAGGACACGAACTCACAGGGCAACCTGTTCGCCGGCACGCTCGTCGGCTGGATGGACCGCTGCGCCGCCTATGCGGCGATGCGGCAGGCCCGAGGTAACGTCGTGACGGCCGCGATGGACGAGATCAGCTTCAGGATCCCAATCGTCAAGGGCGATCTCGTCGAGATCGAAGCCGTGGTCGAGAACATCGGCCACACCTCGATGCGCGTGAAGCTCGACGTGTGGCGCGAGCGGATCGAAGACGGCACCCGGGAGCTGTGCGTGGTGGGCCACTTCACGCTGGTGGCCGTGGGACGTGACGGCCGACCGGTCGTCGTGCCGCAATCGGTCCCGTAGCGGTGCACGTCGGCCGGGATGCGCAACGCGTGCGCATCCCGGCCGCTGGCGCGGAGCGCTAGAGCAGCTCGGCGACCGTCTCGCGTTCGCCGACGAGCTCGTCGTTCGAGGCGTCGATCTTCGCCTGCGCGAACTCATCGTGCTCGACGCCCGTGATGATCTCGTACGTGCCGGAGGCCACGGTCCGGACCGGCACCGATGCCCAGACGCCCTCGGTGAAGCCGTAGGAGCCGTCGGACTGGCACACGGCTGAGTAGATCGTGTCGCTCGGCGTGTAGAGCGACTTCACGTGGTCGATCAGGGCGTTCGACGCGGAGGCCGCGCTGGACAGGCCACGTGCCGCGATGACCTCGGCGCCGCGCTTGCCCACCTTCGACAGGAAGTCTTCCCGCAGCCATGCGTGATCGCGGATCACGTCGGCGGCCGCCTTGCCGCCGATCTTGGCGTGGAAGAAGTCGGCGAACATCGTCGGGGAGTGGTTCCCGTAGATGATGATGTTCTCGACGTCGGTCACGGGGACGCCCGCCTTCTGCGCCAGCTGGGTGGAGGCTCGATTCTGGTCGAGGCGGGTCATCGCGGTGACGCTCGTCGGCGAGATCCGCTTGAAGCGGCTCGCGGCGATCATCGCGTTGGTGTTGCACGGGTTCCCGACCACGCAGATGGTCACGCTGTCGGCAGCCACCTCGTCGATCGCGTCACCCTGTGCGACGAAGATGCGGCCGTTGTCCTTGAGCAGGTCGGCACGCTCCATGCCCGGACCACGCGGCTTGGACCCCACCAGCAGGATCCAGTCGGCGTCGCCGAAGGCAAGGCGCGCGTCATCGGTCGCGGTGACGGTGCTCAGCAGGGGGAACGCGCAGTCGTCGAGCTCCATGACGATGCCCTGCAAGGCCTTCTGGACCTGCTCGACCGGAATCTCCAGCAGCCGCAGATCCAGCGACTGGTCCTTGCCAAACATTTCGCCCGCGGCGATGCGCGGCAGCAGCGAGTAGCCGATCTGGCCCGCCGCGCCGGTGACGGCAACCTTGAGGGCCCCCATCAGGCGCCCAGCTCTTTCATGCGCTCGATGATTGCGGTGGCTACCTCTGCGGTGCCCAGCGCGGTCGGATCATTACGGTCTGGCTTCATGTCGTAGGTCACAGACTTTCCTTCGCGAATAGTGTCGGCGATGGCGCCCTCCATGAGGTCGGCCGCCTCGGTCTCCTTGAGGTACTTGAGCATCATGACCGCGGAAAGCATCATCGCCATCGGGTTGACCTTGTTCAGGCCGGCGTACTTCGGGGCCGAACCGTGGGTCGGCTCGAAGAGCGCGGCTTCGGTACCGATGTTGGCACCGGGGGCGACACCGAGCCCGCCCACGAGGCCGGCGCCCAGGTCGCTCAGGACGTCCCCGTAGAGGTTTGGCAGGACGATCACGTCGTACAGCTCAGGCTTCTGGACGAGCTGCATGCACATGTTGTCGACGATGCGCTCTTCGAACTCGATGTCCGGGTAGTCCGTGGCGATTTCGGTCGCCACGGCAAGGAACAGGCCGTCGGTGAACTTCATGATGTTGGCCTTGTGGACGGCCGTGACCTTCTTGCGGCCGTTGTTGCGGGCATACTCGAACGCGTAGCGCGCGATGCGCTCGCTCGATTCGACGGAGATCGGCTTGATCGAGATGCCGGTGTGCGCGCCGAGGTGCGCGTCCGGGTGCGTGCCCTTGATGAACTCGATCAGGCGGAGATTGTCGGGGGAGTCCGCCTCATACTCGATGCCCGCGTACAGGTCCTCGGTGTTTTCGCGGACGTAGACGAGGTCGACATCCTTGTACTTGGTGCGGACGCCCTCGTAGTACTTGCATGGGCGTACACAGGCGTACAGGTTGCACGCCTTTCGAAGCGCCACGTTGACACTTCGGAACCCGGTTCCGACCGGCGTGGTGATCGGGCCCTTGATACCGACCTTGTTGGTGAGGATCGACTCGATCGTGGACTCGGGAAGCGGGGTCCCGACTTTCTTCATGATCTCGACGCCAGCTTGCTGCACGTCCCAGTCGAAGTCGACGCCGGTCGCATCCAAGACGCGCTTGGTGGCCTCGGCGATCTCCGGACCGGTACCGTCGCCGGGAATGAACGTGACGCGGTATGCCACTGACACCTGCTCCTTGGTGGCGGGTTGTGGGGGCGATTGGCGCGCCTGTACGCGTGCACACAGCCGAATCGCCGCGCAAAACAGCGGGAGTATACGCTTGTGGTCCGAACTCGCAGATAGGCCCGGTGCGCGCCCCATTCGCCTGCATGGTGCGTGCCCCAATTCCGCCGGTCAGACCAGCGAAGTTCGGCTGACCGAGAAGGTCGGATGTCACAAGTGAACTCTGCGGCATTTTCGCTAGATTCCCTGGTCGACATCACGATCACGCTGTCCACCACGAGAGCACCCGAGGGGGGGCGGAAGTTTGCACACCCATGACGTTGTCGTCGTCGGGGCTGGCCTCGCAGGAATGCGTGCGGCGATTGCCGCGCACGAGGCCGGAGTCGATGTCGCGCTAGTGACGAAGGTCCACCCGGTGCGGAGTCACTCCGGGGCCGCTCAGGGGGGCATCAACGCCGCTCTCGGCAACGCGACCGAGGACTCGACCGACAACCACACCTTCGACACCGTGAAGGGCTCGGACTACCTGGGTGACCAGGACGCGATCGAGATTCTGTGCGGCGGCGCGCCGGGTGAGATCATCCAGCTCGAGCACTGGGGCGCGGTCTTCTCCCGTCACGAGACCACCGGCAAGCTCGCCCAGCGTCCATTCGGCGGCGCCGGCTTCCCGCGGACCTGTTATGCCGCCGACCTGACCGGCCTGGTGATCCTCCACACGCTCTACACGGTGTGCGTCAAGTACGACATCCCCTGCTATGAGGAGTACTTCGTCACGGAGCTCATCGGCGACGACTACGGCGGGTGCGCCGGGGTCATCGCCTACGACATGGTGCACGGCACCATCGAGGCGATCGGCGCGAAGTCGGTCGTGCTCGCCACCGGCGGCGCCGGCCGCGTGTACGCGCCCTCCACCAACTCGCACAGCTCCACCGGTGACGGCATGAGCCTGGCCCTGCGGGCCGGCGTGCCACTCAAGGACATGGAGTTCATGCAGTTCCACCCCACGACGCTGAACCCCAGCGGCGTGCTGGTGACCGAAGGTGCGCGCGGCGAGGGCGGCATCTTGCTCAACAAGGACGGCGAGCGGTTCATGAGCAAGTACGCCCCCAATAAGCTCGAGCTCGCCTCGCGCGACGTGGTGTCCCGCGCGGAGGCGACCGAGATCATGGAGGGTCGGGGCATCGACGGTTCGGTAATGCTGGACCTCCGCCACCTCGGTCGCGACAAGATCATGGAGCGACTCCCGCAGATCCGGGAGTTGGCGATGGCATTCGCCGGCGTCGACCCGATCGACGCGCCGATTCCGATCCGACCCGGTGCGCATTACCACATGGGTGGTGTGCACGTGGACTCCTGGGGCGCCGCGCCGCACATGCCCGGTCTGTTCGCCGCCGGCGAATGCGCCTGCGTCTCGGTGCACGGCGCCAACCGGCTCGGCGGAAACTCGCTGCTGGAGGCCGTGGTGTTCGGTGCCCGCACCGGCGACGCCGCCGCCCGCGCCGCCCAGGACTTCAACGGCCGGGGCATTCAGGCCCGCCCGGAGCACGGCGACGCCTACGAGGCCAAGCTGCGCGAACTCTTGGAGCGCAGCGACGGCCCGCGTCAGTACGTGATCCGCGACGAGCTCGCGAACACGATGCAGGAGAAGGTCGGGGTGTTCCGGACCGGGGCCGAGCTCGAGGAGGCCAAGGCGACGATCGACCGGCTGCGCGAGCAGTTCAAGCACGTCGTCGTGGACGACAAGGGCAAGACGTTCAACCAGTCGCTTATCCACGTCATCGAGACCGGGTTCCTGCTCGACCTCGCCGACACCATGGTGACGGGCGCGGTCGCGCGCACCGAGAGCCGCGGGGCGCACTCGCGTACGGACTTCCCCGAACGCGACGACGAGAACTGGATGAAGCACACGCTCGCGTATCTCGAGGATGACGACATCCGTCTCGACTACTCCGAGGTCACCTTCACGAAGTACGAGCCGCAGGTGAGGAGCTACTAGTGCCCCAGACAACGTTCGATGTCTTCCGCTACCAGCCGGACACCAGCGACGAGGCCTACCGCCAGAAGTACGACCTGGAACATGGCGAGGACCTGACGCTCCTGGACGCGATTCTGCGCCTGCAGAACGAGCAGGACGGCACCCTGGCGGTGCGGTACTCATGCCGGTCGGCGATCTGCGGATCCTGTGCCTGCCGCGCCGACGGCAAGACGGTGCTCGCATGCATGAGCCAGGTCGAGGAACTGAAAGAGCAGAACGGCGGCCGGCCGGTGCGCGTCGACCCGATCGGCAACTTCACGCCGATCAAAGATCTCGTGGTCGACATGGAGCCGTTCTGGAGCAAGTTCAAGTCGGTCAAGCCGTACCTGATCCCCGACGACGACCCGCCGGCACGCGAGCGCATCGTCTCCAAGGAGGCGATGCAGAAGATCTACAACGAGAGCAAGTGCATACTCTGCGCGGCCTGCTACTCCGAGTGCAACTCGCTTGCTGCGGATTCCGAGTTCGTCGGCCCGGCCGCGTTTGCCTGGGGCTTCCGCTTCGCCGCCGACGAGCGCGACGGCCGGCGCAGCCAGCGGGCCAAGCTGTACTCGGGCGAGCACGGCATCTGGGACTGCACCCGCTGCATGTATTGCAACGAGCGCTGCCCGAAGGGCGTCGACCCGCGCGATGCGATCGAGAAGCTCGGCGGCATCGCCTTCCAGGAGGGTCTGGGAATGAAGGACGCGGGTGCCCGGCACGCCAAGGCATTCTTGGTCTCGCTGCGTACCGGCGGCAAGCTCAACGAAACGTTGCTGGTCCCGCTCACCCAGCCGCTCAAGGCACCGTTCGATCTCCCGTTTGCGGTCAGGATGATCTCGAAGGGCAAGGCGCCATCGCCACTGCCCCACAAGATCCGTAGGCTGGACGAAGTCAAGAAGCTCATGAAGAACGTGAAGGAGACGATCTAGGTGGCGCGCAAGTTCGCGTATTACCCCGGATGCGTGGCGGAGTTCAGCTCCAAGGAGCTCAACTCGACCACCAAAGCGCTCGCCCCGTTACTCGACATCGATCTTCAGCCGATGCCGGCAGCGACCTGCTGCGGCGCCGGTGACGTCGCCGAGGCCAAGCCAAATCTCTATCTGACGCTGAACGTGCGCATCTTGTCGCAGGCGGAGGAGATGGGTCACGACATCATGACCATCTGCAACGTCTGCACCCTGAACCTGCGCCGGGCCAACAAGCTCGTCAAGGAAGACCCGCGCGTGCTCGAGGCCGTCAACGAGGAGCTGGTCAAGGCCGGCGCGCGTCCCTACGAGGGGACCCGCGAGGTCACGCACCTGCTCTGGTACATCGCCACCGAAGAAGGCCTGTCGCTGCTGGAGCGCCAGGGTCCCAAGGGGCTCAACGGCCTGCGCGTGGCGCCGTACTACGGTTGCCAGCTGCTGCGGCCCTCGTCGGTGATGGGCTTCGAGGACCCCGACCAGCCCCAGTCGCTGGAGCGGCTGATCGTGGCGCTCGGCGGCGAGGTCGCCGACTACGACGCCAAGTCGAAGTGCTGCGGCTTCCCGATCCTGCTGGCCCGCGAGAACACGGCCCTCAAGGAGTCCCACGTCGCGCTGTCCCAGGCCCGCGACGCCGGCGCGGAGTGCATGGTGACCCCGTGCCCGCTGTGCCACCTGGCCATGGATGCCTACCAGCGTAAGGCGGAAGCCGTCAACGGCGAGACCTACAACATGCCGGTGCTGCACCTGCCACAGCTGCTCGGTCTGGCCCTCGGCCTCGACAACCAGGTCATGGATTTCAAGCGCCACATGGTGCCCGTCGACCAAGTCCTGTCGATCGTCGGCAGCTGATCCAGGCGGGTCGCCCGCGCCGGGCCGGCGCCCTCGGCCGAGCGGAAACGAGCGCAGGCGGGTTGCCCGCCGCACGGCGGGCAACCCGCCTGCCTGCGTACGGCCCTTTGGCACGGAGGTGACGAGGTGGAGGCGGAACCTGGCATGATCGCCCTGTGAGTCGGATCCTGGCGGTCACCGATGCGGTCGCGGGGCAGCTGCCCGAATGTTGCGGCGACTGCATGTTCTGGCAGCGCACACGCACGCCGGCGAAGGCGTCGATCAAACGCCGCTGGGCGCGTTCGGCCGCCCGCCGGTTCGGGCCGTGGGGGCGCGTGCTTCACGAACAGGGCGCGTTTCGCGGCATGATCCAATACGGCCCGCGGGCGCTGTTTCCGCGCACGCGGATCATGCCCGCCGGTCCGGCGTCCGCGGATGCGGCGGTGGTGACCTGCGTCTACCTCGGCGAGGTTGATCGGGCCGGCATCTGTGAGCGCCTGTTCCTCGAGGCCCTCGCGGACCTGCAGGGTCGCGGCATCGCGGCCGTCGAGACCTTCGGGATCAACTACCCGGATGACATTCCCAGCGATGACCGCTTCGGCGCGCACCACACACTGTTTGATCGTGCCTTTCTCGAGCGTCTCGGCTTCGGGGCCATCCGCGCCTCGGGCCAGGTCGCGCTGATGCGTCTGGAGCTCGGCGACCCCGGGCCGGCCCCCCGGCGACGCGTCGGACGTGCCGTAGTGCGGCTGCGCCGACGCCGGGTGACGCGGGGTGCGCCGGTCGGATGAGCGCCCGCGCGGCCGAGGCCGGGGTGCCGCACCGGCTGCTGTGGCTGGTGCTCTTGGTCGGCGTGCTCGCGCTTGTCGGTCCGTCCCGTGGGCTCGGCGCGACGTCGACGAGCGACGCCCCGGTCGTGCGCGCCCTCGAGCGTGGCGACACGTACGTGTCGCCGGCCTTCTACGACGCCGCGGTCGCCGCGCAGGTCCGCGCCGACGCCGCGCAGCTGGCCACGCGCGGTGAGTCGGTCAAGCTCGCCGCGGTGCCGTTCGTGCCAGGCGACGATCTGTACGCGTACGCCGAGGCGCTGCGCACCACGATCAATTACCTCGGCACGCTCGTCGTCACGACGCCCGACAACGACGTCGCGGCGGCCGGGCCGCGCAGCCAGCTGTCGATCCAGACCGCGCTGAGCGCGGTGGGGGCGAGCAGCGTCGCCGACCCCGCCGCGCGCCTGCTCGTCGCGGCGGAGGTCAGCACCCCGCCCCCGGCCGACAGCTCCAGCGGGCTCCGGGACCTCATCATCCTGGGCGGGCTGGCCCTGTTGGGTGGCGCCCTTGCGATCGGCTGGGGCTTGCGGCGCGAGCAGCGCCGCGCCCACGAGCGCACGATGGAGGCGCGCGGGATCCTCAAGGTCTACGCGGATGCGCTCGGCGCACGCGCCCGGCGCCTGGCCGACGCGCCCGGCGGCGGACCCGAATCGCGCGCACTGGTCGAGGCGGTCGAGGCGTACCACGTGGCCGCCGACACGCTCGTGTCCCACGCCACCACCGAGCGTGAGCTCAGGGACGGGGCCGCGTCGCTGCGCAGCGGCTTCGGTGACGCCGAGCGGGCGGGCGCGCTGGTGGGGATCCCCCTGCCGGCCACCGAGCCGTTCGCCGACCTGTGCAGCGTCGACCCGGCCCACGGGCCGATCACGCATCCCGGAGAGGATGGCCCGCTGTGTGCGGCGTGCGCCGAGCGGCTCAAGGCCGGCCACGAGCTCGTGCCGCGCCGGGTCCTGACCGGCGGCGTGCCGGTCTCCTATCGAGACGCCCGGGTGCCCTACGACGTGACGACCGCGGACGGCGCGCCGGTGGCCTAGGTGTACCCACTCACCACATTGGTGACAGCCTCGTAATCGGCGCTCGGCCCCCGAGCGCCGAATGTCGACGCCGGGTGTTGTAGTACGCGAGCCACTCAGGCAGCGCCTGGGCGCGCTGGTCATTGCTCGTAAATGGGCGGCATGATCCGTCCGGGAAATGTTGGAGGCATTTTTCCCAGGCAGACTGGCCTGGAGGAAGGGAGCCTTCAGCGATGGGACGTCCAAGCAAGTACCCACCGGAGCTTCGCGATCGGGCGGTTCGGATGGTGTTCGAATCGGGGCGACCGATCGCCCACGTCGCCGCCGACCTGGGCATTCACCGCGAGGCCCTTCGCAAGTGGGTCCGCACCGCCGAGGCCAACGCGGTACCCGCCCACTCGCGGGTGTTGCCGTCCGACGTCGAGGCCGAGCTGAAAACGCTCAGGAAGCGCAACGCCGAGCTGGAGCGCTCCAACCAGATCTTGCGCGAGGCGAGCCTGCTTTTCTGAGACCGAGCTCGATCAGACTCGCCGACGTTGACGCGAATCATCGACCAGATGAGCGTCACGTACGGGGTCGAGCCGGTGTGCTCCAGAGATCGGGGTACCCGTCTCGAGCTACTACCACCGTCAGTCCCGTCAGCGCAATCCGTCGAGGCGCACTCGCCAGGACGTCGTCTTGACCGCCCAGATCATCACCGCGCGCACCGGGCACCGCCGCGCCTAGGAGCAGCGGCGCACCTGGTATGAGCTCACCGACTTGGGCGTCGATGTCGGCCGCGATCGCGTCGGGCGACTGATGCGCGCGGCGGGCATGAGTGGGGTGATCCGTGGACGGCGGCACGTCACCACCGTGCGCGATGAGGCCGCCGAGCGCGCGGCCGATTTGGTCAACCGCGTCTTCGGTGCCTCCGAGCCCAATCGACTGTGGGTCGCCGATTTCACCTACGTGCGCATCGTCTCGGGATTCGTCTACCTGGCCTTCGTCTTGGACGCCTACTCGCGCATGATCGTCGGCTGGCAGCTGGCGAGCCATCGCAGGACGAGTCTGGTCACCGACGCCCTGGAGATGGCGATCGCGCTGCGAACGCCCAAGCCTGGCCTTGTCGCGCATACCGACGCCGGATCCCAAGGCGGATTCAACCGGTCCTCGCAACACCTCGAGATGGAGGTTGTCAGCGATGGGTGTGCGGGAGCGTCAACACGCCGTCCGTGCGATGCGGGGTCAGATGTGGTCACCAGGTCGCCCGTCGAAGGCGCGACGCGAGGATCGCGTCCGATTCTGGGAGGCGATTGCTCGAGGGGCATCGAGCGAGGATGCCGCTGGCGAGGCGGGGGTGTCCGCGCCCGTCGGATCCAGATGGTTCCGGCAGGCTGGTGGGATGTCACCGATCACCTTTGCCCCTCACTCGGGGCGCTATCTGTCGTTTTCCGAACGCGAAGAGATCGCGATCTGGCACGCCCAGGGTCTCGGGGTTCGCGAGATCGCTCGCCGCGTAGAACGCTCGCCATCGACAATCTCGCGGGAGCTGCGCCGCAACGCCTCCACTCGCACGTATCGCCTGGAGTATCGGGCGACGACCGCCCAGTGGCACGCCGAGCGTCGTGCCAGTCGCCCCAAGGTCTCCAAACTCGCCGCGAACGACACGCTTTGCGAGTACGTGCAAGAGCGCCTGGCCGGCACGATCGCCAAACCCGGCGGTGAGCGGGTCGAGGGGCCCGATGTGCGTTGGGCCGGTCGCCGTCACGGCCAGCGCCAGGATCGGCGCTGGGCCACAGCCTGGAGCCCGGAGCAGATCTCACACCGCTTGGCGGTCGATTTCCCCGATGATGCGTCCATGCGGATCTCTCATGAGGCGATCTACCAGGCCCTCTACGTGCAAGGCCGAGGCGCGCTCAAGCGAGAACTCGTTGCGTGCCTGCGCACCGGGCGGGCACTGCGCGTTCCCAGGGCCCGTACCCAGGGGCGAGGCAAGAAGTTCGTGACCCCCGAGATCATGATCTCTGAACGCCCGGCCGAGGCAGAGGACCGGGCAGTGCCTGGCCATTGGGAAGGCGATCTCATCCTGGGCCTTGATCGCTCGGCGATCGGGACGCTCGTCGAGCGCACCACTCGGTTCACCATGCTCCTGCATCTGCCGCCGATGGACGGCCACGGCCACACACCACCCCTCAAGAACGGACCTGCCCTGGCTGGGCATGGCGCCGAGGCCGTGCGCGACGCCATCGCCGAGACGATTGCCACCTTGCCCGAACAGCTGCGCCGGTCGCTGACCTGGGACCAGGGGTCGGAGATGTCCCAGCATGCCCGGCTGAGGATCGACACCGGGCTGGAGGTCTATTTCTGCGACCCGCACTCGCCCTGGCAGCGCGGCACCAACGAGAACACCAATGGCCTCTTGCGCCAGTACTTCCCCAAGGGCACCGATCTGGCCAGGCACAGCCAACAAGACCTCGCAGCCGTGGCGCTGGCGCTCAATACCCGACCGCGCAAGACCCTCGGATGGAAGACCCCAGCCGAAGCTCTGGACGAGTACCTATGCTCATATCAACAGGGCGGTGTTGCGACGACCGGTTGAATCCGCCCAATACACCTCGATCGCCTACACCGAACGGGTGGCCGAAGCCGGCATGCGTCCGTCGGTCGGCAGTGTTGGCGACGCCCTCGATAACGCCATGGCCGAATCGTGGGTCGCCACGATCAAGTCCGAGCTGATCCAGGGCCGCATCTGCCCGGGCCTGGCGGACGCCGAGCACCAGATCCTCGAGTGGATCGGCTTCTACAACCATGACCGGCTCCACGAAGCCCTCGGGTACATCTCGCCGGCCAACTACGAAAACCCCGACCACCCGGCACGAGCGCGCCGAGTCTTCAACAACCGCCGGGCCGTCCAGCCAGCTGTATCAGGGAGCGCTGGCCGGCCCGGCCAAACGCAGTGAAAACCACCTAAAACCGCCTCCAGCGAATCCAGGACGGACCATTGATATGCCCATTCGGCCTGGAGGGTGCGATTGAAGCGTTCCACCTTGCCGTTTTGCCAGGGGCAATGGGGCCGGATGAGCACGTGTCGTGCCCCCAGGCGCCCAAGGGCGTTCTGGAATGCGTCGGAGAGTCGATACGCAAATGCGTTGTCGGTCATCACCCGCTCGATGCGGGTGATGCCGCATTCGGCAAAGACGCCGGCCGCGCGCTCGAGAAACCCGGCACATGTCGCACCGGTCTCATCCGGGTGAATCTCGGCGTAGGCCACACGTGAGTGGTCGTCGATGGCCGCATGGACGTAGTCAAAGCCCATGAGCCGATGCCTGCGGGCTTCGGTGGTGCGTCCGTGCATGCGCCAGCCGCCCCCGTCGGGGATGCGCCCGAGCTTTTTGACGTCGATGTGGATCAGCTCGCCCGGGGTGGCACGTTCGTAGCGTGTGCGGGTCGCCGGCCCGCGGCGTACCGGGATCCCCGTCAGCGCATCCAGGTCACGTAAGGCCGGCATCCGGTTGCGCACAAGCACGCGTCCGACCGTTGCGGCACACAGCCCGAGTTCCTGGGCGATCCATTCCGCACCGCGGCGTGCGTGTGCCCGCAGCGCACAGATCGCCTGCTCGAGCTCCGCATCGATGCGATGCGGGATGTGATGCGGCCGGCTTGTGCGGTCGAAAACCCCGGCCGGGCCCTCGGTGCGATAGCGGTCAAGCCACTTGTAGGCACAGGTGCGCGAACAGCCCAGCTGGGCTGCGACATCGGCCACGCGATACCCGGCCAGGATGCGCTCGACCAACAGCAAGCGTCCGCGTGGGGTCAGGCGCGCATTAGGGTGGGCCATGAGGACCTCCGGGATGTGGATGGCTTGAGATACCTCCACAACACCCGCGGGGTCCTCACCCGGTCAAGGGCTGTTACCAACCCTGCGAGTGGTTACACCTAGCGGCCGCGGCTGCGCGGCGCCTAGAGCCAGCCGCGCATCACAAGCGATTCGGCGATCTGGACCGCGTTGGTGGCCGCGCCCTTGCGCAGGTTGTCGCTCGAGAGCCAGAGCGCGAGGCCGCGCGGATGGGAGAGATCGTTGCGGATCCGGCCGACCATCACCTCGTCGCGTCCGGAGGCAAGCCGCGGCATTGGGTAGATGGCCTGCTCGGGCTCGTCGGCAAGGATGAGGCCCGGCGCACCCATCAGCAGGCCGCGCGCCGCGTCGGCGGTCAGGGGTGCGGTCGTCTCGATCTGGACCGACAGCGAATGCCCGTTGAAGACCGGCACGCGCACGCAGGTAGCGCTGACGGGCAGGTCCGGCAGGCCGAGCATCTTCTGGGTTTCGGCGATCACCTTGCGTTCCTCACCCGTGTAGCCGGTTTCGTCGAACGTGTCGATGTGTGGCAGGACGTTGAAGGCGATCGGGTGCGGGTAGACCTGCGGCTCGGGCTCATCGCCGGCGAGGTAGCCCTCGGCCTCGCGTCGCAGCTCGGCAATACCGCCTGCGCCCGTTCCCGAGACCGCCTGGTAGCTGGAGATGATCACGCGCTCGAGCCCGACGGCGTCGGCCAGCGGCTTGAGGACCACGACCAGCGGCGCGGCGACGCAGTTCGGGTTCGCGATGATGCCGTGGTGCCCCTGGATCGCCCCCTCGTTGACCTCGGGGACCACCAGCGGGACGTTGGGTGCCATCCGGAACGCGGAGGAGTTGTCGATGACCACGGCGCCGGCCTCCACGGCCGCGGGTGCGAAATCCCGTGAGCGCTGACCGCCCGCGGAAAACAGCGCGATGTCGACCCCCTCGAAGCTGTCTTCGGTCAGGGTGCGGACCGTAAACGGCTTGCCCAGGTACTCGACGATGCGCCCTTCGCTGCGGGCGCTTGCCAGCGGGTGCAGCTCCGAGACGGGGAAGCCCCGCTCCTCGAGCACGCGCAGCATCATCGCGCCGACGGCGCCGGTCGCGCCCACCACCGCGACGTTAAACATGGGCTCTCCGGGCCGCCTCTGCCTCGAGATCGAACGCGTCATGAAGGGCCCGCACGGCCCGCTCGACGTCACGTCGGTTGATCACCACCGTGATGCGGATCGTGGAAGTGTCGATCATCAGGATGTTGATGTCCCTGTCGGCGAGGACGCGGAACATCTTGGCGGCGATGCCGGGATTCGACTTCATGCCGGCGCCGACGAGCGTCACCTTGCCGATCTGGTCGTCGGAGGTAAGCGAGGTGTACTCGAGCGAGCTCTTGATCTTGTCGAGCGTGTCCAGGGCACGGCCGAGCTCGTCCAGGGGCACGGTGAACGAGAGGTCCGCACGGCCGTCGGTGCCCATGTTCTGGATGATCGTGTCGACGTTGATCAGCGCGTCGGCAAGGGCGGTGAAGATCGACGCCGCGACACCGGGTTGGTCGTGGACCCCGGTGATCGTGATCTTGGCCTCGTCGCTCTTGTGCGCGATGCCGGACACGATCGCCTGCTCCATGTCGGGTGTCTCCTTGATGATCCAGGTCCCCTCGTCGGGTGCAAACGACGAGCGCACGTGGAGAGGGACGTCATAGTTGCGTGCGAACTCGACTGATCGTAGCGCCAGGACCCTGGAGCCCATGGCGGCCATCTCGAGCATTTCTTCGTGGCTGACGCGGGGCAGCTTGACGGCATCCGGGACGATGCGCGGATCCGCCGTGAACACGCCGGTCACGTCGGTGTAGATCTCGCACACGTCCGCGCCGATCGCCGCCGCCAAGGCCACCGCGGTCGTGTCGCTGCCGCCGCGTCCCAGCGTCGTGACGTTCTTGTCGTCGATCGACATTCCCTGGAATCCGGCCACCAGCGCGATGTTGCCCGCATCGAGGGCCCCCCGGATGCGGTCGGCCCGGATCTCGACGATGCGGGCCTGGGTGTGGGCGCTGTCGGTGAAGATCCCGGCCTGGGAGCCGGTAAACGACACGGCCTGGTGGCCGAGGTCGTGCAGCGCCATCGCCATCAGGGCGCATGAGATGCGCTCCCCGGTCGAGAGCAGCATGTCCATCTCGCGCGGGTCTGGCCGATCGCTGATCTCCTGGGCCAGCTGGACCAGGCCGTCGGTCGTCTTGCCGCGCGCCGAGACCACCGCGATCACGCGGTCGCCGGACTCGGCCGCGGCGGCGATCCTGCGCGCCACGTTGCGGATCTTGTCGGCATCGGCGACCGAGGTTCCGCCGAATTTCATCACCCTCAGACCGATGGGAATACTCCTTGCCGTCGTTCATGCGTTACCGACGCGCGATTCTATCGATCCCGCGTCGTCCGGCCGGCCCCGTGACCCGCCGCCGCGCGGTTCGAGCCGGGCTTAGTCCAGCACGCGCCTGCCGAGCAGCGCCCGCCCGAGCGTCAGCTCGTCGGCGTGCTCGAGGTCGGCCCCGACGGGCAGGCCGCTGGCCAGGCGCGTCAGGCGCACCTGCCCGCGCAGCAGATCCGCCAGGTACAGCGCGGTGGCCTCGCCGGTCATCGTCGGGTTCGTCGCGACGACCACTTCCTGCACGCCCCCGTCGGCGACGCGCCGGACCAGCTCGTCGATGCGCAGATCGTCCGGGTCGACGCCGTCGATGGGCGACAGTGCGCCGCCGAGGACGTGGTAGTAGCCGCGGAACTCGTGGGTGCGCTCGATCGGCAGGATCGCCGATGGCTCCTCGACCACGCACAGCAGCGTCGCATCGCGCCGGGTGTCCTGGCAGATCGGGCACAGCTCGTCCTCGGCGAAGGAAAAGCAGCGGGAGCATGGACGGATCCGCTCGGCCATCTGGGTGAGCGCGGCGGCGAGCGCCAGCGTGCGCTCCGGCGGCGACTTGAGTAGGTGGAAGGCCAGTCGCTGCGCACTGCGCGGGCCGATCCCGGGCAACCGGGACAGCTCTGCGATCAGCCGTTCGAGGGAGGGAGTGAGAATCGCGGACCCGTCGGCCTACATGCCGGGAATACCGAGCCCGGACAACCCGCCGGTGATCTCGCCGATGCGCCGCTGCGCATGCTCCTGGGCTCCGCGCATCGCCTCGTTGACGGCGGCCACGATCGTGTCGGAGAGCAGCTCGACGTCATCCGGGTCGACGATCTCGGGCTTGATGATGATCGACTTCACCTCGAGCCCGCCGCTGACCGTCGCCGTCACGACTCCGCCGCCCGCCGATGCACTGACGTACTCGTCCTGAAGCTCGAGCTGCACGCGCGCCATGTCGGCCTGCATCTTCTGCATCTGCTTGAGCATCTTCTGGGGGTTCATGCCTGAGGACACCGAGGCGGCTCCTTGGTTGCGGTCGGTAGGGGGAAGGTCAGTGGGGTTCTTCGGTCGCGTCGAACGTGGCGATCAGTTCCTGCCGCAGCGTCTCGAGGGTCGCGGGATTGGCCGCCGCGTCGGCCTTGGTCGGACCGGCTGCGTCGTCCACGACGATCTCCAGACGCACGCGTCGCCCGAAGACGCTGAGCAGGACCATTTCGAACTCGGCGCGCTGGTCGGGCTTGGACAGCATGCTCGCACCCACCGAGCTTGCCAGAGTCATCTCAAGCACGCCGTCCCCCGCGGCCGTCGGGCGCCCGTCCGCGATGAACGTGTACAGCGGCGGGTGGGAGGTCTGCAGCTCGCGCAGGACCTGCGGCCACATCCGCTCGACGTGCGGCAGGTCGAATACCGGTGGTGCGGCGGCCGGCGGCGCGGGCGCGGAGGCCTGCGGCACGGGCGCGGTGTCGGCGTCGTCGGGCGCGGCGTCCTCGTCGTCTGCCACGCGCCCCGTGGGCTCGGGTGCCCCGGAGCTCGGCGCGGGAGCGGTGGTCGGCGCCGCGGCCGCAACCGCAGCTGCCGGCGCGGCGAGTGCCGGTGCCGGCATCGCGCTGCGTGGCGCCGCCGGTGCGCCGCCGGTGCGCTCCAGCACCTCAAGGCGCGGCACGATCGCCGCGACGTCGGCGTCGAGGGCCGGCCGGGCGAGCTTCGCCGCGACGAGCTCGAGCTGGAGCCGTGGGTCGGCGCCGCCATTGCGGATTCGGACCTGGGCGTCGGCGAGCAGGTCGAGGGCGCGGATGACCTGGGCGGGCGAGAGCTGGTTGGCCTGCGCGGACAACCGCACGATCTCCTCCGGCGCGAACGCCCACTCGTCGCGGGCGCCGGCGCCCTGCTGGAGCAGGCACACGCAGCGCAGCTGGGTCGTCAGACCGCGCAGCAGCTGCTCGGGATCGCTGCCGGAATCCAGGACGTCTTCCAGGAGCGAGAAGGCTCCGGCGGCATCGCCGGACGCCAGAAGATCCACGAGCTCGAACAGGGTCTCCCGGGCGACGGCACCAAGCAGCTCGAGCACTTCGGACAGCTCAACCCGGCCGCCCGAGTAGGCGACGATCTGCTCGAGTAGGCCGAGCGCATCCCGGTAGGACCCGTCGGCGGCCCGCGCGAGCGTGTCGAGCGCCGTCTCGGAGGTCTCGATGCGCTCGGAGCGGGCGACCCGCTCGAGGACACGCACCAGCGCGGGGATCCCCGGCTTGCGCAGGACATAGTGCTGCACGCGCGAGCGGATCGTCGGGAGGATGTCCCACGGGTGGGTCGTGCAGAGGATCACCACCAGATGCGGCGGTGGCTCCTCGAGCGTCTTGAGCAGGGCGCTGGCGGCGCCCTCCTGGATCTGGTGCGCCTCGTCCATGATCGTGACCCGATAGCGGGCGACGACCGGTGCGTAGCGGACCGTCTCCAGCCAGTCGCGCATCTCGTCGATCCGGCGGGCGCTTGAGGCTGCGTCGACCTCGACCACATCCAGCCAGTCGTCGTGGCCGGTGCGCAGGCACGAATCGCATGTCATGCATGGTGTAGCGGTCGGTCCGGCTGAGGACTGGCAGTTCAGACAGCGCGCCAGAATGCGCGCCGTGGTGGTCTTGCCGGTCCCGCGCGGTCCGGAGAACAGGTAGCCGCGGGCGGGCCGGCCGGAGCTCAGGGCGTTGGCCAGCGCGCGCGCAACGTGCTCCTGCCCGACCATGTCCTCGAAGGTCGTCGGGCGATAGCGGTTATAAAGGCTTCCGCCGGATTCGCCGCTCACACAACCCTTTCGGTTCGCAACGTCAGCTGCGGCGACCCTGCTAGGCAGGGATCGCCGGGGCTGAGGTGACCGTGCACCCACCGTCGAAGCACGCCGCGAAAGCGGTACCCGTGCCGCCAACTCCGGCGAGGTAACCCCACTGCGCGTAGGCGGATCCGCTTAAGGCTGCTTCCTTCCGGACCTGACCTGGTTCGCGGTCGCCCACCGAATGGGACCTCACCATCAACGTCGCATTGCACGGACCCGACCCTTTCGGACCTGCCCCTCGGGCGGGAATTGTGCCCCGCTGAAGCGGATTTCGGGTACAGGGCACCGCTAGCTCCCCGCCTAGCACGGTCACCACGTGAGGATAGAGGACCCCCGGCCCGTCCGCGAGGCCTGCGGGATACTGCGGGGCGTCCGTCGCCGGTGGGACCCGGCTGGTGGGGCCGTGGGCGGGCCTGGGTACGCTGCCCAAGCACTGCCGTACGGCCACGACCCATGGAGCGCGATGGGCACCGACACCCCGCACGTCCGGCTTCTCCACCACCGCCCGCCCCCGCATCGGCCGGGCCGGGTCCTGTCGGCAAGCACCGCGAGATCTGGGCATGCATCGGGCTGTCGATCATCACCCTGTGGATCTGCACGTTTGCCTGGGTCTGGAAGACCCAGGAGGAGGTCAAACGACGCAGCGGCGACGGTGTGGGCGGCTGGCTCGGCCTCGTGATCTCCATGGTCATCAGCCCGGTGACGCTGTTCCTGATTCCCGCGGAGATCAAGCAGATGTAACTGCGTGAGGATGAGGCGGCGCCGGTCAGCGCCTGGACCGGCCTGTGGAACCTCATCCCGATCGTCGGGTCGATCGTCTGGTTCGTGAAGGTCCAGGGCGCGCTGAACCGCTTCTGGGACGCGCGCGGCGCCAGGGCCTGAGGCGCCGCGCTACTTGCTGCGCCGGCGGAACCGCGGGCCGACGCTCTCACCGCTGCGCTTGATGCCGACGGCACCGAAGAAGGCCGCAACGCCGCCGCCGATCATGGCCATCGAGAGCACGATGTAGAGGAAGACGGTCCCGTTCGAGGAGTGGTGGATCGCGGCATTGATCCCCCACATGATCACGCCCCAGATCGCACCGATCGCGACGCCGGTGAGCACGGTGCGCCACCGGTTGGACGGTTCGGGCGGCGCTGGGGTCTTGTGTGATGTCTTGGCCACGGGGATCGGTTCCTGCGGACAACCCTAACGGACGCGCAGGACTCCGCATGGCCCGCGTACCGATCGGGTCACGTGAACGAGGCCGGCATCCGCGCCCGCCGGCCCCACCCACATTCCGCAGCGAGCGCGTCGCCACGACGGACCATCCGCGCCGGCCGGACGCGATCACCGACGCCGACGGGACCGTCCGGCCGGGGGGCCCGCTCGGTGCGTGAGCCGCCGGTTGGGCGCGCATTTGGGTAATATAGATTTCCGAAATGAGGGTCACCGAACATTTTCCCTTCAGCCACCCGAGCAGGCGCGCGCACGCGCTGCTTGCGGCGGTCGTGCTCGGCGTCGGTGTCGCGGCGGTGGCCGGCTGCGGATCCTCGGGGTCGGCCAACTCGCTGACGCTCTATAGCGGCCAGCACGTCCAGACGACCGCGGTGCTGGTGCAGGCGTTCGAGAAGGCCACCGGGATCACGGTCAACACGCGCAGCGACGACGAGGACACGCTTGCCGCCCAGATCAGCGCAGAGGGCTCGAACTCCCCGGCCGACGTCTTTTACACCGAGAATTCGCCGGCCCTCGAGTACCTGCAGGGCAAGGGGATGCTGAGCCCCGTGTTGCCCACCACGCTCGCCAAGGTGCCCGCGAACGACAGCTCACCGCAGGGGGACTGGGTCGGGGTCTCGGCGCGCGTCAGCGTGATCATTTACAACCCCAGCCTGATCTCAGCCAGCGAGTTGCCGACCAGCGTGATGCAGCTGTCGGATCCGACGTATCGGGGCAAGCTCGCCATCGCACCGTCCGAGACCGATTTCCAGCCGATCGTGACCTCGGTGGCCGAGACGTACGGCGACGCCGCTGCGGTGACCTGGCTCAAGGGCATCGCGTCAAACGCGGGCAGCCGTGTGTATCCCGACAACGAGACGATCGTCAACGAGGTCAACCGCGGCAGTGCGGCCCTCGGGGTCATCAACCAGTACTACTGGTACCGGATCCGAGACGAGATCGGCGCGTCCAACATGCACGCCAAGATCGCGCTGTTGGCACCCCACGATGTCGGCTACGTGATCGACGTGTCGGGTGCCGGCGTGCTCAAGTCGAGTAGTCACCAGGCCAACGCCCAGCGCTTCCTGGCGTTCCTGGTCTCTCCGCAGGCCCAGCAGATCATCGCCCACTCGGAAAGCTACGAGTACCCGATCGTGCCGGGCATCGCGGCCTCCCCCAAGGAGGTGCCGCTGGCCCAACTGCAGCCCAACGCGGTCTCGATCGCCGATCTCGGCGACGGGGCGACGGCCGTGTCGCTGCTGCAGAAGGCCGGGCTGCTGTGATCGGCAGCGACCGGAGCACCACCGAGCACCGCCCCGCCGTGCCATGGCGACGGTAGCGACAGGCCCAGGCGCGCGGGATCGCACGTCGGCCGGACACGGCGCAATCGTCGCCGCGCGGCGTCGGGCGCCCTCGTGGATCCTCCTGTTGCTCAGCCTTGCCGTCGCAGCTGTCCTGGCCGCGCCGCTCGTGTTCCTGCTCATCGAGGCACGCGACTCAGGTTGGACAACGGTGTGGGACCTGATCTGGCGCCCGCTGACCTGGACGCTGCTGTGGAACACGATCCGCCTGACCGTCGTTGTGACGATCCTGTGCGCGATCGTCGGGACCCTGGCGGCGTGGTGCGTCGAGTGCACAGACCTGCCGTTCCGGCGGATGTGGGCCGTACTTGTGGTGATCCCGTTCGCCATCCCGGATTTCGTCGTCGCCTTCGGCTGGGCGTCCCTGTCGACGTGGGTGCAGGGCTTTCGCGGCGCCGTCCTGGTGATGACGCTCGCGGTTTACCCGTTGGTGTACCTGCCGGTCGCCGCCGCGTTTCGCAGCGCCGATCCGGGCCAGGAAGAGGCGGCCCGCAGCCTGGGACTGGGCCGGGTGCAGACGTTCATCCGGGTGACGCTCCGCCAAGCCCGCGGGGCCATTCTCGGTGGGGCGCTGCTGGTGACGCTCATCATCCTCGCCGAGTACGGTGCCTTCGAGATCCTCGGGTACCAGACCTTCACGACCGAGATCTTCACCGAGTTACAGGTTGCGTTCAGCATCGCCACCGCATGTGCCCTGTCGCTGGTCCTGGTCGGGATCGGCATCATCGTGCTCGCTGGCGACGTCCTTGTGCAAGGGCGGGGCAGGATGGTCCGTACCGGTTCGTTTGCCCAGCGTGCGACGCGCCGTCATGCGCTTGGCTACTTCACGATCCCGGTGCTGGTGGCGTTCGTCGGGCTCGTTGCGCTCGCGCTGGGCGTCCCGGTCGGCTCGAGTATCTACTGGATCTTCGCCCGTCAAAGCGGCAGCGTCGCAGGCGCTTCGCTGCTGAGCGCCGGCACCAACACGGCCGTCTATAGCGCCTCCGCGGCGGCCTTGGCGACGGTCATGGCACTGCCTGTGGCGCTCTACGCCGCGCGGTACGGCAGTCGCACCGCACGCCTGTTGGAACGCAGCACCTACCTGGTGCTCGCGATGCCGGGCATCGTCATCGCGCTGGGACTCAGCTACTTCGCCGAGCGCTACGCCGGAGGGTTCGGATATCAGAGCGCGACGTTGCTGGTGATCGCCTACGCGATTCTGTTCTTCCCGCTGGCCCTGGTCGGGGTGCGCGCCTCGGTCGCCTACGCGCCGGCCAGCCTTGAAGAGGCCGCCCGCTCGCTGGGATCCGGGCGGCTGGCGGTGTTCCGACGCGTGACGCTTCCGCTCGTCGGGCCAGGACTGGCCGCGGCGTTCTGCCTGGTGTTCCTCGCTGCCCTGACGGAGTTGACGGCCACGCTGCTGTTGATTCCCACCGGCGCGCAGACGCTCTCGACCCAGTTCTGGGCCTACGAGCAGAACCTGTCCTACGGGCAGGCGGCACCATTCGCTCTGGTGATCATCGCCGTCGCTGCCGTCCCCAGTTACGTGATCGCGCGCTATTTTGATCGACTGCCTGCCCGTGCCGCGAGGTCCAAGTGACAAATCCGCCCGCCGACCTGGTCATTGCCGACCTGCACAAGTCATTCGGTTCCCACCCCGTCTTGCGGGGCGTCGATCTCACCGTGCCCGCCGGCAGCTTTGCGGCGATCGTCGGCCAGTCCGGCAGTGGCAAGACGACGCTGCTGCGGATTCTGGCGGGCTTCGAACGCCCGGACCGGGGATCGGTGGCGATCGGTGGCGTGCCGCTGGACGACGGGCATACGCACGTGCGCGCCGAACAGCGGCGCATCGGCTACGTGCCGCAGGAGGGGAGCCTGTTCCCGCACTTGAGCGTCGAGGCGAACGTCGGCTTCGGGCTGCGGCGCAAGGAGCGCCGCGGCTCGCGCGTGCACGAACTGTTGGGGATGGTGGGCCTGGAGGGGCTCGGAGATCGGTATCCACACCAGCTCTCGGGAGGCCAGCAGCAGCGCGTTGCGCTTGCCCGCGCGCTTGCGGTCCAGCCGCGGTTGGTGCTACTCGACGAGCCGTTTGCCGCTCTCGATGCCACCCTGCGCGCCAGCGTGCGCGAGGACGTCCAGACGATCCTCGCGCACGCTGGCACCACGGCGATCCTGGTAACCCATGACCAGGACGAGGCGCTCTCGATCGCCGACCTGGTGGCCGTGATGCGCGACGGGCGCATCGCGCAGGTCGACGAGCCCCAGCGCCTGTACGCGTCGCCCGTGGACGTCGAGCTCGGCGGGTTCATCGGCGAGGCGAACGTGATGAACGGCATCGCACGCGGGGACCGCGTCGAGACGCCGCTGGGCATGCTGGAGGTCCGCGGCGGTCTCACCGCGCCGTTTGGTGGGCGGATGACTGTCCTGGTACGGCCCGAGCAGGTCTGGGTCTTCCCGTATGCGGATGGACCGGGCGTCGCGGGAACGGTCGTGCAGACGGGCTTTCATGGACACGACTCGATCATCGGGATCGCTATCGAATCCGACGCGCTGCCAACGCTGATCACCTCCCGCGTGCTGGGCGCGCTCGCGCTCAGGCCGGGCGCGGCGGTGCGGATCAACATCCGCGGGCCCGTCAATGCCTGGCCCCAGGGCGCGGTGCCGATCTTCCCTGCCGACGCGACGGTGGTCCAGCCCGGCTGAGCGGATGAGCGATCGCCGTCCGCGCGCCGCTCAGGCCGCGCCGGCGACGGGTGTGCCGCAGCCCGTGAGGTCGTAACCGCCCAGACGGGCGATGCGCTGGGCGAACGCACCGCTGGCGAGCACGTCGCCGAGCGCGTCGATCCCCGGCAGGTCCGCCCACCGCTCGGCGATCCAGACCTCTACCGTGTGGTCCTCCAGCGGCGTGAATGCCAGACCGAATGCCCGCGCGGCGGTCTCAGTGGTGACGGCCGCGGCGCCGGTCAGCGCGGCGATCCGCGCGGCGTCGATGTGCCCCGATGCCACCGGGCCCGCCCCGGGGGTGACGCCTGCGGCTGCGGCTGCGCGCAGGAACGCCTGCTGGCTGGCTGCGGCGGGATCGCGTTGCACGATCGTCAACCCGCGAGCGGTAAGCGCCGCGATGTCGTTGCCCCGGAGCCGCTCCGGGACGGCGATGCCCACGTGCCATCGGGCGAGGTGCCAGCGGACGACGGGGACCGGCGCCTTGGGCAACTCGCGCTCGAGGTTATGGACGACCGCCGCGTGGACGCGGCCGCCTGCGAGCGCCGTGAGCGCCGTGCCGCTCGAGGCCGGGACGGCAAGGAGGCTGCGTGGCCCATCGGTGTCGAGCAGTGCCTCGGCAAGGCCGAGCGCAGGATCACAACCGGCGATGACCGTCGCCGCGGGCCGTGCGCCCGGATACAGTCGCACCATCCCGGCGGTGAGGGTGCCGTCGGGCCTCGCCCAGCTCGCCGCCGACACACCATGGTCGGCGAGCTCGCTGGCGACGAGGCGTTCGCCGACGCATCCGACGCGCACGGCTGCTCCGTCTACCACCGGCCCGCCGACCGCCGGGGCGGCGTATGCTGCGACGTCGTCGGCGAACAGCGCCTCGACGGTCGTGCCGAGGACGCGGGCGAGCCCAAGGGCGGCGTCGACGGCCGGCGCATTGCGTCCGGCCTCCACGGCGGCGACCAACTGGCGGCTGACCCCCGCACGCGCAGCGACTTGGGCCTGCGTGAGACCGAGCTCCAGGCGGCGCGTACGCAGTGAGCGGCGGCTCATCATTGCCACGATGCTGGCAGCACGCTTGTATTTTGTCCACATCGAACGTGGAAACCACAGGCCCGGCCCCCGCTGGCGATGTGTGGCGGTCGCGGCCGGCGACACCAAAGGGGATCTGTGATGTCATGCACTCGCACGCTGCGGGCGGCCGTCGGGCTCGCCGTCATCGGGGTGACGGTTGCGCTCGCAGGCTGCGGCAGCAGCTCCAGCGGCGCATCGACGGGATCCGCCTCGGTCGCACCACCCACCGTGTTCGCCGCAGCGTCGCTGTCCAAGGTGTTTCCGCAGATCGATCCGGGCGCGACGTACACGTTCGGGGGGTCTGGCACGTTGGCGACGCAGATCGAGCAGGGAGCTCCCGGGGACGTGTTTGCTGCCGCGAGCGCCAAACAGCCGGCCGAACTGCTGGCCAAGGGCCTCATTACCGCAGCCGGTCAAGTTCGCGACGAATCGCCTTGTGCTGGTCGTCCCGTCCGGAAACCCGGCGCACATCACGACCGTCGACGACATCACCAAGCCGGGCATCAAGCTGGTGATCTGCGCGGCCTCAGTTCCATGCGGTGACTATGCGCGTAGCGTGTTCACCAACCTCGGTATTTCGGCGGCGGCGATGAAGAACGTCGTCAGCGAGGCGAGCGACGTCACCCAGGTCGTCGCTCAGGTGGCCTTGGGGCAGGCCGACGCCGGCTTCGTCTACATCACCGATGCCGACGCGGCGAACGGCAAGCTCACGGTGATCAACCTCCCGGCCGCCGCCAAGCCGGCGACCGCCGACTACATCGCGGTCGTCAAGGCGGGCTCGCACCAGGCCGGCGCCGCGGCCTTTGTCCAGGACGTCCTGTCACCGCGCGGTCAGGCGATCCTGCGCGCCGACGGGTTCGGTGCGCCGTGACTGCGGCGGATGACGCCGCGATGATCGGACGGGCGCTGCCGGAACGGCAGTCGGCGCTCCGCGGCGCCCTCGCACGCGCGGGTCTGGTCGCCGCCGGCGCGCTCGTGGTCGCCGTCGTCCTGACGTTCCTGCTGCTGCCGATCATCGCGCTGGTGACCTATCAGCCGGTGGGCGACCTGATCAGCGGTCTCGGCGCGCAGGTCACCATTGACGCCATCGGCGTCTCGCTCAAGACAAACGCCATCGCGTTCGGCATCACGATCGCGCTCGGCACACCGTTCGCCTACATGCTTGCCCGGCACCACTTCCCGGGGCGTAGCGTCGTCATCACGCTTGTCGAGCTTCCACTGGTGTTGCCGCCCGCCGTGGCCGGGCTCGGCCTGCTGGCGGCGTTCGGGCGGCTCGGCCTGCTCGGATCCGAGCTGCAGGTCCTCGGCGTCGATCTGGCGTTCACGCAGGCGGCGGTCGTGCTCGCGATCCTGTTCGTCGCGGGGCCGTTCTACTTGCGTGGGGCGATCGCGGCGTTCGAGGCGCTCGACGCGAACGTGCTGGATGTCGCCGGCACTCTTGGGGCGGGACCCGTACGCCGCATGCTGCACGTCGGGGTGCCGCTCGCAAGCGGTGGGCTCGGCGCGGCGGGCGGCATGAGCTTTGCGCGGGGCATGGGTGAGTTCGGCGCTACGATCCTGTTCGCCGGCAGCTTCCAGGGGGTCACCCAGACGCTTCCGTTGGCCGTGTACGCCCTGTTCGACGCCAACCTCGACCAGGCGGTCGCCATCGGCGTGCTGCTCTTGTTCGTCAGCGCGGCCATCCTGTTCGCCTCGAAGCTGATCCTGCGTTCATGGACCACCTGGACATCGACGTCACCCTTGCGCGCCGTACGTTCGATCTCAGCGCCGAGCTGAGCGTCGGCGCCGAGACGGTCGCCCTCGTCGGGGCGTCGGGCTCGGGGAAGACCTCACTGCTGCGCACCGTTGCGGGGCTCGAGCGTCCGCGGGCGGGTCGCATCGCCCTCGGCGGGGAGGTGTGGTTCGATGCGGCACGCGGAATCGACTGGAAGCCCGAGCGCCGGCGGGTGGGTTACGTGCCCCAGGACTACGCGCTGTTTCCACATCTGAGCGTGGCGGGCAACGTGCGCTTTGCCAGCAGGCGCGACCGTCCGGATCTGCTGGCGCGTCTGGACATCGCTCACCTGGCCGACGCGCGACCCGCGCAACTGTCGGGCGGGGAACGCCAGCGGGTGGCGCTCGCCCGTGCGCTCGCCCGCGAGCCGCGCGTGCTGCTGTTGGACGAGCCGTTCGGGGCGCTCGACGCGCTGACGCGCCAACATGTCCGCGACGAACTCGCGGACATGTTGGCAACCTTACGCCTGCCGTCCCTGCTGGTGACCCATGCCTTCGACGACGCCAGCGCCTTGGCCGCGCGCGTCGGCGTGCTGGACGAGGGCCGTCTGCTGCAGCTCGATACACCGGCAGGGGTGCTTGCGGCGCCGGCGACGGCAACGGTCGCCGCGCTCGCGGGGGCGAACGTCCTCGCCGGCACCGCCACTTGCGGCCCGATGGGCGCGCGGATCCATCTGGACGGCGGCGGGATGCTCGAGAGCGCATCACGCGCCGACGGTCCCGTGTGCGTTGCGGTCTATCCGTGGGAGTTGGCGCTGACGGCTCCGGACGCGGCGACGCTGACGGACCGGGTGCTCGGGGTGCGGGAGGAGCACGGCGCCCGCGTGGTCCGCCTGCAGCGGCTGGTCGTCCGGATCCCACCTGCAGACGGCGCCGGCATCGCGCTGGAGCCTGGGACGCTGGTCGGCTTGCGGGTCGCGGCCAGCGACGTCCGCGTGCTGGGCGGGTGAGCGGGTGCGGCACGGCGTCCGCGCCGGGGCGGGATCGCATTACCTACGGTGCGGTCCACCTGGACGTGACCGAGCTTCGTCGGTCGCTGGAGTTCTGGCGCGACATCATCGGCCTGCGCACGATCGCCACCGATCGCGAGGGCGTCGCTCTCGGCGTCGGCGATCATGAGCCGGTCGTGCTGCATCCAGGCGCCGAGCGCGGTGTCGGCAGGGCCGACGCCGGGCTCGACCATGTGGCCATCTATCCGCCCGACGCGGGTGAGTTCGCGCGGGTGTTGGCCCGCCTCATCATCGCCCGGGTGCCGCAGGCGCCGACCGACCACGTCTTTTCCCAGGCCACGTATCTCCACGATCCGGACGGGATCATGCTTGCGCTCACACTCGAACGTCCGAGCGCTTCCGGTCGCTCGAGATGGGCCCGCGGGAGGTCGTGATGATCGATAGCACGGGTCGCCGCCGCCGTCCGACCGACGCGCTGGACGTCGAGGATGCGCTTTTGCACCTCGGTGCACGCGATCCATTCGCGCCGATGCCCGATGGCGCAGCCATCGGCCACCTCCACCTGTATGTCCCAGACCTGCCCGCGGCGTTCGGCTTTTATCGCGACGTGATCGGGTTCAGCGAGCACGCGCACATGACGCCGTGCGGGATGGCCGATCTCAGCGCGGGCGGACGGTTCCCGCACCGAATCGCGATGAACGACTGGCACGGACCGAAGGCCCGCCAGCCACGGAGCGGCACGGCGGGGATGCGCGATTTCCAACTCGTCCTTGTGGAACGCGGGGCCGACGCGGCGCTCACCGGCCGCCTTGCGGCGGCGGGTGTCGCCGCGAAAACCGACGGGGACGGCGCGCATTGGCTCACGGATCCGGCGGGCAACCGGATCGCGATCTCGGCGCCGCCGCCGGCCCCGTGAACAACGCACCCGATCACGGGCGTCATGCCGCCGCCGCGCCGCCCGATGCGCCTGCGCGCCGCCGCCCGTGCGGTCCAGTTGCTGGGGCCCGATGCCGAGGGCAGCTGGACGGATGACGACGCGCTGGCGTGGGAGGGCCTGTTCGAACTCTCCCGCCGACTGCGCCGGCAGGCCGAGGACGTGCTCAGTCGCGACGAGGACCGGAGCGTAAGCATGTTCGGCATCATGGGACGCCTTGTGCGGTCCCCGCACATGGCGCTGCGCCGGACGGTACTGACCGAGGCGACGGGCCTGAGCATCAGCCGCGTCCCGCGGATCGTTGACATGCTCGTTGCGCGCGAACTCGTCGAGCGCCACGCGTGTCCGACGGACGCACGCGGGACCAACATCACCGCAACCCTGCGCGGGCGTGAGCGTACCGCCCGGGCGCAGCACCGCCTGTTCGAGTTCGTCCAGCAGGCGTTCGCCGGCCGGCTCACACCCGATGAGATGGCGACGCTCGCACGGGTGTTTGCGCGGCTGCTGGCCACCGCGCCCGGCGCCGGAGTCCGGCGTACGCATCGGCGGGCGCGCACCGCGCGCACCATTTCCGAGGTCGCTGCCGCGCTGGCGCGCCGGAAGGTCGATGGGGCGATCTCCATCCAGGCGACCGTGGAGATCGTTGCAGCGGACGCGCCAGCGGGCGAGCGCCGGGGGATGCGCAACTCCGGGCGGGACGCAGGTCGCCCATCGGGCGGACTGCTGCGATCTGGCTATCCGGCCAGGACGACGCCCAGGAACAGCGCGAGGAGCGCCGTGATGCCCGTCGACGCCCCCCAGACCGCCCGGGCCCGGGGCCCGGCGGCGATCATGTGGAGCCAGGCAGCGATTCCGGAGAGCCCGACCGCCACCAGCTTGACGGCCAGCGTCGTGTGGTACGCCTGTGACTGCGCGTCGAGATCGACCGAGAACAGATTCCAGATGCCCGTCACGATCAGCAACGCGAACCCGGCCCACAGGATCCGCGTCAGCTGACGGGCTACGGGCTTCAAGGTCTCGTTGCCGAGTCGCCGCAGGACCGGCAGGAGCGCCAAGAAGACGATCTGGCCGCCGACCCATACCGTCGCCCCGAGCACGTGCAGGAACAGGCGAATATCGCCGGTGGTGATTGACAGCATCAGATGCCCCCGGAGTCGTCGAGTGCCGGTGGAGCGGGCCGATCCGATCGCACCCGCGATGACGTCCGTGGGGAGGATGTCACGCGCGGCACCGCCCCTGGGGCCGGCGTTCCCGGTTACCGCGGCCGCGCGGCCGCGTACGCCGTCGGACGCTCGCGCCCGTCGGGATCGGGCCGGGGGCTTCGCATCGCACGCTGCAGCCCGCCTCGCCTTCCTCGTGTTTCGCGGACCGTCGCGGGCCGGGATGACCCACGAATCCACGGCGGCGTCGTGGAGGATCCGTCATGTTCGCCGGAGGTGAGCGGCGAAATGCGGACAGCATGGATCGGAAGCCCCGCGACCGGGTACATGATCGGCGGGCCATCATCGACCCGAATTCGGTCGGGTCCACCGCGCCGCGGCAGTCGGACCGGTCTTCGCGATCGGCGGTGCCCGGTCCCTGGCCGTGCCGCGACCAGTGGGGGGGGTGACCTCGGCACGGCCAGCAATGCACGCCGGACCCCCGCGGCGGGGACCGCCGCTGTGCACGCGACACATGCCCGGACCCTCGGCGAGGGACTCCCGGATGCGAACATCGGGCTGCGCGGTCTCGACCCGATACGTCTCCGGCGGCGCAGCGTGACCAGTGCGTCGCCGCAACCGCGCACGGGACCGACGTCCGGCGCGCAGCGACGAGCGGATGGTGCTCGTCCGGCGGGATCTCGCCGACGTTCGGCAGCCCGGTACGCGTCCTGCTGATGGCGCGGCCTCGCGCGGATTCGCACCACGGCGTGCAGCCACGTGGCCGACGGGCGTTGCCTTGATCGCTGAGGTGCGCGAACCTTGGTGCGTGAGCACCCCTCCGCTTACCGATCGCTTTGGGCGCTCGCATCGCTCGCTGCGCCTGTCTGTGACCGACCGCTGCAACCTGCGGTGCCGCTATTGCATGCCTGCCGAAGGGATGGACTGGCTCGCGCGCGCGGACGTCGCCACCGCCGATGAGCTCGTTCGGCTGGCCGGCGTCTTGGTAGCGCTCGGGATCGTCGACATCCGTGTCACCGGCGGCGAGCCGCTCGTGCGCCCCGGCATTGTGGACATCGTCGAACGCCTGCGGCGACTGCCGGGCCTGCAGGAGATCAGCATGACCACCAACGGGGTGCTGCTCGCTGCGCACATCGACGGGCTCGTGGCGGCGGGTCTCGACCGTCTGAACGTCAGCGTGGACAGCCTGGACCCCGTCCGCTTCGCCCAGATCACCCGGCGCAACGACCTGGCGCGCGTGCTCGAGGGACTCGCGGCATGCGAGCGCCACGTCAGCCTGCGCCCGATCAAGGTCAATGCGGTCGTGCTGCGGGGCCTCAGCGAGCCTGACGTCCTGCCGCTGGCGCGCCTTGCCCGCGAGCGTCCGTATGTGGTGCGCTTCATCGAGTCGATGCCGATCGACGCGGGGCACACGTGGTCGTCCGAGCAGGTCATCCCGGGAGCGGACCTGCGCCGCATGATCGGCGCTGTGTGGCCGTTGCGCGAGTATCCCCGGACCCGCCCCGCCGCACCCGGGCGGCGTTGGCGCTTCGTTGACGGCTGTGGCGAGCTCGAGTTCGTCAGCTCGGTCACCGAGCCGTTTTGTACGAGCTGCGACCGGCTGCGCCTGACCGCGGACGGGCGGTTGCGCTCGTGCCTGTTCGCGACGAGCGAGACCGATCTTCTGACCCCGTTGCGTGCCGGCGCCAGTGACCGGGAGCTCACGGGACTGATCGCGGGCAACGTGGCCACCAAGGGGGCCGGGCACGGGATCGGGACTCCGGGCTGGAGCTACGAGGGACGGCCGATGAGCATGATCGGCGGTTAGTCGGGCGCGAGCAGCGTGCCACCCCACCTCGCGGGCGCGACGTCCTCGAGCGTCTCGGAAAACGTCCACTGGTGCCCCGCAGGATCCTCGGCGGTGTACTGGCGCTCGCCGTACGGGAAGTCGGTCGGTTCCATGACGATGTGTGCGCCATGTCCCCTGGCGTGGGCGCAGTGCGCGCGCACGTCCGCGACCCGCACCATCACCGAATGCGTGACTTCGCCCGGCCGCGGCGCACGCCGCGTTGCGCGCTCGTCGCCGATGATCACCGCGCCCGCGCCCGCCCGCATCTGGGAGCGGTGGTTTTCGCCGATCCGCACGCGCTCGGAGAACCCAAACGCCGCGGTGAGCCAGTCCACCGCGGCGCGGACGTCCGGGTAGATGAGCACGGGTACGACGGCGGCATCGGGGATGGAGCGATTCGATTGCACGGTGGTGAGCCTACGGCGTACGCGCGCGAGCAGGAAGCAGATCTGACCGGCTTGGTTCGGGATATGCGGCGCCTGATGGTGACCGGGGCGGCGAACCGATCCTGCGACCCGGCGCCCCGCCCGACGAACCAGCCGGTCTGTGGAGCGTCCAGCCGCTGGCACGAACGGCAGCGGTGCGCGTGCCGTGACACAGCCAGGCCTTCGCTTCGATGCGATTCGCCGGACCGCCGATGCGGGACCTGGTTGAGCGCCGACCGTACTGCGTCAGTTGCTCCGGTTTCCACCGCGTCCCGTTCCACCTGTTCGGATCAGGAGGCATCTCAGCGTCGGACCGATGCTCGTCGCCGGGTCCTGGTGAGCGCTAGCCGAGGGCTGCGCAGTTGGCGATCGCGGTCACTTCGACCTGTCCAGCTACGTTGTTGGTGACGTCGACTTCCCAAGTGGTGGTCGAGGACGGATAGGAGCCGACCATCGTCGCTCCGGTGCCGATGGACTGGGCGCCGCCGCCGATCACGACGGTGCCTGTTGGGCATGTGACAAACGTCGGATTTGGCCCGCCGGGCCCGAACGAGTTGGGCACCGAGAGGACGTGGGTGTAGCCGTTGAGTCCCCCGGGCGTTCCCGGGATCCCCTGCACTCCCTGAAGCCCGCGCGGTCCGACCGTCGTCGTGAGCGGCAGATGCACCTTCGTCAGACCCTTGTGGCAGCTCCCGCTGGAGGAGCTCAGGACCAGGACGCCCTTGGATGTCACGCACGCGGTGGCGATCTTCGAAACCGACGTTGTGGCAGTCGCCAGTCCCCACCCCGCGCCGGCAAACGCGAGGGCGACGGCTCCGAGGATCGCTCCTCGCTGGAGCATGCGCATCGGCGCGCTGCGCTCCGGGCGCGGCATTTCGTTGGCGGGGCCGGTGTCGCGGTGCGGTGCGTTGCTCATGTCGAGTCCTTGTTCATCACAGGCCAAAACGCCACTGCGTCGCAGGAGTTCGCGCCATGCCGGCCACAACACTGCGGCGCTGGATGCTCACATCCGGTTGCTGCGACCCGGACGGGGGGCGAGCGACCCCCATCGGTGGAAGGTCGCGTGTGAGTGTAGAGCAGGCGTATGACCGCACGCACCGCGACGAGTGCGCGACGGTCGGACACCGGGCGACCCCGAAACGGGATCGGCAGCACCCGCACCGCGGGGGCGGCCCGCGCGGGCCACGGACCGCCGAAGACCGGCTGTTGTCACGGTTCTGTCGGGTGCGTCACGACTTCCAAGCGCGCCGACGACGTGGCCTCATGGACAGCTGTGGACCCGATTACGTGGTCTGGTCAGCGCCGATCGGACCATCTCGAGCCCGGTCAGCGCATCGGGCTCGGCTTCGACGGCGGTATGTCCGGCGACGCACGGGCGATCGTCGCCTGCACCGCCGATGGCCTGCTGGTCCCGCTCCTGGTCGCCGAGCGCCCCGCTGACGCGCCGGAGGGCTGGCGGATCGACCGATCCGGGGTACATGGGGTCCTCGCGGAGGCCATTGAGACCTACGATGTGGGCTATCTCTACTGCGATCCGGCGCACTGGCAGGCCGAAGTTGAGAGCTGGGCAAGCAGTGGCCGAGCCGTGTGGTGGCGTTCTGGACCAACACGCAGCCCGGATGGTGCCGGCGATCGACAGATTTCGCACCGAGCTCCAGGAAGGCCGCCTATTCCACACCGGAGACGAGACGTTGACCCGCCATGTCCTGAACACGCGCCGACGGCGCATCGGCAACACCGAGGGCCGCTCCAAGCTCGAGAAGGCAGGCCCTGGACGTCTGATCGACGCCCGTGTGGCCGCGGTCCTGGCCGTGCAGGCATCTGCGGTCATGCCAAGCGAGCCGGCGGCGCCCAAGCAACCGCCCGGCGCGTTCTCGTTGGCCGACGTACCCGACGACGATGACGGCAACCGGTAGGCGATGCCGGCGCTCGTGAAATGCATCGGGTGCGGAAAACCGATGCCTCGAGGCGCCATCTGCGCCGGATGCTGCTGCCGATGGCCTACGGCACGCCCTGTGCGTGGTGTGGCCGCCTGATGCTGCCCGGCCAGGCGCTTGATCTTGACCACACGGTCCCGGCGTCTCAGGGTGGTGTTGGGGACCGGATGACGCACGCACGATGCAATCGATCACGAGGAGCGCGCGCCACATGAGCGACCACGGGCCGTTCTACTTTCCGACCTCAGACATGTTCGGCCACCCGTACGCGTGGCAGATGTACACCGGCTATGCCGGTCGGCTTGTCGCCGCCGGGCTCGAGCGGTCCTTCCCGTCCGATGCCGAGGTGCGGAACGCTGCGATCGAGATGCTCGCGGAGCGCTACGCCGTCGAAGACCTGGCCGACGATCCGCGACTGATCGCGGACGCCATTGTCGAGGCCGTTGGCTGGCTCGACGCCCGCAGTGCGGGCGGGCCCCCAGGGAGCGAACAATGAGCACGGCTAAGCCGGTGTGCTACCTCGTGGGGATCCCCACCGCCAACGGACTCACGATCGTGGGGCCGTTTGCGTCCGCGGACGCGTCCGAGGACTGGGCCGAGGACTACTTGCGGCCGTTGCTGACCGACGCGCAGGCCGACGGCTTGCTGTTTACGCAAATGCTAAGTGCCGACGACGTCGCACCACACTTGCTAGAACCGCCGGACTGACCCGCGGCCGAGATCACGGACCGGGCGCGCGGGCGACTCGGATGCTGCATTCGCCGTGCAATCGTCGCCGAGGCGCCGGCTAGGTGTAACCACTCACAGGGTTGGTAACAGCCCTTGACCGGGTGAGGACCCCGCGGGTGTTGTGGAGGTATCTCAAGCCATCCACATCCCGGAGGTCCTCATGGCCCACCCTAATGCGCGCCTGACCCCACGCGGACGCTTGCTGTTGGTCGAGCGCATCCTGGCCGGGTATCGCGTGGCCGATGTCGCAGCCCAGCTGGGCTGTTCGCGCACCTGTGCCTACAAGTGGCTTGACCGCTATCGCACCGAGGGCCCGGCCGGGCTTTTCGACCGCACAAGCCGGCCGCATCACATCCCGCATCGCATCGATGCGGAGCTCGAGCAGGCGATCTGTGCGCTGCGGGCACACGCACGCCGCGGTGCGGAATGGATCGCCCAGGAACTCGGGCTGTGTGCCGCAACGGTCGGACGCGTGCTTGTGCGCAACCGGATGCCGGCCTTACGTGACCTGGATGCGCTGACGGGGATCCCGGTACGCCGCGGGCCGGCGACCCGCACACGCTACGAACGTGCCACCCCGGGCGAGCTGATCCACATCGACGTCAAAAAGCTCGGGCGCATCCCCGACGGGGGCGGCTGGCGCATGCACGGACGCACCACCGAAGCCCGCAGGCATCGGCTCATGGGCTTTGACTACGTCCATGCGGCCATCGACGACCACTCACGTGTGGCCTACGCCGAGATTCACCCGGATGAGACCGGTGCGACATGTGCCGGGTTTCTCGAGCGCGCGGCCGGCGTCTTTGCCGAATGCGGCATCACCCGCATCGAGCGGGTGATGACCGACAACGCATTTGCGTATCGACTCTCCGACGCACTCCAGAACGCCCTTGGGCGCCTGGGGGCACGACACGTGCTCATCCGGCCCCATTGCCCCTGGCAAAACGGCAAGGTGGAACGCTTCAATCACACCCTCCAGGCCGAATGGGCATATCAACGCCCATTTACGAGCAATGACCAGCGCGCCCAGGCGCTGCCTGAGTGGCTCGCGTACTACAACACCCGGCGCCGACATTCGGCGCTCGGGGGCCGAGCGCCGATTACGAGGCTGTCACCAATGTGGTGAGTGGGTACAGCTAGGCCTCACTGTCGAGGGCGGCGGCGATGATTTCGTAAAGGTTCCGGCAGTTGGCGATGATATCCGCTTGCGTGCCTTCCCTTTCCATCTCGTCGTAGAAATCGCCCATCCTGTCCGCGGCTCCGCGATCGCCCGCTCCCGCCGCAAGCGCGTCGATGCAGAGGCCGAGCAGCGCGAGTTGGTCGCTATCTACGTTGATCGTGCGGTCGAACTTGTGTCCGCCGTTCGGGCGGTCAGCCGTGCTCATGGAGTCCTCCGTAGCTGGTCGGGTGCGAGCCTATTGCGAAGGCAACGCGAGCGCGAGGCCCGCAGCTTGGCCGGCGTCGCGGGCGTGCAACCCGAGGTATGCACGCGACGGACATGCGCGGCACATCCGGCGCATATGACACGCTGAACCAAGCGGTTTCCGCATAGCCATGCGGGTCGAAATGGGCAGTACTGGCACCGAACCTGCCCTGCAATTGGCGATTTCCCGCTATCCCGTAAAGCACGGGTGTAGGCACCAGCCGGGCGTGCTCGGGCGCCCCTGGTCTAAACCGGCGCTCCCTCACGGTCGATCTCGCGGTCGTCCACCAGCACGTGTGCGTAGGTGGTCAGCGTCATGTGGGCATTCGCGTGCCCGGCGTGCGCGGCCACCACGTGCACCGGCATGCCGCCGTGCAGCAGCAGCGAGATGCGGCGGTGGCGCAGGTCGTGCGGGCTGAACTTGGCGATGCCTGCGTACTTGCACGCGCGCGTGAGTTCTTGGCGCAGGTTGGCCTGCTTTAGATCGGGGAAGACGCGCGCGTCTAGATCGCGATCCTCGGGCGGCACCAGGGCGCCAACGCTGGCCAACAGGTCCGGGGGGACCTGCGTCCACCGCGCCCGGCGCGTCTTGGCGGTCGAGGCCCTGATTCGCAGGCGCCCCGCAGTCCAGTCCACATCGCCCCACCGCAGGTTTTCTAGCTCGCCAACGCGCAGCCCCGTGGATTCGAGCAACAGCACGGGCAGCCGGTAACGGGATGCCATGTGCGCCAGGGCGGCCTCAACCTGCGCGGCCGTGGGCGGGTTGATCTCCCCGTGTTCCTGTCGGGGCAGCTTCACGCGGGGATCGCGCGCAGGGTTGGGTGTGACGCCCGCGTGATCGAGGGCAAGGCGCAGCGCGGTGAGGGACTTGGCGATGGTGCTGCGGGCGTAGTCCTGCCCGTGCAGCACCGCGACCGCCTCGGCAACCTCAGCGGGGGTCAAGTCGGCCGCGGGGCGGCTCCCCACCAGCGGCAGGATACGTTGCAGGCCCAATCGGTAGATCACGTGCGTGCTGTCATCAAGATCAATGCGCGATGGCAGCCACATGCCGGCGATCTCGGCCACGGTGGGCTTGGCTGGCGCCTGGAACGGCGTCAGATCGGGCACGCGTCGCGCCGCGAGCTCCAACCGAACCCAGTCCTGGCGGGCCCTGGCCTCGCGCAACGTGCCAAAACTGCCCGCGTACTGGGTGCGCGACTCCCTTCCACCGACGCGGTACTGCACCCGGAAGCGGCGCTCGCCCTTGGGCGTGGTGGCTCGAGTGATCCATGCAGATGCCATCAGGAACCGCCCTCGTCGACGTAGCCCCTGATCTTGGCCTGCTTGACCCAGCGGGACGCCGATGACTTGTTGACGCCGTGCGCCTCGGCGAGCGAGGTGATCGGGGCCGGGTCGCCCTCGCGGACGCGGGTGCTGTATTCGGCGCCGATCACCTTGTAGAAGCGCCCGGGCTTGCCGCGGCGGGTCGTGCCGACCTCGTTGAGCACCTCGAGTAGTGGGGCGACGGCCGCAGGGTCGTTGAAGTAGTTGATCTCGGCGCGGGCGAAGGCGGTCAGAATGGGCAGCTGCCGTCCGAGATGGGCGATCTGCGCCCGCTTGAGCGGCGTCTGGGGCTGATGTTCGCTGCCGATCTCCACGCCGACGAGCTCGGGATCCTTGCCCAGATCCGCGAAGTAGAGACGTATCGGAAGGGCGAAGGCGTCGTCGATGATCTCGACGCACACCCGCGGATCACCCGCGTCGGTGGTGCGCGTCAGCGATGTGAGCTTGATGGTCTCGCCGTCGGCAGTGCGGAAGGTGCCCTTGCCGTCGATGACGTTGATCGTCCGCTGCGGGTAGCGGACATCGCTGGCCTTGATCACGTGGTCTCCCTGAGTTGCACGTCCACGTTGCGGTCGTCCAGTCGAAATCTAGCACGCGTTGTAGAAGCCGTCATCTGTTGCGTATATCATGCCGTTATCTGCAAGGCATGCGCGACCACGAGGAGGCGGTTGGTGACCACCGAGAGCCCGTACCTGACGATCGCCGAGGCGGCCTCGTACTTGCGCGTCAGCCTGCGCACGGCCTACGGGCTGGCCGAGCGGGGTGAGCTGCCGACCGTTCGCGTCGGCGGCCAGTACCGAATCTTACGCGACGAGCTGGCTGAATGGCTCGACGCGTCGCGTCGGGATAAGGCGACGCCATGACCAACAGCAAAGGGGCCCGGCAAGGCCCCCTCGCCAACTACCAGCCGCCTGTTGTTGCCGATGCTAGCAACAAGGGCGACAAGCCCACCGCAGCGAAGTTGCTCGCCCAGGGCACGGGTTTCTTGACGCGGACCGACCTGGAGCAGCTCGGCCTCTCGAGACGCGCGACCGACGCCGTGTTTCGCGCCTGCGATGTTATCGTGCTGCCGGGCCACAGCCGGCCGATGGTCACGGTCGAAGCGTTCCGCGCGGTGGTCGAGGCGAGCACCTTTCGCGGGGACCGGATTCGATGAACGGTCCGTCGATGGCGGACGCGGCGCTCGACTACGCCGTCGGCGCAGTGTTCGGGCGCGCCGTCAGCGTCTTTCCGGTGCGACGGGACAAGAAGCGTCCCTATACCCGTAACGGATTCGACAACGCCAGCACCGACCTCGAGCAGATATGCGAATGGTGGGCCGACTGGCCGGATGCGAACGTCGGCCTGCCGTTGCAGGACAACGGCCTGTGCGCCGTCGACCTCGACGGCCCAGTGGGACTGAGTATCTGGTCGGAGCTCGGTGCAGACCATCCCGGACCGGTCACGTGCTGCACCGAGACCGGCGGCGGCGGCGGTCACCTGATCTACGCGCTTCCGGCAGGCCGCAAGCCCCGCGGGACGGTCGGGGTGTTCCCGAATATCGACTTGCGGGGGCGTGGCTACCTGGTCGCACCGCCGAGCGTGCACGAGAACGGGACGATCTACCGCTGGGTCGTGCCGCCGACTCGACTGGCACCACAGCCAGCGCCCGACTGGATCCTCGAACCGCTCAAGGCCAAGCGCGAGGTCGTCGTGCGGCGCTACGAGCAGACTGATGGACACACCCGCTACGGTCGCGCGGCGCTCATCGGGTTGGCGACCGAGGTGGAGAGCGCGCCG
Organism: uncultured Thermoleophilia bacterium; assembly: GCA_963842065.1. Lineage (GTDB taxonomy): Bacteria > Actinomycetota > Thermoleophilia > Miltoncostaeales > Miltoncostaeaceae > CAITWD01. The sequence goes on along the minus strand of CAWJEW010000007.1, from coordinate 80,687 downwards.
GTCGGTCAGCGCAACCACACCCTCTATCGCGCGTCGCGTCGCGTGCTGGAGCTGGTCGACGCCCGGGACCTCGAGTACCGCAAGGCCTGGGACATCTTGCGCCTGGCGGCCGGAGACTGCGGTCTCGGCGAGCGCGAGATTGACACGACGCTTGCCAGTGCGGAGGGTGGTCACCGTGGCGCCGCGTGACTGGGAGAACACCGTTCCGCCAGCGGTCGACAAGGCGCCGCTCAGGGGTGACCCGCGGGCCAACGGCAGCGGCATCAGAAACCTGGTCAGGTACGAGGTCCGCAAGGTCAACTGGCTCGACAAGCCGATCTGGCAGCAGAACTGCTTTGAGCTGCTGGCCGGCAAGAAGGGCGTCTGCAAGGGCACGTACTTGGCGGGGCTGTCGGCGCGCTGCACCGTCGGCGAGCTCTACGACGTGCCGAAGCGGGTCCTGGTGGTGACCTCCGAGGACTCGATTGAGCTCGACTTCCTGCCTCGGTTCCTGGCCGCCGACGGCGACCCGTCGCTGGTGGAGGTTGTCGTCAAAGACTTCCTGATTCCACGGGACCACGACTGGCTCGAGCAGACCGCACGTGACCTGGGCGACGTGGGCCTCATCATCATCGACCCGGTCGGCAACCACATTGGCGCCTCGAACACCGACACGGAGTCGGGCATCCGACCGGCCATCGCGCCCTTCAACGATATGGCCGACCGCCTGCACTGCCTGATTATCGGCGTGCGGCACCTCAACAAGGATGCCTCGAGCGGCGCGCTGCAATCAATCATGGGTGGCAGCGCCTGGGTGAATGTGCCGCGTGCGGTCATCGTGATGGCCCGCGACGACGAGGACCCGATGACCTTCCACTACCAGGTTGTCGCCGGCAACCGAGGGCCGATTGCCGTCCCCGCGCGCAAGCTGCTGCTGGAGATTGTGCCGAACGTCGGCATCGCCGAGGACATCACCCGCACGGTTGAGCTCGGCGCATCCGACAAGGATGTCGAGCAGCTGCTGTCCATCCGCGAGCGACAGGAGAAGTCGCCCACCAAGAGCGCGGAGGCGCGCGCTCTCATCCTGGACGTCCTCGAGGACGAAGGCGAACAGGAGTCCGATTCGTTGGACGCGCGCATCGCCAGCATCACTGGACTCAGTGCCCGCACCGTCCGTGACGTGCGGCTCAGGCTCGGCAAGGAAGGCTTGACCAAGGCGCGCAAGTCGACCGACGTGGACGGCAACGCACGCTGGTTCGTCGTGAGGACGAACGCACCGCGGTTCAACCACTGACATCGCGGTGAAGAGTCGAAGAGTCGTGTCTCTAGAGTCGTGCCCGTTTTCGGCGAATCGAAGAGTCGTATGGTTGTGTGAGGTCGTTCACGAGTCGTTGTAAAACTCCTGCAAAACGAACAGTCGTATCGGCGTGCCTTATACAACTTTTATGCGACTCTTTAAGAACGGCGCGCCAAGAGTCGTACAGTCATGGTGTGATGGGAAAAGGACCGTTTCTTGCGACTCCTGGAGTCACCGGCCCTCCTTATTTCCCGTGGCGGGAATGGTCACCATCACCCTGCCGGCGACGATGAAATCCCCGGACCCGGGGGCAGTGTTCACGGTCACCGTCGCAGCGACGTCCGGCGCTCACATCACGTTCGTCTGGGCCGCGTCAGCAGAACGCTGACGTCGAGCACCACGAGCTCCAGGGGTCAGGGAGGGTCATATCGTCGTGGGAAAAGACCCACTATTGACCCCGACTGGTTTCCGCAGTTTTTTTGAAACTGTCACCGGTGGATGGTGCCCATCCCTATGCGGATTCGGGACTTCTTGGGTTCTTCGGGCATTCACGTGGGTAACTCGACCGGGATTCGCCCGCATACGAGGGTCAGCATCGACAGCAGGGACTCGAGTCTCCGGAACCCTCGTGCTCGGTGGCTGATGAGCCGTACGGTCGAGTTCATGCCTTCAAGGCGTGCGTTGGTCAGCCCGAGGGTGATGGAGTTCGCGACCTCGGTGCGGTAGCGGTCGAGGGTGAGCGCCGTGCGCTGGAAGGGCTCCATGCCGGACTCCAGTGCGGCCAGGATCCAGTCGTCGAGCAGCTCGAGCGCTTCGGTGTGGTCGTGGGCGAGGTACACGCCGCGAAGCTGCTCCAGCAGCAGCCAGCCGGCGTAGAGCTCCTGGTTGGTGATCTTGAGCTCCTCGAGGATCGTGCGATCCGAGCCGCGCAGGTTCCCAGCGCGTCGGCGGATGGCAAAGCGGGTGCCCTTGATCCACGAGGCCCGTTCGGGGTCGCGTTGGCGGATGTCCTGCCACATTCCCCGGCGGACCTCATCGAGGGCGGCACCGGCGAGCTTGATCACGTGGAAGGGATCGGCGCAGATCGCCGCATGCGGGCAGTGGATGCGGATTGCGGCCATCCACCCGTCGTGCAGGTCGACCGAGATCGCCTCGATCGCTCGGCAGCGCTCGGGGCCGAGGGCGGTGAAGAACTCGATGAGCGTCGTGCGGCTTCGACCCGGGGCCGCCCACACCAGCCGGCCCGAGTCGTGGTCGGTCACGCACAGCAGGTAGCGGTGTCCTTTGCGGTAGGCGACCTCGTCGATGCCGATGCGCGTCAAGCCGTCAAGGCCATCGCCGATTCGTCGTGCGCTGTGCTCGGCCACGACCCGCTCGATCATGCGTCCGACCGTCGCCCAGTCGATGCGCATCAAGTCGGCGACGACACTCTTGGGAGCGGAGCGCACGAGCCACACACAGGTGTCCTCGAATGCCCGGCTGACGCGCGATCCCGGCCGCGCCCAGGGCACCGCCTCGGCGCAGATGCCGCAGTCGCGGCAGACGACCCGGCGCACCTCGGCCCTGAGGATGCACCGCACGCGGAACGCATCCAGGTGCCGCCAGGATCGGATCTGGCGATCGTAGACGCCTCGGACCCGCTGGCCGCACCGGCCGCAGTGCATCGTGCGGTTGCGCCGGCGCTCCACCGTGACGGTGATGACCCGCCCGCTGGGCTCATCGGCGACATCGACCTGGCTGATGCGCACCGCATCGATCCCCACCAGGCGCTTGAATATGTCCGCCACGCGCATCTTGTGCTCCTTGCTCGAATTCCTTCAGCAAGAAGCGAGCCTACTGGGAGCCCGAGATCGCGCGTGGCGCCTGGGCTCTCGGCCGTCAGCTAAGGCTCATCGACCCACGTGAATGCCCGAAGCGCCACTTTTAGACTGTGCGGGTGGGCGAAAAATGTCTGAGCGGGGCGGAAGCGAGGCCGGGAGCCGTCTCGTTGACCATCCGAGGAGGCGCCGTCACCGGTTTGCGGCATGGTGAGCCGGCGGCCATGGTCGTGTCGACGCGCCAGCTGGGAGCGGGGCGGGTTCATATCTTCCGGGGAAGATTCCGACTGTTGACCCCGGTTCCACGCGGCGAGAAAAATTACTTGTTGCGAAAAACCGTATTCATATGACGACATCCGTGCAATTGGGCACTTTAGTGTCGAGTACGTGCATCACGTGCGGCAGGCGCCGCGTCCCGATGCCCGCCGTGCTGCGTGACGTGCTGGTAGAGCATCGGATGGACGGCGCCGGCGCCGGATTGGTGTTCGGGCGCCCCGATGGACGGCCGTTCGACAACAGCGTGGCGCGGCAGCGGGCGCGTCGGTACTGGAAAGCGGCCGACCTCGAGCCGATCGGCCTGCACGAGTGCCGGCACACTTGCGCGTCGGTCTGGATCGCCGCGGGCGTCAATTCGAAGGCGATCACGACGTTCATGGGGCACGCCAACATCTCGAGTACGTTCGATCTCTACGGGCACCTGATGCCGGGCGGCGAGGACGACGCGCTGGTGCTGATCGACGCCTGCCTGGAGCGGGCCGGCACCGGGGCGCAGGTCATCTCGGTGGGCTAGCGATCATTCACGGAAGGCTGTCTGACTGCGTGTTTCTGAGAGCCCAGAGGATCCCCACAACAGTGATGAGCGGCGTGGCCACCACATACGCGATCAGCGCGTAGCCGAAGAGTGCCTGCCGCGCTGGCTTTGCCTCCGAGAACTTCATCAACCCGGCGAACGCGACGGCGATCAAGACGAAGGCAACGAAGGCGATCTGAAGACGCGGGAAGAACGCGAAGAGCAGGACACAGGTAATCGCTGCGGCAAGGATCCCGAGCGCGATACCCCTTCCAACCGTGAGCAACTGGCCCCCGCTCTGTCCTGCGAAAAAACAACCCCAAGTCGGCCGAGTATTGCACCGGCCTCGGAGTTCGGGAAGGACGGTGCGCCATCACGGGACCGCCGCGATTTCGGGCTCTTCGGGCATCGAAGTGGGTGAGCGCGCGCGCTGAACAGGCCGAGATCGGCTTGAGAATCGGTGCCACGCGCAATCCGGTGCTCACCGTAACTTCACGTCTTCTCACAGAACCGAAGACGGGAGCATCGGATGCGCGTGACCACGCTATTGAAGCGTGTTCTGCGGCTTGGCCGCGGGCGGGTCGTTGGGGTTGAGCTCGTCGGGGAGGACGGCGCTGAGCAGGTCGTGGTCGAGGTGGCCCTCCAAGAGCGCCGGGTGATGCGCTGCTCCGGCTGCGCGATGCGGGTGCGCACCGCCTACGACAGCCGGCTGGTGACGTGGCGGCATCTGGATCTGGGCCGAGTCCGGTGCGCCATCCGCTGCCAGCTGCGGCGCCTGGAGTGTCCGACGTGTGGGGTGCGCAACGAATCCGTCCCGTGGGCCAGAGCCGGATCCCGCTTCACCCGGGCCTTCGAGGACACCTGCGTGTGGCTCGTCAAGGCCGCGCCCAAGTCCACAGTGGCAGCACTCATGCGCGTCGACTGGCACACGGTCGGCCGGATGATCGAGCGGGTCGTCGCCGAGCACGTCGCCCAGCGTGACGGCGACGGCTTGGATGGCCTTACCCGAATCGGGATTGACGAGCTCGCTTACCGCAAAGGGCACCGCGACCTGACCTGCGTGAGCGACCATGACTCGGGCGAGCTCGTCTGGGCGGCCCCGGGCCGCAGCCAGATGACCCTCGAGGCCTTCTACACCGCGCTCGGGCCCGAGCGGCGCCGGCATCTGGAGGCAGTGTCGCTCGACCTCAAACAGCGGCTGGATCACCGCCACGCGCACCCACGCCCCGGGCGCACGCATCTGTGCGGACCCCTTCCATGTGATCAAGCTGGCCGCAGACGCCCTTGAGCGGGTGCGCCGAGATGCCTGGCAGCGGCTTCGCGAGGAGGATCCCGCACGTGCGGCCTGGATCAAGGGGACGCGGTTCGCCGTACGCCGCCGGGCATCGCACCTGCGCCCCGGCGATCGGACGATCCTCGATGCCTTGGAGCGTGACAACCACGCCATCTACCAGGGCTGGCTCCTGGTCGAGCAGCTCAAGCGGCGTCTACGAGGCCGACTGCGCCGCCGATGCGCATGAGCTTCTCGATGAATGGATCCTTGCGGCCTTGGGCAGCGATCTTGACCCGTTCATCACCTGCGCACTCACCATCGACGCCCACCGCGATCTGGTCGTCAACGCGATCACCGAGCGCCTGTCGAACGCGCGCCTTGAGGGGATGAACTCCACCGTGCGCCTGCTCAGCCACCGGGCCCGCGGCTACCGCAGGCTGCAATCGCTCATGGCAATGATCACCCTCGTGTGCGGGCGGATTCCGGTGAAGTTACCCACCTAAACCCCCGAAGAGCCCGATTTCGGGGGCGACTGTGCCAGATTGTGTGCCACGCCCGGGCGCCGATCCTGAGAGTCGTGCCGCCGAGCGGGATCTCACGACCCGCGCGACGGTCTCAAACACCGTTGAGCTAACGCTCGTGGGGGTTCGACTCCCCCCGTCCCTATGTTCAGCGTGAGCAGCGGAAACCCGTCCAGGTGGCGGGTTTTCGGCTGTCCGGGGGGTACTCGATCGAGTCCCCAACGATCCGCTGGAGACCGCTGAAAACCGCTGTGCGGAACACATCGACTGTTCCGCGACTGTTCCGCGCGCGGGAGTACGAACTACGACTCGGGTCTACGGCTGCTCGCGGACGCCGCCCAAAGCCCGAGCAGGCGGCGGTGTTCACGCGAGCGTTCGAGCCCTCGTTAGCGGGACCTGGCTCAGCGACACGCACCGGGGCGCTGGAGTCGGTCTAATGTCTTCGTGCCGGGTCTAGGGTTATGCGCGGCATGCGATCTTGACGTCGCTCAGAAAGGCCCGCGGCGGCTCACTGCAGACAATGGAGCCCTCCGCAAGTAGTCCGTGTCGATTGTCTTCGTCACCTCGATCTCGGGTAGCCCTTCCTTGGCGCGCTGCTTCTGTAGCTGGCGCACGAAGTACCTGACATGGTCGGACGGGCTCTCGTAGTCGGGCCACAGGCACGCGAACGCGGCCCTCTCGTCATCCCCACAAAGGGTCACCTCGAATATGCACGCGCGCGCACGAAAACGATCCGTGGGCCTCGGCTGCATCCGGCCGAAGTGAACGTTGAACGCAGCGACATCCTGGGCGGCGATCACCGTCGAGGTGTCCGAAGCGGTGACGACTCTCTTCATTCCCGCGTTGGTGAAGACCAGCCGGTCAGGTTCGTGGAAGATGAGCGACGCGTCCGTAGCGGTGACCAGCGTTCCCCTGGTTCCATGCTCCGGGAGCCGAGCACCAATCTGGCCCGACGAGACGCCGAGTCGTACGCGCAAGCTACGGCCCGTCCCACCCTGCCACACGATTTCCAAGAGCCGACGCATCACTCACCACCAAGTCGCTCGAATCGATGGTCGTGCTCGCTCGTCCGATCGTCAAGGCAATCTGATCGATTGCCCGCCGCCCTTGACCACGCGGTCGGCACCACCGGGCGCTACCTGCACGCGCGTCCCGCTTCCGAGCAGGCGGCGGTGTGCACGCGTGCCTTCGAGCCCTCAGCGGACGCCGCGAGTTCGACGACGGCGACCGGCGTGTTGAGGCTCGGTCTGATCTTGTCGCGGACAGTTTAGGGGTGGGAAGAAGCAGGCAGGACTCGAACCTGCGACCTTGGGCTCCGGAGGCCGATCAAGCAGGGGGTTTGCGTGACGATGGGTGAGGGGAGACCCACTGATTAGCGGAGACATCCTCACTCATCGTCACTGACGCAACGTCGGATCGTTGCGTGATTATTGCGTCGGCCGCAACGTGCGCCACGTCAGGCCCACGACCAGCCCGACGACAACCGCTACGCCCAAAACAGTGATGATCTTCTGACGCCAGCTCATGTGGCGCAGTCTCTCACCCGGTCGCGGCCCCGTCTACGGGCTATTAGGACGCCCCAATGCTCCGGGGTATCTGCGTCGGCCAAGACCGACGCGCTGCGAGGCGATCCAAGGCCCTCGTAGGCGGGGCCTTGGTGATTAGACCTCCGCTTGCGGCGCTCGCTGCGGATGGCGTCGCGCAGCGGGATCGAGCCCGGCAGCGCCCCGGGGACCGCACGGCATCGTTCAACCTGAAGGTAGGACCCGGCATCGCTGTAGTTGGCGATGTGGTCGATACTCTCGGGGTCATGCTGCTGTTCCTGTTCGCGGTCTACCGATACATCGCGCGCATCAGGGCGGGGGAAGTGCAGTCGATGGGCCGGGTTCGCGCCTTGTTGCTCGTCGTGGGTCTCGCTTGGCGTCTCGCGGCGGCGATCCACGCCCTCAAGTCGTCGCGCGGGGCCAGCGGCCGCGACGCGACGCCAGATCGCGTCAGTCGGCCCGTGCTGGGCCACTCTCGGACGGTTCGCGGGCTCAGATGGGCGATTTCAGCCGCTTCCCACTCCGTGAGGTAGTCGGTTTCAGGCTCAGGCGGGCGCTCGGTTCACGACGTGTGGCGTGGTTGGGAAATCGTGACGACGGATCGGTCGAACCCGATCCAACCCAAGCCCTAGATGTAACCACTCACAGGGTTGGTAACAGCCCTTGACCGGGTGAGGACCCCGCGGGTGTTGTGGAGGTATCTCAAGCCATCCACATCCCGGAGGTCCTCATGGCCCACCCTAATGCGCGCCTGACCCCACGCGGACGCTTGCTCGTGGTCGAGCGCATCCTCGCCGGATATCGCGTGGCCGACGTGGCAGCCCAATTGGGCTGCTCGCGCGCGACCATCTACAAGTGGCTGGCCCGGTATCGGACCGAAGGCCCGGGCGGCCTTGGTGACCGCTCCAGCCGCCCCACGCGCACCCCGCACCGGCTCGCTGCCGGGCGCGAGGAGACGATCCTTGCCCTGCGGCGTACCGCGCGCCGTGGCGCCGATTGGATCGGTGCCGAGCTCGGGATCCCGGCCTCGACGGTGGGGCGGGTCCTGCGCCGTCACCACATGCCCGGCCTTGGCGTGCTCGATGCGCTGACCGGCCAACCTGTCCGTCGCGGCCCGGCCACACACGTGCGCTACGAGCGCGAGAGCCCGGGCGAGCTGATCCACATCGACGTCAAAACGCTCGGACGCATCCCCACCGGGGGCGGCTGGCGCGCACATGGGCGCACCACCGAAGCCCGCAGGCATCGGTTAGCGGGCTTCGACTACGTCCACGCGGCCGTCGACGATCACTCGCGTGTGGCCTCTGCCGAGATCCACGCGGATGAGACCGGTGCGACGTGTGCCGGCTTTCTGGAGCGCGCGGCGGTGTTCTTCGCCACCTGCGGCATCACCCGCATCGAGCGGGTAATGACCGACAATGCGTTCGCGTATCGGCGCTCGCACGATTTCCAGGCCGCTCTTGAGCGCCTGGGCGCGCGCCATGTGCTCATCCGCCCGCATTGCCCCTGGCAAAATGGCAAGGTGGAACGACTCAACCGCACGCTTTTGCGGGAATGGGCCTATTCGCAGGTGTTTACGAGCAACGCCCAGCGCGCCGATCTGCTGCCAGAATGGCTCACCTACTACAACACCCGGCGCCGCCATTCGGCGCTTGGGGGCCGAGTGCCGATTACGAGGCTGTCAACAATGTGCTGAGTGGTTACAACTAGCCCACGACGTCGCAGGCCCGTCCGAGTAGCGTAAGGTCATGCCGCCGCGGATCACGCAAGAGGAGTGGGTCGACAGAAAGGGCCTCCCGAACACGCCCCCCCGTGCCGCCCGCGCTCAACCTTGAAGGCAGGAGGAACCAAGGCATAGGATCTGCCCCCGGTCCGGCGCCGCTGGGCCCACGACGCAGGGGAGACATCATGCCCACTGTGATCGCCTATCACCAGGTGCAAGACAAGGACCATTGGCTTGCCTCACCGAAGCGCGAAGAGGTCTTCGGACCCCTGGGCGTCACCAACATCCGGACGTTCGTCGACCCGCAGAACCCGTCCCAGGTGGCGGTGCTCATGGACGTTGCCGACATGGATGTCCTCATGGGCGCAATGCGGAACGCGGCGATGGCCGAGGCGATGGCGTATGACGGCGTGCTGCCCGAGACCGTGGTGATGCTAATCGAGGCGTAGTCCCCTCTCCGAGACGCCGAGCGAGCGGATCGTTTCGCCGACGCTCTCGATCCGGCCCGACAGCAGCGGACTGAGTCGCGTGCGCATCCAGGGGCCGCGCTCGCGACACGAAATGGACTCCCCCGAGCCCTACCTGCGCTGGTGGGCGCAGTGGGCGCCTCTAGGTGCCCTCGCGCAGCTTTTGGGCCTTGGGGACGCCCGCCAGCCGTTCCAGTGAGCGCTGCTCAATCTGCCGGATGCGCTCACGGGTGACGCCGAACGTGCGCCCGATCTCGTCGAGCGTCCGCGGGCGCTCGCCACCCAGCCCGAAGCGCAGTTCGAGCACGCGCCGCTCGCGGTAGCTCAGGGTGCTCAGGACGTCCCGGACGGCCTTGCGCCGCAGCGCCTGGTGGGCCGAGGTCTCCGGATCCACCGCCTTGTCGTCGGCGAGGAACCAGCCGAACTCCCAGTCGCCCTCATCGCCAACCGGCGTTTCGAGTGAGGTTGGCGTTTGGGCGCTGCGCCGGATCGACTCGATCTCCGCAACGGGCAGGCACACGACCGCGGCGATTTCCTCGATCGTGGGCTCGCGGCCCAACTCGGAGACAAGTTGGGACTCGGCGCCGTTGATCTTGATGAGTTTCTCCGCGATGTGGACCGGGAGCCGGATCGTCCGGCCCTTGTCGGCGAGCGCACGGACGACGGCCTGGCGGATCCACCCGGTGGCGTAGGTCGAGAACTTGAAGCCCTTGCGGTAGTCGAATTTCTCGGCCGCCCGCATGAGGCCGATTGTGCCCTCTTGGATCAGGTCCAAAAAGTCGATGCCACCACGGGGGTAGCGCTTGGCGATCGACACCACCAGGCGCAGGTTGGCTTCGACCATCTCCCGCTTGGCGCCCAGGTCGCCGAGCTCGATGCGCTTGGCCAGCGAGACTTCCTGGGCGGCGGTCAGCAGCGGGACGCGGCCGATGTCCTTGAGAAACAGCCGCAGCGAGTCGATACCGGTCTCGCTCGTGAGGTTGAGGGCCCGGGGGCGATCGGCCTCCTCGGGCAGCCGGGAGGTGCGCTGGTGCGCGTCTGTTTCGTCGAGCAGCTCGATGCCCATCTCCTCGAGATGCCGGTACAGCTCCTCCGCCGCCGAGGGGTCCCTGTCGAGACCTTCGACCGCGATCGCGACCTCTTCGAGGCTCAGGAAGCTCTGCTCCTGGCCGCGGGCGACGAGCTGCTGGATCTCTTCTACCGCGACGAGCTGCTGGAGCGTCATCTGGCTCACCTTCGGGTTGTCCCGTAGCCCGTAGAGCATCGCGCGGGCCGGTCCCCCCACGGCCAGAACAGAGAACCCCGTCAAGGAGAACGTAGCGCAGCCGAGCAGGACGCCACGAACCGCGCGCACCCGCTGCCGCGTTTCGTCTCGCTGCCGTGGGCGAGGGGCTGGCCCGTGCGTGACGAAATGCGGACGCGATCATCCGCGCCGGGCAGCTGCTCGGTGCGCACACGTCGCGGCCCCGTGTTACCGGCCTGCTTCGCGCTGCCGCTGCACAAGGCGCACCAGGGAGGGATCCGCGCCACGCGCGCCGATGCCCCGAGCCTCTCGGGGCGACTGAACCGAGCCGGACGCCGGACCGGCCCCGCGAGCCGGCGAGCCCCCCTCGAGCACGAGGCGCCCCGGGCACGTTCTTCTATCTGGACCCGCCCTACCCGTCGGCGCGCAGCCAGCGATTTGACGCACCGCGCTTTGAGCCCCGCGACCTGGAGCGCCTGGTGCAGTTGCGTACCGGCATCCGCGGCAAGTTCCTCATGAGCCGTGGTGCCGGGGATCGTCCCCAGCTGCCGGCCGGCGTGCGCTGGCAGGTACGGGAGGTCCGGCCGCGTCGGCTGGCCGCACCCGAGCGCGGGAGGGCCCGCGAGGCGCTCACCGCGCTCGAGGGCGTGCTCCCCGCGCCTGCCCGCGAGGCTCTGCTGGCCGAGAGCGATCTGCGCTGGGCCCAGGTGGCGCTGGCGGCGGCCGCGCAACAGGTAACTCGCTGAAGCAGCGTCAGCGCCCCGGCCCCTTGACGCGGCCACCGACGATGCGGAGAAGGCGCGACCGTCGTCCTCCTGACGGGGAGTGCGGCGATGAATGGGCGTCGACGCCAAGGACCACCTGAATGGACCGGTGCCTGGACCGCGCCGTCTGTCCGCCGTTCTAGCGTCAGGGTCGGCGTGGGTCCGCCGGCGTGGTCCTTGCTCCCGGGTCGCGCTTGCGTGCACATGCGCAACCGCCATCGCGCCTTCTCCGCGTTCTTTCTAGCCGATCATCCCAACCCCGGATGCGACCTCAGGGCATTTACCGTCAAGAAACTTGCCCAACGAGCCGAGAATGCGGCTAGTGGGTGACTACCCCAGGCGGTAGATTTCACACCGACCAGCCTGCGATGCGGCGCCCCTCCGAGCGCGTTTGGGGGAACCCGCCGGAGGGGCGCCGCACCTGTCTGGACGAGCGCGCCGGTGCGGCCCCAATCCCGTGAAACCGCACCGGCTCGATCGACCGCGGATGCGTGATCGGTCGCTCGTAGCGGCTAGCCAACCCCCAAAAAGCGAGAAGCGTAACTCCCCGTCCGACGAGGCTTACACGGTGTTACGCGAGCGGTACCTATCCTCCGGTGCGGTGCGGGCCTGTCGTCGATCTTGTGCGGCTCAGATGGGGCTGCCGGAGTGGTGTGGGTCCTCGACCAGCCAGCGCGGTGCGCTCTTAGCTGGCCGTGTGCGACATCAGCGTGAGCGTTCCCTGCCCGTCGTTGGTGCCGACGCCGTGCTCGAAGGAGCAGCCGTCGCCGAACGAGAGGGCGAATCGGTCACCAGGTGGGATCGGTCGCGGCCCGACGCAACCATTAGAGGCGATGGGCGCGAACCGCGGGGGCCCAAACACCCCGAGGCAGGACCTGTTGCAGGGTCACGGCGATCTGCCGAAAAAGAACGTGTCTAGTCGCTCCAGCGCACGAAGCCACCCCAGACGCCGAGGCGAGTGTGCCCGCTACCCCGCCCTCATTCCCTTTGACGACGCGCCGCCAGCCGTCTCGGCCGAGACGACCCGAGGTCGGGCAGGTGGTCTGGGGCGCATAGGGCGGCGGACCGCCCGTCTTGCGGCCGTGCGGACTAGCTGCACTTACCAGATAGGTCGTTTACGCGGCTTGCGGTCGGGCCGCCGATGCGATGTTGTAGCGGTGCTGGTTGCAGAGGTGAGGCCACTCAGGTCCGCGGGCCCGCTCTCGGGGGATAGCTACGCCGGTACCCCCGGGCCCACGAATGGACCGCTGCGTTGGCGACCACGAAGCAGGAGGCGGGAGCGGTGAAGGCTCTGGTGTATCACGGCCCGGGCGACATCGCCTGGGAAGAGTCACCCAAGCCGACCATCGAGGCCGACACGGACGTCATTGTGTGCGTCGACGCGGTGACGATCTGCGGGACGGACCTGCAGATCCTGAAGGGCCACGTTCCGAAGGTGACAGACGGCCGCATCCTTGGCCACGAGGCCGTGGGGACCGTGGAGACGGTCGGCGGGGGCGTCAAGACCATGCGTCCTGGCGATCGCGTCCTGGTCTCGTGCATCACGGCCTGCGGCGCCTGCAGTCCGTGCCGCGAAGGGCGATACGGACAGTGTATTGGCGGGGGCGGGTGGATCCTCGGTCATCTGATCGACGGGACGCAGGCCGAGTATGTACGCGTCCCGTTTGCTGACACGTCCACATACCCGGTGCCAGCGGAGTCGAGCGATGAAGAGACCCTCATGCTGGCCGACATCATTCCCACGTCATACGAGGTCGGCGTGCTGAACGGAACCGTTCGCCCCGGCGACACCGTCGCCGTCGTTGGCTCCGGCCCGATCGGCCTCGCGGCGATCATGTGCGCGCGCCTTTTCAGTCCGGGCCACGTCATCGCGTTGGACCTCGCCGACAGTCGTTTGGAGGCCGCGCGCCGGTTCGGTGCGGACGTCACCGTCAACAACGGCACGCAGGACGCGCTGGCGGCGATCCATTCGCTAACCGGTGGCCGCGGGGTTGATGTCGCCATCGAAGCGGTTGGAATGCCGGCGAGCTTTGAGCTCGCCGCCCAGCTCGTCCGCCCCGGCGGACATGTTGCCTATATCGGCGTTCGGGTGCACGGGGAGGAGGCGGCGGCGCGTCTCGAGGAGCTTTCGGCAAAGGATGTCACCATCACGACAGGGCTTGTCGACACGTACTCGATTCCGGCGCTCCTGCGGCTCGTGGCATCACGCCAGCTTGGCGTCGGCCGCTTCGTAACCCGGCGGTTCGAGCTCGATGAGTTCCTCAGCGCGTATGAAACGTTCGGACGTGCTGAAGAAACGGGGACCTTGAAGGTGGTGCTGACGCCTTCGAGATGAGCGCGGCGAAGCATTCATCGACGTGATCAGATGGCGCGAGCTTGTCCGGGGCACTAGACTGGCCGCTGGCCGCCACTTGTGATCGCGTAGGTGCGGCATGCGGAGTCTGGCCAGGCTGAGCGCGCTCCTTGTCGAAGGGGGCGTCGCGGTCGTCTTGGAATACGAGGCGATGTACGGGCCGTTGTCCAGCAGCGTCCCGCCCGAGACCACCTTCGCGCCCAATGCGACCAGGAGCCCGGATTCGATCGACTCCATGCAGACCGTGCGCGCGTCGCCGGCGGTCGGGGCGACGACCGCCCACTCGCGTGCCTCATCCCAGTGGTCGACGATCAGGGTCGCGAGCGCGTTGCTCGCGCACCGCGTCTTACCGCCGCCCCGGCCGCCCCTCCAGAAGATGGTCCGGGGCCAGTCGTCAGGCGGACGCTGGGATGAGCGGGCGTGCTTGCCCATGCCGTCATGGGGCTGGCCGTTACACGTCTTGCGGTCGCAGTACCAGTCGCGGGGGGTGTAGGGCGGCGCAGCGGCTTCGGCGATGCGTCGCTCGTCCTCGCGGAGTCTCCTCAGCCGCGCGGCGGTCTCGGCTGTGGTCCTAATCGAGACCGAGATCGGCCTTGCGCCTGGCAACGTCCGCCTCCCATTCTTCGACGGCTCGCAGCAGCGCATCACGGGAGACGACCTCGGTCGGCTTCTCGACCGGCGCGTAGAGCCCGAGCAGCCTGGCGCGGTGATCGAGGACCGCAAGCACTCGGTCGACCGCCAGGCGGTCACCCGCGAGCGCCTTGGGCATCATCACCGACTGCATTGCGGCGAGCGCCTCCACGTCGTTCAAGATGTGGGCGTCGTACTCGGCGACGTGGCGCTCCTTCCACCGTCGCCGGATGACCTTCATGTCCGCAAGGATCGCCGGATGGCTGACCCCGAGTGTCGCCGTCATCCGGCGGGCGGAGGTCCGGGCGACTATGAGCCGCTCGACCTGCTCCCGGCGCTCCTCGCGGACCGTCTCTTCCGGGGATTGGCTCACACAAAAGTCCTGCTGGTAGGCCGCCGACCGCGTGTTCGCGGCGCCGACTTGTCGGCTTTTGCGGGCACCTCATCGGCAGATCCGCCGGTTACCACCTGCTTACCGGGATCGGTCGCATCCCCGCAGATCACCCGGTGGGGTCCCAGGATCCACGTGCCGCCGGGGAGAGTGATCGACAGGCGCAGGTTGGGCGGTGCGGTCATCGCGCTGACAGCCTGGTCCCGGCCGCGGGCAGGAGCACCGTGGCGAGCTGGCGCCCCGTCGCGTTCAGGGCCTCGTTGATGTCGCCGTAGACCGCCCCCTGCATGGTCAGGTTGACCTCGATGACCGTGTTCCCGCCCCCGCCCGCTTCATCTGGCGTTGTTCGGCCTCCAGGCGACGCCCCAGTTGTCTTACGAGCCGCTCAACGGCGCTTCGCACCTCGGCGATCTGGGGGAGGGCGGGATCGTCAATGGCGACCGCCGTTGCGGCCAGCTTGTCGACCCGGCGCAGCACCGAGCGAGCGTCGCCCAGCAGCGCTGCGGTGCGCTTGGTCTCCGCCGGCAGGCGGGTGGGATCGGGCACAGGTTGGAGTATCGCACTCGATTACAAAGGCCACGCGAACTCACCGGACGGCGTGCGTGTCGGCACCGTCGACAAGTTCCAGGGGCAGCAGGCGCCCATCGTGATCGTCTCGATGGCGAGCTCATCGGCCGAGGACGCTCCCCGCGGGATAGACTTGGCCTTCGACCGGCACCGCGTCAATGTCGCCACCTCACGCGCTCAGTGCCGTGTCGTACTCGCGTGCGCACCGGCCCTCCTCGACGCCGACTGCAAGACGGTCGAGCAAATGAGACTCGTAAACGCCGTCTGTCGGTTCACCGAGCTTGTGGAGGCGCGCATTCCTGAACGCGCCTGACGAGCTGCCGGCCAGCCCACTCCTCGTAACTGCCCGCCCGCGGCGCGCGGGCCCTCGGAGGACCCGGCATGCCGTGATTCTCCGACGTCAGCGACCGGAAAGGAACAGGCGATCGACATCGTCCGGCTCGTCGGCCCGTCCGGGCGCGGGCGCTGCGGCCTCCATGGCCACCTCGGAGCTCAGGAATGCGGACTGGGTGATCGGCGCTGGGCGCGCCGCGCCGATCAGCACCGACGGGTCCGCACTGAGCAATCGGCCGAGGAGCGCCCAGAGCCGCGGGCTGACCCCGGCCGGGTCGAGCAGGCCCGCCTCGAGCTCGCGGTAGTAGTTCTTGACGCGCTTGCGTTTGACGGGGTTGATCGAGAACGCCGCGAGGATCTCGTCCACGAGCCGGTCACGTTTGAGCCCCGCCTTTGTTCGCAGATCGCGCAGCGTCTGCTCGGGGATGAGCGCGCGCACCCGGCGACGGGCGGCCTCACTCGGCGGCGGCGGGACGGCCACGACGAGATACGCATCGATCAGCGCGGCGAGTTCGCCAGCACCCTCGCCGGCGCGGCCAAGATAGCCGAGCACCTCGGGTCGCTCGCCACGAGCAAAGGCCGCCGCGAACTCATCGAACAGCGCGTCGACGGGCTCAGACATCGGCCAAGCCTCGCAGTTTCTCGTGCCCCCGATGAAGCGCCTGGTCGATCGCGTTGCGCGTCACACCCTCGCTCGCTGCGATCTCTGCGATATCGACGCCCTCGAGGTAGCGCAGCACGAAGATGCGCCGCTCTTTCTCGGTGAGTTCTGCGAACAGGCGATCAAGCGTAAGGCGCTCCTCGATCTCAGCGAGGCCGCCACCTGTCGGCGCGTCCCGGTCGTCGAGCGGGTCAGGCTCGGCAGGTGCACCGAAGTACCCCTTGATCGTCCAGCCGATCACCTGATGCACGACCACGCGAAACGGCGCCCGATAGCGCTTGCCCGAGGTGAGCTCCTTCCAGAGACGAAAGAGCACCCGCTGGGCAACGTCCTGCGCGTCGTACTCGTTCCAGATCTTGGCCCGGCAGCGTCCGTCGATCGTCTCGACATAGCGGGCCAGGAGCCCTTCGAGGTCGCCCGCATCCCGTAGCCGAGTGTCCTCGGCATCCCAGTCATCGCGGCTCGGTGAGGTCATCGCTGGAGGCAGATTTCCATCCTACGCGCGGCAGGCGTAAGACCCCGCCCGTCACAGCGTGACTTCTCATCAGAATCGAAAAGGAGCCACACCATGATCGAGACCAACATCCAGCTCGGCGACCCGGTAGAGCACCGAGGCGTCGTCATCACGCCACTGTTCCCACGCCGCGCGCCCGAGGCTGCCTACCTCACCCTCGATGAGGCCCTGCCGCTCGGGCTGCGCGTCACGGAGATCGACACGGCCGGATCTGTTCCGGAGCTCGCTGTGGCGAATCCGCTTGTGACCGACGTGCTGCTCTACGACGGCGAGGAACTGGTCGGCGCAAAGCAAAACCGGATCCTCAACGTGACCGTGCTCGTCGGCGCCAAGAGCCAGACACGGATCCCGGTCTCGTGCGTCGAGCAAGGCCGCTGGCACACGCAGTCCGAGGCGTTCACCGCCGCGTCGCACACCGCGTCCCCGGAGGTGCGCTCACGCAAAGCCGCGCAGCTTGAAGCCGAGCCCTTTGCGCGCGGCATCGCCCAGCGCGAGGTCTGGGATGCCGTCGCCGCCACGGCAAACCGGCACCGCGTCGACTCGCCGACAGCTGCCCAGGCGGACGTGTTTCGCGCCCGCGAGCACGACCTTGGCGAGCTGCGTGCGGCGTTCCCGCTTGTGACCGGACAGTCAGGTGCACTACTTGCCCTCGGGACGGAAACGCTCTGCCTCGACTGGGTGTCACGCCCGGCGGCGTTCGCGCGGCTGTATCCAAAGCTCCTAGATGGGTATCTGCTTGACGCGCTCGAGCGCCCCAGCGGGGTTGCGATGTCGCCCGAACGGGTCGAGGGCTTTGTGTCCGCGCTTGCTCAGGCGACGGCCACGCGTCGACCGTCGGCTGGGCGCGGCGACGATGTCCGGCTGCGCGGCAATGGCTGTCGCGGCTCGGGGTTGGAGCTCGAGGGCGAGCTGCTGCAGCTGTCGGCCTTCGTGGCACCTGGTGCGCCCGCCGCTCGGATCGCTCGCCCCAGTCAGCGCACTTAGGTGTGGGCGTCCGGAGGAGACGATGGGATCCGCGAGGCGACGCAGTCTTCCAAGCGCGGCGCCTGGCTCTCGATTGTCGGTCCAGTAGTGCCGGTTCTGGAGAGCATTCTCTTCCTTGGTGTTCACGGCATCTGCGGGCGTTCTCGCGCTTCTGGGCCCATAGGTCCGGCCGCCGTCATCGCCGACCACCTCCCCACAAGAGCCGCCAAAAGCCAACGCGGCCGAGTGCTCTTCCTTCGACAATGTGGGTGGCCCGCTTAACCTCGGTCCCGCGTTCGACGCTGCGCGCGTCGGCGCTGAGCCGGGCAGCGCGGAAGAGTTTGGACGTTATCGAGCGGGACATGGTGCCCTCCATAGTGCGAGGGCGCCTGCCGCTGCGATTGCGATGCTGGCACGCCGGATGGTCATTGCGCGTCTCGCTTGTCTGCGGTGAATCGCCCGGGCTCATCCCGACTACGAGCCAGTTCTCCTTCATCGACCAAAACCATCCACTGCACGAGCCCTGAGGCCGCGCCCGCCGAATCCTGGGGGGAGCACCAGGGTGTGCACGCGCCGTGCATCCTCGGTCATCCCTGGCACCGCCGGAGACCGCGAAGCGAGCCCCGGCGCGGGTTACCAAATCTGGTCGACGTCTAGTACGCTCGGTATGGCTCTCGACAGCCATTCCCTCGGGAGTCAGACTGGTCGCCGATGCGACCGGTCAGCCGCGGGGACCCGCCCGAACCCAAGAACATCAGGTCGCCTGATGACCCCTTCGACCTGTGGCAGTACACGCTGCGGTGCGCCGACGGGACGCAGGTCAAGTCCGCGATCCGCATCTTTGCGTTCACAGTCGAACAGATGGCTCGCAATCGTGACGCCTGCGGGCCCGGCGTAGCCGACGGGGTTGATTCCAAGGGCTGGACGGTGATTCGGGACAACGTCCTGCAAAAGAACGACCCTCGGCTCAACTGGGCGATCCTCCCTCACGAGATCATGCCGGACGACTACACCCCGCCCGAGCCCGAGGACTGAATCCGTCAAGCACCGGTGTAGGCACGCGGCGTACGCGTCCGGTGCCCGATGGCGCGTATGGCACACGGTTACCCGCCGAAACCGCTTGTCTACGGCGATCTCATGGGCAGTACTGGGATCGAACCAGTGACCCCTCGCGTGTGAAGCGAGTGCTCTCCCGCTGAGCTAACTGCCCGTGATGATGCTTCGGGCGTCCGTGCCCGACCGGCGCGGGTGACGTGGCTCCACCGCGCGCCCCGATACTGCCATAATCGAACGCCCGGCGGCACGAGCAACGCGCAGGCGGACCCTATCCGAGGTCGACCTCCTGGATGCCGCCCGGGTACGTCTCGTGCTTTCGCAGCAACGCCGGCATCGTGCGCAGGATAATGGCGAGGTCGAGCCGCAGGCTCCAGTTGTCGACATAGTGCACATCGATCACGATGCGCTGCGACCACGGCAGCGTCGACCGACCGCTGATCTGGGCGAGCCCGGTGATGCCCGGTCGGGCGCGCAGCCGACGGCGCTGCTCGGGGGTGTAGCGCTCGACCTGGTCGCGCAGCGTTGGCCGCGGCCCCACGATGCTCATATCCCCGATCAGGACGTTGATCAGCTGGGGCAGCTCGTCGATCGAGAGCGCCCGCAGGCGCGCACCGAGCGTGGTGATGCGCGGGTCGCCGGCGTCGTTGTCGAGGCCAGCGCCGATGAACTCCGCGCCCTCGACCATCGTTCGGAACTTGATCAAGCGAAACTCGCGCCCGTCGAGTCCGACGCGTGTCTGGCGGTAGAAGGCCGGGCCGGGGGAGCCGCGGCGGATCAGGATCGCGATGATCGCGAACACCGGCGCGAGCACGACCGCGACCGGGACCGCGATGACCAGGTCGAAGACGCGCTTGGCGCGTCCTCCGACCGGATCAGGGAAGGAGCGACTCAACGACCTGCACGACGCGCGCGGCCAGCTCACGTCGATCGTGGTGGGTGTGCACGTACTCGCGTCCCGCGGCGCCCATCTGGTGGGCGCTGACGCGGTCGCCGGCGAGGACGGTGAGTGCGTCGGCCAGAGCGGCGGGGTCCTCGGCGGGCGTCACCACGCCGCAGCCGGCCGCGCGCACCGCGCGAGCGGCCTCGCCGTCGGGAACAGCGGCAATGATTGGTCGACCGGCGCCCATATAGTCAAAGAGTTTATTCGGCAGGGCGCCGCCAAAGAGCGGCGCATCCTGGTAGGTCAACAGGCACGCGTCGGCGCGCGCCAGCCAGGAAGGCACATCGCGCTTGGGAATCGGTCCGGCGAAGGTCACGTTGGTCAGACCCAGCTCCGCCGCGCGGGCGATGAGATCCGCCTTGCGGTCGCCGTCGCCGACCAGCGCGATCTGGATCCGCGGGTCGGAGGACAGGCGGACGGCGGCCTCGAGCACCGTGAACAGCGAGCTGTATGTGGCGTGCTGGCCGACGAACATCGCCACGAAACTCTCGGGGCTGACAGGCAGGTCGACGACCCCGGGATCGATCGGGGCGTCGGGCGGGTCAATGCCGTTGGTGATCAGTGCGACCGCGCTGGTGGGCACGCCCGCCTCGATCACGCCGTCGCGGATCCCCTCGGTCAAGGCGATGACCCGGTCGGCGCGGGCGTAGCAGTAGCTCGCCATGCGGTTCATCACCGCGATCGCCTTGGGATCGGTCAGCAGGCCGGTCGCCAACGCCGATTCGGGCCAGAGGTCACGCACCTCGAGGATGAACCGCGTCCGCCGCAGGCGCGAGACGACGCCGCCCAGCACGCCGACCGTCAGGGGCGGCGACGACGCGAGGATGAGGTCCGGGCGGGCGGCCCGCATGGCCGCGGGGAACGCATACGTCGAAAAGCTCAGGTGGTTTGCCGCGCGCGAGCGCGCGTCGTTGCCGTACCCGGTGGAGGAGTAGGCACGCAGCACCTCGATGCCATCTTCGGTGCGTCGCACCGTTTTCCGCCCAGCGAATTCCTCGGGCGCTTCGCGCGTCGTGTGCAGGACCTTCGATGTGATGACGCTAACGTCGTGGCCGGCGTCGGCGAGGGCTCGCACATGTCGCCAATGGCGCACCCCACCCGGCTGATCGGGGGTGACGACATATTGCGAGATATAGAGAATCCTCCCCATGCAGTCCTAGGGAACTGCGATATGGGGAATGTTGTCTCCGGCCGGATCCGCGTCGGGCACCGTGGTGTGCTGACGTGCGAGCACATCGCGGTACACGCTCTCGATCTGCTGTGCGACGGCGCCCCAGGTGAGCCTGTCCTTGGCCCGCGCGGCGGCGAGCTCGCCCATCGCCGATGCGCGGCCGTCCGACCCGAGCAACGCGCGGAGCGCATCTGCAAGTGCAGGGGCATCGGCCGGTGCGACCAGGCGGCCGGTCACGCCATCCTCGACGAGTTCCGGGATGCCACCGATCGTCGTCGCGATCACCGCGCGCCCCGCCACCATCGCTTCGCAAATCACCGTCGGCAGCCCCTCGCTGAGGGACGGCAGGACCACGACGTCACAGGCACCCATCCATGTTCCCACATCGTCGTGGGGCACTTTGCCGACGAACCGTACCGAATCGCCCAGACCGAGCTCGGCGACGCGCTCCTCGAGTGCCGGCCGCAGCGGTCCGTCCCCGACGATGGCCAGCAATGGCCGCACGCCCGCGTCTGCGGCAGTGATGCCAACGGCATCCACCAGGTCGGAGATGCCCTTGAGGTCCGTGAGGTGGCCGACAAAGAGCGCGATCGGACGATCGTCGGGGAGCCCGAGGACCTGCCGCGCGGACGCACGGTCGACGTCGGCGAAGCGGGCGGGATCGGCGCCGTTGGGAATGACGCGTACGCCATGCCGTGGACGGGCGAGATCGCAGACCGCGCGGGCGACCGCGTGGCTGACCGCGATGATCTGGTCGAGCTCGGTGATCGACTCGACGACGGTCCGGCGCCACGCCGCGCTGCGGTTGGGCGTGCGGAGAACATCCGCGGAGCCGTGTGCGGTTGCGATGACCGGCACCCCGACGGCGTGGCCGGCCGACGCCGCCGCCCATCCATCCGGGACGAGCATGTGGGCATGGACGAGGTCGAACGGCCAATCCCGATACGTGCGGCGCACGTGTCCGATGACCGCCCGAAGCGTGGTGTGCACGATACTCGGCCCAAGTTTGGCGCCGGGCAGAACGAACATGCGCGGGTGCAGTACCGGCACGTCGTCGATCTTCGTGCAGCGGGGAACGGCGCGATGGGCTGCGTAGCGTGAGACGCGCGGCGGCGCCCAGCCCACCGGGGAGATCACCCGAACGTCGTGGCCCCGCTCGCGGAGCGCGCAGACCTGCTGGTGGACGAACGTGCCCGCGGTCTCATCGACCTCGCTCGGGTACAAGTGGCTAATGGTCAGGATGCGCACGGGCTACTCACCTTTCGGGGTCTCGGACCCCCTCCCCCTGAAGATTTTGACACGTCGAGGGACCGACTCCGCGTGCCGGCACGCGCGACATCGCGCAACGTCCGACTGCAATCGCACCAGCGCCCGTTCGGGGCCGTAGACGATGCGGTTCATCGAGGCGGCGTACCCGTCACCTGGTGCGCCCGCCGCAACCGACCATCGACCCGTGTCCGCATCCCGCCACCCGCCTGTGGGGCGTACGCGGCGGCATGCGCGGTGGTACATCGCATGACGGGCAGGGCGACCATCGGGACCGGTCCCACGACCTAGCGCGCGACCGGGACGCCGACGAGGCTGCCGTATTCGGTCCAGGAGCCGTCGTAGTTGCGGACGTTCGGGTATTCGAGCAGTTCGTGGAGCACGAACCAGGTGTGCGAGCTGCGTTCGCCGATGCGGCAGTAGGCGGTGACCTGCTTGTCGGCGGTTACGCCGACGTTGCCGTAAAGCTCACGCAGCTCGTCGTCGGTCTTGAACGCGCCGTCTTCGCGAGCCGCGAGTGCCCAGGGCACGTTCGCCGCACCCGGGATGTGTCCGGGTACCTGCGCCTGCTCCTGGGGGAGGTGCGGCGGAGCGACGAGCTCGCCGGTGTACTCGGCGGGGCTGCGGACGTCCACCCGGGCCTGGGCCGGGTCATCGAGCGTCGAGAGGACGTCGTCCCGGAACGCGCGCAGCTCGGGGCGTTCCGGACCGAGTGCACCCGGACTGGCCGGGGCGACGTCCGGAATCGCGGTCGTCTGGGGTCGGTCCTCGGCTTCCCACTTCTTACGGCCGCCGTCGAGGAGCTTCACCCGGTCGAAGCCGCGGTACTTGAGCGTCCAGTATGCGTAGGCGGCGAACCAGTTGTTGTTGCCGCCGTACAGGATGACGGTGGTGTCGGGGCCGACGCCCGACTTGGCGAGAAGTGCGGCGACCTGCTCCTGGGAGATCAGCTCGCGGCGCGGCCGGTCGTGAAGGTCGTCGCTCCAGTGCCAGGCGATCGACCCTGGGATGTGACTGACGCCGTACGCGTCGGTGTCCTCATCGACCTCAATGATACGGATGTCCGCGGCGTCGGCATTCTCGATCAGCCAATCGGTGCTGACCAGCGTTTCGGAACGGCTCATGTGTTCCTCCGGAAGGGGTGCGGTTGTAATTGGATGGCATGCCCGCCGGCGAAACCGCGGGATGGAATAGTAGGTAAATACCACGACGATTATGATGTTTCCACTCGGTTACCGCGCAAAAGCTCGGAATCAGCGCAAAACAACGCACCCCCGGCGACGTCGTCGTCGGGGGTGCGTTGTTTGCTGGGCGATCACGGAGAGGGAGGGATTTGAACCCTCGAGGCAGGGAAGACCTACCTACGCGATTTCCAGTCGCGCTCCTTCGGCCGCTCGGACACCTCTCCCGCGGAGCCGGCCGATATTAGCGCCGCGCCGCGCGCATCGTCTCGTGGGTCCCGCGGGCGATCAGGCCCGGAGCAGTTCGGCTCGCGGCCGTGCCGTGGGGGCCTTTGGTACCGTCGGCGCATGACCGGCGGGATCCGCGCCCACTTCAAGGGACTGGACGACCAGCAGCTGATGCTGCAGTACATCCAGCCGGGTCTCGTGGGGCTGATCGACGGGACGCTGTCGACGCTGGCGCCGATCTTCGCGGCCGCCGTTCTGTCGGGCTCCCACACCGCACTGTTCGTCGGTCTCGCGACCGCCATCGGCGCGGGAATCAGCATGGGGCTCTCCGAAGGCCTCTCGGATACCGGTGTGCAAACCGGGCGTGGCTCGGGTGTGATTCGCGGCATCGTCACCGGCCTGATGACCACAATCGGCGGCTGCTTTCACACGCTGCCGTTCTTGATCTCCGACGTGCACACCGCGCTCATCGTCGCGGTGATCGTCGTGGCGATCGAGCTGCTGGTGATCTCCTGGATCCGCAAGCGCTACCTGTTCGTCTCGCTGCGGCTGTCGTTCCTGCAGGTGGCGCTGGGCGGGATCATCATCGTCTGCGTCGGCTTGGTGCTGGGGTCCGCGTAGCGCGTTCGGCGCGTGTGTGCAGCCGCGCGGGACGAGACCGGGCAGGTCCGCGATGCGCTCAGCGCGTTGCGCGGCGCAGCGTGAGGTAGAGCACGCCGACGACCGCAACAGGCAACAGCACCCATGCATCGATGCCGTGATGGCTGAGCGCTGCCGTCGCAGCGATCGCGACGACGGTGCCGGCAGCGGCGAGCCAGTCGTCTCCGACGATGAAATCCCACCAGAAGCGCCCGAACGCCTTGATCATGCTCATGTCTCGACTCCGGCTTCTGCGACGGCCGCACTTAGCGCCGCATGGCGACGCTGCAGCCCGCTCACCAGGACAAAGGACGTCGCGCCCATGAACGCCAGGATCGCCAGCAACGCCAGCTCAGAGCCGGGCCAACTGACGCCCGCCCCCTCGGCGCTCCAGAAGATGCCGAAGCTCGTCAGCATCAGGCCGACCGCGAACTTCATCGTGTTCTCCGGAACCTTGGAGAGCGGTGCCCGCACCGCGATCCCGACGCCGGCGACGATGACCAGCGCCGCCAGAGCTCCGGCGGCGGCCAGCGGGATGCTCCCCTGTGAGCTGCCGAAGGTCAGCACGATGAACGCCACCTCGAGACCTTCGAGGAAGACGCCCTTGAAGGAGAGCGTGAATCCGAACCAGTCGATCCGATCTCTGGCGATCGCACCGGCGTGACGGGCCTCCTGGAGTTCACGGGCAAAGACCGCGTCCTCGTCGTGGAGCGCCTTGAACCCGCTCGCGCGCAGGATGGCTTTACGAAGCCACTGCATCCCGAAGACGAGCAACAGACCGCCGACGCCAACCCGTAGCAGCGAGATCGGGATCGCGGTCAGCGCGGGACCGAGCACGATCACCACGATCGCGAGGGCTCCCGCCGCCGCGCCGGCGCCCGTCAACGACGATCGCCAGCCTCGGACAAGGCCGGCGGCGAGGACGATTGTGAGCGCCTCGACCATCTCGACGGCGCTTGCCAAGAACGACGACACCACCAAGAAGAACACGTTCATCGAATGCAGTTCCGGTGTGGGAGGCTGCGTCGTGACGTCGGCTGGCCGACGGACGCCCGGTAGCCCAGTAACCGTAGTGGGGTCCGTACCCCGCCTGGGGCCACGCGGGGTGCGCGGCGACCGCGTTGCGCGTGCCCGGCGGGGGCGCGCGGCGAGCGCGTGGCGAACGTCGATACGCCATCCAACGCACCCGCGGCGGCATGGTAGCGTCCCGCGCGGAGGGGTGGCAGAGCGGTCGAATGCGGCGGTCTCGAAAACCGTTTCGGGCTTTAGGGTCCGACGAGGGTTCAAATCCCTCCTCCTCCGTTGAACCCCTGCGGCAAGCGGGAACTGGGCGGTCGGGACCGGAGCACTGTTCTCCGCTCCAGACCGCTCAAGACCGCCCGAAATGGGAGCGGACTGCTACGAGGACAGCTCCAGCGGCGATGGCCACATGGCCTACTCCTCGCACGTTGGTCTCTCGGTGCGCGACTCGCGCCGGGCGTTTACGCCGGGGTGGCGGTCTTCTGGCCCGGCGTCCGTCCAATCCAAACCATGAGCGCAAGGATCATGAGCGTCAAGATCGCCCCCCGATTGACGCGGCAGCGGAATATGTCAAACCGATTGGCGTCGTCTGGGCGCTGGTCGCGCCGCTCGCCGCAACAAAGATCGCCTTCCAACTCCTCACCGCCAACCGCTACGGTGCCCACCCCAGCCCGAGGCGGGCGCATCCCACGCCTGAGCGCCCGTAGACCGGGCCGTCTGGTGTGCCCTAGTCAATGGGTGTGACCTCCCGACCAAAGGCGGGCGTGCAAGGCCCACGGGCAGAGGACTGGCGCACGGTTGTGCCAATTTTTTTGGTCTTTGGGACTATTGTTGGTTTTGCCGGCAGATCCCCCGGCGATGCCCGTCTGTCCCGCCCATCAGGAGGTTTCTCGTGAGCACGACCGCGCCCGCGACACTCCCGGAGATCCTCGCGGCGTTCCGCGCCGAGCCAACTCGCGCCGCGCTGACCCTGAGGGTGGGTAGCGAGCTCACCCATGGCGTGCGTTGCGAAGCCCCGATTCGCCGGCACCGGATGGTGATCGACGAGCCGCTGAGGCTCGGGGGCACCGACGAGGGAGCGAGCCCGGTCGAACTCGCGCTGGCCGCCCTGGGCACCTGCCAGGCCATCACCTACCGGGTCTGGGCCGCCCAGCTCGGCATCGCCTTGGAGCGCGTGCGCGTCGAGGCGGAGGGCGATATCGACCTACAGGGGTTCTTTGGGTTGGACGAGGAGGCGCGGCCCGGCTTCGGCGCGGTGCGCCTGCGGGTGATCCTTGAGGGCTCTGAGCCGCCGGAGCGCTACCGGGAGCTGGCGGAGGCGGTTGACCGCCACTGCCCGGTGCTTGACCTTGTCCAGAACCCGGTGCCGATCGTGCGTACGCTCGTCCTCTCCGACAGATCATCCGAGCGCGCGCGCGCCTGACCCCGGCGCACAACGAGCATCGCACGGTCGCCCAACCGGCGGCTCTCGGTCCCGCCTCAGTCAGCGGTAGATTCCGCGTGGCGTCCCCCGACACGCCAGTCGATCTTTACCGCGCAACCGACAGCGGGACCCCGTCGGGCGTCCGCGCCAGGCACCCCTGCCTCACCCCGCTGCTGTCCTCTCGGTGGCACACCACGCCGACAAAGGCGAGCCCCTCGGCAGCGCGAGCGGACGCCGGCACCGCCCCACCGCGGCCCACTCGACTCCGCCCGCCGGGGGTTAGCTCGTCGCGATACCTAGCGCGCGCTCGACATCCCAGAGGATGTCCTCAACCGTCTCAATCCCGACCGAGATCCGAACCATGTCGTCGCGCACGCCGGCGGCCGCAAGCGCATCCGCATCGAGCCGGCGGTGGGTCGTGGACGCGGGGTGGATCACGAGGGTCTTCGCATCGCCGACGTTGGCCACGTGCGAGCAGAGCTCAAGCGCCTCGATGAACCGCGCCCCCGCCGCGCGTCCGCCAGAGATGCCGAAGGTCAACACGGCTCCGGCGCCGCGTGGCAGGTAGCGCGCGGCGAGTTCCGACGACGGATGGCCCGAAAGGCCCGGGTAGTTCACCCATGCCGCCCTGGGGTGCGCCTCGAGCATCTGTGCAAGGGCGAGCGTGTTGGAGACATGACGCTCCATGCGCAGCGACAGCGTCTCCAGGCCCTGCAACAACATGAACGCGTTAAACGGGGAGAGCGCCGGACCGAGGTCGCGCATCGTCTCGACCCGGGCCTTCATGATGAACGCAAAGTTGCCGAATGTCTCGACAAAGCGCAGCCCTCGATACCCCTCGCTGGGCTCGGTCAGCCCGGGAAACCTCGTGCGGTCCCAGGCAAATGTCCCGGCGTCGATCAGAACCCCGCCCAGCGTCGTGCCGTGACCCCCGAGCCACTTGGTCGCGGAGTGGGTGACGAGGTGGGCGCCGTGTTCGATGGGGCGACACAGCCACGGCGTCGCGAACGTGTTGTCGACGACCAGCGGGACGCCGGCCGCGTCGGCCAGCGCGGCGACTCGGGCAATATCGAGCACGTCGAGGCTGGGGTTGCCGATCGTCTCGCCGAACAGCATCCGCGTGCGGGGAGTGATGGCCGCTTCCCACGCGTCGATGTCGCTCGGTTCGACGAACCGCGCGACGATCCCGAACCGCGCCAGGGTCCCGGCGAGCTGGTTACGTGAGCCCCCGTACAGATGGGCCGACGAGACGATCTCGTCGCCTGCCTCCAGCAGAGTCATCACGGCGAGCGCTTGCGCCGCCAGGCCGCTTGACGCCGCGAGTGCCCCGACGCCACCTTCCAAGGTCGCCACCCGCTCCTCGAAGACGGCGGTCGTCGGGTTTGCGATGCGCGTGTAGATGTTGCCGAACCGGTTGAGATCAAACAGATCCGCGGCGTGCTGCACGTCCTCGAAGACATACGCCGCGGTCTGATAGATGGGCAGCGCCCGTGCGCCGGTCACTGGGTCGACGCGCTGGCCCGCGTGCACTGCACGGGTATCGAACCCGAACGCATGCGCCTCATCGCTCACTTTGCCGATCCCATACGACGCGCGGAGATCACGCCGGTTGACAGCCCGACCACATTAAGACCGCCGAAAAACCGGCAATGCTCCATCTTGATGCAACGATCCATCACCACCTCGAGGCCCGCCGCACGCGCCCGCGCCGCGGATTCCAAATTGACGAGGCCAAGTTGCATCCAGATCACCCGTGCGCCCAACTCGATCGCCTCATCGACAATGGCGGGGATCTCTTCGGGGCGGCGGAAGATGTCGACGATCTCCAGGGGTCCGCGAGCCGCGGCATCTGCAAGCGTCGGCGCACTCGGGATGCCAAACACTTCGGCGGCCGCCGGGTTCACCGGGATGATCTCGTAACCGCTGGCGCGCATGTGCACCATTGCCCGGTAGCTCGGTCGAGCGGGGTTTGGCGACAACCCGACCACGGCGATGCGCCGGTATCCAAGCAGGATGCGCCGCACCTCATCAGAGGGTGCTCCCGACGACATACCGGCGAACTGGGCAACGGACATCACACGATTATCACGTTCGCGCCGGGCGACGTCCAAGTAGTGACCCACGCCCCGCGGAGGTTCTCGTCGAATGGCCTCGATGCGGTGCCGATCACGCCATCGCATCAGCCGCGCCTGGCGTGAGGAGGTCAACGAAATCTGGGCGGCCAAGTGGCGAACGCGGTCGGCCGAGCGTTGCGCTGAGGCACCAGCCGCTGCGTCGAGGTCAGACTCCGCTGCGGTCCGGGGCCACGGTGCAGTTCGCAGCGCCGCATCGACCTCTCGGCCAGTAATGCCTTGCAGTCGGCGCTCGCCGCCCAATCGCTCATCTAGTAGGCTCCCAGGCTTACCGGTAGCCCGTCCGCATGAGGAAGAAGGTGGCGCGTGGGCTTCGAGATGATTCTTGTCGAGCGGGACGGTCCATTCGTCACCATTGCGATGAACCGCCCGGAGCGTCGCAACGCACTGTCGGTCGCGCACATGCAAGAGCTCATCGCCGCGTTCCGCCAGGTCGGGCAGAGCGACGCCCGGGGCGTGATCGTGGCCGGCAACGGACCGGTGTTCTCGGCCGGGCACGATTTCTCGGATATGGCCGGTGCGGATCTGGTCGCCATGCGGGAGCTGTTGTGGACCTGCACGGAACTGATGAGCACGATGCAGCGACTCCCTCAGCCAGTGGTGGCACGGGTACACGGACTGGCCACAGCCGCCGGCTGTCAGCTGGTGGCCAGCTGCGATCTGGCCGTAGCCGCGGAGGATGCCGGGTTCGCCACCCCGGGCGGCAAGGGCGGCTGGTTCTGTCACACGCCACTGGTCGCGGTGAGCCGCGCGATCGGCCGCAAACAAGCCATGGAGATGGCCCTCACCGGCGACACCATCGACGCCGAGACGGCCCTGCAGTGGGGCCTGGTCAACCGGGTGGTGCCCGCCGACCAGTTGGCGTCCACAACCTTGGACCTCTTGGAGCGGGCGACGCGGGGCAGTGCCATGTCCAAGGCGATCGGCAAGCAAGCCTTCTACACGCAGCTCGGCATGGACCAAGCCCAAGCGTACAGCTACGCGGTCGAGGTCATGGCGGGTACCAGCCAGACAGCCGACGCGCAGGAGGGGATGGCCTCGTTCCTGGAGAAGCGGCCGGCAACATGGGTCGGCCGCTAGCCTGAGGCGCCGGCTCACCCACGTGCGGCCCACGCAGATTTTCTGTCCATTCCTGCCGTGACCTCGGTCGGGAATGGATCATCCCGAACGGCTTGCGAGCCGAGGTTGAACCGTCGTCATTGCTGGTGCCCCGAGACCCAGGGGCCATGCAATCCACGCAGCCTTCGCAGGCGGCCATCACGAACAGCAAGCAGCCGGCGACCGAGTGGAGATGCATGTCGTCACACCCTCGGACGGTTCAAGTCACCTTGACGGGCCGCCCCCGCCCGAGCGACTCCGAGTGTGTCGCAGCCGGATCCGCAGGTCGAGTTGCCCCGAGGCGCTCGCTGGCCGCCGTCTGAGCCGCCGTGCGGTCCGCGAGCTCGCCGCCACACTCCGCCGGGTCAGCGGGGCGCCACCACCCGGCACGGGCAATCTGGCGGGCCTCTCGCGCCGCCTCGCCGCCGACGTCCTCGACGCCCAACGTGCCGCAGCGCCTCGACGCCGCGCCGAAAGACGCACCGCCCGGTGCTGGGCTTCGGCGACGTGACCGACCCGTTCGTGCACCTCGCCGGACGTGCACCTGCTACTCGTCGCCGCCACGCACTGTACGGGATACGAACCTGCTACAGGACTGCGCCGGTGCTCATGAGCACGCGAGTGCCAGGCCACGTTTTGAGATCGCGGCACGGTCTCGAAAACCGTTTCGGGCTTCAGGGTCCGACGGGGGTTCAAATCCCCCTCCTCCGCTGCACCCGTCCGGTGCGCATCTCCCGCGTGAGGGCCCCATTCGGGGGCTCTCACCGCGATGTCGCTCGCGCGCGCGAGCGACCGAGCGCGTCCGGTGGCGGCAGGCAGGTGCGGCGGTCCGCGATCGATGTCGCGGTGCCAACGATTCGCTGCCCTTCGCATCGTTCGGACCACCCCTGCGGCGAGGGCGCGACGACGCAGGCCGGTTCCGGGACGCGGCCAACCGCCACCGGGTCGGTGATGCAGACGGTGCCCGCGCACTGCGGCGGGGGATCGTACGCCGAACGTTGCCGCACCGCAGTCCCTGGATCGCGAGTTGGCCGCCTCTGCGCGTCCGACAAATGGCGGGATTCACGCCGACATCGTGACCTTCGATCAGCAGACCCTCGACGCGATTAGGGGATCGATCCTGGGTCGGCTGCTTAGCGCCGCTCGTCGAAGAAGCGCTGGAGCACGGCCAGAGATTCGTTGGCTAAGACGCCTCCCTGAACCTCGACGAGGTGCAAGAGGCGCGGATCGCCCAAGACGTTGATCACGCTGCCGGCTGCGCCGAGCTTCTGGTCGGGCGCTCCGTAGACCGTTCGCGCGATCCGGGCCTGCTGGATCGCGCCCGCACACATCGGGCACGGCTCGAGCGTCACGTAGAGCACCGCTCCCGACAGTCGCCAGCCTCCGAGCGTCAACGCCGCCGCGCGCAGTGCCAGTATCTCCGCGTGGGCGGTCGGATCGCCGCGCAGCTCGCGTTCATTGCGACCGGTGCCGACGACCTCCCCGTCGCGGACCACGACGGCGCCGACCGGCACGTCGCCGTGCTCGCCCGCAGCGACGGCCTCGCGGAGCGCCAGCCGCATGAAGTGCTCATCCTTGGGGAAGATCGCGATGCGGGACATCGTCCTGCATTCTGCTGGTCGTGGCGGCACGCTGCCGAGGGCATGGGCGGGGCGATGTGATGGACTGTGCAGGCGCAGACGCCCCGACCCGGAGGAACCATGGCGAATTCTGACCGGAAGCCCAAGAACGGACGGCGCGGTCGCCTGACCGTGCGCGGCAAGGCGCTCGAGCAGATGGGCAACGCCGACGAAGGCGTGCTGCAGCGTGAGCGCGACAGCGAGTTCGTCCACACCGATCCGTGGCGGGCTCTGCGCATTCTCGGCGAGTTCGTCGACGGGTTCGATGCGCTGGCCCGTGTCGGGCATTGTGTCAGCGTGTTCGGCTCGAGTCGCGTGCGCGAGGGTGACCCGTTTTACACCGCGGCGCAGGCAGTCGGTCGCGGTCTGGCCGAAGCCGGCCTGGGGGTGATCACCGGCGGCGGCCCCGGCGTGATGGAAGCGGCCAACCGGGGGGCATTCGAGGCCGGCGGCACGTCGATCGGGTGCAACATCGAGCTCCCGCACGAGCAGCACGCGAACGAGTACGTGACCCTGCAGATCGATTTCCGCTACTTCTTCGTGCGCAAGACGATGTTCGTCAAGTACTCCGAGGGATTCGTGGTGTTCCCGGGTGGCTTCGGGACCATGGACGAGCTGTTCGAGGCCCTGACGCTGATCCAGACCGGCAAGACGCGCGGCTTCCCGTTGGTCCTTTACGGCAGCGAATACTGGAACGACCTGGTCGCGTGGATGCGCAAGCGCCTGCTGGCGGACGGGATGATCGACCCCGAGGACCTCACGCTCATGAACATTCTCGACACACCCGAAGAGGTCTGCGAGGTCTTCGTGCGTCTGGAGCACGACGTTCCGCCGGGTCGGTCCCGATGACCAGCGCCGGCCGGCGCCCGGCAGAGCCCCCGCGGTTTCGCCTCCTGATCGGCGACGAGGACGCCGCCGGGCCCCTGGCGGGGTTCGTCGGGGCCCCGCGGTCTCCGCGGGGCGAGCGGCCGTGGGTGATGATCAACGTTGTCGCGAGCGTCGACGGGGCGACCGCGATGGCGAGCGAATCCAAGGGTCTCTCCGGGGCCGCCGACCGCGAGGTGTTCCACGCGCTGCGCGGGATTGCCGACGCGGTCCTCGTCGGGGCCGGCACGGTGCGGGCCGACAACTACGGCCCAATGCGTCCGCGGCCGGGGGTTCGTGAGGCGCGCCTGGCGCGTGGGCAGACACCGGTTGCCCCGATTGTCGTCATCTCACGCTCGCTCGAGCTCGACTGGACCAGCTCCCTCTTTACGCAGGCCGAGGCTCCCACGGTCGTGGCGGCGCCCAGCGATGCGCCCGAGCACGCCCGGGCGGCCGCCCGGGCCGCCGGGCCGCTGATCGTCGCCGGGACCGGCCACGTGGCGCTCGACGAAGTCCTCGCCGAGCTCGCCCGCGCGGGCCACGACAGCGTCTTGTGCGAGGGCGGCCCGGGATTGTTCGCCCAGCTCGCCCAGGCCGATCTGCTGGACGAGGTCTGCATTGCGATCTCGCCGCTGCTTGTCGCCGGCGGTGCGCAGCGCGTCCTTCCGGGTGCGCTTCTGGTCCCGCCGCGGCGCCTGATGGTCGTAGCGGTGCTCGAGGCCGACGGGTTCCTGTTTGTGCGCTACGAGGTGCAGGGGTGACCGACGAGGGGCGGGCACTCGTCGCGGCCCACCGTGCGGCGCTCGCGGGACTCCAGGCGCTCGCGCGCGAGCTGACACCCGCAACGCCGCCCGCGTCGGTGCCGGCCCGCATGGCCGCGCTCGTCGTCGCCGAGGACCCCGATCCCCAGGCGCTGGATTTCGCCCGAACCTATGTCTTCGCGGCACGTGTCGGCGGGGCGGCGGCCGACCATGCGCGCGCGAAGCTCTGGCTCGAGGGCTGGCTTGGGGCGCCGCGGCGCACGCCCGCCGAAGCCCAGGCGGCGATCGTCGACGGGATCCGCTTCGCCCAGCGGCTGCACCGGGCGCTCGGGATCGACGACACGCAGGGTGTGTAGGGTGGCTGCCGCTCCGCCACGAGGCCCACGCTCGCCGCGCGCCCGGGCCCGGGCCGTCGTCGAGGGCCTGCGTCAGGCCTACCCTGACGTTGCCGTCCCACTCGACCACCGGACCCCCTTCCAGCTTCTGGTCGCGATCATCCTTTCGGCCCAGTGCACGGACGCCCGCGTCAATCAGGTCACGCCGGCGCTGTTTGCCTATGCCCCCGACGCCGCGGCGATGGCGGCGGCAGATCCCGGCGAGATCGAGCGTCTCATCTACTCAACCGGGTTCTTTCGGGCCAAGGCGCGGAACCTGATCGGCATGGCCCAGGCCGTCGTTGGCCGCTTCGGCGGCGAGGTGCCACGGCGGATGGAAGACCTGGTGACCCTGCCGGGCGTCGGTCGCAAGACCGCCAACGTGATCCTCGGGCATGGCTTCGGGACGCCGGGGATCGCGGTCGACACGCACGTGCTGCGCCTGTCGCGGCGCCTCGGACTCACGGCGTCCACCGACCCGGTGCGCGTCGAGCGCGACCTGGCCGCGCTCTGGCCATGCGGCGAGTGGAGCGAGACGTCGATGCGCCTGATCTATCACGGGCGCCAGGTCTGTACCGCGCGCGCTCCCCGCTGCGGGGCCTGCATCTTCGCCGAGTGGTGTCCTTCGCGCGTTACGCCGCGGGCGGGGCGGGCCCGAACGTCCGGATAACGGCTGCGACCCGGGCCCAGGTGGTCCGGTGGCTGTCCCAGTGCAGTCGCTCTGCGACCGCCTCCAGCGGAACCCACTCGTGGCCGTCGTGCTCACGGGTGTCGATCTGAACCTCGCCGTCCGGGGCGATTGCGGCGAACACCGTCTTGTCGAGCGTCAGGCCCGGCCTGGCGGCGATCGTGATCTGATCGATCGCGCACACGAGCTCGTGGGGCCCGACACCGAGCCCCGCTTCCTCGCGCACTTCGCGGCAGCACGCCGAGCGCACGTCCTCGCCTGGCTCGATGCCGCCGGACACCGGCTGCCACAGGGGCGGGTGTTTGCCGGGCGCATCCGGGGCATGCAGGAGCAGTACCAGTGCGCCCGTCGGCGCGCGCCGGACCAGCCAACATTCGATCGACGGTCGGATCATCGAGGCAGCTCCGGGATCACGCGTCGCGGCACAGCCGTCGGGCCGCACCGCGATGCGTATGGCTACTGGTCCAGCGAGCGCAGCTGGAAGGCGGCGACGATCAGCGCGACGCCGCGCAGCATCGCGGTGGCGCCGACGAAGATCAGCACAAACAGCGCCTTCGTATTGAGATCCCCGGAGACCAGGAACGCCAGCGCGAGCTCGACCAAGCCGAGCACCAGGCGGACCCACCAGAACTCCAGGTTGCGGTTCGAGAGCGCGAGCACGATGTCGAACAGCCCCTTGAACAGCAGCAGCCACCCGACGATCTCCGCCAGCGCGAGGAACGTGCCGCCCGGGTTGACGAACGAGACGATCGCTCCGACAAGCAGCACGATGCCGAGGATCGCGTGGAGCCACCGCCAGCCACCGCGGACCGCGGTCGAGGTGGCGAGCTCCTCGATACCCGCGACCAGGAAGACCACGCCCACCAGGAGCCCGACGGCGGTGACCGAGTGGACATCAAATCGAAAAACGACAAGCGAGAAGATGACCCAGAAGATCCCGAGGATCAACGGGACCCACCAAAGGCGGCGCAGCGCCCCGGCGTACTCGTACGCGAGCGGATCGGAGGAGGGCAATGGGCTTACGGTTGACACCGGTCAGTGCTCCTTGCGGTCGGGCGACAGGGGACTGCCTTCTGATTCCCGCCGACAGTGCCGATTTCCTTGTTGCCGCAGGGAAGACCTGTCGTGGCGTCGCGGCCTGGCCGGACGGGGGGTTGACCTTTCGTGCACGGCTGCCGATGCACCCATCGCCGGCGAAGGCCGGTCGGGCGGTGTCAACTGTGAGGGGGAACACGGTGAAGGCGCAGCTGGTGCGGGTGAGTACGGCCGCGGTACTGGTCCTGGGGATCGCTGGCGTGCCGGCGGCAATGGCTTGCGGCTCGGGGGGCGGGCACGCCAATCAGGGCGGCGATCGTTCCTACGGACCGGGTGGTGGTTGGCGGTGGCACGAGACCGGAAACTCGGGCGTGAGCGGCGGCGGCCGGACCGCCTTCGGACCCAGCGGCTCGGGTGGTCACTGCATGGGTTCGTCAGGGAGTACCGGTGCCACGGGGTCGACCGGCGCCACGGGGTCGACCGGCACGAACGGTTCGACCGGCGGCCAGTCGCTCTAATCGCACGCGGTCGGGCTGGCGGGCGACCTAGCCGCCGTTCGCCAGCTCGCGCCGAGCGTCGGCCATCAGCGCACGTGTCGCGGTATCGAGCTTGGGATACTGGGGGTCGATCTCGTCAAGCGCGTTGACGAGCACGCTCGCCGTCGCGGCGCGCGCGAACCATTTGTGGTTGGCCGGCACGACATACCAGGGTGCCCACTCGGTGCTGGTATTGCTGAGCATCTCGGAGAACGCCTGTTGATACTCCCCCCAGTGCTGGCGCTCGGCGAGGTCTGACGGCGAGAACTTCCAATTGTGCGCCGGATCGTCGATCCGGTCCAACAGGCGTCGGCGCTGCTCGTCGCGGGAGATGTGCAGGAACACCTTCACGACGCGGATGCCGTTGTCGGTCAGGTACCGCTCCCAGTCGTTGATCTCCCGGAAGCGGCGCTCCCACAGGTGGTTCCCCGGCCGTGGTGCGGGCAGCTGCTCGTGGGCGAGTAGGTCCGGGTGTACGCGCACGACCGCGACCTCCTCGTAATGGGACCGGTTGAAGATCCCGATGCGTCCGCGCGCCGGCAGACGGCACTGGTAGCGCCAGAGGTAGTCATGGCTCAGGTCCTCTGCCGAGGGGACCTTGAAGGCATGGACGTCGACCCCTTGCGGGTTGACGCCGCTCATGACGTGCTTGATCGTGCCGTCTTTGCCGGCGGCGTCAATGCCCTGGATGATCAACAAGACCGCGTACGTGTTCTGCGCGGCAAGGCGCTGCTGGTACTCGGCCAGGAGCTCGACGCCCTCGACCAGGCGCGCTTCGGCCGACTCCTTGGTCAGCGTCCCGAGCGTGTCGGAGGGGTCCCACTGCTCGCCGAGGTGCACGTGGTGGCCCGGATGCACGCGCAGCGGCGCGATGATGTTGCGGATGAACGCGTGGCGATCGCTCACGGAGCCCCTTCCTGGCGGGCGCCGCCGCCGCCGGAGCGGCTCGGCGCGGCGTCCCCGTTCAGAATACCGTCGCCGCGGCGTTCGCCGGACGACTCGACGGCCTCGATGATCAGCAGCCACACGGCGACCAGCAGGTACGAGCGCAGCACCCACATCGCCAGGCAGATCGGCAGTGTCAGCGACGGCCGTCCGGGCAACGCGGTCTGGGGCATCGTCGAGGATTCGCGAGGAGGCTGGGGCTCTTCGGGCGTCGCGGCCTCCAACCGCCGCTGGTCTGTGAGAACGTGGCGCAGCCGTCGTTCAGCGACCCTCAATCTCGGACACCCGTCGACATGACGAAC
Organism: uncultured Thermoleophilia bacterium; assembly: GCA_963842065.1. Classification (GTDB taxonomy): domain Bacteria; phylum Actinomycetota; class Thermoleophilia; order Miltoncostaeales; family Miltoncostaeaceae; genus CAITWD01. Next base: position 43,579 of record CAWJEW010000007.1, on the reverse strand, counting down.
GCCAACGCGCACGCCGCCCATCGCGCCGACGTGCCGCCGACGGATCGTGGCCGCGTACGCGGCGGCTCACAGACCGGGCTCCGGAACTCGTGGCCAGCCAGCCCTACTTCGTTCCGAGCTCGACCGCTTTGACGACCAACAGGAGCACGGAGATCACCAGGTAGATGCGCAGCGTCCACATTGCCAATTTCACGGGGCGCGACATCGTGGGCCGACCCAGAAAGGCCAGTTGGGGCATCGTCCAGGTCTCGCGTTGGGCCTTGTCGAGTCGCTGTGTGGGCTCGGCCGCACTGGGCCTTCCGCGCGGGGACGCGGAGATCGCGAATCCGATGAGTCCCACCACCAGCACCCCTCCGAGCACAAGCGTCAGTTCGGTCACGTTGACCGACGGGAACAGGACCGTCGCCATCAGGATCCCGGAGAGCATCAACAGGACGCCGAGGATGAATACGGCCACCAGGTTCAGCCATGGTCGGTTCACCCACGGCCCGAGCACCTCCTTGTCGTTGCACAGCAACAGCAAGAACATGCTCGCGCTCGGCAGAAGGACACCCGCGAGTGCCTGGACGGCGGTGGTGATGACGCCGAGCGGCGCACCGGGGATCAGCACGATGGCGGCCGCGAGCAGCACGAGTGCGCTGAAGCTCGCGTAAAAGGCCTTTGCGTCGAGGATGCCGCGGTGCAGCGAGTGTCGAACACCGAACACGTCGCCCACCGCATAGGAGGTCGCAAGGGTCACGGCGGCGGCGCCGATCAACGCGGCGTTTAGCAGCACGATCGCGAACATCGCACCCGCGGCGTTTCCGAGATACTGCTGCAGACCGCTGGCGACGCCGCCCGCATCGGTGAAGTTGCCTGCAAGCGGCGTGCCTGCGAAGGCGAATGCGGCGATGCAGATCAGCGCGCCGGCGGCGAACACGCACACGAACGCCCCGATCCAGGTGTCGGCGCGCTCGTAGTTGATCCAGCGTGTCGTGATGCGCTTGTCGACGATGTTCGACTGCTGGAAAAACAACTGCCACGGGGCCACCGTTGTTCCGACGATCGCGATGATCAGCAGGATCGACGTCGAGGTGACCCCGCCCTGTATCCCAGGGACGGCCGTGTGCCTGACGATCGTGCCCGCGGAGGGGTGGCTCATTACCAGCAAGGGAATCACCAGCAGGTTTGCCGCGATGAAGACGAACATGAACCGCTCCCAGCGCCGGAAGCTCCCAGTGGCCGTAACGGCGACGAGTGTCACGGCCGCGAAGGGAACCGAGACGTACTTGCTGACCCCGAAATACCCAAGGGCCAGATCGACCCCGATGAATTCGGTCACGATCGTCAGGAAGTTCAGGATGAATAGATCGCCGACCGAGAACGCGCCCCAGAACTTGCCGAAGCGTTCGAAGATCAGCTTCCCGTGCCCGACCCCGGTGACCGCGCCGAGGCGGATCACCATCTCTTGATTGACGATCAGAACTGGGATCAACAGGACCAGGACCCACAGCAGGCTTGTGCCGTAGTTCTGCCCGGCCTGGCTGTAGGTGGACACGCCACCGGCGTCGTTGTCGCCGACCATGACGATGATCCCGGGACCCAGGATCGCCAGCAGCGCGAGCAGGCGGCGGCGCAACCCCACGCGTCCGAGCTCATGCTGTCCGATCGTCCCGAAGGCACCCTGGATATCCCCAATGTGGGCCGAATCCAGGACAGTCCGCGGCGCGACGGGAGTCCCGTCAGGCGGCACTTGAGTCTGATCGCTCATCGCAGACCTCCCGGAAAAACAGCACAAAATTGCGGGATGGGTCGTCCGCGTGTGCAATTTGGTCCGGCGGGAGCCGCGCGCGAGCTACTTGCCCGTGGTGACCTCCGGCTTCCCGGCTACGCGCGGACGCTCGGTACTGTGGGGGGTGTCGGTATCCGTCATCTCGTTGCCGGGTTCGGGTGGGCGCACAGGTCGTACGCGCCTTGGGACCGTACCACTCACTGCACCCCGGTCAACCCTCGCGGTTGGCGTCCGCGCGCCATTTCCACTCTTCGGGGATAAGTGTTTCAAGCAGGTCGTCGACCGTCACGACGCCCACGACGCGATGTTCCTGGTCGACGACCGGGGCCACTGTCAGGTTGAAGTCCGACATCATGATTGCGATGTCCGAGACCTCCCGATCGGTGTGGAGGTGTGGCGGCGCGTGCTCGACGACGTCGGCCAGCAGCGTCTCGTTGTCGAGTCGGAGCAGGGGGACCAGTCGAATCGCACCGTCGAGCCGACCGTCGCCGTCGTGCGTGAAGATTGTCGCCAGCGCCTCCGGCGAGAGCTCGGAGTCCCGGATCGCATCCACCGCGGCTCCCACCGACGTGCGCGCGTCCAGGCACAAGAAGTCGAGGCTCATGAGCCCGCCGGCCGTCGACGGGTTGTACCCGAGCAGGGTTCGCACCTTGCGCTGGTGTGTCGTCGGGAGCAGGTCAAGGATCGGGAGCCGTCGGTCCTGGTCCAACTCCATGATCAGGTCCGCCGCGTCGTCGGGCGCCATGCGCCCGATCAGACTCGCCGTATCGGCGTCAGAGCGCTCCTCGAGGAACTCGACCTGGTGTTCGACGTCCATCTCTTCGAAGACGTCGGCCTCAAGCTCGGAGTCGTGGCTGACGGCGTCGATGATTTCCTGGCCTTCCTCGTGGGAGGCCGCCTCGACCAGGTCGGCGATCTGGGCCGGGTGCAAGCGGGTCAGCTCGGTCACCGGGAGCCCATCGCCGGCGCCGGGGACGTGGCTGAGGAACGGCCTGACGCTCGTCCAGTCGAGGAACGGACGGTTCGGCGGCTGGCGCCGCGAGCGCGGCAGCAACCGGTGCAACAGCGCGCCGAAGGATGTGTCGATGCCGACCACACACCAGGTGTCCCCGATCTGTGCGAGCACGATCTCATTCGCGCGGACCAGGTGCGCCCCCGTAAGGTTGATCAGCCGACGCCCGAGCACGTCCTTGCGCAGGAGCACCTCGCCGGGCCGCCGCTCGAAGCGGCGCATGTCGAACTTCTCGCGTGCGAGTCGCATCCGCCCCGGTTCGACCGCGGCGATGAGCTCGGCCGGCAGGAACACGTCACGCCCGCTGACGCGGGCGGTGACCCCCACCATCGGGGCATACCCGCCGTCGGAGATCCGCACCAGGACGTCCTCGACGCGGCCGAGCCGCTCGCCGGCGCGATCGAGCAGGGGGACCTTGGTCACCTGCGTGAGGTGAAGGATCCGCGTGGTCATTGCCCGTACGATACGCGGGCGGACTGCGGATGACCATTCGCCGGTGTCGGGTGTGGCTGCAACATCGGTCGCGCGCGGCCTTGGACCGCCGGTCGACCGGCGTGAGCGGGTGCTCGAGGAGCGGTAATCTGGGTCTGTCCGGCACCTCGGCCCGGGCGCCCTACGAGCATCAGGACGGCGAGCGTTGAGTGATCCGATCCCCACCGCTCCGACCCCGGGATCCGGGGCGAATAACGCTGCCGAGGATCTGTTCCAGCGCGGGCTGGTGCTCCTGTACCAGGACGGCGACGTGGACGGGGCCGAGGCCCTGTGGATCGAGGCCGATGCCATGGGGCATGCCCGCGCGGCGACCCATCTGGGGCTCGTCGCCTTCCATGAGCGCAAGGACATTCCCGCCGCGGAGGTCGCCTACGCCCGAGGCGCCGCGCGCGGCGACGGCAACGGCGCCTTTCACCTCGGCCTGATCCGCGAGTCGCGCGGCGACGCCGACGGCGCCGAGAAGGCCTTTGCCGAGGCGGACGCGCTCGGGCACGGTGGCGGGGCGGCGAACCTGGGCGTCGTCCTGCACGAGCGGGGGGACCTGGCCGAGGCCCAGGCGGCGTTTGCCCGGGCCGATGCGCGGGGCCACGGGGGCGGCGCATTCAATCTCGGGCTGATGCTCGAGGCGCAGGGCGACCTCGCTGGCGCCCGCGCCGCCTACCGGCGGGCGCACGACCGCGGCGAGGCGGGCGCTGACCAGGCGCTGAGTCGGATCGTATCGGCCTCGTAGCAGGCGTCGAGTGCCACGCACGTGGCCGCTGACCGCTGCGGCGTCCGACGCACCTGGAAGTCTTGTCGGCGCACGGCTCAAGTTCGGGCGCCCCGCGCCGAAATACCTGGTGAGATCAATCATGGGTCTCCTGTTCCACCGACTGCTCGGGGTCGCGCCACGGATCGGCATCGCCCCGAGCGGCGGGGGAAACGCCCGCTGCGATACAGTGACCGCGACGCAGCCGGATGCGACCGTTCCCCTTTGGCCGCGACCAACGTCGCCCGCGCGCTGCCGGCGCGCACAGATGGCGATCACGGTGCCAAGCGCCCCGCACGGTCCCTTCCGCACGCGTCGTGCTGGCGTGCCGGCCCCCGTGTGATCTGAGGTGACCTTGAGCGAATCCGCGGTTGCAGCGACCGAAGCTCCCCGGGCGGATCACGACGTCAACCCGTGGCTTGTCCTGGTGCTGGTCTGCATGGCGCAGTTCATGGTCGTGCTGGACGCGACGATCGTGAACGTCGCACTGCCGTCGATCCAGCGGGACCTGCATTTCACCGTCGACAACCTCCAATGGGTCGTCAACGCGTACACGCTGGTGCTCGGTGGCTTTCTGTTGCTGGGCGGACGCGCCGGCGATCTGTTCGGGCGCAAGCGGCTCTTTCTGATGGGCGTCACGCTGTTTACGTTCGCATCGTTGATGAACGCCGTCGGCACGTCGGCTGGCATGCTGATCTTGTTCCGTGCGGTCCAGGGCTTCGGCGCGGCGTTCATCTCGCCGATCGCGCTGTCGATCGTGACGACGACGTTCACCGACGGTCGGGACCGAGCGAAGGCACTGGCGGTGTGGGCGGCCATCGCCGTCGGCGGCGCGTCGATCGGCTTGGTCCTCGGCGGAGCCCTGACCGAGTACCTGTCCTGGCGCTGGAACTTCTTCATCAACATTCCGGTCGGCATCTGCGTGGTGGTGGCCGCGTGGCGGCTGTTGCCGGCCATGGCGCCCGCGCGTCGGCAGGGCCTTCGCGGGTTCGATATCGCCGGGGCCGTCACGGCGACGGCCGGGCTGATGTCGATCGTCTACGGCATCGTCGGCGCCAACGAGTACGGCTGGTTTGCCGAACGGACGGTCGGCTTTTTGGCGGGCGGCCTCGCGCTGCTGGTGATCTTCGTCCTGATCGAATCGCGCGTCGCGCAGCCGCTGGTGCGGCTCAGCATTTTCAGGACCCGCACCCTGCGTGCCGCGGACATCACGATGCTGATCGTGGCCGGCGGCATGTTCTCGGTGTTCTTTTTCGCATCGCTGTATGTCCAGGAGGTCCTCGGGTTCAGCCCGCTGCGCGCGGGCCTGGGTTTCCTGCCGCTGACGGCCGCGATCATCATCTCGGCGACCGCCGCCCAGCGACTGGTCGGCCCGCTCGGGATCAAGATGACCGGCGTGATCGGCATGCTGATCGCTGCGGCCGGGCTCGCCCTGATGACGATGATCTCCGTCAACGGCAGCTACCTCACCGACGTCCTGCCCGGACTGACCGTGATGGGGCTCGGGCTCGGGCTGACGTTCATGCCGCTCACGATGCTGGCGACCTACGGGTCCGATGCGGAGGACGCCGGGCTTGCGTCGGGGTTGCTCAACGCCTCGCAGCAGGTGGGTGGCTCACTCGGGCTGGCGGTGCTCTCGACGCTTGCGGCACACCAGGTGACCTCGCAGCTGGCGGGCCTCGGCCATCCGCCGACGGCGTTGGAACAGGCGTCGGCCGCCGTCAGCGGCTACCGCGCCGCGTTCATCGCCGCTGCGGCGATGATGCTTGTGGGCGCGATTCTCTTGTCGGTGCTGATCAGGTCACGCGAGGCACGCGTGGACCAGGTCGCGATACCGGCGATGGGTATCGATGGCTGAGGCGGCGTCCCATCACGGGCCCCACCGGCCCGAGCGGTGGTTCGAGCGCTTCTCCGATCAGCCGTTCAAGACCGCCTGGGTCCTGCTGACGGTCGTGACGGCGACGCTCTCAGTCGTCGCCGGGGTCCTGATCCGCCTGACCGACCCGGAACACATCCACAGCATCGGCGAGGGGATGTGGTGGTCGGTGCAGACCGTGACGACCGTCGGCTACGGCGACGTCGTGCCGACATCGGTGCTCGGCCGCCTGGTGGGCGCCATCGTGATGATGACGGGGCTCGCCTTCCTGACCGTGACGACGGCGGCGGTGACGAACCTGTTCATCGAGCAGGCACGCCGCCGCCGGCATGTCGCCAGCGAGACCGGCGCCGAGATCGCCGCGCTGCGCGAGCGCATCGACGACTTGATCGCCGAGGTGCGCGCGCTGCGCGAGGGCCACGAGGACGGCTAACCCACCCGCCGGCGCGCGGTGCGCGCGGCCGCCGCTTAGGAGACGATCGAGCGCCGGCGGAAGCCGGCCATCGCCACAGCCAGCAGGACGATGGCCAGCACGCTCAAGACGATCAGCGGCACCGCGTCAACGCTGCCGCCCGGCAGATGCGGCAGGTGCGTGAACGCCGACAGGTCCAGGACGAGGCGCGGCAGCTTGAGCAGCGGGCCGAAGAAGCTGATGACGAACGTGGCGGCGATGATCGACCACCCCAGCACGCTCAGGCGCGGAACGATGCCGATCAGGACCGCCGTCACGGCGACCATCAGCCAGACGGCCGGGATCTGCGCGATCGACCCGGCGAGGACGGCACCGATCGAGGTCGGCGCACCGTCGATGTTGGCGGTCACGCCGGCTCCGACACCGCCGAGGACGACGACGATTGCCGACCCGGCGAGGGCGAACGCGATGTGGCTGGCGAACCAGCGCTGGCGCGTCAGCGGGGTTGACAGGAGCAGTTCCACCCGGCCTTCGGCCTCTTCGGTACGGGCGGTCAGCACGGCCTGGATTCCATAGACCGCCGCGACGATGCCCATCAGGTTGATGATCTCCGCCAGATACAGGTCCACGAAGTTGTGTCCGGATCCCAGGAACCGCTGGCCGAGGTTGCTGTGGGCGATAATCGAGGCGATCGACTGCGCCACCGACCCGACCAGCGCGCCGTAGGCGGCCAGGCCGACGGCCCATCCCGCCAGGCGGGCGCGGTGCAGCCGCCAGGCCAGGCCGTACGCGCCCGAGAGCGCGTTGCCGGCGTTTGTCGGTCCGTGGTGCGGCGCGATCAGGCCGCGGCCGAAGTCGCGGCGGCCAACGATCGCCACGGCAACGCCGATCAACACCGCGGTCGTCGCCAGCGACAGTACCAGCGTCCACCAGCGATTGTCGGTGAACGCCGAGATCTTCTCCGTCCAGCCGAGCGGCGACAGCCACGTGATCCAGTGGTAGTCGGATGCATCTCCCCATGCCCGAACCAGGTATGCGACCGCCAGTGCGCCGACCGACATGCTGATCGCGGTGCGGCCGAAGCTGCCGACCTGCACGGCGATCGCCGCGACGCCGGCGAAGACCGCTCCAGCAAGCGTCGTCGCAAGCCCGTAGGCGACGGCGCCGACGGGGTTTCCGCCCGACGCGATGAGCCCAAGCGTGATCGCGACGCCCGTCACCAGGCAGGCGACGACCGCGGTCGCGACGCCTGCGGCGAGGAACGCGTAGCGCCCCACGCACCCGGCAGCCAGCAGTTCGGTCCGACCGGTCTCCTCGTCCGTGCGCGTATGCCGCACGACGGTCAAGATGCTCATGACCGCAACGAAGATCGCGCAAATGCCGATCGTGCGCCAGGCCGTATAGCCGCCGGCATCGCCGAGGTTCTCGGCCGGCCCGAGCAGCAACGAAAACGAGGGGTTGGACTGGAGGGCGACCCCGAGCGAGATGCGATCGGCGAGCGTCGGATACAGGGAGGCGTAGGTCGCGTAGGTGACCACCGGGACGAAGGTGATGCCCGCCACCCACACGACCAGACGCACTCGGTCGAGTCGCAGCGCGTGGCGTACCAGGATCCAGAAGCCGGTCAGCGGCTCGGTCACGGACGACCGTCCGAGTACTCGCGCAAGAACAGCTCTTCGAGGGTCGGCGGCTGGGTGACCAGCGACACGATCCCGCAGGAGGTCAGCCGCTCCATGAACGCGGTCAGGCGGGGAGTCTCGACGTCACAGCGCAATCGGTTGTCGTGGATGAGGGGGTCGTGGACGCCGAGCCAGCCGTCCAGGCTGGCCGGCATGCGCTCGAGGGTCGCCACGACGGTGGTGCGGGTGACCCGGCGCAGTTCGTCCAGCGTGCCGCGCTGCACGACGCGCCCCTCGCGCAGAATGCTGACCCGATCGCACAGCGCCTCGACCTCGGAGAGGATGTGGCTCGACAGCAGCACCGTGCGCCCGGCGCCCTTGGCCTCCTCGATGCATTGCTGGAAGACCGACTCCATCAGCGGGTCGAGGCCCGAGGTGGGTTCGTCGAGGATCAACAGCTCGACGTCGGACGTCAGTGCCGCCACCAGCGCGACCTTCTGGCGGTTGCCCTTGGAGTAGCTGCGGCCGGTCTTGGTGGGGTCGAGCTCGAAGCGGTCGAGCAGTTCCTGCTTGCGGACGGGATCGAACCCGCCGCGCAACCGTCCGAGCAGATCGATCGCCTCCCCACCGCTCAGCTGCGGCCACAGGCTCACCTCGCCGGGCACGTAGGCGAGTCGGCGGTGCAGGGCGACCGTGTCCCGCCAGGGGTCGCCGCCCAGGAGCCGCACCTCACCGGCGTCGGCACGAAGGAGTCCCAACAGCACGCGGATCGTCGTGGACTTGCCCGAGCCATTGGGTCCGACGAACCCGTGGACCTCGCCCGTGGTGACCTCGAGATCCAGCTGGTCGAGGGCGACGGTCTGGCCGAAGGTCTTGCGAAGTCCGCGAATCGAGATGGCGCTGTCCAGGGGATCCTCCCGGCCGGGTCAGAGGCTGCACGTCGTACGATATGTGTCGGCGCCGGACATCCGCGCGATCCACGTTGCCGGGTCGACCGGGTACCATCGTGCCCATGTCCGGGGCCCCGTCGATCTGCCTGAACATGATCGTGCGCAACGAGGCGCACATCGTGGGTGAGGTCCTCGACGCCGTCGCGCCGTATGTCTCCTCGTGGGTGATCGTCGACACCGGCTCCGACGACGGGACCCAGGACGCCATTCGGTCCCACATGCGCACGCTGGGCATCCCCGGAGAACTGCACGAGCGCGAGTGGCGCAACTTCGGGCACAACCGCACCGAGGCGCTGGAGCTGGCGCGCGGGCACGCCGACTACATCTGGGTAATGGACGCCGACGACATGGTCGTCGGAACGCTCGACTTCAGCGGGCTGACAGCCGATTGCTACCTGCTGCGCTACGGGTCGGGGTTCAGCTACTGGCGCCGCCAGATCTTTCGCAGCGGCCTGCGCTGGCGCTACGAGGGCGTCGTGCACGAGTACGCGGTGTGCGACGACCCAGCGACCGACGCGCGCCTGGACGGCGACTACTACATCGACTCCCGGCGGCTCGGCGGCCGCAACCTCGATCCCAAAAAGTACGAGCGTGACCGCGACCTGCTGCTTGCCGAGGTGGCCCGCAATCCCGACGACGCGCGTTCGGTCTTCTACCTGGCCCAGAGCTACTACGACGCAGGCGATCCGGCGAACGCGCTCGAGTGGTACCGCCGGCGGGCCGGGATGGGCGGCTGGGACGAGGAGGTCTACTACGCGCTGTTTCGCTGCGGCGAGTGTCAGGTGCTGCTCGGCGCGCCGTGGTCCGAGATCCAGGATGCGTACCTGCGCGCGTGGGAAACGCGGCCGGTCCGCGCCGAGCCGCTGCACGCTCTGGCTCGCCAGTACCGCATCGAGGGCAGGCACCAGCTCGGGTACCTGTTCGCCGAGCGTGCTGCGAGCATCCCGCTGCCTGCAGACGACGCCCTGTTCGTCGGCGCCGACGTGTACGACTGGCGCGCACTCGACGAGCAGGCGATCTGCGCGTACTGGATCGGCAAGTACATGGAGAGCTTCGCCCTCTGTCGGGTCCTGTTGGCGAGTCCCTCCCTCCCCGACGACGAGCGCGAGCGGGTGGCCGAGAACCGCGATTTCGCCGTCCCGCCGCTGCTGGAGGCTGCCGTGTCGTACCCGGAGACGCTCGTCGGGCACCTCACCCGGGGAGGCCCGGATGCGGAGGTCACCCTCACCATCGAGACCGGCACCGACGTAGACGCGTTCTCGCGATCGCTCAACTCGTTCCTGCGCTGCTGCGTGGACGTGCCGCGAATCGGCCGGTTCCTGGCGATCGACACCGGCCTGACGGCCGCCGACTGGGCCGGGCTGCGCGCGCGGTACCCGTTTCTCGAGCTGGTCGATGCTGCCGGCGATCCCGGAGAGCCGCCGGCGGAGGAGCGCATCGAGCTTGGCGGCCCGTACTGGCTGCGGCTGCCGGCCGGCTGGCAGTTCTTCGCCCCAGAGCGGTACGTCGCCCGCGCGCTTGAGGTGTTCGCTGCGGAGCCGGAGGTCGCGCAAGTCGGCATCAATGTCAACGACGCCGACGCCCTGGCCGGGCGCGCCCCGCTGCCACCGGAGATCCGGCGCACCGTCGCGGGAAGCCGCTACGTGCGCGTGCCCGACGACGTGCAGCTGCGCGGGCCGGTGGCGATCCGCACCGAGGGGTTTGAGCGCGCCGGCGGGGGCGGGCGCGAGCGCGCTCCGACGGCCAGCTTCGACGAGGTCCTGTGCGTGCGCGCCGGGCCCGCCATCTCGCGGTAGGTACGTGGCGCCCGACCGGCGTGGCGCGGCACCGGCGGTCGGTTATCCTCGTGGCGCGGTACGTGGCCCGACCATGGATCGGGCATCGTGCGCATCCGATCCGGCCCCCGATTCGACGGTGGCTGACCCCGGGAGAGGCGATGGAACAGATCGGGCCCGTTGATTACGCGATCATCGCGTTCCCGGGCAGCGAGTTCACCGGCGAGCTGGCGCCGGCGCTCGCTGAACTGGTCGAGGCGGGGACCATCCGCATCATCGACACCGTGTTCGTCCAGAAGACGCTCGAGGGCGACGTGATCGCCATCGAGATGGCCGAGCTCGACCCGCACGTGGCGGCCGCATTCGCACGCGCCGGCTTCGAGGTGAGCGGGCTGTTCGGCGAAGAGGACCTGCTGGCAACCGGCGAGCAACTCGCGCCCGGATCCTCGGCGGTGCTGCTGGTGTGGGAGAACGTGTGGGAACGCAAGGTGGCGGACGCGGTCCGCCACGCCAACGGCGAGCTCCTTGACTTCGGACGGATCCCGGACGAGATCGTGCACAGCGCGCGGGAGTGGGCGCGCGAGAACTTCGCGGATGACGCGTGAGCGGCACGCGGCCCGCGCGCCGACGGCGGGTTGCAGAACCGGGACGATCGGAATCGTCGCACGTACCGACGTCGCGGCCGGCGCGGGCGTCCCCGGGCCTTGAGCTCTGCGCGGGACCGGCCGATAGTAGAGCCACTCGACCCTCGGGCGCAGGACGGCCCGGGGGTTGCTTCATTTGCCCCCGGGGGGTGGCCGCGCCGGCCGCCGGTACCCCCCGCACCGCGGACGATCCGCACGAGGAGTCCCCCGTGGCCGCGATCTGCACACATCTGGACACCATCCATCACCGCGAGGACGGGTCCGACGTCGCGGGCTGTCCGGCGTGCATCGCGATGGGCTCGCGCTGGGTCCATCTGCGCCGGTTAACCGAATGTGGCCAGGTCGGCTGTTGCGACGACAGCCCGAACCGCCACGCCACGGCGCATTTCCACGCCACCGGCCATCCAATCATCCGCTCACTGGAGCCCGGTGCGGACTGGTACTGGTGCTACGTCGACGAGGTCCCGTTCGCGCTCCCGGACGACCGACGCCCGGCGCCGTCCGGGAGCTCGTCAGCCGACCGGTGGGGGTGAGCCCTCGGCGCTTGCCGCGAGCGCCGGGTCCCAGTCGCACGCCGCACAGGCGTGCCGGAACACCGAGAGCGCGAATTCCATGACGACACCCTCCGGGTCGGGCGCCGCGCAGACGTCCGTCCAGTCGAGGACGTACTCGCCGAGCGCCCCGTCCCAGCGGGCGGCGGCCGGTGCGGGCGCGGCCGGGGCGTAGCCCTCCGGGGTGGGATACGCATACGCGTAGAAGGCGGGCTTCTCGTAGCGCCCGTCACCCGGCCACCAGCCGACCGCCACCTCCTCGGCATTCATCGCGTTGCGCATGATGAAGTCGTCCGACGGCGGGTCGGCCGGCGCGCCGGAGAAGAGGCTGACCGCCAAGTCAAAGGATCCCCACCAGGCGTTCACGGGCGTCGAGCGCCCGCGGTACGGGGCACGGAACCGCGTCAGCGCGAGCGCTGCGCGCGTCGCGGCGTCGAAGTACGTGGCGACCCGCGCCGGGTCGTAGGTGGCGTGCTCCTCGTCGGCATCGAGCGGCACCGTCCAGGGGACCTCCTGCGGGGTCGCGTTGATCGCCACCGCCTCGCCCGCGAGGTCACCCACGGCCTCGAGAACGTCTCGGGTCACCGAGCCCACCGAGCGGTGCGGTGTCAGCGCGACCCGCCGGGCGCGACCGTCGCTGTGCTCGACGACGGCCTCGTGGGTGTGCAGGTCCAGGGCCACGAGGATCGCGCCGGAACCGTCGGGCGCGGGCAACAGCGGCGTCTCCCAGCCGCGGGCGCTCAGGTGCAGCGCGGCGTGTTGCAGCTGCGGCTGCGGCGCGGCGAGCGCGACCGCGAGCTTGCCGAGCACCTGGGTGTGCGCGTGCAGGGTGTCGCAGGTGGCTTGCCAGGTGTCGTAGTGCGGCAGGAGTGGCCATGCGGAGCGCATGAGGCATGCTAGACCGGAACGCCGCGGGCCCTCAACACGGAGCGGTTGCCCCGCGGCGGTGTGTGCGGGGCCGGCGGCACGGCTTCCGGCGTCAATGCGCCCCGGGCGCGCCCTCTGCAAGGTATGCCAGGAGCGCCTGATCCGTGAGCAACTCGATCGGTGCCTGGTCATCGGTAAGCGGCACTCCACCGGCGGCAACCGGCAGCAGCTCGCCCGCGAGCTGGTCGCCTGGGCCGCGCGCCAGTCCCGGTGACCGCTCAAGCGCGCGCCGTACCGCCGCGACGCCAGTGCCGCGCTGGAACCCGAGCACAAGCGAGTTGAACGTCGTATACCGGGCGGTCATCACCGTCGGAAACACCGCACGCATGGTCGTCGCGATCCGTCCGACCAGCGCCGTCTGATCGGGCGGGGTCCCGACATTGAGGGCCGCGACCCCGCCGGGGGCAAGGTGGGCATCGACGAGGCCAAAGAACTCCCGGGTGGCCAGGTAGAACGGGATGTACGGCTGGGTGTATGCGTCGATCGCGATCACGTTGTAGCGGGGGCGACTGCCTTCGAGCCAGAACCGGGCGTCGGCCGTATACACGTGCAGCCGCGGATTTGACATGTCGAGAAAACGGCGGCCGGCCGACGTGACGAGCGGGTCGATCTCGACGCCGTCGATCGTCACGTCCGGCCAGATCCGCCCGTAGAGGGTCGACACGGTCCCGCCGGCATTCCCGAGCACCAGCAGGCGTCCGCGTGATCCGCCGGCGAGTGACGGAAGCGCCGTGAAGGCGTCCCAGTAGTTGTCCGTCAGGACACCGTGGGCGGGCAGCAGCGAATGCGCCGCCCAGCCCTCGTTAAGATGCAGGACGCGGTCGCCGTTGGGTTCCTGTACGACCTGCACAAACTGGTACGTTGACTCGCCTTCGAACAGGATTCGCTCACCCGGGCCGGCGGGTTTGATCGGGCCGAGCGGGACGAGCGTCAGCGCGATCGCAACCAGCGGGGCCCACAGAAGCCTGCGACTCAGGGCCGGGGCAGCCGTGATGGCCAGTACGGCTGCGGTCCACAGCAGCGTGCGCCGCGTCCCGATCATCGGGATCAGCACGAGCACCGGGAGGAAGGTGCCGATGATCGCGCCGATTGTGGAGAGCGCGTAGAGGCGCCCGGCCACCGATCCGGTCCGGTCGACACGATCGACGCTCAGGCGGATCGACCACGGCGCGACTGCCCCGAGCGCGGTGACGGGGATGATGAACATCGCAAGGGCCCCGAAGAAGCTCGCGATGAAGGCCCCCGCCGAGACGTTGGCAAACGCAGTAGCCGACGCGAGAAAGAGCGGGCGGGCGGCGAATGGGATCACCGCAAGGGCCAGCGCCGCGACGAGGACCACGGTCGCGAGCGCCCGATGGGTCGGGAAGCGGTCCGCCAGGCGGCCGCCGAGCCAGTACCCGACCGCGAGCGATACGAGGATCAGGCCGATGACATTCGACCACACGAGGTCCGATGCGCCGAAATACGGTGCCAGCAGGCGCGCACCGGTCATCTCGGTCGACAGCGACGCCCCGCCCGCGACGAGCACGAGCGCGGCGAGCCACCAGCGCGCACACCGGTCGCGAACCGCTCCATGAGGGTTCGAGCGATCCGCTGGTCGGCGCTCCTTGCGTTCGATATCGATCATGTGCCCATAGTGTCCTCGCACGAGGGCGCGAGGCAACCCCGGCCGGTCGTTGCGAGCCGCAGCAGCCGTCAGGCAGGCCGCGCCGCAGCCGGAGCTCCCTGGTCGCGGAGGCCTGCACGCCGGTCTGCCACGACGACCACGTGCGCTCCCATGCCATGGCCGTCACGCTCGACCGGTGCACGGTCGTCGCACCGTCCGCGCTGCGCTCCTGCCTTGCGACCATCAGCGACACGGTCAACGGCATGCGCGAGACGTGCATCGCCTCGCAGCCGACGCAGGGCGCGGCACCGCCGTCAGCGCGGGTCGAGGAAGGTTTCCTCCGCGAACGAGGAGAAACCGAACAGCGTGACGTTCGCGATGGCGTCGGCCGTGCGCTCGGCCGTGTGGTCGAGCGGCCTCCCCGCCTCCATCATCTTGCGCGCGTCGGCGCCCGCGCGGGGCACGATCCGGCGCACGCCCGCGTCGACGAAGTCCACCGCGCCGTGCGGGAGGTCGCCGACCCGCTGCGGGGTGGCCGAGAGGGCTGAGCGCGAGCCACTCATCCTCGACACCGTCGAATCGTCCGGTCGCCACCTCGCGGGCGGGGTCCCAGACGTCGAACCCGGCGTGTGCCTTGCGCAGGCGGTTGCTCCTGGATATGTCCGCGCCCCTCATCGAACGGTAATGATCGGTTCTGGCCGCTTCCCTCGCCGGGGGGACCGGAAACCCGCGAGCGCGTGCGCCGCTCGGTGCGCGCGCCAGGCAGAGAAGACGTAGAAGTTCGTAAGATTATGACCAGACAGAAGTTGTAACTACCGGCGCGGTGTGGTGTACTGGCGGAGCTCGGTGGCGACCGAGCACATCCAGTCGTCCCCGGGGGGGCCGCAGATCTTGCGGCCCCCCCGGCGCGTCGCCGGGAGGCGCTGCTGCACCAGGATAAGCGAGAGCCGCTGGGGGTCCCCGACCGACCCGACGCCGCGCACGGGACCCGTGCGACGCTGCAGGCTGCTCGGCGCGACCCGCGTCCGGTCTATGCGGCCAAGGCCGACCTGTTTCGCACGCTCGGCCACCCCGCGCGCGTTCGCATCATCGAGCTGCTGCGCGACGGCGAGCGTTCGGTCGGGAGCCTTCAGGGCGCGCTCGGCCTCGACTCAAGCGGGACGTCCCAGCATCTCGCGCTGCTGCGCAAGCACGGGCTCGTGAGCGGGCGTCGAGACGGCACCACCGTCTACTACCACGTGACCGAGGATGCCGTCTTCGGACTGCTCGAGGCCGCGCGGGTGCTGCTGGGGAGCATTCTCGGGCGCCAGCGGGCCGAGCTGGCCGAACTCGCCGGCTCGCTGATGGACGACGTGATGTCGCGGCCGGACGGCACACCCAGCTGAATTCATCGGTGCCGAGTCGTGGGCGGGGCGCGTGATCGGCCTCATGTGGGTCCTTGGCGTGGCGATTCTGGCTGCAGGCATCGCCCTGCCGGTGACCGGCGTGCGATTGGCGATCGCGCTGTGGAGCCAGGGGGGTCGGCGGTGCAGCGCTCGTGATCCGCCGCGACGGCGCCCCGCGGCATCAGGCCCGTCCAACCCGGCTGCGCACGGCTCACCGGACGCGCAGGATCGCCGCGTTCGTGATCGCGGGAGCGACCCCGTTGCTGAACACGGCGCGGTAGCGGTACCCGGTCATCCGACGCGATACGGCCCGCAGGTCCAAGGTCCGGTGGATCGCCCCCGTGATCAGGGTCCACTTGCGCCCGCCATCGGTCGATCGCTGCCAGCGCACGATCGGCGTCGGATCTCCGGACGCATTGGCAAAGAACGCGACGGACGCGCCGCGCCGGACCGAGCGGCTCACGGGCTCGTGGGTGATGTCGGGGGCACGACCCGGCACGAACTCGAAGATCTCGGGGAGCCCGGGGTTAATCGCCGTTGCGTAGACATCGCCGGAGTTCGGGCTGACCGCGACATCGTTCAAGGCGTAGACGTCATTGGTGCTGAATCGCGTGAGGTAGGCGCCCGCAGCGGTGAACTCCTGGACATCGGACCACGTCTGATCGGCGACGAACACATTCCCCGTCGTCGGGTCCACGCCCACCCCGACGGCGTCATCCAACTGACCGGGAGTGTCGGTGATCACGGGACCCGGTGCCCCCCACGTCCTCAGGAACGTCCCAGTGCCCGTGAACTCGACGACGCCATCGTCATCGGTGACATAGACATCGCCGCTCGCGAGGTTCACGGCGACGCCATCCGGGTTCACGAGCTGCCCGGCACTCGGGCCGTTGGACCCCCATTGGCGCACGAACGTCCCGGAGGAGGTGAATTCCTGAACCGAAGAGCCGCCGACGGCCACGTAGACGTCCCCCGTGCCAGGGTCCACGGCGATCCCCCCCGGGGTGCCGCCGCCCACGCTGCCCCACGCGGTGACGTAGCTGCCGGACGCGGTGAACTCGACGATGTCCGCACGTTCGTTGTCGGTTACGTACACGTCGCCCGAGGACGGGTTCACCGCCACGAAGGCTGGCTCCCCGAGCTGCCCCGGCCCGGTCGTGGGAAACGTCGCCACGTACTGGCCGGAGGTCGTGTACTCCTCGACGCTGTCAGCGGACAGACTCGCGACGTAGATGCGATCGCTCGGGGCGTTGAGCGCGATCCCCAAGGGGAGCCCCCCGTGACTGGGCCAGGATCTCGCCAGGATGTACGGGCGAGCCGGCGCGACGAGTCCCAGAGCGGGAGATAGGGCAAGGCACGCGACGATCAGCGCACCGACAGCGGTGCGGACCTTCATGACGGCAACCTCTCCGGCGCGGGGCGTGAGGGTGGTCCAATACTCGCCGAGCCGGTCGGGTGCGTCAACGACCGGAACGCACGCTCCGGCACTCCCGGCCGCGGACGCGCCGCACCGCCGCGACGCGTGTCGAGGCGCACCCGTCCGCACGCGCGGCACGAACGAACCGAAATCGCGTCGTGTCGTATCCACTTGTGACGAGATGCACTCGGCCCTGCGCGCCGAACGCTCGAACGGCCGCGCCGCAACGGATGAGATCGATGGGTGACCTAGAATCGTTGACGACCGCTGCCGCTGCGCGCGCGGTACGAGCCTCGAGGCAGGACGCGTCCCATCATGAATATCGGTGTCGTGTTCCCCCAGACCGAGATCGGTCCCGATGTGCAGGCGGTCCGCGCCTACGGGGACGGCGTGGATCGATTGGGCTTTAGTCATCTGGTTGCGTACGACCACGTCGTCGGCGCAGATCCCGCCGTCCACAAGGACTGGACCGGTCCGTACGACGTCGACTCGGAGTTTCACGAGCCGTTTGTTCTGTTTGGCTACCTCGCTGCATGCACGTCGCTGGAACTCGTCACCGGCATTACGATCCTGCCGCAGCGTCCGACCGTTCTCGTGGCCAAGCAGGCTGCCGAGGTCGATCTGCTGACCCAGGGAAGGTTCCGACTCGGCGTGGGCCTCGGAGGAACGCCGTCGAATACGAGGCCCTCGGACAGGACTTCACCGCCCGCGGGCGCCGGATTGAAGAGCAAGTCGATCTGCTGCGCACGCTCCTGAGCGAACGATCGGTCACATTCCACGGTCGCTTTGATCACGTGACCGGCGCTGGCCTCGCGCCGCTGCCCGTTCAGCGGCCGATCCCGATCTGGTTCGGCGGGACGTCGCCACGGGCGTTCACGCGCATGGGACGCCTCGCTGATGGCTGGTTCCCGTTGATGCAACCTGGTCCCGAACTTCGCGCAGCACGCGACACGATTGTCGCGGCGGCGGAAGCGGCCGGGCGCGATCCCGGGTCGATCAAGATGGAAGGCCGGGTCGACTGGCGCGGTCGCATCGACGACGTTCTGCGCGGAATCGACGCCTGGCACACGGTGGGCGCGAGCCACGTCTCCATCAACACGATGGGCGCCGCGTTGACGGCCGTCGACGACCATCTTGAGGTTCTGGCGAGGATTGCCGACGCCCTCGATCTCGGCCGAGTACCGCTGACCGGTCGAGACCCGGCCTGAGCGCACGCCGCTCCGCGGATGGCCTCGGCGGTGTTTGCGTCCACCGCAGGGATCGTGTCAGCTGATACGTGGACGTGCGCGGGCTCACCGACTTCGCGCCCTGCGCTCGCTGACCGACAGCCGACGAGGGCGCACCCGTGTCATCCAGATTGCAGCACCGACTAGACGTGGAGCTCGAGCGCAGCACGACCAAGCCGGTGCGGGGGGGCGTGGACAGCAGCGGCCCTGGTGACCTTGGTCGTCACCGTCGTCGCAGGCGCGCTGGTGCGGCTGACCGACCCGCACACCTTTCCGAACATCTGATTGGGACAGTGGTGGGCAATACAGACCACGACCACGGTCGGGTGCGGAGACATCGTGCCGGTCTCGGTGCTCGGCCGCCTGATCGCCGCGTTCGTCATGCTCGTCGGGATCGGGTTCATCACCGTCTCGACCGCCGGTACCAGGAGTGCCGTCCTCGAAGCGGCCCGGCGCCGACGGGCAGCCGAGACCGACGATCCGCTCGCCGCGGAGATGCGCGAGCTTCGACAGCAGATGCAGGCGCTGACCGCCGAGGTGGCTGCGGCACGGATGCTGGACGGACCGGACCGTGGCGTTCCCGGGTCGTAGCTGTCGGCGAGAATATCGCCCTGGGTGTGCTGGCCCGGAGCCGGAGCTCTGGCCACGCGGGCCGCGCTCCCGGATGACGGGTGCGCGTTGCGCACCGCCGCGCACCCCGCGCACAATGGGGCCATCATGGTCCTCATCGCTCTGCTTGCGGTCATCTGGCCGGCGCTCGCCCCATTGCTTGCGGCGCTGGTCGCAATCGGGCTCATCGTCCTCGGGGTGGTCGTGTGGCGCGTCCTCATCCCGCGCGCCAGGGCGGGCACCACCCCTCCGCGCTGAGGCAGGGGCTGGGGTCATTGTCGCGCTGTCTTCGCCAATCGACGCGCGGCATCCGACGCTGAGCTCGTGGCGAGCGACTGCCCGGAACCTCACCGAGCTTCAGCGGTGTGCTCACGACGTGTAGGACCAGGCACAAGACGACCTTCTCGCAGCGGCGAAGCGATACCAGTTCGCCGCGATGCACGCCAACCGGCTGATCGAGGGCAATGCCATCGCGCTTGCAGCTGGGCGGGTTTCCGACCCGGCGACGATCGCCAAGCAGTGCGGCATCGACGTCGGATCTCACGGCGTCATCGCGTTCGAACAGGAACGTCGCGAGTGATCCGGGCCGTCTGGGGACGACTGTCGGCGGTCCTGTGCGCCCTTCTCGGTGATGGGCGCCGATTCCCAGAAGCCTCCGCCAGCGCCGCTATTCGGGTGCGTCAACCGCCGCGCGCAGCTCCTCGACGCGGGTTGTCATCGGCGCGGGCCTACTGCCTGCTGCAGCGGAAGGCCACGAACCGTGCGCGCTGGACATCGGCGCGCAGGGGGTAATAGTCGGACAAAGTAACAACCGTTACAGGTCGGGCCCAATGGGGAGGCGCGGATGACCCGCTCGCGGAGACGTTGGATGCCCGCCCTGCTGGCCGGGGCACTCGTGACGGGGGGCGTTGCGTCTGCGGCGGCCGCTGCCACAACGAATGCGATGCTGCCGCCGTTGCCGTACGTCCATCTGCGGGTCACCCAACAACACAATTCGGCCGGGAACTCGGTCGTGTCGGTGTGGATGTCCACGAATGCAGGACGGGAACTCGATACCCCCACGGGCGGTGCCTTGCCCCTGGTGTTCACGCAACCGTGGCACTCCGCGTGTCAGGCGAGCCCGCTATACCCGCTGCCCGGCGGGAAAACCCAGCTGGTCTACTCGGGCAAGAACAACAACGTCTTCACGACATGGCAGCCCGCGGTGAGTTTCCCGACCAACCACGCTCAGCAGCTGACGGTGTGCGCGTATCTCGTCAACGTCCCGGATCCCGAGTTTCCGTTTAGCGTCGTTGCCACGGCACGCACCTCGGTGGCAGTGCTTCCGCCGCGCGGGCGATCAACAATCCCATTCAACCAAGGCCCCTGGCGTACGTGTTATGCCAACCGCGCCGACCAACTGTTGAGCGTCTTGGCCAACGCCAGGATCTCGAATGGCTGTGCGACTGCCACTACCATCGCCAATACGTGGATCGCCCAATGGCGCGGGTCCGTGGACGAGCGCGACAACTGTGGCTCGTGGTGGGGCACGTCCACAGGCCCGCTGCTGTTCCTGACCTACCCTCAGGCCAAGTGGACCGCCGTCCCGGTCTCGTCGCTGCACCGCACCCTGATGTGCCAGGAGTCGGCCGTCAATCCGCACAACCCAGAGTCGGACCTCATCGTCAATTGTGGGCTCGCGACATTCCGGTTCGCGCCGAGTTTGTGAGCCCAGGCATCCCGCTGCAGTCGGCTTGCTCGGCCTATGGGCGGCTGCTGCTGGCAAGCGGGGTCAGGGCGAGTCGCAGCGGGCGCGTGTCGCGTCGAGCTCTTGGGTCGGGACAACGCAGCTTGTTCGTGGACGCGAACAACTGCCCGGTACGGCGGGGGGGCCGTACCGGGCAAGGCGCTGCTACGAGGCCTTGGTCGGTGCGGTCATCCCTGGGCACTTGTGCGTCGGGGTCGCCGCAGGTGTCGTAGTCGTTCCGCTGCCGGCCGTTGTCGCGGCCATCGTGGTACCGGTGGTCGCGGCAGTCGATCCACTGCTCGTGGCTGCAACGGCTGCCACGGCGCCAACTCCGGAAATGGCAACGGCGGCGAGACCCATCGCCAGGGCCGTACGTGCGGTGAACTTTCTCATAGCGCCTCCTGGGTGGGTACCGCGATGAGCCGAGGATGGCGAGCGGTACGAGAAGGACCGTAGGCGCTGAACCTGAGAGCGGCATGAAGCCCCGGTAGAGAGCAACTGGGCAACCCGTTAAGGTCCGGGCGCACCTGCTCAGCCCTCCGCACGCCCTCGACACCGATCCTCACCGGGACATCGTGCCAGAAGCGCAGACCGTTGCAGCCCGTCTGCGACCGCTTCCTGACCGCCGCCGACGTCATGACCGCCGCTGAGGCCGCCGAGCTGCGACGCGTCCCGCGATCCACCGTGGAGGACTGGGCCAGACGCGGCGTCATCCCGTCGCGCAAGATCGGCAGGCGGCGGTTGTACATCCGGTCGAGGATCGAAGCGTTGCTGCTCGGGAAAGGATGACGTGTCACCGGCCTTACGTGATAAGCAAGTGGGACCGGTCACCCAGGGGTTCGCTCCTGTGAGGCCAACATTTGAAGGATTTGCTTCCCGACGGTTCGCTCCTGTGAGGTCACCGTAGGCAAGTATTGCTTCGAAAAGGAGTGCCTGCGTAATGTCGGCCTGGAGCTACAAGGCGTCCCAGAGACCTACCCGACGGAGGTCGGCCTCGCGGAGATCTGCTCCGGATATCGCCCGATGGGCCGACCCGAAGGAGCAATCGAGATAATCAAACTCGTCGACGTGATGCGTCGCCGCGTCAGCGTCTCGCCAGCAGAGTTCCACCAGTACTGGCTCGAGACCCACGGTCCACTTGTGCGGTCCCTGCTCGAGGAATTTCGGGCGCGCCGTTAGGTTCAGAGTCACACGCTCGAGACGCCGATCAACGCACAACTTGCCGAGTCACGGGGCATGGGGAGGCCCATGACGGGATCGCCGAACTCTGGTGGGACAGCGTCGAGGACTTGGTGGCGGACATGACGTCGCCCGAGTTCCTCGAGGTCGGGCCGAAGCTCATCGAGGACGAGTCGGTGTTCATCGATCTCGCCGGCTCGACCCTCTTCCTGACCGAGGAGTCCACGATCATTGATCGGTGAGCTTGACGCGAGGAGGTCAGACCACCGACAACACCCCACAGAGCGGGTGGGCCGATCGATGGGGTCCGGTCGGGCCTGTCCTGACCCCGAGATGTGGCGACACCTTGCTAGCCGCGAGGTGCCCACATCTTGGCCTTTCCGAGGACCTCCTCCGCGGTACGGCCCCATTGTGCGCCCGATCGGTGTTGTAGGTCCAGACAAACCGATTGAGCTCTCTGCGCAGCCCGGTGATCTTGGGAACCAGGTAGCGGGCAAAGGCCGGCGATCGTGCCGGTGAAGCTCGCGCTGGTGAACTCCGATCCGTTGTCGGTGCTGACACTTATGCACTCGCCAGCCGCGCTCAGCCAGATCCTCGGCCACGCGCTCGGCAAGACGTGAGGTGTCGCGGGCCATCGGGTTTGGGGGGACTGGTGTCAAGCCCGGCCCACAGATGGCTCGAGTGGGCGTCGATGGCGGTGTACTGCCAGACGGTGCCCGTTGCGCCCGACAGGCGCCCGATCAAGAACCAGCCCATCTGCACGAGCTCGCCGGGGTGGCTGATCGCGATCTGACGCACGGGCGCTGGTGGGCGCTCGGGCAGCTCGGGTGGGGCGGCATAGCCGGCCACCAGCCCGAGGCGACGGGCGCGGGTGTCGAAAACCATGGCGACGCAAGACCCCCCACACCCCGTTGGCCGAGATGCGAAGGCCACCCCACTTCGGGGGGCAAGCTCGCTGGCAATGCGTTTGGGCCCATAGCCCGGCTGCGCCAGCGAGAACGCCAGCACCCGCTGCTCGAGCATCGGACTGAGCTGATTGGGCATCTTTCGGCGACCTTCGCTCGCGTGGGCGAAAGCAGCTCCAGCCCATGCCGGCGGGCCTGATTGCACCAGCGGCAGAAGGTCGAGGGGTGAATGCCGAGCATCCGACAGGCCGCACGCACGTTGCCGAGCTCCTCGGCAAGTGCGAGTACGCGTAGACGAACCCGGTACAGGACATCATGCTGGGTCATGGCGGCGACTCCTTGGTGCGGTTGGCAGACCGGCACCTCGGATGCTCGCCGCCAACCCAGGCGCGTGCCACACACGCACGCGCTGGGTGGCGAATCTCGATGAGCCTCAGGCTCTCCCGAGTGTCGCCTCTACTCGGGGATAGGACAGCCTAGGCGCTGACCAGGTAGTAGATGCTGCTCGCCACCAGGTAGAGGCCGAGTCCCAAGAACAGCACGACGATGACCTGGTCGGTGTGGGAGTCGATCCAGGTCCTGATCTGTTGGATAAATTCCTGCGTGCGCTCGGGCCGTAAGGCGGCAAACAGCTCCAGCGTGATGATGATCGAGCTTGCGATCAGGCAGAACAACACCAGCGCAAGGTCGTCCTGCCACGAGGCGAGGTTGGCCTTGAGGATCACCGTGACGCCGGCGGCGATCATGCCCCACGGCTGGGTCAACGGCGCGAGGATGGCCGCGAACCACATGGACATGTTGTCGATGCCGGTTTGCCACTTCGGGGTCTTCTTAGGCGGCTTGGGCCTGCCCATCCTGCGGCGCTGGCGCATGGCAAAATAGATCAGACCGACGCCGATCACCAGCTTGACGACAAGGGCCGCGATCGAGGGAACCGAGGTGGACGTTGGCGGATTGTCCTGCGTGATCAGCAGGGTGGCGGCGATGACCACCGCAAGCGAACACAGCCAGCCCAACATGAAGGCCGCGCCCTTCCTGACCCCGCGCTGGGAGGCGAGGATGAGCAGGAACGGCGTCAGCGAAATCGGGTAGAGCGCAATCGCCAGGCCGATAACGATGAGGTCGAGGATCATGTGGTGAGCCGGGGTTGCATGCGGGGATCAGCCTATCCGGCGACGCGCCGGAGGCTGCGCCGGGGGAATCACTGCGTCTCGAGCGTCCCGAGGATCCTGTTTCTGGCCCGTCGCCGGCCCGTGTGCTGCAGGCGGATCACGATGCCCCTTTTGACCCCAATGCCTCCGGAAAACCCGCAGACCGGCTTCGCATCAGTGTCAGCCTGGGTCGAAGCCTCAGGAACCGCGGGCATCCGGCGCGCGCTCACGATCACGTTCGACGATACTGGGAAGCATGGGAGGCGTGATCGTCGTTCGGAGTGTGGTCACGCCGACCGTGTCCGGGAGCCAGCGTTGCGGTATCGCTGCTTGGGCGTACGTATGAGCATCGCTAACGTTGCGGCTCGCCGGTCGCCTGAGCGGCGGGCATTGGAACACGACTCGGCCTCCGAGGGCACTGCACCACGGGAAGACGCAGCCACGCGGGCAATCGCCGAGTTCGCTGCGCCGACTCACGCAATCGCCACAGGAGATTCAGATGGGAATCATGCGTCGTCGCATGCGCAGTCGGGTCCCGGTCCGTGCCACGCGCACGTAGCAACTCGCACACTGCCGTGACCGCGCGCTGATGTCACCCCGGACGCGATCGTGGGCGCTGGTGCGGGCGGTGAAAGCGGTGCGGAGCACCGATCCCGCCCAAGTGGAGTCGGCGCTCGCCCAGCTCAGCGGCACGCGCCGCTGGCTGAAGCCACTTGCCTATGCTGCAGGTACGGTGGCGATCGTCTTCGACGGCGTCGTGCTGCTGCTGCGCCACTGGCAGCTCACGCTCCTGCAGATCGTCCCGGCGGGCTGGATCTGGGTCATGACCTGGAACCTGAAGGGCCACTTTCTGTCCAACCGCCACCTGCCCACCGACATCGGCCCCGTGTTGGCAATCGGTGTGCTCCTCGCCGCGCAGGTGGCGTACTGGTGCAACGCGACCTTCGCGTACACGATGATCCAGGGTGACACGACCAATATCCGTGCGGCGTTTCGCGAGGCACGGCCACACTGGCGCCTTGTGGGCGGACTCGCGCTGCTGACGGGCGGGCTGCAGGCCACGATCTGGCTGCTGATGCCCTACATGCGCGTCAGATGGTTCTGGATCGCCCTGCTGGTGATGTTCGTGGTCCAGATCTACCTGTTCATCGCGATCCCGTCGTGGTTGCTGGCCGTTGAGAAAGCCGGCACCCGAGGCGACCACGTGACCCGCACCCTGACCACGGGTGCGCTGAGCGGGGTCGCCTCGACACCAGGGTTCCTGTTCAACCGGATCGGGCTGCTCCTATTGGGCACGGGCTCACTGTTTTGGGTGGGCATCGCGATCGTCTCGATCGGTGCCGTCCTGCATGTGACGGCCAGCTCGTCGGTGCGGGTGGTCAAGATGTCCGTTCGCCTGCGTCCCGCTACCGCTCAGGCACCTCCGGCCACCGATCCCAAGACCTGAGAGACGCCCGACGATCAAAGCTGCGTCGGCACGTCCTCGACATATGCCTCACATCGGTCGGAGCGGCTATCAGGGTGGGTCACTCGAGCTTGCGGCATTTATCCCGCACCGAAGCAGACGCCGTCGAGGACTGGGCCAGGCGCGGCATCCACCGGTCGTGGAAGATCGGCAGGCGGCGGATCTACGTTCGATCACAGATCGAAGCGATCCTGTTGGGAGGTGACGCCTGAGCGGCACCCTTGAGTGGCGGATCGCTTGCGGTATCAATCCGGACCCATAGGCCCAGTCGTCGCGCAACAGGCGCCCTCGGATTCGCTATGCCTATACCAGGGCCCAACCGAGGCCCCCCGTGTTCTGCAACCCGAGTACAGCGTAAGGGAGACCACCATGAGCACCTCGACAACTCGCCCGGACGACCGGGGTGCCCCGCCACCGCGTGAGATCGCCCATTTGAGCGTCGCCGAGCGGACCGCTCGGGGGCGCGCTGCCCGCAATGACGTGCCCCGCACACGGCAGGCCGAGGTCGCGCCGGGACCTGAGCGCCCAGATCCGATTGCGCTCCTTGAGAGTCAGGCCGAGAGCCGGGTCCCGGAATTGGTGCCGATCCGCTACGGGCGGATGCTGGCTTCGCCGTTCGCGTTCTACCGCGGTGCGGCCCTGGTCATGGCGAGCGACCTCGCCATGACGCCGGTCTCGGGCCTGCGCGTGCAGTTGTGCGGGGATGCGCACCTTTCCAACTTCGGGATCTTCGGCACCCCCGAGCGTCGCATGCTGTTCGACATCAACGATTTTGACGAGACCCTGCCCGGGCCGTGGGAATGGGACGTCAAGCGGCTGGCCGCCAGCCTCGAGGTGGCGGCGCGCGAGAACGGCTACGCGCCCGCTGATCGCGAGTCGATCGTTTTGGCCAGCGCCCGCAGCTACCGGACCGCCATGACCGCGTTCGCCTCCCAGACCGAGCTCGAGGTCTTCTACGCCAGCCTGGATATCGACTCGGCGATCGCTGAATTCCAGGCGACCGTTACCGCCAAGATGCTCAAGCGCGCCCAGGCAACCGTCGCCAAGGCCCGCACGCACGACAGCATGCAGGCATTTAGCAAGCTCACCCACGTGGTCGATGGCGAACCGCATATCACCAGCGACCCGCCGCTCGTCGTTCCGGTCTCCGAGCTGTATCCGACTGAGGCCGCAGCGGAGTTCACCGAGTGGGTGCAGGGATACCTACGCGAGTACCGGAGCACCCTTGATACCGATCGGCGCGAACTGCTCGAGCGATACCGATTCGTCGAGATCGCGCGCAAGGTCGTCGGGGTCGGCAGCGTCGGCACGCGGGCGTGGATCGCTCTGATGTTCGGGCGGGATGCCGCCGATCCGCTCTTTTTGCAGATGAAAGAGGCCCAGCCGTCCGTGCTCGAGGCCTACTGCGGCCGCAGCGAGTATGCCAACCACGCCCATCGCGTAGTTGCCGGGCAACGGCTCATGCAGGCCGCCAGCGACGTCTTTCTCGGTTGGGTGCACGTCACCGGCATCGACGGCATCGAGCGCGATTTCTACCTACGTCAGCTGCGCGACTGGAAAGGCTCGGCCGAGATCGAGACGATGGTGCCCAAAGGGATGGAGATCTACGCCAACTGGTGCGGCTGGACGCTCGCACGCGCGCATGCCCGCTCCGGCGACGGGGTCGCCATCGCGGCCTACCTCGGCAAGGGCGACGCCTTTGGCCGGGCCATCGCGAAGTTCGCGGCGGCCTACGCCGATCAGAACGAGCGCGATTACCAGGCCCTCAAGGCAGCGGTGGCCAACGGTCGGATCACCGCCGAGCAGGGGGTCTAGACCGGCCGGCACGTGCCGCCCGCGTCGGCCGTGAGGCCGTGGTCCACGCGGGCGAGAACCGCATAGCTATGGCCTATTCTGTGACGCGCCAGACAGGATTCGAACCTGTGACCTTCGGTTTCGTAGACCGGCCAAGATCACACGTCAAAACCCCTAAACCAACCGGCCACACTGACAGCCGAGCAACGTCAACAGTGCGGCCTCTACCCCGGACGCGACGCGATCAGCCTCGGCCCGCCGGCCCGAAGGGGTTCGGCTAGGGGGGTGCTCCCCTGTTGACGACCCTTACGAGCCCGACTCCGACGGGATGACATGGGCAGTGTCGGTGGTCGAATCCACCTCGATGTGCGTAAAGGGAACGTCAAAGCGTTTGCGGGCATGCGCCACGACATCGCGCTCAAGCCAGTTTGAGCGTCCTCGTGGATGGGTGGCGATGATGATCTCATCAGGATGGAAGACGCGCATGGCATCGTCGATCGCTTGGAGCGGGTCGGCGTCGCCGAACGCTCCACGAGCGGGGATTCCGGCCGCACGCAGCCGTTCGAGCGAGATGGTCAGACGCTCTTGGGCTGCGACGCTGCCCGCGTCTCCGTCGGACATCCACCAATGCAGACGCGAGATCAGCGCAGGCATGACGATCAGTACTTCCGTATCGGCCTCGCGGGCATGCTTGTGGATCTCATCAAAGAGCTCAGCGCCGGTGACCGTGACGTTGGAGATGATCAACAGCCGCTTATGTGGCTGGTGCGCATTCTCGGGCATGCTGTCCGTCTTCCTCGGGCCGAATGCAATCGTTCGAAGTATCTCATCTTCGCACCCGCAGCCGTGTCCGACATCGGGGGAGTCCTGATCGCTTCGGGACGGGTCCAGTTCGTGAACGTTTCCGTGCGGCGCGCAGGAACGGTACCGTGGTCGGCTGAGCCCAATCCGTAGGGACAACTCCTCGATGCGACCGGGACCAGCGGCAGCGTTCCGATAAGGACGGTCGGGTGTCCGTGATTCAGCGACGGCGTCACACTCCCGCAACGCGGCTTGGAGCGCACCGTTCGCAGTTGCCTACCGGCAATCGAGCTGACTCATGGCGAGCTGGGCTGGTGACGCGCCGAAAGCGCTTGTGACGGTGCCCGGTCATGCGTTCCAGCGATGGCTGCAATCGCGGGGTGCCCGGCGCACCGCCTCCCGCACCGTATGAGACGGCCCCCGCACCGCCTAATAGTGCTTTGGTAGGTCTTAGGTAGGAATCGCCCTCGGCGTGGCAAAGCCCTCGTTCGTACGGTTCTCGACGCGAGCGAGGGATGATGGCGAGGATGGATGTCGAGGGGCCCGTGGCGGTCAAGCAGCGGTTGGAGGTGTTCGCGGATGCGGTGCTCGCGGATGCGGTCAACCGGCCGGTGCAGCTGCGCAACGGCGGCTTGTATCTGCGCGGGCTGATCGAGCAGGGTGTGCGCAAGTCGCTGGAGCCGATGGTCGCGCGGCTGGGTGGCGAGGCTGATTATGAGAGCTTGCAGCAGTTTGTTGCGGTCAGCCCATGGGACCCGACGCTCGTAGTCAAAGCGGTCGCCGAGCGGGTGGCCGGTGAGATTGACGTCCAGGCGTGGGTGCTCGATGACACCGGGTTCCCCAAGGACGGCACGCGCTCGCCGGGGGTCAAGCGCCAGTACTCGGGTACCCTGGGCAAGATCGGCAACTGCCAGATCGGGGTGTCGGTGCACGCGGTCGGCGCCAGGGGAACCGTCCCGTTGGGATGGGCGCTGTATCTGCCCGAGGAGTGGTGTGCCGATCCCGAGCGACGCCGCCAGGCAAAGATCCCGCCGCAGGTCGAGTTTCACACCAAGCCCGAGCTGGGCGCCCATCTCATCGAGCGCGCCGGCAGCTGGGATATCCCTCGTGCGCCGATCCTTGGCGACAGCGCCTACGGCGAGAACACCACCCTGCGCGAGCGCCTAGGGGCCGCCGGGCACCACTATGTGCTTGCGATCTCCGCGCAGACCACGGTGTTCTCGCCCGAGACGAACTTCATCGTCGCCGAGCGCAAGACCGAGCGCGGGCGACGACCAAGCCGCGCGCGCCCGGACCGCAGACCGCGATCGATCGCGGCGGTGGTGGCCGAGTTGGGCGACAAGCAACTCGTGGATGTGACATTCCGTGACGGGCCGGATGGCACCACGGTGACCTCGCGATTTGCGTTCATGCGCGTGTGGGCCGGGAACCGCTTTGGCGGGCGAGTCCCCTGGCCACCGACCCAGGAATGGCTGATCGCCGAATGGCCAGAGGGCGCCGCACAACCCACCGACTACTGGATCTCCAACCTGCCCGCCGATACCCCGCCCGAGCGTCTGGCCCGCCTGGCGCGGCTGCGCTGGAAGATCGAGCTCGATTACAAGCAGCTCAAGGGTGAGCTCGGGCTGGACCACTACGAAGGACGCTCGTGGCTGGGGTGGTACCACCACACCGCTCTGGTCACCGCCGCCCATGGGTTTCTCACCCTGGAGCGGCAGCACCCAAATCCCCGGCGGCCGGCCTGACACTGCCCCAGACGGTGCTGCTGTTGCAGCCGATCTTCAAGTGCTGGACCGGCCGCTGCCAGACCTGTCAGCGACCCATCGACCTCGAACAACTCCCGCTGCACTCGGCACGACAGGATGAGTAACTCGACCTACCAAAGCACTACTAAGAACCTCTAACACAATGATGCCCGGTAGCGGGAGTAGGTCAACACGCACACTGCCAGCGCCAGCAGCGCGTCGTGGGTGGCCTTGGAGCGGTCGGTGCAGATGAGCAGCCGGCGCTTGTTGTGTAGGTGGCTGATCGTGCGCTCGACGACCCAGCGGTGGCGGCCGAGTCCCGACCCGTGCCCGGTCCCGCGGCGTCCGATCCGGTGCGCGATGCCGCGGGCGCGCAGCAGACGCCGGTACTTGTCGTGGTCATATCCGCGGTCGGCGACGAGGCGCTCGGGTCGGTGACGGGGCCTGCCGCGGGCTCCCTTGACATGTGGGATCGCCTCGATGAGCGGAATCAGCTGGGTGATGTCGTTGCGGTTGGCGGCCGTCGCCGACCAAGCCAGGATCACTCCGGACGCGTCGGTGATCAGGTGGTGTTTGGCGCCGGCCCGGCCTCTGTCGACCGGGCTCGGCCCGAGCCAGGAGCCCCCTTTTTGGCCTGGATGTAGGAGGCATCGACGATCGCGCGCGACCAGTCGATCTGACCGGAGTTGTGAAGGCGCTCCAAAAGGAGCTGGTGCAGCCGCTGCCACACCCCGGCCTGCTGCCAGGCGTGCAGGCGCCGCCAGGCGGTCATCCCCGAGCCATACCCCAGCTCCTGGGGCAGGTGCTCCGAAGCCGATGCCGGTGTGCAGGACGAACAGGATCCCCTGCAAGACCAGCCGATCGTCAAGCGGCCTGCGGCCGGGGTAGCGAAACCGCCGCGGCCGTGCGGGAAGCAGCGGCGCGACCAGCGCCCACAGCTCGTCATCGACGATCCACGGCTTTCTGCGCGAGGCGGCCATCGGCATCTCCCAGTATCGCGGACGGGCTCCGTGCACTGGGTTCAGCGCCGAGAGGCGGCCACCTTCGTTTCGTTAGAGCTTCTAAGACCGATTCAGACCGACTTCGTGTGCGTGGCGTACTCGCCCCACGAACGTCGAAAGCCCCGCTCTCGCATGGCTTTCACTGACGCGCCAGACAGGATTCGAACCTGTGACCTTCGGTTTCGTAGACCGACTTCGCAGGCAGTTTGCGTGCGGATGGGTGCAGATGAAGCGCCTGTGTGCAGGGTTATGGGCACGCAACCGCACACACACCACCTGCCAGGGTTGCGCGTTTCTTGCGTGGTGGCGCTGTGACCACCACCGAGCAGCAACTACACGAAGCCGATATCGCTACACCGCAGCAGCCGCGACGACGGCGGATCACGAACCTGGAGATCCACTACTACCGGCCGCGGCGATACCGGCTCGATCCTCGGCTTCGTCTCTCCGCTGCGACTAAGTGATTGCTGCACGACTACGACTACGACCCTGAACCGTTCGTGCCACCGCAACCAACGACACCGATATCGTCGTCGTCTTCTCTCGACAGAGAGACGATCCTTGGTCGGCTGGTCGAGGCGCTGGACGACGAGGTGCGGACCACCCGGGAGGTTGCCGGCCTGGCGGACGTCGACGTCGAGTCGGCGCGCCGTGCGTTGCGAACGGCAGCCTCGTCTGGCCTGGCGCTGGAATGCTGGGTGTGGAGCGATACCGCTCATCGCGACGTCACCGGATGGTGTCGCCTCGAGGACGACGGTGCATAGCGTGCCCCCGGGAATTTCGATGCCGGCATGCGTATCGCCTGGCATGCCTCCCGAGCGATGGGTTCAGCGCTGGCCTGGCGCGCCGCGCCGGGTGCCGGCGGCCGGCATGCGGCGATATCCGCAAGCGATGCCGGTTATGGGGTATGGGGGTGAAAACTTCCGCCACTATTTCGCGAGCGCTCACCCCGCATGTTTTCGCGAGAAACACAGAATACCAGGGGTTTTGCAGAAGCGCGCAGACAAGGCAATCCAATGCCTAGAAATGGAGCGAGAAATGCCGAGTTTACAAAGGTACTCGTGTCAGCGCTGCGGCCGGACCATTGATTACAAAGGGATCTGCGATCGGTGTCCGCAACCGGCAACGCGCAAGACGGGCGTCAAGGGTCGAGCGATGTTCGCGTGCACCGGCTGCGGCAAAACCATCGATCACAAGGGCTACTGCGATAAATGCTCGCAGCCACGGGCGAAAACCCGCAGTGCCGGCGGCCGGTATGGGCCTGAGCACCAGCGTGCGAGGGAGGTGCTGCTGGCCAACTTCGTGCAAGGCACGCGGTGCGAGTGGTGTGGGGAGCCGATGTTCTACCCCGAGCAGCAGTTGGATGCCGATCATTTCAGGGCCACGGACGGGATCCCAACCAGGCTCCTACATGCGAAATGCAATCGGGCTCGAGGGAACATGGGTGTCCCGATCGGTCCCGTGCAACCTGGACGGCCGCGGCGCCGTCCGCCAGGGGTGGCGTAGCCGGCCAGCGAGGGGCCTGTGTAGGTACACGTGGCCCTGGCAACGCTTTGCCGTACCCGTGGACCCTTGGGCGCCTCCGGGGGCACACAGGCGCCTTCTTGTTATCGCTCCCGGCACGGGCCCGGGGTGGCGTGACGCGGCAAGGGCAGGGGTCGGGGACTGATACGCTGGCCGCGATGTCAACCCTCGATGTCGAACAAGCCCGCACTATGCTCAAGAACCTCCGCGTGGCCCTAGAGAAGGTCACGGCGAAGGACCCCGAGCAGGAGGTTCGGGGCATGGCGCTCCCGGTCCTTGACGCTGTGATCGGCGAGGTCCGGGTCCTCGTGCCCGAGAGTCCGATCGTCGGCCAGGTCAGCGACATCATCTCGCCGGAGAACATCCAACGGGGCGAGCCCATCCGAGCGGTCGACGTCCTCCTCGTTGTGAACATCCTTCTCGACGCCCTGCCACGCGGTTCAAGTTGGGCGGATGTATATCGGCAGGACGCTCCGCCGCAGCGCTAGACGTCACGCCGGCTCGCCTAGATGGCCGCGACCGGTCGCGAGCCCGTCAGCTTGACGGCTGAGATGCTGAGGCCGTGGAAAAGGACAAGCCGCCGGCCGTGATGTTCTGCCCCGACTGCCAAACGAACCTCGACGACGTGCCGGCCAATGACCCACGCCCCACGGCGGGGGTGGCAGACGTTCAGGCGAGCTCTTCCTCGGTGGGCGTGTCCGTTGGCATGGCCGATTCCGCGTTCTGGCTGGAACAGTGGCTGAGGGTCGAGAAAGCGCTTGCACTTCTGCGCGCTGCCTACGAGCCCGGCGCCAACGTCTCCAGCACCGTGGAGGTCGACCTGCGCGTTCGGAGCTTCTTCACCGAGTGCCACCACTTCGGGGATGACTGGATCGAGAAGGATCTCGACAATTGGCCAGGCATCGAGAGTGCCCAGGGTGAGGATCACATCAAGAACTCGCAGGCCCTCAGCGCGTGCGAAGCGATCTGCAACAAGGCCAAACACGCCGAGCGGAGCAAGCCCAAGTCCTCGACGGGGCGCGTGCTGACGATTGACAGTCGGCCGAACGGCTCCCACAGGGTGCGGCTTCGCGTCGATTGGCACCCGGAATCCGAATATTGGCACCCGGAATCCGAATGGGCGTACGAATGCCCATGGTGTCCAGACGCGCTCGAGCTGGCCGAGGATTGCGTGGCGAGCTGGCGCGAGTTCCTCGCGGCGGCGGAGGTTGCCAGGCGGAGCGACGGCGACCCGGTGACAATCGCTGAGCGGATCGCTCGCCTGCCAGACCGGGAGAAGCGCGTCGTGTCGCTCTACTACTACGACCGCCTCAACATGCGCGAGATCGGTGAGGTGCTCGGCGTGACCGAGAGCCGGGTGAGCCAGCTGCTCAAGAAGGCGATCACAACGCTCCGGGGCGCGAGCGCTTAGCCTGCATCGTCGATGTAGCCGCGCCGGCCGGGCATCGGATCACACACGCATCGTGTAATCGGCAACGAGGGGCGGGCTGAGCCCACGGCGCGGGTGATGTGTCCGCACCTCCGGCGGATCGTTGCGCTTGACGCCGGAAGGGGGAGGCGAAATGAGCGAGGGCGACGTGCCAGACGGGCGCGCCGAACAGATCGCGATGGTCGAAGAGATGGTCCGCCAGGGCGAGGCCGACCTCGACCGGATCGAGAAGGGCTTGCGCGAGCGGGAGGAAGCCCTCGATTTCTGGCGCACTCGGGAGCGCGAGGCGCTTGAGCATCAAGCCACCGACCCGCGCACAGCAGGCAGACCACGAGACGGCCCTGGAAGCGCTCAGGCAACAGATCGCGGACGGCGACAAGCCCGGACGATTCGGGCGCCCGAAGTCGCGCGGCGCTGCGCCGCCGGACGCGCTGCAAGGGCAACTGCAATCGCGCCAAGAGATCGCGCGGTACCTCGAAGAGTTGCTCCAGATCGACGACGAGATCCTCGCCGACGCGCGCGATCAGATC
Organism: uncultured Thermoleophilia bacterium; assembly: GCA_963842065.1. Lineage (GTDB taxonomy): Bacteria > Actinomycetota > Thermoleophilia > Miltoncostaeales > Miltoncostaeaceae > CAITWD01. The sequence goes on along the minus strand of CAWJEW010000007.1, from coordinate 9,309 downwards.
CTGGAACTCGCCGCCAGGATCGAAGAGATGCGGGCCGCCGCTGAGAAGGGGCGCACGACCGTCGACGAGGGAAAGAGCATTCTCGCCGTCCTACGGAGCGCGGACGACTAGCCGGGGTAGCAGGCCTCGGGCACGTTCGGCCACGTCCGAGCAGCTTCGGATGGTCGAGGGCGCCGAAACGGTGGCCGAGATCTTCAACGGCATGGAGACAAAGGCACTGGCGCTGGCCACTGCCTAGCTACACGCACCAGCAGGGCGCACAGGCAGGTCGGCCCACGGCGCCCCGGCACTCGCGGAACGCGTCACGGCGGACTTCGTTGAGCACGGCTTCGATCTCTTCGGGGGCCAGCATCACGAACCCACCGGGCTCGTCTGGCAGGTCGAGGCGTCGGTCAGGCCGGACGTCACGTCCTGCGTGAAGCTAAGCGTCGTGCTGCCGTTCGCAGCGGTCCCGAACGTATCCGTGTCCCACGATTGCGTCGTGCCGTTGCAGTATTGAAAGAACGAGTTGGGCCAGAACAGCCCCGAGGTCGTCAGCGTCACCAGCTCAGACCACGCCTGAACGGCCGTCGTGATGCCCGACAGCTCGACGGGCGGGCGTGCTCGGAGCAGTCCGATGGTCGCGTTGTCGGCCGCGATGGTCTTGTTGCGCGCCGCGATTGTTTTGTCGGCCTTCACCAGCTCCAGTTTCAGCGTCTTGATCTGCTTCGCCTGCGCGGTGGTCGCCATGAGTGGCGACGCCACCCCGAGTGAGAGGGCGCCTGCGGCTGCGATTGCGATGCTGGCACGCCGGATGGTCATTGCGCCCTCCCTTGTCTGCGGTGAATCGTCCGGGCTCATCCCGACTACTAGCCAGTTCTCCTTCATCGACCAAAACCATGCTCTGCACGAGCCATGAGGCCGCGCCCGCCGAATCCTGGGGCAGCACCGGGGGTAGCACGCCCCGGGCACGCAGGGCACGTCTGGCATGTCCGGCATGTCGCTCAGCAGGGAAATCCCATAACGGGGCAGGTCAAAATGGGCAGTACGAAGCCCGAACTCGCGACCCTTTCCCGCATCAAGGGTGATCTCGGCATGACGCCGGCCGCAATGGATCGCCTGCGCCTGGAGTGTCGTAGGCGGCGCTCGCGGTGCACTGCGACAGTGGTCACACGACTGAAAATCGTGGTGTCCCCAGTTCGAGTCTGGGTCTCGCCATCAGCAACGGCCCCGCCCACGGCGGGGCCGTTGCGTTTTGGAGCGTCTGCGCGCCACACCGTTGGCGCGCCAACTGCCCCAGGGGTCCGTGCATCAACCTCACGGGCCATGCGCGAGCCCATGCACCATGCCGCGCATCAGCAGGCGCCGAGGATCGCTCACCGGACAGATCACCCGGGAGCCCCTGGAGCAGAAGGTCTGCATCGACAGGCGCTCGACGGGGAGCCGCGAGGAGGTTCCGACCTGGAACGCACGCTCGCGCTGCTCGCGGTGGACCCCACGCGGTGCGCAGACCGTGCCGCATCGCCAGCATCCGCCCGCTAGCGGGGCTGTGTCAACGTGTGCCCGGACGCGGGTGCACCGTACACGGCGCGACCCGGGTCGCGTCCTGGCCGGCCGAGGAACGGGCACGGCGCGCGACAGTACTGGCGGTCTGGTTGGAACCCTCTGCGCGAGGGGACCGATCCTGGAGCCTCAGACCGTCATCCGCGCACGCCGCGACCCGATACGCGAGGATGTAGCGGCGAGATGCCTGTCCGCGCGCCGTCAGGGAGATCAACGTGGATGATCGGATCGGCATCGCGCGTCCGACGCAGCCGGCCAGACGAACGCCCGTCGGGCGCGCCTGGTCGCGCATCCCGGCGCGACCAGGCGCCGGGGATGGTCGCAGCAAGCGGCGTGCACCCGTTATGCGCCGCCACGCGTCCGCCAGGAGTTCCTGCGCCCACCACTCCGTCACGATCGCGACCTGATGGCACCAACCACGGCATCCGCATTCGCCCTCTTCGACGACGAGATCCGCCTCAGCGCGCCCCAATACGCACGCATCCACTCGCGCGTGGGCGAGGTACGCCGCATGCTCACCCAGGCGTTTCCGCCATGGGATCAGACACCGCTCGTGGCTGCCGAGCTGATGGGCTCGTGCGCCCGCGGAACCGCGATCCAGCCGCTTACGGACATCGACATCCTGGCGATCTTCGGCGACGCGGGGCACGGCGGCGCGATGTTGCCATCTGACTCGCACGAGTATGTGTCGCGTGTCCGCGCTCAGATCGCCGAGCGCACGAAGATCGTGCCGCTCGGCACCCTCGGTCGGTCGGTGCATGTCGCCTACGCAGATCCACCCGGGGTGTGCCTGACCATCTCGCTCGCGGCGGCCAGCGGCGGGTATGCGATCCCGGCCGCGGACGGCCAGTGGATCCGACTCAACCCTGCACGACAGGCCCAGTGGAGCTCCGCGCGCCAGGCGCGGCTCGCCAACCGCTACCGTCAGCGGGTACGCACGCTCAAGTGCTGGAATCGCCTGCATGGCAGCCCGCTTCGATCGTGGCAGCTCGAGGTCATGATCGGCTCGATGTTCGCCGCCATGAGCGCGGACCCGCGTCTCGACATCACGCACTTTTTCGCGCAGGCGCCGAACTGGATCGAAGTTCCCGATCCCGGTGGCGGCCTACGGCTCTCGGCGGGGATGTCGGACGCCGACATTGAGGCGACCAGGACGCTTCTTTGCGACGCCCACATCCGTGCTGCGCAAGCCGTCGGGGCCGAGGCGCGCGCTGATCGGGCCGGGGCGCTCGCCATGTGGCGGCAACTCTTCGGAGAGGCGTTCCGCCAGCGTGCCTGAGTATCGGGGACCGGGAAGCGCCAACAGTGACGGTCGCCTAGAGATCCCTTAGACGCGGTTTCAGGAAACCCGGGGCAGGGCACAACGTCTCCGACAACCTCAGGGCACTCCGTGCCGTTTCTCGATTCCCACGGTACTGGTGTGCAAGGTGAGGGTTGGCGGAAACCGATGCCCGAACCTGACGCTCACGGATGACGATGCGCCGCACGAAGCTGGGGCAGATGCCGAGATAGTTGGGGCGTCCGCTCAGCGGTCGCGGAAGACGATCCGCCCGCGGGTGAGGTCGTAGGGGCTGAGTTCGACGTGCACGTGATCGCCAGGGTTCACGCGGATGCGGAACCGGCGCATCTTGCCGGTGAGGTGCGCCAGCACTTCGTGGGCGCCCTCATTGACCGAGACCCGAAACATCGTGTTCGGGAGCGCCTCTTCGATGGTCCCCTCTACCAAGATCAGTTTTTCTTTGGGCTTGCTCATGGCCGACGCTTGGGTCGGGCCTTTCTTGTATGCCGCGCTGGGTCGCCGGCCCGGCGTCGTCCGTCTTCTTGCCATACAGCTCCTGGACGCCGATGTTCACTGCGCCCGCGCAGGGTTGTCGCGCGTGTGTGCTCGACAAACCGGGATGAGATCCCTCCAGGCACCGTAGCGCGTGTGAGCGGTTCGCACGCACCGAACCCCGCGCAAGGGTGGAAGTGGACCTCACCCGGTGGCGTTGGCACCTGGTCTTCCCCGCGTTTGGTCGGCTCGTTGGTCTTGCCCCGTTTTCGTGCACTCGCCGCGAGGACTTCCTTCAAGTCGTGCAGTCGTGCAGTCGTGCGTCTCGACCACGCTCTCCCCTTTCGTCCACCAGAGCGCCGGGCTGAAAATCGTGGTGTCCCCAGTTCGAGTCTGGGTCTCGCCATCAGAGGAAGGGCCCCGCCGGGCGGGGCCCTTCCGCCATTCGTGCCCTGATGGTCTGCGGCGTGCGAGAAATCCACCAGTAAGACACCCCCGTTGGCGCGTCGACCGCATGGGTGCGATGCGGGGAGGCTGTCCCGGTCGTCCTAGAACCGACGGCGGCGATCCAGGAGTGGTTCTGAGGCGCCAGGCTTAACGCCAGGCTCTCCGGAGGACTACATGGTGGTTTATTTGGCGCGCTAATTTCGAACGGGGAGACTTCTGAGAACGGCAGGACATCCATGCCTTCTCTGCCTAGTTCGGTACGGTATCTCGCCAGCGCCACATGCAGTGGATTTGACGATGCAGGCGGCCTGCACCGTCCTGAGCCAGCATGGCGCGGGCCGAGCAAGAAGGCAGCCCGGGCGTGTTCGAGGCGACCCACGTACCCGTCGCGCGCCACCTGCTGCCCGCGCGAGCCCGCGACGGGTACCCGGACACCCTCCGCCAGATCGTTGCTCGTCCCGCGCGACACATGAGCTCGCGTCTGATCTCACCCGCAGGCGACTCGGGGTCCGGCGGCCCGCGGCGTCGCAGACGCCCGCTGAACCCGCGGACGGCGTTTCGGATTGCGGTTCTCGGGGGCGTCACGATGGTTGTCATCGGTGTCTTGCTGATTCGCTTATGGTTCATGCAGGTCATCGATGCCCAGGGCTATGCCGCGGTAGCGGTCGCCAATAGCATCCGGACCGTGGTCGTGCCGGCCCCCCGGGGGTTGATCACCGACCGCACCGGCAAGACGATCCTGGCCGACAACATCCCGAGCGTGAACGTCGTCGCGTTCCCGCTCGAGCTGCAAGGCGCCCGGCGCGCCACCGAGATGGCGATGTTGGCGCCGATCCTGCACACCGGCGCCGACCAGTTGATGGCCGCCATGGTCAGCGGCCAGGCGGCGTCGCCGTACCTGCCCGTCGTGCTCGGACAGAACATCTCGGTCATCCAACAGGCCGCGTTTTCCGAGCACATCCGCCAGTTCCCCGGGGTCGAGCTGCAGAACGCGTACCTGCGCAACTATCCGCTCGGGACGCTCGCCGCCCACATCCTGGGGTACACCGGCACAATTACCCCCCAGGAATACGCAAGCTATGTCGCCCAGGGCTACCTCGGCAACGAGCAGGTGGGCCAAGCCGGGATCGAGGCCCAATACGAACAGTATCTGCGAGGCGTTCCGGGCCAGACGCAAGTCGAAGTCGATGCATCCGGCAACCCGGTAAGCGCGGGGCCCGTGTCGTCTACGCCCCCCGTGCAGGGCGACAATCTGGCGCTGTCGATCGACATGGCGACCCAGACGGCACTCGAGAGCCAGCTGCGCCAGCGCGTGCGGTCCTCCCGGACGGCGACGGGTGCCGCGGGCGTGGCGATCGACCCCAACACGGGCCAGATCCTGGCGATGGCGTCGTATCCGACCTACTCGCCGAATGCGTTTGGCCAGCGCACCCCCGCGAACAACAAGCTGGTCAGCAGCTACCTGACCAATGCCAGCTCCCCGCTGCTCAACCGGGCCATCGGCGCCTCGTACCCGCCGGGATCGAGCTTCAAGCCGGTGACCTCGATCAGCGCACTCGAGCTGGGCATCCTCAGCCCGACCGAACTCATCGACGGCGGGCCGCAGATCACCCTGTTTGGCACGGTATTCCCGAACTTCGATCACGAGAACAACGGTTCGATCACGCTGCCGACGGCGCTGGAGGTGTCCTCGGACACCTACTTCTACCAAGTCGGTGCCCGGTTCTGGAACCTGCACGAGGCCAGCGTCAGCGTCACGAACAATCCCAACAGCGGGCTGCAGCAGCAGGACTGGGCGGAGAAGTTCGGGTTCAATTCGCCGACCGGAATCGACCTGCCCGGAGAGGTACCGGGCCGGGTGCCGACCCCGGCCTGGACGAAAGCGTATTTCTCTCAGGTTGACCCGGCTCAAGCGCTCTGGAATCCGGGTGACAACATCAACATGGCCGTCGGCCAGGGGAATCTGCTCGTGACCCCGCTGCAGATGGCGGTGGCGTATTCGGCGATCGCCAACGGGGGCAACCTGGTGACGCCGACGCTCGGGCTGGACGTCACCAACCAAAGCGGCCAGGTCGTCCGGCAACTGGCGGGTGTGACGCCGCCACGGTCGCTGGGACTCAGTCCGGCGGTGCTCGCGGTCGTCCGTCAGGGGCTGTACCTCGTGGCCCAGGGTCCGCAGGGGCTCGCGGCGGGGGTCTTCAGCCCCGTCGCGGCCGCAGGTGGCCCGGTCGTGGCCGGCAAGACCGGCACCGCGCAATCCGGCGCCAACAACCAGGCAGACCACGCCTGGTTTGTCGGATATGCGCCGTATAACAATCCGAAGATCGTGGTCGCGGTCGTCGTCGAGCACGGCGGGTACGGTGCGACCGCCGCGGCGCCGGCGGTCTGCGCGACGATCGCGGCCTACGGCCCGACCAAATTCAACCCCCATCTTTGCGGGGGTCCGACGCTAGGGCCGTCTAACTAACGGCTCATGCCACGCACTCGCGGTCACCGCGAGGCGGCGGAAAGTCGTCTGGTGACCCCCGTACGCGCGCCCGGACATCGGCGCGCGCCAACCCGTCAGGCGTCGCGGCGGATGAGCAGGTACGCGGCCAGCGCGCCCAGCAGGACGGTGTATCCGCAAAAGACCGCGAAGCCCGCCCAGGGTGAAAGCGACGACGAGTCCGGACGGATGGCCATGATCGCGCTGCCAGCGCTGAGAGGCAGGTAGGGGTCGCTCGCGTTACTCCAGCTCGCCGGCAACAGCGCGTCGAGTCCGGGAAGGACGAACATCAGCCCCGCGAACGTGGCGACGGCGCAGTGGGCGAGGCACCAAAATCTCTGAGTCAGGCTCTCCAGTGCAGCGCGCGCTCCATCTGCTCATCGCTGCCCGCCTCGCGTCTTTCAGTGTCTCTCGAGCCGGTCGCGGTCCTGATGGCAGCGTTGCTTGAGCGGTAGCGCAAGCCTTCAGCATGCCCGCTGCGTTGTCGATGGATGGCCATGGCCTGCGATCACTCCGCATTTCACAGTGGCGCGGCGCGCTACCTGCGAGACACGAGCCAGCTGCAAATGGTGCGGGTGTGCGACGGATGTGGAGCCGTGCGCGCCCCACTCGGGAGGATCGACTACTCCCCCAACCCGCGACGGTTCGCCGGGGAGCTAGCCGAGCTCACAGCCCGCGAGCTGGGACTGAGCAAGGAACAGATCGCCCGGGTCCGCTTCGCCGCTCTGGTATGCGGGATCGGGCGCGATCAGCTCTCGCCCGCGATCCTCAACAAGCAGGGTCCGCTTACCGACGAGGAGTGGACCGAGATCCGCCGCCAGCCCGAGCTCGGAGCGGCGCTGCTCAGCGAGGTCAGCTTCGACGACGTCCGCGAGTGGATCCTCTGCCACCGTGAGCGTCCTGACGGCAGGGGCTATCCGCGCGGCCTGGTGGGCGAGCAAATCCCACTCGAGGCGCGGATTCTGGCTGTGGTCGATGCTTATGTGGCGATGATCAGCAACCGCCCATACCGATCAGGCCGCCATCATCATGATGCCTGCGTCGAGCTGTTGCGCTGCGCCGGCACCCAGTTTGACCCTGTAGTTGTGCGGGCGTTTGTAAGCGCGTCGCTTACACGCAGTCCGCGCCTGGTGCCCGAGTTCGACAGTTGATAGGAATACAGAGTCGCGAAAAGGCCGTGTTTGCTGGGCAAACGCCGGACTAGCTCGGAGAGGGCGTGTAACTAGGCGCTCTGGCTGGGCTCGATCGCCAGGAACCGCGGCGCCACGTGAGGACTTCACGCGGCGAACTGCCTCCCGGTGACTGGCGTCGCCGGACCGACGACCACATACGCCTCGGCCGACCCTGAGTGCTCGCCGACGAGCCACACCACCGCTTGTACGATGGCGGTGACCTCGCGCTCGGCATCGGGCGCCCAGCGGACTGTTTCACCAGCCACGGGAACGCGAGGCATGCTCACGAGCATCTCATCCATTCCCGTCTGGTCGTACAGCGCTCTCGCGGGGCCACCGACGTAGCCGAGTCGCACCTTTACGCCGCTTCCAGCCACCTCCGCCCCTGTCCCGATCGCAGCGCGTGTGATCGCTGCAAGCGCGATCGCCCACATCCTGATTCTGACACCGCGCACCGAAGACCCAGCGCTTTTCCGGATCCGCGACGTCGCACTTCCGACTGTTGCCCCCTGGCTCGACCCGCGCCGGATTGTCCAGTGCTCGGCGAGGGCTAGGCTTCTGCCGCCGGGCGTCTGAAGATCGTGCGCACACGCTCGGTGCCATCACACGCTCTGGCCGACCGCACTCCAATGGGCGCTGCCGTCTGCGCAGGTGGAGCCGACGGCGGCGATCTGCGGATCGCGGGCCGCGTTGCTTCACCCGGATTACCGGCGACGGCAAATTGGCTGGGGCTGTGCCGCCGACTGCAGACCGGCGCAAGAGCCCGCTATCGCTGGACCCCGCACGCGACGGCGAGGTGACGCAGGTGCTCTGTCAAGACGGCGCTGGCACCGCCGCACTTTCCTCCCGGACCGGGCTCGGTGGCTGTCGCCCGCCGGTTACCCGGTACCAGGAGCTGCACGTCCGTCTCGACCCGGCAAATCGACAAGTTCATGCGCTGCCATCTGCTCCAGATACGGCGCCAGGTACCTGCCGGCAACCTTGCCGGGCGGCCACCACAGCGCTGAGGCAGCACTCGCGGTGCCGTGGCTCTCGTCGCGCCCGCCGGCCAGATCGCGCCGAAGGAACCGATCGGCGTCGGCCGACCACACCAGCCCGCGCAGCACCGGCGAGGGCGGGATCTCGGGAGTGGCGATCCCCAGCTCGGCGCAGATGGCGGCGGCGACACGGTCGGCCTGCTGGCATGCCAGCCCGCCTTGTTTGACCGGGAATGGCCCGGCGTCGCCAGCAACGAACACGCGCGGGGCGCCGCGCACCCTGCCGTGGCGATCGGCATCGACGAATCCGGCCTGGGTCTGTGCGAGCCCTGTCACGCGCGGCCCGCGCAGCACCGGCATGGCAATCACGATATCCGCGGCAACGGTGCGGTCCCGGACGATCTGCAGCACGCCATCGGCCCAGCCGCGCGCGATCGCGCCGGTGTGCAGCTCGATCCCCGCGGCATTCAGCGCGTCAGAGATCATCCGGGTCGCCGGATCCCCGAAAATTCCGAGCGGTGCGTCTTCGGAGGTGACAAGCACCACCCCCGCCGTAGCGGCCCCGTGCTCGTCCAGGTAGTGACGCGCCATGAGCGCCAGCTCATAGGCGGGGATCACCCAGCCCGGACCAGGCGGCACCACGAACGCGACCCGCACCGGCTCGCCGGCGCCCGCGCGCGCAGCGAGCTCATCGAGCGCGCGACCCATCCGCGGCACGTCGCCCGGGCCGGAGAACGTTATCCCCGGCGCGTCCAGCCACGCCTCGGCTCTGGCGCCGACGGCAACGATCGCGTAGTCGTACTCGAGGGTCCGGGCGTCGGTGGTGATGATGCGCCGTCGCGGCGCCTCGACCTCCCCGAGCATGCCGTGCACCAGCCGTGCACCGGCGCGCACCACGAGTTCCCCAAGCTGCCA